>NZ_CM151369.1:4800000-6421185 GCF_056490265.1 Klebsiella sp. GFKo11
GTTCAGCAACCTTCCCTCTTATCCACCGCTGGCGGAACGCCTGAGCGCATCCCAGCTCGCTGAACTGGAAGAGCGAGCGGGAGAGATGGGCCTGTCTATCGCGCTATTTGATAGCCAGCCGCTGTGGCAAGTAGCAATGGTGTTGCAGGCCACCCAGGCGCAAAAGCTGGGGCTAAGAGCGGATTATGGTATTGATTACCAGCTGCTAATGGCGGCCCGCGAGAGCAATATTCGGGTGATGGAACTGGAGGGGGCCGACAGCCAAATCGCCCTGTTGCGCAACCTTCCAGATGGGGGAATGGCTTTGCTGGAGGATACGCTGACCCACTGGCGCACTAACGCCCGTCTGTTACAGGTGATGATCGGCTGGTGGCTGGAGCAGCCACCGTCAAAAGGTGCAACCGTGTTGCCAACGACCTTTAGCCAGTCGCTATATGATGTGCTGATGCATCAGCGCAACCTGGCCTGGCGCGAAACGCTGCTGGCGCTGCCGCCGGGCCGCTACGTAGTTGCCGTAGGGGCGCTGCATTTATACGGGGAAGGGAATCTGCCGGATATGTTAACGTAAAAAAATGGCCAATATTTCTATTGGCCCGTCAAAGAGGAATTTCATCATTATTATTATCCCGAGATTTGCACCTCGGATCGCTTGATTGTCGCTCAAAGTGACCATCACTGCCAACACTATTGCGCAAGATGATACTATTTTTTAGACAACCGTCGGGCGTATGCTTATGCCACATCAAATCGGTTGGTAAGAAGGATAACGATGACTCCCGCCGTTAAGTTACTCGAAAAAAACAAAATCGCTTTTAACATCCATAGTTACGACCATGATCCTACCGAAACCAATTTTGGTGACGAGGTCGTACGCAAGCTGGGGCTAAACGCCGACCAGGTTTATAAGACGCTGCTGGTCGCGGTCAATGGTGATATGAAGCATCTTGCCGTCGCGGTGACCCCGGTTGCCGGTCAGCTGGATTTGAAAAAGGTGGCGAAAGCCTTAGGCGCAAAGAAAGTGGATATGGCGGACCCGATGGTTGCGCAACGCGTCACCGGCTATCTGGTGGGCGGTATCAGCCCGCTTGGGCAGAAAAAGCGCCTGCCGACGGTAATTGACGCTCCGGCCCAGGCGTTTGCCACCATTTTTATTTCTGGCGGCAAGCGCGGGCTGGATATTGAGCTGGCGGCCAGCGATCTGGCGAAGATCCTTGACGCGAAATTCGCCGATATCGCGCGGCGCGATTAATCACAACTTACTGTACATGGATGTATATACATGAAAAGAACAAGAGAAACATTATTGATTCGGGACGCTGGAGATATCCCTCCCATTGATCTGCTGAGAAAAATACCTAGGACAAAGAAGTTACGCCTGCTGTTTGAAGGCTCGGTAACAGAGCAAAGAGAAGCTGTGGGCAAGCAGCTAAAAGAGCAGTTGGAAGATTTTTTAGTCGGCATCCATACCCAGGATCCGGAAATCAACATTGCCAGACTCATCTCAGCGGAAGAAATCGCCCCATATCAGGATTTTTTTGAAAGCTGCGCCAAAGACTACCGTAAGCTGGCGACCGAACTCATTTACGCCCTAGCCCACAAGCTGAACGTTAATATTGCAGAAAACTATCCGCTATTAACCTTTAATGCCTTTAAAGCCGGGCGCAAGCAAACCGGCAAAATGGATGACTGGCGATACTTTCTACATGGATATCATTGTGGGTTCGAAAACCAGGTTACCGGACAAAGTATAGAAGTTCCGCTTATTTACGGTTTAGATTTTGGCGATCTGGATCCATACTTTTTCTCACACTTCATAAAATCAACAAACCAGTATCAGCCTTTGCCCGTGGCAATCTACGAGGACTTCCATGACGGCGTAATAATAAATCAAACAATGCTGGAGTTCGGTAAGTTTGAAAAAATAGCAGCCTCAATTCCAGGCTATGTTGGTATCGCCGCTTCAGACAGAAGCAACGTTGATATTGCACATTTTAAATCGGCGCAGCGTAAAGTAATACGCCGGTTTAGCCTGATGAGGCTTCTTGGCAAAAAAGATATTTAGATGTGGATTGCAGGAAAAGCGCGATCTATGGCGTTGCCGGGCGGCGGCTAACGCCTTGCCCGGCCTACGGTTCACAGTTGTCTGCGAGCTAGTAGCCCCGGTAAGCGTAAGCGCCACCGGGGAGTTTCAGACGTTACTGCCAGCTCACCTCGCCTTTCGGCTCAAATGCTTCAATGTCCAGCGGAGAGTTTTTCTGGATGTACTCCTTCAGCACTTCGGCGTCGATAAAACCGGTATTGACATAGCCCGGTTTAGTATCGATGTGCGGATAACCATCGCCGCCGGTAGCGTTAAAGCTCAGGGTTGCCATACGGTAGGTTTTCGCTGGGTCTACCGGCTCGCCCTTGATAGTCAAATCGTTAAGCTTGCCGTCTTTAGCCACAAAACCAACGTTAGCAAACTGCGGATACGCGCCTGAATCTGGCTTCATTTGCGCCACAGCGGTCAGATACTCTGTCACTTCCTTGCCGCTCATATCGACATACACCAGCACGTTGCCGAAGGGTTGCACCTTCATCACGTCTTTATAGGTAATATCACCCGCTTCGATAGAATCACGCACCCCGCCGCCGCTCATCACCGCAAAGTCGGCATTACTACGCGCCATTTGCGCTGCCAGCAGCAGACGACCCATATTGGTTTGCACGAAACGAACTTTGCTGCGATCGCCCTCCAGATGCCCGTTCACGCTGCCAATTTTCACCTGCAGCTGCGCTTTACCTTTATTCTGGAACGGCGTCAACAAGGAAAGCATCTGTGGGTTTTCGGCGATTTGCGGCGTGTAGAGCACACGCTCGCTCTCACCGTTATCGTAAGTGATCTTCTTCTTCAGGTTGACCGGGATCAGCTGATAGTGCACCAGCTTCATTTCACCATTGCGGAATTCAAAGTCGGCACGACCAACATATTTACCCCACTCGTGGGCCTGGACTATCCAGATACCGTTCTGTTTGTCCGGCGCGCACGGGCTGCCCGGCACATAATCCACCTGTTTTTTATTCTCAGACGCCATACATACTGGGTCCTGAGAGTGACCACCGACAATCATCGCCAGCGATCCTGCGGGCAGGCTGCGCGCCATCTCTACATCGCCCGGCGCATTGGAACCATGGTCGCCGTTGTCATAATGGCCCATATGGGTGGTTGCCAGAATGACATCTGGCTTTTCATTCTGCTGAAGTTCTTGAATCACCAGCTTGGCTTCTTCCGCCGGTTTACGGAATTCGATATCCGTAAAGTACTCAGGATTACCAATTTTAGCCGTATCGTCGGTCGTCAGGCCGATGACCGCAATATTCAGCCCACCGCGTTTAAACAGCGCCCACGGTTTAAACAGACGCTCACCAGTGCTTTTCTGGTAAATATTGGCGGAGAGGAACGGAAACTTCGCCCATTTTTCCTGCTGACGCAGTACGCTAAGCGGATTATCAAACTCATGGTTGCCCACCGCCATCGCATCGTAGCCAACCAGGTTCATACCGCGAAAATCGGGCTCCGCATCCTGTAAATCTGATTCCGGCACGCCGGTATTAATATCGCCGCCGGAGAGCAACAACACGCTGCCGCCCTCTGCTGCCACCTCTTTACGAATACCGTCCACCAGCGTTTTTTGTGCCGACAGCCCATATTCGCCGTAATCGCTACGCCAGAAGTGACCATGATGATCGTTAGTATGCAGGATGGTAATTTTGTAGGTTTTATCCTGCTCATAAGCCTGTGCTGACAGGCTTCCTAGCGATAGCGCGGTGAATAATGCCAGCGCAACGCCCCGTTTGATCAATTGCATATTTCTCTCCCTGACAAAGTAACAAGTGCCGAAAGTATAGCGAGTTGGTGAATTAGACAACTTTGTTTTCAGAAATGAGACTTTATTCAAACCTTAGGGGCAGGTATGTTAGGCAGATAATAGTTTCATTTAAACAAAATATAAAAGCATGATATAATTCAATGAATAGATGAAAAAAGAGTATTAATCAGTATGATAGAAGCCTTTAGTTATGTACGATTTAGTACCAAATCTCAAGCAACAGGAACGTCATTAGAACGTCAGTTAAATGCATCCCGTCTATTTTGCACACAGCACGGATTGAGGCTTTCAAACCAGTCTTATCATGATCTAGGGATTTCAGGGTTCAAAAATGTGCGTCGTCCTGAACTTGAACAGATGTTCGAAGCGATTCAAACTGGTGTTATCCCAGCAGGTAGTTTTATACTTATTGAAGCTATCGACCGTTTAAGTCGTAAAGGAATTAGCCATACACAAGATATTCTAAAGAAAATTCTTCAGCACGACATCAAAGTTGCTTTTGTTGGGGAGGATGCAAAGACACTACAAGGCCAAGTGCTTAAAAAGGACTCTCTAAATGATCTAAGCTCAGTCATCATGGTTGCATTAGCAGCCGATTTGGCCCATAAAGAGTCGCTTAGAAAATCAAAACTAGTCAGAGAGTCTAAAGCGATAGCAAGAGAAAAAGCGCAAAATGGTGTTATACTCCCCGGAAAATCGATGTTTTGGCTTGATTACGATAAGGAGCAAAGGCATTATGTCTTAAACGATCGCGCAACCATAGCTAAAGAGATAATTGAACTAAGATTACTAGGGCATGGGCCAAGAAAAATAGCAAAAATATTAAATGAAAGACAAATTCCGGGACCTACAGGAAAAGAGTGGTATCAACCCACAATTAAAAGAATAATCACAAGCCCCGTACTTTACGGAGCATATCAATCACACCAAGTTATAGAAGGGAAATATATCCCGGTAGCTCTGGTTGAAAATTACTACCCAGCTCTTATAGATTACAATTTATTTTCTCAGATTCAGTTTGACAATAAACATGCATCAAAAGGACGCCCATCTCGAGTTAATCCATTCGGAGGGGTTTTCTATTGTGAATGCGGCAATGCAATATGTTTTAAAAAGAGTTATAGCAAAACTGCAAAAGAAGATAAAAATGAATACCACTATCACTATTGTATCGCTGCGAGAGAGGGGCGCTGTAAAAATACAAAGGCCATACCCAACTTTACGCCTATACTTATTAATTTATTAGACAAACTTGAAATAAAAAGCACATCGACTAAAAATATCAGGACTGAATCAATAATATCAAAAAGAAATAAGATAGAACAATTAAACGAAATGCTTTTGAAACTTGACTCTCCTCCGGTTTCAGTACTAAAGACCATTAGTAATTTAGAAAAAGAACTACAAACATTACTTGAACAACCAGAAATTACTGCACCAAAACAAGAAGACATCGTGGTGCTAAGTACAATAAAAGATCCTTTAAAATATAACATGCATCTAAAACGTCTAGTGAAACGCATTACTGTTTATCAGATAAATGGCCCCAAAAGTCTACGCATAAAAGTAGACAAAACAGATGGACATTATCAGAATTTTTTGATACAAAATGGAAAGACTATATTTAAGTCTGATACTGAAAGATTGAAGAAATTACTTGCAGGATTTAAAGATGGATTTTGAAGAAATTAAAAAAATGTATTACTTTGCATCAAAAAAAATTTTCATTTCTCATGAAGAACCGTTTAAATGGGTTATTATTCACTATGATGAAATTACTAGTAATAAGAATACGAAAGAATTTATAGATCTTTGGATCGAAAGCGATAAATGCAAAATTATCCACCGATTAAACTTCGAAAAAGAATTGTCTAACGATCCAAACGTACTAAATTTCTTAGATAATTAATTAATTAAGGGGCCAAATGGCCTCTTAAATTTTCTTCAAAACCACACTACAACAGTTCATATTATTATATCGTGCATTCCTAACTAATAAGTCAAAAAACACATTCAATTTACTAAATATGATAATCCATTAAAAAACATAGCCCAGATATATTTTCTCATAATGACCAGAAGTGCTTATACATTAACTGTATTGGGCCAAAATCCTCCTTCTATCTGACTCGCTTAACGAACCAAAGAGAAGTATAAACTGAGCCAAGTCATCTTCCGGGGTGTACAAAAAAGAAACAGGCACGTTTAATGCTTTTGCCAAGTTGCAGACTGTTTCGAAATTTGGCGCGTGCTTCCCCTTTTCATACTGGTTGATCCTTGTACTAGCAGATGCTTCATCCAGCCCAGCAAGGATACCAAGTTTTTCCTGAGTCAGCCCTGCTCGCCGCCGGGCTTCTTTCAACCTTGTAATCAGCATAGTACCAACCCCAATGAACTACGCTGATTATGTTTTTAATTGGTGTACAATTTACTAAGAATTACTTAGTATTGATTGCGAAGAGAAACTATGTGTCTGTTGTGACATTGTCCACCGAGTACCTAGTGTCACTCGGTGGACAACATCTCTGTAAACAAGCTACAGGGGCAATGCAGGTATAGTTTTAACAAATTTTATACAAGGAGTTTTCAACGTGTTACAAACAGAATTTTTCCACAAAGCTAAATCAATCTTCTCTTCAAAGCTGACTCTGGCTTTGATACTAACGTTTCCATCAATCGCGATGAGTGCGCAAACAACACAGGCTGATATCGACAGGTTGATGAATTTCAACCCGAGGGCAGAGATAGAACAGGCGATAAGAAATCGAGAAGCTCTGGAGCAACAGAATGCACGAAGAGATCCAGCTAACCCACGCTGGACATGCAATGGAAAACTAACGAACGAGCAGACAGGAACCTGGAAAAAAGTGACTGTACCAACTTTTGGTACAGGTGTTGAAACAACTCAAACTGCTACTGAGTATCACTTTGAAGAGCAAGACGATACAGGAGCTACTTCATTAACCATTAATAAACGAACCAGAAAAGGCTCTGTGACGATTTTTGATGCGAATGGTAGGGTTACTCATACTGGTACTTTAAGTAATTGCCGTTAACTCTATAATAACGATGGGGCATAGCCCCATCTGTTTTATTTAATTAGATAATACAATATTACGCCTACGGCGTAAGCAGCAAGCTGCTATCTTTCTTTTTCTGATTAGTTAGTATTAGTAGCAAGGACTTAGATTCATTATAATACTGATTATTTAAAGCATTTATTCATGCTAATACAATATTACGCCTACGGCGTAAGCAGCAAGCTGCAAGCTGCTATCTATCTTTTTCTGGTTAGTTAGTATTAGTAGTAAGGGCTTAGATTCATTATAACACTGATTTTTTAAAGCATTTACTAATCAAAAATTATTTTTAGTTAGTATAGGTTTGAAACCTATTATACACATGATAGCATACTTTTTTTGAAGCAAACTGTATGCTTTGTGAGCTATCATTTACCCAAAGCCTTACGCAAAGTGTTCCTACTCACCGGAATCCCGGCTTGCTCCAGGTGAGCAAGCATAACTCGTTCAGATGGTTTTTTAGCAGGTAATTTTCTAAGGCATTCTAGTATTGATTCGTACCGAAGTTGAGTTTCGATTTGTCTTTTTGAGTTTCTCTTTATCACTCCTGCTTTTGTATTTTTATTATTATAGCCATACTTTTTCCCTTTGCTACGACCAGTACTAAAACCGTCTTTTATTCGTTCAGCGATTCTTTTTCTTTCAAAAGTTGCAACTGAAGCCATGATAGTAAGAATCATCTCACCAATTGGTGAGGATAAATCTAAAGAAATATCTAACACTTTAAGAAATATTTTTTTCTTCTTCAATAAGTTTACTGTGTTCAGGCAATCAGCAGTATCTCGGAAACCTCTGTCTAATTTCGCTATAACAACGGTATCACCCTTGTTGAGATAGTTTAAGAGTTTTTTTGCTTCTGGACGATCGATAAAAGGCATAGAACCTGAGATATTGACGTCAGAAAAGATCATATCAATATCCAGTTGCGATCGTATTAAATGAATCTGATTGTCGGTAGTACCATTCTCAGAATCTGCTTTTGACACCCGAGTATATGCATAAGTTTTCATTACCTTCTCCTTTTAGTTATTATATCTAAAGGAAGTGTAATGTACACCGTAATTTGGACATCCCTTATATTTCAACTATTACGAATACTTTTGTAGTTGATTGAAAACTGTAATAGCAAAGATGTGGAATTACATTATAAGAACAGCATTGAAATTATTTTAATTTTCCTTCAAGTAGCTATTATCGAACTCATTTTCTGTAGGGTGCATGGATTAGGATAACATTTGAACTCAAGATTTATTGCCTTATGAAGAGTAAAAGATATTTATCCTTCATTGCAGATATTGGTTTCTCCGGCATGTTGAGATTATTCAATAGGGGATTGAATCAATATCAACCGGAGAGTTTACTGTTCGCACACCTCCTGGCGATTCATGGACAGTGAGTAATAACGTAATGCTTTCATTCAGCTCCTCTGCTAACTCGTAAATCATCAATACGGCATAGCCGTCAGGGTGAATGTCTGGAAGTAGGGGAACGTTAGGAGTTTACGATAAAATAGTTGAAATGACCTTCCCCTTGAAAAAAGTGCGTGGAGCTCCCCCCCTCATAATTAGTAGGGCACAAGTAAATAGGCTATTTTTTGTTGAGATTTTTCTTACAAACAAAGTATCTTACTTGTTGTACTGATGGATATGGAGTCACGCTATGACAAACCTGCTTGCACTTCTGGCTGTGATTGTTCTGTTCTTTATCGCCGTATACTCGTTGCTTTCTTATGTACGAGATAGAAAAAAAACGAAAGGTTTCTTTAAACGTTGAAACGCACTGGACTAACTAACAATGAGGGGCTGGATAAGTTCTTATGCATGCCCTGAGTACAAAACAGGGAGTAAAATAGGGGATGGTTTACGTTCTTACGGACAACCAATTTCTGTTCTTGGGAATTGAGTTACTTCTAAGGAAACATGGCGTAACAGCCTCCCGACTCTCGGTTAATGAGATCCGCGGTCAGATGATGTCTAGGGAGCATCTATTTATCATTGGATGCCCTCTCCATGAGGAGAACATTCAGTTTCTGATTAAGCTTTATAATTCGGGGGCTCAGGTCTGCTTTTTGCAGCAACGGGTAATTGAGTGTATGAGAGAAGATCCCCCTAGTTTTATAGACATAAATTCAATGATGAATGATTGTTTTCCAACAGAGTTCAAGAAGATCGTCTACAGCATATCAGATCTATTGAAAACAAATGAACTTAAGCTTACAAATCAGGAAATTATGGTTTCCCGTCTAGTCCTTTGTGGACTCTCTGGCGAAGACATTGCTTCTGTCTTGTCCATCTCAAAACGCACCGCTCAGCACCATATTAACCGCGTACTGAAGAAGCTTGGTAGCAAATCTGTTGCTGATATCTTCTTACAGAGAAATGTGATTTATGCCAGTTTATCCTTAAGTTTGGAAAACTGTGTTTAACCAGATATCAAGACAATTCGTTGTTAATATTGCCACGCTGACTAAACTCTGGCTATATCTTCCCCCCATTTAAGTCACACATTCTACCAGTAGGATAAAGTAGTTTTTGGATTTAATGGGGTTCAAGGTGTGACAACTCCACCATGCCATGTATCCCGAAAAGTAGCGGCATGACAGAATCCTTTGTTGAGACGTTTAGCCAGATTTTATTTAAATGAAACTGTTTTACAGATAATAATTCCACCTGCATCCTCTATAAAAAACACTTAAGTGAACCTATGGCAATGAATCAGACCGCACAACCCTTATCCGGCCCCGCTGCTGCGCCGCAAAAAGCACGCACCTCGTTTCGCATTCTGGGGGCCATCAGCCTCTCTCATTTGCTAAACGATATGATCCAGTCGCTCATCCTGGCTATCTACCCGCTGCTACAGGCCGAGTTTTCCCTGTCCTTCGTACAGATTGGGATGATCACCCTCACCTTCCAGCTGGCATCGTCACTTTTGCAGCCGGTGGTTGGCTATCTGACCGACAAACACCCGATGCCGTGGTCGCTGCCCATTGGCATGTGCTTTACGCTTTGCGGTCTGGTGCTGCTGGCGATCTCCGGAAGCTTCGGAATGGTTCTGCTGGCCGCTGCGCTAGTGGGTACCGGCTCGTCGGTGTTTCACCCGGAATCTTCTCGCGTTGCGCGAATGGCCTCGGGCGGACGCCATGGCCTGGCGCAGTCAATATTCCAGGTTGGCGGTAATTTTGGTAGCTCGTTAGGGCCGTTACTCGCCGCTCTCATTATCGCCCCGTATGGCAAAGGTAATGTTGGCTGGTTTGTACTGGCTGCGCTGCTGGCCATCGTGGTGCTGGCGCAAATTAGTCGCTGGTATTCCGCCCAGCATCGTATGAACAAAGGTAAACCAAAACCGGTAATTGTTAATCCGTTGCCGAAAAACAAAGTGATTCTTGCAGTTAGCATCCTGTTAATGCTGATTTTCTCGAAATACTTCTACATGGCGAGCATTAGCAGCTATTACACCTTTTATCTGATGCAAAAATTCGGATTATCGGTGCAAAACGCCCAATTCCACCTGTTCGCCTTCCTTTTTGCTGTAGCCGCCGGGACGGTAATTGGCGGGCCTTTGGGCGATAAAATTGGGCGAAAATATGTTATTTGGGGCTCTATCCTTGGCGTCGCACCGTTTACCCTTGTTTTACCCTACGCCACATTGGAATGGACCGGTATTTTGACGGTGATCATTGGTTTTATCCTCGCATCGGCCTTTTCCGCCATTTTGGTCTACGCACAGGAGCTACTGCCGGGCCGTATTGGCATGGTTTCTGGTCTGTTCTTCGGTTTTGCCTTTGGCATGGGCGGACTCGGAGCCGCGGTACTGGGGCTGTTAGCTGACCATACCAGTATCGACCTGGTCTATAAAATCTGTGCTTTCCTGCCTCTTCTCGGCATCCTGACGATATTTCTTCCTAATAACCACCAAAAATCGTGATTATCCGGCAGCCAAAGTGAATCTTTGGCTGCCGCAACCCCTTACCCCATCAGCATCACCCCGCATTATCTTCTGCCATTTTGCTGTCTGTGCTTTTTTGCGGATTAATTCCACTTTTCTGCAAAATTCAACAATTATTCATAAACAAAACCGCTGAAACTGTCATAAACTATTACTCGGTTTTTTGGTTTTTATACCCTAAATAATTCAAATTGCAGGAAGGCGGCGACGCAGGGAATCCCCAGGAGCTTGACTTCCGTAAGTGACAGGGGTGAGCGACAAATCTGTCAGGAACAGATTTGAACACCGTATCGCGGTGGCCCGTAAGGGCGAGGCTCATGGATGAGCCGAGTAACAAAGCCAACGCCCATGCAAATTGAAGTATGACGGGTATATACCGAAAATGGATCAGCTCACCACTGCAAGGAGACGGAATGCACCACGCAACACCGCTAATCACCACCATTGTCGGCGGCCTTGTGCTCGCCTTTATTCTCGGCATGATTGCCAATAAGCTACGTATTTCTCCTCTGGTGGGATATTTATTAGCGGGCGTGCTGGCCGGACCTTTTACCCCTGGCTTCGTTGCTGATACCAAGCTGGCGCCTGAACTGGCCGAGCTTGGCGTGATCCTGCTGATGTTCGGCGTGGGTCTGCACTTCTCCTTAAAAGATTTGATGGCGGTAAAGGCCATCGCTATTCCCGGCGCCATCGCCCAGATAGCTGTGGCGACGCTGCTGGGTATGGCGCTCTCGGCAATGCTTGGCTGGTCGCTGATGACCGGCATCGTCTTCGGTTTGTGTCTTTCTACCGCCAGTACCGTGGTGCTGCTGCGCGCGTTGGAAGAACGACAGCTTATTGATAGTCAGCGGGGGCAAATCGCCATCGGTTGGCTGATTGTTGAAGATCTGGTGATGGTGCTGACGCTGGTCCTGCTACCGGCCGTCGCAGGTATGACGGAGAAAGGCGACGTTGGCCTGGCTTCTCTGGCTGTCGATATGGGTATCACCATTGGGAAAGTCGTCGCCTTTATCGCAATTATGATGCTGGTAGGCCGCCGCCTGGTGCCGTGGATTATGTCACGTAGCGCGGCGACCGGCTCACGCGAGCTGTTTACGCTGTCAGTGCTGGCGCTGGCGCTCGGCATTGCCTTCGGTGCGGTCGAACTGTTTGATGTCTCCTTCGCCCTGGGTGCCTTCTTTGCCGGGATGGTGCTCAATGAATCCGAGCTCAGCCACCGCGCGGCCCACGATACGCTACCGCTACGTGATGCGTTCGCCGTGCTGTTCTTTGTCTCTGTCGGCATGCTCTTTGACCCAATGATCCTGGTAGAGCAGCCGCTGGCGGTACTGGCGACGCTGGCTATTATTATCTTTGGTAAGTCGGCCGCGGCCTTCTTCCTGGTGCGGATGTTCGGTCACTCGCCGCGAACCGCCCTGACTATCGCCGCCAGCCTCGCGCAAATCGGGGAGTTCGCCTTTATTCTCGCCGGGCTGGGCATGGCGCTGAATCTGCTACCGCAGGCCGGACAGAATCTGGTGCTTGCCGGGGCGATAATCTCGATTATGCTCAACCCGATTCTGTTTACTCTGCTGGAAAAATACCTCGATAAAACCGAAACGCTGGACGAGCAGACGCTGGAAGAAGTTCTGGAAGAAGAGAAACAGATCCCGGTCGATATTTGCAACCATGCGCTGCTGGTCGGTTTTGGTCGCGTTGGCAGCCTGCTTGGCGAAAAACTGATGGCCCAGGGGATGCCATTGGTGGTTATCGAAACCTCACGCACTCGCGTAGACGAACTGCGCGCACGCGGCATTCGCGCGGTTTTGGGCAACGCTGCCAATGAAGAAATTATGAATCTGGCGCATCTGGACTGCGCCCGCTGGCTGCTACTGACCATACCTAACGGCTATGAAGCCGGGGAAATCGTGGCTTCGGCACGCGAGAAGTGCCCAAATATCGAGATCATCGCCCGCGCCCACTATGACGATGAAGTGGAATACATTATTGAACGCGGCGCGAATCAGGTGGTGATGGGCGAGCGTGAAATTGCCCGCGCGATGATAAAACTGCTGGAAACACCACCAGCGCCACTGGAAGTAACCACGGGATAAGACTGAAGCGGAGCCGATATCGACAGGGTGTCGGCTCTCCCCCTATACTGACTCAGTTCAAACCCTTGGTACGTTCCTGACTATTTATTTCCTCGTCATAATTATTACTAATTCAATTTACTTTATCATCTAAATACGTTTTCACGATTGATTATTAGTCACTCTTGTAATTTAAAATACATAGTAAAAACAATCGCAACCGTGAGTTAAAATAAATAAGCACATCAAGTCCGTTAATATATTTACCTGAAGACAGTTCTCCATTAATCTCTAAAGAGAACATCCGAATTATACTAATGGAAGCCATAACAATGGAAATCAAAAAAACAATATGGAGTAGCATAATCATTTTTATTATGCTATCGACTAATGCGCAAGCCGCTGATGGCACCATGATATTCAGAAGTACATTGTATGCCGGTGCCTGCATGATTAACGCTGACACGCCGGAAGTTTATAAGGGGTTACGCAACCTCACTATTCCGCTACCCGCCGTCTCAACCAGCAACCTTAGCGGTAGCGTGCAGTTTAATATCTATATCTCGTGCCAATGGACGGAGTTAGTTAATCTCGACAACGTGAAAGTCAGTATGACGTCCGATGCAACCAACGGTGACGGCGTTTTGCTGAATACCGCAACCAACGGCGCTACCAACGTTGGCATCCAGATCAGCCATGATTCAGGAGCGCGGGTGAAAGTGAATGGCCCCGCCGAAAGCAGCGATGCTGCACCCCGCTACAGAACCCACTCCTCATGGGACATCCACAGAAGTTACCTGACAATGAAATATAACGCCTCTTATCAAAAGCTGGATCCGACTCAGGAAATTACACCGGGTCCCGTACAGAGCGTACTGAATTATGAAGTTATCTACTTTTGATACCAGCGGATACAAATGAATAAAGGGACGACATTATGCTAAGCGTTGTACGAATAACAATAATGATATTCACGCTATTTTCTACCGCCGTATGGGCTACCGACGGCAGTCTTAATATTGAAGGTCATATTATTAATGGAACCTGTAAAGTCGAAGGCGTCGTTATAGACCCTGATGAAGGCGGCAGCGGTGTTCCCAGCCCGAATATTGACTTTGAGTTTGCATCTCACGTTTTTATTGATGGTGATACGCAAAGCACCGACCAGACAGGTGACGTCCGTTTTTTTATCCGACTCGCCCATTGCCAGGCAACGGCAGAGATACAAAATGTCCGTCCGCGATTTATTACCTCAGGCACACTTGATAGCGGAGGTAGATTAATCAATATGGATAAAAATGGCCCACAGAACTTTTCGATGTATATCTATAGTAACCAGGATATGGGTTATCCCGCCGACATGATCGGTTTTAACCAGAGCACCGGAAAGAGCTACGCCCTTCCAGTATCCCCTGAAAAAATTGATATGTATTACATATTCAGAATATGGAAAACCGACGGACAGCCCACAAAGCTCGGGCCAATTCTAGGCATTATCAGTTATGAAATAGAATATTTTTAACCCCCGGAACCGGCATCGAAGCGCTTTCCGGGGGACGTCTTTACATCTTGCCTGGGATTAACGCTCCCAGTAGGCCTCTTCCAGGCTATCTTCACGCTCCGGCAGGCCGCGGGTCAGGCGCGGCGAGTGCTGATTCAGCACCTGATAACTCACACGGTTAGCGTATTTGCATACCTGGGCCAGCGATGAATAAGTCAGCCACTTGCACTTGTGCTTACTGGAGTTCGGCACGTTATTACGGTGATAGTTATTGGCGGTAATATCGTGCAGCAGTGCCGCCAGCGCGCCGTCGCCTGCGCCGTTGGTATTCATGATCTTCTCCGGTCCGCCCATATACGGGGCGATGTGCGAGAAAATACGCAGCGGGTTTTCGCAATCCTGGTGGCGCATCGCGCGGCTGAATTCATACTGGTTGAACTCAGCAATGGCCCCAGGCAGTAGCGGATGCTGAGTTTTGCGCTTAGCCTCATCCTCGGTAAAGCTCGCCATATAGAGCCCGGCAGGCCCGGCGGTGCAAAGCACGAGGTCAACCCACTCCAGCGCCTTATCCGAAGCCAATAGCGGATCAGAGATCCCCGTCAGCGCTTGCGCTTCCTCTTCGTTCATCGCCAGAATCGAAACGTGTTCTTTCAGGAACTGCTGCCACCACTCTGGGTTATCGACAATCACATATTTAGTACCTAGCGTCAGGACCACCGGCACGTCATGCTTTTTCGCATATTCGATGGCTTTCATCGTAGCGTCCGGCATCGGCTCGCCCGGTTTGCAGCGCACGAGATAGGAGGTCAGTACCAGCGCGGATGCTCCGGCAATAACGGCTTCCGGGATACTTTCCGGACGCAGCTTATTCATATGGCCGGGACTAATCGCAAAGGTTCGCTCGCCGGAATCGCTAATCAGCGTAAAGCAGCGGCCAATCGCGCCCTCTACGCCTTGCAGGTAGTTCAAATCGGTTCGGCTGGAGGTATTACATAAATAGCGATAGGCGTAGCCACCAATTTCTATATTGCTGCACATGACGCCAAGCAAAACCGAGCGATCATCCGCCAGCACCGAGTAGTTGTGCATGGTGTTACCAATGGTGCCGCCGGCAAACTGATGGGTGATCAGGCCATTGCGTACCAGCTCCTGATACAGCGCCTCAGCAACATCATCTTCAATCACCAGCGAATGACCGGCGCTCAGACCGTAGCGTACGATAAACGACTCATCCACTTTCGCCTCGATATCCACCAGCGTTTGATCGATACCAACCACCCAGGCGACGTTAGACTCATTTTCTGGCTGAATTTGTTGCAGCAGCGGATCGCGAGCGTTGACGGGAAAGTAGTGTTTAGACTTGCGTTTACCGGGAAATTTCATAGTGATGGTTTATGGACAGTGAACAAGCGGGAAATAGTAGCATACTCCCCGCGACAGGCGCGATCAGCGATAGGTTGCTGTCAGGTTAACCATCATTTCGATATGCGCAGAGTCCGCGTTAAGTGCAGGAATATATTCATATTGCTGCCCACCGGCTTCAAGGAAAAATTCCCGGTTCTGTACCGCTATCTCTTCCAGCGTTTCCAGACAATCAGCGGAAAAGCCCGGGCAGATAACCTGAACATGCTTCACGCCCTTCTCACCAAGCATTTTCAACGTTTCATCGGTGTAGGGTGTCAGCCAGGGTTCGCGGCCAAAACGCGACTGAAAAGTCATCATCACGCGGTCCGGAGGGAGCCCCAGAGCCGAAACCAGCTCACGTGTCGTGTCGCGACAGCGCTGCGGATAGCTATCCCCTTCATGGGCATAACGCTGCGGTATCCCATGATAGGAGAGCAGGAGTAAATCCGGTTCGCCATGCACTGCAAACGAAGCGCGAACGCTGGCGGCCAGCGCGTGGATATAATCCACATCGTCGGCATAATCGCGAATAAAAGAGACGCCTGGAATCAACCGCTTTTTAGCAAGAATTCGCGCCAGTTCATCCCACACGGCCGCCACGGTAGAGCAGGAGTACTGCGGATAGAGCGGGAGCACCACAATATGGTCAACGCCCTGCTCCATGAGTTCATCCACTGCGCTTTCCAGCGACGGCGAGCCATAGCTCATCCCCAGCGCAACGGGGGTATCCGGAAGGCGTTCTGCCAGCGCCTGCTGCTGCTGACGACTGTAGACCATCAGCGGCGACCCTTCTTCCATCCAGATAGACTGATAGAGTTTGGCAACTCGGGGCGCGCGCAGAGGCAGTATCACACCGCGCAGCAGCGGCCACCACAACAGACGAGAGGTATCCACCACCCGCTTGTCGCTAAGAAATTGTCGCAGATAGCGCTTCACCGCATCGGGCGTGGGCGCATCGGGGGTGCCTAAATTGGCTAATAAGATACCTGTTTTAGTCTGATGCATTACCGCCTCTTAACCATTTGAATCGCTGACAATTGTAGCTGAAATGGCGCTAAACGGAACCAATCATAGAAAAAGGTAATATGAGAGGAGTTCTCATCCCGCAGTTGCAGGATGAGAACGGACTGGATTAACCGAGGATTTTTTCCAGTTCTACGCGAACGTCAGCCACCGCTTTGGTGCCGTCGACTTTCGCGTATTGGGTGTTGCCCGCTTCGGCTTCTTTCTGGTAGTAGCCGATCAGCGGAGCCGTCATCTGATGATACTCAACCAGACGCTTACGCACGGTCTCTTCCTGATCGTCTTTACGGGTGGTCAGCTCTTCGCCGGTCACGTCGTCTTTGCCTTCAACTTTCGGCGGATTAAATTTGATGTGGTAAACGCGGCCGGAAGCGGCGTGGACGCGGCGACCGATAATACGGTCAACGATTAGCTCGTCGGGAACGTCAAATTCCAGAACGTAATCAACGGCGATGCCTGCTTCTTTCATGGCGTCAGCCTGCGGAATAGTGCGCGGGAAGCCATCCAGCAGGAAGCCGTTACGGCAATCTTCCTGAGTAATACGCTCTTTGACCAGGGCGATAACCAGTTCGTCGGTCACCAGCTTACCGGCATCCATGATGTCTTTTGCTTGTTTGCCCAGCTCGGAGCCAGATTTCACCGCGGCACGCAGCATGTCGCCGGTGGAGATTTGCGGAATACCGTATTTCTCCATGATGAACTGAGCCTGAGTTCCTTTACCCGCGCCCGGAGCGCCAAGCAGAATAATACGCATTACGAAAATCCCCTCAAAAGTTGATTCAATTCTTCAAAAAGCGCTAAACCATACCACCAGAACGCGGATGGCTCAAGGAAGGTGGGGCGGCTGAAACGGTTAATGGTGAGATATTTTACGTAGAGTGCGGTTGGATGCCCTCACCCCGGCCCTCTCCCACAGGGAGAGGGCGAAAATCAGCTCAGTGCCAGCAAGCCAGCGCCGGGCCAGTCCCCTCTCCCTTCAGGGAGAGGGTTAGGGTGAGGGTAAAGATTACGACGCCAGCAGCTGGTTCATACGGCGGATAAACTGGTTAGGATCTTCCAGCGTCCCGCGCTCGGCCAGCAGCGCCTGATCGAGCAGCAGCTCAACCCACTCGCTGAACTGCGCATCGTCCTGAGTATCGGCCGCGCGTTTCACCAGCGGGTGGACCGGGTTCAGTTCAAAGATATATTTCACTTCCGGCGCAGCCTGGCCCGCAGCGGCAAACAGTTTTGCCATCTGGGTACTCATTTCATCTGCATCAGTCGTAACGATAGCGGGTGTATCGGTCAGACGATGGGTCAGACGGACTTCTTTCACTCGATCGCCCAACAGGGTTTTCGCTCGCTCAACGAACGGCTCCAGCGCCTTCTCGGCTTCTTTGGTGGTTTCATCCACTTCATCCGTCAGCTTATCCAGCGACTCATCAGCTTTCGCGACCGACTGGAACGGCTTACCGTCGAACTCGGTCAGATAGCTCATCATCCACTCATCGATGCGATCGGAAAGCAGCAGAACTTCGATGCCTTTCTTACGCAGCAGCTCCAGATGCGGGCTGCTCTTCGCAGCGGCGTAGCTGTCGGCAGTGATGTAATAAATCTTCTCCTGCCCTTCTTTCATGCGCGATACGTACTCTTCCAGCGACACGGTCTGCGCAGCGGAATCGGTATGCGTGCTGGCGAAGCGCAGAAGTTTGGCGATAGTCTGCAGGTTGGCGTTGTCTTCCGCCGGGCCTTCTTTCAGCGCCAGGCCAAACTGCTGCCAGAAGGTCTGATATTTCTCCGCGTCGTCTTTCGCCAGTTTTTCCAGCATCTGCAGCGCGCGCTTACTCAACGCAGTGCGCAGGTTGCGGGTTACGCTGCTATCCTGGAGGATTTCACGCGATACGTTCAGCGGCAGATCGCTGGAATCCACAAGGCCGCGCACAAAGCGCAGGTAATTCGGCATAAACTGCTCGGCGTCATCCATAATGAAGACGCGCTGCACGTACAGTTTCAAACCATGTTTGTGATCGCGATTCCACATATCCCAGGGCGCCTGCGACGGGATATACAGCAGGCTGGTGTACTCCTGCTTACCTTCTACGCGGTTGTGGCTCCAGGTCAACGGATCGCTGTAGTCATGAGCAATGTGCTTATAGAATTCGTTGTATTCGTCGTCTTTAATTTCCGACTTATTGCGGGTCCACAGCGCCTGAGCTTTGTTAATTTTCTCCCAGGAGATAACGGTTTCGCCATCAACCTCTTCCTGCTTTTCAATCTCAACCGGCAGCGCAATGTGATCGGAGTATTTGCTGATGATCGAACGCACGCGCCAGTCGTTGAGGAAATCGTCCTCACCTTCGCGCAGGTGCAGCGTGATCTCCGTTCCGCGATCGGCTTTAGTGATGTCGGCAACCGTATAATCGCCTTCACCAGCAGATTCCCAGAATACGCCGTTTTCGGCGCTATCGCCCGCCGCGCGGGTACGCACGGTGACTTTGTCAGCGACAATAAACGCCGAATAGAAGCCTACGCCGAACTGGCCGATCAGCTGACTGTCTTTCGCCTGATCGGAGCCCATTGATTCAAGGAATGATTTGGTTCCGGATTTCGCAATCGTCCCCAGGTGATCGATAACTTCATCACGGTTCATACCGATTCCGTTATCGGCGATGGTCAGGGTGCGGTTGTCTTTATCAAATGAAACACGCACGCGCAGCTCGCCGTCGCCTTCATACAGATCCGGCTGCGACAGCGCGCGAAAGCGCAGCTTATCGGCCGCATCGGAGGCGTTGGAAATCAGTTCACGCAGGAAAATTTCTTTATTGGAATAAAGAGAATGGATCATCAGGTGCAGAAGCTGTTTTACCTCTGACTGAAAACCACGAGTTTCTTGTCCTTTCATCTAAATCAACCTCAACAATGCCATTGTTAATGGTAAAAAAACCGTTGAGTGTGAGATGGGGACAGAGGAGAGAATTTTCAAGCGGAGGCCCCGAAAAGCGCCTCCGTTTGGTTAAAAACGAATCTTATGCCGTCCGGCGAGGGAGTGGGACAGCGTGGTGCCATCAACCATTTCCAGTTCGCCGCCAACCGGTACGCCATGGGCGATACGGCTCGCTTCTACGTCATACTGCGCGCAGAGCTCGGCGATATAATTGGCAGTGGCTTCCCCCTCGACCGTAGGATTGGTCGCGAGGATCACTTCCTGCATCGATTCGTCACGCAGACGCTGTTCCAGACGATCGAGCCCGATATCATCCGGCCCGATACCATCGAGCGGCGACAGGTGGCCCATCAATACGAAATAACGACCAGAAAATTGCCCGGTCTGCTCAATAGCGTAGATGTCCGCTGGACTCTCCACCACGCAGAGCTGACCATTTTCCTTGCGGCGCGGGTTGCTGCAAATGTTGCACACTTCCTGTTCAGTGAAGGTGCGGCAATCGGCGCAGTGGCCGATTTCCGACATCGCGCGCGTCAGTGCCTGCGCAAGGCGCATCCCGCCGCTGCGGTCACGCTGCAGCAGGGTAAACGCCATACGCTGCGCCGACTTTGGGCCAACGCCCGGCAGGCAGCGCAGCGCTTCCATCAGCTGAGTTAACAGCGGACTGGTTTGCATCAGAACGGCATCTTAAAGCCTGGCGGCAGTTGCATACCGGAAGAAACAGAAGCCATTTTTTCTTTCTGGGTCTCTTCAATGCGGCGAGCAGCATCGTTGAATGCAGCAGCCACCAGATCTTCCAGCATGTCTTTGTCGTCTTCCAGCAGGCTTGGGTCAATTTCAACGCGACGGCAGTTGTGCGCACCGTTGATGGTCACTTTTACCAGGCCAGCACCGGATTCACCGGTCACTTCCAGCTTGGCCACTTCTTCCTGCATCTGCTGCATTTTTTCTTGCATCTGCTGGGCCTGCTTCATCAGGTTACCCAGACCGCCTTTTCCACCAAACATAGGCTTCTCTCTCAGTAAGTCGTCGTTAAGGATGATGATCGCAAGTTTAACTTGCAATCAAATGGGGCGAATACTTTCTTCATCCAGGTCCGCATCAAAGAACCGGCGCAGCGTCTGGATGTTGTTATCCGCAATAATCGCTTCACGCGCCTGCGTGAGCTTTTCTTCATAAATTGCCTGCCGCCACTCAAGCGGCGTGCGCATCGCGGGATTATCATCTTCCACGATGGTCAATTCAACCGGCGTACCGTACAAAATACCCAGCGCTTCCGCCAGCTTTTGCTGCGCGCCTGCCGAGTTCAGATGACGCTGGCTCGGACGCAGATGCAGGCAGACGCGGTTGCCGTCCTGCTCTTTCCACGCATTTAGTGCCACCTGCTCCACCAGTTTTGGCACCGCGAGCTGATTAACTTCCGCCGCCCAGCTATCGCGTTCGACCGCTTCGACTGCCAGCTTCGCCGCCAGTTCCGGGGTTTTTTCGTGCTCTAGTGCTTTTTTCAGCGCTTTCGGCGTTGCAACTTCTTCTTTTACCGTTTCAACAACCATCGTCGATTTCCAACGGTAAGCTTCTTTTTTCGCCGGAGCCTGCTCCAGAGCGGCAGCTGCCGGACGCGCCTGTACGCGCTCGGTAATCGAACTCAGTCGTTCCAGCGCAGCGTTATTCACCGGCCGCGCGCGGGAAGCGGCTGCCGGTTCACTCTTTTTTGGGCTGGGTGCTCCCTGGCTACGCTGAAGCTGACTGCGGGCTGCCAGCACCTGGCTGGTCGTCTGCGGCAGATTCTGCGGTGGCTGCTGAGCGGATACCGGGGCGGCCTGCTGTACAGGTGCGACCGGGATACTCTGCGCCGGAGGGGCTTCCGGTTCCGGCAACGGCATGCGCGGATGGAATGCCAGCGCCCGCAGAAGCGTCATTTCAACACCCATGCGTCTGTCCGGCGCGTACGGTAGCTCTTTGCGGCCAATCAACAACGTCTGATAGTAAAGCTGAACGTCGGTTGGCGGCACGGTTCGTGCCAGCTCGCGCATCCGCAACTCTACGGCAGCCATATCCGCGCCGAGCGCCGACGGCGAGAGCTGAACCATTGCAATACGGTGCAGCAAACTTTGCATCTCGACCAACAGGGCTTCCCACTCCACGCCGCGAGCAGCCGCCTCATTGACGCCTGCCATCACGCGTTCGCCGTCAGCAGCCACTAGCGCTTCAATTAGCGAGAGCGCCTGATCGTCGTCAAGAGTGCCAAGCATGGTGCTGACAGATTCTGCGGTCAGGTGGCCATCGCCGCTGGCAATAGCCTGATCCGTCAGGCTCAACGCATCGCGCAGGCTTCCATCAGCCGCGCGCGCGAGCAGTTGCAGCGCGCGCGGTTCAAAAGCAATCTGTTCTTCACCGAGAATATGCTCTAACTGATGACGGATCTGTTCAACATCCAGCGCCTTGAGATGAAACTGCAGGCAGCGGGAAAGAATAGTGACCGGCAGCTTTTGCGGATCGGTCGTTGCTAGCAGGAATTTAACGTGCGCAGGTGGCTCCTCTAGCGTTTTTAGCAACGCGTTGAAGCTGTGGCGCGACAGCATGTGGACTTCATCGATCAGATAGACCTTGAAGCGACCACGGGCCGGTGCGTACTGGACGTTATCCAGCAAATCGCGGGTATCTTCGACTTTGGTGCGCGAGGCGGCATCGATCTCGATCAGATCGACAAAACGCCCTTGTTCTATTTCTCGGCAGTTATCGCAGACGCCACAAGGCGTGGCGGTAACGCCGGTTTCACAGTTTAACCCTTTCGCCAATAAGCGAGCGATGGAGGTTTTACCCACCCCGCGGGTACCGGAAAAGAGATATGCGTGATGAATGCGCCCTAACGATAAGCCGTTCGCCAGTGCGGTCAGCACATGTTCCTGGCCGACGACGTCAGCAAAGGTTTGTGGGCGCCATTTACGGGCTAAGACCTGATAACTCATGGGCTGGCTCTGAAACGCTGGAAGGTGAAATCACGAGGGGGCCATGCTATCACAGCCCCGCCCAATCAGCGAGGCTATGTGTCGGGAAATGCTTAGTGGCCCGGGAAGGGAACCAGGCTGTAGCTGTTGATTCCCAACTTCTCCAGGCGCTGTTCGCCGCCCAGATCAAACAGATTGATAATAAAGGCTGCATCATGTACTTCACCGCCCAGACGACGGATCAGCTTCACGGTCGCATCGATGGTGCCGCCGGTCGCCAGCAGGTCGTCAACCACCAGTACCTTGTCGCCTTCTTTGATGGCATCAACATGGATTTCCAGCTGATCGGTACCGTATTCGAGCTCGTAGCTCTCCGCGATGGTTTCACGCGGCAACTTACGCGGCTTGCGCACTGGAACAAAGCCTACGCCCAGCGCCAGCGCAACCGGTGCGCCAAACAGGAAACCACGCGCTTCGGTGCCCACCACTTTGGTAATACCCGCGTCTTTGTAGCGCTCTGCCAGCAGTTCAATGCTAAGCGCGTAGGCTTTTGGGTCTTCCAGCAAACTGGTGACATCACGGAAAAGGATACCAGGCTTCGGGTAGTCCTGGATGCTTTGGATGCTGTTCTTCAGATATTCAAGCTGCTGTGCAGTTGCGGTCATAAGTTTATGCCTGATTAAAACGGTGTTACTCACGGGCATGACAAACGGGCCAAAGAAACATTTGTTTAACCTTTGACCAGTCGTACCCGCGCTCGAAAACGCCAGAATTTACTGTCTGTCAGCGACAATTGCAACCATCATTATTGCGCATCAGTGCTTTTGTTGCTTTGCATCAACCACCGGAATGCGCCACATAAATATCAGCAGACAAGTGAGAATCACCAGCAGCAAGATGCGCACCCACGTAAGATTAACCAGCCACAAGGAAATGGAAAAGGTTAGCAAAATCATCACCACCGCCCGAGGTTTAGCGCCAGGCGGCATAGCGCGGTATTTCTGCCAATGGCGCAGGTAACCACCAAACCACGAACGATACAGCAGCCAGTGGTGAAAGCGCGGCGACGAGCGGGCAAAACACCAGGCCGCAAGCAGGATAAACGGCGTCGTTGGCAATAAGGGTAAAAACACGCCCAGCGTTCCTAATGCTACCGCCAGCCAGCCAATGATGATTAAAATAATACGTGGCATAATGCGAATCGCTATCAAAAAGATAACGCTAATGTAGCACAGTTGTTTATCTGGGTAGGGAGGAGTTATTTGAAAACGGCCCGGCTTTTACACTCGCTGGAAAATCAACTGGCAGCGCTGGCAACGCAAGTTGCGCCACTGGCGGATCACGCGACGCTCAGTCCACGCTTCGATCGCCAACTGTTCCGCACCCGCAGCACGCAAATGCAGGCTTATCTGGATGAAGCCAACGAATGCTTCGCCGAGCTACAGCAGGCAGTCGAACGCCAGCAACTGCCGCAGGTCACCTGGTTGGCGGAACGTCTCGTTGCCCAGATCGCCGCTATCAGCCGGGAAACGGCAACCTGGTCGCTACGCAACTGGGATAGCGCTTCGCCCACTCTAAACCGCTGGCAGCGCCGACGTCTGCAGCATCAGGAATACGAACGCAGGCTGCTGGCGATGAGAAACGATCGCCAGCGTCAGCTCGCGCAAGCCACAACCTTTGATGAACAGCAACGGTTGGCTAAAGAAGTGGACGCCTACGCAGGGCGGCTGGCCCGTTGTCGTGACGCGCTAGAGAAAATCGAAAACGTACTGGCACGTTTAACCCGCTAAGTGGAGGAAGAAATATGTCGCTGGAAAACGCATCAGACGAGGTCAAGCTAGCCGTCGATTTAATTATGTTGCTTGAAGAGAATAAGGTCCCCGCACAAACCGTGCTAGCTGCGCTGGAGATTATTCGTCGTGACTATGAAAACAAAGTAAAAAGTGCGGAAGAAGCCTCGCAAAACGCGCAAGAGTAGTCTGTAGTCGCATCGTTGCAGGTGGCAGAGTCATCGCCTGCCCCTTACAACGATGGATGATACTCATGGAACGATTCTCGCACACGCCGCACGATGCTATTTTTCGCCAGATGTTGACCCAGAAAGAGGTCGCGCGCGATTTCTTACAACGCTATCTTCCGGCACAGTTTTTACGTATTTGCGATCTGGATACGCTACAGCTTGCTTGCGGAAGCTTTATTGAAGAAGACCTGCGGGCCAGCTACTCCGATATCCTCTATTCCCTGCAAACTCAGCATGGCGCTGGATATATCTATGTGCTCATTGAGCATCAGAGTTCACCCGACAAACTTATGGCCTTTCGCCTGATACGCTATGCGCTTGCCGCCATGCAGCGCCACCTCGATGCAGGCCACGATACTCTACCGCTGGTGGTGCCGATTCTGTTTTATCACGGCTCCGCCAGCCCCTGGCCGCATACGCTCAACTGGCATCATCTTTTTGACGACCCCGAACTTGCCAGTGCGCTTTACAGCGGCGATTTTCCGCTGGTGGACCTGACCGTTATGCCAGATAATCAAATCGTCCGTCACCAGCGTATGGCAATGCTGGAGCTGCTGCAAAAACATATCCGCCAGCGCGATCTGGCCGAGCTTCAGCCGATGTTAATTACGCTGCTGGCGCAGGGATATCTGACGGAAACGCAGATTAATACGCTCATCAGCTATATGCTGCAGGCGGGAACCACGGAAAAGCCCGGGCCTCTCATTCGCGAGCTGGCGAAACAGTCTCCCAGGCATAAGGAGCTACTGATGACGATTGCCGAATGGCTGGAAGAGAAAGGTTGTAAAAAAGGCAGACAGGAAGGTTTACTGGAAGGCCGCCAGGAACTCTCGCGCAGCATTGCCCTGAAAATGCTCGCCAACGGACTGGAGCCCAATATGGTTATGGAGATAACAGGCCTGAGCCAGGAAGAACTCTCCTCGCTCAGCCATTAAAACCTAAGGGGCGGAGAACCTATCGCCCTATTATGCTTAGCCTATCGCTGGCGAAGTATCGCCCCCATTTGCATCACGCTTCACCTCAGTGATTTCATCGCCCTTTTCATTACGCAGATGAACTTCCAACTGATTAAAGGCGATATTGATATCATTCTCCCGACACAAGCGATCGATAGCACGGTTTAATTCATCTACCGCGTAGCTACGATCGCGCAGTTCGCGCACGTACAGGCGCAGTTCGTGATCGAGCGTACTAGCACCAAAGGTAGTAAAGAAGACCGACGGCGCGGGCTCTTGCATCACTTTAGGATGCTCGTGCGCAGCCTGTAGCAGAACTTCTTTCACCTTATCCAGGTCGGAACCATAGGCCACGCCTAGGCGGATGACGACGCGGGTCACGGTGTCGGAAAGCGACCAGTTGATGAGGCGCTCCGTAACGAAGGCTTTATTCGGGATAATCACTTCTTTGCGGTCAAAGTCAGTGATCGTCGTGGCGCGGATGCGGATCTTACTGACGGTGCCGGAGAACGTGCCGATGGTCACCGTATCGCCAATACGTACCGGGCGTTCGAACAAGATAATCAGGCCGGAGACAAAGTTACCGAAAATTTCCTGCAGGCCGAAGCCCAAACCAACCGACAGCGCTGCCGCCAACCACTGCAGCTTATCCCACGAAACGCCCAGCGAACCAAAGACCGTCATCGCGCCAATAACAATAATGGCGTAGTTCAGGATCGTGGTAATCGCATATGACGCCCCCTGACGCATATTCAACCGGGAGAGCACCAGAACTTCCAGTAGCCCTGGTAGGTTGCGAATTAACGCCCAGGCCACCATGGATGCCACAATCGCAAACAGCAAGCTGCCCATGGTGACGCTTTTTATGACACTGACCCCGGCCTCTGTACCGTTGTAGTGCCAAAGCGTAATACTGTCGAGATAAGCAAAAACGGTGATCAGATCCGACCAAATAGCCCAGAACAGCACGCCAAACAACGCGATCATTACCAACATCGTAATACGCAGCGTCTGCTGGTTCACCTGCTCCAGTGCGATCGTCGGTTCCTCCTGTGGCTCAGCGCCTTCGGCCCCTTCTTTAACCAGGTGCTGACGGCGCGCCAGCGCCCGACGCCAGGCGATGCGTCGGGCAGCTACGCTCAAACCGCGCAGCACGGTCTGATACAGTAGATTCCACAACATCACCAGATAAACGGTTTCAATCCAGCGACCCGCAAGACGCAGCGTGGTGTAGAAGTAGCCCGTTGCCGTCAGAATCATCAACGCAATCGGCACAATCGACAGTACGGTCACGGTGATTAGACGCAGGCCGTGGGACTCTTTATCTCGCCAGCTTTCACGAAATATTGGCCAGACGAGCACAGCTATCAGCAGCAGGTTGAGGAAAATAACAAACTGCCCCAGCACATCGTCCATCAAATGCAGTGGCGACAGTTCCGACATCACCGACCAGAAATTCAGCGGCAGTAGCGCAAGGCTGACGCGCACAATTTGCCGCCGCCAGTGGCTGGTCAACTGTGACGGCATATTAAAGTGGCTCACCGCCACGCCGTCTTTTTCCAGCACCTTCCAGCACAAGCCAAATACCAGCCAGAATATCGCCAGCTTTTTGCTATAGGCCCACAGCAAATCGCTGATATTCAGCTGCATCGTTAGCAGAATCAGACCAATGGCCAGAATCAGCAACACCACCGGTAGCGCTCGAATCAGATCGATGAGAATCGCTTTCGGCGTATGAAGCTGAGTGTCATTGCGTAATTGTCCCACCTGCGATGCCAGCTTCGCCTGATACGCTTTAAGCCATTTCAGACGCCAGCGAATCAGCCCGGCAATCAGCAATAGCGGCAAACCGGCGAGAAATGCAATAAATACCGCAGGCCAGGCCTTTTCCCAGTTTACGGTGATTTTCATCGCCTTAAACTGACCTTGCAGCGCTTCCGGGAAGGCTTTAATCCATTCCCAATCCATCGGACGGTTACTATTTACCCAGAAAATCTGCTGCGTCAGGATGGCTTTGAGGTTGGTCGAGACGCTCATTAACTGCTGCTGGTTGATTTGCAGGTTAATCGCCATCATCAACTGATTGCCAAGCTGTTTATTAAACTGATCGAGCAGCTCCCGGCGCATATCAATCAGCTCCAGCAGAGCATCATGCACTTCGGGGTTAACATCGCTGCTGTGCCCTTCTTCCAGCTTCGCAACGTAAGCATCACTCTGGAACAATGCGTCTCGCTGCTGGTTAACCTCAAACTGCTCAAGGCGCAGGTCAGCGATGCGGTTAGTCATATCGCTCAGTTCATCCGCCGAGGGCAGCGTCTGTTGTTGCTGGTAAAGAATGCGCGACAGTAGCAGGCTGCCTTTCAGCACCGAGATCTGCTCTTTAATATCGCGTTCAGACTGTAAAGCGCGATCGAGCCAGGTCTTTACCTTGATATTACGCTGGACCAGCTGATTGCCGTTTTCCGTTGCTGAAATAAGTTTTTCACTAAGCTGATGGTTAATATCCAGCTCTTGTTTCACCAGCGGGTTAGTCTGAATCTTTGCTGCTTCATCTGGAGAAACCGCCTCCTGAGCAGTCTTCTCAGTGAGCGTTAAACGCTTACTGTTAACGGCTTCTTGCAATAACTGAAGCTGATGCTGTAAACGGTTACTATTGGCGGTAACATAATCACGCTGCTTTTGCAGGGTATCCTGCAGCACCGTGTTGCCTTCCAGACTTTTGCGCTGCTGATCGATCTGCGCGTTCAGTAAAGCCTGCTGTACCAGCAGCAAATTCTGCTGAGTAGGGCGCAACGCTTCATCACCGGTCGAAGTGCCATTTAGGCGATTACGGATTTGCTGGAGCTGCTGAGAAGCAGAATACATCGCATTTTGCACGCGCTCCGGCTGCGTCTGCAGGGAGACTAACTGGCTGTTATAAGTTGCCAGATCGTTCTGTGCATTTTGTAGATCGTCCAGCGTCTGAGAAACCCGCGATTCCAGCTGACGCAGTGACAATGAACTCAACGTTTTTCGCGTCGCCTCATCATCAGTAACATCGCTCAATGCGTTCAGGCTATCGATTGCCTGATTCATTTTCGCAGGAGCCTGAGCGACCTGCTGACGCAGTTGGGCCGTTTCCGACTTTATGCGTTCAATTTTATCGAGAGTTTCCAGTGTCTGAGTCAGGTCCTGCTGAACCAGCTTATCCTGCGGGGTCAGATCTTTTTGCTTACTCAGCGTGTTGAGTTGGCTTTGGACTTCAGCACGTTCAGGTAAATCAGCCGCTAGCGCCTGGTTGACGCTGATACAGCCGACGAAAAAAATCAGGGTAAAAATAAAAGCGGATATGGCATTTCGCCAACGGATAGTATGCAGCATAGTGTTAACATGAGTGGTTGCAAAAGCCGGAGAATACCGGGGATCGTCGCAGCGCGAAGAATAGCACTTATGACATCGCGCGAATAGCGGCGAAAAGCAGGAAATATTGGCTATTTCTCTGCTGACGCGCTTAAGCCTCGATTCCTTCTGGAGCCCGTAGAGAAGGGCAGAATTGATACATTTCGAGCAGCGTCGCGACGTACTCTCGCGCATCTTTTTGCAGATCGAAGGCATTCGGTGCCAGCAGCCAGTTTTCCATCAGGCCCGAAAGATAGCTACGCATTAAAATAGCCGCCCGACGAGTAAGCAAATTGGCAGGCAGCATTTTCGCTGCAATGCAGTCTTGCAACGTTTGTTCGATACGATCGTAGCTCTCCAGACAAATGCTACGTTGTGCTTGTTGAAGCGTGACCATTTCACCTACGAATTCACATTTATGGAAGATGATCTCCATCATCAACCGCCTGCGTTTGTCTGTCACTGTTGCTTCAAGAACATAGACTAAGATCTCACGCACAACTGACAGTGGATCGTTAGGGAATTTTGCCCGATACTCAACTTCGAGGTCACTAATACTGGCTTCAGAAAGTACCCATATTTCATTAAATAAATCTGATTTATTTTTGAAATGCCAGTAGATAGCCCCTCTCGTCACGCCAGCGGCTTTTGCAATTGCTGCCAACGAGGTGGATGATACGCCTTGCTGCGAAAACAAACGCAGAGCAACATCCAGAATATGTTGCCGGGTCTCAAGCGCCTGTTGTTTGGTTTTTCGTGCCATAGGTCGATGAGTTTACAGAGGTTACGTTTACATACATTTGTGAATGTATGTACCATAGCATGACCATAATAGAAACACAGCAGTGGGTTTGTGGTCGATTGAGCCACTGAACAATTTGAAATTGGACACTCGAGGTTTACATATGAACAAAAACAGAGGGTTAACGCCTCTGGCGGTCGTTCTGATGCTCTCAGGCAGCTTAGCGCTAACAGGATGTGACGACAAACCGGCTCAGCAAGGGGCCCAACAAATGCCGGAAGTCGGTATTGTGACGCTCAAATCCGCTCCGCTACAAATCACAACTGAACTGCCAGGTCGCACCAGCGCTTATCGCGTTGCGGAAGTTCGCCCTCAGGTCAGTGGCATTATTCTGAAACGTAACTTCACTGAAGGTAGCGATATTCAGGCTGGCGTGTCTCTTTATCAAATTGATCCGGCGACCTATCAGGCCACCTATGAAAGCGCAAAGGGCGATTTAGCAAAAGCGCAAGCCGCGGCAAATATGGACCAGTTGACGGTAAAACGTTATCAAAAACTGTTAGGCACTAAGTACATTAGCCAACAGGATTACGATACTGCCGTTGCAACCGCTCAGCAGAGTAATGCTGCAGTGGTCGCCGCCAAAGCTGCTGTAGAAACTGCGCGCATCAATCTGGCATACACCAAAGTCACCTCTCCTATCAGCGGTCGCATTGGTAAATCCGCTGTAACCGAAGGCGCCCTGGTGCAAAACGGCCAAACCACCGCGCTGGCTACCGTGCAGCAGCTTGATCCTATTTATGTCGACGTGACTCAATCAAGCAATGATTTTCTGCGTTTAAAACAAGAGTTAGCCAACGGCAAACTGCAGCAGGAAAACGGTAAAGCGAAGGTTGAGCTGGTCACTAACGACGGTCTGAAATACCCGCAGGGCGGTACGCTGGAGTTTTCCGACGTCACCGTTGACCAGACTACCGGCTCTATCACGCTGCGCGCTATCTTCCCCAACCCAGATCACACTCTGCTACCTGGAATGTTCGTCCGTGCACGTCTGGAAGAAGGTGTAAATCCTGATGCTATGCTGGTTCCTCAGCAGGGCGTAACTCGTACGCCACGCGGTGATGCGAGCGCCATGGTTGTTGGCGAAGGCGATAAAGTCGAAGTCCGTCAGATTACCGCGACTCAGGCAATTGGCGACAAATGGCTGGTCACTGAAGGTTTGAAAACGGGCGATCGCGTGATCATCACTGGTCTGCAAAAAATCAAACCAGGCGTACAGGTAAAAGCGCAGGAAGTCGTTTCTGACGATAAACAGCAAGCCGCTGGCAATGCTCAGTCAGAACAACCCAAGTCTTAACTTAAACAGGAGCCGTTAAGACATGCCTAATTTCTTTATCGATCGCCCCATATTTGCATGGGTGATCGCCATTATTATCATGCTGGCTGGGGGACTTTCGATCCTCAAGTTGCCGATAGCGCAATATCCAACGATTGCGCCACCAGCAATTTCCATCACAGCCATGTACCCCGGTGCTGATGCGGAAACCGTGCAGAACACCGTAACCCAGGTTATCGAACAGAACATGAACGGTATCGATCACCTGATGTACATGTCTTCAAATGGCGACTCCACCGGTACAGCGACGATTACCCTCACCTTCGAATCCGGTACCGATCCGGATATCGCCCAGGTACAGGTTCAGAACAAGCTAGCGCTTGCAACGCCGTTGTTGCCGCAGGAAGTACAGCAACAGGGTATTAGCGTTGAAAAGGCATCCAGCAGCTTCCTGATGGTTGTCGGCGTTATCAATACCGATGGCACCATGAATCAGGATGACATTTCTGACTATGTTGCCGCCAACATGAAGGATACGATTAGTCGTACCAGCGGCGTAGGTGACGTGCAGCTGTTTGGTTCCCAATATGCCATGCGTATCTGGATGGACCCGAACAAACTGAACAACTTCCAGCTAACGCCGGTTGACGTTATTAGCGCCCTGAAAGCACAGAACGCCCAGGTTGCAGCGGGTCAGTTAGGCGGTACGCCACCGGTGAAAGGCCAGCAGTTGAACGCTTCTATCGTGGCGCAGACTCGTCTGACCAACACCGAAGAGTTCGGCAACATTCTGCTGAAAGTCAACCCGGATGGCTCTCAGGTTCGTCTGCGCGATGTTGCGAAGATCGAGCTGGGTGGTGAAAACTACGATGTCATCGCGAAGTTTAACGGCCAGCCGGCTTCCGGCCTGGGGATAAAACTGGCGACCGGTGCGAACGCCCTCGATACCGCTAACGCCATTCGTGCTGAGCTGGTGAAGATGGAGCCGTTCTTCCCTTCCGGCATGAAGATTGTTTACCCGTATGACACCACGCCATTCGTGCAGATCTCTATTCACGAAGTGGTGAAAACGCTGGTTGAAGCGATCATCCTGGTGTTCCTGGTTATGTATCTGTTCCTGCAGAACTTCCGCGCGACGCTGATCCCAACTATCGCTGTACCGGTCGTCTTGCTGGGGACATTTGCTATCCTCGCTCTGTTCGGTTTCTCGATAAACACCCTCACCATGTTTGGTATGGTGCTCGCCATCGGTCTACTCGTGGATGACGCAATCGTGGTGGTGGAAAACGTCGAGCGTGTTATGGCTGAGGAAGGGCTACCGCCGAAGGAGGCAACGCGTAAATCAATGGGCCAGATTCAGGGCGCACTGGTGGGTATCGCGATGGTGCTTTCGGCAGTGTTTATCCCGATGGCCTTCTTCGGCGGCTCTACTGGTGCGATTTATCGTCAGTTCTCTATCACTATCGTTTCCGCCATGGCGCTGTCGGTACTGGTAGCGCTGATCCTGACCCCGGCGCTTTGCGCCACGATGCTAAAACCCGTCGCGAAAGGCAGCCATGGTGCAACCACCGGCTTCTTTGGCTGGTTTAACCGCATGTTTGATAAGAGCACACATCATTACACCGATAGCGTAGGCAACATTCTGCGCAGTACCGGTCGTTATCTGGTGCTGTATCTGATCATCGTAGTGGGAATGGCCTGGCTGTTCGTGCGTCTGCCAAGTTCCTTCCTGCCAGACGAAGATCAGGGTGTGTTCCTCAGCATGGCACAGCTCCCGGCTGGTGCAACGCAGGAACGTACGCAGAAAGTTCTTGATGAGATGACCGACTACTATCTCACTCATGAGAAGAACAACGTTGAATCAGTATTCGCCGTTAACGGCTTTGGCTTCGCGGGCCGCGGACAAAACACCGGTATCGCGTTCGTCTCCCTGAAGGACTGGAGCCAGCGTCCTGGCGAAGAGAACAAAGTTGAAGCGATCACCGGCCGTGCAATGGGCTACTTCTCGCAGATTAAAGACGCAATGGTCTTCGCCTTTAACCTGCCAGCCATTGTCGAACTGGGTACCGCTACCGGCTTTGACTTCCAGCTGATCGATCAGGGTGGATTGGGTCACGAAAAACTCACTCAGGCGCGTAACCAGCTCTTTGGCATGATTGCGCAGCATCCTGATGTATTAAGTGGCGTTCGTCCAAACGGCCTGGAAGATACACCGCAGTTTAAAGTCGATATCGATCAGGAAAAAGCGCAGGCTCTCGGCGTTTCGATTAGCGACATCAACACCACATTGGGTTCCGCCTGGGGTGGTAGCTATGTCAACGACTTTATCGACCGTGGTCGCGTCAAGAAAGTCTATATCATGTCCGAAGCCAAATACCGTATGCTGCCGGAAGATATCGGCAACTGGTACGTGCGCGGTAGCGATGGACAGATGGTGCCGTTCTCCGCCTTCTCCACTTCACGCTGGGAATATGGCTCTCCACGTCTGGAACGCTATAACGGTCTGCCATCAATGGAAATCCTCGGTCAAGCAACGCCTGGTAAGAGTACCGGTGAAGCGATGAACCTGATGGAGGAGCTGGCGGGCAAACTGCCTTCTGGTATTGGCTACGACTGGACCGGTATGTCCTATCAGGAACGGTTGTCCGGCAACCAGGCACCTGCGCTCTACGCGATCTCGCTGATTGTCGTATTCCTGTGCCTGGCGGCATTGTATGAGAGCTGGTCAATTCCGTTCTCGGTCATGCTGGTCGTTCCGCTCGGGGTTGTTGGTGCACTGCTGGCGGCAACTTTCCGCGGGCTGACTAATGACGTCTACTTCCAGGTTGGTCTGCTAACAACCATTGGTCTGTCGGCGAAGAACGCGATTCTTATCGTTGAATTCGCCAAAGACCTAATGGATAAAGAAGGTAAAGGCCTGATTGAAGCGACGCTCGAAGCGGTACGTATGCGTCTGCGTCCGATCCTGATGACCTCACTGGCATTTATCCTGGGGGTAATGCCGCTGGTTATTAGCTCTGGGGCAGGCTCCGGTGCACAGAACGCCGTAGGTACTGGCGTAATGGGCGGGATGGTGACCGCGACGGTTCTGGCTATTTTCTTTGTACCAGTATTCTTCGTGGTGGTTCGCCGCCGTTTTAGCAAGAGAAATGAAGATATTGAGCACAGCCATACGGTTGAGCATCACTAATCTCCCCTCTAAGGGCCGCATTTGCGGCCCTTTCCTTTTCTATCTATATTAAGCGCACTCATTGTCATTGTTTATTTTGTAGCCTGTTATATAATATTTAATGATGAGTTCTGCCATATATCTCTGTTTTTTTCATCCACTGATTTGTCGCCCCGACCTAACTCAGAATATTCTCAATCACTGACATTGTGTATGGTTGTCCGACAACAACCACTAAAATACTCAGCTAACCCGATGAAATATAAGGTTTGCTTTCATTTTTTCCGTTGAAACTAATGTTGCTATATAATAAAGCGCACAGTGTTTAAGATAAATTAACCGTGATAATTGTAATTTTTCGTAATAGCACGGTGAAATCTTTTTGAGAGTGGATTATAGTTAAAACAGCAAGATTACATTGTATGTGTCAGGTCTGTTAGTCGTGTTCATCCCACAACGGTGCTGTTAGTCGTCGTTTAAACCACTTAAAAGGGGATGTTTTATGGACGAATACTCGCCAAAAAGACATGATATTGCGCAGCTTAAATTTCTCTGCGAAACCCTGTATCATGACTGTCTTGCAAACCTTGATGAGAGCAACCATGGCTGGGTTAATGACCCGACTTCGGCTGTCAATCTTCAACTAAATGAATTGATCGAGCACATTGCCGCATTCGCACTTAATTATAAAATTAAGTATGCTGAGGATAATAAACTGATTACTCAGCTTGACGAATACCTGGATGACACTTTCGTGCTGTTCAGCAACTACGGCATTAACACAGCAGATCTACAGAAATGGCGCAAATCAGGCAACCGGTTATTTCGTTGCTTCGTGAACGCCAGTCGGGAAAACCCGGCAAGTCTTTCTTGTTAGTATTATTACAATCAAAAGGTGAATTTATGTCTGATAAAACATTAACCAAAATAGACTATTTGATGCGTTTACGACGCTGTCAGACAATTGATACGCTGGAACGCGTAATTGAAAAAAACAAATATGAACTTCCTGATAATGAACTGACGGTATTTTACTCAGCAGCCGACCATCGTCTTGCTGAATTGACGATGAATAAACTGTACGACAAAATCCCTCCCTCAGTTTGGAAATTTATCCGCTAATATATTTCAAATGAAAGACAAGCAACAGGTAGCGCCTCCCCCTTCAACAGCAATAATTGTGATATCAATCACACATATTAGCAAGTGGCGCATATGAAACCGGTTTCTTTTATACTATGGCGGCATTTACGATAAGGAAAGCCCCATGAGTGAAGAGAAACATAAAATGATTGCCGGTGAGCTGTATCTACCCGGTGATGCTACCTTGCGAGCAGACCGTCTGCGTGCCAGGCAACTGCTGCATCGTTACAATCATTCAGCACCGGAAGAGCGTGAATTACGCAAATCATTACTGGCCGATCTCTTTGGTCAAGCTAATGATGCCTATATTGAACCCACCTTCCGCTGTGACTATGGTTACAATATTTTCCCGGGTAAAAATTTCTACGCTAACTTTGATTGCGTCATGCTGGATGTCTGCCCAATTCATATTGGTGATAACTGTATGCTGGCTCCCGGCGTGCATATCTACACTGCAACTCATCCACTGGATGCCATCGAACGCAACAGCGGTAAAGAGTACGGCAAACCGGTGGTCATCGGTCACAATGTCTGGATTGGCGGTCGGGCAGTCATCAATCCCGGAATCACGATTGGCGACAATGCCGTCATTGCGTCCGGCTCCGTGGTGGTGAAAAATGTCCCCGCGAATGCCGTCGTTGGCGGAAACCCAGCACAAATCATAAAAATGCTGCCAAGCGAAGGACTGTAACTGTTATGCTTTTTCGCAACTGATCTGTTACTTTTCCCTGTGATTTACGCAACATAAAATATCCTTCAGGCTGAGCCCAAATTGCATCTTGTTCTTCAAGCATGCAGCCGGGCTCTTAGCAGAATTTGGGGAATAAGATGACAGAAATACAGCTGCTGCTGAAGAACACCATTGATGAGCTTAATGTAAAGGAGAAACGCGACAACCGTCCGCGTTTTAGTATTAGCTTTATTCGCAATCATCCATGGCTGTTTGTCGCAATGTATGCCGCCTTCCTGGCTACGCTCATCGTGATGCTACGTTCAGAAACATTGGTAGATTCTGTCTGGCTGTTAATCGTGCTGTTCGTCCTGCTCAACGGCTTCTTCTTCTTTGACGTCTATCCGCGCTATCGCTATGAAGACATTGATGTACTGGACTTTCGCGTTTGTTACAACGGCGAGTGGTATAACACGCGGTACGTCCCGGGCCAACTGATCGAGAGAATCCTGCAATCACCGCACGTCGCCGGTGAACAAAAGGCTCAGTTGCAAAAAATGGTCGATACCAAGGGTGAACTTTCGTTTTACGATGTGTTTTCCCTTACCCGCGCCGGCACTGCGTAATAAGACGATTGAGCGTCCGCACCGCAGGAATGAAATGCGAAGCGGACGTATTACCGTAGCCCAAAACCAGTCCACTTCTCGCATTTTTAGCATCAAGATAAAAACGGCTTAATGCCGCTGGTGCCTGCTGAAACTGGCGAGCCAGCTGAACAAGTGCTTCATCATCAATGCCTTCGATAGCGACCGTCAAATGCAATCCACCTTCTCCACCAAAGAGCTCATAAGGTACCTTAAGCTCCTCTGCCAAAACCTCCCGTAATTGCTGCTGACGTTTACGATACAAACGACGCATGGCCGCAAGATGGCGCGCGTAGTGTCCCTCTTCGATAAATAACGCCAACGCCCGCTGCTCCACCCGGTGCCCACCGCGCAATAGTGCACCAATCGCTCCCTGAGCCGCATCAGCCAACGCCGAGGGCATCACCACAAAGCCAATGCATAGCGCGGGAAACAACGTTTTGCTGAAGGTCCCGAGATACACTACCGGTGCCTGTTTGACCATTCCCAACATTGCCGGAATCGGTTCGCCGCTGTAGCGAAACTCGCTGTCGTAATCATCTTCAATAATCCACGTATTATGCTGGCGCGCATACTCCAGTAGCGCCAGTCGTCGCCCTGCGCTCATGACTGCGCCACAGGGATATTGATGTGAAGGTGAAGTGAAGATCAATCGTGGGGCCTTACTCTCATCACTCATATCAGGCCGCATGCCTTCACAATCTACTGGTACACCTTTCATATGAAGCCCGGCTTTGAGAAACATACTTTTTACCCCCAGGTAGCCAGGTTCTTCCACCCAGGCGGCATCCCCAGCTTCGCCCAGCAGATGCGTGCATAAATTGATACCTTCCAGCGCACCTTCCGTAATCACAATTTGTCGGACATCGCAGCGAATCCCTCGCGATAGCGCCAGATGACGGGCAATCGCCTCGCGCAGAGCAGGTTCACCTTGCGGGTCACCATAGCCCAGCAATGCGGTCCCCTCTTCACGCAATATTCTGTCGAGAAGCCGACGCCAGAGGGGAAGAGGAAAATAGTTAACCGCAGGCATTCCCGGCGTAAAGAGCAACGTGGGTGAATCACGCCGCGTGGCCCCAGGCAACCCCTGTAAGCGCTCAGGAAGCGCGATTGCGTGCATCTCAACATCACGCTCTCCCTGAGACGTCAAAGGCGCTACGTGCGTCCCCTGACGGCTGCGTAGCAAATAGCCCTCGATGGCCAATTGCTCAAGCGCGCTGTTGATCGTGTTACGCGAGAGCCCTAACCGCTGAGCCATAGCACGTGAGCCAGGTAAACGGCTATTGCCTGCCAGTCGCCCCTGCAAAACGGCCTCACGCAGCAGTTGATACAGCGCACGCTGCAAGGTTTCCCCCCCTCTGCTGCGCAGGCCGTGCTCCAACAAAGTAAAAAACGCATCGTCTGGAATATTCATCGCGGCTCCTCGTGGCACCATAAAAACATACACCCTTGGCACTTTTTATAGAACCAATAAGCTCTTAATCTCATTGCATTCGCCCAAAAAAGGAAAACCGCATGAGCCTCCTTAACCAGTTTAATCAACCTGTTGGTACTGCCCTGCCCGATTGGCAACCTCGGCCCCACCCCGAAAAACAAAATCTGCAAGGGCGTTTTTGCCACCTTGAGCCTTTAAATACACAACACGCCAGCGCACTGTTCGCCGCCCATCAGCTAGCCCCAGATACACGCAGTTGGACATGGTTGCTGCGCGAACCAGATAACAGCGTTGAGGAGTACCGTACGTGGATTGATAGCGTTGCCGGACTGGCCGACCCCATTCACTTTGCGGTGATTGATGAGCGGACAGGTCGACCCGTCGGGTCGCTGGCGCTGATGAGAATTGATGCAAAAAACGGCGTTGTTGAAGTCGGTCATGTCCACTTCTCACCGTTACTAAGCCGGACAGCGATGGCAACCGAAGCGCAGTGGCTGCTGATGCGTTACGTTTTTGATATTCTCGGCTACCGCCGCTATGAATGGAAATGTAACAGCCTGAACGAACCCTCACGCCGGGCAGCGCTACGTCTGGGGTTTCAGTATGAGGGGCGTTTTCGTCAGGCTCTGGTGATAAAAGGCCACAACCGCGATACCGACTGGTTTTCCATTATCGATGACGAATGGCCACAGATTGATAACGCTATGCAGCAGTGGCTGGCCGCCGACAACTTCAACGACGGCCAACAGTTGCGCACGCTGGAGAGCTTTCGCAAACGGGTAAGTTAACGTCTTTTCTTGCGTCCCTGCACGGCTTTAAAGCGGGGATTGCTTTTGCAAATCACGTACAGCCGCCCTTTGCGCTTAACTATCTGACAATCCGGGTGACGCTGTTTGGCGCTACGTAACGAGTTGAGTACCTGCATTATTTGCTCCTTTTCGCATCAATAAAACCACCGAAGCGCTGGCGGAAGCGTGCGGTGCTGCCTTCATTATTGAAAGCCTTCTGTTTACCGGTGTAATACGGATGCGATTTGGATGACACATCAAGCGTCACGTACGGATACGTCTCACCTTCGAGCTCAATCTCACGCTCGGTCCTGATGGTTGAACCGACTTTAAAGAATTCGTTGGCACTGGTGTCGTGAAAGACCACGGTACGATAGTGCGGATGAATGTTGGGTTTCATAGCGACCTCGATCATTACGTTATAACATAACAACACGGTACGCCGAGTTAATACAAAGATCAACCATGAGAACGAAAAGGGTAATGGGCGACGCAGGCCGCCCGTTGCGGATTAGGGGTTCAGCTGATGCGCTAACGCCCGCAGCTGTTCGGCTATGGACTGCAGATCTTTACCGGGCTCCGTTTTCGGCCCGGTAGAGTGGCGAATAACCAGTCGCGCGGGGAGAATCGAAGAAGTATGCAGCGTTTCGTTATCACCGCTATCAAGGATGCGACGCACAGCCTCTTTTCCTTGTAAATCGAGGTCTAGCGAAACGGTCGTCAGCGCCGGATAGAAGAATGAACTTTCATAGGTATCATCGTAACCAATCACCGATTTCTCCCCCGGGATCGGCACCTGATGCTGATGAAAAGCGCTCAGCACACCCAATGCCATCTGATCGTTTCCCACCAGCACTGCGGTGAAGTTCGGTGTCTCGCGCAGCATTTGCAGCGCACCGGCGTAACCACTCTGTGCATCCCAGTTACCACGAACCACTGTGACAGGTTGCAGGCCATAACCCTCAAGCGTTTCCATCCAGCTTTTCAAACGTAATTTCGCTGACACCGAGCTTTCCGGTCCGGCCAACAGGGCTATCTCACGGTGCCCCATCTCATAGAGATATTTGACGCTGGCTCGGGTGCCATCCGCTGGATTGAACGAAACGTTAAACACTGAGCTATAGGGGTCAACATCCAAAAAGAGACAGACAATGTCGTCGTTATCAGCGGCGATTTTCTGGGCTTCTTCGGTCTCCAGCGGCACGTTGATAATAACCTTGTTCACCAGTTGCGACTTCAGCTCATTGATCGAATCCTGGATACTTTGGTTGACGCTCTCATCAATCATCGAGATGAGTACCTGATAGCCTTCAACATTGGCATAGCGTTTTACCGCTGCTGCAACTTGTGAAGGAGCGTGTAAGGCCAGAGAAATCGTCACCAGGCCGACAGTATGGCTCTGCTTACCTACCAGCTGCTGTGCAAGGCGATTAGGCACATAGCGCAGCTCCTCAATAGATTTCTCCACCTTGCTGCGCGTGGCTTTGGATACATTAGCAGACTTATTGAGTACCCTGGACACGGTCTGATAGGAGACGCCCGCGTGGCGGGCAACGTCTTCTAAAGTCGCGCTTTTAGACTTCATGGTCCGGTTCCTTATGTTGTTATCCCTGGATTGTAACAGGGGCAATATGAAAAAACGCTCACAGCAACATCCCCCTGATGACAATCGCCATAAAAAGTACGACGCTCACAATACATTGAATTGTGAATGGACTCACCATCTGTAACAAAATACGCCTATTTATTTGCAGTTAATCACACTATGGCGATCATTCAATTGCCTGAATTTAGGTTTAGGCATTTTATGACATCGGTTATGTGAACGTAATACAAAAATAAGAGGATAGACATGAACACTACGCTGCGCACACTCTCCGTTGCGTTGGCCGCTGCGCTGATTTCACCATCCGTGTTGGCTGCTTCCGCCGCTGTCCCAGGTATCGATTTTCATGGTTATATGCGCGCCGGGGTTGGGGTCTCCGGTGACGGTAGTCAGGCTGAATGGCAAAAAAACAAAATAGGCCGTCTGGGTAACGAATCTGATACCTATGGTGAGCTGGAGTTAGGCTCAGAGGTCTACAAGAAAAACGATGTTAGTTTCTACCTCGATAGCATGGTCAGCATGGTCTCTGACGGCTCCAACGATAACGAAACCACGCTGGATGACGATGCGCAGTTTGGTCTACGCCAGTTGAACCTGCAAATTAAAGGCCTGGTCCCTGGCGATCCAAATGCGGTCATTTGGGGCGGTAAACGCTACTATCAGCGCCACGATCTACACATCATCGATACCAAATACTGGAACATTTCCGGCTCCGGTGCGGGACTTGAAAACTACACTCTCGGTCCTGGGGCCGTCTCCTTTGCCTGGATCCGCGGCGACGCGAATGACGTTGATTACCGCGTCGATGGCGACAGTGATGTAAACATTAACTATCTCGACCTGCGCTACGCTGGCTGGAAACCGTGGTCTGGTGCCTGGACGGAATTTGGTATCGACTACGCAATGCCGAACACCACTAAAAAGCAGGATACCTACGGCGGACTGTATGATGCTGAAAATGGCGTCATGCTGACCGGTGAGATTAGTCAGGATATGCTGGGTGGCTACAACAAAACGGTACTGCAATACGCCAACAAAGGGTTGGCGCAGAACATGATCTCCCAGGGCGGCGGTTGGTACGATATGTGGAACTACGTCAATGACGCCACCGGATATCGCGTTATTAATACCGGTTTAATTCCGATTACCGACAAGTTCTCGATTAACCATGTTCTGACCTGGGGTTCTGCGGACAACATTACTGAATACACGGATAAAACGCGTATGTTGTCGCTGGTCGCTCGCGGGCAGTATCAGTTTACCGAGTACGTACGCCTGATTGGCGAAGTGGGCGGTTTCTATCAAAAAGACAGCTACAAGAACAACTCCGAGTATAAACAGGCCGGTGAAAAATACACCATTGCGCTGGGCCTGGCCGATGGCCCTGACTTTATGTCACGTCCGGAACTGCGTATTTTCGCTTCATATTTGAATGATTCTGAAAATGGCAAACCATTTGAAGATCAAACTGCTAACAATACGTGGAACTTTGGTGTCCAGGTAGAAGCCTGGTGGTAATAAAATTTAAACCGTTTTCTCTCCAACTGTAAGGTCGTTAATTACCCTCCGGTAATGATTATTGCCATTGAATAACTTGTTATATTTTCGGGATAACCCATTATTGCGTTATCCCGTTTTATTTTATTTACGACTTGCAAAGTGTTCGTCAAGTAATTGTCGTAAAGCATCCGACTGCTTACCGAAAATAGCATGCACCTGCTGCCCCAAAATAATAACCCCCAGCGCACCCTGCTGCTGTAATGCCTGAGAATCAACAATCGCCAGGTTATTCACCGTGACGCGTAAACGGGTAATACAAGCATCAACATGAATAATATTCGACTCACCGCCGAAAGCCTGAATCAAAGATTCAATCTGTTGTTGCTCCGTTGTACTCAAAGGCACTGCGGTGCGGGGTTGGGAGAAATAATTCAGAAAGGATTTTAAACTCACCATAATAGACTCCTGATAAGCAGATAAAAAAACGCCTGCTCAATGAGCAGGCGCGGGTGGAGAGGAATTACGCGTTACGGCTAAGGATACGGCAATCCCATGCTGTTAAGGTCAATGACGCGTTCAGCGCCGCACCGGTCAGGCTATCCTGGTAACCCTGCGGCAGCGTAATGCTATGTTGCTGGGTACTGTAGTTTTGCAGGAATACATAAGTGGTTTCGCCATCAGTTCGCGCAGTTGCCACGACCCCCGGCGGCAAATCAGCCTCAACGGCACGCGGCAGCGCCAACTCTTTGCTTATGGTAGCGAAGAAATCGCGCTGGAAGGCAAGATCGTTACGTGAAGCAACGTGCCAGGCCTTACCTTTACCGAAGTGATTGACGGTAACCGCTGGTCTTCCGGCATAAAAATCATCGCGGTATGTCGCCAGCGGCTGCGCGGCTTCAGTATGAATCAGTTCACACAGGTGGCGTACCTGATACGGCCCCTGCAATCCGCCTTTATTCCCCGCCAGTCCTTGCACCAGATTATATTCACCCTCGTTCAGGCAGTCGATCTCTTCCGCCCAAATGCCCAGCAGCTTACGTAATGGGCCTGGGAAGCCGCCGAGATGGCACAGGTCAGTTTCGTTAACGATACCTGTCCAGTATGTTGTAACTAACTGACCGCCGTTGGCAACGAAATCTTCGGCGCGCTCGGCGAATCCCTCGCGTACCATGTACAACATAGGAGCAATAACCAGCTGATAGGCGCTCAGGTCAACATCCGCATCAATAATATCGACGGCGATCCCCTGCTCCCAGAATGGACGATAGTGTTCGTTGACGGTATTTTCATACTCCATCCCGAGATTACGCGGTCCCTGGGCGTCATCCAGCGCCCAGCGGTTTTGCTGGTCGAAGATAATCGCCACTTTGGCATCCGTCCTGCAACCCACCACGCCCGGCAACTTGCTTAACATATCGCCGAGCTTAGTCACTTCACGGCCTACTCGAGTATCCAGGTGGCCTACGTGATCGATAATCGCCCCGTGGAATTTTTCTACCGAACCACGACTCTTGCGCCACTGGAAATACTGCACCGAATCGGCACCGTGCGCGACGGCCTGCATAGAAGAGAGAATATGCATTCCCGGCTTCTTCAGTTTGCTGGTCGGCTGCCAGTTGGTCGAGCTCGGCGTGGATTCCATCAGCACAAACGGTTTACCGCCCTTCAGGCTGCGCATCATGTCGTGATACATGGCGGTATAGCAAGCCAGCGTGGTTTCATCTTTGTCACGGTGCCACATGGGATAGCTATCCCATGAGATGAAGTCCAGCGCCTGCGCCAACTGCCAGTAGTCGTAATCGTAAAAATACTCCATGAAGTTGGTTGTCACCGGCAGTTCAGCATTCGCTGCTTTCAGAGGGGCAACTTCATGGTGGCAGAAGTCAGTCACCTGCGCGGTGTTGAAACGATGCCAGTCAAGGTTAAGACCATGAATTGAGACTTCCCCCTGCGGGGCTGGTGATTCAATCTGCGACCAGTCGCTGTAAGTATGACTCCAGAAAGTGCTCCACCACGCGTGGTTGAGATTATCCAGGGTTTCATAACGCGCCTTCAGCCAGTCACGGAACCGCTCCTGACACAGCCCGCAGTGGCACTCACCACCGTATTCGTTGGAGATATGCCAGCCCAGCACCGCCGGGTGCTGCGAATAACGTTCAGCCAGCAGCGTGTTGATTTTCAGGGTTTTCTCACGATAAACCGGTGATGACATGCAGTGGTTATGGCGTCCACCGTGCAGTGCAGGCACCCGATCGCGACCAACGCGTAGCACCTGAGGATACTTCTGCGACATCCACGCCGGACGCGCGCCGCTTGGGGTGGCGAGATAGACATGAATTCCGGCGGCATACAGTTTATCGAGAATACTGTCCAGCCAGCCAAACTCAAATACGCCTTCCTGAGGTTCAAGCTTCGCCCAGCTAAATATCCCCACCGACATCACATTACATTTTGCCTGCTGCATCATGGCAATATCTTTGTCGATAATATCGGGATAATTCTCCCACTGCTCCGGGTTATAGTCAGCGCCATGCAATAGCGCATTAACCTTAGGACTTAAAGGCGCAAATTTTTTCATAATAAACATCCTGAAGTTTAAAGCTGAATGATTAATTAAATACCTTCATCGATGGCAATGCTTTTCCCTGGCAATCAAACAGCGCCTGATTTTCCCGGGCATTGCCCTCTTTCCACTCATCGTGGATATATTTCATTCCGGCAGGTGTCGCCCAGGTATTTCCCGGCACAGCGATCCACGTCGGCTCCCAATAAAAAATACCTTTTCCGCGATGTTCCGGCACGTCGATAACGGCCTGCATTAAATCGTGAATATAATTATATTGCCCTTGTACGGTCGCCGGATAACCGCCATCCTTTTCCTCTTTCGCCTGGAAACTATTTTCCGCGTTATCGCAGTTCTCCAGGGTATAAGCGTAGGCAGCCTCAACAACAATCACGTCTTTGTTATAGCGCTTGCTGATATCGTCCATATTGGCTTTCAACGCGCTAATCGGGCCATTCCAGTAGGTGTACATCGACAGACCGATAATGTCGTAAGGCACGTTGCGCTTGCTGATTTCATCAAACCACCAGCGGAAGGTATCGTTTTTGGTTCCTTCCGCCAGATGAAGCATAATTTTCACCTGCTCGCCGCCGGTGAGATTTTCTTTCAGGCCATCAATAGCCGCGTTAAGCAGTCCTGCGAGGCGATCGAATTCACCACCGCCCTGCCCCCAGCTTTTACCCTCCGGCCACAGCATACCGCCGTTAATCTCGTTACCGATCTGCACCATATCCGGCAGCACGCCTTCCTGTTTAAAGCGGGCAATCGTGTCGCGGGTGTAGTCGTGGATGGTGGTTTTCAGCTGCGGATAGTCCATTTTATCCCAGGCCTTCGGCTTGTACTGCTTACCCGGGTCGGTCCAGAAATCGCTGTAGTGGAAATCGAGCAGCAGCTTCATACCCTGCGCTTTTGCACGTTTCGCCAGCACCAGCGTCGCCGCCAGATCGTTATCACCGCCACCGTAGCCCTGACCCTGAGCATCTTTAGGATCAACCCACAGACGCAGGCGAACATAATTCACGCCATCAGCCTTCAAAATCGCGATCGGATCCTGCTGCTGATTATTGTGGTTATAAAACTTTGCCCCGTGCTTTTCCGCATCAAGCAACGTGGAAATATCCGCACCTTTAATAAAATCAGCGGGCATATTGTTGAACGCCTTCGTTTGCAGCGCATCGGCGGCAAACGTACTGGCGGAGAAACAGCATGCCAGAGAAACAGCAAGCCACGCGGGTGTTAATCTTTTCATGAGGTTATCCTTTTGTACTGCCAGAGGTCAGGCCGGAAACAAAGTATTTTTGCAGCGCCAGATAGAGAATCGCGACCGGGACGGCAATCAGCACCGCTCCCGCTGCATAAGTGGTGTAGCTGGCACCCATTTTCTGCGCTACCAGGTTGTACAGGCCGATCGGCAGCGTGTACTTATCCGGGGTACGCAGGATAGTGCTGGAGAGAATAAAATCCCCCAGCGGGCCGGTGAACGAGAACAGCGCTACCACCGCGAGGATCGGCTTTGACAGCGGCATGATGATTTCGAAAAAAATGCGGAAGCTGCTGGCGCCATCCATACGTGCGGACTCATCCAGATCTTTAGGGATCGCATCCAGATATCCCTTCATAAGCCAGGTATTCATCGGGATCATGCCACCAACGTAGATCAGCACCAGCGCCAGATGGCTGTTGATCAGCCCCAGCAACTGCGACAAAACAAAGATCGCAATGAGCGCCGAGAACTGCGGGATCATCTGTAGTAACAGGAACAGCATCAGCCCATTCTGTCGTCCTTTGAAACGAAAACGAGAGAACGCGTAGGCGGTGAAGCTCACGCTGATTAAGGTCAGCACCATGGTCATGAAACTGATCTTCATCGAATTCCAGTACCAGGTCAGGTAGTTCACATTGCCATTAAACAGGTCGGCGTAATGCTGGAACGACAGGTTCTCTGGAATAATCGACGTACTCAGCAGACTATTCCCGGCGTTCAGTGATGCCCCTACAGTCCATACCAACGGGTAGATGATGATCGTCGACACCAGGATTACCACCAGCCAGGTCAGTGACAGGCGAATCCACTTTTCGCGTTTAATACTCGGTGATTTAGCCATTTGCTTCCCTTACGCCATGTCGTCGTTTTTGAAGGATTTAGTGGCGCGGAACTGCCACAACGCCAGGCCGACAACGAAAATCGACAGCAGGATCGTAATGGTGGCCGCGATGGCGTATTGCGAAGACGACATCGTCAATTTATAAATCCACGACACCAGAATATCCGTACCCCCAGCATTGGAACCCGCCACCGCAGGGCCGCCGTTGTTGAACAGATAGATGATGTTGAAGTTGTTAAAGTTGAAGGTGTACTGGGTGATGATGATCGGCGCAATCGAGTACAGCACCAGCGGCAGAGTAATGGTGCGCAGACGGGTATACGCGCTTGCGCCGTCCATGGTGGCCGCTTCATAAAGATCGTCCGGTATCGCCTGCAGTACGCCGGTAGTCATGGCAAAGACAAACGGGAAGCCCAGCCAGGTCTGCATCATGATCAGCGCAGTCTTGGTCCAGAACGGATCGGTCAGCCACGCCTTCGGGCTGATGCCGAAGAAGGATAAAATCGCGTTATTAATCACCCCGAACGAATCGTTGAACATCCCGGCAAAAACCAGAATTGTCACGAACCCCGGCACCGCCCACGGCAGAATAAAAATAGTACGAATCATCGGCTTAAAGCGTAGATCTTTCTGGTTGACCAGAATGGCCAGCAGCACACCGACGGTACATTGCAACGTCGTCGCCAGTAAAGTCCACACCACTGTCCACTGCAACACATCAAAGAAGGTTGAGCGCCAGATGGATAATGTGAAGATGTTGATGAAGTTTTTGAACCCGACCCAATCCACCAGCTTCGCCGGCGGCGTGTGGTAAAGGTTGTAGTTGGTAAAGGCAATGGCAAAACCAAACAAAATCGGGAAGATGACGACAAACACCAGCAGAATAAAGCCGGGGCTAATCATCAGATAGGGAAAACCGTCTCTGAGCAGCATCTGATACTGCTTGCGCACGCTATTTAGCGCCATGCCCTCATCGCGCTTTTTGCCATTTACCCAGGCATCGCGCAGCGAGAGAAAATAGACCAGCAGGCCAAAGGCGACAATCAGTACGCTGATAATCCCTTCCGCCAGCAGGAAAATAGAATTATCCCGCGGTACCTCTTCGCCTAAGGTATATAGCCCCCATAAGCCCTCGCTGAGAAAATCATAAAAAACGCTTATAAAGCTACTCAGCAGCACCAGGAAGACAATCCCCTTCAACCACTGACGGTGATAAAACTGCCCAAAACCCGGCACGATAGCCAGCAACAGGCCGCACCACGCATGGCGTCCTGCGCCGCGCACCTCGGCAATATTTTCGCTGGGATTGATAATCACACACGACTCCTTCTGAAAACGGGAGGAGTACCTCCCGTTCTGTTACATCACTTGATTATTGATTGCTGGCCTGCATCGCTTCGATCTGCATCTTGATCTGCTTCTCAGCCCCATCAAGCGCCGCCTGCGGATCCTGTTTCCCGGTCAGGCTCAGTTCCAGAGCGGCATTCGCCGGACCCCAGACTTCGCCCATTTCCGGAATGCCAGGCATCGCCGTCGCCCGCGCCGACTGCACGGCCACCGCGCTGGCCTTTTCGTCATTCTTAATCACCGGATCGTCAATCATCGCTTTCAACGGCGGGATTTCGCCAGTTGCGATATAGCGCGCTTTCACGTACTGCGGCTGGTTGATGAATTCGATGAACTGCTGCGCCAGAGCTTTGTCTTTGCTCCACGTCGAGACCACATAACCTTTCACACCGAGGAAGGAGCTCATTGGTTTGCCGTCCGGCAGCGTCGGTAGCGGCACGACCCCGTAGTTGATGCCTGCCGCTTCATACGGCTGGAAGGCCCACGGACCGTTAATCACTGCCGCCGCTTTCTTCTCGGTGAACAGTGAATCGATAGCATTCAGTCCGTTGTCCCCAAGGATCCCGGCCGGGAAAACCTTTTCGGCATAGAATTTTTTCAGGAAGGTGACCGCTTCCACCGCGCCAGGTTTATTCAGGCCAACGTCCTGCGGGTTAAAACCACCTTTGTCGTTCTTGCCGAAGATGTAGCCGCCCATTGGCCCGATAGCGCCCCAGCTGTAATAGATCTGATCAAACTTCGCCAACAGGCCGTATTTGCCCTCTTCGCGCTGTTTTTTCGAATAGTCGAACCATGCCTGCAGGCTATCCAGCGGCTGGGCAATCAGGTCTTTGTTGTAAATCAGCACCAGGGTTTCCACCGCTTTCGGCACGCCGTACAACACATTATCCATGTGGAAAGCGTTGATTGACGCAGGTGTGAAAACGTCTTGTTTTGCCTGGTCCAGCGTCAAAGGCGATAAAAGCCCCTGTACAACCGCGCCGCCTAGCTGATCGTTCGGGATAACCAGTACATCAGGGCCAATACCCGCCGGGCCATCAAGGCGCAGCTTTTCCAGCTGCTGGGCGTAAGGCATCTCCTGCACATTCACCTTAACGTTGTACTGCTTTTCAAAATCACTCACCGCGGTTTTGATACCGTCAGATTTCTTAATGTCTTCCCAGACGTTGAGCTGCCCAGCCGCGTGCGCCTGCAGGCTCACTAACTGCCCGGCAGACAAAGTGGTAAGGATCAGTGCAGCAAGAGTGTTCTTTTTCATTATCAACCTCATGTGAAGGTATAACAATTAAATGGTTTTTATTGAGTGGTACGACTTTTTGTAATGTTTGAATCTATTGATAAACGGTGATTCATAATGAAAACTTCCGTCACATTGAATTTGTTATACGCTACGCTTTGAATGCGGATAAAACTACTGAAAGCTGCCAGTTGTGTGATCATGATTGCAGAAATGAAACATCACTGTATGGCGCAAAAACGCTGGAAGTTATAGTCATCACATGACTTTAGTGTCGTTGAGCATCGTCAGGCTGAATTGTTATACGTTGTACAAAACCACATTACAGCCCTAATCCCAACGGCAAACAACGGCTACTAACCCGGGGAATGTTGATGTCCAATATACGACTGAGGAATGTCACCAAGCGGTTCGGCAGTACAGTGACGCTGCATCAGGTAAATCTTGATATTGAAGATGGTGAATTTGCGGTTTTCGTCGGCCCGTCCGGCTGCGGTAAATCTACGCTACTGCGCATGATTGCCGGACTCGAGGAGGTCAGCGACGGTGAAGTGCTGATTGGCGATGAAGTGATGAACGACGTGGTTCCAGCCCATCGTGGCGTAGCGATGGTATTTCAGTCTTACGCGCTTTATCCGCATATGACGGTTGCGGAAAATATGGGCTATGGCCTTAAGGTCAATAAAGTCCCGAAAGATGAAATTCGCCGTCAGGTTGAGATGGTGGCAAAAACGCTGCAGCTTTCGCATCTGCTGGATCGTAAACCTAAACAGCTCTCAGGTGGTCAGCGCCAGCGCGTGGCGATTGGCCGCGCTATTGTGCGCAATCCGCGAGTGTTTATGTTTGATGAACCGCTCTCCAACCTTGATGCTGAATTACGCGTCGAGATGCGTCTGCATATCGCCAAACTACACCACGAACTCAAGACCACCATGGTCTATGTCACCCACGATCAGGTCGAAGCAATGACTCTGGCCGATAAAATAGTCGTGATGAACTACGGCAAAGTTGAGCAGATGGGCTCACCGATGTCGCTGTATTACAATCCGGTCAATAAATTCGTTGCTGGATTCATTGGTTCACCGAAAATGAACTTCCTTCCCGCCACGGTGACCGCCTGGCAACCAGGCCAGCTCAGCGTGAAGATGGCGCAAGATCACCACCTGACGCTCAACATCACCACTTCGCCGCTGCTGCCTGGTGCCCCCGTTACGCTCGGTATTCGCCCTGAGCATCTCTCAACCAACGTGAACACAGGGACCGTCGTTGAGTTTCAATGCGAAGTGGTCGAGAGACTGGGCAACAATACCTATCTGTTCGGTCAGTGTTATGGCCATGATAACGTCAAAATCCTGCTGCCCGGCGACGTTCATTTCCGCCCCTGGCAGAAAATTAGCGTTGCGTTCGACGATCGCTACTGCATGGTGTTCGATGAAAATGACCTGCGGATTAGCGCCGATATCTCTGCACCGGATGCCCATTAAGCACAACATCTGGCTGTCATGATTACGCTTTAGAATACGAATATATGCTGATAACCCTTATTGTCAGCATGCTAGCCCTCGTTTTTCTCCGCATCGCTCAAAGCGTTAAGCGCCGCGGATCATCCACTGTTTGCCCGAAATCGTCGGTATCTCGCGATTCGGGCTTTTTTATCCCGCGCAACTCTGATTTCCTGACCACTACGTTTTTTATCTTTCGCGTATACTCATCGAACCCCTCGATAAATTAAGGAAATACTCATGACGACCCGGCATCAAGTGAGTCTGGTTACAGGGGTACTAATACTTGCCATTATTTTGCCCATAGTCCTGAGTATCTGGTTAGCAACCCAGCAGGCCAAAATGCAGTTTTACACCGAACTGGATAATTTTTCCGCCCGCGTTCTGGAGCGCGTCCAGCAGGTAGCCGACCAGGCACGAGAAGCGCTCAAGGAAGCGGATACCCACACGGCAGCCACCTGTAGCCCACAGCACTTACTCGAAATGCGGCGCATTGCCTATACCCATCGCTACGTGCAGGAGGTTCTGTGGTTACGCGATGGCATTCCGCAGTGCTCTTCTCTTGAAGATCACCAGGTTTCAGTAACCTTTCCGGTACCTGATCACATCACTAGCGACGGCTATCGTGCCTGGCTTACATCGGTTAACGACCTGGGCCTGCAACATAAAATGACGGCAATGGGCAGCGAGCATCATGTGGTGATGATTGATCCCACTTCGTTTATTGATGTGATTCCATTAGGCCAGGAAGAGATTCACACTCTCTTGTTCGGAACCAAGCGCAATCAGATTATTATCAGCAGTAAGCCGCTCGATGCGGTAGCCTGGGCGAAAATTAAACGCCTGGATGCCGATACGCTGACTCTCAATAATACCGTTTATCGTATTCACACCATTCCTGAGCTGGGTCTGGCTATCGCCACCTGGTCATCCACGCTGCCATTACAGAAAAAACTCCATCAGCAGCTGATACTGTGGCTACCGATTGGTTTATTCACTAGCCTGCTGACCTCGTTCCTGCTTCTTCGCTTGTTAAGAAGATTACGCTCACCGCGCTACGGGATGCTGGACGCCCTGCACTCCAACGCCATTCAGGTGTATTACCAACCCATAATTTCGCTACAAAGTGGAAAAATCGTTGGCGCTGAAGCGCTGGCGCGCTGGCAGCAACCGGATGGTAGCTTTTTATCGCCGGATATTTTTATTCCGCTTGCCGAACAGACCGGGCTTATCACCCGCTTAACGGAAGATATTGTCAGAAAAATCTTTGCCGACCTTGGCCCCTGGTTACGCCAGCGCCCGGATATCCATATTGCGATTAATCTGTCGGTCGATGACTTGCGTTCGCCAAAGCTGCCGCAGCTTTTACGCGAACAGCTTCTTATCTGGAATATCCATGCCCAGCAAATCATCCTGGAAATTACCGAACGCGGTTTTGTTGATCCGCAAATCACCCTGCCGGTTATCGCGGGCTACCGCAAGGCAGGGCATCGTATCTCCATTGATGATTTCGGTACCGGCTACTCCAGCCTGAGCTATTTGCAAAAACTGGACGTTGATACTCTGAAAATCGATAAATCGTTTGTCGATACGCTGGAGTACAAACCGCTTACGCCGCACATTATCGAGATGGCGAAAGCGCTTAATCTGGCGACCGTTGCGGAAGGTGTGGAAACCGAAAGCCAGCGCGACTGGCTGCGCGATCATGGTGTGCAATATGCCCAAGGCTGGCTTTACAGCAAGGCTCTGCCGAAAGAGAAGTTTATCCTGTGGGCAGAGAATAACCTCAAAGCACACCCCACAGAGCCTGATGAAAATCGCGCCTGAATTCACTTCAGGTAGGATTTGACCACCTGCATGACCACTTCAAGGTCGGCTTCACGCTGGCCTTCTTCTGGTTCTTTAACGACATGGTCCGTTAAGTGTCCCTGGATGACCTGCAACATCATACCGTTGACCGCCCCGCGGATCGCCGCAAGCTGCTGCAACACCTCTGCGCATTCATGTTCCCGATTGAGCATTTTCTCCAGCGCCGCACTTTGCCCCTGAATTTTCTTCAATCTGGTCAATAACATCTTCTTGTGACGAACGGTATGTGACATATCGCGATCCACTCTTCAATGAGTCAATTTTTGCCGCTAAAGGCCTTTGTATGGAATGACAACAGCATAACATGCTCTACTCCCCCGGAGTATTTTTCTACTGGGGGGTAGTATTTATGTACTGGGGGGGAGTAGCATACGATCACTTTTAGCGGGAGTTGGTTATGAACGATTTCACTTCACTTTTGCAGCAAGGCAATGCCTGGTTATTTATACCCAGCGCCATTCTGCTCGGCGCACTGCACGGCCTCGAGCCGGGGCACTCTAAAACAATGATGGCGGCATTTATTGTGGCGGTGCGTGGCACGTTGAAGCAGGCGGTACTGCTGGGGCTAGCTGCAACCATATCGCATACGGCGGTCGTCTGGCTGGTGGCGATGGCGGGTTTATGGTTTGGTCGCGGCTGGGACGCGCAGACATCAGAACCCTGGTTTCAGCTGATTTCAGGGATCCTTATCGTACTGATCGCCTGCTGGATGCTGTGGCGAACCTGGCGCGAATCTCGCCCGCATGAACATGAACATGAACATGAACATGAACATGAACATGAACATGAACATGAACATCATCATGATCATCACCATCCACATGAATACAACTCTCCCCCCCATCAAGGTCCGCTGGTTGCCTCCGACTGGCAGGACGCGCACCAGCGAGCGCATGCAGAAGAGATCAATCGTCGCTTTAACGGACAACAAGTCACCACCGGGCAAATCATGTTATTCGGGCTGACGGGTGGTTTAATCCCCTGTCCGGCATCAATTACCGTATTGCTCATTTGCCTGCAGTTGAAAAAATTCTCGCTGGGAGCGACGCTGGTGTTGGGGTTTAGCGTGGGGCTGGCGCTTACCTTAGTCGCCTCTGGCGCGATTGCGGCTTTAAGCGTGAAACACGTCGCCAACCGCTGGCCGGGGCTGAACAATCTGTCGCGAAAAGCACCGTGGATTTCCGGCACGCTGATTATCGTGGTGGGTTTCTATATGATGTTGCATGGCTGGAGCAGTTTGTAACGAAGCTATTGCCATCCCCACTGGCTGCGGGGATGGCAGAGATGAATTACTCATCCAGTAGCGGTACGAAACCGCCGAAAATCATTCGTTTACCGTCAAATGGCATATTATCGCCGAACTCTTTCATCCGCGGATCGGCCATCATTTTGGCGTTGGCGGCATCCCTGGCTTCTTTCGAAGCATATTCAATCCAGCTAAACACCACCTCTTCATCATCTTCAGCTTTCACTGCCATACGGAAGTCGGTCAACTTTCCATCGGGGACATCATCCGCCCAACACTCCACCACGCGCAGCGCGCCAAACTCTTTAAAGAGTGGCGCGGCCTTTGCTGCCATTTCGCGGTATGCCTCCTTATTTTCCGCCGGTACGGCAACAACAAAACCATCAACGTACTTCATGAGTTAATTCTCCGAAGTGAACAGCACAGCCGGAGAACCCGGCTGTATCTGAATTGATAAGTTTAGTCTCTGCACTTGATGACGGCTTAAAATCAGGAAATAACCTCACTGCGTTTTGCCGACGCTTTGCGCGTAATTGGCTGGCGAAACCACGGCAAGCACAGCTGAATCAGTGGCCCAATCGTTAGCGCATAAAGTACGGTACCTACGCCAAATTTACCGCCTAACAGCCAGCCAATCAGCAGAACCGATACTTCAATCGCTGTACGAATGCCGCGCAACGACCACCCTGTACGTGCATGCAGGCCAGTCATCAGACCATCGCGAGGGCCCGGGCCGAAACCGGCACCAATATACATGCCAGTTGCCAGTGCATTCAGCACGATAGCTCCCACCAGCAGGAGACTGCTCGACACGAGCGATTCTATAGGCGGCAATACCGCCAGAGTGGCATTTGCTGCCAGCCCTAACACAACCACATTACTCACTGTACCCAGACCCGGCATTTGCCGTAGCGGGATCCACAACAGCAGCACCGCCGCGCCGGTCAGGATCATCACCGTGCCGAAATCCAGACTGAATTGTTTGCCAATCCCCAGATGAAAAACATCCCACGGATCGGCCCCGAGATTGGCATGAACAAATAGCGCGGTCGATACGCCGTACAGGACCAGACCGATGTAAAGTTGCAGTAAGCGACGTACCATTTTCACCTCAGAGTCATTGCGATTTCCGCTATCATCAGTAAAAATGGATTGATAATTAATGGCCAGTTTTTAAAAAGTGGATTGCTATGTCATCTCGTCGCTTTGGTTCACAATCGCTGGTCCGATTGCTCGGTAACTGGCAAGAATCCGCCTCCCGTACGCCGCTCTGGCGTCAGTTAGCTGAAGCTCTACGCCTGCTAATCCTCGATGGTCGCCTGGCTTTGGAAACCAGGCTACCCGGCGAACGTGAACTGGCAGCCGCTCTGAATATCAGCCGCACTACGGTTGCCAGCGCGCTCGGGCAACTGAGAGAGGAAGGCTATCTCTACAGTCGCCAGGGCAGCGGATCGCGTATCGCTCTGCCGGAACGCCCCGTAAATATGGCAGCCAAAACGCCGGACCCGTTGTCAGTCAATCTGGCCGTTGCTGCGCTCAGCGCTGGACCTGAGATCCATCAAGCCTACAATCAGGCTCTCAAGATCATGCCTCAGCATTTATCCAATACCGGTTACGATCAGCAAGGCCTGCCGCTTCTTCGCGAAGCCATCGCCCATCGCTATAGCGAGCGCGGCCTGCCGACGCGCAGTGACGAAGTGATGATCGTCAATGGAGCGCTAAGCGGATTTGCCCTGGTGCTGCGTTTATTAACCGGACCAGGCGATCGCGTGGTGGTAGATGCGCCAACTTACCCCATGGCGATCAGCGCAATTCAGGGAGCATCGTGCCGCCCGGTTGGCGTCGCGTTACCAGCGCAGGGATGGGATTGCGACGGTCTGGCAGCGACAATCGCGCAAACGGCCCCACGACTGGCCTGGCTGATGCCCGACTTTCATAACCCCACTGGTCGTTGCATGGATAGCGCTACCCGCCAGCGGGTTGCCGATATCGCAGCGCAAACTCGCACCACTCTGGTGGTCGATGAGACGATGGTCGATTTATGGTACGACGCCCCACCACCGCCTCCATTAGCGACGTTTAATCCGGACGCGCCGGTAATCACTATCGGCTCGGCGGGGAAAAGTTTTTGGGGAGGATTGCGCATAGGCTGGATCCGCGCGTCTTCACGAACCATTGCATCGCTGGTCCAGGCACGCGACTCCCTCGATCTGGGCTCTCCGCTGCTGGAACAACTGGCCTGCTGCTGGTTACTGGAAAATGAAAAAACGCTGTTACCATCACGCCGGACGATGCTGGCCGCCCGCAGGGACATGTGTGGCGAACTGATGGCTGAGTTTTTCCCGCATTGGCGTTTTACGTTGCCCGAAGGAGGGCTCTCTTTTTGGGTGGAATTACCAGGAATGCTGGCGACACTGTTTTCGGTACGGGCAGAAAGTCGCGGGATTCATATCAGAACAGGAACGCGTTTCGGTCTGGCTGGCGCATTTGACCGTTATTTACGTTTGCCCTTCACGCTGTCTGATGAGGAACTACGCAACGCCTTCAATACGCTGCAGCCGCTATGGCATAGCCTTACGCAACAGAAGGATAATTTTCGCCTGCGGAAAATCATATAATAAAATATCGACGGGCTGGAGCCAGCCCGTCAAAAACCATCATCCATGATGCATATGAGATGTTTTTATAAAATTGCCATTCAATCTTGTCATTACGACATGTCAGTCCGATGACAAAAATGAAATAATTTCATCAATGCTGGCGCGGAATCGCAAAACCTTTTAGCGATATAATAAAACCATCTTCATCTTTTTTAATTTTTGCACCGGTATCACACCAATCGGATGCAATGCGAAAAAACTCATCGCTACCAATATTCCAGTTCAGACGTACATGCTTAACGTAGCCGGATCGTAGCATGTCGCAGGCTTCGCTATAGTTGCTGGCTGTAGAGAGTTGTTGTTTCATTTTCTCTTCTTCAGAATTTTACGTAATGCTTTGATTTCTTTAGGGGTCAATGGAGACGTTTCCTCTTCGGTATGCTGGCTATCGATATCTTCTTCCGAAACCCCCGCCTCGTCTGCTGAATCCACTACCTGAAAAGCTAGCAACAGTAGTTTCTCCGTCGCTGTCCCTAAATTCTCGTTATTTTCTTCCGCATACTGACGCAGTTTTTCTTTTAACTCGCTATCAATTTTTACGTTCAGAACCACAGTGGTCATAATCACGCTTCCCGTGAAATAAAATTATCATATAATTAATACACGAAGTTAACATGCTGATCCAGAGATATATTTCCAGCTTATATCTAACAACATTTTCCCATAACTAATTTGCACGCCATATATGACACGAAAATGACATTAATATTTCAGTTAAATTTCAATTTTATGACATAATAATTTTTTGGCATAAGAACCAGGCATTTTAGGAATAAAAAAATACACAGAATAACTGTGGATATTAAATATTGAGAGAGGGAAAAGTCGCCACTTTACTGTGGGATAGAAAATTTTGAGACCCAGAAATGGGTGGGGGCCCTGCCAGCTACATCCCGGCACACACGTCGTCTGCTCTGGCTGCTTCCTTCCGGATCTGACCTGGTAAACAGAGTAGCGTTGCGGGAGAACCAACAGAGCCCCCATTGAGAGCGCTAGTTACCTAACGCGCTGGCGCATTATCCCTGCTGGGCCAGTGAATTGCAAGCTACCGCCGATCGCCTGCTGATTTATTGCGCAAAACCAGCAAATGAGTATCACAGGATACTTATCGATACACTTCAGCGGGGTGAAATAAAGAGATTGCGAGCATACTCTCAGCACAATTTCCCGTCGTCATTCATAATACCATACATACTTTGTATCCTTTTTAATCAATACGTTATCCCAATGGTACCTGAATGAGTGAATTACCGCGTTTAATCACCACCCTGGCGATGCCCCCTATCGACGAAGTCACCGTTCCTTTCCACGGTTTAAACTTCCTGCGCCCAGAACTGATGCTGGATTTCATCACGATTAGCGATGCCCAACTGCTGGCTGTGACGCCGGTTGCGCTGCTTTACTCCAGCGTCGGCGTGCTCCAGCACGTTGAACTGCGCAAGTTGCCCATCGAAGTTAGCGGCCGCGTGGTGTACCCGATATCAACGCTTAAGCTCCCGGCGATGCGGGCTAAACTGATCATTAACGCTCAGTCCAAACGCCTGAAGTTTCTTGAAAGCCTGCTGAGCAATACCCCGAACGAAAATATCCATGGTATGCAGATCCTTGGCCTGGCACTGGAATTTACCGTTGCAAAATCGGCTTGAGTCGTCATCTGTACAGTCTGCCGTCCAACGCTTATCCTGAACGTTTTCCGGCAACAGGACGTACCATGGATTCTCACGATACCTTTCCACAGCGGGTCTGGCAGATAATCGCCTCGATACCGGAAGGTTACGTTGCCACCTATGGCGACATTGCCCATTTGGCAGGCTCGCCGCGCGCTGCACGCCAGGTCGGGGGAGTATTAAAGCGTCTACCGGAAGGCTCTACTCTCCCCTGGCATCGGGTGGTCAACCGTCACGGGGACATCTCTCTGACTGGTCCCGATCTGCAACGTCAACGACAGGCGCTACTGGCGGAAGGCGTGCAGGTTTCCGGTAGCGGTCATATTGACCTGCAGCACTACCGTTGGATTTATTAGAGGCAAAAAAAGGCCCCTGAACAGGCAGGGGCGCTGATGATTTTATTGCGCGACGGGGGCAGCGTTGGCTACCGGAACAGCCGTCTGCTGTACCGGCACCAGTAACAGATCGGCACGATTGCCCCCCTGGTTTATCACCGTTTGCACGGTATCAGTGATAAACATCAGCTGACCATTCACAGTAATTGCAGAACTTAACAAAATGCGTGCGTTAGGCTTAATGTCTGCCTGGTTGTAAGGCAGCACAAAGTTAAACGGCGCCTGCTTCCCTTCCGTCCTTACCGCTTTTTGCGCCAACACGTGCGCTGGAGCATCAGCCAGAGATGCATCTGACAAGGTGACAGTCAATACTGCGTCCGGCGGCAACGCCACGCGCTGTCTAATATTGATTGTCCCGGAAACGTTAGGCTGCTGCTGCGAGGAGCTCAGTGAGGCAATGCCATAAGGATCGGGCGCTGCCGTTTGATTTGCTGCATTGCCGTTGCGATTATTCGCACAGGCGGTCAACGTAGCCGCTACGGCTAAGGCACTTAACATATAGGCAAATTTCATTATGTTCTCCTTTTCATCCCTACTGTAACAGGAGTACATCCTGCCAGAATCAGGGACAGGACATTAGTATCGTGAATAAGTGTGGCACAGATCTCAGATCTCTTCCTGGAAAGGAGCTCATATTCAGATTATTACACCCATCGGACCACTTGCGATTCCAGGTTATACTTTGCCTCAATTACGCGCTGCACAAGGCAGTTATCATTGATTGAGGGTCACTATGAGTCAGGCACTATCCAATCTGCTGGCATTGTTAAATCTGGAAAAAATTGAAGAAGGGCTATTCCGCGGGCAGAGCGAAGATCTGGGATTGCGCCAGGTTTTTGGTGGCCAGGTGGTTGGTCAGGCATTGTATGCGGCAAAAGAGACAGTCCCCACTGAACGCCTGATTCACTCATTTCATAGCTATTTTCTGCGGCCCGGCGATAGCCAGAAACCGATAATCTATGATGTGGAAGTCCTGCGTGATGGCAATAGCTTCAGCGCCCGGCGAGTCGCGGCCATTCAGAACGGTAAGCCGATTTTCTACATGACAGCCTCTTTCCAGGCCCCGGAGTCCGGCTACGAACATCAGAAACCGATGCCGTCAGCTCCTGCGCCGGACGACCTCCCTTCTGAAACAGATATTGCCCGCAAGCTGGCCCATTTACTGCCGCCGCAGGTTAAAGATAAGTTTCTCTGCGATAAACCACTGGAGATTCGTCCGGCTGAATTCCATAACCCGCTGAAAGGCCACGTTGCACAACCAACGCGTCAGGTGTGGATCCGCGCTAACGGCGCAGTACCGGAGGATCTCCGTATTCATCAGTATTTACTGGGCTATGCTTCAGACTTCAACTTCCTGCCAGTAGCTCTGCAGCCGCACGGCGTGGGATTTCTTGAGCCGGGAATGCAGGTTGCTACTATCGATCATTCAATGTGGTTCCATCGTCCGTTCAATATTAACGAATGGTTGCTTTATAGCGTTGAAAGCACATCGGCCTCCAGCGCTCGCGGTTTTGTACGCGGGGAGTTCTATACCCAGGACGGCACTCTGGTGGCCTCGACGGTACAGGAAGGGGTCATGCGCAACCGCAATATCTACCCAGTAGCCTAATCCCAACTCTGCAAGGCCCGGAAACGGGCCTGCTAAGAAGGGAATATCGTCTTCTGAAAAATGGGTTCACGCCAAATCTTGTCAATTTTTAGCCGCTACACGCTGAGTAACCCGATGTTCCTGGCGGCTAGTCAGCTCCCGGGTATAGTTGATAACGTCGCGTAAAAGGTTATTTTTTATTTGCCGTCGCCAGCATAAGGTCAAGGTCGTGGTGGCAAATGCCTCCTCCAGCAGACAGTAGCTCACGTCTGACATCAGCATCGAGCTTTGTGTTTCAGGTACCAGCGCAACTCCCATTCCCATGGATACCAGGCCAATAGCAACCGACACATCACGCGTATACTGAATTTTCTGGGGAATAAACCCGGCCTGCTGACAGGCACTCATCGCCGACCACCCCAATCCCACGCCGTAGGGATCCTTTTGAATAAAGAATTGCTCACCCGCCAGTGATGACAAAGAGATTTTTCGGCTATGACCCAGTTCATGATGACGCGGTAACACGGCAATCAGCGAACGGGTAGCTATATTCATATATTCCAGCTGTTCATATTGCGGTATCGGAGAGCGAACAAAAGCAAGGTCTATTCGTTTATCCAGCAAAAATGTTAATAAATCATGAGCATTATGTTCTTCTATAATGAGGTCGGCCTCTGATTTTTTGTGCCGGTAATTTTTTATTAACAATGTTAATGCAGGATCAAGGATAGAGGATCCCACATAGCCGACTTTTAATTGCCCCTTATGCCCTGAACGCAAGCTATTTGCATTCTCGCGAAACTTATCATAATGACCAAGAATAGTTCGCGCCTCTTCAATTAAAAACAACCCCTCAGCGGTCAATGAAACATGACGCCGGTCGCGAACAAACAACATCAGTTCCAACGCGTTCTCAAGGCTTTTAATTTGCTGGGTAAGCGCAGGTTGAGTGACGTTTAGCCTCTGTGCAGCCCGCCCAAAATGTAGTTCTTCTGCCAGTACAACAAATGCATGTAACTGCCGATAATCCATAGCAACCTCCTGGAAGCCACTAATAATAAATCCTTATTAAAATGCGGGGCAATGTTATTGGACTCTTATTTGTATTTATTGAAAATTAAACTCACCGTGATGATAAAAATCAGAGCGTGCGTGTTTTATGACCAGCGCGTCATCGCTTAGTAAAAAATTAAAGGAGAGATTAATGTTTAAGGAACAGCAAAAAGTGACCGATCTTCGTTCCGCACTCGCGGTATTAAGCCAATATGATGATGAATTGATTTATACCGATGAACCCGTCGACCCTATTGCAGAATTATCCGGGGTATACCGCTATGTTGGGGCGCATGGCACCGTACAGCGCCCAACTCAGGTGGGGCCGGCCATGATATTCAATAAAGTCAAAGGGTACGATGATGTAAAAGTATTGATTGGCCTGCTCTGCTCGCGCAAACGCGTTGCTCGCCTATTTGGCACCACACCCGAAAATTTGGCTTTTATGCTAAAAGATTCCGTCGCAACGGCTATCGCGCCGATTGTGATCCCACGTGACCAGGCGGCATGTCAGGAGGTTGTCCACCTGGCAACCGATCCTGATTTCGATATTCTGAAAATATTACCTGCGCCAACCAATACCCCAGAAGATGCAGGCCCCTACTTTACCCTCGGTATGTGCTATGCCGCCGACCCGGAAACGGGTGAACATGACGTCACAATCCATCGTTTATGTGTGCAAAGCAAAGACGAAATCTCAATGTATTTCGTTCCAGGACGCCATCTTGACAGCTTCCGTCAGAAAGCCGAAGCGGCCGGGAAAGCATTACCCATCTCCATCAGTATTGGCGTCGACCCGGCCATTGAAATCGGTGCCTGCTTCGAACCGCCGACAACACCGCTAGGTTTTGATGAATTGTCGATTGCAGGAGGCCTGAGGAAACAGGCAGTAGAGCTTACCAATTGCGTAAGCGTGAATGCCCTTGCTATCGCCAACGCTGAAATCGTTATCGAAGGTGAACTCTTACCTAACGTTCGGGTTCGTGAAGACCAAAATAGCGACACCGGTAAGGCCATGCCAGAATTTCCAGGCTACACCGGCAGCGCCCAGGCTCAGGTTCCGATTATCAAAGTCAAAGCCATCACCCACCGCCGCCATCCCATCCTGCAAACCTGCATTGGGGCAAGCGATGAGCACACCAATCTGGCCGGTATCCCTACCGAAGCCAGTATTTTACAAATGGTCGAAAAAGCGCTGCCAGGCTTTGTTCAGAATGTCCATTGTCCATCGCCGGGTACCGGGAAATACCTCGCTGTTTTACAGGTAAAAAAACGCACACCCGCAGATGAAGGTAGGCAGCGTCAGGCCGCGCTTCTTGCATTTTCAGCCTTCTCAGAATTGAAGCATGTTATGTTGGTCGATGAGGACGTCGACGTTTTTGATATTAACGATGTGATATGGGCCATGACGACGCGTTATCAGGGCGATGTGAGCACCATATTTATTCCCGGCGTGCGCTGCCATCCGCTCGACCCTTCATCCGACCCGGCATTCAGCCCATCAATACTCGGCCACGGTATTGCCTGTAAGACTATTTTTGACTGCACCGTTCCATGGAATCTGAAAGTAAATTTTCAGCGTAGCAAATTCCTTGAAGTGGATGTTAATCGCTTCATTCCAGGCTTCAAAAAATAGTCGTTCACATTTGACAGGCTCGCTATCTACAGAACCTGTCGAATGGTGAGTCTGTTTACGGTCCGCCGCCAGAGATAGGTATTTTGTGAATGTTAACAAGGAAAAGTAATGATTGGGCCAATAATTAACTCCGCATCAACACTCATCGGCGGAATCGTCGGTGGCCTAATTGGCGATCGCCTGAGTGAAAAATTCCGTACTGCATTGCCCCTCACCTTTGGTGCGGCATCCATGGGAATGGGGATGACCGTGGTCGTTAAGTTACACGCGCTACCCGTTGTCGTTGCTTCATTATTATTCGGTGCCATTATCGGTGAAATATTCTCCATCGAGAAAAATATTGGCCGTGGTGCATCAAAATTGCGTTTTATCATCGATAAAATTGCCCCACAAAAAAGCGGTAGTCCATTATCGCAAGAGGAATATCTCGACAAATTTGTGGGTATTTTGGTGCTTTTCGTGGCATCAGGTACAGGTGTTTTTGGGGCGATGCAGGAAGGGATAACCGGCGATATCTCTATTCTGTTAACCAAATCATTCCTCGATATTCTGACCGCAGGTATTTTCGCCACCGCGCTTGGCCTTTCAGTTGCGACTATCGCGATCCCACAATTTATTGTCCAAATGCTCCTCCTGTTTATCGGACAATCAATAATGCCCATGCTAACGCCGGAAATGATTGCTGATTTCTCAGGGCTTGGCGGCTTCATTATGTTTGTGACGGGATTAAGAATCTGTGGGATTAAATCATTCCCGGTGGCCAACTTACTCCCTGGATTGATCATCGTCATGCCCATCTCCTGGCTGTGGGCCTCAACATTATTACCGTGGATTCAGTCTATTAGTTAACCATGTAAAAAAGCGGAGCCAGGCTCCGCTTTTCACTTTAGCAAGATGACGATGAATCAGGCGTTGTAGGCGTTCTCGCCGTGGCTGTTCACATCCAGACCTTCGCGTTCCTGATCTTCCGGTACGCGCAGGCCAACGGTCATGTCAGCAACTTTGTAGCCAATGAACGCGACAATGCCGGACCAGACGATGGTGATGGCGATACTTTCCAGCTGTACCAGAACCTGATGGCCCATGGTCACGCCTTCTGCGTAACCGACGCCGCCCAGAGAGGTTGCGGCAAAGATGCCGGTCAGGATACAGCCGACGATACCGCAGACACCGTGCACGCCGAACACATCGCACGGGTCATCAACGCGCAACCAGCGTTTCAGTACAGTGACGCCCCACAGACCGGCCAGGCCCGCCGCGATACCAACAATCAGAGAACCACCGACACCGATATAGCCACATGCTGGTGTAACCCCAACCAGCCCTGCAATCGCCCCGGAACATGCGCCCAGCAGAGATGGCTTACCGCGGGTAACCCATTCACCGAAGGTCCACGCCAGGATAGCCGCCGCAGTCGCCACCACTGTGTTGACGAAAGCCAGGCCCGCAATTTCGTTCGCCGCGCCAGCAGAACCGGCGTTGAAGCCAAACCAACCAACGTAGAGGATCGCGGTACCGGTGAAGACCATCGGCAGGTTATGCGGCTTGAACGCTTCTTTGCCGAAGCCAACGCGTTTGCCCATCATGTAAGCACCCACCAACCCGGCGACGGCGGCGTTGATATGTACAACGGTACCACCCGCGAAGTCCAGCGCACCATGCGTTGCGAGCAGACCACCGCCCCAGACCATATGCGCAATCGGCACATAGGAGAGCGTCATCCACACCACTACGAAAATCAATACCGCAGAGAAACGGATCCGTTCCGCCAGCGCGCCAACAATCAGGCCGACGGTGATACAGGCAAAAGAGCCCTGGAAAGCAACGTGAATATATTGATAGAAGCTGCCCATCAGCGCTTTGAGTTCAATATTCTTCAGCATGACCCAGTCAAAGCTACCGAAGAAGCTGCCGCCAGTGCCGAAAGCTAATGTATATCCGTAAACCACCCACAGCACACAGACCAGCGCAAAAGTCACAATAACCTGAGTCAGCATGGAGAGAACGTTTTTACCGCGAATCAGGCCGCCATAGAACAGCGCGATGCCCGGAATGGTCATAAACAGCACCAGTGCGGTGCAAATCATCATAAAGGCGTTGTCGGCTTTATCCGCTACTGCCGGAGCGGCCATTGCCAACCCCGGAAGAAGCGCCAGCGCTCCCAGACCTGTTTTCATTGTTGCTATCTTCATTGTTTCGTTCCCCATCACTGTGTGGTCTGAAAGTTACAGTGCCGCTTCGTCAGATTCGCCGGTACGGATGCGAATGACGCGCTGCAACTCGGCGACAAAGATTTTGCCGTCGCCAATTTTTCCGGTATAAGCCGCTTTACTAATGACATCGACGACTTCATCGAGCTGATCGTCGGCAATGGCCACGTCAATCTTCACCTTCGGTAAAAAATTGACGCTGTATTCAGCACCGCGATAAAGTTCCGCATGGCCTTTCTGACGGCCGAACCCTTTTACTTCAGTGACCGTCAGGCCCTGAATTCCCATCGAAGATAATGCTTCACGCACGTCTTCCAGTTTGAATGGTTTGATTACCACGGTAACCAGCTTCATAAGTCCCCTCCAGTCAGAATTCGGTAATGGCCACGGCTAACACATAGGGAATAAAGCAAGGGCTATGCCAGAAATGAAAAAGGACCGCAAAGCGGCCCTTCTGGAGGGATAAAGAAAAGAAATCGCTTGAAACGAAGCGGGAAAACGCTATGACCGCCTAAAAATGCACCATTTCAGTGCGTGATATGTGACGTTTTTGCACCACCGCAAACCGCCAAACCCGCGCTGCCTGCTCATGGTGCATCAGGCAATAAGCGACTCTTCCTGCGCGCTGGCCGCCAGCTCTTCGCCAGCCAGCTGCAGCTGGTACATCTGCCAGTAACGACCTTTTGCCGCCAGCAGCTGTTGATGATTCCCGCGCTCTACGGCCTGGCCGCGATGCAGCACCAGGATAGTATCGGCCTCAACGATGGTCGATAAACGGTGGGCGATAACGACAAGCGTAGTGTGCTCGCGAACTCGCGCCAGGGCCTGCTGGATCGCCTGCTCAGTACCTGAGTCGATATTGGCCGTTGCTTCATCAAGGATCAGCACCTGCGGGGTATCAACCAGCACCCGCGCCAGCGCCAGCAGCTGCTTCTGACCAACGGAGAGATTGTTCCCCTGCTCGCCCAGTTGCGTATAAATCCCGTCTTCCATTTCGCGGGCCAGCTCTGCCAACTGCACCGCTTCCAGCGCCTCCCAAACCTGCTCTTCGCTGATGTCACGACCGAGGGTAACGTTGGCATAGAAGGTATCGGCCAGCACCACAGGGTCCTGCTGCACCATCGCAATCCCCTGACGCAGCGCGCTGTGGCTTAATGAAGAGAGCGGACGGCCATCGATACGAATTTCACCTTTGGTCAACGGGTAGTAGCCCATCATCAGGCTAGCCAGAGTACTTTTGCCGCTACCAGTATGACCGACCAGCGCCACGAAGCTGCGGGACGGGATTTCAAGATTGATATCCTGCAATACCAGACTGTCATCGCGATAGGCAAAAGAGACATTATCGATACTGACGGCCCCACTACGCAGTGGTTCGCTATCCTCTCCCCACGCCTGACGCGGCCTGTCCATCAGTTCGAAAACTCGCTCCCCCGCCACAACCGCCTGCTGTAGCATCGACTGTTGAGTTGTCAGTTCGATCAGCGGTTCGTTCAAACGACCAAGGTAGCTAATAAAGGCGTAGAGGACCCCCACTTCAATGGTCCCGGTGCTGCTGAAGCCAAACAGCATCAGCAGACCGCAGAGGATCAGTGAAGAGAACAGGCTCAGCAGCGGGCGTAACAGAAATCCGTCAAGGCGCAAAGTTTGCATCCGTGCCAGGTAGTGCGCATGGCTGGCCTCGCGCATCCGTTCGCCGAACCGCGCCTGCTGGCGGAACTGCTGAATGACGCCCATACCGTTAATTACTTCGTTGAAGCCATCGTTGATATCCGCCAGCCAGGCGCGAACCCGCCTGACGATTGGCGTGCTGTAACGCTGATAAATCATCATCACGATCAACACCGCCGGGAAGATAGCGATCGCCACCAGCGCCATCCGCCAGTCAAGGCTGAACATCGCCACCAGCATCGCGCCAATCAGCGCGGCGCTGCGCAACACCGTTGCCACCACGGTCACGTACAGATCGCGGATAACCTCAGTATCGTTGGTGACTCGCGAAATAAGCTGCCCCACCGGTTGAGTATCAAACTCGCTGAGCGGCTGGCGCAGCGCGGCATCCATCACGTCACTGCGCAGTTGCTGCACGACGCCAACCGCCGCACGGTTAAACAGCAGAGACTGGCAGTAATGCAGGCCAGCAGCCAGAAGTTGCAAGCCAAGATAGGCCACCGCAAGGCCGCTAACCAGCTTCAGCGGCAGAGAATTCTTCGCCACCATATTATCGATGAAGTAGCTGATCAGCAGCGGGCCGCTGACCTCAGCCACCGCCGCTACCCACATGATGGCAACGGCAATCATCAGCTGTTTACGCCACGGGGAACCGTAGGCCAGCAGGCGTTTTAACGTTGGCCAGAGTTGAGTGAAACTACGCACCGGCGACCTCCTCGTGCTCCTGCACAACATCATCCAGCGCCGCTTCGAGCTGCTGATAGCGATACATATCGCGATACCAGCCAGGCTGTGCGGCCAGGGCTTCGTGGCGACCACGCTGGGCAACGTGCCCATGCTGCATCACCAGAATCTCGCTGGCCTCAGTCAACGCCGATAAGCGATGGGCGCTGATGATCACCGTTCTCCCCTCACCCCACTGTCGCAGGTTATGCAAAATTTGATGCTCCGTACGGCCATCCACTGCCGACAGCGCATCATCAAGAATCAGGATCTCGGCTTCCAGCAGCAGCGCGCGGGCTATGGAAATGCGCTGCTTCTGCCCACCAGAAAGCATCACGCCGCGCTCACCGACCTCGGTGTTATATCCCTGCGGCAGGCGCAGAATATCCTCATGTACGCTGGCGAGCCGCGCTACGTGTTCGATTTGCTCCTGCGTAGCGTCCGGTCTACCCAGCGCGATATTGCTGGCGACGGTATCGGAAAATAAAAACGGGGTCTGATTCACCACCGCCAGCCGGGCGCGCCAGCTATCCAACTGGAGTCGGGTCAGGGGAACGCCGTGGAAACAGATATCCCCATCGGTTACATCGAAATGACGCTGAATCAACGCCAGAATGGTACTTTTACCGGCACCCGTCGGCCCACATATCCCCAGCATTTGACCAGGCTGTAGCGTAAAGTTGACCTTTTCCAGTGAGGATTTATGCGCCTGCGGATAGATAAATTCGCGAACGGCTACGTTGAGCGTACCGCGGCCTTCAGGTGTAGGTTCGCTTCCGTCTTTAACTACCGGAGCCTCTTCCAGCATGGTACGAATACGCGAATAGGCAGCACTCCCGCGCTCGACGATATTAAACATCCACGCCAGCGCCAGCATCGGCCAAATCATCAGGCCAAGGTACATAATAAAGCTGGTAAGCTGACCCAGGGTCATGCTGCCTTGCAGCACCATCCAGCTACCGCCACCGATCGCGAGCAAATTCGCGGTACCAATCGCAATATAGATCGTCGGGTCAAAGCGGGCATCAATGCGCGCCACGCGCATATTTTTCGCCCCGGTATCCGCGGCATCGGCGGCGAACTGCGCCGATTGCCGATCTTCAAGGCCAAAGGCTTTGATCATACGGATGCTGGTGAGGCTCTCCTGAGTACGGTCGTTCAGGCTGGAGAATGCTGCCTGCGCTACGCGAAAGCGCTCATGCAGCGCATCACCGTTACGCTTAATTGCCAGAGCCATAATCGGCATCGGCAGCAGCGCCAGCAGGGTTAACTGCCAGCTGATTTGCGTGGACATCACAATCAGCACCGCGCAGCCCATCACCATGGAGTCAACTAACGTCAACACCCCTTCCCCTGCGGCGAAAACGACCCGGTCAACGTCGTTAGTCGCCCGGGCAATCAGGTCCCCGGTGCGATGACGCAGGTAAAAAGCCGGATGCTGGCGACTGAGCTGGCGATAGAAATCTTCACGCAGTTCGACGGCCAGCTGATAGGAAGCACCGAACAGCAGCACGCGCCAGACGTAGCGCAGCAGGTAAACCATCACCGCAATGACCACCAGCAGGCCGATCCACATCCACACCTTTTCCGCGGTGTAATGTTGTTTCGTGACGCCGTCAACCACGATGCCGACCACTTTCGGCGGTACCAGTTGTAGGATGGCAATGATGATCAGCAGAGCAATAGCGCCGAGGTAACGACGCCACTCCCGGCGGAAATACCAGCTAAGTTGAGCAAATAATCGCAAGCAGTTAAATCCTGAGTATGTAATTCGTAGCGGCGGATGCCGTTAATCAATAGGCAAGGCTGTGGTGTATTTTATCTGTTCCATGGCGAAACTCGAAGTGACATCCGACAGGCCCGGCACGCTGTTAACCAGACGTTTATAAAAATTGTCATAGTTTTTCATGTCAGCGACCTGAACCCGCAGCAGATAGTCATATTCCCCCGCCATACGCCAGAAGCCGAGGACCTCCGCCATTTGCGTGACCTCGCTGACAAAACGGCAGTACCAGTCGCTACTGTGGTGCTGAGTCTTAATCAGCACAAACGCCGTCAGGCCAAGTCCAACCTTTTCAGCATCCAGCAGAGCGACTCGCCCGCGGAGAATACCTTCGTCTTCCAGACGTTTCAGGCGTTTCCAGCAGGGCGTGGTGGTCAGATTAACGGCATCAGCCAACGCCTGCAAAGAGAGGGTACAGTCGGTTTGTAGTAGAGAAAGCAGCTTGCGGTCAATTTTATCTAACATTATGCGCCTCAGGAGAAAATTTTACTCCTTTTATTGTAATTGAAAGGCTAAATGGCAACAATTTTTCCTTCGATTTCCGTTAAGCTGGGCACAAAATGACAAACAGGAAATCAAGATGAACAGCGCCTGGATAAAACACGCGATTAGTGAAATTAATGCCGATTATCAGCGTTCCGCCGACACGCACCTTATTCGTCTGGCGCTGCCGGGATTCACCGGGATTCAAATCTACCTTAAAGATGAGAGCACTCACCCAACCGGTAGCCTGAAGCATCGTCTGGCGCGTTCGCTGTTTCTCTATGGGTTGTGCAACGGCTGGATTAAAGAAGGGACGACGATTATTGAGTCCTCTTCGGGTTCGACTGCCGTTTCGGAAGCCTACTTCGCTCGACTGCTGGGTCTGCCGTTTATTGCCGTTATGCCCTCATGCACCGCAAAGCGCAAAATTGAGCAAATTGAGTTCTACGGCGGTCGCTGCCACTTTGTCGATAGCGCCTGCGAAATCTATGCCGCGTCCGAAACGTTGGCTCGCGAGCTGAACGGTCATTATATGGATCAGTTTACCTTTGCCGAGCGCGCCACCGACTGGCGGGGCAACAATAATATCGCCGACAGCATCTTCCGCCAGATGACCCATGAACCACACCCGCAGCCATCATATATCGTGATGAGCGCGGGTACCGGCGGTACCTCAGCCACTATTGGCCGCTATATTCGCAGCCAGGGTTACGATACCAGGCTGATGGTGGTTGACCCGCAAAACTCCGTATTCATGGATTACTGGCAAAGCCGCGATGCCAGCCTGCGCAGCCCGGTCGGTAGCAAAATTGAAGGTATTGGTCGCCCGCGCGTCGAACCTTCATTTATTCCCGATGTGGTCGACGAGATGCTGCGCGTGCCGGATGCAGCCAGCGTCGCCACCGCACTGTGGCTGGAAACGCTGCTCGGGCGTAAGGTTGGAGCGTCAACCGGCACCAATATGTGGGGCGTACTGCAACTGGCCGTACGTATGCGCGAAGAAGGCCGCACTGGCTCCATCGTCACGTTACTGTGCGACAGCGGCGAACGCTACCTGGAAAGCTATTACAACCCACAGTGGGTAGCAGCCAATATCGGCGATATCGCCCCTTGGCAGGCAAAAATCGCCGAAATGCTCCACGTAAAATAAAAAAAGCCAGATATCACAAGATATCTGGCTCGCTGGTAGGGTCTCTCTATTCGGGGGAATAAGGAAGATCAGGATTATCCAGCCAATGCGTCAAAAAGTGGGAGACCGCCTGATGGCGGCAGTCGCCAATAATCGGTAGGTGAGGTAACTGTGCTTTGAGTTGAGCCATGGCATTGCCCATAATCACGCCGCGCCCGACGCTGCCAAGCATTTCCCGGTCGTTCATAGCATCACCAAACGCCATGCAGTCCTGCAACGTCAGGCCGAGATGCTGGCTCAGCACCGCCAGCGCAGAACCTTTGTTACATCCCGTCGGCAGCACTTCCAGGCAATCCATCGCTGAAAAGCACAAATGCGCGCTAGCCCCCAGCGCCTCGTTCAGTTGGATCCGCAACCGACGCAGATCGTCATGATCGCCACAGAAGCAGATCTTGGTTACCTGATGCGCTGGCATGCGTTTCGGATCGCGAAGCTGATAATGGAAGCCGCTATAGACATGCGCCTTCAGCATTTCAGGTATTTCGCGCCCGGTAAACCAGCCATTGTCATTAAAGATATGCATGCTGGCCGTCGTTTCCCAGGCACTATGCAATACCTCTTCCGCCACTTCAGGGGCGAGATCGCGACGATGCAGCTCTTCTCCCTCCAGAGAGTGAATGCGCGTTCCGTTACCAGTGATGAGAAAGGCATCAAGCGAGAACTCGCCAATAACATGGCGCATTTCCAGCGCATGGCGACCGGTAGCAAACGTCAGAGTGATATCACGATCGCGCAGGCGTTTGAGCGTCGAAAGCGTTTTGTCTCCCAGACGATGGTCCGGCATCAGTAACGTACCGTCCATATCAAATGCAGCCAGTCTTGCCATATTCTCTTCCCCGAAGCGTGGTGGATTTTGCTTGTGTTGCAGTATTGCCTGAGATATACGGAAGTAATAGTGAATAGATGAATTTTATTGTTCCGGGTTTTTAGATAAACATCAGGATAAAGCGAAGATGAGGCTATTAAACCGTCTGAATCAGTACCAGCGCCTCTGGCAACCCTCCCAAGGCGAGCCGCAGCAGGTCACCGTTGGCGAACTGGCGGAACGCTGTTTTTGTAGCGAGCGCCATATTCGTACGCTGCTACGCCAGGCACAGGAGGCTGGCTGGTTAAGCTGGCAGGCCAGCTCTGGTCGCGGAAAACGCGGGCAACTCCAGTTTTATAAAGCGCCGGAGACGCTACGCAATGAGATGATGGAGCAGGCGTTAAATAAAGGGCAGCAGCAGAATGCACTTGAGCTGGCCCAGCTTGCACCAGTGGAACTCAAAGCGCTGCTCTATCCTTTTCTTGGGGGGCAATGGCAAAACAATACGCCCACGCTACGTATTCCTTACTATCGCCCGCTGGAACCTCTGCGCCCTGGTTTTTTACCCGGACGGGCTGAACAACATCTGGCCGGACAGATTTTTTCTGGCCTGACCCGATTTGATGCGCTAAGCACCGGTCCAATTGGAGATTTAGCGCACCATTGGGAAGTCTCGCCTGATGGCCTACGCTGGAATTTTTATATCCGTTCCACGCTATTCTGGCATAACGGCGATCCTGTTGAGACATCACAACTACGCCAGCAGCTACTCATGCTACTGGAACTCCCCGCGCTGCGAACGCTATTCGCCAGCATCAGCGAGATTAGCGTCACTCATGCCCAATGTCTGACAATCACCCTGCATCGGGCGGATTTTTGGCTACCGTTTCGCCTGGCGAGTTACTGTAGCGTATTGGCGCATCCGGACAATCCGGCCATTGGTAGCGGACCCTTCCGCCTGAAGTTATTTAGCCCGGAGCTTGTACGACTAGAAAATCATCCGCGTTATCACCTTAGCCATCCTTTGATTCAGGCCGTTGAGTTTTGGATCACTCCGCAGTTATTTGAGCGGGATCTGGGCACCAGCTGCCGTCATCCGGTGCAGATAACGATTGGCGACCCCGATGAGTTGGCCAATTTACGGCAGGTCAGCAATAGTATTAGCCTCGGTTTTTGCTATCTGACTCTGCGTCAGAGCCATCGCCTAAGCAAAGCGCAAGCTCAGCGGCTGGTGTCGTTAATTCATCATTCAACGCTACTGGAAACCCTCCCCCTGGACGAAGATCTGATCGCTCCCAGCAATGAGGTGCTGCCCGGCTGGTCTATTCCGCAAGGGCCGGAAAATCTTGATGTATCACTGCCAGAGAAACTCATCCTGCTCTATCACCTTCCCGTAGAACTACACGCCATGGCAGAGCAGCTCAGGCAACGACTGGCGACATTAGGCTGCGAGTTAACAATTATTTTTCACGATGCTAAAAACTGGGATGGCTGCCAGCAGTTTGCGAAAGCGGACCTGATGATGGGCGATCGTCTGATAGGCGAAGCGCCTGAGTACACGCTGGAACAGTGGTTACGCTGCGATGCACTGTGGCCTAATTTGTTGACCGGGGCACAATATGCCCACTTACAGGCCACTCTCGATGCCGTGCAGGCGCTACCGGACGAACGCAGCCGCAACGAAGCGTTGCGCAATGTGTTTAACAACCTGATGGATGACGCCATCATGACGCCGCTATTTAATTATAATTATCGTATTAGCGCTCCGCCGGGCGTCAACGGCCTGCGTCTGAACGCTCGTGGCTGGTTTGATTTTGCCAGCGCCTGGCTCCCGGCATCAACGCCGTGACAGAGCTGGTCGCCGCGCTCATCAGGCGCTACCATATCCCCTTTACATTGATAGTCAGGAATTACCATGAAACGCGCCGTAGTTGTCTTCAGTGGAGGACAGGATTCAACGACCTGCCTGGTGCAGGCTCTGCAACAGTATGATGAAGTGCATTGCGTCACGTTTGATTATGGCCAACGCCATCGCGCCGAGATTGATGTCGCTCGTGAGCTGGCGATGAAACTGGGGGCGGTCGCTCACAAAGTGCTTGATGTCACCCTGCTTAACGAACTGGCGATCAGTAGCTTAACTCGCGATAGCATCCCGGTGCCGGATTATGAACCGGATGCCAACGGTATTCCCAATACCTTCGTGCCCGGACGCAACATTCTGTTTTTAACTCTGACGGCGATTTACGCATATCAGGTTAAGGCGGAAGCGATTATTACCGGCGTTTGCGAGACCGATTTTTCGGGCTACCCGGACTGCCGCGATGAGTTTGTAAAAGCGCTGCACCACGCGGTTAGCCTGGGAATGGCAAAGGAGATCCGCTTTGAGACGCCGCTGATGTGGCTGAATAAAGCCGAGACCTGGGCCCTGGCCGATTATTGGGGTCAGTTAGATCTGGTGCGCCAGGAAACCCTGACCTGCTATAACGGCATTAAAGGCGACGGCTGCGGACAATGCGCCGCCTGTCATCTTCGCGCTAACGGGTTGAATCAATATCAGGCTGATAAGCTGGGTATTATGGCGGTGATGAAGCGCAAAACAGGGCTGAAGTAATCAGCTATTTCCCCGGAGGCGGCGCTCGACGCGCCTTGTCCGGGCTACCGGCCTGCTGGCGACTGTGAACCCGTAGCCCGGTTAGCGCAGCGCCACCGGGAAGAAAGCGGAAGCTATATTAGCGTAAATTCATTTGATCGAGCTTTTCACGTAGTTCACCTTCAAGCGGCAGCGCTTTCTGCGTTTTTAAATCAATGCAGACAAAGGTGATGAGCGCATCAGCGACCACTTCTCCATTAGGGTTCAGGGTCACGACCTGGCTTAACGTCCCGCTTTTCCCATTCAACTGCTCCAGCTTGCTGGTAACGGTAAGAACATCACCCAATACCGCCGGGCGGCGATAGTTGATATTGATGTTCACCACCACAAAGGCGATGTTGTGCCCGGTCATCCAGTGAAAGGCAGCGCTATTTTCCAGCCCATCCCAGCGCGCCTCTTCGAGAAACTCCAGATAACGTGCATTATTCACATGCTGGTAAACATCCAGATGATAGCCACGAACTTTGATTTGTGTCTGCATAGCGCAAATGCCTTACTTGAATTGTTATTTTGAGGTCAGAGGTCACACCACTTGTGCGACCTCTTCAGTCTGGCAAATATTTACGACTGTGCAAACTTCAACTGAAAATTTATAGCTTCAGATGAGACAGATTTCTCTCCACCAGCGAGTTGCCCATCCCCGGAACCTGTTTAAGATCGTCAACGGTTTTAAACGGTCCGTATTCCTCGCGATAGCTCACAATAGCCTGCGCTTTCTTTAGGCCAACGCCATTCAAAGCCTGGGCGAGTTCTTCTGCACTGGCGTTATTAATACTAACCCTGGTTCCTTCACTATCAGCCGCGTTTATCGCATCAGGCGATTTCGCCTGCGGCGCTTGCACACTCTCCTTACTCGTCGCCGCCGACGCTTTACCACTCGAAGGTGCAGCTAACACTACCTGCCCCCCCGCCGCGCAAACCAGTACGGCGGCGGCAATAAGCGTTCTCATTCCTCGTTTCATGCTGTTATCTCCTTGTTTGTTGACAGCAAGGGCACGATAGCGAGTGGAGAAAAAGAGTACAAAAGGCAAAATGCAGAAATGGAAAAGGCCGCGAAAGCGGCCTTTGAGAATTACATCACGTTACTTGCTTTTGCGAAGCTACGCGAAATTATTGCTGCTGATCGATGATGTCACCGAGCTTAATTTTCGCTGCTTTACGCAAGTTACTCATCAGCGCTTCGAAAGCGATTTGAGCGTTATTCTGGGTGATCCCCTGAACCATCGCTTTTTTCTGCTCTTCCGGCATCGTGCCTGCTTTCACTTCGTCCAGCGCCAGCAGTACGACGTTGCCTTGCATATCAGAACTCACACCGTAGCTCGGTTTGCCCGACTGCGGCAACGGCAGTGCAAATACTGCCTGGCTCAGCGCTTCCTGACCGGTGCGGGACAGCGTCTGCGGAGCGCCGAAGCTCAGGCCAGCGGCTTTCATCGCCTCATCGCCTTTGCCCTCTTTAAGCGCCACCAGAAGCTTGTCGGCGTCCAGTTTAGCCTGCTGCTCCGCCTTGCTGTGCTTAACGATATCGCTGACCTGCGCTTTCACATCCGCCAGCGGTTTCACCGCTTCTGGTTTATGCTCGCTAACGCGCAGAACAAATGCACGATCGCCATCAACGGTGATGATGTCGGAGTTACTACCAGGAGTACCGCTTTCACCAACCAAACCACCGTTGAAGATAGCGTCAGAAACCGGTTTGAAGTTCAGCTCTTGCGGAAGGTTGTCACGACCAAACCAGCCGGTTTCAACGACTTTCAGTCCGGCAACCTGTGCGGCACCTGCCAAAGACTCGTTATCGTTGCTCGCCGCATCGCTCACTTTCTGCTGTAGCGCGTAGTAAGCGTCCAGTGCTTTATCCTGTTTCACCTTCGCCGCGATATCAGCGCGCACGTCAGCCAGCGGTTTAACCTGTGCTGCCTGAACGTCATCAAGGCGCGCCACCAGGAAACCCACGGAAGATTTAATTACGCCAGACAGCTGACCTTTGTCTTTCAGGCCCGCATCTTTCAGCTCAGGCACGGTCGCTGCATCTTCCAGCCACCCCATATCGCCGCCGTTACGAGCAGAGATGATATCGGTGGACTTTTCTTTCGCCAGGGTGGCGAAATCAGCCCCCTTCTTCAGCTCATCAAGCACCGCCTGAGCATCCGCTTCAGTCTTGGTCTGAATGATGCTGTAGCGGTTACGCTGCGGCTGAGTGAACTGATCCTGATGCTGGTCATACCATGACTGAATTTCTTCGTCAGAGACGTTTTCCTGCATGCTCGCGGCATCCATCTGGATGTAGCTTACGCGGAACTGTTCCGGCGACATAAAACGCGCCTGATTCTGCTGATAGTAAGCGTTGATTTCGTCGTCGGTTACGGACTGCTTCGCCGCCAGCGCGTTCACGTCGATGGTTGCTTCACGCACCACGCGCTGTTGGGAAACCAGTGCCGCCAGCTGATCGGACTCGCCCGGCAGCATAAAGTCGGTACCCGCTACAGCGGTAATCAGCTGCTGCGTGGTCAACTGATTACGCAGCGCTTGCGCATACTGGTCCGTCGTCATACCCATCTGATTAACGATACGGCTAAAGCGCTCGTTATCAAATTTGCCATCAGCCTGGAAAGCCTGGGTCTGGAAGATGGCCTGCTTAACCTGGTCGTCACTGACATTAAGACCGAGTTCACGGGCATACTGGTCAAGCAGCGCCTCGTCAATCAGACGATTCAGCACCTGCTGGCGCATGGTCTTCATGTAATTTTCATTGGCCGCCAGTTCAGAGAACTGATCGCCAAGCTGCTGCTGCATGCGATTACGCTCGCTGGCAACGGCATTTTCAAATTGGGCGCGACCAATCTCCTGGTCATTAATTTTCGCGGCATAGTTGTTACCACCGCCAATCAGGTAACCACTCACCCCGGTCAAAATGAACGAGACAATAATGATACCGAAAATAATCTTGAGCACGACGCTATTGGCGGCCGTGCGTAGGTTGTCCATCATGGTGTAACAACGCTCCGCTGTAGATGACTTTTGCTCGCGCAGCATAGCATGTGATGGCTACTGCGCGTGAGGACGTATTTTGACAAGAAAACAGGGTGATTGTCAGCCCACAAGTGCGTATAAACTCACATTAAGTCGCATTCTGGCAAATAAAAAAGGCACATCTCACGATGCGCCCTTGTACTTCGTCACAGACCCCAGTGGGGAAGTCGATCAGTTTACCGCGTCTTTCAGCGCTTTACCTGCACGGAAACCCGGTACTTTAGCAGCGGCGATGGTGATTTCTTTACCTGTTTGCGGATTGCGGCCAGTACGGGCGGCGCGCTCTTTAACAGCAAAAGTACCAAACCCTACCAGCGCAACGTCATCCCCAGCCTGCAGAGATTCAGTAACAGAAGCGATTAAAGCATCTAACGCACGTCCAGCTGCGGCTTTAGAAATGTCCGCACCGGCAGCAATTTTGTCAATCAGTTGAGATTTATTCACTGTTCTCTTCCTCTCTTTATAATTTATATCGCACCAGAATCCTTCGTGGTGCGACCGCGCAGCAGTTATATCAGGACTGTCATGCCCTTACAACAGCGTTGTAAATGACCCCCCTGCCAGCGATCTAAGTTAGCGATACAAAAAAAGGCTGGCAAGTGCGAATTTACTTACCAGCCCTATTTTTCTTAGCGCTATTTGCGCAAAGTCACTATTTTGCCGTGACGACTTCCATGCCGAACGGTTCGTTCTGCAGCGCAAGTGCCAGAACTTCCTCGATTCGTTTCACCGGATGGATATCTAAATCGGCAATAACGTTATCTGGAATTTCTTCAAGGTCACGTTTATTTTCATCAGGAATCAGAACAGTCTTAATACCGCCGCGATGTGCAGCCAGCAGTTTTTCCTTCAGACCACCAATTGGCAGCACCAGACCGCGCAGGGTAATTTCCCCGGTCATTGCCACATCGGCACGCACCGGATTCCCCGTCAGACAGGAAACCAGCGCGGTACACATCGCAATACCGGCGCTTGGACCATCTTTCGGCGTTGCCCCTTCCGGTACGTGAACGTGGATATCGCGTTTTTCGTAAAAATCTGAGTTAATTCCCAGCTTATCCGCACGCGAACGCACCACGGTCAACGCTGCCTGGATGGATTCCTGCATGACTTCACCGAGCGATCCGGTATAGGTCAATTTGCCTTTACCTGGGACGCAGGCGGTTTCAATAGTCAGCAGATCGCCACCCACTTCCGTCCACGCCAGGCCGGTCACCTGACCGACACGGTTTTCGTTATCCGCACGGCCATAGTCATAGCGCTGTACGCCAAGGAAATCATGCAGGTTGTCGCCGTTAATCTCGATGTGTTTCAGCGTCTTATCCAGCAACAGCTGTTTAACCGCCTTACGGCACAGTTTAGAGATTTCACGTTCCAGACCACGCACGCCCGCTTCACGGGTGTAATAACGAATGATGCCAACAATAGCGCTATCATCAACCGTCAGTTCGCCTTTCTTCAGCGCGTTACGCTCAATCTGTTTCGACAACAGGTGACGTTTAGCGATGTTCAGCTTTTCATCTTCGGTATAGCCGGAGAGACGAATGACTTCCATACGGTCCAGCAGCGGTGCCGGAATGTTCATGGAGTTAGAGGTCGCAACAAACATCACGTCGCTGAGATCGTAATCCACTTCCAGATAGTGGTCGTTAAAGGCCACGTTCTGTTCCGGATCCAGGACTTCCAGCAATGCCGAGGCCGGATCGCCGCGCATATCGGAGGACATTTTGTCAATCTCATCGAGCAAGAACAGAGGGTTTTTAACGCCCACTTTCGCCATCTTCTGGATAAGCTTGCCCGGCATAGAGCCAATGTAGGTACGACGGTGACCACGGATTTCCGCTTCATCACGCACGCCGCCCAGCGCCATACGCACGTATTTACGTCCGGTTGCTTTGGCGATGGATTGGCCCAGAGAGGTTTTACCCACCCCCGGCGGCCCAACCAGGCACAGGATCGGCCCTTTGAGTTTGTTTACGCGGCTTTGCACTGCGAGGTACTCAAGAATACGATCCTTCACGCGCTCCAGACCGTAGTGGTCGGTGTCGAGGATCTCCTGCGCCTGACGCAGATCTTTTTTGACCTTGCTGCGGGTGTTCCACGGCACCTGCACCATCCAGTCGATGTAGCCACGAACGACGGTCGCTTCCGCCGACATCGGGGACATCATCTTCAGTTTTTGCAGTTCCGCTTCGGTTTTTTCTTTTGCCTCTTTCGGCATTTTCGCCGCGTCGATCTTACGCTTCAGCGCTTCGTTTTCGTCCGGGGCGTCGTCCATCTCGCCGAGCTCTTTTTGAATGGCTTTCATTTGCTCATTCAGGTAGTACTCGCGCTGAGATTTCTCCATCTGCTTTTTCACGCGGTTGCGAATACGCTTTTCAACCTGCAGCAGATCGATTTCTGACTCCATCATCGCCATCAGATATTCCAGACGTTCGTTAACGTCGGACATCTCCAGCACGGACTGTTTGTCCGCCAGCTTCAGCGGCATATGCGCAGCGATGGTATCCGCCAGGCGTGCCGGATCGTCGATGCTATTGAGCGACGTCAGCACTTCTGGTGGGATTTTTTTGTTCAGCTTGATGTAGCCTTCGAACTGGCTGATAGCGGTGCGAACCAGTACTTCCTGCTCGCGCTCGTCAATCGCCGGCGATTCAAGATATTCCGCTTTCGCCGAAAAATGCTCGCCGTTATCAGACAGTGCAGAAATACGCGCACGCTGCAAACCTTCGACCAGTACTTTTACCGTACCGTCCGGAAGCTTCAGCATTTGCAAAATAGACGCCACGGTCCCGACGGTGAAAAGATCGTTTACACCCGGCTCATCCGTCGACGCTTCTTTCTGCGCAACCAACATGATTTTTTTATCATGGTCCATGGCCGCTTCGAGACAACGGATAGATTTTTCCCGCCCTACAAACAGGGGTATGACCATGTGCGGATAAACCACCACATCGCGCAACGGCAATACGGGGATTTCAATGCGTTCAGAACGCTCAGGATTCATAGAGCTCTCTCTTAGTTTAAAGTCCGCCAGGTAGCCGACGACGCAATTCAACGACGCGTCGCCGTTAATATGTAAACCAGTATATGGGGATGTATTCCACACATTCAACGGCGGGAATGCAGGAAAAATAAAAGGGGAGATAAAATCCCCCCTTTTTGGTTAACTGCTTGAGCAAGTTGGCTAATTATTCACCAGATGCTTGTTGCGCTTCCGGTTTACCGTAAATCAGCAGCGGCTTGCTTTGCCCGTCGATGACTGATGCGTCGATAACCACTTTTTCGACATCTTCCATTGATGGAAGATCGTACATGGTATCAAGCAACGCAGCTTCGACGATGGAACGCAGGCCACGAGCACCGGTTTTACGCGCCATCGCTTTCTTAGCGATGGCGTCCAGCGCTTCTTCGCGGAACTCCAGTTCAGCCCCTTCCAGGTTGAACAACGCCTGATACTGCTTGGTCAGGGCGTTTTTCGGCTCTTTCAGGATCTGAATCAGCGCTTCTTCGCTCAGCTCTGTCAGCGTTGCCACCACCGGTAGACGACCGATGAATTCCGGAATCAGACCAAATTTGATCAGATCTTCCGGCTCAACCTGAGACAGCAGCTCGCCTTCGCTGGCTTTGTCGGATTTAGCCTTAACCGTCGCGCCGAAACCAATACCTGAACCGGTTTCTACGCGGTGGGAAATGACTTTATCCAGCCCGGCAAATGCGCCACCGCAGATAAACAGAATCTTGGAGGTATCAACCTGCAAGAACTCCTGCTGCGGATGCTTACGCCCGCCCTGCGGCGGTACGGCAGCAACGGTGCCTTCGATAAGCTTCAGCAGCGCCTGCTGCACGCCTTCGCCAGAAACATCGCGGGTAATCGACGGGTTATCCGATTTACGGGAAATCTTGTCGATCTCATCGATATAGACAATGCCGCGCTGCGCTTTCTGCACGTCATAATCACACTTCTGCAACAGCTTCTGAATGATGTTCTCAACGTCTTCACCCACATAACCAGCTTCGGTCAGGGTGGTCGCATCAGCCATGGTGAACGGAACATCCAACAGGCGCGCCAGCGTTTCCGCCAGCAGCGTTTTACCGGAACCGGTCGGCCCGATCAGCAGAATGTTACTTTTACCCAGTTCAACGCCATTGCTGGTATCGCCATTACGCAGACGTTTGTAGTGGTTGTATACCGCCACTGCCAACACTTTTTTCGCCGGTTCCTGGCCGATAACATAATCGTCAAGATGGTGGCGAATTTCGTGCGGAGTTGGCAGTGCACTGCGCTCGCGATGCGGCGCGACTTCTTTGATTTCTTCGCGAATGATGTCGTTACATAAATCAACGCATTCGTCGCAGATATACACGGATGGCCCGGCGATTAGCTTACGCACTTCATGCTGGCTTTTGCCGCAAAAAGAGCAGTACAACAGTTTGCCCGAACCATCTTTGCGTTTATCTGTCATGAGTCCAAACCTCTTATTAAGTTCTTTGTGCCGCACACGACGACGCAAATGCCATTCTCAGGCGCAAACCGCTCGCAAGCGTTGTGCCGCCCTCTTTCAAACAAGTATAGCGGCACCCTTGCGCCAAGGGCATCAATTACGATGAGTCAAAATGGAGTCGACGAGGCCGTATTCCACTGCTTCCGAGGCAGAAAGGAAGCGGTCACGCTCGGTGTCGCGCTCGATCTGCTCAAGGGATTGACCCGTATGGTGCGCCATCAGTTCATTCATGCGCCCTTTCACTTTCAGGATTTCACGGGCGTGGATTTCAATATCCGTCGCCTGGCCCTGGTAGCCGCCCAGCGGCTGGTGAATCATCACACGGGAATTTGGCAGACAGAAACGTTTATCTTTCGCCCCGGCAGTCAGCAGGAACGCGCCCATTGAGCACGCCTGCCCCATACAGATGGTGCTGACGTCAGGCTTAATAAACTGCATGGTGTCGTAGATAGACATCCCGGCGGTGATCACCCCACCCGGCGAGTTAATGTACAGGTAGATATCTTTTTCCGGGTTTTCCGCTTCCAGAAACAGCATCTGCGCCACGATCAGGTTAGCCATGTGGTCTTCTACCTGGCCGGTCATAAAAATGACGCGCTCCTTGAGCAGACGGGAGTAAATATCAAATGAACGTTCGCCGCGTGAGGTCTGTTCAATGACCATCGGCACCAGGGCCATATGGGGTGCAAAGTTATCTCGTTCGCCACTGTATGACATTTCCGTCTCCTGGATTAATTTGAAAAAAACCGCTGCACTGATTGTAACCTTATGGACGGATTATCAGCCAGAATTTCTGCCTCAGGCAGAAGTGCATATATGCATACTTTATGACAAAGCATGATCATGCCGATGCAGTTACGTCTCTCGGTTATGGGGATGGCATTGCCATAATTCAAGCATAACAACCTTTTGGCGTAACGCTATCACTGAAATCGGCTTTTCGCACTCATCCTAAGGCTATCATTGCAATAAAAAACCCGCCGCCTTTCGGCAACGGGTTTTTGCTCAAACCTTAAACCTTGGGGCGAAATTACGCCTGCTGGTTCATCAGCTCGCTGAAGGAAGTGGCCGCTTCAGACACTTTAGCTTTCGCCAGCACGGCTTCAACAGCCTGCTCTTCCAGCGCGACGTTGCGCATGTTGTCCATCAGCTCTTTGTTTTTGCTGTAGAACTCAACAACTTCTTTCGGATCTTCGTAAGCAGAAGCCATCTCTTCGATCAGGCCTTTTACGCGATCTTCGTCAGCTTTCAGCTCGTGGGTACGAATCACTTCGCCCAGCAGCAGACCAACAACAACGCGGCGTTTAGCCTGTTCTTCGAACAGTTCACGCGGCAGTTCCAGAGCCTGTTGCTCGTTACCACCAAAGCGCTGAGCAGCCTGGCGACGCAGAACGTCGATTTCGCTGTCGATCAGTGCAGACGGTACGTCGATATCGTTAGCTTTTACCAGACCTTCGATAGCCTGAGACTTAACGCGGTTACGTACTGCGCCTTTCAGCTCGCGCTCCATGTTTTTACGCACTTCAGCGCGCAGACCCGCTACAGAACCATCTTCAACGCCGAAACGCTTGATGAATTCTTCAGTCAGTTCCGGCAGTTCACGTTCTTCAACTTTCTTCAGGTTGATAACGAATTTAGCCGCTTTACCTTTCAGGTTTTCTGCGTGGTACTCTTCCGGGAAGGTCACGTCGATAGTGAATTCTTCGCCCGCTTTGTGGCCTTTAATACCGTCTTCAAAGCCTGGGATCATACGACCCTGGCCCATCGCCAGCACGAAGTCAGACGCTTTGCCGCCTTCAAACTCTTCGCCGTCAACGGAACCGGTGAAGTCAACGGTGACGCGATCTTCTGCATCAACAGCGCCGTCTTTATCTTTCCAGTTAGCCTGCTGCTTGCGCAGGGTATCCAGCATGGTATCAACGTCAGCGTCAGTGACTTCAACAACCGGTTTTTCAACTTCGATTGCTTCCAGACCCTGCAGTTCAACTTCCGGATAGACTTCGAACTCTACTGCGTAGGTGAAATCTTCACCCAGCTTGTATTCGCCCGGAACGTAGTTCGGTGCGCCAGCCGGATTAATCTTCTCTTTGATGATCGCGTCAACAAAGTTGCGGCTCATCAGGTCACCCAGCACGTCCTGGCGAACAGAAGCGCCATAACGCTGAGCAACGACATTCATCGGCACTTTGCCTTTACGGAAGCCGTCAATGCGAACTTTTTTCGCTACGTTGACCAGCTCGCTTTTGACAGCATTCTCGATGCTGTCAGCGGCGATAGTAATCGTTACACGGCGCCCAAGGCCCTGAGTGGTTTCAACTGAAACTTGCATCTTGTTACCTCAAAAAAATCACAGTGCTCGGTCAACTCTGGAAGCGCGTGTAGGTTGCTTCGCAGAACCGGGATGCCCTCTTCAAATCAGAAACACATTCCCTGTCGTCAGAATCATCCCGAAGACATTCATAATAAAAGACGCGGCATTATAGCGGCATCACTTTTGTGAGTCGAGAACGGTTGTCGCCCACTGTTGCGGCATTTTTCACATTTCCCGAGCAAATCTGCCTGTAAAAACGCTCAAGCTGAATGTTTTCCAGGCAAAACAAAACGGCCCGTAGGCCGTTTTCTGATAAATCTTCACGCAACATACTGGAAAAGCTCCAGCGGTTGCAAATGCGATTTCTACGCGATACTTCCAGCTCCGCGACAAGGAGGAGAAGCGAAGATGGTATCCTGCAGTCCTTCCCACTCTTTAATCGTATAGGTATGCAGCGCCAGAGCATGCACGGTGCTTGAGAGTTCCTCTGTCAACGTCCCATAAATCATGCGATGACGATTGAGAAAACGCTCGCCAAGGAAGCGATCGCTCACCAACACCACTTTAAAATGACTTTCAGAGCCCGCAGGAACGTTGTGGCGATAACTTTCATCCACGACTTCAAGATACACCGGGTCGAACGCTGCTCTAAGTTTTGCTTCGATCTGTTCACGTATCATCATGAATTTTCTCCTCCGACAACGCTGTATTGCCGCCATTCCCTTTAAATGTTAGCCGCTTTTACCGCTTCCATTAGGGGAAAACAACAAAAAATTAGCATTCCTCCGATATTTTCATTCAAAAGTATCGGGTTTACTCACTCAGTCCGTCAGAACAGCCGCCAAAATCATGATAATAAATGAGGCAAGAACAGAAAACGCACAAGACGATGAATTTACATGCGTTGCTACTTCCCCTTGCCGTTGGCGATGTTATGATGACGGGAATTTCCTCAATTACCACTCCACCACGCGTTGAGACCCTGAACATGTTTAAGAAAATTCTTTTTCCTTTGGTCGCGCTGTTTATGCTGGCCGGATGCGCCACTCCGCCGACCACTATTGATGTTTCACCAAAAATAACCCTGCCGCAGCAGGATCCAAGCCTGATGGGCGTGACCGTCAGCATCAACGGCGCCGATCAGCGTCCGGACCAGGCGCTGGCAAAAGTCACTCGCGACAACCAGCAGGTCACGCTGACGGCCTCCCGCGATCTGCGTTTCTTACTGCAGGAAGTGCTGGAGAAACAGATGACGTCACGTGGTTATATGATTGGGCCGAAAGGCGCGGTCGACCTGCAAATTATTGTTAACAATCTGTATGCCGACGTCTCTCAGGGCAACGTGCGTTACAACATCTCCACCAAAGCCGATATTGCTATCATTGCGACCGCTGCAAACGGCACGAAGATGACCAAAAACTACCGCGCCAATTACTCGGTTGAAGGCGCCTTCCAGGCTTCCAATCAGAATATTGCCAATGCGGTTAATAGCGTCCTGACCGATACCATCGCCGATATGGCACAGGACACCAGCATTCACGATTTCATCAAACAAAACGCTCGTTAATTAACCGCAAACCCGGCCTCGCGCCGGGTTTGCGCTATATACCTTATGTCCAATCATTACTTACGCATTTTCACACAGCCTAAATCGGCCATTTTGCTGATCCTTGGCTTTGCTTCTGGGTTACCCCTCGCCCTCACATCCGGTACGCTGCAAGCCTGGATGACTGTTGCGAATATCGATCTAAAAACGATTGGCTTTTTCTCCCTCGTCGGCCAGGCCTACGTCTTTAAGTTTCTTTGGTCGCCGCTGATGGACCGCTACACGCCGCCTTTTCTTGGTCGTCGTCGCGGCTGGCTGTTAGCTACCCAGTTCCTGTTACTTATCGCTATTGCGGCAATGGGATTCCTTGAGCCGTCCACGCAATTGCGCTGGATGGCGGCGCTGGCGGTGGTTATCGCCTTCTGCTCCGCCTCTCAGGATATCGTCTTCGATGCGTGGAAAACGGATGTGCTGGCAGCGGAAGAACGCGGTACCGGCGCGGCGATTAGCGTACTGGGCTATCGCCTGGGGATGCTGGTTTCCGGCGGTCTCGCCCTTTGGCTTGCCGATCGCTGGTTAGGCTGGCAGGGGATGTACTGGCTGATGGCCGCACTGCTGATCCCCTGCATCATCGCCACCCTGTTAGCCCCGGAGCCCAGCGATGTTATTCCGGTGCCAAAAACGCTGGAGCAGGCCGTTGCCGCGCCGCTGCGTGACTTCTTTGGGCGCAATAACGCCTGGCTGATTCTGCTGCTGATCGTCCTTTATAAGCTTGGTGACGCCTTTGCCATGAGCCTGACCACGACATTCCTGATTCGCGGCGTCGGCTTCGATGCTGGCGAAGTGGGTATGGTCAATAAAACGCTGGGCCTGTTCGCCACCATTGTTGGCGCACTGTATGGTGGAGTATTAATGCAGCGCCTGACGCTGTTCCGCGCGCTGTTCATTTTTGGTCTCTTGCAGGGAGTGTCCAACGCCGGTTACTGGCTGCTGTCGATTACCGATAAACACCTTTTCTCGATGGCGACGGCGGTGTTTTTCGAAAACCTGTGCGGCGGGATGGGTACGGCAGCATTCGTCGCGCTGCTGATGACGCTGTGCAATAAATCCTTCTCAGCCACACAATTTGCGCTGCTCTCCGCACTTTCCGCCGTCGGGCGCGTGTACGTCGGCCCTATTGCGGGTTGGTTTGTTGAAGCGCACGGCTGGCCTACGTTCTATCTCTTCTCTGTGGTTGCCGCTGTGCCGGGGATTTTACTGCTGCTGGTCTGCCGACGGACGCTGGAACATACCCAGCGCTCGGAGAGTTTCATGCCACGCACGCACTTTCCACAGACTTATTCGCTGGCATTAATGATTCTGGCGATAGGGTGTTTGATGCTGTCAATATGGCTGCTTTTACTGGTGCTAAATGCGCTGGATTACACCAACTTTTCCTTCCTTGCTGGCCTGCTGGAGATCGCCGTGCTAACAGCCGTTGGCGGTATTTTGCTCGGTGCTCTCCTTGATTATCTGGCGTTACGCAAAACTGAGCTGATTTAAATCATCCAGGAAACGTTAGGGGACGTTGTAATTACGAAACGTAATTATAACGTCTTATTAACGATTTTATATTCATCATACTTCATTTGTTGTTTTGTGCGTTTTAGATTTCTGGAAATTATTGACAACTTTCATTCTGTTTTATAAAAAATTTAACCGATTCAGCTCGCGTGATTTATTTTTCCGCTTTTATCACGTCTTTTATTTGATGCGTAATTGTTAATTATTTGTTTTATTTTACGTATGGTTATACTCATTCTCTTATAAGTCACTCCATTCTTATCTCTTTCGCTATCAATCCCTCATAAATCAAGCTTTGCAAGCTATTATGTCACACTCCGTAACATATGTGACAAACCAAGCAGAAGCCGCTAACACGGAACAGACACAGATCCAATGATGTTTACAGTAATGCAACCTTCCCGTAAAATGCCCGTACACTTTAAGCGCCACCAGATTCCGTGGAATTGAGGTCGTTCAATGAGACTTAGGAAATACAATAAAAGTTTGGGATGGATGTCATTAATCGCAGGTACTGTATTACTCAGTGGTTGTGATTCTGCGCTCCTCGACCCAAAAGGACAGATTGGACTGGAGCAACGCTCTCTGATTCTGACGGCCTTTGGCCTGATGATGATTGTCGTTATTCCAGCCGTCTTGATGGCAGTAGGATTTGCCTGGAAGTATCGTGCGAGCAATAAAGATGCGAAGTATAGCCCGAACTGGTCACACTCCAACAAAGTTGAAGCTGTGGTCTGGACGGTTCCTATTCTGATCATCCTGTTCCTGGCCGTTCTGACCTGGAAAACAACTCACGCATTAGAGCCAAGCAAACCGCTTGCTCACGATGAAAAACCAATCGTTATCGAAGTCGTTTCGATGGACTGGAAATGGTTCTTCATCTATCCGGAACAAGGTATTGCTACCGTCAACGAAATCGCCTTCCCGGCGAACGTACCGGTACACTTTAAAGTGACCTCCAATTCCGTGATGAACTCGTTCTTTATCCCACGTTTAGGCAGCCAGATTTACGCAATGGCCGGGATGCAGACTCAGCTGCACCTCATTGCGAACGAAGCTGGTACTTACGACGGTATCTCCGCCAGCTATAGCGGCCCGGGCTTCTCTGGAATGAAGTTCAAAGCTATCGCCACGCCGGATCGTGCAACCTTCGATCAGTGGGTAGCGAAAGCAAAACAGTCTGCGAATGCCATGGATTCTATGGATACGTTCGACAAACTGGCAGCGCCTAGCGAATACAACAAAGTGGAATACTTCTCTAACGTGAAACCTGATTTGTTCAAAGATGTTGTTAACAAATTTATGTCTCACGGTAAGAGCATGGATATGTCCCAACCTGAAGGCGAGCACACAGCGCACGAAGGAATGGAAGGCATGGACATGAGCCACGCGGAAACCGCTCACTAAGGGGCCGAGGAAGAAAACGATGTTCGGAAAACTTACACTGGATGCAGTGCCCTACCATGAACCCATTATTGTGGTTACGGTGGCTGCGATTATCCTTGGGGGACTGGCGCTTCTGGCGGCTATTACTTACTTCGGTAAGTGGTCCTACCTATGGAACGAGTGGCTGACTTCGGTTGACCACAAACGTCTCGGTATCATGTACGTTATCGTAGCAATCGTGATGTTGCTGCGTGGCTTTGCTGACGCCGTAATGATGCGTAGCCAGCAAGTGCTGGCCTCGGCCGGGGAAGCAGGCTTCCTGCCGCCTCACCACTACGATCAGATCTTTACCGCCCACGGCGTTATCATGATCTTCTTCGTAGCGATGCCGTTTGTTATCGGTCTGATGAACCTGGTGGTTCCACTGCAGATCGGTGCGCGCGACGTTGCCTTCCCATTCCTTAACAACCTGAGCTTCTGGTTCACCGTTGTGGGCGTGATTCTGGTTAACCTCTCTCTGGGCGTCGGTGAATTCGCGCAGACCGGTTGGTTGGCCTATCCGCCGCTATCGGGAATCGAGTACAGTCCGGGAGTCGGGGTCGATTACTGGATCTGGGCGCTTCAGCTCTCCGGTATTGGTACCACGTTAACCGGTATTAACTTCTTCGTGACGATTATCAAGATGCGTGCCCCTGGCATGACCATGTTCAAGATGCCGGTATTTACCTGGGCATCTCTGTGCGCCAACATCCTGATTATCGCCTCCTTCCCAATTCTGACCGTCACCGTCGCGCTGCTGACCCTGGACCGCTACCTGGGCACCCATTTCTTTACCAACGATATGGGTGGCAACATGATGATGTACATTAACCTGATTTGGGCCTGGGGCCACCCGGAAGTGTATATCCTGGTTCTGCCAGTATTCGGTGTCTTCTCCGAAATCGCTGCAACCTTCTCGCGTAAGCGTCTGTTTGGCTATACCTCGCTGGTATGGGCAACAGTGTGTATTACCGTTCTGTCGTTCATCGTTTGGCTGCACCACTTCTTTACTATGGGTGCGGGCGCGAACGTAAACGCCTTCTTCGGTATTACCACCATGATTATCGCCATCCCGACCGGGGTTAAGATCTTCAACTGGCTGTTTACCATGTACCAGGGCCGCATCGTCTTCAACTCTGCAATGCTGTGGACGATTGGCTTTATCGTGACCTTCTCTGTAGGTGGTATGACCGGCGTTCTGCTGGCGGTACCGGGCGCAGACTTCGTGCTGCACAACAGTCTGTTCCTGATCGCACACTTCCATAACGTCATCATCGGCGGCGTGGTGTTCGGTTGCTTCGCAGGTCTGACCTACTGGTGGCCGAAAGCCTTTGGCTTTACGCTGAACGAAACCTGGGGCAAACGCGCTTTCTGGTTGTGGATCATCGGCTTCTTCGTTGCATTTATGCCGCTGTACGTGCTGGGCTTTATGGGTATGACCCGTCGCCTGAGCCAGCAGATTGACCCGCAGTTCCACCCAATGCTGGTTGTTGCAGCTTGCGGTGCAGCGCTGATCGCCTGCGGTATTCTTTGCCAGCTGATTCAGTTCTATGTGTCCATTCGCGATCGCGAACAGAACCGCGACCTGACTGGTGACCCATGGGGCGGCCGTACTCTGGAGTGGGCAACCTCTTCTCCTCCGCCGTTCTATAACTTCGCTATTGTTCCGAACGTCCACGAGCGCGATGCGTTCTGGGAAATGAAAGAAAAAGGCGATGCGTATAAGAAACCAGCAGGCTATGAAGAGATTCATATGCCGAAAAACAGCGGCGCGGGCATCGTTATTGCTGCTTTCGCAACGGTGTTTGGTTTCGCAATGATCTGGCACATCTGGTGGATGGCGATTGCAAGCTTCGTCGGTATCCTGGTGACCTGGATTATTAAGAGCTTTGACGAGGACGTGGATTACTACGTGCCGGTTGCAGTAGTCGAAAAACTGGAAAATCAGCATTTCGATGAGATTAACAAAGCAGGGCTGAAAAATGGCAACTGATACTCTTGCGCATAACGCCCACGCGCACGAACACGGGCACCATGATACAGGACCGATGAAGGTATTCGGTTTCTGGATCTACCTGATGAGCGACTGCATTATCTTCGCCACTCTGTTCGCAACCTATGCCGTTCTGGTGAACGGCACGGCGGGCGGCCCGACAGGTAAAGATATTTTCGAACTGCCGTTCGTTCTGGTTGAAACCGCTCTGCTGCTGTTCAGCTCCATCACCTACGGCATGGCGGCGATCGCCATGTACAAAAACAACAAGAGCCAGGTGGTTTCCTGGCTGGCGCTGACCTTCCTCTTCGGGGCAGGGTTCATCGCGATGGAAATCTATGAATTCCATCACCTGATTGTTGAAGGTATGGGCCCGGATCGCAGCGGATTCCTGTCAGCATTCTTCGCGCTGGTCGGCACCCACGGTCTGCACGTGACCTCGGGTCTTATCTGGATGGCGGTGCTGATGGTACAGGTTTCACGTCGCGGCCTGACCAGCACTAACCGCACCCGTATCATGTGCCTGAGCCTGTTCTGGCACTTCCTGGACGTAGTGTGGATCTGCGTGTTCTCTGTAGTCTATCTGATGGGGGCAATGTAATGAGTCATTCTAGCGATCATAACGGCGCTTCTCACGGCAGCGTAAAGAGCTACATGACAGGTTTTATCCTGTCGATCATTCTGACGGTTATCCCGTTTGCTATGGTTATGAGTGGCTCCGCATCGCATGCGGTTATTCTGGGAACCATCCTGATTACTGCAGTTGTGCAGATTGTGGTACATCTCGTGTACTTCCTGCACATGAACAGTAAGTCGGACGAAGGTTGGAACCTGACCGCATTTATCTTCACCGTAATCATCATTGCTATCGTAGTTGTCGGCTCCATCTGGATTATGTGGAACCTGAACTACAACATGATGATGCACTAAGAGCGGCGAGTATGTTTAAGCAATACCTGCAAGTAACGAAACCAGGCATCATTTTTGGCAACCTGATCTCCGTGATCGGCGGTTTCCTGCTGGCCTCCAAAGGCCACATCGACTATCCGCTGTTCATCTGGACGCTCCTTGGAGTCTCCCTGGTGGTCGCCTCGGGTTGTGTTTTCAACAACTATATCGACCGTGATATCGACAGAAAGATGGAACGGACGAAAAACCGGGTGCTGGTCAAAGGGCTGATCTCGCCAAAAACGTCGCTGGTATACGCCACCCTGCTGGGTATTGCTGGCTTCATGCTTCTGTGGTTTGGCGCTAATCCACTGGCCTGCTGGCTGGGAGTGATGGGGTTTGTCGTTTATGTCGGCGTTTACAGCCTGTATATGAAACGCCACTCCGTCTACGGCACGCTGATTGGTTCTCTCTCCGGCGCTGCGCCGCCGGTGATTGGCTACTGCGCGGTGACCGGTGACTTTGACAGCGGTGCTGCCATTCTGCTGGCAATTTTCAGCCTGTGGCAGATGCCTCACTCTTACGCCATCGCGATTTTCCGCTTCAAGGATTATCAAGCGGCGAATATTCCGGTTCTGCCGGTAGTGAAAGGCATTTCAGTGGCTAAAAACCATATCACCGTTTACATCATCGCTTTTGCCGTCGCGACGCTGATGCTCTCTCTGGGCGGCTACGCTGGGTATAAATATCTGGTTGTCGCTGCGGCAGTAAGCGTCTGGTGGCTTGGGATGGCGCTGCGCGGTTATAAAGTGGTGGATGATAAAGTCTGGGCGCGCAAGCTGTTCGTCTTTTCCATCGTTGCCATTACCGCGCTATCAGTGATGATGTCCGTTGACTTCATGGTGCCAGATTCACATAACCTGCTGACGATGGTCAGATAAGTTCATCTTCAGTAGCCGCTCAACAGCCTCCGCTCGCAAGACCGGGGGCTGTTTTTTTGTCCGCCAGTCTGACTCCCCCTCCCCTACCTGAATTCACTTCAGATGAAAAATCACCGACATCATTTCATATCCGGTAAAACCATCATTAGTCGTTCGCTCATTAGGTTCACATAAAAATAATAAATAAATCAGTATCATGCTTAATTCTCTGGCTGGTTTGCCTTTATTTAACGGTGTTAGTCTTTCACGGTGAGCGAGTGGTTCACTTATAGCAATCCGTTTTATAAGGGAATAAAAATGAAAGAGTTAACATTCAGCGAAATGGAATATGTTTCAGGTGGTTTTAATCTGATGAACGCTGCCACCGGCTTTACGAATTTTGTAGTGAACTCCGGGCTGGGGTTTGGATCGTTTGTTGCCACCTCGGGTGCTGCCTTCGCCAACTTCGTCATTGACAGCGCGGTAGAGTTTGGCAAGTTTGTTATCGGTCAATCGAACTGGAACACCTTCGTGTCAGCCGGTTCGAACAACTGGAATGGCTTTGTGAACACCGCGGCAAATAGCTGGTCAAATTTCGTCAATAACGCGGGAGCGGACTGGAACAGCTTTATCGACGGCGCGAACGCGTAATAGTACAACGGGCAGGTTCTGAACCTGCCCGTTTCCTCTCTGGGTTATCCCACCAACATTACCTGCGCGCTATAGAGCAAATCGAGGTGGTCACGGCATAGCGCCTCAAGGGAAGTACGCGACAGATGACTGGTTAAGCTCAGCGCTCCCCAGTAAGTCCCCTCTCTGTCAGACAACGGTACCGCCAGCACCAGCATGCCTATTTCAAACTCCTGCTCAATAGAGGCATATCCCTGGCGACGAACCAGGGCGATTTTCTCCATCAGCGCCGCGACGTCCGTCACCGTATACGGCGTTCGCTGCTCGCGCCTAATCCGCTGCAATACGGCTTCGCATTCAGCTTCCGGCAACGAAGCCAGCCACAGCCGCCCTCCGGCAGTACAGTAAATCGGCACCCTCTCCCCCAGACGCACGGAGGTCGAGTTAAACGGCGTATGTTTGCTGCGAGCGATGTACACCAGTTCATCATCATCAATCACGCCGACCGAGGCATGTTCTTCGGTTCGGCTGGCAATGTACTCAACAATTGGCCTTACCATGCGCGGGAACTGTGCTGAATCAACATACGCCTGCCCCAGACGTAACGCTTTGGGCGTTAGCCAGTAATAGCGTCCGTCAGTCTGCAAATAGCGATCGTGCAGCAGTGTGAGAAGAAACCGCCGCGCCGCGCTTTGCGTCAGCCCACTCATTTTCGCCGCCTGCGGTACGGTGAGCCTTGGAAACTCTTTAGAGAACAGCTGAATCAACGCCAGTCCTTTTTGCAGGCCGACGATCAGATCGCGGGAATGTATTTCGTTTTGCATAGTTGTTCACACTTTCGCAACAATACAATCAGTTTAGCGCGATTATCGCAGTGATGGTGCGATTAACAACCAATATGGTCGAATTCTGCGTTGCCGCTCTCAGCTTCCACTGAAATACTTTCACAACATTCATTTAACAAAATGAGGTTTGAAATGGTCAGTGGATTTACGCAGGTTGTCGCCGTTATCGGCCATCCGATTACCCAGGTTAAATCGCCGGAGAACTTCAACCGCTACTTCGCTGACCAGCAGATGGACAGCATCATGATCCCGGTCGATATCGCCCCCGACGCCGTCGCCGATTACCTGAAAACGCTACGCGGTTGGCACAACATGAGCGGCGTGCTGGTCACCGTCCCGCATAAACAGCGTGCAGCCTCGCTAGTGGATGAGCTAACGCCGCGCGCTCGTCACCTCAACGCCGTGAATGTGATCCGTAAGCTGGCAGATGGTCGTTTACAGGGCGATATGCTCGATGGTGTCGGCTTTCAACTCGCCGCTCAGGCGCACGGATTCAATGCCGCGGGTAAAAGCGCGCTGCTCTCCGGCTGCGGCGGCGTCGGCAGCGCAATTGCGTGGGGACTCTGCGAAGCAGGCATCAGCCAGTTGGCGCTTTATGACCAGAATCCGGCAACCCTTCAGTTACTACACAATCGTCTGGCAACTCATTTTCCACAGGTTCATCTCACCGAGCTGCCCGCAACGCTCGCGGACCTTGATTTAGTGGTCAACGGCTCCCCTGCGGGAATGACCGGTTTTGATCCCTTACCGCTACCGCAAGCGCTACTGGAAACGCTCCAGCCATCTACTCACGTCGCGGACGTAGTCACCGCACCGGTAATAACACCATTACTCACCTTTGCTCAACATCGCGGCTGCATCATCCAGACCGGGCCGGAAATGGCGCTGGCACAGATGAAGCTGATGGGAGAGTTCATTGGCGCAATCCCGCATGAACAAGGAGCGGCGGCATGAAAAGCTGGGATGTCATTGTCATCGGCAGCGGCGCCGCGGGCTTTGCCGCCGCGGTGACTGCCTGCTGTAAAGGGCTGTCGGTACTGATGCTGGAAAAAGCCCCTCAGTTTGGCGGTACCTCGGCGATTTCCGGCGGTGCAGTATGGATCCACGATAGCGATCAGGCACGGAAACCGGCAAAAAACAGCCCTTCACAGGAGATTAAAACCTACCTGTATACCATTATCGGCGAACAAAACTATCGCCAGGATCTGGTCGACGCCTTTGTCACTTCCGGTCGCGAGGCGCTGGCGTTTCTGGAAAAAGAGGGAGCGGTGAAATATAGCCTGCGCCCGCTCTCGCCGGATTACTACCCGGATGAGCCCGGTGCCGTTGATGTAGGCCGGGCGCTGGAAGTGGTGGAGTATGACGGGCGGGAGCTGGGAGAGCATTTTCGCGACCTGCGCGCGCCGCCACCGGGAATGCTGTTGTTTGGCGGGATGATGGTTAACCGCGTCGATATCCAGCACTTTCTAGATATGCGTCGTTCCCTGCGTTCGCTGTCGCATTGTAGCAAGCTGCTGCTGCGCTTCGGCCGCGACCGCCTCAAGCACCATCGCGGTACCCGTTTGGCAATGGGCAACGCGCTGGTTGCCCGCATGGCGACACTCGCCTTTCGTAAAGGCATGACCCTCAAGCTCAACGTCAACGTGCTTTCGCTTACCGAACGCAACGGTGAAGTGACCGGCGTCGAAATTGAGCATGATGGTCAGAAGCAAACCCTGGAAGCCCGCTGCGGCGTGGTGCTGGCTGCAGGAGGGTTTGCCGCAGGTGAGCTGGCCGAGCAATATCGGCCCAAAACCCGCGAGCACTACACCATGTCGCCTACCGCCAACGACGGTGCCGCATTTCGCCTGGCGGCAACAGTTCACGCCTGCGAAGGCGCGAATTTATCCTCCAACTTTTTCTGGGCCCCGGTATCGGTTTTACGTCGTCCTGATGGTACTGAAGAGCGCTTTCCCCATCTCGTCACCGACCGGGCAAAGCCCGGCGTTATTGCCGTCAACCAGCGCGCGGTGCGCTTCGTCAATGAATCAAACTCTTATCACCACTTTGCCAGCGCCATGCAAAGCCGGGCTGAAAATGCGCCCTGCTTTCTGATTTGCGATGCCCAGGCCATGAAGCGCTACGGCCTTGGCCTGGCGCGACCGGCCCCGGTGAATAACGATGCGCTGGTGAAAGCAGGTTATCTGCGCAAAGCCGATTCTCTTGCTGAGCTGGCGCAACAGATAGGGCTGGACCCGCAGGTGCTCAACGACACGGTGACCCGCTATAACCATGATGCCGCCGAGGGACTTGACCCTGAGTTTGCCAAAGGCGGTAACAGCTATAACCGCGCAATGGGCGATCCGAGCCACCAGCCAAACGCCTGTAACGCCCCGCTAACGAACGCGCCATTTTATGCCGTTACGCTCTATACCGGCGATCTCGGTACCTCACGCGGGCTGGTCACCACCGCCGATGCCCAGGTGGTTAATCAACAAGGCCTGCCTATTAAAGGGCTCTATGCCGTCGGCAACGATATGGATTCGATCATGGCCGGAACCTATCCCGGCCCCGGCATCACCCTCGGCCCGGCGCTAACCTTCGGCTACCTCTCAGCCAGCCATATGGCACAACAACACGCACTGTAAACTGGAGAAAACCATGATTTATGAAAAACGTACCTACACCATCAATCCGCTGAAAATGGCCGACTGGCTGGCGCTGTACAAAAGCGACGCTTACGCCGTCCAGACCGAGCACCTCGGCAAGCTGATCGGCTTTTTCTTCACCGAAATTGGCGTGGTCAATCAGGTAGTGCATATCTGGGCCTACGAGAGCCTCGACGATCGTCTGGTGCGCCGTGCTCGGATGGCGCAAGACGAACGCTGGCTCACTTTCTCACGCAAGAACCGCGAGCTGGCGGCCGTCGAACGCCTGGAGTCAGTTCTCCTGCGCCCCACTGATTTTTCACCACTGCAATAAGGAGTCAGGCATGAGCGGGCAGATGAACGTGGATGTTCTGGTGGTCGGCTCCGGCGCGGCGGGTCTCTCTGCCGCCGTCACCGCCGCGCTAGGTGGTGCCAGCGTGCTGGTTGCGGAAAAAGAGTCAGTGATTGGCGGCACCAGCGCGTGGTCCGGCGGATGGCTGTGGATCCCACGCAATCCGCTGGCGCGCGAGGAAGGCATTGAAGAAGATCTCGATGAGCCGCTCACCTATCTCCGGCATGAGATGGATGGGCAACCTGCCGACGCTCGCCTGCTCACTTTCTTAAAGTACGGCCCGGAGATGATTGACTTCTTCCGACGTCACACGGTGGTACAGTTTCTATCCGGCAGCAAAATGCCGGACTTCCACAATTCGCCGGGCTATGCGCAGGGTGGGCGTTCGGTCACCGCGCAGCCTTTTGACGGGCGCTTACTCGGTGACTGGCTGCATCGCCTGCGTCCGCCGTTGGAAACCATCAGCCTCGCGGGCATGGGCATCGCTGGCGGCACGGACATGGCGCATTTTTTTAACGCCACCCGCTCGCCGCGCTCGGCGATATACGCAACCCGCCGCCTGTTACGCCACGGCTGGCAGCGGCTTCGCGCCGGGCGCGGGCAGCATCTGGTTAACGGCAATGCGCTGGTTGCTCGCCTGCTGCGTTCGGCGTTGGATGCCGGGGTTAATTTTCAGCTTAACGCGCCGGTAGAACGACTGCTCACTTCCGACAAAGGCATAGAGGGTGCGGTATTACGCAGCGACAGCGGTGAGATAGACGTTCGCGCCGGGGCGGTGATCCTCGCCTGCGGTGGATTTCCTCACGACAGGCAGCGCCTGGCGCAAAATGTGCCTCATGCCGCCAGCGGCTACGGTCATTTTTCCGCTGCACCGCCGGGTAATCAGGGTGATGGCATTCGGCTCGGCGAATCAGCTGGAGGCCAGTTTGATGCCTCACTCAGACACGCCATGGCCTGGGCACCAGTTTCGCGCGTGACCCTCGCCAGCGGTCTGCAACTGGTATTTCCGCATCTGGTTGAACGCGCCAAGCCAGGCTTTATCGCCGTTCTGCCCAACGGCAAACGCTTCGCCAACGAGGCTAACTCCTATCACGATTTTATTGCCGCTCTGCTGGATGCGACTCCACCGGGTGAAGCGCCTCAGGCGTGGCTGATAGCAGACAGTCGTGCGCTGCACCGCTATGGGTTAGGCCACGCGCGCCCCTTTCCCTTTTCACCGACAGCCTGGTTACGAACCGGCTACCTGCAAAGCGGCGAAACGCTGGAGGCACTGGCACAACAGTGTGCAATCGATCCGCGGCAATTAACGGAAACAGTAGCCCGCTTTAACGGCTTTGCCAACAAAGGAGAAGACGAGGATTTTCAGCGCGGCGCGTCAGCATACAACCGCGCACAGGGTGATGCCAGCCATTCCGGCCATCCGACCCTCGGCGAGCTGCGCCATGCACCTTTTTATGCCGTGCGTATTCTTCCCGGTTCTCTGGGCTCCTTCAGCGGACTGCAAACTGATGAAAACGCACAGGTACTGAATGCTCAACAGCAGCCGATTGCTGGCCTTTACGCTATCGGCAACGATATGTCGAGCGTGATGCAGGGATTCTATCCTAGCGGCGGTATCACGCTCGGACCGGCCATGACCTTTGGCTATCTTGTCGGTAAAAAACTGGCAGTAAACATAACAAAAACAATGTAGTAAACGACATCTTACCAGGGACGGCAATACACATAACAACAACAACCTGCAACTGTACTGGAGTCCTTTATGAACATGCGAACCCTGTCACTCGCCGCGCTTACCCTACTCGACGTCCCGCCACCGGAACAGGTGCGGATCGCAGCACAAACCGGATTTACCCACGTCGGTCTGCGCCTGCTTCCCGCCACGCCCACCGACCCGGATTACGACATGCTCGGTAATACCCCTGCCGTGCGCGACACTCTGTCGGCGCTGATGGAAACAGGCATTCGCGTCTCGGACGTCGAAATTGTTCGCCTGACGCCAGATTTTTCACTCAATGCCCGTTTGCGATTATTCCTCGATACCGCCGCACGCCTGGGGGCCAGGCAGGTACTGGTCGCCGGAAATGATGAAAATCAGGCACGCAGCGCAGACAACCTGGCCAGACTCGCCGAGTCCGGCCAGGAGTATGGTTTAACCATGAATCTGGAACCGATGCCCTGGACCCATTTACGCACCATCGCCCAGGCCCAGTCGTTGATCAACGCCAGCGGTCGCTCAGATATCGGCATACTGATCGATGCTATCCATTTCTGGCGAGCGGGCGAGTCACTCTCCACGCTTGCCACGCTGCCGCAAAATTGCCTCAACTATATGCAGCTTTGCGATGCCTCGCCGCAGGCGCCCGTTGATGAACAAGAGCTTATTTACCAGGCCCGTGCAGCACGTAAAGTCCCCGGCGAAGGCGGGCTTGATCTGCGAGGTCTGATGGCGGCGCTTCCAGACACGCTGCCGGTCTCCCTGGAGGTTCCCTTAAGTGGTGACCAGGGTGCGCTGCCTGCGCTTACTCGTGCCCAGTTGCTGTTCAATGCCGCGCAGTCTTATCTGCGCCCTTGCGCATAAGGAGGATCCCATGACACAGACTCAACGCCTGGACGTCAGGGAGTTAATTAACACTAACCCGCTCAGCCGCTTCCAGAAACTGGTGGTGTTTTTAGGCTTCTGCGTGATTGCTCTGGACGGTTTTGATATCGCCATCATGGGGTTTATTGCCCCGACGCTCAAACAAGAGTGGGGAGTGAGCAATCACGAACTCGGCTTTGTGATTAGCGCCGCGCTGATCGGCCTGGCGCTGGGCGCTATCTTCTCCGGCCCGCTTGCCGACTGGCTGGGGCGGAAAAAAATCATCATCAATAGCGTATTTTTCTTCGGTTTCTGGACCATTGCCACCGCCTTTTCACAAAACATTGAGCAAATGATGTTCTTTCGTTTTATGACCGGACTGGGATTGGGTGCCGCGATGCCGAATATCGGTACTCTCGTGTCGGAATACGCCCCGGAACGCCAGCGCTCGTTTCTTATCACAGTCATTTTTTGTGGTTTCACTTTTGGCGCGGCGGCAGGCGGTTTCTCCGCATCATGGCTGATCCCACAGTTTGGCTGGCATTCGCTGATGATGCTTGGCGGCATTCTTCCGGTACTATTCGCTCCGGTACTTATTTGGCTTTTACCTGAATCGGTGCGCTTTCTGGTGGTTAAGCGCGCACCGGCCGAACGTATTCGGACAGTTTTGCAGCGCCTCTACCCCGGGCAAATCGCCGATGATGCCCAGTTTACCTTCCCGACACAGCCCGTGAATGGTAACGCGATGCGTATCGTGCTCTCCCGCCAGTACCGATTCGGATCGCTGATGCTGTGGCTCGTCTACTTTATGGGGCTGTTTCTGGTCTATCTCCTCGGCAGCTGGCTGCCGACGCTGGTCAAAGAGGTCGGTCTGACGGTCAGCCAGGCGGCGGTCATGACGGCGATGTATCAGGCGGGCGGAACCATTGGTTCGCTGTTTGCAGGCTGGCTGATGGACCGGATCAACCCGCATCGGGCGCTCGGGCTGATTTACGCGGTCGGCGGACTGTTCACAATGGCAATGGGCTATGCGGCGGCAAGCTTTGCGCTCATCTGCCTGCTGGCGTTTATCAGCGGAGCCTGCCTGAACGGCGCGAATACCGGTATGAACGCGCTCTCCGCCCGCTATTATCCGACTGAGGCACGAGCCACCGGCTCCAGTTGGATGCACGGCGTTGGCCGTATGGGCGCGATCCTTAGCGCCTTTGCCGGGGCTGAAATGCTGGCGCTGGATCTCAGTTTCGAGAGCGTATTTTTAATTCTGGGGATCCCCGCCGCGATTACTGTGGTCGGACTCACTGCCAAAGGCATTTTTGCCGCCGACTCAACGACAAAATCCACTACATCCGCAACGGCTATCAGGAGCACGCAATAAAACGTTAAGCTCAGGCAGGCACGGCCTGGCATCGTGCTTGCCTCATCAATTAAAGAAAAATAAATTTCATTTATTTATTAAATGAAAAAATATAGCCACTAGAATTATCGATTCACCTCTCATTTTTCCGCTCTAAAAGCGCCAATTCAATACAGTAAACAAATAAATAACTCATCAAAAACCTGATTAATAACCTTATCAATCAACTTAATTTAATGGTTGTGAATGTAAAATCACTGACGCAATATTTTCATTTTTCGATCCCCCTCGCATATACAGAAATTAAATTTCAAATAACCATTGAAATGAAATAAATATTTCCATATGTTCTGGCTGACATTCAGGATAAGGTTGTGCCGGCGGAACTGGCACTGAGGTACTTACTTGTCCCCCGACAAAGGAATAGACCATGAGTGAACAGCAGATCCTTCTCTCCCCCGCAGCGGCGCGCGGCGATAAGCTAACCTGGACCACCCGCATTGCTTACGGCGGCGGCGATACCGCCTGCAACGTCGTTTTCGGCATGATTGGCACCGTATTAACCCTGTTCTATACCGACTACGTAGGAATCAGCATCGCCACCGTCGGTCTGGTGATGCTGATCTCCCGTCTGTTTGACGGCGTTTCCGATGTAATAATGGGTTTGATGGTCGAACGCACCAACTCCCGCTGGGGTAAATCGCGTCCCTGGCTGCTCTGGATGAGCATTCCCTATGCCGTTTCCGCGATCCTGTTATTTACCGTTCCGCAAACCACCAGCACGCTACAGTTTCTTTATTTGCTGGTGGCTTATAACTTCTGTACCACCGTGTGCTACACCGCTATCAACCTTCCCTACGGCAGCCTTTCCGCCATGATGACTCGCGACTCATGGGAAAGGGATATGCTCAGCATCACCAGAATGTCGATGTCGCCGTTCGGTCGTATTCTCGCTGTAGCTTGTACATTGCCACTGGTGAAATATTTCGGCGACGATCAGGCCGCATGGATCAAAACCATGTCTATCTGGGCTTTTCTGGCGCTGCTGTTGCTGCTGTTCTGCTTCTACAAATGTGAAGAGAAAGTCGTTATCAAAGCGCGAGAAAAACAGGGGAATATCCCTGTTAAAAAACAGCTCTCCGCGCTCTTTCGTAACCAGTACTTCTGGGCCAGCGCAATCCTGTGGACAGCACAGAGCGTTTACTACACCGTGGTTGGGATCGCGTTGCCTTACTACTGCCGCTACGTACTGGGCGACGATACCTTCTATAGCTCCATTTTCGTTGCCGAAACGGCCTGTATCATCATTTTCACCTTCCTCAGTTCCGTCCCCATCCGCAAATACGGTAAGCGCAATGTTGCATTATGCGGCATTGTGCTGGCGACCATCGGGCAGGTGCTGTTTATGTTTAACTCCGATGATTATCACTGGGCGCTGGCGAACGCGATTATTCGCGGTATTGGCTTCGCGCCGCTGAACGCCGTGCTGTTCGGCTTCTGCGGCGATGCCGTTGAGTTCGGCCAGTGGAAAACTCGCGTCCGGCAAGAAGGAATGATTTTTTCCGCCGGTTCCGTCGGAACGAAGCTCGGCGCGGGTGTTGCCGCTGCGGTTATCTCCGGCCTGTTGAGTATGGCGGGCTACGTCAGCTCCAGTAGCGGCTCAGGCGTTCAGCCGCAAAGCGCTATCGACATGATTAACAACGTTTACCTCTACGGCTCTTTCTTCCTGTGGATCCTGGTCATTATTACGCTGCTGTTTTACCGGCTGGATAAGCAGTACCCGCAGATTATGCAGGAGCTGAAAGAACGCGAAGCCCGTGGAGAAATGTAAAACCTGTTCTGGAATTGCCCAGAAACCACACCTGCGCTCTAAGAGCGCGGGTACACGAACCTCTGAAATCCGTAGTATCTATAAAGGAGAGCACCATCATGTTAAACGGCATGAAACCCTTATCTCGCTCCCTGCGCTGGGGAATGGTCGGCGGCGGCGGTACCAGCCAAATTGGCTATAGCCACCGCTGCGCGGCGCTACGCGACAATGTCTTTACCCTGCTGGCCGGTGCGCTCGATATAGATGCCGCGCGCGGGCGTCAATTTGGCGAGCAGCTCGGAATCGCTCCAGAGCGTTGCTACGCCGATTATCAAACATTGTTTGCAGAAGAGGCCAAACGTCCTGACGGTATTGAGGCCGTTTCGGTGACCACGCCAAATAATACCCACTTCGCCATCACCAAAGCGGCGCTGGAAGCCGGGCTGCACGTTGTCTGTGAAAAACCGCTGTGCTTTACCGCCGATGAAGCTCGCGAACTGCTGGCGCTGAGTAAAAAGCAGAATAAAATCATCGGTGTGACCTACGGCTATGCCGGACACCAGATGATCCAGCAGGCACGTCAGATGATCGCCGAAGGGATGCTCGGTGAGATCCGCATTATTAACATGCAGTTTGCCCACGGTTTTCATAATGAAGCCGTCGAACTGCAGGCTGAATCTACCCGCTGGCGCGTGACGCCAAAATATGCGGGGCCAAGCTATGTGCTGGGGGATTTGGCAACTCACCCGCTGTTTATTGCGGAAACGATGGTGCCAAATCTCAACATCACCCGGCTGATGTGCTCACGCCAGAGCTTTGTCAAATCCCGCGCCCCGCTGGAAGATAACGCCTTTGTACTGATGGAATATAACAATGGCGCAGTCGGTTCTCTGTGGACCAGCGCAGTCAACAGCGGCGCAATGCACTCACAGAAAGTGCGCGTTATCGGGGAAAAAGCCAGTATCGAATGGTGGGATGAGCGCCCGAATCAGCTCAGCTATGAGGTACAGGGCGAACCGGCACGCGTTCTTGAGCGCGGGATGCCCTATCTGAGTCAGCAAGCGTTGGCGGACGATCGTATCGGCGGAGGCCATCCGGAAGGATTGTTCGAGGCCTGGGCTAACCTCTACCGCCGCTACGCTATCGCCATGGACGCAATGGATCGCGGCGATCGTGAGTTCCTGGAGACTTTCTGGTATCCGAACGTCGAAGCCGGACTCCACGGCGTTTACTGGGTTGAACAGTGCGTTAAATCCGCCGATGCAGGCGGTCAGTGGGTTGACTTCAACTGCCAATAATCTCTGCGCGCCAGTGGAGGCTCCTCCACTGGTTTCTTTCTCTCTCTACCCCACCCACCTCATCATGCAACACTGCCGTAATATCTGTTAAACAAACATTTATTTACGCTTTAGGTTCCCCCCACTACACTAGTCGCAGTTTTTATATTGAGGTGGTAATGAACGATAACAAAATGACGCCAGGCGAGCTGCGCGCGACCTGGGGTTTGGGGACCGTATTCTCTCTGCGCATGCTTGGCATGTTTATGGTCCTCCCGGTTCTGACCACCTATGGCATGGCGTTACAGGGCGCAAGTGAAGCACTCATTGGTCTGGCTATTGGTATCTATGGGCTGGCTCAAGCAATATTTCAGGTGCCTTTCGGCCTGCTTTCTGACCGAATTGGTCGTAAACCACTGATCGTCGGCGGCCTGTTAATCTTCGTTATCGGCAGTATTATCGCCGCCCTCTCTGACTCCATCTGGGGCATCATTCTTGGCCGCGCGCTACAAGGCTCCGGCGCGATTGCCGCAGCGGTGATGGCGCTGCTTTCTGATTTAACCCGCGAGCAGAATCGTACCAAAGCCATGGCTTTTATTGGCGTCAGCTTCGGCGTCACCTTTGCTATCGCTATGGTTCTCGGGCCCATTGTTACTCATCAGCTTGGCCTACAAGCCCTGTTCTGGATGATTGCCGTCCTGGCGACGCTCGGTATTTTGCTCACTCTGTGGGTGGTGCCTAACAGCCACAATCACGTGCTAAATCGCGAGTCCGGGATGGTAAAAGGCTGCTTTCGTAAAGTGCTTGCGGAGCCAAAGCTGCTGAAGCTTAATTTCGGCATTATGTGCCTGCACATCATGCTGATGTCCACCTTCGTCGCCCTTCCGGGTCAGCTGGAGGCCGCCGGTTTCCCTGCCGCTGAGCACTGGAAAATCTATCTGGTCACCATGCTGGTCTCATTTGTCGCCGTGGTACCGTTTATTATCTACGCCGAAGTGAAGCGCAAAATGAAGCGCGTATTCATGCTGTGCGTGGCTATTTTGCTGATAGCTGAAATTGTCCTTTGGGGAGCTGGGGGATACTTCTGGGAGTTGGTGGCCGGCGTTCAACTGTTCTTCCTTGCGTTTAACCTGCTGGAAGCGCTACTGCCCTCGTTAATCAGTAAAGAATCACCTGCCGGATATAAAGGCACCGCAATGGGAATTTACTCTACTAGCCAATTCCTCGGCGTGGCAATTGGTGGGGCTCTCGGCGGTTGGGTGGATGGCTTCTTTGACTCGCAAACCGTATTCCTGCTCGGAGCATTGCTGTCTATGCTGTGGTTACTGGTAGCCAGCACCATGAGCGAGCCGCCATATGTCAGCAGTTTACGAGTAGAAATTCCAGACGATGTTGTGGCCGATGCAATGTTGCAGGCGCGCTTGCAAGCTAAAGAAGGTGTAAAAGAGGCTCTGGTGGTTGCGGAAGAGCGTTCGGTGTACATCAAAATCGACAGTAAATTGACTAACCGCTTTGAGGTTGAGCAGGCCATCAAAGGGGCGTAAAAAAAGCGGGGTAACCCGCTTCTGGCTGATGCTCGTGTTTAGCCGGGCAGCGATTAACGCTTTGCCCGGTCTACAAAACACAGCAATATCAATATATTAATCGCGGAAGTTTTTGAACTGGAACGGCTGGCCTAAATCACCGCCGCGCACCAGCGCCATGACTGCCTGCAGATCGTCACGCGCTTTACCAGTCACGCGAATTTCTTCGCCCTGGATCTGCGCCTGCACCTTCAGCTTGCTGTCTTTAATCAGTTTGACGATTTTCTTCTGCATCGAGCTCTCAATGCCCTGCTTCAGCTTCGCATCAACAAACCAGGTTTTACCGCTATGCACGAACTCATCCGGCACCTCGATAGAACTACCTTCAATTCCGCGTTTTAGCAGCTTGGCGCGCAGAATATCCAGCAGCTGATTAATCTGGAAATCAGATTCGCTGAGGACCTTGATGGTCTCGTTTTTTTCGTTCAGCTCAAAGCTCGCTTCAACGTTACGAAAATCGAAACGCGACTCAACTTCACGGGTTGCGTTCTCTACAGCGTTTCGAACTTCCTGAAGATCGACTTCAGAGACAATATCGAAAGATGGCATCTTTTCCTCTCCTTCCGTTTCTTTTGCGTTGCATAATACCCACAACGCGACATAACTCAACTTGTTATCCCGAAAGGATAACTGATAACGCTATACTTTAGCCATGAGCACCTGATGCTGCACTTACAGGTGAGGAGGAATAATGAAAGTAACCGTACTCGGATGCGGTGCACTGGGACAGTTATGGCTAACTGCGCTGTACAAACACGGACATGAAGTCCAGGGCTGGTTACGCGTCCCACAGCCATTCTGTAGTGTTAATGTGATTGAAACCGACGGTAGTGTGTTTAATGAATCATTCACCGCTAACGATCCTGATTTTCTCGCCAGCAGCGACCTGCTGCTGGTCACGCTCAAGGCCTGGCAGGTCTCCAATGCGGTGAAAAATCTCAGCGAAATCCTACCTGTTTCATCACCTATCTTATTAATGCATAACGGCATGGGTACCGTTGATGAGCTTAAGAGCGTCAAACAGCCGCTGCTGATGGCCTCGACCACCCAGGCAGCCCGACGCGATGGCAACGTTATCGTCCACGTTGCCAACGGTACCAGCCATATTGGCCCGGCAAAAGTTTATCCGCAGGACTACAGTCACCTTGCCGATGTCTTACAGGGCGTGCTGCCCGACGTCGCCTGGCATAACAATATTTATCCCGCAACCTGGAGTAAGCTGGCGGTAAATTGCGTCATTAACCCGCTAACGGCGTTAAAAAATTGCCAGAACGGTGAATTACGTAAATATCCGCAAGAGGTTGCCGCTATCTGTTATGAAGTCGCCGCGGTCATGGAACGTGAAGGGATGCATACCTCGCCGGAAAACCTGTTATTCTATATTCATCAGGTCATTGAAAGTACGGCAGAAAATACATCCTCAATGCTGCAGGATATTCTCGCCCAGCGTCATACGGAAATCGATTATATCACCGGTTTTTTACTCAAACGCGCCCGTGCCCACGGCATAGCCGTACCGGAAAATGCCCGCCTATTTGAACAGGTTAAGCGTAAGGAGAATGAATATGAGCGCGTCGGCACTGATTTGCCTCGCCCCTGGTAGCGAAGAGACCGAAGCGGTCACCACCATCGATTTACTCGTTCGCGGCGGCGTAAAAGTCACCACAGCAAGCGTCGCCAGCGATGGCAACCTGACGATCGTTTGTTCGCGCGGCGTCAAACTGCTGGCAGATGCGCCGCTGGTCGAAGTTGCCGACGGCGATTTTGACATCATCGTTCTGCCTGGCGGGATTAAAGGTGCAGAGTGCTTCCGCGATAGCCCGCTGCTGGTAGAAACGGTACGCCAGTTTCATCTTTCCGGGCGTATTGTCGCGGCGATCTGCGCCGCGGCGGCCACCGTGCTGGTACCGCATAACCTCTTCCCAATCGGCAATATGACCGGTTTTCCCACGCTGAAAGAGCAAATCCCCACCGAACAATGGCAAGACAAACGCGTCGTCTGGGACCCGCGGGTTAACCTGCTCACCAGTCAGGGGCCGGGAACATCAATTGATTTCGCACTGAAGATCATTGATTTGCTGGTTGGGCGTGAAAAAGCCCATGAAGTCGCATCACAGTTGGTGATGGCGGCGGGAATTTATAACTATTACGAGTAAATGCAAAACGGCAACCCAATCCAGGGTTGCCGTTTTCAATGCTTACGCCTGCGTCAGGAAAATCTACGGACGATACACCTTAACATTCTCAAAGCCCTGCTCACGCAAATACAGCGCCTGCAAGCGGCTCATGACGCCACGTTCGCACCACAGCAGCCAGGTTTTACTCTGGTCGAGATCGCCGAATTTAGTGCTCAGCTTGTAGAACGGCAGGGAAACCACATCGATACCCTCTACCTTCAGCGGCCTTTCATCCTGCTCATCAACAGAACGAATATCGAGGATAACGTCGTTAGGGCCGAAACCGCTGACGGTTTCCACTTCCACCACGTCCTGCTCGGTCTGCTGGGCAATATCGCGAATATCAATGTTATTCGCTTCCGCCACCACTTTCTCAAGGATGCTGAAATCGAAGTGCTCTTCTTCCGCCTCAATCTTCGCCTTCACCGCTTTCACGGTCGGGCTCTTCGAGATAACGCCGCAGTATTCCGGCATCGTGCGGGCAAAATCTTCGGTGCCGATTTCACGCGCCAGGTTAATAATGTGCTCTTTATCGTGTGAGATCAGCGGACGCAGGATCAGCGTATCAGAGACGTTGTCGATTAAGCGCAGATTGGTCAGCGTCTGGCTGGAAACCTGCCCCAGCGCTTCGCCGGTTACCAGCGCCTGCACGCCGTAGCGCTCAGCGACTTTCGACGCCGCACGGACCATCATACGTTTGAGCACGACGCCCATCTGGCCGTCGTCGACTTTCTCAAGAATTTCGCCTACCACCGGCTCGAAATTAATCGCCACAAAACGCACGCGGTGGGAGCTGCCGAAGCGGTTCCACAGATAATGCGCCACCTGACGTACGCCGATTTCATGCGCAGCGCCGCCGAGATTAAAGAAGCAGTAGTGCACACGGCAGCCACGACGCATCAGCATATAGCTGGAAACGCCGGAGTCGAAACCGCCGGAAATCAGCGACAGCACGTCTTCCTGAGTTCCGATGGGATAACCACCGATACCTTCATAACGCCCTTTTACCAGCAGCAGACGATCGTTTTCGATCTCCAGGTTCACCGTGATATCGGGGTCAGTCAGCTTTACGCGCGCCGTTTCAATGTGCTGGTTAAGACCGCCGCCGACGTAGCGTTCCACTTCGATAGAGGTAAACTCATGCTTACCGCGACGTTTGACGCGCACACAGAAGGTTTTACCTTCCAGCGTTTCACGCCACAACGGCAGCGTCTGCTCGAAAATATCGTGCAGCGAGGTGAAAGGAACGTCTTCGACTTCCAGAATATGGTGAATACCCGGAATACGCGTCAGCGCATCGCGAATAGCCAGGCGCTGATTTTCATCTTTTGCCCGGACTTCGATATGATCCCAATGACGAACGACGGCAAGCGTCTCATCATAGTTTTTGAGAACGTTACGAATGTTCCCGGTTAAGATTTTAATGAAGCGCAATCGCACAGATTGGCTTTTGATGGTGATTTCCGGGAACAATTTAATGATAAACTTCATGGCGACAATAGTTCGTTGGCAAGCCCGACTGGGCTTTGAGCATAAAAAGTTGTACAGGCGCAACCGGCGTCTGCATCCAGGGCGCGGAGTATACCACTATTGGACGCTTTTCACCTGGCATTGCGCGTTATTTGATTAACCGCTCGACTTCGTTACCATATTGATAGCCATCGAGACATAACAAGAGTCTATATTCACTATGCCAAAGAAAAATGAAGCCCCGGCCAGCTTTGAAACCGCCTTGGGCGAGCTGGAGCAAATAGTCACTCGTCTGGAAAGCGGCTCACTACCGTTAGAAGACGCACTCGGCGAATTTGAGCGCGGAATACAGCTGGCCCGCCAGGGGCAGGCAAAACTGCAGCAGGCCGAACAGCGCGTACAAATTTTGCTGGCGGATAGCGAAGACGCGCCGCTCACGCCTTTTACGCCGGACGCTGAATAAATGAACTTCCCGCAACAGCTACAGGCATGCGTTGAGCAGGCCAATGAAGCGCTGCGCCGCTTTATCGCCCCGCAGCCCTTTCAGAACACTCCGCTGGTCGAAGCGATGCAGTACGGTGCATTATTAGGCGGCAAACGCCTGCGTCCATTTCTGGTTTACGCTACTGGCGACATGTTTAGCGTTAGCCGTACCACGCTGGATGCCCCCGCCGCTGCCGTCGAATGTATTCATGCTTACTCACTGATACACGACGACCTGCCGGCCATGGATGATGACGATTTACGCCGCGGCCAGCCGACCTGCCATATAAAATTCGGTGAAGCGAACGCAATTCTTGCCGGGGACGCGCTACAAACGCTGGCGTTTTCTATACTGAGTGATGCGCCGATGCCAGAAGTCGCGGACCGCAATCGTCTGGCAATGATTTCTGAACTGGCGCAGGCTAGCGGCATCGCCGGAATGTGCGGGGGTCAGGCGCTGGATCTGGAAGCGGAAGGGCATCAGGTTGACCTGCAGGCGCTGGAACGCATCCATCGCCACAAAACCGGAGCGCTCATTCGCGCGGCGGTGAGAATGGGCGCGCTGAGCGCGGGTGAACCCGGTCGCAGGGCGCTGCCAGCTCTTGATCGTTACGCAGAAAATATCGGCCTCGCCTTCCAGGTCCAGGATGACATTCTCGACGTGGTAGGGGATACTGCGACCCTTGGCAAACGTCAGGGAGCCGACCAGCAGTTGGGAAAAAGTACCTACCCCGCTCTCCTGGGACTTGAGCAAGCCCGGAAAAAGGCCCATGACCTGATTACCGACGCCCGCCAGTCGCTAAATGAGCTGGCCGCGCAATCTCTGGATACTACGGCACTGGAAGCGCTCGCGAATTACATAATTCAGCGTGATAAATAAACAATAAATGAGTCTCTGATGAGTTTTGATATTGCCAAATACCCGACCCTGGCGCTGGTGGATTCCACCCAGGAGTTGCGTTTGTTGCCGAAAGATAGCCTACCGAAACTGTGCGATGAACTGCGCCGTTATCTGCTGGACAGCGTCAGCCGTTCCAGCGGGCATTTTGCTTCTGGTCTCGGCACGGTAGAGCTAACCGTGGCGCTGCACTACGTCTATAACACGCCGTTCGACCGTCTTATCTGGGACGTCGGCCACCAGGCCTACCCGCATAAAATTCTGACCGGTCGCCGTGACAAAATCGGCACTATTCGCCAGAAAGGCGGCCTGCATCCCTTCCCGTGGCGCGGAGAAAGTGAGTATGACGTCCTGAGCGTCGGCCACTCTTCTACCTCTATCTCTGCCGGGATCGGCATCGCTATCGCCGCCGCGAAAGAAGATAAGCAGCGCCGTGCGGTCTGCGTGATCGGCGACGGGGCAATCACCGCCGGGATGGCGTTTGAAGCAATGAACCACGCGGGCGATATCAAACCCGATCTGCTGGTGGTGCTGAACGACAATGAAATGTCGATTTCCGAAAATGTGGGCGCGCTAAACAACCATCTGGCGCAACTGCTTTCTGGAAAACTCTACTCCACGCTGCGCGAAGGCGGCAAAAAGGTTTTCTCTGGCGTACCGCCGATTAAAGAGCTGCTCAAACGCACCGAGGAACACATCAAAGGGATGGTGGTTCCGGGGACGCTGTTTGAAGAGCTGGGCTTTAACTACATTGGACCGGTGGACGGTCATGATGTTATCGGTCTGGTCAATACGCTGAAGAACATGCGCGACCTCAAGGGGCCGCAGTTCCTGCATATTATGACCAAAAAAGGTCGCGGCTATGAGCCAGCCGAAAAAGACCCGATTACCTTCCATGCGGTGCCTAAATTCGACCACACCAGCGGCGTGCTGCCAAAAAGCAGCGGCGGCCTCCCCTCTTACTCGAAAATCTTCGGCGACTGGCTGTGCGAAACCGCGGCCAAGGACGACAAACTGATGGCCGTTACGCCAGCGATGCGCGAAGGTTCCGGGATGGTCGAGTTTTCCAAAAAATATCCCGACCAGTATTTCGACGTCGCGATTGCTGAGCAGCATGCGGTGACCTTTGCCGCCGGGCTGGCAATTGGCGGCTATAAGCCAGTGGTCGCAATTTACTCTACCTTCCTGCAGCGCGCCTATGATCAGGTGATTCACGATGTCGCCATCCAGAAGCTGCCGGTACTGTTCGCTATCGACCGCGCGGGGATTGTCGGCGCAGATGGTCAGACCCATCAGGGCGCGTTTGATATCTCTTTCCTGCGCTGCATTCCGGATATGGTCATTATGACCCCGAGTGATGAGAACGAATGCCGCCAGATGCTGTACACCGGTTATCACTATAACGAGGGTCCGAGCGCGGTGCGCTACCCGCGTGGCTCCGGCACCGGCGCAGCGTTTGAGCCGCTGACCTCACTGCCTATCGGTAAAGGCGTGGTGAAACGTGAAGGCGAGAAAATCGCAATTCTGAACTTCGGCACGTTGCTGCCGCAAGCGGCAAAAGCGGCGGAAAATCTTAACGCCACGCTGGTGGATATGCGCTTTGCCAAACCGCTGGACGAGTCGCTGGTCCTACAGCTTGCCGCAGAACATGGCGTGCTGGTGACCCTGGAAGAGAACGCCATTATGGGTGGCGCGGGTAGCGGCGTGAATGAACTGCTGATGGCCCGTCGCCGTGTGGTGCCGGTGCTGAATCTGGGCCTGCCTGATTTCTTTATCCCGCAAGGGACTCAGGAAGAAGTTCACGCCGAGCTCGGCCTGGATGCCGCTGGTATAGAAGCCAAAATCAATACCTGGCTAGCATAATCCCTCCTGGTGCTCCTGCTATGCTTAAAGGATACCCCTTAAAGTAGCAGGAGCGCATTATGCATTACATTCCCCTTGGTGATACCGATCTGCGCGTTTCCCGGCTTTGCCTCGGCTGCATGACCTTTGGCGAACCGGATCGCGGTAACCATGCCTGGACCTTACCGGAAGAGAGCAGCCGCCTGCTGATAAAGCACGCTCTGGAAGGCGGCATTAATTTTTTCGACACCTCAAACAACTATTCTGACGGCAGCAGTGAGGAGATCCTCGGCCGCGCGCTGCGTGAGTATGCCCGCCGCGACTCGGTTATCGTTGCTACCAAGGTTTATCATCAGGTGGGTGATCTACCGCAGGGCCTGTCGCGGGCGCAGATTCTGCGTTCCATTGACGATAGCCTGCGCCGCCTCGGCATGGAGTATGTCGATCTGCTGCAAATCCATCGCTGGGATTACAGCACGCCCATTGAAGAGACCCTGGAGGCGCTAAACGATGTGGTTAAGGCGGGTAAGGCTCGCTATATCGGCGCGTCGTCGATGCATGCCCGGCAGTTCGCTCAGGCTCTGATGTTGCAGGAGCAAAACAACTGGGCGCGCTTCGTGACCATGCAGGATCACTACAACCTGATTTACCGCGAAGAAGAAAATGAGATGTTGCCGCTGTGCAGCCGCGAAGGCGTCGCGGTGATGCCGTGGAGCCCACTGGCGCGCGGTCGCCTGACTCGTCCCTGGGGAGAAACTACCGCCCGACTGGTATCGGATGAAGTCGGTAAGGCGCTCTACAACGCAACGGATGAAAACGATGAATTAATTGCCAACAACCTGGCCGAGGTAGCGGAGGAGCTTGACGCCAATCGCGCCCAGGTCGCGCTGGCCTGGCTATTGAGCAAACCCGGCGTGGCCGCGCCAATTATCGGCGCATCGAGGCAGGAGCAAATGGACGAGCTGCTACATGCAGTCGATTTAACGCTCACACCGGAGCAGATTGAAAAGCTGGAGATGCCGTATAAACCGCACCCGATTGTCGGGTTCAAGTAGCGCTCTGTTCCCACAAGATTCCCGGCTCGCGCTACGCTAAGCCGGGCTACGGGTCCTGCGCGATCTGCGGATTAGGTAGCCCGGGCAGGTGCGCAGCACCGCCTCCGGGAAGCTGCTGACCTGGAGTTTACTGTGCTTAGAAAAGACCAATCGGCCAGTGGTGACCTATCACGTACAGCACCCCGGCGGAAATCACCCCGGCGACGATATCGTCTACCATGATCCCCATCCCGCCATGAATGTTGCGATCAAACCAACGGATCGGCCATGGTTTCCACATATCAAAAATACGGAAAATCACAAACCCGGCGGCGACCCACTGCCAGTCCAACGTCGGTAAAGCCATCAGGGTTATCCACATCCCGACAAACTCGTCCCAGACGATACTGCCGTGATCGTGGGTACCCATATCTTTCGCCGTACGATGGCAGATATAGACGCCGATGCAAATGCTCATCATCACCACCAGCGAGTACAGCTGCCAGGGAAGAAAGGTCATCAGATACCAGAACGGAATCGACGCCAGCGACCCCATTGTTCCGGGCACCACTGGGCTCAGACCGCTACCAAACCCCGTCGCCAGCAGGTGCCAGGGGTTAAGCATATTCAGGCGGCTTTTCGCCACATCTTTACTACGCGCCAAAATGGTCATATCCCTTAAAATCGAGCGTGACAGGCTTGCCTTCGCGGATAAATTGCAGGCCTTCCGATTCCGGGAGAATCTGGCCAATGCAGGTGAAACGCGCGCCGAGATTGGCGAGGGCGACGTCCAGCGCCCCACGGTTCAGTTCAGGAACGGTAAAGCACAGCTCATAATCTTCGCCGCCGGAGAGTGCCCAACGCAACGCCTGTTCCGTTTCAACCTGACGCTGCAAAGCCTCGGAGAACGGCATCGCATCGAGATCGACGCGCGCGCCGCAACTGCTGGCGTTAAGAATATGACCCAGGTCGGAAATCAAGCCATCGGAGAGATCGATAGCTGAGGTTGCCAGATCGCGCAGCGCCTGCCCCTGCAGAACGCGCGGCAGCGGACGCAGGTGGCGTGCCAGCAGGTAATCAGCATCGGGCGCATCTTCAACCTGAAGCCTGTCCTGCAAAATCGCCAGCCCCGCGGCGCTGTCACCCGGCGTTCCGGTGACGTAAATCCAGTCGCCAGGCTTCGCTCCGGAGCGCTTCAGCCCGCGCCCTGTCGGCACAAAGCCGTGGATACCCAGCGTCATCGACAACGGCCCACGTGTGGTATCGCCGCCAATCAACTGCATATCGTAATAGTTGAGCTGGACAAACAGGCTGTCGCTAAAGGCTTCAAGCCACGCTTCGTCTGCTTCCGGCAGGGTCAGGGCCAGCGTTAACCACGCTGGTTCCGCGCCCATTGCCGCAAGGTCGCTCAGATTCACCGCCAGCGCTTTATAAGCGAGGTCGGCAGGGTCGATGTCAGGTAAAAAATGGTTTCCCGCCACCAGGGTGTCGGTGCTGATTGCCAGCGTTTTTTTCTCGGGGATATTCAGGAGCGCGCAGTCGTCGCCAATGCCGGTTTCAACATCAAGACGAGCGCTTTTAACACGATCAAAATAACGGGCAATCAGGGAAAATTCGCCGCATGCCATACGTTATGCCTCAGCAAAAGAAAGAATAAGGCCAGATTTGCAGGAAAGAAAATCTGCAAATCCGGCCCTGGAGTTTACTTTTTGTTGGGACGAATTACCGGGGCTGCTTTATCCAGCACGCCGTTGACAAACTTGTGGCTATCTTCAGCGCCAAAGGTTTTCGCCAGTTCAATGGCTTCGTTAATCGCAACTTTGTACGGGACATCGCTACGCTTTGACAGCTCAAACAGCGCAATTCGCAGTACCGCTTTTTCCACCTGACCCAGCTCTTCCAGCAGACGGGACAGGTACGGCTTCATCAGGCCGTCGAGGTACGCGCTGTTAGTCGCCACTCCGGTCAGCAGTTCACGGAAATACAGAACGTCAACATCTTTCACATCCTGTTCCGCCAGGAACTGGTATTCGACATCAGCGATGTCGTTTTTGGACAACTGCCAGGAGTAAAGCGCCTGGACAGCACACTCACGGGCGCGGCGACGAGCAGCAGGTTTCACGGAATTCCCCTTACAAAAATCAGGCCTTGATGGCTTTCAATACGTTAATCATTTCCAGCGCAGTCAGCGCTGCTTCAGCGCCTTTGTTACCGGCTTTGGTGCCAGCACGCTCGATGGCTTGTTCAATACTTTCAGTGGTCAGAACACCGAAGGCTACCGGGATTCCGCTGTCCTGAGCGACATGCGCCAGGCCATTGCTTGCTCCGCCAGCCACATATTCAAAGTGCGCAGTGCCGCCACGGATAACGGTACCCAGCGCGATCACCGCATCATATTTACCGGTTTTCGCCAGTGCGTCAGTCGCCAGCGGCAGCTCATACGCACCTGGAACCCAAACAACGGTAATGTTTTCATCTTTGACCTGGCCAATACGTTTCAGGGCGTCAATCGCACCTTCCAGCAGGCTGTCATTGATAAAGTTGTTGAAACGCGCAATGGTGATGGCGACGCGGGCGTCCGGGGTAGCAACGTTAGCTTCAATAATGTTCATACTCTTCCTTCGGGTTCACTTGGCCCCGCAAGGGGGGCGGATTCTATCATATTAATCGGCGCACTGCTTTCCCTTTTGTCCGGGGAAATCAAGCGTTCACTAAATGCAGGCAAATATCCGGGCCTACATGACGTATCTCGTTGAATTTGAAATGGGGTGCCTGGTTAAGTTTCTCAAGCCCCGGTAGCGCGCATAATCCGCGTGCGTCGGTGCCTAACAGTTTAGGCGCAATGTAGACGATAAGCTCGTCCACCAACCCGGCCTGCAACAGCGCACCGGCAAGCGTTGGCCCCGCTTCGACCCAAATACTATTAATTTGCTGTTTACCCAGTTGCATCATCAGCACCACCAGATCGAGATGGTCGTTATGCTCAGGAACCAGCAGATTGCGCACGTTTTCCGGCCACTGACGAGCATCTTCGTGAGTGCGGGCAAACAGCGTCTCACCCGCCTGCTGCACAATGCGATGCTGTGGGGTCACGCGATTCTGGCTATCGATAACAACCCGTAAAGGCTGGCGCAGATTTTCCTGTGGGTACAAGGCCTGGGTTTCGGCGTTGAGCTCGTCCCAGCGAACGGTCAGCGCCGGGTCATCCGCCAACACGGTTGCGCTGCTGGTAAGGATGGCGTGGCTTTGCGCACGCAGACGCTGCACGTCGCGACGCGCCTGAGGCGAGGTGATCCACTGGCTTTCACCGCTAGCCATCGCCGTACGGCCATCCAGCGATGCGCCCATTTTAAGCTGGATATAAGGAAATCCGGTACGCATCCGCTTGAGAAAACCTTTATTCAGCGCTTCAGCTTCGTTCATCATCAGCCCGTGACTGACGTCGATGCCTTCCTGCTGCAGACGGTACAGACCGCGCCCCGCCACCTGCGGATTCGGGTCCTGCATCGCAGCAACCACACGAGAAACGCCCGCGGCAATCAGCGCTTCGCAGCACGGCGGCGTACGCCCATGATGGCTGCAGGGCTCCAGCGTGACGTAAGCCGTCGCGCCTTTGGCTTTTTCACCGGCCATACGCAGCGCGTGGACTTCAGCGTGAGGTTCGCCAGCACGGTAGTGAAAACCTTCACCGACGATCTCGCCATCTTTGACGATCACGCAGCCGACATTCGGGTTGGGATGAGTGGTAAAGCGTCCGCGCGCGGCCAGCTTGAGCGCCCGCGCCATGTACATTTCGTCCAGCATAGCTTAGTCCTGTAGGCGGGCGATCTCTTCGCCGAACTCTTTGATATCTTCAAAGCTGCGATAGACGGAAGCAAAGCGGATATAGGCCACTTTATCGAGCTTTTTCAGCTGCTCCATCACCAGGTTGCCAATCATTTTGCTCGGTACTTCGCGCTCGCCGGTCCCACGCAGATGCGTTTTAATGTGGTTAACAGCCATTTCCACGTCGTCAGAGCTGACTGGACGTTTCTCCAGGGCTTTCAACATTCCGCTACGCAGTTTTTCTTCATTGAAGGGTTCACGCACATCGTTGCTTTTTACGACCCGCGGCATCACCAGCTCCGCCACTTCAAACGTCGTAAAACGTTCATTACAGACCAGACACTGGCGACGGCGGCGCACGGAAGAGCCCTCGCCCACCAGACGAGAGTCGATAACTTTGGTATCTACGGCGAAACAGAAAGGGCAATGCATAGCGCGTCCTGACATGTAATTAAACTAACAGGTAGTTTACCGCGAAGTGACGCGACAACAAAGGAAGAGCTTTTGAGATAAAGGATCTATAGTGCGCTTACTCGAACAGTCTACCATTAAGCATCCTCTGTTAACGGAATCCCAACCATGACAAGACGTTATTTAAAACTGGCCATTATGGGTAGCCTTTTCACCCTCAGCGCCTGTGCACAGCAAAGCGAAGTCCGCCAGATGAACCAGAGCGTGAGTACGTTGAGCAAAGAGATGACCCAGCTCAATCAGCAAACGGTAAAAATCACCCAGCAAAACGTCCTGAATGCAAAATCGACCCGCGGCGTTTATCTGCTGCCGGACGCAAAAACGCCAGCGCGATTGAACAGCCAGATCGGTACTCTGCGCATGTCGCTGCTCAATATCACGCCAGATGGTGACGGAACCAGGTTGACGCTGCGCATTCAGGGCGAATCCAACGATCCGCTGCCGGCATTTAGCGCAACAGTGGCTTCAGGACAAATCAGCGGTACGACTGAGAATTATCAGGAAGTGAACGTGCAGGATCAGCTGATTAGCGCCCCGGCAAGCACGCTGGCACCCAGCGATGTCGATATTCCACTGCGCCTGAATGGCGTCACGCCGGAACAAGTTGGTTTTATCCGTATCCACGATATTCAGCCCGCAAATATGCAGTAACACCTTCCGCCGGATATCACAAACATCCGGCGCTTCCCTGCACTGAAAATCCATTTACAGATTTTCCGATCGGTTCACTAAAAATTGACAGCATTTATGAATTTCAGTGGCATTTTGTCAAGAAATGCATAAAATCGTGAACGCAATCGATTACGTATATGTTCGTTATGTGAAACAACACATATTTTTGTGAGCAATGATTCCTATAATAGACGCCACAGAAATACGAAATATTTAGAAACGCTTCGGCGATTCTTTTAACGCCTTCAGGCTTAATTTAAACAGTGGCATCATTATGAAAAAAACATTACTGGCAGCGGGCGCCGCTCTTGCGCTCTCCGCATCTTTCTCTGTCAGCGCGGCAGAAAACGACAAACCGCAGTATCTGTCTGATTGGTGGCACCAGAGTGTAAACGTGGTGGGTAGCTATCACACCCGTTTTGGGCCGCAGATCCGTAACGATACCTATCTGGAATATGAAGCGTTCGCCAAGAAAGACTGGTTTGATTTCTATGGCTATATGGATGCGCCGGTCTTCTTCGGTGGTAACACCGACGCAAAAGGTATCTGGAACCACGGTTCGCCGCTGTTTATGGAAATTGAGCCACGCTTCTCTATCGACAAACTGACTGGTACTGACCTCAGCTTCGGTCCGTTCAAAGAGTGGTATTTCGCGAACAACTACATCTACGATATGGGCCGCAACAAGTCCGGTCGTCAGAGCACCTGGTATATGGGTCTGGGTACCGACATCGATACCGGTCTGCCGATGAGTCTGTCCCTGAACGTCTATGCGAAATACCAGTGGCAGAACTACGCAGCGTCCAACGAAAATGAGTGGGACGGCTACCGCTTCAAAGTGAAATACTTTGTGCCGCTGACCGATCTGTGGGGCGGTTCACTGAGCTATATCGGCTTCACCAACTTTGACTGGGGTTCCGATCTGGGCGATGACAACTTCTATGATATGAACGGCAAGCATGCGCGCACCAGCAACTCCATCGCTTCCAGCCATATCCTGGCCCTGAACTACGATCACTGGCACTACTCTGTCGTGGCGCGTTACTGGCATAACGGTGGCCAATGGGCGGACGACGCTAAGCTGAACTTCGGCAACGGCGACTTTAACGTCCGTTCTACCGGCTGGGGTGGTTACCTCGTAGTCGGTTACAACTTCTAATCTGCTCTGTTTTCCCCGGCGTCCGCGCCGGGGATACCTCATCATTAGCGCTCTTCGCATCTCACCTTACGCATAAAATCGCTCAATGAACGATCGGCTCGTTCGCTGAAATGACGCCCGGTCATGACAATATCCAGGCACCGATCAAGGCGAAAACAGCGATAATCCTCACGCAGCTCGCACCAGGTTACCAGCAGCCAACGTTCTCCCCAGAAAAAAAGCCCCAGCGGCAGCACTTCGCGCTGCGACACGTTTCCGGCCTCATCACGATAGTGCAGCGCCAGCGCCTGCTGACCAGAAACCGCCCGATGAACTAAATCAAACTGGTCTTTAGTGTAGCCCTGAGCGCCAAAGTCCGGAGCAAACAAGCGCGACTGTTCCGCCTTGCGCCGACTCTCCGCGGGCAAAATCGCCAGCACTTTTTCCTGCGCCGACTCCAGCGCTTGAGACAACGACGCGCCGCCCCAAGTCTGCAGCATCCGAATCGCCGCCACCAGCGCTTCGGACTCCTGGGTCGTTAGCATCAGCGGAGGTAAATCGTAGCCCGCCAGTAGTCGGTAGCCGCTTCCTGCCTCCCCTTCCACCGGCACGCCAGAGAGCGACAGATCGCGAATATCACGGTAAATCGTGCGCTCCGACACACCAAGCCGCTCGGCCAGTAGCCCGGCTGTGGTTAACCTTCTACCGCGCAGGATCTGGACGATTTGAAAAAGGCGGTCGGCGCGTCGGCTCATTTCTGTTATCTCATTTACGCTGGTTGGTGAAGGCCAATCCGATTACCCTCGCTATCAATAAACAGGGCAATAGTGCCAATATCATCCGCCAGCTCAAGCGGGCCAAAAACACAGCTTCCGCCCGCCGAATTTACACGATCGAGCGTAGCCGCCAGATTGTCAGTATGCAGATAGATAATGCATCCCTGATCGGAAGGCTTAACTCCGTCGAACTTTGCCAGCGCGCCGCCGGGAGCAGGATCCTGATAAGGAAATACCGCCATTTCAGCACAGTCCATATTCTCCCGCTTCAGCGTCACCTGCATCACTGGCTCGTAAAACGCCACGGCACGATCCATATCCGCAACCGGAATCTCAAACCAGTTAATCACGTTATTCATACATCCTCCTGTCCATTGTTTGGGTTCAGGAGGAGTGTATGACAGGGCTACTGACAGCATTATGTCAGTAGGGTGTGCAAATCAGCGCACGCTCGGGGCTTAACAGCCACGGACGCAGGTATCCCACAGTGTTGGAAAATGGCAGCACTTCTTCAGGAAGCAAGATACCCAATTGCTCGCGAATATACTTCCGGCGGGCGACCACTCGTTGCCAAAGCTCGGGGTAGTTCTGCGCCAGCGCCTGACGCAGCGCGCCATCAGCAAGCGCCACGGTATCTTCAATGCTTGCGCCACCATAGCCCGCCCGGGAAGGAATGATGTCAATTTGCAGTATCATTCCACTCTGTAAGCATGCCGTTGAATTGGGTCCGATAGGCGAGCACAGCCACTCTTCATCAGCGACCAGGTGTCCTGGATTCAAATGCCAGTGATACTCCGCCTTCGGCAACACTTGCTCGATTAGCGCATACATATCACCACCACACATGCCGATACGCAGATTTTCCAGCCAGGTCACCACCGCATTAAAATAGGGCTTCGCCACCACCTCGAGATAATCCGCTACTTCGGGCGCAAGTTCGCTCTCATCCGCCACCACATAGGCAGCACGGCTGCTTAGCCCGCCTTTGAAGCTGGTGGTCAGCGAGAATTTATCCCCATGCTGAATAACCTTGTCACCGGGATAAAGATTCGCGTGAGCAAAGCGATCGCCGGTCGCAGCAATCATCACCACGTTATTGGGTTGGCCTTCCGCCGCCAGCAGCGCGCCAATTTGCTTTTCCGTTTTACCCGGAGCAATGGTATTAAGGGCAGTCATAATAGCCGTGGAGGCCAGGTTGGCGCCATACTCATAGTGCGCCAGCTCATTGGCATTATTGGTGATTCTCACCCCGCTTTCCGGGTTGATAAAAATGCCGGTGGCGTTGGTTAATTTCGCCTGCGGCCCGGTGGCCTGGCGAATGGCATCAACGATAAAAGCAGGCAGATCGAACATCTGCGAACGGTCGTCAGGTACACCCGTGAATAATTTCCAACCGGCCAGCCCTATCCTCTTTTCCGCTATCACTCCCGCATCCTGCAGCAACTGCGCCAGCGTTTTCGTGGTTTCCATCGGCTGGTTCGGCAACGAAAACCACGGGGCGTGGATGACCCGATTATCCAGCCGGGCATATCCTGCCAGCTTGAGGTTCTCATTACCCAACACCAGCACCACCTCACCGTCCTGATGCAGCACCAGCAGAGCCTCTTCGAAACGGGGAATAAACCCGGTGAGATACTCGAAATTGCCGCCATGCTCTTTATCGGCATACACGATAAGCGTATCTAACGCCTGCTGACGCATATTCGCCAGTACCTTAGCCCTGCGTTGACGCAAAGTCTCATCGTTGAGAGTAACGCAAGGCACATCGTGCCAGAGGGTAGGTTGAGCAACGGGGGAAAGAGTTACGACAGCCATTGGCAATTCTCCATGTCATTTCACGTTGATACTGGAGAGTAACCAAAATCCGGACAACTGTAATAAAAAAATCCCGGCCTTGCGACCGGGATTCGTTTATCAACGTGCAATTGCCTTACGGCAGAATTGACGGCTGATCCGCCCCTTCTTTCTCGACTTTCTGCTGCAGCATATGCTCGCGCTTCATGCCCAGCTTCAGCGCCAGTGCGGACGCCACGTAGATAGAAGAAGCCGTACCGATGGAGACACCAATCAACATGGTCAGCGAGAAGCCTTCCAGAATCGGGCCACCGAAGAGATACAGCATCAGGATAACCATTAAGGTGGTCCCGGAGGTGATCAAGGTACGGTGCAACGTCTGCGTCAACGACACGTTGAAGATTTCGTACGGCGTACCGCGGCGAATCTTACGGAAGTTTTCACGAATACGGTCAGATACCACGATGCTATCGTTTAGCGAGTAACCGATGACCGACATCAACGATGCCACGATGGTCAGGTCAATCTCGATATGCAGCAGCGACAGCACGCCCATAGTGATCACCACGTCGTGCGCCAATGAGATAACAACCCCGGCCGCCAGACGCCATTCAAAACGGATACCGACGTAGATCAGGATACACACCAGCGCCGCTATCAGCGCCAGCGCACCGGTCTGAGCAAGGTCGGCCCCGACGCTTGGCCCGACGAATTCAATTCGTTTGACCGTCGCGCTCTGGCTGGTTGATTCGTTAATCACGTTAACGACCTTGCTACCCAGTTCCTGACTGCCGTTGGCGTCATGCACCGGCGGCATACGGACCATGATGTCGCGGCTGCTGCCGAAGTTCTGCAGCTGCGGCTCTTCAAAGCCCGCCTTTTGCAGCGACACACGCACCTCGTCCATATCGACGGGTTTTTCCAGGGTAATCTCAATCACCGTACCGCCGGTGAAATCCAGACCCCAGTTAAACCCGCGCACGCCAATAATGGCGATGGACAAAATCAGCAAAAAACCTGAAATGCCAAAGGCCCAGTAGTCCCAGCGCATAAAGTCCCAGACTTTACGGCCATGGTTCAATTGTTCAACAGTATATTCCTGTGCCACAACGCACTCCTCAGATAGACAGCTTTTTAACGCGCTTGCCGCCGTACAGCAGGTTCACGATGGCACGGGTGCCGACGATAGCGGTAAACATTGAGGTTGCAACACCGATACCGGTGGTGATCGCAAACCCTTTAATGGCACCGGTACCGACCGCGTACAGGATAAGAACTTTGATTAGCGTCGTAATGTTGGCATCAAAGATGGAACTGAAAGCACCAGCATAGCCTTCATGGATCGCCTGCTGTATAGAGCGCCCGTTACTCAGTTCTTCTTTAATACGTTCGTTAATAAGAACGTTCGCATCGACCGCCACCGCAAGGGTTAAGACGATCCCCGCAATACCCGGCATGGTCAGCGTCGCCCCTGGAATCAGGGACATAATGCCGACAATCAGCACCAGGTTAGCAATCAGCGCTGAGGTCGCAATCAGGCCGAACTTCTTGTAGAAGAAGATCATGAACAGGATAGAGACCACCAGACCGGCCAGACACGCTTCCAGGCCCTGCTTGATGTTCTGCATACCCAGAGTTGGACCAATGGTGCGTTCTTCAACAATCTGAATCGGCGCAATCAACGCACCGGCACGCAGCAGCAGAGAGAGCTGACGCGCTTCGGTCGGGTTGCTGATACCGGTGATACGGAAGCTGTTACCCAGACGAGACTGGATGTTGGCGATGTTAATCACCTCTTCCTCTTTCGCCAGAATCGCGCGACCGTTGGCATCTTTCTTACCGCTGTCTTTATACTCCACGAACAAGGTCGCCATCGGTTTACCGATATTGTCCTTAGTGAAGTTAGACATAATGTTACCACCTGCGCTATCCAGCGAGATGTTCACCTGCGCCTGGTTGTACTCATCCATGCTCGACGTCGAGTCGGTGATGTGATCACCGGTGAGGATCACACGTTTGTACAGCACAACCGGCTGGCCTTCACGGGTGTTTTTCACTTCAGAGTCGCCCGGTACGCGGCCAGAGGCAGCAGCAGAGCTATCAACGTTGGTATTAACCAGACGGAACTCCAGCGTCGCGGTCGCGCCCAGAATCTCTTTCGCACGCGCGGTATCCTGGATACCAGGCAGCTCAACCACAATACGGTCGGAACCCTGACGCTGAACCAGAGGTTCGGCAACGCCCAGCTGGTTTACACGGTTACGCAGGATATTGATGTTCTGCTGAACGGCATATTCGCGGGCTTCTTTCAGACGGTCGTCAGTCATCACCGCTTTCAGGCCAGTGCTGCCCTGAGTAGAGATAACCAGATCGCGATGACGAGGGCTAAGATATGAGATAGCCTGGTCACGCGCCGCGCTGTCGCGGAAAGCGATGCTCAGACCATAGTTGTCTTCCTTGCGCACGGTCGCGTAAGGAATGCCTTTATCACGCAGCTCGCCGCGCAGGCTGTCAATATTTTGTTCCTGCAGTTTGCCCAACGCGGTGTCCATGTCGACTTCCATCAGGAAGTGCACGCCGCCGCGCAGGTCGAGGCCCAGCTTCATCGGTTCGGCATACATGGCCGCCAGCCAGCGCGGGGTTGCCGGAGCAAGGTTAAGCGCCACGACGTATTTGTCACCCAGCACGCCCATCAGCACTTCGCGCGCGCGCAGCTGGATATCGGTGGTGTCGAAGCGCGCAAGAATTGCGCCCTCTTCCAGTGCCACAGACTTCGCGGTAATTTTTTCTTCTTGTAGTGTTTTCTGGACCTGGATCAGCGTTTGCTCACTGGCGGCGACTCCGCGCGCGCCAGTGATTTGAACAGCCGGATCCTCACCATACAGGTTGGGAAGCGCATACACTAAGCCGACGACAATAACGACGACCAGCATGACGTACTTCCACAAAGGATAACGGTTTAACACGGCAGTTCCCTTAGGGAAAATGGGTAATTACAGCGCCTTCATAGTGCCTTTCGGCAGAACGGCAGCTACGAAGTCACGTTTGATAACCACTTCAGTGGTATCGTTCAGCGCGATAGCAATGTATCCGCTTTCAGCGACTTTAGTGACACGCCCGACCAGACCACCGTTCGTCAGCACTTCATCACCTTTGGCGATGGAGCTCATCAGGTTTTTATGTTCTTTACTACGTTTCTGCTGTGGACGCAGGATCATGAAGTAAAAAATCAGACCAAACACCACCAGCATCAGAATCAGAGACATCGGGCTGCCCTGCGCTGCGCCACCGGTTGCTGCTACCGCATCAGAAATAAAAAAGCTCATTGAAATTCCCTCATTATTAAAATTAGTCAACGTTCAAAGGTGGAACGGTTCGACCTTGACGTTGGTAAAAATCGGTCACGAAGCTCTCTAATTTACCCTCTTCGATAGCCTTGCGTAAACCAGCCATTAAGCGCTGATAATAACGCAGGTTATGAATGGTATTGAGGCGCGCACCCAATATTTCGTTGCAACGGTCGAGATGATGCAAGTAAGCGCGTGAATAATTGCGACAAGTGTAGCAATCACACTCCGCATCCAGCGTCGCAGTATCGCTCTTGTGCTTCGCGTTGCGGATTTTCACCACGCCATCGGTAACGAACAGGTGGCCGTTGCGCGCGTTGCGCGTCGGCATGACGCAGTCGAACATGTCGATCCCGCGGCGCACCCCTTCAACCAGATCTTCCGGCTTACCGACGCCCATCAGATATCGCGGCTTATCGGCCGGGATCTGCGGGCAGACGTGCTCCAGAATACGGTGCATATCTTCCTTCGGCTCGCCAACAGCCAAACCGCCGACAGCGTAGCCATCAAAGCCAATATCTACCAGACCTTTAACAGAGATATCACGTAAATCTTCGTAAACGCTTCCCTGAATGATGCCAAATAGCGCGTTTTTGTTACCCAGACCGTCGAAACGGTCGCGGCTGCGCTTCGCCCAGCGCAGAGACATTTCCATCGAGCGCTTAGCGTAATCCCAGTCCGCCGGATAAGGCGTACATTCGTCGAAGATCATCACAATGTCAGAACCGAGATCGTATTGAATCTCCATCGATTTTTCTGGATCGAGGAAAATGGGATCGCCGTTGATCGGGTTGCGGAAGTGCACGCCCTGCTCGGTGATCTTACGAATATCGCCCAGGCTGAATACCTGGAAACCGCCGGAATCGGTGAGAATCGGCCCTTTCCACTGCATGAAGTCGTGCAGGTCGCCGTGCAGCTTCATAATCTCCTGGCCTGGGCGCAGCCACAGGTGGAAGGTATTGCCGAGGATGATTTGCGCGCCGGTCGCTTCAACTTCCTCCGGCGTCATCCCTTTTACGGTGCCGTAAGTGCCAACGGGCATAAATGCTGGCGTTTCAACAACGCCGCGCTCAAACACAAGACGGCCGCGGCGAGCGCGACCATCGGTGGTATCTAACTCAAATTTCATTATTACTCCTGCGTCAGAAAAACAGTCTGACGTTAAACACTCGTGTCGCGGACTTATTCCCCAACACGCTCAAAAATAGCCTGCGGATTGTACGTGATAAACATCGCGTCCCCGTAGCTAAAAAAGCGATAATTTTGTTCTACCGCCGCCTTATAGGCGTTCATGGTGTGCTGATAACCAGCAAAGGCAGAAACCAGCATAATCAGTGTCGATTCAGGCAGATGGAAGTTGGTCACTAACGCATCTATCACTTTGTACTGATAACCAGGATAGATAAAAATCTGCGTATCGTCGAAGAAAGGCTCAATCAGGTCGTTTTTTGCCGCCTGGGCCGCGCTTTCCAGCGAACGAACCGACGTCGTTCCAACGGCAATCACCCGGTTGCCGCGCGCTTTTGCCGCTAGCACCGCGTCGACCACATCCTGCGGTACTTCCGCATATTCGGAATGCATAATGTGGTCTTCGATTGAATCTACGCGCACTGGCTGGAACGTCCCGGCTCCCACGTGTAGCGTAACGAACGCCGTTTCAATACCTTTTTCGCGCAGTGCCGCCAGCAGTGGATCGTCAAAGTGCAGACCCGCGGTCGGCGCAGCAACGGCGCCAGGCTTAGTGCTATAGACCGTTTGATACAGCTCACGGTCTGCCTCTTCATCCGGGCGGTCAATATACGGCGGCAGCGGCATATGGCCGATGGCGTTGAGAATATCCAGCACCGGGCGCGCGTCATTGAATTCAACTTCGAACAGCGCGCCGTGACGCGCCAGCATGGTGGCGTTAATGCTTTCATCATCACCGAGCAGCAGCTCGGCACCGGGTTTCGGCGCTTTAGATGCGCGAATATGTGCCAGAATACGTTTATCATCAAGCATACGCTCGACCAGTACTTCAATCTTGCCGCCGCTGGCTTTACGGCCAAACAGACGGGCCGGGATCACGCGGGTATTGTTAAAGACCAGCAGATCTCCAGGGTTGAGCTTATCGAGTAAATCGGTGAAAGTACCGTGCGTCAGCGCGCCCGTCGGCCCGTCTAATGACAGCAAGCGGCAGCTACTGCGCTCAGGCATGGGATAGTGGGCAATCAGGGATTCGGGTAATTCAAAGGAAAAATCGGCAACGCGCATGACGGTAACTCAGACTTAATAAAGAGGCGGGTAGTCTAGTGCCGGGGCGTTCTCCCTGCAACCGTTACCACCTCAGGACAAAGATTAAACGATGAATTTTCTTGCACACCTGCACTTAGCCCATCTCGCCGACAGTTCGCTACCCGGCAACCTGCTTGCCGACTTTGTTCGCGGCAATCCGCAACAGGATTACCCCGCCGATATCGTTGACGGCATTTTTATGCATCGGCGTATCGATGTGATGACCGACAACCTGGCAGAAGTGAAAGAAGCCCGCGAGTGGTTCCGCCCGCAGACCCGCCGCGTCGCGCCGATTACTCTCGACGTAATGTGGGATCACTTCCTGTCGCACCACTGGGAACGCATTTCTCCTGAGATGCCGCTGACCGAGTTCGTTCGCTATGCGCATACTCAGGTAGCGCAGATCCTGCCCGATTCCCCACCGCGCTTTGTTAATCTCAACGAGTATCTCTGGTCGGAGCGCTGGCTTGAGCGCTATAAGGATATGGATTTTATCCAGAACGTACTCAACGGTATGGCCAGCCGTCGCCCGCGTCTTGATGCTCTGCGCGACTCCTGGCAAGATCTTGATACGCATTATGATCAGCTTGAGCAGCAGTTCTGGCGCTTCTATCCGCAGATGATGGCCCAGGCAAAAAAACGCGAGCTATAAATGATTGCGCTTTTTCTGGAAAAGACTATTCTGAAAAGCGCTTTTAAATAACGATTGATAGACAAAACCTATCTCATCGATTGTCAGCTTACCATTGAGTTCATTCGCCCCTCTCCCTATACTTGCCCGCGTTGCGTTCCAATTAACCTTAGTATTAACAGGAGAATCATATGGTTCTGGTTACTCGTCAGGCTCCGGATTTTACCGCGGCAGCAGTATTAGGTAACGGCGAAATCGTTGAGAAATTCAATTTCAAACAGCACACCAGCGGTAAAGCTACCGTCCTGTTCTTCTGGCCGATGGACTTCACCTTCGTTTGCCCGTCTGAACTGATCGCTTTTGATAAGCGTTATGAAGAATTCCAGAAACGCGGCGTAGAAGTGGTTGGCGTTTCTTTCGACTCCGAGTTCGTGCACAACGCATGGCGTAACACCCCGGTAGACCAGGGTGGTATCGGTCCGGTTAAATACGCGATGGTTGCTGACATCAAACGCGAAATCCAGAAAGCGTACGGTATCGAGCATCCGGACGAAGGCGTTGCCCTGCGCGGCTCTTTCCTGATTGACGCTAACGGCGTTGTTCGCCACCAGGTGGTTAACGACCTGCCGCTGGGCCGTAACATCGACGAAATGCTGCGCATGGTTGACGCGCTGCAGTTCCACGAAGAGCACGGCGAAGTTTGCCCGGCACAGTGGGAAAAAGGAAAAGAAGGTATGGCCGCTTCTCCGGAAGGCGTTGCTAAATACCTGACCGAGAACGTTTCCAGCCTGTAATCGGCAGACGTTTCAGAAAAAGGCTCGCAGATGCGGGCCTTTTTTGTGCCCCGATTTCGCCTTTTCAACTCATCGCAATACAAACATTGATATCGCAAATGATTAAAATCGTCCCTCTGCACGTTTTTTGATACTCCGTTCAAACTTTGTAAAAAAAACACCCCTATATTTGTGATAAACACCTCACTTCTTCATTTAAAATTCAGATGTTCGACCAATCATTCGTCCTGTCTTTTTCTTCCGCACAAAGAGAATAATTGTAACTAACTGATATTAAACAAAATAATAAATCTATTTTTTACATAAAAAATAATTCAAACATTACTCCAGTGTGATCAACTTCAATATTTAAAAATCCATATGTGATCTGAACCATCATTTTTGTTGATATATTTGTCCATGATCTAGTTCAGGAATATGAACGCATTAAGGATCGGATGATGGAAATTATTTTTGACCCTACATTGATTGCGCTTAAGCAGAATATTTCAACCGCCGAGCAGGCTATCGAATTCGCTGGATCGCTGCTTGTCCGGAAAAATATTTGTCGGGTGGAATATATCGGCGAAATGCTCGAAGTCTATCGCGATTTTGGTCCAGCCATTGTTATCGACTACGGCCTGGCGATGCCGCATGCACGACCAGAAAAAGGCGCATTACGAACAGGGTTTTCATTAGTTACCACCCAACAACCAATCGCCTTTGGTCATGAGGAGTTTGATCCGGTTAACGTCATCATCGCCATCGCTGGGGCGGATGCCGATAGTCATATAAAAATGATCCAACTTATAGCCTCACTGATTGAGTCAGATATTGTCAGTTTTCTCCAACAGGAGAATGACATCAATTCAGTATTACATTTCATCCAAAAGCAAATGGAGTAGTCATTATGTTAGTTATCAGAACAGTTTGTGGTAACGGTATTGGCAGTTCATTAATGGCTGCTAATAATGTCAAAAAAATATGTGATGAATTAGGTATCAAAGCTGACGTCGCCTCCGTTGACTTTGCCAATGCCGTAGGTGAAAAAGCCGATCTTTATGTCACGATAAAAGAACTGGCAAACCAATTTCCTGCGCACTGTAACGTTGCCATTATTCGCAGCTATGTGCATAAAGCGAAAATCGCTGAAGATATTACTGAAGCACTCACCAAAGTTGCTGCGACTCACTCTTAATCATTATTGAGGGAACGATCATGCAGGCTATTCTTAGTTTCTTATCGGAAATATTTAGTCAACCCGCATTTCTGATGGGGATTATCGCATTTGTCGGTTTAGTGGCGCTGCGATCCCCCGGAAATAAATTACTCACCGGTACCTTGAAGCCTATTTTAGGCTATTTGATGTTAAGCGCGGGTGCAGGGGTTATCGTTGCCAACCTGAACCCGCTTGGCGGCATTATCGAAGCCGGTTTTAATATTCGCGGCGTTATCCCTAACAACGAGGCCATTGTTTCCGTCGCGCAGAAAGTGCTGGGTGTGGAAACCATGAGTATTTTGCTGCTCGGGTTTATTTTCAACCTGGTGATTGCCCGTTTCACCAAGTACAAATATATCTTTCTGACCGGCCACCACTCTTTCTTCCTGGCCTGTCTGTTCTCGGCGGTGCTACAGGCGGCAGAATTCCGCGGCTGGATGCTGGTTCTGATCGGGGGATTCCTGCTGGGCTCATGGTCAGCCATTTCTCCAGCCATTGGTCAACGCTATACCAAGCAGGTCACCGAAGACGGCGGCATTGCGATGGGGCACTTCGGTTCACTCGGCTATTACATCTCAGCCTGGATTGCGACCAAAACCGGCAACCCGGCCAATTCTTTCGCCGATACCGAAATATCAGAGAAATGGGGCTTTCTGCGCGATACTACGGTCACCACAGGCATCGTGATGTTCATCATCTACTTTGTGTGTAGCGCCGTCGCAGGCACAGAATACCTGCGTACAATAACGGATCAGAACATGCTGATCTTCTCCATCCTGACCGGTCTGCAATTTGCCGTCGGCGTCGCCATCGTCTACAACGGCGTGCGGCTGATCCTCGGCGATCTGGTCCCGGCCTTCCAGGGGATCAGTCAGAAGCTGATACCGAACTCTATCCCGGCCGTTGATTGCGCGGTGTTCTTCACCTTTAGTCCAACCGCCGTGGTCGTGGGCTTCATCAGCTCGTTCATTGGCGGTCTGGTCGGTATGCTGTTCCTGGGCGCATTTGGTATGGCGCTGATTATTCCTGGCATGGTACCGCACTTCTTCTGCGGCGGGACTTCCGGTGTCTTTGCCGACAAACTTGGCGGCAAGCGCGGCTGCGTGATTGCCTCGTTCATCGGCGGAATATTCCTCGCTTTCCTCCCGGCAATGCTACTCCCGGCGCTGGGCAACCTGGGCTTTGAAAACAGCACATTTGCCGACTTCGATTTCGCCGTTTGGGGCATCATCATCGGGAATGCTTTCACCCAGTTTGGTCAGATAACTATCTATCTGATTTGCCTGGCGCTTATTGTTGCGCTGCTGGTGCCATTCTGCTTCCGTTCAGTTCGTGTAGTCGGTGACACGCTCAGCTATGAGGAGCTCACTGCGGATAAGAAAAATGAATAAGTGGTTTCATTTTTCCCTGCGGGAAGGGATTTCTTCCCGCAGCTGACAAAATAATCAGGAGTTGTTATGGCTATCTTGTCCATTGGATTTTCATGTTTTGATCAGTTCTTTTTTCTTAACGAGTGGCCGCAGGAGAATACCAAAAATTTCTGCCATGACTTTATCGAGAGCGGTGGCGGCCCGGCTGCAAATGCGGCGTGGCTGCTGGGACTATGGGGTGAAGATGTTTATTACATCGGTCATTTGAATAAAGATCTTTACGGTCAGCGCATTATCGATGAGTTTGCCGAAGCGGGCGTCGATACCAGCCATGTGGTCTTCTCCGATGAAATGATCACCCCGCTGGCATCAGTACTGGTCAATCGCTTGACGGGCTCGCGGACGATTATTACCCGTAAAATGCAGACGCCACCTTCGCTGACTTATGACCAGAAGCTCAAGCTCGATGATTTGGCTGAACGGCTTATTGCATCAGAAGAACCGGTAACGCTATTAGTTGATGGTCATGAAGCAGAAATTAGCGAGTATTTAATCAAAAAACTGCCCGCGGCCAAAGTGGTTATGGACGGTGGTTCATTACGCGCCAGCAATATTAAATTAGCGGCCTGGACCGATTATTTTGTCGTCAGTGAGCACTTTGCCCGAGACTATATGGGATATCGCGCCCTCAGCACCGAGGCTGAAATTAAAACAGCGCTTATCGAGTTAAATAAAATTTGCCGTGGCGAAGCATTTATTACCCTCGGAGAAAAAGGCTGTGCGTTCTTAAAGAACGGGATGCTGCAAATTGTCCCCACCTGGCTGTGTAATGCCGTGGATACCACTGGCGCAGGAGATGTATTTCACGGTGCATTTACCTACGGCGTCCATTATTCGTGGCATATCGATAATATTATTTTATTTGCCAGTCTGACTGCGGCTATCTCTATTGAGAAGAAAGGTGTACGTGAATCCATGCCGGATCTTGCGGTAGTTCATAACTCGTTAAATAGTTACGAAAGAAACTTAAAGCAATATTTTGGCGAATAATTGCTGTTAATTAAACTTCAGAGGTGATTATGTTAGTTTCGATGAAGGACATGCTTCAGCATGCCCTACGGGACGGTTATGCCGTAGGGCAATTCAATATCAATAATCTGGAATGGGTCGGTGCTGTATTAAGCACCGGACAACAGCTACGCTCTCCCGTTATTTTGGGCGTTTCCGGCGGTACGGTTAAACATATGCTGGGATTAAAATGTATCCATGACATCGTGGTTAACGCGATGGATTATTTACATATTGATACTCCGGTAGCGCTGCACCTGGATCATGGGACCACTCGGGAAGCCTGCGAGGCGGCTATCGAAGCAGGATTCAGCTCCATTATGTTTGATGGTTCGCACCTGCCGTTTAACGAAAACCTGGCTATCACTCGCCACCTGGTCGAACTGGCGCACAGTAAAGGCGTTTCAGTTGAGGCAGAGTTGGGGACCATCGCCGGCAGCGAAGACGGGATCGTCAATTCCGAAGTAATATATGCTGACCCGCAGGAGTGCTATACCCTGGTCAAAGAGACCCAGGTTGATTGCCTGGCAGCGGCGCTGGGGTCAACCCACGGGCTGTACAAAGGCAAAGCCAAACTGGGGTTTACGGAGATGAAGGCCATTTCCGAGCTGGTGAATGTTCCGCTGGTTCTGCACGGAGGTACGGGTATTGCCGATGAAGACATGCGTAAGGCAATCGCCTGCGGTACGGCCAAGATTAACGTCAATACCGAAAATATGTACGCCTGGTGTCAGGAAGTAAAAGCAATTTTTGCCGCCGATACCGGCCACGATGTCAACGACCCGCGCAAAGTGATCAATCAGGGGCTAAAACCGGTACGAGAAATGATTGCACGCCGTATCGAGCTTTTTGGCTCGCAAAACCGCTATTAGAAAATTTTGGCTTTATAGACTGACGTCATCCCAGGGAGAAACCCGCCGCCGGACAACACCGGGGCGGGTTAATCGTGAACTAAAATGCAAAGCAAGAGCAGCCCAGCACGCCCCAGAATGCCTGCTCATCAGCAACCGGAATAGACGATTTGCGCGCAATATCATGCTGATGCCCATGTACTCCACAGCTGCCGCAGCACTGGTGCATCTGGACTATCGCGCCAATTTTCGACGCCGTCGGCGGCGCTGAACGGTAATGTCCCGGCACCTTCACTACCGGCGACCACTCAGGCAGCACGGGGATTGACGGTGGAGCCAGCGGCGAGAAGTGCCCGGCGGCGTAAACGACTTTGCCGTCAACGACCGTCAGGACCGACTCAATTCCCTTAATTTCCTCTTCCGCGACGCTGAAGTAGTCTTTGGACAGCACCACCAGGTCGGCAAGCTGATCTGACTCGATACGCCCTTTCTTACCCTGTTCGCTGGAGAACCACGCGCTTCCCGCGGTCCATAACTCCAGCGCTACATCGCGCGACAAGCGGTTGCCTTCGTCATACATCGCCATCCCGCCAACCGTCCGCCCGGAAACCAGCCAGTACAGCGCGGTCCACGGGTTGTAGCTCGCCACGCGGGTGGCATCTGTGCCCAATCCTACCGGCACGTCCAGCTCAAGCATCTTCGCTACCGGCGGGGTATGTTTGACCGCATCTTTGCCGTAGCGGTCGACAAAATATTCGCCCTGGAAAGCCATCCGGTGCTGCACCGCAATACCGCCACCCAGCGCTTTCACGCGTTCGATATTGCGCTCGGTAATGGTTTCCGCGTGATCAAAGAACCAGTGCAGGCCGTTGAACGGAATATCGCGGTTGACCTTCTCGAAGACGTCGAGCATCCGGCTGATAGACTCATCATAGGTCGCGTGCAGGCGGAACGGCCAGCGGTGTTCGACAAGATGGCGCACCACCCTTTCCAGCTCGTCTTCCATCCCTTGCGGCAGATCCGGTCGCGGCTGGAGGAAGTCTTCAAAATCCGCCGCCGAGAAGACCAGCATCTCCCCGGCACCGTTAGCACGGTAAAAATCAGTCCCCTGCCCCGGCTTGAGCATGTCGGTCCAGCGCTCAAAGTCTTCCAGCTCCTGCTTTGGTCGCTGGGTAAACAGGTTATAGGCGATACGCACGGTCATCTGCTCTTTGGCGTGTAACTGCTCAATAATTTCATAATCTTCCGGGTAGTTCTGAAAACCGCCTCCGGCGTCGATAGCGCTGGTCAGCCCCAGGCGATTCAGTTCACGCATAAACTGACGCGTTGAGTTGATCTGCAGCTCCAGCGGCAGCTTCGGCCCTTTCGCCAGCGTCGAATAGAGGATCATCGCATTGGGTTTGGCGATCAGCATCCCGGTCGGGTTACCCTTAGCGTCGCGAACGATCTCGCCGCCAGCAGGATCCGGGGTCTCTTTGGTATAGCCCACCGCCTTTAATGCTGCGCGATTAAGCAGCGCGCGATCGTAGAGATGCAGAACGAATACCGGGGTATCCGGCGCGGCGTCGTTCAGCTCTTCGAGGGTTGGCATCCGCCGTTCGGCAAACTGGAATTCGCTCCAGCCACCCACCACCCGCACCCACTGCGGCGACGGCGTACGGTCGGCCTGATCTTTAAGCATCCGCAGCGCGTCCGCCAGCGAAGGCACGCCCTCCCAGCGCAGTTCAAGATTGTAGTTCAGACCGCCGCGGATCAGGTGCAGGTGGGAGTCGTTCAGGCCGGGGATCACCGTATGGCCTTTGAGATCGATAATTTGCGTTCCTTCCGCGGCAAAGCTCATGATCCGATCGTGGCTACCGGCGGCGAGAATTTTACCGTTGACGATCGCCACCGCATCGGCAAGCGGGTTTTGGCGATCGAGAGTATGAACCCGACCGTGGGTCAGGATCAGTGTGGCAGTTTGCGACATAACGCTCTCCTTGAGGAGGCTGACTCAGTTTTTCTTTAACCAGCCAGCAAACAGACGGGTCACGATGGGCATCCAGAACCAGACCACCAGCGCGACCACACAGGCATCATTGATCAAATGCAGTAACAGACTTCCCTTCAGCGAGGGCAATAGCATTCCGGTTACCGTGGGCACCAGATTGGTACTGGGGAAAATCACCAGCAGGGTGATTAAAAATTGCTTCCAGCGCAGCGGCTGGCGGACGTTGGCAGTCGGTGGCGTAAACCAAAAGGCCGGTTCGGTGCGAACTTCGGTCCGGTCGCCTTCGCTCAGCAGTGGTGCGATTTCCGCCACCAGCTCGCGACGCGTTTCTGACTGCGTCCAGGCGTAAAGATGCTCAATGGTGTCAAAGCGAATGATAACGCTCCATAAATTCTGCCCGGCGGCCGGGCGAATCACGTTGGCGCCAAGATGTCCGGGAAACTCCGCCGCAATCGGCATAATTTTACCCAGCCACTCTTCATAACGTTGGCCATGTTCGGGGTCGAGTACATGACTGATAACCAAGGTCACCGATTTCTGCTGCGCCATTAAGAGTTCCTTGCTTCAGGGTAATGACGGGATTTACCCCGCCATCAGCCATAAATGACAATACACAAAATCATTCATGCTGCATCGAGGCGGCAAGGTTGTACGTCCCCGGGAGCTGACATAAGTCAGTGACCGGGGCGGGCAAACGAAGCCAACAAAGAGGCAGCTTGAAGGATGAAGTGTATTTAAGCTTGACGCTCCGGCGCGCCATGCACCATGGTATACGCGTAATCCACGCCCATTCCGTAAGCGCCGCTGTGCTCACGCACCAGGTCCATCACTGCGTCATAGGTCTCTTTGCGTGACCAGTCGCGCTGATACTCAAGCAGCACCTGCTGCCAGGTCACCGGCACCGCACCGGCCTGAACCATACGATCAATTGAGCGTTCGTGGGCATCAACCGAGGTGCCGCCGGACGTATCGGTCACCACATAAACTTCATATCCTTCATCCAGCGCCATCAGCGCCGGGAAGGTCAGGCACACTTCGGTCCACAAAGCGGAGATAATCAATTTTTTACGCCCGGTCGCTTTTACCGCCGCCACAAAAGCCGCATCTTCCCAGGAGTTCATCGACGTGCGTTCAATGGGTTTCACATCAGGATGTACCGCCAGCAGTTCTGGCCAGATATAGCCGCTGAAGCTTTTAGTTTCTACTGAAGTATAAATCACCGGAACATTAAAAATTTTCCCAGCTTTGGCTAGAGCCACCGTATTATTTTTCAGCGTCTGGCGATCAATATTAGCCACGCCAAAAGACATTTGCGGCTGGTGGTCAATAAAAATGAGGGCAGAGTTAGAGGGATCGATCAGTTCACGAATAGACATAACATATCCTGTTAATCAATGAGTTAAAAAGATACTACCGTAGCCGTTGTGCTGTCTGGATCCTGACTGATAAAGCATGGTGAGTATAGTCAGTAATTTCTAACGAGTTATTAAAGTTTTTTTTCTAATTTATTTCTGAAGAAAAAGTTATGGCTATTAAATTATCCATCACAATATTAATGAATTTATGTTTATACCCGTCATACTTCAAGCTGCTTATGTGTTGGCTGCGCTCGCTCACCCCGGTCACATAGTCATCTATGCTCCCGGGGACTCACTCCCTTGCCGCCTTTAAGCAACTCGAATTATTTTGGGTATATCAAAATTTTACGCTTAACTGTTCTAAATTATTCACTGGAATTGAATATCAGCCTTCGGTAAAACGTAGAGACTATTTTTTGTTGGAATTTGACTCATGCGTTTAAACCTTGATGTCCTGCTGATTCTCGACGCGCTGGACAGACATGGCTCTTTTGCCACCGCCGCCGAGTCACTCTTTAAGACCCCCGCCGCGCTGAGCTACATGATCCAAAAACTGGAGAACGATCTGAACATTACCTTGCTGGATCGCTCCGGACATCGGGCTAAATTTACCGATACTGGCAGAATGATGCTGGAGAAGGGGCGATTGTTGCTGAATGCTGCCAAAGATCTGGAAAAGCAGGCGGTTCAGCTCAGCGCCGGTTGGGAGCGGGATTTGGCCATCGCGTTGGATGACTCTTTCCCTTTTAATGCGCTGTTACCGCTGATCGACGAGTTCTACTCGCTGCATCCGCAAACCCGGCTTAACTTTACCCATCATACTCTCGCCGGTTCATGGGAAGAACTCACCCACAACGGGGCGGATATTATACTCGGGGCGATTAATGAACCGCCAACGTCTGCCGAATGGTCGTGGAAAATGCTCGGCACAATGGACAATATTTTCGTCGTTGCGCCGGGGCATCCACTGGCGCAAACCACCCAACCGCTGACCAACAAACAGCTGAGTCTGCATCGCGCGGTAGTGATCAGCGACAGCGCACGCAACTGCCATCCACTTAACAGCAATCTGCTTGATGAACAGCCGCAAATTCGCGTCGACAGCTTCGCCAGCAAAGTGGAATTGTTACGCGCCGGGCTGGGCTGCGGCTTTTTACCGCGCCATATCGCCCGTCAGTGGCTGGAAAGCGGCGAGCTGGTGGAAAAGCCCGTCACTTCGTTTCGTGAGAAAGATATTACCTATATGGCCTGGCGTAGCGGGAATGACGGGCTGGCCCAGCGCTGGTGGCGTGAGGCCATTCTCCAGGACGAAAGACTGAGCCAGCTCTATCATTAACGGCTAAACCACACGTTGGCCGAGATAGCGGGTAGCGTCAGCACACCGTCGTGCAGCGCTCCGGCTCCCTCTTTCAACTGCCAGCCGTTAACATCAAGCAGCGGTGAATCCTCAATAACGACCTCGCAGGCTTCGCCGCGGTTAATCGCCACCAGCACCCGCTGCTGCTTATAGACACGCGCGAACACTACCACGTTCTCTTCGGCATAAATCACCTGGCAGCCGCCGTAGCGCAGCGCCTGATTAGCCTTACGCAGCTTGCTCATACGCTTATACAAGCCGAGCAGACAGCCATCCTGCAATGCCGGATCCCACGGGAACGGCTTACGGCAGAACGGATCGTTATTGCCATCCACGCCGACTTCATCACCGTAATAAATGCACGGTACGCCCGGCCAGCTAAACAGCCATACCACCGCCAGCGGCAAACGTGCCACATCCTTACCCAGTAGAGACTTAAAGCGGGCGGTATCGTGACTATCGAGCTGATTGAACATCCGCAACTGCTGCTGATGCGATAGCCCGGCGCGATAGTTATCCATCCACGCCATGCAGGTCTGAGCATCGATTTTCTGCGGATCGTAGGAAATATCGGTATTAGCAAGAAAGCCCCACAACGGGAAGGTAAAACCGCGGTAGTTCATCGCAGAATCTTCAACGTCGGCCTGTAGCCACTGGCGCGCATCGCCGAAATGCTCACCAAACACAAAGGATTCCGGCTGCTCTTGCTTCGCCGCATGGGTGATGCCGGCAATATGGCGCAGGTTATTACGCGCCCCGCCGCCTTCGCCCAGCATATGCACCACGTCCAGCCGCCAGCCGTCCATACTCCACGGCGCTTTCAGCCAGTGGCGCACCACACTATCTTCTCCGGCATAGATTTCATTGACCAGGGTCTCCGATCGATAATCCAGCTTCGGCAAGCTGGAATATCCCAGCCAATCATGGGCCACGCCCTCCGGAGAGAAGTTATACCAGTCGCGCCACGGCGAATCGGCATTATGGCAGGCACCACCGCTACCGCGCTGATGGCGATCGAACCAGGCGTGCGAATCACCGCTGTGGTTGAACACGCCATCAAGGATCAGACGCATTCCCTCTTTTTGCGTATTGTGGCGCAGGCGCAGCAGCGCCGCATCGCCGCCAAACTGCGGGTCAACGCGCCGGTAATCTTCGGTGTCGTATTTATGCACGCTGGGGGCAACAAAGACCGGGTTCAAATACAGAGCCGTGACGCCAAGCTGCTTCAGGTACGGCAGCTTTTCGCTAATACCATCCAGATCGCCGCCATAAAAGGTGGAGCCGCCCGCTTCGCCGGTGAGCGGTTCATCCCACTCTTTACGCACGATGTCGTGACCGGCTGCGTGATGATAGTAAACCTTGTCCTGTTCAGCCTCGCGCGACTGGCTGCGGGCAAAACGGTCGGGGAAAATCTGGTAAAACACCTGGTCGGCCACCCACTGCGGTCCGCTGTCCGGAACATCGACGGCAAACTGCTCCAGCCGCGCCGGTGGAAAACGGTTGAACCCCTGCGGCGTGAACCATAGCTGACGGTCGGCCCACAGCAGCTTGAAGCTATAGCGCCGACGTGGCTGCCCGTTGACAAGGTTGATTTCCCCGCGCCACGCTACCACGCCTGGATGCGGCTCCTGCCGCAGACGATGCATCGGCAGCGAAAGCTCTTCGTTGTCCTCCTCCGCACGCAACGTCACCCGCGGCGGCAGATCGCCGCCGCTTAGCCATAATGTAATAAACAGTCGTTCCTGCTGTTCCTTAATAAACGGAGCAACCGGGAGGTGCCATGCCTTCAACATCGTTATTCCTCTCTTTGCAGAATGGGCACACCTTGCCACAGCGTACAGGCGTATGACTCATCATCGGCAGAATTATTGGGGGAGGATGGCGGGGGTGGAGGGATCTCTTGCCGGATAGCCTGAGCGTATCCGGCAAGGAGAGAACAAAATGGCTACGCCTTCGCCAGCTTACGGTCGCGACGAGTTTTAAACTGCCAGCCCACCAGCAGCAGGATAATCCACGCAAAACCGACGTACAGCGAGATGCGGGTATCCGGATGATAACCAATCAGACCAATAATAAAGACGAGGAATATCAGTCCGATAACCGTCGTCGTTACCCCGCCCGGCACCTTAAACTTCAGCGCCTGCGCCTCTCGCGGCGGTAGATGGCGGCGGAAGGCAATCTGCGACAGCAGGATCATAATCCACACCCACACCGTGGCGAAGGTGGCCAGCGAGGCAATCACCAGGAAGACGTTCTCTGGCATGATGTAGTTAAGATAGACCGCAAACAGCAGCGCAATGGTCATCACCATTACCGTCACCCACGGCACCCCACGGCGCGACGTTTTGGCGAACATTTTCGGCGCGCTGCCCTGCTCCGCCATACCGTGCAGCATGCGCCCCACGCCAAAGACGTCAGAGTTAATCGCCGACAGCGAAGCGGTCAGCACCACAAAGTTCAGGATGCTGGCGGCAAAGGTGATACCCAAATGCTGGAAGGTTAAGACAAACGGGCTACCGTTCGTTCCAACCTGATTCCACGGGTAGATAGACATAATCACGAACAGCGTGCCGACGTAAAACACCAGGATACGCATCGGGACCGAGTTAATGGCCCGAGGAATAGATTTCTCCGGGTCTTCCGCTTCACCGGCGGTAATACCGATGATTTCAATCCCGCCGTAGGCGAACATCACCATCTGCAACGACATCACCATCCCCAGCCAGCCGTTGCTGAAGAAACCGCCGTTGCTCCATAGATTATGGATGCCGGTTGGCTGACCGCCGTTGCCAATACCCCAGATAATGATGCCGAAACCGGCCAGAATCATGATGATAATGGTGGCGACTTTGAAGAAGGAGAACCAGAACTCCAGCTCGCCGAAGACCTTCACGCTCATCAGGTTGACGGCGCAGATGATCAACACCACGCTGAGCACCCAAATCCAGTGCGGCACCGCCGGGAACCAGACGCCCATATAGATGCCGAAGGCTGTTACATCGGCGATGGCGACGATCAGGATTTCAAAACAGTAGGTCCAGCCGGTGATGTAACCCGCCAGCGGGCCAAGGTAGTCCTGCGCGTAGCGTGAGAACGAGCTGGCGGCAGGGTTATGCACCGACATCTCGCCCAGCGCGCGCATGATAATGTACGCCGCGACGCCGCCGATAATATAAGCCAGCAGGACGCTCGGCCCCGCCATTTTAATCGCGTCAGCCGAGCCATAGAAAAGCCCGGTACCGATTGCCGAACCAAGAGCCATAAAACGAATATGCCGGGTACTTAGCCCACGCTTAAGCTTGTTACTACTTTCCATCGTGTTCCATGCCGTTTGTCTCCCCTGGCCTTTGCGGGGGCAAAGTTCAAAAGGAGCATAACTAAAAAAACAAAAAACCACGGGAGGTTAAATCCCGTGGTTAAGCACTTAAATTCTCGACGTCGTTTAGTGTGCGCCGGATGTCACCTGACGTCCTACGGCACGATCCCAAACAACCGCCAGAATCAGCATTACTGCGGTCGGCATCAGCCAGGCCAGCCCCTGTTCTGCCAACGGCAGACGCGCGGTCCAGGATGGCATAAAGTCGGCAAACGGCGACGCTTTAACGCCATCAATAATACCAAACATCAGGCTGATAAACATGGCCGGGGCAATAACGCGGGACGAATTATGCCACCAACCGCGGGTAAAGCTTAATACAACCAGTGCGATACACGGCGGGTAGATTGCCGTCAGCACCGGAATTGAAATCTGAATCAGGTGGCTCAGCCCCAGATTGGAGACCGCCATCGAGAACAGGCCGAGGATAAACACCAGCGTGCGATAAGAGAACGGCAGGTACTGGGCGAAGAACTCCGCGCAGGCGCAGGTCAAGCCCACCGCCGTAACCAGACAGGCGATAAAGATCAGCGCCGCCAGCAGGAAACTTCCCGCGCCGCCGAAGGTGTGCTGTACGTAAGCGTGCAGAATCGCCGCGCCGTTGGCGGATTGCTCGACCAGCGTGCCGCTATCGGAACCGAGGCGGAACAGCGCCAGATACAACAGCGTCAGGCCAACACCAGCCATCAGGCCAGCCCAGACGGTGTAGCGGGTCAACAGACGGGCTTCTGTCACGCCACGGGAACGCGCGGCGTTGACAATCACGATACCAAAGACCATCGCCCCAAGGGTATCCATGGTCAGGTAACCGTTAACGAAGCCGTTAGAAAACGGTGCGGTGCGATAGGCTTCCATCGCGTGACTCAGCGGGCCGGCAGGCCAGACAATCGCCGCAACGGAGAGAATAACCAGCGCAATGATTTTCAGCGGCGCGAGGAAATTCCCCACCGTATCCAACAGTTTGCCCGGATAGAGCGAAACAAGGATCACCAGTGCAAAATAGATAACGCTATAAATCAGCAGCGGCAGAGGGCCATCACCGGTCAGCGGAGCAATCCCCACTTCAAAAGAGACGGTGGCGGTACGCGGAGTAGCGAACAGCGGCCCCACAGCCAGATAGCAAACTACGGCCAGCAGGATACCGGCGACTTTACCAATCGGCGTGCTCAGGCTTTCTACGCCGCCGCCGACTTTCGCCAATGCCACGACCGTTAGCACCGGTAAACCCACGGCGGTAATCAGAAAGCCAATAGCCGCGGTCCAGACGTGTTCACCAGCCTGTAAGCCAACCATCGGAGGGAAGATAATATTGCCTGCGCCGACGAACAGCGCGAAGGTCATAAAGCCCAACGCAACGATGTCGCGAGATTTTAACTGATGGGTCATAAATTCATTACTGCCTGTGGATGTGGTGTTGTAAAAACGGATAAATACCGCGCCTTCCCTTAGGGGATGATACAGCGGCCATTGTCAGTAAACTCAGCGGGATATGCTCCCAAAGCGGCGTGGAAAAGAATTGTTTTTTGAATTACCACGCAAAAACAGTCTGTCTGCGACCGTAGGGGGGCAATTTAAACGCTTATAACGTTTTAAAGCAAGGAGGGATCGTAAAAGCAGATGATTATGCTAACTCTATTTTCATAGCCAGAATGATTGACCTGACTGATGGAAAACATGTGGCTTATCATGCGAACAAAAAAGCAGCGAACGTTCGTTAATTACGCAAAACGAAATTGCCTGCAAATGAAAATGACCAGCCGAAGCTGGTCATTGGCAACTAATGCTGACAGGACAGGAACTAGGGCTCATTTTTGGCAATTAAACGTTCCGGCAGCAAGAAGCTAAAACGCGTCCCTTTGCCCAGCGTGCTTTCAATTTCAAGACGACTGTCGTGATGACTGATCGCGTGTTTAACAATCGCCAGCCCCAAACCGCTGCCGCCGGTTTGCCGCGATCGTGCCTTATCAACACGGTAGAAACGTTCGGTCAGGCGCGGAATATGCTCCGGAGAAATTCCCGGACCGTTATCCTCGACGCTAAACAACGCGCCGTGAGATGCCCGCTTCCAGCTCACGGTGATTTCCGTTCCCGCCGGAGTATGATTGACCGCGTTATACACCAGGTTGGAAATCGCGCTACGCAGTTGTTCTTCATTCCCCAACACTTTCAGCGACTCATCGACGGAAAAATGCAGAACATGCTTCTGCTGACTCAGGGTTTGCGCCTCGCGCTCCACCACCCGCAGCATCATCGGCACATCGATTCTATCGTTCATCGCCAGTACCGGCGCGGCCTCTATTCGTGACAGCGTCAGCAGTTGTTTAACCAGGCCTTCCATACGCTGGGTTTGCTCGCGCATGGTGTGTAACGCTTTCTCGCGCGTGCCCCCTTCCAGTATCTGCTCCTGCATCATCTCCAGATACCCCTGCAACACCGTCAGCGGGGTTCGCAGCTCGTGGCTGACGTTGGCAAAGAAGTTACGTCGCGCCCCTTCGAGCTGATGCATCTGCGTAACATCACGCGCCACCATCAGCAGCTGTTTATCGCTGTAGGGCATCACGCGAATTTCCAGATGCCTGGCATTATTCAACACCAGATTCAACGGCTTCGAGAAATCACGATATTTCAGGTAGTTGGCAAATTCCGGGTAGCGCAGCAGGTTAAGGATGTTCTGTCCGTTATCGTCCGGCCAGCGCAGATTAAGCGTCTGCTGGGCCAGGCCATTACACCAGAACATCACGCCCTCTTCGGTAGTTAAAACCACCGCATCAGGGAGAGATTCTGCACCGCTGCGAAAACGCTTTATAAGACTACCCAGCTCGCGACGGCGCTTTTTATTACGCATCTGCATCTGATGCAGGCCGTACAACAGCGGTTCCCAACTGCCGCTGCCCGGCGGTGGCGTCATGCTGCGGTCAACCCACAGCCACCACGACAGACGCATAAGATTCCAGAAATGCCAAATAAGAAGACCCGTCACCGCCGCCAGCAAAAACCACGGCAGGTGACCAAAAATCGCCCCGAGGATCAGGGCCGGGATACAACACAAGAAAAGCTCAAGCGCCAGCCTTTTCCATGACAGCCGTTCCAGCACGGTTCACACTCCTGTCGAGATTCAGAAACGGGCGGAGAAACGATATCCCGTGCCGCGAACCGTTTGTACCATCCGGTCATGGCCGCTATGTTCCAGCGCTTTACGCAGGCGGCGAATATGTACATCCACCGTTCTGTCTTCTACATATACGTTAGTTCCCCAAACGTGGTTGAGCAGCTGTTCGCGGCTATAAACACGCTCCGGGTGGGTCATAAAGAAGTGTAATAATTTAAACTCGGTCGGCCCCATATCCAGCGGGTTTTCACCGGTCATGACGCGATGCGAAGAAGGGTCGAGGCTCAGTCCCTGCATTTCAATCACCTCTTCCACCGCCATCGGCGAAATGCGCCGCATCACGGCTTTAATTCGCGCCACCAGCTCTTTCGGAGAGAATGGCTTGGTGATGTAATCATCCGCGCCGGTTTCCAGGCCGCGAACGCGATCTTCCTCTTCACCACGGGCGGTTAACATTACCACCGGAATCTCGCGGGTCATCGCTTCGCGCTTGAGCTGTTTAATAAACTGTAAACCTGAGCCACCCGGTAGCATCCAGTCGAGCAGGATCAAATCAGGCCAAGGTTCATTGAGTTGATTGACCGCGCTGTCAAAATCTTCCGCCTCGATGGGCTGAAAGCCGTTTTGCTCCAGAACAAAGCAGACCATTTCGCGGATTGGAGCTTCATCTTCAACGACCAGAATTCTTCTCGCCATTATTTACCCTGTATTTTTTAGCCATCAGTATAGAAGTGCGCGGCCATTATGCGTCAGATTTATGACAGATTTATGAAAAAAATGACGGGCAGATGAACAAGGGATTTTGAATTGTGACACGGACTTATCTCACTGTAGACCAGTGCTATAATGCCGCTTACGCTTTTTTCGCTACGGGACCACTATGCGCATCCTTCACACTTCTGACTGGCACCTTGGGCAAAATTTTTACAGCAAAAGCCGCGCCGCTGAGCATCAGGCGTTTCTCGACTGGCTGCTGACCAGCGCCCAGGAGCATGAGGTTGATGCCATTATTGTCGCGGGCGATATTTTTGATACCGGCTCCCCGCCGAGCTACGCGCGTGAGCTGTATAACCGGTTTGTCGTTCAGCTACAGCAGACCGGCTGCCAACTGGTGGTACTGGCGGGAAACCACGATTCGGTGGCGACCCTCAATGAATCGCGGGATATTCTCGCCTTCCTGAAAACCACGGTAGTCGCCAATGCCGGTCACGCTCCTTTTATTCTGCCCTTGCGTGATGGTTCAGCGGGGGCGATTTTTTGCCCTGTGCCGTTCCTGCGCCCGCGCGAGCTAGTGACCAGCCAGGCCGGTCACTCCAGCGGTGAAAAGCAGAAGCAGCTCCTCACCGCCATCAGCGACTACTACCAGCAGCAGTATCAGCAGGCCTGCGAACTGCGCGGCTACCGGCCGCTGCCGATTATCGCCAGTGGTCATTTGACCACCGTCGGCGCCAGCAAAAGCGACGCGGTTCGCGAAATCTATATCGGCACCCTCGACGCCTTTCCGGCAAGCCACTTTCCCCCTGCCGATTACATCGCGCTTGGCCATATTCACCGGGCGCAAGTGGTGGGCGGCTGCGAGCATATTCGCTACAGCGGATCGCCCATCCCGCTGAGCTTTGACGAAACCGGGAAAAACAAAAGCGTCAACCTGGTGACCTTCACCAACGGATGTCTAACAGACGTCACGCCGCTCATCGTCCCCATTACCCAGCCGCTGGCAGTATTAAAGGGCGATTTCGCCAGCATCAGCGAGCAGTTGAATCAGTGGCAAGATAATAGCCAGCAACCCGCCGTCTGGCTGGATATTGAGATCACCAGCGACGAATATTTGCATGATATTCAACGCAAAATTCAGGCACAGACCGAAACGCTACCGGTAGAAGTGCTGCTGGTGCGCCGCAGTCGCGCCCAGCGCGAGCGCATTCTGGCGGGCGAGCGCCGGGAAACGCTCAGCGAACTGCAGGTCGAAGATGTGTTTGCCCGTCGCCTGGCGCTGGAAACCCTGGAAGAGTCGCAGCAACAGCGCCTGGAGCAGCTGTTTAACGAGACGCTGCATAGCCTGAACGATGAGGATCGTCTGTGAAAATCCTGAGCTTACGTCTGAAAAACCTCAACTCGCTAAAAGGCGAATGGAAAATCGATTTCACCGCCGAGCCGTTCGCCAGCAACGGGCTGTTTGCCATTACCGGGCCGACCGGTGCCGGAAAAACCACCCTGCTCGACGCCATCTGTCTCGCGCTGTATCACGAAACCCCGCGTCTGAGCAGCGTGTCACAATCACAAAACGATCTGATGACCCGCGACACCGCCGAATGTCTGGCAGAAGTGGAGTTCGAGGTCAAAGGCATCGCCTACCGCGCCTTCTGGAGCCAGAATCGGGCGAGAAACCAGCCGGATGGTAATCTACAGGCCCCGCGCGTCGAGCTGGCGCGCTGCGACGACGGCAAAATCCTCGCCGATAAAGTCAAAGATAAGCTGGAAATGACCGCCACCCTCACCGGGCTGGATTATGGTCGCTTCACCCGCTCAATGCTGCTGTCACAGGGGCAGTTCGCCGCCTTCCTCAACGCCAAACCCAAAGAGCGCGCCGAGCTGCTGGAAGAACTAACCGGTACCGAAATTTACGGTCAGATTTCAGCACAGGTCTTTGAAAAGCATAAGCTTGCCCGCATCGAGCTGGAAAAACTTCAGGCCCAGGCTTCCGGCGTCCTGCTGCTGAGTGACGAGCAGCAGCAGGTTCTCCAGCAAAGTTTGCAAGTACTTACTGATGAAGAAAAACAGCAGGTTAGCGAGCAAACCAGTCTGCAAAACGCCCGTCAATGGCTGATGCGTCGTGAAGAGCTGACGACGGAAAATCTGAAGGCCCAGGCCACGCTGCGCGAGGCGCAGTCTGCGCTCGAACAGGCGCAGCCGCAGCTGACCGCACTGCTCAATGCGCAGCCCGCCGAACACTTGCGCCCGCATTGGACACGCCAGCAGGAACAAGCCGCCGCGCTGGCGCAAACCCGCCACCAGAGAGAAGAAGTAAATACTCGCTTACATGAACGGCTACGGTTGCGGGCAGGCATTCGCCTCGCTGCCCAGCAGCAGTCCGAACGCCTGCGCGCCCACCAGCACACGCTATCCGTATGGCTAAAAGAGCACGACCGCTATCAGCAGTGGGGAAATGCGCTGGCGGGCTGGCGGGCAGCGTTTCAACAGCAGGCCCGCGATGCGCAGCAGCAATCCACCCTGCAACAACGCCTGACGGAAACGACCCGCAGGCTGGCTGAACTCCCTTGTGCCACGCTAACGCTGGATGCCGAACAAGTGGCCCTCGAGTTGACGCAGCACACAAAGGCCCGGCCTCTGCGTCAGCAGCTTTCTTCTCTCTATAGCCAGCTACAACCGCTCAGCCAACGGTTATTACAGCTAAATGCCGCCGAACAGGCCAGCAAACAGGAACAGGAAAAGCTGGAAGCGACTCTGGCCCAGCGCCGACAGGCCTATAAAGAGAAGAATCAGCAGTTCAGCGATGTGAAAGCCCTGTGTGAAATGGAGGCGCGGATTGCCGGACTTGAGGCCGATCGCGCCCGTCTCCAGCCCGGCTCGCCGTGCCCGCTCTGCGGTTCCGAACAGCATCCGGCTATCGCCGAGTATCAGGCGCTGGTTCCCGGCGTAAACCAGGCGCGTCGTGATGCGCTAGAGCGCGAAGTTAAACAGCTAGCAGAGGCCGGGGCACAGCTTCGCGGCGAGCTGGATGCGCTGCTTAAACAGCAGCAAAAAGAGACCGCCGAGAAAGCATCCCTCCTCCAACAGGAGCAAGCGCTCACATCACAATGGCAGGAGACTATCACCGGATTAAATATCGACCTGAAGCCAAAGGATGATATTCCCGGCTGGCTGAATGCGCAGCAAGAGCATGAACAGCGGCTATATCAACACCAACAACGGTTGAACTGGCAGGCCCAGCAGCATGAGTGCCAGCAGCAGCTGCAACAGCTTCAGCAAGAACAAGAGCAGCGCAGCGTCGCACTGGCGGCTGAGCTGAACGCGTTTGCTCTGAGCTTACCCGCCCCGGACCAGGCCACGAACTGGTTAGCGCTGCGGGAAGAAGAGACCCGCAGCTGGCAAAACAAACAGAACGAAGCCACGGCTATTCAGGAGCAGCTCCAGCAGTTGACGCCGCTACTGGAAGCACTACCGGAAACCGAGCAACAGGCCGAGCCCGCGCCGCTGGAAGGCTGGCGTCAGGTGCACGACGACTGCCTGGCGCTTCAGAGCCAGTGGCAAACGCTGGGGCAGCAGGAAAATCAGCAGCAAACTCAGCTAACGGAGACCGAAAAACAGTTCAGCGCCGCGCTGGCCGCCAGTCCGTTCTCCGACCAGCAGGCATTCCTTGCCGCACTGCTGGATGAAGAGACACGCCAGCGCCTCGAACGGCTGAAGCAGACGCTGGAGAGCACGCTACAGCAGAATCAGGCGCTGGCGCTGCGGGCCCGCGAAACGCTGGATAGCCACAGTCAGCAACCGCCAGCAGAAACGGACATCAGCCAGCCGCTTGAGCAAGTACAGGAAAAACTCCAGCAACTGGCGTCGCGACTGCGCGAGAACAGTGCCCGTCAGGGCGAGATTCGCCAGCAACTGAAGCAGAATAGCGAAAACCAGCAGCGTCAGCAGGCGCTGCGTCAGGAGATGGAACGCGCGGCTCAGGAAGTGGAGGACTGGGCGTGGCTGAACTCGCTTATCGGCTCCAAAGAGGGCGATAAATTCCGTAAATTCGCCCAGGGGCTGACGCTGGATAATCTGGTGTGGCTGGCCAACCATCAACTCAACCGCCTGCATGGTCGCTATCTGTTGCAACGTAAAGCCAGTGAGGCGCTGGAGCTGGAAGTGGTCGATACCTGGCAGGCGGACGCGGTGCGCGACACGCGAACCCTTTCCGGCGGCGAGAGCTTCCTCGTTAGCCTCGCGCTGGCGCTGGCGCTGTCCGACCTGGTGAGTCACAAAACGCGGATTGATTCGCTATTTCTTGATGAGGGATTCGGTACTCTGGATAGTGAAACCCTTGATACCGCGCTGGATGCGCTGGATGCGCTTAACGCCAGCGGCAAGGTCATCGGCGTGATTAGCCACGTCGAGGCGATGAAAGAGCGCATCCCGGTACAAATTAAAGTTAAAAAAATCAACGGGCTGGGCTATAGCCGCCTGGATAAAACCTTCGCCGTCGACTAGTTCTCCCCCATCAATATCCTCATAAAAGGCCCCTTCCTTCGGGGAGAGGCCGCATTTTGCCGTTCGGCGCATTACATACAACCATTCCACTCACGATTAATCTTGATATTGCACGAATTTGCATGATAATTTATCTTAAAGCTCAATTATGACTGTTAATTATGCATTTCGTGCAAACTCGTGCATAAACAGTTTTGACTGACGGAAAGTGCCACAGGAAAGGAAACCCTCAACAGCACTCCCTTTCACGCATCAAGAAGGTCTTAAACATGAAAAGCTCTCTTATTTTGATCGCCGGCCCGGTACGCAGCGGCACCAATAATCGTCCGGAATTAATCGACGCTAACCTGAACAACATGGCGCAGGTTGCGCTAAGCGTTTACCAAAAAGGTCATATCCCCGTGGTCGGCGAATGGGTGGCTTTACCTGTTGCCAAAGCGGCAGGTTCCAAGGAAATTGGCGATGCGATTAGCGAGGAGTATCTCTATCCCGTCGCGCACCGTTTGATTAGCCGTTGTAACGCTATTTTGCGGATGCCGGGCGAATCCAAAGGGGCAGATCTGGATATTCAGGAAGGAGAAAAACTAGGGCTTACGATTTACTATGCTCTGGAAGAGATCCCGGACCTGTAAGCAACCAACATCCGTTGCGCAGCACCGACCGCGCAACGGGCTCATTATTTACAGCGGCCACAACCAGGCCGCGCCGCGCACGCCGCTGGAATCACCGTGCATTGCCTGGCGAATCGGCGTCTCGCACTCGCCGCCGAAGACCCAGAGTTTCAGCAGATTCGGTAGCGTTTGATACAACCGCTCGATATTGCTCATCCCCCCGCCCAGCACAATGACGTCCGGGTCGAGAATATTCACCACGTGAGCCAACGACTTCGCCAGCCGCATTTCATAGCGGCTCAGCGCCAGTTCAGCCAGCGGATCTTGCTCATCGACGCGCAGCATAATCTCGCGGCCTTTCAGCGGATTACCGCTCAGCCGCTGATAATCGGTAGCAAAACCAGTACCGGAAATAAAGGTTTCGATACAGCCTTGCTTGCCGCAGTAGCACGGCACTTGCGCGCGATAGCGCAATTCGTCTTCATCCATCCACGGCAGCGGATTGTGCCCCCACTCGCCCGCCGTACCGTTACCACCAATATGGGCACGCCCATTTAGCGCCACGCCGGAACCGCAACCGGTACCGATAATCACCGCAAATACCGTTTGCGCCCCGGCCGCCGCGCCGTCTACGGCTTCCGATACCGCCAGGCAGTTGGCATCATTTGCCAGACGCACTTCGCGATTCAGGCGCTGACTGAGATCTTTATCAAACGGCTGGCCGTTGAGCCAGGTCGAGTTGGCATTTTTGACCACGCCGGTATAGGGCGAAATCGAGCCGGGGATCCCCATACCGACCGTGCCGCGCTGCCCCGTAGCCCGCTCAGCCATCTCTACCAGCGAGGCGATCGTCTCTATCGTCTGATGATAATCATCCCTTGGCGTAGGCAGGCGATGGCGAAATAGTTGCTCTCCCCGGTCGCTCAACGCGATGACTTCCGTTTTGGTCCCGCCTAAATCAATCCCAATGCGCACTGTAAATTCCTCTCCCCGATTAACAATGCAAGCATAGCGACAATTCGCTATCATGCCCGCTGGATTTAACGACAAAGCCGTGGAAATTATCATGCTGTGGTTCAAAAATTTAATGGTTTATCGTCTCAGCCGCGACATTTCCTTGCGTGCCGAGGAGATGGAAAAACAGCTGGCCGAGCTGACATTTACCCCGTGTGGCAGCCAGGATATGGCCAAAACTGGTTGGGTTTCGCCGATGGGATCGCACAGCGATGCGCTGACGCATACGGCAAATGGCCAGATAGTTATCTGCGCACGTAAAGAAGAAAAGATCCTGCCGTCGCCGGTGATCAAACAGGCGCTGGAAGCGAAGATCTTTAAGCTGGAAGCCGAGCAGGGCCGCAAGCTAAAGAAAACCGAGAAAGACTCGCTGAAAGACGAAGTGCTGCACTCTCTGCTGCCGCGCGCTTTCAGCCGTTTCAGCCAGACCATGATGTGGATCGATACCGTCAACGGGTTGATCATGGTGGACTGCGCCAGCGCCAAAAAAGCGGAAGATACGCTGGCGCTGCTGCGTAAAACCCTGGGCTCGCTGCCGGTCGTCCCGCTGGCGCTGGAAAACCCGATCGAGCTGACGCTCACCGAGTGGGTTCGTTCCGGTACCGTGGCTCAGGGCTTCCAGTTGCTGGATGAAGCCGAGCTGAAAGCAATGCTGGAAGATGGTGGCGTGATCCGCGCGAAGAAACAGGATCTGGTCAGCGACGAAATTGCCGTGCACATTGAAGCCGGTAAAGTAGTCACCAAGCTGGCTCTCGACTGGCAGCAGCGTATTCAGTTCCTGATGTGCGATGATGGTTCGATTAAACGCCTGAAGTTCTGTGATGAGTTGCACGATCAGAATGAAGATATCGACCGGGAAGATTTCGCTCAGCGCTTTGATGCGGACTTTATTCTGATGACCGGCGAACTGGCCGCGCTCATTCAGAATCTGGTGGAAGGATTAGGCGGCGAAGCGCAGCGCTAACCTCACTCATTCCTTCCTGCCTGAGCAGGAAGGATATTTGTCTTACAGATAGCGGCACAGATAGGAAGTTGGTTCAGCCACCTGCAAATTAAACTCGCTATTCCCCGGAACGTTGAATACTTCACCGGCGGCATACACTTTCCACTCGGTCTCACCCGGCAGAAGCACGTTCAGCGCGCCGCTAACCACGGTCATCTCTTCGGGCTGCGCGGTACCAAAGGTATATTCCCCTTCCGCCATCACGCCCACGCTCGCACGACCGGTACTGCTGCTGGTGAAGCCAATAGATTTTACTTTTCCGTCAAAGTATTCATTGCTTTGAAGCATAAACTCGCCCTTATGATCTGGTGTTGAAGGCACAATATAGGGGGCGCTCCTTGCCCCTGTCACGTAAAATTAACGCGTTGCATCAGGTTAAACTAATAGTTCTGCCGCCAGTCGGGAAACCAGCACATTTGACAACAGAACCGGAATATCCAGCGCTTTTTGTAACACGTCACGATGCTGCTGGTGGTAGCACAGACAATCCAGCATCAGTACATCAGCCCCTTGCGCTATCAACTCCCTGGCCGCGGCCAGTAAATCATCTTTGCTACCGCTAACCGGATTGGAGATGGCATACAGCGGTGTATTTTCTAACACCTGCCATTTCTCCTGCTGTAGCGGCAAAATCTCTTCAACCGGAACAATCACCCCAACCTGGTGACCGTCAACAATGGATGCCACCAGCGGTGGGATGATCCTTTGCGGTTCGAGCAGGATCGCATTATTCGCCGCAAAGCCGCGAAAAGGATGGGTACTCATCAGTAAAATAAGATCGTAATTTTGTTTGTCGAGCATCGCGATAGCGCTACGCAAATCCCGCTCTACCTTTTGCCGAGAGACCTGCGCAATTTGATTATCGCTCAGCAAGGTCAGTAACGTCTCTTCGCCGGATTCCACGGCATACTCCTGCATAACCTCTTCACGCGCCATTTTGCCAAGCAGGCTAATGTGGGTGATTTGATCTTCCCTGATATGCTCGGTTAAAAGCGGCAACATCTCCGCCACCGGTACTACCCCAATGGTCAAAATAGCCATCGATGCACTACTCATATCATGTACCTTTTCAGTACCGCTGTTTAAAAACAGGCTTCTATTAACAACATCTGCCCCATGGTGACTAAAAATCAACCGTCGAGAAGCGTAGCAGGTTAATGCCGCTATGGAATGTAAAGATTCCAGAAGCGTTAAAAACGCTCCTGAAAATCCGTAACTTAGGTAATCATTAGTACTGTTAATAGATTAAAAATGTGATAGATGCCCGGTAACGGTCCTTTTCAGAGTGAGTCCCGGACATTAATAGGGAAATTATGATTTGTCAGGATCTTCGTAGCGCTGTTTTGCATCTCGCGCTTCTTGTTCTGAGGGATGCTCGCTGATAAGCGAATTGGGCGTGGGATGATCAGCGCGTAGTTCATACCATGTCACCGATTGACCTTCCGGCCCTTTTTCAACAGCAACGATACGCGCTTCTCTTGGATATGGAGGTCTGGTCGGCATAACGCTTCCTTTTTCTACTTTAAGAATTTTAAAGTATAGGCGCTGCCGATCCGTTTACCGTAAGCAAAATCTTAACTGCTGTAGGTCGCCCCGCAAACCGTCGCCATAATCTGCTCAACCACTTCATCCGGCGATACGGTCGCATTAATAATATGATGCGCGGCAGCACGATACAGCGCTTCTCTCTGCGCCAACACCTCACCCACTTCATCGCGGATGGGTTTCCCGGTCAGCGTCGGACGCTGCTCAGCTTTCGGATAGGCTTCCAGGCGGTCAATCAGCGCAGAAACCGAGGCTTCCAGATAAATCACTACGCCGTTCTCGCGCATAAACTGACGATTGTATTCACTAAGAATAATGCCGCCACCGGTGGCGATAATCGTCGCCGGCTGCGCGACTCTTTCCAGAGCCTGAGTTTCCAGCGCGCGAAAACGTTCCCAGCCTTCCTGCTCGACGATAGCCGCGACCGTGCGCTGCTCATGTTCCTGCAGCTCATGGTCCGTGTCAGCGAACTGGAAACTGCGAACTTGCGCCAGCGCGTGACCGATGGTTGTTTTACCGCAGCCGCGAGGCCCGACAAGAAAAATTAGCTGTGCCATTACCGAAGACCCCTTGGTTCCGCGTTTTGCGGATATAAAGAAAGCGAAAAGAGAAACAATGGTACCGCAAACTCACTCAATGACATCCGTAAAATAAACGTTACACACCATCTACGAACCCTTTCACCTTAGTATTTGAAAGGACTTTACATGTAAACTTATCATTGCATTTGGTGTTATGCCAGCTTTACTTTCCCGCAAAAGTTATTTTTTGTTCGCAGTCTGGCGTAAACAGTAACACATTTCTGCATAGCTTTACGCGGCAACATATTTACAACATGGGTCGTTCAGGGAGACTCTGACGCTCATTAATTAGTATGACTGAGGAATGTATTATGCAATCTGAAGAGCAACGCCTTATTGATGGACTGTTTTCCCGGCTGAAAGAGGCCGAGACCCGCAGCGCATCCCGCGATGCCAGCGCTGAAGAGCGGATTGCCCAGCACGTCAGCGAGCAGCCTTCCGCCCCCTACTATATGGCGCAAACTATCCTGATTCAGGAGGCGGCTATCAAACAGCTCAACGACCGCATTCAGGCGCTGGAAAGTCAGGTGACGCAGCTTCAGGCGGCGAAACCAAGCAGCGGCGGATTTCTCTCTGGACTGTTTGGTGGCGGCCAGTCTCGCGGCTCCGACCCGATTCCTGGCGCAGAGCAATACGGCCGGCCGCAGGCTAACGCGCAGCCGCAGTACGCCCAGCAGGCGCAAAACTATGCTCCGCAGGCGGCAGCACGCAGCGGCGGGGGATTTATGGCAGGCGCGCTGCAAACGGCGGCCGGCGTTGCTGGCGGTGTGGTGCTCGGGAATATGCTGACGAATATGTTCAGCGGTTCGCACCCACAGGAGATCGTCAATATTATTGAAGACAAACCGCAGCCGGACCTTAGCCAGGCACAGGACACCAGCGCGGCAGACGATACCTTCCGCCAGGATGATGGACAGTTCCTTGCCGATAACAGTGCTTATAATTCCGATTTCGACGCCGGTTTTGGCGACGATAGCGATTTCGGCAGCGACGACGATAGCTGGGTTTAATTCTGCTGTCGTTTGACCTCTAACAGCCACTTCTCCAGCGCGGCGGCAAACTGTTGTCGGTCGCGCTGGGATAAGCTATCCGGGCCGCCGGTCTGCACGCCGCTGGCCCGCATCGTTTCCATAAAGTCGCGCATCGTCAGACGCTCGCGAATAGTTGCCTCGCTATAACGCTCACCGCGCGGATTCAGCGCCGCACCGCCCTTTTCCAGAACTTCAGCTGCCAGCGGGATATCTGCCGTAATAACCAGATCTCCCGGCTCGCATAAGCGCACGATTTCGTTATCCGCTACGTCAAAACCCTGGGCCACGCGCAGGGTGCGGATGAAACGCGACGGTGGAACGCGCAGCGGCTGATTAGCCACCAGCGTCATTGAGATTTGCGCGCGCTCGGCGGCACGGAACAAAATATCTTTAATCACATTCGGACACGCGTCCGCATCAACCCAAATAGCCATTGCGGCTCCTGTCGACGAAAAAGAGAAACCGTATTGTTACCTGCTTTTGCCTTTCGTGAAAGCGACAAGTTGACGGCTCCCCGCCGTAAACGGCGAAGTCCCCGGAGGGCTTTTTGATGATAAGCTAGAGAGCTAACGACAAAACAAAGGGGATTGGTGATGGAGAAGAAAATCGGCTTTATCGGTTGCGGCAATATGGGCAAGGCCATCCTGGGCGGCCTGATCGCCAGCGGACAGGTTCAGCCGGGGCAAATCTGGGTCTACACCCCGTCGCCGGACAAAGTCGCGGCCCTGCACGACCAGTACGGCATTAATGCAGCACAAAGCGCGCAGGAAGTCGCCCAGGTGGCGGATATCGTTTTCGGCGCCGTAAAGCCGGGAGTGATGGTCAAAGTGCTCAGCGACGTGGCCTCCAGCCTGAATAAAGACTCGCTGGTCGTTTCCATTGCCGCGGGCGTAACGCTAGACCAGCTGGCACGCGCGCTGGGCCATGACCGCAAAATAGTTCGCGCCATGCCCAACACGCCGTCTCTGGTCAATGCAGGCATGACCTCGGTCACTCCAAACGCGTTGGTCAGCCCCGAAGAAACAGCCGAAATCCTGACTATCTTCCGCTGTTTTGGCCAGGCAGAGCTGATCGCCGAGCAGATGATTCACCCGGTAGTTGGCGTCAGCGGCTCCGCCCCAGCCTACGTCTTTATGTTTATCGAAGCGATGGCCGATGCTGCGGTGCTCGGTGGAATGCCGCGCGCTCAGGCTTACAAATTTGCGGCACAGGCGGTGATGGGTTCCGCCAAAATGGTGCTCGAAAGTGGGGAGCATCCGGGTACGCTGAAGGATATGGTTTGCTCGCCTGGCGGCACCACAATCGAAGCCGTGCGCGTGCTGGAAGAGAAAGGCTTCCGCTCCGCCGTTATCGAAGCAATGGTCAAATGCATGGAGAAATCAGAAAAGCTAAGCCGCTCCTGATTTAAATGCCGAATTGCGGGTGAGGTTTCCCTCACCCGCTTATTTCTTACACCTGTTTTTTCAGGCAGGCGCTCATAAATTTGCTGCGATCGTCCCCTTTCAGAGACTGTTGGGTCGCCTGAGCGTTGCACTCACGCATTTTTTGCTGCTGAGGCGTTAGCCCCTTGCCGTCCTGCGTGGTGGCATCTTTCTTCAGGCAGTTACTCATAAACGTCTTACGCTCATCCCCTTTCAACGACTTCGATGACGCCTCTTTATTACAGACGCTCATCTTCTGCTGCTGTGGGGTCAACTCTTTTTCCGCGGCACTCACCGCCGTCATAAATACCAGGCCAAAAAGTAGGGTCACAAGTAATGTTATTTTCATCACACCATCCTTCTCTGAGTGGATCTCTGTAAGTCTGGTCGCTGATGGAGAAAAAACCAGCCGGTAACGTAAATTCGCTACCGGCGGCGGTTTATTTCAGATTAAGTGCAGCCTTCATGGTGTAGAACAGGTCAGTCTGGTCGGTTAAGCCGACCACGTTGGCCGCGTGCGGGCCGTAGGCGGCAATACGCAGTTGAGTGCCGGTATGCTCCATCGACTCTTCTTCAGAGTTGCCGTAGCTCATCACCATCACCGAACCGTCTTTGGTGTTCAGCGCCTGCGTCAGACCCGGAGCTTTGGTGTCTGCCGGAATAATCTGGCTGGAGTGTGCGTGGTCGGCGGTAACGATGACCAGGGTATTACCCTCTTTTTTGGCGAATTCCAGCGCCTTCTGCACCGCTTCGTCCAGATCGACGGTTTCACCAATCTGACCGCACGGATTCGCCGCGTGGTCCTGTTTATCGATAGACGCGCCTTCCACCTGCAGGAAGAAGCCTTTTTCATTGCTGCTCAGCAGGTCGATAGCTTTTTCCGTCATCTGCGCCAGCGTCGGCACCGAGGCATCACGTTTCGGGTTCGGAGTACAGGTCACCGCGGCTTTGTCGATATTGCCATGATAAGAGGCTTTCGGCCCCTCCCAGCGTACCGGCATATTGCCCTGAGAGAAGAGCCCCAATAGCGGCTTGTCCTGGTTCGCCTGGTTGATGGCGCTCAAAGAGCTGGCATCGGTGACAATCTGGTAGCCACGAGCGATTGCCTGATCGTGCAGCGTTTTACCCTGCCACTCACCGGCAGTCGCGCTCTCAGCGAAGGTTTTCGCCCCGCCGCCCAGCGTCACGTCGGCGCGGGCATTCAGCAGTTGTTCGGTAATAGAACCTTTACCGCCCTTTTCCAGCGCGTTGCTGGCGCATTTTTCGCTGGTCACGATTGGGCCATAGCATTTACGCGAAGTGACGTGGGCCACCAGCGCTGCCGGGGTCGCATCCTGTAGCTCCGCCGTTGAGACGTTACCGGTCGCTAAGCCCGCCGCTTTTGCCAGCTCAAGGATGGTCTGATGATCTTTTTCATGGATATCCACACCCAGCGCGCCGTTGTAGCTTTTAACACCGGTGGTCCAGGCCGTGGCGGAAGCGGCGGAGTCGGTAACATAATCCGGCTTGCCGGTTTTCTTATCCAGAGAATAATGAGTGTACTGGCCGGTCAGCGGCAGCGCGTCAATACCTTTAAAGAAACCGCCCGCCCCTTCAGCATAATTTCGCGCAGCGGTAATTTCAGAATCACCCATCCCGTCGCCAATCAGCAAAATAATATTTTTGGCCGGCTTGTTGATTAACGAAGCACGCAGCGCCTCGGTTTGATCGCCGCTTAAACGACGCGCTCCGCCCGGCGTGGTGATATCGCCCTGAGCGGCACGATTTTCCAGAACCGGTGCGGGTGTCGTTTCAGCATGAATAATCGGGGAGCCCAGCAGAGGTATCAGGGCAATAAACAGGGCGCTTAATTTCACTTTTATCGTCTCCATGTAAAAAATACTTTAAAAAACAAAACGAGGGAGACTGTATAAAAGCGATGTGACAGTAAAATGACAGCATCCATATCTTGTCACAGAGACTAACTACGAGGATGCTGTAACAGCTTCTTTATATATTGCTGCAATAGCTGGGTGTCACGATCATCGACCAGCGGACCAGGGCTTGCCTGCTCGATTGCCTGCTCAATATCGTTGATTAATGCCTGCTGGGCATCCTGCGCCATATGACGCAGCAGCGCGGTGACGACCACTTCCAGTGCCTCAACCTGGGCCGTTAATTCCTTTGCTTCCTCTTCCTTCTGTGCCAGTTTCACCAGTAGCTCAGCAATGAGATTCTTCACAATGCGTTATCCTTAATGTGAGGTCCGTAGGCTGCTATTTATGTCATACATCAGCCATCGTACACCAGTATTATTTTAAAAATAACATCTCTTTCCATCCCATATTAAGCGAAACGTTTTGCTCATTGCTTATTCAGACCATGGAATATACTCAATAGCAATTAATAAGCCTCATAACCAAATTCATCAACATAAGAATAAAATGGAATATTGCTATTCCATCGATAACTATAACGTATCACCATAATATATCTGGTAGGCCAGATTAACGCTGTCCGGCGCGTCTTTACCTGCCAATCGGGCAATCAGTATTTCACTTGCTGTTTTACCGATGTCATAACGTGGGGTAATGACGCTGGCTATTTTCTGCAAGCGTGCGCGGCCAATTTCCAGCCCATGAAAACCGGCTATGGCTATCTCTTTCGGCACCGCTTTGCCCTGTGACTGACATTCCAGCAATACCCCCACCGCCAGATCGTCATTGGTACAAAAAATGGCGTCGATATCCGGGCGCGACTGCTGCGTTTGCAGGAACATCTGCCGGCCAAGGGCGACCGAGGAGATGGTGCGCGGAGCCATGTGATACGCCTTCAGGCCATGAACCTCCAGCGCCAGCTCGGTGCCGCGAAAACGACTAAGATCGCGAGGGTCGTCCATTGAACCAAAAAAGGCAATTGACCGTTTGCCGCTTTCGAGAAAGGCGTTAGTCATATCCCACGCCGCCTTTTCGTTATCGAACCCCACCTGAATATCAAGCTGCTGGCCGCCGAAGTCCATCAGTTCCGCAACCGGAATACCGCTGGCGCGTACATATTGAATCATGCGATCGCTATGCTGCTTGCCGGTCAGGATCAGGCCATCAATATTATAGGAGAGCAAATTGAGCACTTCGCGCTCTTCGCGCTGCGGGTCATATTCGTAGTTGGCGATCAGGGTCTGGTACTGGTGCGCGGAGGTTACCGATTCAATACCGGCCAACACATCGGCGAAAATCTGATTGCGAAAAGAGGGGATCAGCACGCCTATCGTTTTGCTGCGCGCGTTGAGCAGAATTTCCGGCGCCCGATTAGGGATATAGTTATTCTCTTCCATGACCTTTGAAATCAGCTCACGGCTGCGCTGAGAAACCTGGCCGGGGTCGCGTAAATAACGGCTCACCGTCATCTTATTCAGCCCTGCCAGGTTGGCGATATCCTGCAATGTCATCCGGTTGTTTTTCATCGGGTTCTCTGCGACAAACGACTTATGTACTCGCAGAGAACCTTACCACAGCAGCTACGGTTTATGTTAACCCGCGACCTTTTTTGCCGTGACCGATGACGATGAAGGTTCGTTATTGGCACGCACGTTGTACATCAGCACCACCGAAGCCAACAGCGCGATCGCCATAAATGTATAAGAAACGCCAGGCCCGCCCATAATCCCATTCAAATAACCTACCAGCCACGCGCCGAGGAAAGCACCGAGCGCGCCGAAGCTGTTAATCAAGCCCATCGACACGCCGGAGACGTTACGCGGCAGCAGTTCCGGGATCAGCGCGAAGAAAGGACCGTAAGGCGCATACATACAGGCAGCAGCGATCACCAGCAGCGCATAGGAGAACCAGAACGCCTGGTCACCCACCATCCAGGAACCAAAGAAGGCGATAGCGGCAATCAGCAGCAACGGCCAAATAAACAGCTTACGATTCTGGAACTTATCTGACAGCCAGGAGACCGTCAGCATCAGACAGATCGCCGCCAGATATGGCACCGCCGCCAGCCAACCTACCGCCACAATATCCATCTGCGCGGCGTTTTTCAGAATCGACGGCATCCACATCATGAAACCGTATACGCCAATACTCCACAACGCATGCACGGCGCACAGCATAATCACGTTGCGCGAGCGCAGCGCTTCGCCATAGTTACGTACCGGCTTGATATTGCTCTGTTCGCTATCCATCGCCTTCTGCAGGGTCTCTTTTTCCTGCTCATTCAGCCAGGAGACCTCAGAGGGTTTATCGCGGACCAGGATCCACCAGCATACTGCCCACAACACCGCCGGAATACCTTCGATGATGAACATTTCACGCCAGCCCCAGGACTGAATCAGGTAGCCGGATACGATAGACATCCACAGCACGGTCACCGGGTTTCCGAGGATCAAGAAGGTATTGGCGCGCGAACGCTCGGTTTTGGTAAACCAGTTGCTGATGTAAATCAGCATCGCAGGCATCACCGCCGCCTCAACCACGCCAAGAGTAAAGCGAATCGCCATCAGCATCGGAATATTACTGACGAACCCGGTCGCCGCCGCGCAGAAGCCCCATAAAATAAGGCTAAAGAAAATCATTTTGCGCACGCTGCGTTTTACCGCATATATCGCACCGGGCACCTGGAAAAAGAAATAGCCGAGAAAAAAGAGTGCGCCAATCAGCGACGCGGTGCCTTTAGTAATGCCTAAATCACTTTCAATTCCCGCCGCAGCGGCAAAGCCATAATTCGCGCGGTCAAGGTACGCCAGACTATAGGTAATAAAAATAATCGGCATTAAATACCACCAGCGACGCGCTGGTAATTTCGCGAGCATTTGCATAAGCAATCCTCAGATTATGAATATCATCATACGGGTTTAATATATCGTCTTTCAGGTATCGCGAGCGTGCCCGTTTCCCGAAAGACGCAAAGTTATTTAAACGGCAGCAAGCATCCCGCCATCCACAAACAACAAATGACCGTTAACGAAGTTTGCCGCAGGCGAAGCCAGATACACCGCCGCGCCAATCAACTCTTCCGGTTTTCCCCAGCGCGCTGCCGGAGTGCGCTGATATAACCAGGCGGAAAACGCCTCGTCGTTCACCAGCGCGGTCGTCATTTCGGTGGCAAAATAGCCCGGCGCAATCCCGTTGACCTGGATATTATATTCCGCCAGCTCCACGCACATTCCGCGAGTCAGCATTTTAACTGCCCCTTTCGATGCGGCATACGGAGTAATGGTTTTGCGACCTAATTCACTTTGCATTGAACAAATATTAATTATTTTTCCCGCACGGCGCGTCATCATATATTTCGCCACCTGCTGCGAGACAAGGAAAACGCCTTTCTGGTTAACTTCAATAACCCGATCCCACTCCTCTTCGGGGAATTCAGTGAAAGGGTAGCGGCGCTGGATCCCGGCGTTATTAATTAAAATATCAATTGCACCGAATTCCTCTTCGATACGGGCAATTGCCTGCTCAACCTCCGCCGCCTGAGTCACGTCAAACGCATAACCTACTGCGCGGTAGCCCTGAGCCACCAACGCCTGCGCCGCCTGGTCTGCCCGCTCCTGAGTACGGTCGTTAATGATTATCTCTGCGCCATACTCTGCAAGGCCACCGGCCAGCAGATTGCCAATCCCCTGAGCAGAACCGGTGATGAGCGCACGTTTCCCTGATAAATCGAATAAATTTCTCATAAAACCTCTTTTTCCATAACTGTTACGCGTAACTGTATACGCGTAACAGTTACAAATAGAAGGGGGTAAGAGGTGAAAATGATCGTTTTGTGATCGGTGATGCATTTACAGATGAGGAAGATCAAAAACCGGCATTGACGTAGTGACGTCAATACCGGTCGAAGAGAAAGAAAGGGGTCAGGCGGCGGTACGGCGACTACGACGCAGCATGATAGCCAGCTGCCAGATATTGATCAGCACAATAATCGCCGTAGCGATAAATACCCAACGGAAACCCGCCATCGCCGATACCGATGCGCCAATCAGCGGGCCGACAACGTTACCGAGATACATAAACGACTGGTTATAACCAAAAATACGCCCAGTGACGCTATCGCTACAGTACTTCAGCAACAGAGTTTGTACCGCAGGCAACATCGCCCCATCGGCAAAACCGAGCAGAAAACGTAGAACCCCGAGCTGGAATGGCGTCGTGACGAACGACATGGCAAAGAACATCACCACCGCGCAGCACAGCGTCGCCAGCAGGATCCGCGAGGTGCCAATCCGATCGCCAAGTTTGCCCAACTTCGGGGCGGAAATAAGCGCGGAGACGCCCGGTACGGCGGCGATCATCCCAGCCAGGAAGGCGATATTATTGCTATCCGGTGCCATCGACTTGATAAACAGGGCAAGAATCGGGCCGATTGAGCCATTGCACAGCTGAATCACCAGGGTAGTGAAGAACAGGCTAATCACCAGCCCCGGATAGGGCAGCGAGGCAAACACCGCTTTACCGCTGAGCCTCTGTGCTTTGCTAACCTGCGGACGAGCGCCCTCTTTAATCAGAAACAACGTGACCAGGAAGCTCACCGTCAGCAGCGCGGCGGTGATGATAAATACCGCCCGCAGACCTACGTGGTCAGCAAGAAACCCACCGAGCAGCGGCCCACCGATAACCCCGCTGATTTGCGCCGTCGAAAGCGTACTCAGCGCCCAACCGCTGCGCTCACGCGGGACCTGAGAAGCGACCAGCGCCATGGCGTTGGGAATATAACCAGAAGTCAGCCCCATCACCGCGCGCAGGATAAACAGCTGCCAGACGTTAGTGGCAAACGCCTGTAATAAAATAGCGATGGCCATACCGAGCGAGGCGCGCAGCAGCATCAGCTTACGCCCTTTGCGGTCAGCCAGGCTCCCCCACATCGGCGAAACAATCGCCGACACCAGGAAAGTGACGCTGAAGGTCAAACCAGACCACATGGATAAGGCTTCGTGCGAGGTGACGCCAAGCTGGGACACGTACAGCGGTAAAAAGGGGAGAATTTGGCTGATAGCCAGTCCGGTAAAAAAACAGCCAAACCAGACGGAGATGAGATTAACCTTCCAAGATTCCATAACTACGCGTATTCATTAATTTTTTGGAAATTATTAACTAGCTTAGCAATTTCCCTCCTGCGAGGTAGTACCAGAGGTGCGCTGGCGCGGAGTTTGGTGTTTTATGGCATCTGATTACGCTCAGGCAAACAATTTCATGGTGAAAGACCTTGTATGCAGCGCGATATGCTCAGAAACAGAAACGCTGGCCGCGCATCCCGAGGTGAAAATGATTAGCATGAGCCGCGTTATAGTCCGGCCCTAACGCGTTACCAAAATAACTGCATCCGTTGGTCAGCAGCGATTGCAGCCAGGGGTGATACTTCGCATCGGGCCATCCCTTCAGCACGCTTATCCGTCGCCCATCGGCCAAGCGAAAACCGCTAATATCCAGCGCCTCCGCGGTGGCATGTTCGCTGCGCCGCGCGTTCTGGCGATGATAAATATTGCGACAGGCAAAGCTGCCAAAATGCTCGACCTGGCGCAGTTCGCTCGCCAGTAGCTGACGAGTCAGCGGTTTTGCCTGCTGTTCCATATACAGCGCGCTGCTCAGCGCCAGCGGACAGCTTGCAAGGAAGCTACTGCTCAGCTTTATTGCACCAAAATCGCGTACCCGCACCACGTTTTGCAAAGGACACTCTCCCCCGCTATCGGCGACCGGTTGGCTGGTAATGATCTGCCTACGATTAGCCTCCTCTAGCAGGCCAGAACACTGCTCGGGCGTCAATCGACGCAGCTTGTAGTGACTGATTAACCCGGGCGGGTCTTCCAGGCGCAACGGCACCAGCGGATTATACTGCGGTGGAAGATAACGATATCCGTAATACCCGGCTGACAGCAGCGCTAACAGAGCGATAAGACCTTTTCCTTTCACGCTACCTCCCAATGCTTTACAAGGTAAATATTATGGCAGCCAGGCGGCTCTTTCACATGCTATGTTATGCGCTTTGATGTAATCAGGATGGAAGTTGAAATGGCTAAGATGAGGGTTGGGATCGTTTTTGGCGGTAAATCGGCAGAGCATGAAGTGTCGTTACAGTCAGCGAAAAATATCGTGGAAGCGATTGATAAAACGCGTTTCGACGTGGTTCTGTTAGGGATTGATAAGCAGGGAATTTGGCATATCAACGATGCCAGCAACTATCTGCTCAATCCGCAGGACCCTGCCCACATTGCCCTGCGTCCATCCGATGTTACGCTGGCGCAAATCCCGGGCCGTGATGCCCAGCAGCTGATTAACGCCGATAGCGGTCAGCCGCTGGCGGCCATCGATGTGATCTTCCCGATTGTCCACGGTACCCTCGGGGAAGATGGCTCCCTGCAAGGCATGCTGCGGATGGCGAATTTGCCTTTCGTCGGCTCCGACGTCCTCGGCTCCGCCGCCTGCATGGACAAAGATGTCACCAAGCGTCTGCTGCGCGATGCCGGTCTGTCGATTGCACCGTTTATCACCCTCACCCGCGCCAACCGCAATCAGCTGAGCTTCGCCGACGTGCAGGCGCAACTCGGCCTGCCGCTGTTCGTTAAACCGGCGAACCAGGGTTCCTCAGTGGGCGTCAGTAAGGTAAATAGCGAAGAGCAGTACCAGCAGGCCGTGGCGCTGGCCTTTGAATTTGACCATAAAGTGGTGGTTGAGCAGGGAATTAAAGGGCGTGAAATAGAGTGCGCTGTGCTGGGTAACGATAGCCCACAGGCCAGCACCTGCGGCGAAATCGTCCTCAATAGCGAATTCTACGCCTACGACACCAAATACATTGACGATCAGGGCGCGAAGGTGGTGGTTCCAGCGGCTATCGACAGCGACGTGAACGATAAAATTCGCGAGATCGCCGTTCGTGCTTACCAGACGCTGGGATGCAGCGGCATGGCGCGTGTTGATGTTTTCCTGACCGCCGATAACGACGTGGTGATTAACGAAATCAACACCCTGCCGGGCTTCACCAATATCAGCATGTATCCGAAACTGTGGCAGGCCAGCGGTCTGGATTACACCAGCCTGATTAGCCGCCTGATTGAGCTGGCGCTGGAGCGTCACGCCGCCGATCGCGCGCTGAAAACATCAATGAATTAATCCGGGATAGCGGTTAACTTTGCCGGGCGGCGGCTAGCGCCTTGCCCGGCCTACAGGTTCACCATCGACTGCGGGCCGGTAGCCCGGACAGGTGCACCAGCACCGCCTCCGGGAAACAACGCGCAACGCAGCTTCGGTTTATCGCCCCGGTCGCGGCTAGCGCCTTACCGAGGCTACGGATTCACAGCCATCTGCAGGCCGGTAGCCCGGACAGGTGCGCCAGCACCGCCTCCGGGAAACAACGCGCAATGCAGCTTCTGATTATCTCCCCGGTCGCGGCTAGCGCCTTACCGGGGCTACGGGTTCACCATCGACTGCGAGCCGGTAGCCCGGACAGGTGCGCCAGCACCGCCTCCGGGAAACAACGCGCAATGCAGCTTCTGATTATCTCCCCGGCTCACGCTTCCTCGACCGGACGACGGCGAATAATAAACCCGGCAATCCAGAAGCTAATCACCCACGTCACCAGCCCAACGGCGTATGAACGCCAGCCCTCGGTTTCAAAGCCCAGCAGCCCAACCACGCCATTCATAATAAAAATTAACCCCAGCGCAACCGCGTAATAGTGCCAGTCGCGGCGAATTTTTTCAGTGAGCTTCATGATGACTCCGACAACAAAAAAAGCATCTTCGCATAGCCGCCATCGCCGGTCTGTAGCCGAGTTGAGAATTGTCGCACATTGCGATATTGGTCTAAATTTCACAAATTTGTAGCAAACTCGCAAACCGGTGAAATCAGGAACATTCCTGGACGGAAATTACCAGCAATCTGATACTGAAATCCGATCCTCATTGCCAGAATAGCCTCTATACACATCATCCTTCAAACTGCCTCTTTGTTGGCTACGTCTTCTCACCCCAGTCACTTACTTGAGTAAGCTCCTGGGGATTCTCAGACTTGCCGCCTCGATGCATCTTGAATGATTTTGTGTATATGTAGATCGCTGAAAAATCGGCAGGAAAGCGAAGTACGGAGGTAAATATGGCAGAGTTCACCTTTGCAAAGACCACCAACGGCAGCAAAAAGAGGAGGTCTATAACCAGCAGCAACATCGCTTACGCCCTGTTTGTGCTGTTTTGCTTCTGGGCCGGCGCGCAGATGCTGAGCATGCTGATACACACTCCCGGCGTTTTTGAGCATTTAATTCAAATGCAGGACAGCAGCCGCCCCAGGGTCGAAATAGGCCTGGTGGTCGGGACCCTGTTTGGCCTGGTCCCTTTTCTATTGGGCTGTATATTGATTGGAATATTGGGGATAGCTTCTCGCTGGCGCAGCCAGCACTAGCGGCGCGCCATACAGTTGGCCCGTCGATCATCCACCCGTTTGGCAAACCAGGCGGTAGTCAGATTACGGGTGATTTTCGGACTCTCAAGCTGGATCCCCGGCAATACTTCTCGCGGCAGCGCTTTACCGGCTTTCTTATCGGCAATACGAAACACCTTCTTGTAGAGATCGCTCTCCTCAAACGCCAGCGTATCGCCCTTCTTCAGTTGACGATGGATATCGTCATCGCTCATCGCCAGCTGTGAGGATAAACGGCGCACCGCCAGCTCGGTGGTTCCGGCTTCGTCGCTATCGTAGCGAATCAAATCGCCATCCAGCGCCAACTTCACGCCCGTCGCCTTAGCCACCGCATTCTGGAAAGCGGCGTTACGGCTGGCGTACCATCCGGCGTTAAAATCGGCAAAACGATACAGCGGCACGCTATAGTTTGCTGGATAGTTCAGCAGATGATAGGTGCCAAACCACAGGCCGCCGCGCAGGCTGAACACTTCCTGACGCACGGTGCCGTCCATTTTCCACGGATAGCCGTCGGTATGCTGCTGGGCGAAGGCGATGCTGACCTGCATCGGACCGCCGGTATGCACCGGATTCAGCGAGCCAAACAGCTTCTGCCCCATTGGCACCATGCCGATAAAATCATCGAAAATCGCGCTCAGCTGCTTTTCCGTTTTGACGTTATCCAGGCGTTCGCTATAGCTTTTGCCGTTAGGCGAATTGATTTTCAACGCGGTGTGGACCAGGAAAACCGGAATGTGCATTTTCTCCGCCCGGCGGTCTATCTCCTGCCAGGCAATTTTGCTCAGCCCAGGCACCGCAGGATCCGCCTGATAGTTGGACTCCTGCTGCGCTACCGCCAGCACCGAACAGACATTCTCTTCCGTCGGCGCCAGCTTCTGGCTTTCAAACGTTTTGGCGATGGCCTGCGCCCAGGCCTCGCGATCTTTCACGCTGGAAGGCATTTTTTGCCGTACCACGGCGGCAACATCAATCGGCTTTTCCCCCTCTTTCAGCACCGGTTCCGGTTTACTGGAACAGGCGCTAAGCACCATACCTGCCAGTAGCGTCAGGGAGAGTGAAACAAAACGAGATGAGGCTGCTGCCATATTCCTTCCTTGCGATCGTTAACTTAATGTTGTGGTCACTTCCTGCAGCTCTTTGCCATCCAGCTCGCGCTCAAAGCTGCGCAGACGTTTGTAGATGGACATCAGCTCCACCAGCGTCGTCCAGGAGCTAATCAAGTACTGGAATGAACCGCGAACCTGGCTGAAGACGTTGGTTATCTGCGTCATCAGGCCCAGCGTAATCGTACCGGCAACAATCGACGGAAACAGCAGGAACAAACCGAAAACGTTATCCACTTGCAGGTAAAGAATACGAGCGATATTGAAATACATGTAGTGGAAATAGAGACGGAAATAGTTGCGGCGTACGGCGCTGAACAGCTCACGAACGGTCGGCGGCGTCGCGCGGTTGGCATCATCCTCGCCATAAACCAGCTCTTTACGGTAGGCTGCTTCAACGCGCTGGTTTTTAAACTCCAGCCCCGGCAGCTTAATCCCCACCACCGCCAGCAGGCCGGTTCCCATTAACGACCACACAATCGCGGCAATCACCAGGCCGTACGGCAGATGACCAACAATCGGCAAGTCCGGCACGTGCGCGGAGAGCGTCACCAGCACCGGCAGGAAGGCGATAAGCGTCATCACCGCGTTAAGGAAGCTGACTCCCATGCTTTCTAACGTTGAAGCAAAGCGCATAGTGTCTTCCTGCACACGCTGCGCGGCGCCTTCTATATGACGCAAATGCTGCCAGTGCGCCATATAGTGCTCGTTCATGGCGGTACGCCAGCGGAAGACGTAGTGGCTGACGAAGAAGTTGTTCATCACGCCGATAAGCACCGCGATAATCGCGATGCCGAGGAATATGCCTATTTCCTGATAGAACTGATTAATGCTGACCTTATGCGGCGTCGCCAGCGCGCTCTGAATCAAATCGTAGAACGGCGCGTACCAGGCGTTGATCGCCACCCCGACTTCAACGAGGAACCAGGTGACGAAAATAATCAGCGAGGTGCCGAGAATCGACCAATATTGCCAGCGATGTGGGCTGTAAATGAACCAGAACAGGGCGAAAACCCCGACGCACAGCGCGTAGAAGGCGTAGAACACCAGGTAATTAAGCGACCAGAAGCGCGCTGCGCTGATCGCGACATCCTGCGATGCGCCAGTGATTCGCAGCAGCCAGTCGCCGCCGCCCGCCTGCCAAAAGATCACTGCCAGCAGCGACCAGATAAAGGCAGAAATAAAAAACGGCCCCGGTTTGGGGAAAAAAGATTTAAACATCATGCTCTCCTGCTAACTTCTTATCGTTTTATTATGCTGTGTACCACGAAAACGCCCGCCGCAAAGGTGTCGCAGCGGAGCAAAGTGGGCGGGTTATGAGACCGAATGTCAGCGGCTTAGTTCGCCTGCCATTCGCGAAGAATTGTTTCTGTGAGTTTCACGTGTAAAGGATTGCCAGGTACCGTCAAGGTACGCCACACCTCGCTGTAGTGGGCAATCAGCGTGGTGGCCTGCGCCGCCGGGCGATTGGCGGTGGTGTGAGCATCTTCGGCGACGGTAATGGCATAGCCGCGGCTGGCGCCGTTTTTGATGGTGGTATCGACGCAATAATCTGTGGCGCAGCCGCAAATCACAAACTGCTTGATATCATGCTCGTGCAGCACCTCTTCCAGCCGGGTGTGGTAAAAGGCATCGCAAGCGGTCTTGGTGACGTACAGCGCGCCAGCGGGTTGCTCAAGTTCAGGTAGCAAATCAAAACCTTCGCTTCCCTCTTCCAGCCCGCCCTCTTCACTGTGCTGAATGAAGATAACGGTATCCGCCGCCCGCACCAGGCGGTTTATCTGCGCGACGCAGCGTTCGCGCTCAATACGCGGCGTTGCGAAAACGCCGTTTTGCATATCCACTACCATTACCACCCGTTGAGCCGCCATTGTCACTCTCGCTACCAATCATTAGCCAAACGGTAATCATACGCGCCCGCAGGTAAAAGCGGCTATCCAAAAGCATAAAAAAGGATTTTTTACGCCGCGTTACGTTTTTCCGCACAGATTCGCGTTATTCCCGCTTTGCTCGGCGTCGCTTCGTAGTATAAATACGCTCTATATTTTTCTTCACAATGATGGATGCCCCCGTTGAAACGTAGTCTGCTCATTTTTGCTGCGCTGTGCGCGGCGTCGTGGACATCGGTCCAGGCCGCACAACCGAGCGTCGACCCGGAATTCGCCTCTGATGTTGTCGACCGTTACGCTAATCATATCTTCTACGGCAGCGGCGCGACCGGTATGGCGATGGTGGTCATTGACGGTAATCAGCGCGTGTTTCGCAGCTTCGGCGTGACGCGTCCCGGCAGTAATGAGCACCCTCAGCTCGATTCGGTGATTCGTATCGCGTCACTGAGTAAGCTGATGACCAGCGAGATGCTGGTGAAGCTGCTCGACCAGGGAGTGGTGAAGCTCAACGATCCGCTGAGCAAATACGCCCCGCCTGGCGCTCGAGTTCCCACCTATCAAGGGAAGCCCATCACGCTGGTGAATCTGGCGACGCACACCAGCGCCCTGCCGCGTGAACAGCCCGGCGGCGCCGCGCATCGTCCGGTGTTCGTTTGGCCGACGCGCCAGCAGCGCTGGAACTGGTTGACGACGGCCTCGCTGAAGGTCGCTCCTGGTTCGCAGGCTGCCTACTCGAACCTGGCCTTTGACTTACTGGCCGATGCGCTATCTACCGCCTCGGGCAAGCCTTATCCGCAGCTGTTTGAAGAGCAAATAACCCGTCCGCTGGGGATGAAAGACACCACCTTTACCCCCTCGCCGGACCAGTGTCAGCGTCTGATGATCCCTGAGAAAGGGGCCAGCCCGTGCAACAACACCCTGGCCGCTATCGGCAGCGGCGGCGTCTACTCCACGCCGGGCGACATGATGCGCTGGATGCAGCAGTTCCTCTCTTCTGACTTCCACACTCGAGGTCAGCAGGCGGATCGTATGCAAACGCTGATTTATCAGCGCAGCCAGTTAACGAAGGTGATCGGCATGGACGTGCCGGGGAAAGCCGATGCGTTGGGCCTCGGCTGGGTTTATATGAAGCCGAAAAACGGTCAGCCGGGGATTATCCAGAAGACCGGCGGCGGCGGCGGTTTTATCACCTATATGGCGATGAATCCGCAAGCTAACGTTGGCGCGTTTGTGGTGGTCACCCGCTCGCCGTTGACGCGCTTTAACAATATGAGCGACGGCATCAACGATCTGGTCAGCGAATTAAGCGGCGTTCGCCCCACCATTGAGACAGCCAGTCAATAGCCTTTAGGGGTGTTTTGCCTGCGATTCATCAGGATCGTTTTGGCAAAACATCCCGCCGCCAATTCAGGTAGACTATCTTTTTTCATTTCACAAAATCAGGCAAACCATGACAGATTTAATCACTCGCCCACGCCGCCTGCGCAAGTCCGCTTCGCTACGTGCCATGTTTGAAGAGACAACACTGAGTTTGAACGACCTGGTGTTGCCGATCTTTGTTGAAGAAGAAATCGACGATTACAAAGCCATCGAGGCCATGCCCGGCGTGATGCGCATTCCGGAAAAGCATCTGGCGCGCGAGATTGAGCGCATTGCCAACGCCGGTATCCGTTCAGTGATGACCTTCGGGATTTCCCACCACACCGACGCCACCGGCAGCGATGCCTGGAACGAAAACGGCCTGGTGGCGCGCATGTCCCGCATCTGCAAACAAGCGGTGCCGGAGATGATCGTGATGTCCGATACCTGCTTCTGCGAGTACACCTCGCACGGTCACTGCGGCGTACTGTGCGATCACGGTGTCGATAACGATTTGACCCTTATCAACCTCGGTAAGCAGGCGGTGGTAGCCGCAGCCGCAGGCGCGGATTTTATCGCCCCTTCCGCCGCGATGGACGGTCAGGTGCAGGCAATTCGCCAGGCGCTGGACGCAGCCGGATTCACCAATACGGCGATTATGTCCTACTCCACCAAGTTCGCCTCATCATTCTACGGCCCGTTCCGTGAAGCCGCGGGTACCGCGCTAAAAGGCGACCGTAAAACCTATCAAATGAGCCCGATGAACCGCCGTGAAGCGATTCGCGAATCGCTGCTTGACGAAGCCCAGGGCGCCGACTGCCTGATGGTCAAACCGGCCGGTCCATACCTCGATATCCTGCGCGACCTGCGCGAGCGCACCAACCTGCCATTAGGTGCCTATCAGGTAAGCGGCGAATACGCGATGATGAAATTCGCCGCCCAGGCCGGTGCTATCGACGAAGAGAAAGTGGTACTGGAAAGCCTCGGCGCCATCAAACGTGCCGGTGCGGATCTGATCTTCAGCTACTTCGCCCTCGATCTGGCCGAAAAGAAAATCCTGCGTTAATTCAGGTCCCCGGGCTACGGGCTCACAGTTTTCTGTGGGTTGGTAGCCCGGACAGGCGCAACGCGCCGCCTCCGGGAAAGTCACCTTAACGACGCTCGCCGCATAATAATTCCTTCACCTCCCCACCCCAATCAACAGGATACAAACTACGACTTACATCGCGATGAAAGGTTGAATAGGGCCAATCCCGTACCTGCCTTACCCCCCGTGCTTAACCGGATTGATATAAATGTAATCAACATGGCTACGATAGTCCTCTTGGTTACGAATGGCGTGTGCCCAATACCTTGGTTGCCACACGCTTTGCGCGCCTGTTAAACCTGAAAAATGCTTTTTAATTGATCGCCAGCGCGATGGAAAATCGCTGTCGTTGCCAGGTAAGGTCCAGACGCAATGAAGGTGTTCGGGGAGCACAACCCAGGCATCAATATGAAAAGGTTTCTGTTTGCGGACTATTGCCACCGCCTGGCGTAATGCATCAATACGATGAACCAGAAACCGACTCTCTCTGTCGCGTAAATTGACGGTGAAAAACCAAGTCCCTCCATTAATGTAATGACGACGATAATCGACCATCGGATGCCCCCTGCCAAAGATTTTTTGCCTGTTCCACCAGGATAAAAGAGGGTGAGGTTAGAAGGCAATTAACTGGACATCAATCTGGAAAAGCGCTCGCAACTTTTTCACATATAGCCTTCCCGGAGGCGGCGCTGCGCGCCTGTCCGGGCTACCTGCTCCGGCCCCCGTAGCTCGCCCCCCCCCAAATCTTCACTCAACTGTAATCTGAGCGACATCTGCGCCTTCTACTGTCTGGGCAGGACGGAGGAGGTGCCACCATGTTTAGTCTCGACAATGTACTCGATGACCTGTGGCCTCAGGCGAGGCCAGCCCCCTGGCAGAAAAAGGTGCTGAAAAAGCTCCTGCATGAGGAAGAGTTTCAACAGTTTGCCGCACGTCACCACCACCTGAAAGGACTGGATACGGTCGAACAGGTGCTCGAACATCTCAATATCCGCTGCGCTATCCCGGCGCACGATCTCGAAAAAATCCCCGAACATGGCCCGCTGGTCATTATCGCCAACCACCCCACCGGCACGCTCGACGGCCTGGCGCTGCTCTACGCCGTCTCCCGGGTACGCCGCGATGTCAAAGTGGTTACCAACCGCATGCTTAACCATCTCGAACCGATGAGTTCGCTGTTTATTCCGGTCGATAATATTAATGGCCGCACCGCCAAAGCGGCGCTACAGCAAATGGACCAGCAGTTGCAAAACGGCGGCGTGCTGATTTTCTTCCCGGCAGGCGAAGTTTCACGCCTGACCCGTCGCGGCATCCGCGATAAAAAGTGGCACTCTGGATTTATTAAACTAGCGGCCAAATACCGCGCCCCGCTGCTCCCGGCGTGGATACGCGCGCACAACAGCGCGCTGTTTTACGCCAGCACCCTGGTGTCGGCAAATCTCCCGCTGCTCCTGTTGATGCAGCAAATGTTCCGCCGCCGCAACAGCAGCCTACCGGTCAATATTGGGCAACAGATTGCCTGGTCAGCTTGGTTCGACCCGCAGGCCTCTTCTCGCGAGCTCACCGAACGCTGCTACCGTCATCTGGAACAACTCGGAAAAGGGCTGCCGGGGATCTTTAAAACCGAAAGCACTATCGCTCGTCCCGAAGCCCGGGCTCTGCTCAAGCGTGAACTAAGTAAGGCCGAAACGCTGGGACGCACGGCGGATGGCAAAATCATTTATCTCTGGCAGCGCCACGGTCAGGAAGACGCGCCGGTGCTGCGCGAGCTGGGGCGTCTGCGGGAAATTGCCTTTCGCGCGGTCGGTGAAGGTAGCGGTAAACGTCGCGACGTAGACGGTTACGACGATGACTATCTGCACCTGATTTTGTGGGATGAAGAAGACCTTGAGATCGTCGGTGCATACCGCTTTATGCCGACCGCCATGCAGCTGGAAAAACGCGGGCTGGAAGGGATTTACAGCTCCAGCCTGTTCCATTACGACGAACGCATGGACGATATTCTTCAGCACGGCATTGAGCTGGGGCGCAGCTTTATCCAGCCGCGCTACTGGGGTCGTCGTGGCCTGGACTATTTGTGGTCCGGCATCGGCGCGTATCTGGCGCGCTATCCGCACTATCGTTATCTATTTGGCCCGGTATCCATTTCTGGCGGCTTGCCGCCTGCCGCGCGGGATCTGCTGGTGGCGTTTTACCGCCTGTGGTTCCCGGCAACTCATCCGCTGGCGGAGTCTCGTCGCCCCTACCCCGCCTCACTGCCCGATGTGCTGGCACAGTTTGCCGGTGAGGATTATAACGACGACCTGGCCCGACTGAAGTCCCTGCTCGGCAATCTCGGCTGCGCGATCCCGCCGCTGTATAAGCAGTACTCGGAAGTCTGCGAGCCGGGCGGCGTACAGTTTATCGATTTCGGCAGCGACCCGGATTTCAATAACTGCGTGGATGGTCTGGTGCTGGTAGATTTGACCTATCTGAAGGCGAATCGATATCAGCGCTATATTGGCGTGCATCTGGATGCGCAAAAATCGGCATAAAAACCTTTTCCCGGAGGCGGCGCGCTGCGCCTGTCCGGGCTACGGGTTTACAGCTTTCTGCGGGCCGGTAGCCCGGACAGATGCGCAGCATCGCCTCCGGGAAGCCGCGCGCAATGCAGCTTCCGATTTTCTCTACGGCTCGCGGCGGATGCCTTAGCCAGGCTACAGGAATTACCCCGCCCGGTAATACGGCTTGTCCCCGAGGATCGTCGCCCGGTGCATAATTCGCCGCTGCGGTAGGTAATCGGCGTTAGCGTAATGCTGGGTTACGCGGTTATCCCAAATCGCCACATCGTTCGGCTGCCAGCGCCAGCGCACCTGGAAGTCCGGTTTGGTGACGTGGGCAAACAAGAAGCTCAGCAGCGCCTCGCTCTCTTTCTCCGTCACGTCAACGATGCGGGTCGTAAACCCTTCATTCACAAACAGCGCCTGCTTGCCGGTTACCGGATGGGTTCGCACCACCGGATGCAGCAGCGGCGGATTTTTCGCCACCGCCTCCAGCCAGCGCTGATGCTCCTCTTCGGTTTTACGATATTTATACTCCTGGAACGATTTACGGAAATCATGCTCCGCGCGCAGGCCGCCCAGCAGCTGACGAAATGGCTCAGAGAGCGCCTCGTACGCGGCAATGCCGCTGGTCCATAGGGTATCGCCGCCGGTAGACGGCAGCTCTTTTGCCGCCAGAATCGCCCCGGCGGGCGGCGTTTCAATAAAGGTAACGTCAGTGTGCCAGTTATCGTTATCCGGCGGATTATCGTCGTGAGTATCGAGAACGATAATTTCATCAACGCCGGGAGCATGTGGATAGACCGGGTGAATATGCAGGTCGCCAAAGCGCAGGGCGAGATTGCGCTGCTGCTCAGGGGTAATATTCTGCTCGCGCAGGAACACCACCTGATGGCGCAGCACCGCGTGATACAGCTGCTCGAACTGGTTGTCGCTCAGCGGGCGGGTAATGTCGACACCGGATACCTGTGCGCCAATATAAGGCCCCAGCGGGGTAATGCTTAAACGTTCGCTCATTGTACTTCTCCATGCCAGGGGGTCAGGCGACGTTGCAGCGCGCGCAGTCCCAGTTCCAGTAAAAAGGCGATGATCGCAATCACCGCGATCCCGGCCAGCACCACATCGGTGGCGAGGAATTCACCGGCGGACTGCACCATAAAACCTAAGCCGCGGGTAGCGGCAATCAGCTCTGCGGCCACCAGCGTTGACCAGCCGACGCCAAGCCCGATGCGCAGGCCGGTCAGAATTTCCGGCAGCGCGCCGGGCAGGATCACCAGCCACAGCACCTGCGCTTTGCTGGCGCCTAAAGATTGCGCGGCGCGAATGCGTACCTGCTGGGCGCTTTTGACGCCCGCCAGCGCCGACATCGCCACCGGCGCGAATATCGCCAGGTAGATCAGCAGGATCTTTGAGGTCTCGCCGATGCCAAACCAGATAACCATCAGCGGTAAATAAGCCAGCGGCGGCACCGGGCGGTAAAGCTCGATCAGCGGGTCGAGGATCCCGCGCACCGTTGGGCTCAGCCCCATGGCGATCCCTACCGGCACGCCGAGCAGCACCGCCGCCAGCAGCGCGATCACGATACGCGTCAGGCTCGCCGCCAGATGCTGCCAGAGAGTGGCATCCATAAAGCCCTGCGGCCCGGCGATGGTTATCAGCTTCTGCAATACCTGCCCCGGCGGCGGCAGAAACAGCGGACTAATCAGCTGTAGGGCGGCGACGGCCCACCAGATAACCAGCAGCACCGCCAGGGTTGCCACGCTCAGGGTGAACTGGCGCGAGAACGGCCAGCGCCACTTCAGCGCCCGCTGACGCGGTTTGTCGTTAATGACGATACTCATGAGAAAGCCTCCCGTTGCTCAAATACCCGGCTGAGGACGTATTCACGCTGTTCGATAAATTTCGGGTCCGATTTGATACTGCGGCAGGATTCCCCGGCAACAAAGCGGCGGCCAAAATCGAGCGGCAGACGTTCAAGAACGCGCCCTGGCCCCGGCGAGAGCAGCACCAGCTCGGTGGCCATAAACACCGCCTCTTCGATATCGTGGGTAATCAGCAGCACCTTCTTGCCGCTCTCATGCCACAGACTGAGCAGCAGGGTTTGCATTTGCTCACGGGTGAAAGCATCCAGAGCGCCAAACGGTTCATCAAGGAGCAGCAGCTGCGGGTTGGCCGCCAGCGCGCGGGCAATCCCTACCCGCTGCCGCTGACCGCCGGAGAGCTGCCAGATAAAGCGCTTTTCCGCCCCTTCAAGGCCCACTTTTTTCAGCATCTGCGCGGCGGTTGCCCGGCGCTGCGTTTTGTCGACGCCCGCTAGCTGCAACCCGAGCGAGACGTTATCCTGCACGTTGCGCCACGGCAGCAGCCCTTCGTGCTGAAATACCACACCGCGATCGGCCCCCGGCCCTTCAACCCGCTGCCCTTCAAGAGTGATGCTGCCGTGCTGATAAGGCACGAATCCGGCAATCAGGTTCAGCAGGGTGGTTTTACCGCAGCCGGAGGGGCCAAGGACCACCAGCAGTTCACCGCTGTCCAGCGTCAGGTTGATATCCGCCAGCGCCGATTTACCGCCGTAGTCGGCAGAAAGGTGCGAGATGTGCAGCATCATGACCTCCTTACTTCACAAAACGGTCGGTAACGTACTGGCTGTAGTCGCTGCCGGCGGCGGGCACTTTGCCCTGCTCTTTCAGGAACTTCGCGGTGTCGATGATGGCTTTATTGACCGGCCCGTTCAGCTCCTGCGCCTGCTGGGCGGCGGTCAGGTAGGTATTGCCTTTCACCAGCCCTGGCACGTCGGCTTGCGGTACGCCGCTTAAGCGCGCCAGCTTGCTGATATTTTCCGGTTGCTTCAGCCACTCGTCAGGGTTGGCGATGTAGGGCTGCTGGGCGTCGATGGCGCTTTTGGCGAAGGCTTTCACAATCTCAGGATGCTTTTCGGCAAAATCTTTACGTACCACCCAAACGTCCAGCGTCGGCGCACCCCACTCACCCACCTGCGACGAATCGGTCAGGACCGTGCCGTCTTTCTCCAGCGCGTTAACCGCCGGAGCCCAGACGTAGGCACCGTCAATATCGCCGCGCTGCCAGGCGGCAATAATCGCTGGGGGTTGCAGGTTGAGGATCTGCACCTGGCCCGGCTTGATACCCCAGTGCTTCAGCGCCGACAGCAGGCTATAGTGCGTCGTGGAGATAAACGGCACGGCGATGCGTTTGCCGATCAGGTCCTCTGGTTTGGTGATGTTCTTCTTCACCACCAGCGCTTCGGAGTTACCGAGCTTTGAAGCCAGCAGGAACACCTCAATCGGCACCTGTTGGGTGGCGGCGACCGCCAGCGGGCTGGAGCCGAGGTTGCCGATTTGTACGTCACCGGAAGCCAGCGCCCGCACGATGCTCGCGCCGCTGTCAAACTTGCGCCAGTCGACGGTGGCCCCGCTCTCTTTGGCAAAGGTGTTGTCCGCCTGGGCGACTTTCGCCGGCTCAGCGGAGGTCTGATACGCCACGGTGACGTTAACCGCCTGCGCCTGGAATGCCGCGAGAGCCAGGGCGGCAATAAGAGTGATACGCGATGATAGTGCCATAGTGTCTGCTTCCCTTATCCCCGTCATACTTCGAGTAGCATGTGCGTTGGCTGCACTTGTTCCTCCCTGTCACATAGTTATCTATGCTCCAGGAATGCCCAAGTTTGCCGCCTTCCTGCTACTCGAATTATTTAGGGGTATGAATGTGTATAGATGCAGTATTTCCGGCGCGATGCGTTTGATGAAGTAATTAAAAATTCTTGCTAAGAACAAAGTGTTTTTAGAAAAAAAGCGGCAATGGTTAGTTAATCTTCACAAAAACCGCCACCGCGCTTTTATTGCAATTTCGTTACATTCGTTACATATCCACACCCCGACGATTGCCAGCGCAGCGGCGGCAGGCATCATAGGGCCATGATCCGCGAAGAGAGTAGAAACATGATTCGAGTGGTGCTGGTCGATGACCATGTGGTGGTGCGTTCCGGTTTTGCACAGTTGCTCAGCCTCGAAGAAGACCTCAACGTTGTTGGCCAGTTCAGCAGCGCGGCACAGGCGTGGCCAACGCTATTGCGCGATGACGTCAACGTGGCGGTGATGGATATCGCCATGCCGGATGAAAACGGCCTGAGCCTGCTAAAGCGCCTGCGCGCGCAAAAGCCGCAATTTCGCGCCATTATTCTGAGCATTTATGACGCGCCCACCTTTGTGCAGAGCGCGCTCGATGCCGGGGCCAGCGGTTATCTCACTAAACGCTGCGGCCCGGAAGAGCTGGTGCAGGCGGTACGTTCCGTCGGGATGGGCGGTCATTACCTGTGCGCCGATGCGCTACGGGCGCTGCGCGGCGGCGCAAAACCGGCGCAGGTGCTGGAAGTGCTCACCCCACGTGAACGCGAAGTGTTTGATTTACTGGTCAAAGGCGACAGCGTCAAGGAAATAGCCTTTAAGCTCGACCTCAGCCACAAGACGGTGCACGTCCATCGCGCCAACGTGTTGGGCAAGCTGCAATGCCAGAGCACGATTGAGCTGGTGCACTTCGCTCTCGACCACCAACTGCTGGCAGGGCATTAATGTCGCGCGGCCTTCGCCACCGGGTCATTTCGCTGTTCATTGTACTGGCCTGGGGTAGCGGCTGGCTGATGCTGTGGACGCTCGGTTTTTACCTGACCCATAACGGCCAGCAGGCGGCGCTGTTTCTGCCACACGGCGTCTATCTGGCGCTGCTGATCCTGCTTTCCCGCCGCTACTGGCCCGCGCTGGTGCTCCCCCCCATGCTGATGCTGTTCTGGCTGCACAGCGAACAGTTGCTTAACGGCTACACCTTGCTGGCCGCGCCGCTGATTAGCCTGCTCCCCGCCGGTCTGGCGCAACAGTTCTGGCACCGTTTTCCTCTTTACTGGCAGCGGCTGACGCTGCTGCTGGCCACGGTCAGCGTAAGCGCATTACTCAACACCGCGCTGCTCTCGCCGTTTGTGAAAAGCCCGGCAATGATGCTTGGCCTGGCCTCGTTTACCGGCGGCGTGCTGCTGACACCGTTTGTCTATCTGATTTTTGAATTCCTGCGCCAGCAGCACCGCTATCATCTGCTGGGTCTGGATACGACCAATCCGCCGCTGCGCACCTCGCTAATTATCTGGTGCAGCCTGTTTTTTATCATCGGTATCGGCACCCAGATGGTGTTGTCGCCGGAAATTGAACGCCTGCTGCTGATCGTCGTCTTTCTGCCAAACGTGGTGATGGCGTGGAAGTTTGGCTGGCAGGGCGGCGTGCTCTCCGGCCTGCTGGGCAGCATGATGATCACCATTGCCCGCCAGGTTGGTGTGGGGTTCAACAATCTGGTTGAACTGGAGATCTTTCTGGCAACTCAGGCACTGCTCGGCATCGGTTTGGGGATTGCCATCAGCCGCCAGCAGCATCTGGCGCAAAACCTGCACCACTACCGCCAGCGGCTGGAAGCGGAGCTGGCGGCACGACGCGCGCTGACCGAAAAGCTGATCCATACCGAAGAGGACACGCGCAAAAATCTGGCGCGCGAGCTGCACGACGAAATAGGCCAGAACATCACCGCGATTCAAATTCAGTCACAGCTGGTGAAACGGGCGCGCGATCCGGCGCAAACCCAGGCCGCCGCTAGCCAGATTAACGATCTCGCCCGGCGTATCCACCACTCCACCCGCCAGCTACTGCGCCAGCTGCGCCCACCCGCCCTTGACGAACTGTCGTTTAAAGAGGCGCTGCACCACCTGCTCAACGAATTTGCCTTTGCCGAGCGCGGCATCTGCTGCCGCTTTGACTATCAGCTTAGCGCCACCCCGGAGAGCGAAACGGTACGCTTTACCCTCTATCGGCTGCTGCAGGAGCTGCTCAATAACGTCTGCAAGCACGCCGAGGCCAGCGAGGTTGCCATTACCTTGCTTGAGCAGGGAAAGTCGTTGCGCCTGGAAGTCAGGGATAACGGCGTCGGTATCAGCGCCGACAAAATTGCCGGATTTGGTATTCAGGGGATGCGCGAACGCGTCAGCGCCCTGGGCGGCGAGCTAACGCTGGAATCACGGCACGGCACGCGAGTAATTGTTAACTTGCCCACAAATTTGCAACAAACAACCTGCTAACCAGGAAAAAGTCTTAGTCACTGCGGACTTTCTCTCATCCCCTTTCAATTTCACTTTCTTATAGTCAGCAAAACGGAGACGGCTATGCACGCACGCTCAGCAACCGACATCAATCAACAATACCGGACGCTACGTCCACAACTGCTGATGTGCATGATCATCGGGTATGCCGCGTTTTACCTGACGCGCAAAAGCGTTAACTACGTGCTGCCAGCGCTGCAAACGGATCTTGGTCTGGATAAAGGCGATATCGGCCTGCTGGGATCGCTGTTTTATCTCACCTACGGCCTGTCGAAGTTTACCGCCGGACTGTGGCACGACAGCCACGGACAGCGCTGGTTTATGGGCGTTGGCCTGTTCGCCACCGGTCTGTTGAACGTGGTGTTCGCCTTTGGCGAGTCGCTGACGCTGCTGCTGGCGGTCTGGGCGCTGAACGGATTTTTTCAGGGCTGGGGATGGCCACCCTGCGCCCGGCTGCTGACTCATTGGTATTCGCGCAACGAACGCGGCTTCTGGTGGGGCTGCTGGAATATGTCTATCAATATCGGCGGAGCAATTATCCCGCTGATTAGCGCCTTTGCCGCCCACTGGTGGGGCTGGCAGGCGGCGATGCTGGCACCGGGGATTATCAGCATGGCATTAGGCATCTGGTTAACGCTACAGCTGAAAGGAACGCCCCAGGAAGAGGGATTGCCGTCGGTGGGAACCTGGCGTAACGACCCGCTGGAACTGCGTCAGGAGCAGCAAAGCCCACCGATGGGGCTCTGGCAGATGCTACGCACCACGATGCTGAAGAACCCGATGATCTGGCTGCTGGCCATCTCTTACGTGCTGGTCTATCTGATCCGCATCGCGCTTAACGACTGGGGCAACATCTGGCTGACGGAGAGCCACGGCGTGAATCTGCTCAGCGCCAACGCCACGGTGATGCTATTTGAAGCGGGCGGCCTGCTCGGCGCGCTGTTCGCCGGTTGGGGTTCGGATCTGCTGTTCAGCGGCCAGCGGGCGCCGATGATTTTGCTGTTCACGCTGGGGCTGATGGTTTCCGTCGCCGCGCTCTGGCTGGCCCCGGTGCATCACTACGCGCTGCTGGCGGTCTGTTTCTTTACGGTGGGCTTCTTCGTTTTTGGCCCGCAAATGCTGATTGGCCTCGCGGCGGTGGAGTGCGGACACAAAGCGGCGGCGGGTTCAATCACCGGTTTTCTCGGCCTGTTCGCCTATCTGGGGGCAGCGCTGGCGGGCTGGCCTCTGTCGCTGGTCATTGAACGCTACGGCTGGTCGGGCATGTTTAGTTTGCTCTCGGTCGCCGCAGTCCTGATGGGTTTATTGCTGATGCCGCTGCTGATGGCGAGCATTACTACCTCTCCTGCTCAAAGGATAAAATAATGAAAAAAACTCTGGTCACTACTCTGATTGCTTCCGGCATTGCGCTGGCGACGTTAAGCGGCGCGGCGCACGCCAAAGGTCGTCTGGTGGTCTACTGCAGCGCCACCAACGAAATGTGTGAAGCCGAAACCAAAGCCTTCGGCGAAAAATATGATGTGAAAACCTCGTTTATTCGCAACGGTTCCGGCAGCACGCTGGCGAAGGTCGATGCCGAGAAGAAAAACCCGCAGGCGGACGTCTGGTACGGCGGTACCCTCGACCCGCAGTCCCAGGCCGGTGAAATGGGCCTGCTGCAACCCTATAAGTCCCCCAATCTTGAGCAGGTGATGGAGCAATTCCGCGATCCGGCGAAGCTGAAAGGCAACTACACTTCGGCGGTCTACGTCGGCATTCTCGGCTTTGGCGTGAACACCCAGCGCCTGAAAGAGAAAAATCTGCCGGTGCCCAAATGCTGGAAGGACCTGACCAAACCGGAATATAAAGGCGAAATCCAGATTGCCGACCCGCAAAGCTCCGGTACCGCCTACACCGCGCTGGCAACCTTCGCCCAGCTGTGGGGGGACGATCAGGCCTTTGATTACCTGAAGCAGCTCAACGCTAACGTCTCCCAGTACACCAAATCCGGTATTGCCCCGGCGCGTAACGCCGCCCGTGGCGAAACGGCCATTGGTATCGGTTTCCTGCACGATTACTCACTGGAAAAAGAACAGGGCGCGCCGCTGGAGCTGATCTCTCCGTGCGAAGGTACCGGCTATGAAATTGGCGGCATCAGCATCCTGAAGGGCGCACGCAACCTCGACAACGCCAAACTGTTTGTCGACTGGGCGCTGTCAAAAGAGGCCCAGGAGCTGGCGTGGAAAAAAGGCAAGTCTTATCAGATCCTGACCAACACCACCGCCGAAACCTCACCAAACTCGCTGAAGCTCGACGACCTGAAGCTTATCAACTACGACATGGATAAATACGGTTCTACCGAAGTCCGTAAGCAGCTTATCAATAAGTGGGTTAGCGAAGTGAAGATGGGTAAATAAGCCCACATTTTGCGGTTAATGCCCGGTGGCGCTCACGCTTACCGGGCCTACACACAACACCGGAAAACTTATGTCACACACACTTGCACTCCATCCCGTGAAAAAACGGGATGCGATATTCCTTTGGGTTTTGTTCGGCTGGCTGGCGTTCGCCCTGCTGCCGAGCTGGAGCCTGGATTACGGTCTGCTGGAGTCCACGAGCGATGAAATTTTCGCGGCCTACGGCTGGTCACAGTTCAATATCAGCTGGTTATGGTATTTGCTGCCGAGCCTGCTGCTGATTCGTCCATGGCAGGAAGCCAGGCGCGAGCAGCGCAGCCGTCATTATCTCGACGCTGGCTGGGCGTTCTGCTGTATGGCGTTTATCGTCATCAGCGCCACCGTGGAAGGCCGCGGGTTAGGCTACGCCACCATCGTGCTGTTTGTGGCGCTGGGCGCGATAATGACCCTGGCGCTGACCCGCCTGGAATGGCTGGGCGGCGACCGCTTTGTGATTGGTTCGCTGGTCACCATCGTGGCGTTGATTGGCGTGTTTATCGTCTGGCCGAGCATCGCTATTTTCATCCCGATGTTCACTAACGACGCGGGCGAGTTTGCTCCGCTGGCGTTTATGGCCGTGCTGTCGCAGGCGCATATCGTGCAGGTGATCCTCAACTCCATCGCCCTGTCGATGGCGGTGGGCGTTGGCTGCACCTTCTTTGGTCTGGTACTGGCGATCTACACCACCCGCATCGCCAAACGCAGCGCGATTATTGGCCGCATCTTCTCCATTCTGCCGATTGTGACCCCGCCGTTTGTCGTCGGTCTGGGCGTGACGCTGATGATGGGGCGTTCCGGCTACATTACCGAATTGATGGTCGACTGGTTCGGGCTGACCAACACCAACTGGCTGTACGGGTTTACCGGCATCTGGCTGGCGCAGGTACTGGCGTTCACCCCGATGGCGTTTATGATCCTCGATGGGGCGATTAAGACCATTCATCCGTCACTGGAGGAGGCGTCGTACACCCTGCGCGCCAGCCGCTGGCAGACCTTTAACGGCGTCTTCGTTCCGCTGCTGAAACCGGCGCTGGCGAACGCCTTTTTAATCGTCATCGTCCAGTCGCTGGCCGACTTCAGTAACCCGCTGGTGCTCGGCGGCAACTTTGACGTGCTGGCGACGCAGATCTACTTCTACATCACCGGTTCGCAGCTCGATTATCAGGCGGCGAGCACGCTTGGCGCATTCCTGCTGCTGTTCTCGCTGCTGGTGTTCTGCATTCAGTATATGTGGATCGGCAAGCGCTCTTACGTCACCGTTTCCGGTAAGTCCTACCGTGGCGACGTACAACCACTGCCGGTGACCCTGGTATGGAGCGTGATCGCCATTCTGGCGGTGTGGATCGCCTTTAACGCCCTGCTCTACGGCAGCATTTTCTACGGCAGCTTCACCGTCAACTGGGGCGTGGATTACACCCTGACGCTGGATAACTTTATCAAGCTGTTCGGCCAGGGAATGAGCGACGGGGCATGGCCTTCGCTGCTCGACACCCTGCTGTACGCCGGGATTGCCGCGCCGATCACCGCCGCCTTCGGGTTACTGATCGCGTGGATCGTGGTGCGCCAGCAGTTTAAAGGCAAAAAGACCATCGAGTTCACCACCATGCTGTGCTTCGCGGTACCGGGCACCGTAGCGGGCGTTTCCTATATTCTCGCCTTTAACAGCGCCCCGGTGTACCTCACCGGTACGGCGGCGATTGTGATTATCTCGATGGTGATGCGTAACGTACCGGTGGGCATTCGCGCCGGGATCGCCGGTCTGGGGCAGATCGACAAGTCACTGGACGAAGCGTCGCTTAGCCTGCGCGCCGGTTCTCTGCGCACCATTACGCATATTCTGCTGCCGCTGCTGCGTCCGGCGATCCTCTCGGCGCTGATCTACAGCTTTGTGCGCGCCATTACCACCGTCAGCGCCATTGTGTTCCTTGTCACACCGGATACCCGCGTGGCGACGGCTTACATTCTGAACCGCGTGGAAGACGGTGAATACGGCGTGGCGATCGCCTACGGCTCGATTCTGATCGTAGTGATGCTGGCGATTATTTTCATCTTTGACTGGCTGATCGGGGAAGCTCGTATCTCCCGTTCAAAAGCCAAAAACCAAGCGTAATGGAGCGCACTATGAGTCAGAAAAATTTTGTTGAGCTGCGCAACGTCACCAAGCGATTCGGCAGCAATACGGTTATCGATAATATCAATCTCACTATCCCGCAGGGGCAAATGGTAACCCTGCTCGGCCCTTCCGGTTGCGGCAAGACGACCATTCTGCGCCTGGTGGCCGGGCTGGAAAAACCGAGCGAAGGACAGATTTTCATTGATGGCGAAGACGTCACTCATCGCTCTATTCAGCAACGCGATATCTGCATGGTGTTTCAGTCTTACGCCCTGTTCCCGCATATGTCGCTGGGGGATAACGTCGGCTACGGCCTGAAGATGCTTGGCGTGTCGCGCAGCGATGTGAAGACGCGGGTGAAAGAAGCACTGGCGATGGTGGATCTGGAAGGATTCGAGGACCGCTATGTCGATCAGATCTCCGGCGGCCAGCAGCAGCGCGTGGCGCTGGCGCGCGCTTTGATCCTCAAGCCGAAGGTGCTGCTGTTTGATGAGCCGCTAAGTAACCTCGACGCCAACCTGCGTCGCAGCATGCGCGATAAGATCCGCGAACTGCAAAAGCAGTTTGATATCACCTCGCTGTACGTCACCCACGATCAGAGCGAAGCCTTTGCGGTTTCCGATACCGTGCTGGTAATGAACAAGGGGCATATCATGCAGATTGGATCACCGCAGGATCTTTATCGTCAGCCCGCGTCGCGCTTTATGGCGAGCTTTATGGGCGATGCCAACCTGTTCCCGGCCGCCTTCAGCGCGGATTTTGTCGATATTTATGGTTATCGGCTGCCAAGACCGCTGCATTTCGCCGTCCAGGGCGAAGGCACCGTCGGCGTACGCCCGGAGGCGATTACCCTGAGCGATCGCGGCGAAGAGAGCCAGCGCTGCGTAATCCGCCATGTGGCCTATATGGGACCGCAGTATGAGGTAACGGTGGAGTGGAACGGGCAGGAGCTCTTATTGCAGATTAACGCCACCCGCCTGCAGCCAAACGCCGGAGAGCAGTATTACCTCGAAATCCACCCGTACGGGATGTTTGTTTTAGCGGATGCTGGGTGATTGATGCCGGGTGGCGCTTACGCTTACCCGGCCTACGGTTTGTGCAATTTGTAGGCCGGGTAAGGCGGAGCCACCACCCGGCATTATTCTCAGCGCTGCGCGTTCAATTCAGCAATATCCTTCGGCGTCGTGCGGCAGCAACCGCCAATCAGCTTCGCGCCCGCCGCCAGCCACTGGGGTAAATATCCCTCCAGCGTGGCGCACGCTTCGCCGTGATGGTGCCAGGTTTTGGTTACCGGGTCATAGTGTTCGCCGGAGTTCGGATAAACCACCAGCGGCAGCGCCGTCAGGCTATGCAGATGCTCCAGCGCGGCAGTAGTATTTTCCAGGGCAATACAGTTAATTCCCAGCGCCACCACCTGCGGGTAGTCTGCCAGCATGGCAACCACTTCCCGCAGCGGCGTGCCATCGCTGAGATGCTGTGCATCGCGCAGGGTAAACGAGAACCATGCCCGCGCGCGCGGATAGGCGGTTAGCAGTTCAGCCAACGCCTTAATCTCGGCAAAATTCGGCATGGTTTCACAGGCCAGCAGATCGGCCCCGGCGTCCAGTAGCGCTTCTACGCGCGGACGATGGAACGCCTGAAATGCTTCGTAGCTGCGGACGTAATCGCCGCGATACTCCGAACCATCCGCCAGAAATGCGCCGTACGGTCCAACAGACCCGGCTACCAGCAGCGTGCCCGCCAGCGGGTTTTCGGCAAGATATGCTTCACGCGCTTTGCGGGCCAGCTCTACGCTTTTGCCAATCAGCGCTTTCGACTGAGCTTCGTCCAGCCCACGGGCGGCAAACCCCGCCGGAGTGGCCTGATAGCTGGCGGTGATCGCCACCTGCGCGCCGGCGCGGAAATAGTCGAGGTGGACTTCGCGAATAAGGTCCGGATTGTCGACCAGCACTTTCGCCGACCACAGGCTATCGGCAAGGTTACAACCGCGCGCTTCCAGCTCCGTCGCCATCGCGCCGTCCAGCAGGACAAAGGGCTGTACGTCAAGGATGGCGGTTAACGGATTATTCTGCGACATGTTGAGGCTCCTGGGTGAGTTTCCGTGAACGAGTCAGATAATACGCACCATAACACAGTGCCACGAACGGGATCCCGCACCACAGTGCAATCCTCTGACTCGGGTCAAACGCCAGCCCCACACAGGCCACCAGACACAGAACAAATCCCAGCACCGGCACCAGCGGATACCACGGCGCGCGATAGTGCAGCTCGCTGAGCGCCTTCCCCTGCTGAATGTGGCGACGGCGGAACATAAAATGCGAGGCGCAGATGCTCAGCCATACCGCCACCACCGCAAAACCGGAGATCGCCGACAGCGCGACAAATACCGTATCCGGGGCAATTACGCTGGAGAACAGCGCCAACACGCCGCCGAGCATACTCACCGAAATCGCCGTCAACGGTACGCCGTTTTTGGTCAATTTCGTAAAACAGGCCGGTAGCGTTTTTTCATTGGAGAGCGACCACAGCATCCGCCCGGAGGCATAGAGGCCGGAGTTAGCCGCCGACAGAATCGCCGTCAGGATCACGAAATTAAAGATATCCGCCGCATACGGAATGCCGACTTTCTCGAACACCAGCACAAACGGGCTTTTCTCCACCCCCGCCTGCTGCATCGGGATCAGCGCCGCCAGCACGAATACGGTGCCGATAAAAAAGATAATCAGTCGGGCGATAGTGGTGCGAATAGCCACCGGAATGACTTTATGCGGATTTTCAGTCTCACCCGCAGCAATACCGATAAGCTCGGTGCCGGAGAAGGCAAAATTCACCGCCACCATGGTCATCAGGATCGGCAGACCGCCGTGTGGGAACCAGCCCTCAGCGATGATGTTCGAAAGCCCAGGCGCGGGGGAACCATCCTGCATGGGAATAAAGCCGAAGATCGCCGCGCCGCCGAGGATAATAAAGGCAATGATGGTGACCACTTTCACCAGCGAGAACCAGAATTCACCTTCGGCAAAGAAGCGGGTCGAAATCACGTTGAGGGCGAAAATCACCACGCAGAACACCACGCACCAGATCCACACCGGCACCTGCGGGAACCAGTACTGCATACAGAATCCGGCGGCGGTAAAGCTGGAACCCAGCGCCACCGTCCACGTTAGCCAGTACAGCCACGCCACGGTATACCCCGTCGCCGGGCCGAGGTAGCGTGCGGCATAGACGTGAAATGCGCCGGTTTCCGGCATCGCTACGGATAGCTCGCCCAGACACTGCATCACCAGCCACACGACCAGCGCGCCAATCAGGTAGGCCAGCAGCGTCCCCGCCGCCCCGGTGGTGGAGATGATATAGCCGGTATTGAAAAATAGCCCTGTGCCAATAACGCCACCCAGCGACAGCATAATCAGGTGACGAGTTTTCATGGTGCGCTTAAGTTGCCCACCTTGTTGTTGTGTTGTTTGCATATTACCTTCTAAGCGTATGGACATCTAAACATCCAAATGAAGGTTCGTTATACCGTGCCCACCGTAAAATTGCAAAGCTACCAGTCTGATCATCTATAACCAAAATAATTCGAGTTGCAGGAAGGCGGCAAGAGAGCGAGTCCCCAGGAGCTTACTGGAGTAAGCGACTGGGGTGAGCGAGTGCAGCCAACGCACAAGCAACTTGAAGTATGACGGATATATGCATCCGCCCAAATCATCAATGCCGCGTATGGGCAGAATACCGACAAATTGCAAACCGTGATCGCCGCACCCACAAAATCAAAACAATGGTGCTAATTTTACAAAACAACAAACCATAAAAGGATAATTCTATGTCAACCCGCACCTTACCTCTGTGGGCCGCCGCTGTAGCTGTCGGCATTTTGCCGCTGCATGCCGCGCAGGCCGCCACCTCGGTTAAGTTTCCCGATAAAGTCTGCAACATTACTCAGTACGGCGCTGAAGGCCATCGACTGCAAATCGCGCTCAATACCGACGCGATTCAAAAGGCGATTGATGACTGCGCCGCCGCCGGAGGTGGGACGGTACTGGTGCCGAAAGGTAACTTTCTGACCAACCCGCTGTTCCTGAAGAGCAATATTCAGCTCAAGCTGGAGAAAGACGCGACTTTAGTCGCTTCTACCGAAGTTGCCGCTTACCGTGGCGATGACAAAACTAAATACGCCGAAGCGGAAAATGGCTGGTTGCCGTTTATCAGCATTGCTGATGCGCAAAACGTGGCTATCGTCGGCGAAGGTACCATCGATGGTCAGGGCGCGGTGTGGTGGGAGCGCTGGCGTGAGAATATCCGCGCGACAGGCAAAAAAGGCGGCACCGATCGGCCACGACTGATTTACATCACCCGTTCCAGCAACGTGCTGATTGACGGCGTGACCCTCACCCATTCACCCAGCTTCCACGTAGTCACCCGCTACGCGCACGATGTCGATATCAACGGCACGCGTATTCTTTCGCCGTGGCATGCGCCGAATACCGACGCCATCGACCCTATTGATAGCCAGAATATCCGTATTACCAACAACTATATCGACTGTAACGACGACCATATCGCCATTAAGGCCGAGAAAGCTGACTCGCGCTTCCCGGACGGCGTGGTGGATAATATCTATATCGCCGATAACACCCTGAAGCAGGGGCGAGGGATCTCCATCGGCAGCGAGAGCGCGGGTGGTGTGAACAATGTGCTGGTGGAAAATAATACCTTTGAAGGTTCGATGTACGGTATCCGCATTAAAAGCCCGCGCGGTAAGGGCGGCGAGGTGAAAAACATCGTTTACCGTAATACCAAAATGCATAACGTCGAAGTCCCGCTGGTCTTCTCCGCCTATTACAAAGCCGCGCCGATTGTGCAGGCCGAAGTCGATAAGCTGCTACAGGCGGGCGGATTTACCCTCGGCGAACAGATCTATCCGCCGGACAGCGATCCGAAACAGCCGTTCGACAAATACAAAACCCCGCACTTCAGCAATATCACCGTTGAGAACTTAACTTCGACTGGTGCCAGCAAAGCGGCAGCCTACATTATCGGCACCCCGGAAGCGCCGCTGAGCGGTTTCCATTTTACCAACGTCAATATCGAAGCCGCCCACGGCCTGCGCATTCGTAATGCCGAGCTGGAGACCAAAGGGCTTAATCTGCAGGTGAAAGAAGGCCCGGCGATTCAAAAAGACGCGGGGGCCATCGTTCACCAGTAACGCTACATTTGCGGGCAGCTGCACCACGGCGACTCTTCCGCCGGGTGTGGTCTGCCCTTTTTTTGATCGTCACTGGCTTAGAGCCTATCCCAGTAGGCGTAATCGTTGCAGGCAGTTTGGACACGGACAGCGCGCAAGAACCGGAGCGTACACGTAGTACGTGAGGATGATTCGCTCCGCTCACCCTTCGGGCCGCCCTGAAGGGCGTTCAAAACTCGGTGAGTTTTGTCTGAGCACTGCCCAGGGCCAAACTGGCAAATAAGATAGCCCTAATGGGATAGGTTCTTAAACCACAGCGTTTATAAGTGGTATGACCTGGCACTCTCTTTGCAGTCATCTGGATATCTTTATCTGGCGAGGCAACGAAAATGACAGAGCAAACCACAACGCTAAAAAGAACGCTCGGCAGTTTCCGCTTATGGGGGATTGCCGTGGGGCTGGTTATTTCCGGGGAGTATTTCGGCTGGAGCTACGGCTGGTCCCAGGCCGGGACGCTGGGCTTTATGATTGTCGCGCTGGCGATTGCCGCCATGTATTGCGCCTTTATTTTTAGCTTTACCGAACTGACCACCGCTATTCCGCATGCAGGCGGGCCTTTTGCCTACGCCTACCGCGCTTTTGGCCCGACCGGCGGCTTTATTGCCGGCTTCGCGACCCTGATTGAGTTTGTCTTTGCCCCGCCCGCCATTGCCATGGCTATCGGCGCCTACCTTAACGTACAGTTTCCGGCGCTGGACCCAAAATGGGTGGCCTGCGGCGCTTACCTCATATTTATGACGCTGAATATTCTCGGCGTCGGGATCGCCGCCACCTTTGAGCTGGTGGTCACCCTGCTGGCCATCTTCGAGCTGCTGGTGTTTATGGGCGTGGTTGCCCCGGGCTTCTCCTGGAGTCACTTTACGGCTAACGGCTGGGCGGGCGCGGAGAGCTTCAGCGGCCTGGCGCTGCCGGGCATGTTTGCCGCAATCCCATTTGCTATCTGGTTCTTTCTGGCGATTGAAGGCGCATCGATGGCCGCCGAAGAGGCTAAAGACCCGCAGCGCACCATTCCCCGAGCGCTGGGCGGCGGCATTCTGACCCTGACCGTACTGGCAATTGGCGTGATGGTCTTTGCCGGGGGCGTCGGCGACTGGCGGACGCTGTCCAATATCAACGACCCGCTGCCGCAGGCGATGAAAATGGTGGTTGGCAACAGCAGCGGCTGGCTGCATATGCTGGTGTGGCTGGGGCTGTTCGGCCTGGTGGCGTCGTTCCACGGGATTATTATGGGCTACTCACGGCAGATTTACTCCCTGGCGCGCGCAGGCTATCTTCCCGCCAGCCTGGCAACGCTGAACCGCCGTACCCGCACGCCGCATCTGGCGATCCTCGCAGGCGGCGTGGTCGGTATCGCCGCCATCTTCTCTGATTCGCTGATCACCATTAGCGGGATGCCGCTGACCGCCTGTATCGTCACGATGTCGGTATTTGGCGCTATTGTTATGTATATCACCTCGATGGCGGCGCTGTTTAAACTGCGCCGCAGCGAGCCGAAGCTGATTCGCCCGTTCCGCGCACCGCTCTACCCCTGGGCACCCGCCTTTGCCCTGGCGATGGCGGTACTCTGCCTGGTGGCGATGGTCTGGTACAACCCGCTGCTGGCGCTGATTTTCGCCGCCATGATGCTCGGCGGCTATCTGTGGTTTCGCAAGACCGCAGGTGCCCGCGCGAGCGCGGCGGTAGATCCGCAGCTGCGCACGATCTCCTGAGGAGTCGACACATGTATAAAACCACGCTATCGGGCCAAGTATGGCGTTTTGATAGTCTGAAGACACTGATGGCGAAAGCCTCCCCGGCACGTTCCGGCGACGCGCTGGCGGTGGTTATCGCCGAGTCTGCCGAAGAGCGGATGGCGGCAAAAATGGCGCTGGCGGAGGTGCCATTGACGGAAATTCTCGCTAATCCGCTGATTCCCTACGAGCAGGATGAAGTGACCCGGCTGATACTCGATACCCACGACAGCCAGGGCTTCGCGGCGATTCGCCATCTGACGGTCGGCGATTTTCGCGACTGGCTGCTCGATGATGCCACCGACGAGGCGGCACTACGCCAGGTCGCAAGGGCGATAACCCCGGAGATGGCGGCGGCGGTCAGCAAGCTGATGCGTAACCAGGATCTGATCCTCGCCGCCAGCAAATGCCGGGTCGTCACGCGTTTTCGCAACACTATTGGCCTGCCGGGGCATCTCAGCGTGCGCCTGCAGCCGAATCACCCCACCGATGATATGAAAGGGATCGCCGCCAGTATGCTCGACGGCCTGCTGTACGGCGCGGGGGATGCGGTGATCGGTATTAACCCGGCCAGCGACAGCCTGCCGGTACTGGCACAGCTTAACCATATGCTCGACGATATTATTCAGCGATTCGCTATTCCCACCCAGTCGTGCATTTTGACCCACGTCACCAACACCTTACAGCTGATTGAGCGCGGCGCGCCGGTGGATCTGGTGTTTCAGTCGGTGGCCGGTACCGAGGCCGCCAATAGCGGTTTCGGCATTAATCTGGCGCTGCTGCAGGAGGCCCGGGAAGCGGCGCTCAGCCTGAATCGCGGCACGCTCGGCAACAACGTGATGTATTTTGAAACCGGTCAGGGCAGCTGTCTTTCCGCCAATGCCCATCACGGCGTTGATCAGCAGACCTGCGAAGCCCGAGCCTATGCCGTCGCCCGCCATTTTGAGCCGCTGCTGGTCAATACGGTGGTAGGCTTTATCGGCCCGGAATATCTCTACGATGGCAAGCAGATTATCCGCGCCGGGCTGGAAGATCATTTCTGCGGCAAGCTAATGGGGCTGCCTATCGGCTGCGACGTCTGCTACACCAACCATGCCGAAGCGGATCAGGACGACATGGATACCCTGCTGACGCTGCTGTGCACCGCCGGACTGACCTTCCTGATCGGCGTACCGGGGGCTGACGATATTATGCTCAACTATCAAAGCACCTCGTTTCACGATGCCCTGTATGCCCGCCGCCTGCTGGGTTTAAAACATGCGCCGGAGTTTGCCGACTGGCTGGCGAAGATGCAGATTATTGACCGCCACGGCGCGCTGCGTCTGACCGATGCCCGCCATCCGCTACTTTCCGTCCTGCCGCAAGGAGCACCGGTATGAATCCTCCCGACGCCTGGAACCCGCTGCGTGAATTTACCGATGCGCGGATTGCGCTGGGTCGTAGCGGCGCGAGCCTGCCGACCCGAGAAGTGCTCAATTTCGGCCTCGCTCACGCCAGGGCGCGCGATGCCATCCACCAGCCCTTCGCCAGCGAGCAGTTAGAACAGTCGCTGGCGGATTTAGGCCTCTCTTCGCTGACCGTCCACAGCGCCGCCAGCGATCGGCATGTTTATCTGAATCGCCCGGATCTGGGACGACGCCTGAACGATACGAGCCGCGCCGATCTGGCCGCCAGCGGCGTGCGTCCCGCCGACCTGCTAATCGTGGTTGGAGATGGGCTGTCGTCATACGCCGTGCAGCGTCAGGCGCTGCCGCTGATCCGTGCCCTTCTTCCCTATCTGGAAACGCTTGGGTTGAGCCTTGCTCCGGTGGTGCTCGCGCACCAGTCGCGGGTCGCGCTGGGCGATGATATTGGCGAAACGCTGAAGGCCAGAGCGGTAGCGATTCTGATTGGCGAGCGGCCGGGGCTCTCTTCGCCGGATAGCCTTGGCGTTTATTTGACCTGGCAGCCGCATCGTCAGCGGCTGGAGTCGGAGCGCAACTGTATTTCCAATATTCGCCCGGAGGGGCTGAGCTATGATGCCGCCGCATTTAAGCTGGCCTGGCTGCTGGAGCAGGCCTTTTTACGACGGCTAACCGGGGTGCGCCTGAAAGATGAAAGCGATAATCCGGCGCTGCATGGAAAAATAAAACCTTTGAGCCAATTAAAATAATTGGCCACGCGAGCAGAAGAATAGATTTTTAATATTCCTGGCGCAGCTGAATATTATATTCTGGCACGTGCTGAAATTGCGGGTTTTGTAGGCCGGGTAAGGCGTCAGCCGCCACCCGGCAAATTGCGAGCGCCGTAGCCAAAATAGTTTTGTCATCACTCTCATATCCTTCCCCTGTAGGTAATAAGAATATTGCATGAGTAAAAATGAAACGAACGTTGTAAGGTAAATCTGTATACCAAATATATCTCGTTATCTATTCAAAATAACAACCAATAATTCGCCAACTCATGTGGCGAATTATTTCTCAATGTTATGCAGTCATTGATGGTTAAAGATAAATAATCGACCGACGGTGAGGTAGCAATGAAAAAATTTTCCGGGAAAGCGTCTTTAATGGCCACGCTGGTTGCCGCGTTGATCGGGGCGAATAGCGCACAGGCGGCTGAAATTAAAATCGGCGTAGTATTGCCGCTGAGCGGCGCGCTGAGCGGCTACGGGCAGCCATCACAAAAAGGGCTGGATATTATTCAGAGCATTACCCCGACATTAAAAAATGGCGATACCGTTAAGCTTATTGTGATTGACGATAAGAGCGACAAGGTTGAAGCCGCTAATGCCATGCAGCGCCTGGTTTCCAGCGATAAAGTCGACGCGGTGATCGGCGAAGTCACCTCCTCCAATACCCTGGCGATGACCAAAATCGCCGACGACAGCAAAACGCCGCTGGTCTCCTCGACCGCCACCAACGACCGCGTCACCCGCAACCACCCTTACGTTAGCCGGGTCTGCTTCTCCGACAGCTTCCAGGGCGTGGTTGGCGCAAACCTCGCCTCCCGCGACCTGAAAGCCAAAACCGCCGCCATCGTCTTCGACAGCAGCAACGACTACTCCGTCGGCCTGGCGAAGGCCTTCCGCACTCAGTTCCTGAAAAACGGCGGCACCATTCCTATCGAAGTTCAGGCCCCCGGCGGCAGCAAAGACTTTAAAGCCCAGTTGGCCAGCGTGAAAGCGAAGAACGTCGACATGATTTATATGCCGATTTACTACACCGAAGGGGCGCTTATCGCCGTACAGGCGAAACAGCTGGGGCTGAGCAAACCGGTGGTCGGCGGCGATGGTCTGGCGGCGGATCAGGTCTTTTTTGACGTCGGCAAAGATGCGGTCAACGGCTATATGACCACCGACTACTACTCGCCGAACGCCAAAGAGCAAACGCCAGCGGGCGAGGTGTTTATCAAAGCCTGGGAAGCGAAATACCAGCAGCCGACCCATACCTGGGGCGCAATGGCGGCGGATGCGTATAACGTCATTATCAACGCCATGAACCAGTGCAGCGACCCGCACGACCGGGTTTGCGTTAACGAAAAAATTCGCGCCACCAAGGACTTCCAGGGCGTGACCGGCACCCTGACGTTGCAAAACGGCGACGCTATCCGCAGCGCGGTCATCAACGAAGTGAAGGATGGCAAGCTGGCGTTCCGTACCGTAGTCAATCCTTAACCCCGTCATACTTCAAGTTGCATGTGCGTTGGTTGTCACTCGAATTATTTAGGGTAGATAAGAGAGATATTAGATGGATGGTGCCATTTTTCTCCAGCAAGTGGTCAATGGAATGAGCCTCGGGGGCATGTACGCCCTGATTGCCATCGGCTATACGATGGTTTACGGGGTGCTGCGCCTGATCAACTTCGCCCATGCGGACGTCATGATGGTCGGGGCGTTTACCACCCTGTTTTTATTTTCTTCTATTGGGCTACCCTTCGGGGTAGCCGTTTTCCTGACTCTCGCGCTGTGCGGCCTGTTCGGGATGCTTATCGACCGGGTGGCCTACCGTCCGCTGCGCCAGGCATCAAAAATCTCGATGCTGATCACCGCCATCGGCGTCAGCTTCTTCCTCGAAAACCTGTTCAACGTGCTGTTTGGCGGCAGCTCGCGCTTTTTCGCCGCCCCGGAATTCTTCAACAACACCCGCGCCTTTGGCGACGTCATTATCACCAACGTGGCGTGGATCGTACCGCTGATTACCGTTCTGCTGCTGCTGGCGATCCTCTGGCTGCTGTACCGCACTCGCTACGGGATGGCGATCCGCGCGGTGGCTTTCGACGTCAATACCGTGCGTCTGATGGGCATCGACGCCAACCGTATTATCTCGCTGGTGTTCGCTCTCGGCAGCAGCCTCGCGGCGCTGGGCGGGGTGTTCTACTCGATTAGCTATCCGACCATCGACCCGCTGATGGGCGTGCTGATTGGCCTGAAAGCCTTTGCCGCCGCGGTGCTTGGCGGGATAGGCAGCGTTACCGGCGCGGTGTTAGGCGGTTTTATTCTCGGTTTTACCGAAGTGGTCGCGGTTGCACTATTCCCCGAACTGGGCGGCTACAAAGACGCCTTCGCCTTTATGTTCTTGATTCTGGTCCTCTTATTCCGCCCGGTTGGCATTATGGGCGATGAACGTCTGGAAAGGAGCCGTTTCTGATGCTCAACGCGACAACGACCGCCGGGGCGCAGCTGCGCAACCTGGTCATTATTGTTATCTGTATTGCGCTGCTGGCCGGGATCAACGTGGTCTTCAACGACTATATTATTCGCGTCATCAGCACCATTTTTGTCTTTATGATCCTCGCGGTCAGCTACAACCTGATCAACGGCGTCACCGGCCAGCTGTCGCTGGAGCCCAACGGCTTTGTGGCGGTCGGCGCTTACGTCACCGCTTTATTGATTCTCTCTAACGACAGCAAGCTGGATATGTTTGAGATGGCCGCTCCCAGCCCGTGGATCCTCGTGCTGCACGCCAGTTTCCTGCCCGCGTTGCTTATCAGCGGCCTGTGCGCGGCGGCGCTGGCGGTGTGCCTTGCCTTGCCGGTATTCCGCGTACGCGGCGACTACCTGGCCATCGTCACCCTCGGCTTCGGCTTTATTATTAAAATCCTCGCCATTAACAATCCGCAGATCACCAACGGCGCGATTGGCCTCAACGACATCCCCCAGCAGCCGCATCTGCTGTTCTGGTGCGGGCTATTCGCCCTGCTGGCGACCGGGATGATTTTGCAGCTGGTGTGGTCGAAATACGGGCGAATGATGAAAGCCGTGCGCGACGATGAAGACGCCGCCATCGCCATGGGGGTATACACGTTTCGGATTAAAACCTGTGCTTTCGCCACCAGCGCATTCTTTGAAGGGATCGGCGGCGGCCTGCTGGCATCACTGCTGACCACCATATCGCCGAACCTGTTCGACTTTATGCTCACCTTCCAGTTGTTGATTATTATCGTTCTCGGCGGTCTCGGCAGCACCACCGGCGCGCTGCTCGGTACCGTGCTGGTAGTCGGCAGCGGCGAGTGGCTACGCTTTCTCGACCAGCCACTCCAGTTCTTCGGTCACGATCTCGGGGCATATCCGGGACTGCGAATGGTGGTGTTCTCGCTGCTGCTGCTGATCATCATGCTGTTCGCCCGCGAAGGTCTGCTGGGCAAAAAAGAGATTTGGCAGGTGGGTAAAAGGGGCCGTGGCTATGGCGCAAAATAAGGTCATTTTACAGGTGCAGGACGTTACCATGCAGTTCGGTGGGCTGCGAGCCATCGACAACGTCAGTTTCCACGTCGACGAGGCGGAAATTTTTGGCCTGATTGGCCCCAACGGCGCGGGGAAAACCACCATGTTCAACGTGATTACCGCCAACTATAAACCGACCAGCGGCAGCGTGACCCTGGCGGGAAAATCGTTGAAAGGGCTGAAGCCGAACCGGGTGGTCAACGCCGGGATCGCCCGCACCTTTCAGAATATCCGCCTGTTTAACTCGATGACGGTATTAGAAAACGTGATGGTTGGCCTTGATAGCGCCAGCCGCTATTCACTACTGGAAGCGGCGCTGCATATTGGCCGCTATTTCCCCGCTGAACGAGCGGCGAAGGCCAGGGCGATGGCGATTCTGGACGATATCGGCATCGCCCATTTCGCCGATATGCAGGCCACTAACCTCAGCTACGGCAACCAGCGTAAGGTCGAGATCGCCCGCGCGCTGGCGACGTCGCCTAAATTATTGCTGCTCGATGAACCCGCAGCCGGGATGAACCCGAAAGAGACGGAAGATCTGGCGGATCTGATCTTCCGTATGCGTGACGACTACCAGCTCAGCGTGCTGTTGATTGAGCACGACATGCCGTTCGTCAACAAGCTGTGCGAGCGGGTGATGGTGCTGGAGTACGGCAAACCGCTGTTTAGCGGCCTGATGTCCGAAGCCATTGAGGATCCGGAGGTGATTTCCGCTTACCTGGGGGACGTCCGTTATGCTTAGCGCGCGCGAATTAAAAGTGTTTTACGGTGTGATTCAGGGACTGAAAGGCGTTGATATTGATATCAACGACCGGGAGATCGTGACCTTAATCGGCAGCAATGGCGCGGGGAAAACCTCAACCCTCAACGGTATCGTCAATCTGGTGCGTTCCACAGGGCGGGTGAAGTTTCTCAACGAGGATATTTCCCGCAGCCAGACGCACCAGATCGTGCGTCGGGGGCTGGCGCTGGTACCCGAGGGGCGGCGCATCTTCACTAACCTGACTATCGAAGAAAATCTGCGCATGGGGGCTTACAACAATCTCGCCGGGTTTACCCGGCTGCGCGATCGGATGTACAGCCTGTTTCCCCGGCTCAAAGAGCGGCGTAATCAGATGGCGGGCACCATGAGCGGCGGCGAGCAGCAGATGCTGGCTATCGCCAGAGCGTTAATGAGCGAACCGGTTTTACTGATGCTTGATGAGCCAAGCCTCGGGCTGGCGCCGAAAATTGTCGGTGAGCTGTTCGCGACGATTAAGCAACTGCGGGAGGAGAATATTACCGTGCTGCTGGTAGAGCAGAACGCCACGGCAGCGTTGACTATCGCCGATCGCGCCTATGTGCTGGAGAATGGGAAGATTATGCTCTCCGGCCCGGCCCCGGAGGTGCTGGCGAATCCGGAAATTAAGCGGATGTATCTCGGCGGTTAACACGAAAAACAAAGCTGTTCATGGCTGCGGCATCGCTTCCTGCGTCGCCGCAACCGCAAACAGCCTCTCGCTACACAAAGCACACCTCATTCCAGTAGGCTTCACGCGTCCTGCGCCGCTCAGTATGTTTTATCATGGCGAAACCACCTTGTTTCCACGTTACCGAGATCGATTCCATAGAGACTGGCGACCGGTAATATCGCCTCCATCATGCGTTGGGTATCCTGCTGCCCGGCTTCACCGTTAGATAAAGATGCCAGCCAGCCCGTGATGCGTTGCCATAGTGCCACTTTCATTTTTCTCCTCCGTCGGGAAGCGTTTTGCTTGCATCTATTTCAACCACAGTTGACGGCGGGCGGGAAATATCAATTCCTGATTTGTAATTCTGCGGGATGCATATTAGGGGTGAGAGGATCTTCCCGGAGGCGGTGCGGGCTACTTGTCCCCAGTTTGGTAGCCCGGACAGGCGCGTCAAGCGCCGCCTCCGGGAAGATTTTCATGCAGCAACTGAATCCTCCTGAAACAGAAAAATTCGCAGCGATGCCTTGGCCCCCGCTGAAATCGGCGAACCGGAGGTCCGAAGACAAGGGCTGGACGCCATGGATGGCGGACAGAGGCGAATCGAGACATGGACAAAATTGCCCGGAGCAATTTTGAACAGCGCTTGCGCTGGCCCCGGAGGGGCGAGTCCCAGGGATGGGACGAGTAGTGTCGAGTTGAGCCGACCGCAGGCTGAGGACCGGGAGGTGAGCGCAGTGCGCAGCACCGATTTCTTTGCGGGACCGCGGGGATTGTAAAGGGGGAGACGGTTTTCTCCCCCTTTACCCGTTCACGTACCACGGTGAGACATTTTCTGCGAAATAGCGGTGAACGGAACTCCTATAACACCGTCCCGGAGGCGGTGCTGCGCACCTGTCCGGGCTACTTGTCCCCAGTTTGGTAGCACAGAACCGGATAAACAATATCCACAATTTTGTTAAGTTCTTTTTCGTTATAGATAAGAACTTTTTCTTCTTTGCCGCAGAGGGTCAATTTGTGGGAGCGTGATTAACACAAAACAAAACAGGGATTCAGGGGATAAATTATGCGCATTGCAAAAACAAAAATCGCGCTGGCGCTGGGCATTCTGGTGCTCGCCGCGCAGGCTCAGGCCGATCAATTAGCCGATATCAAAGCCGCCGGGGTGGTCAAAGTCGCCACCTTCGACGCCAACCCGCCTTTCGGCTCGGTAGACCCGAAAACGCATAAAATCGTCGGCTACGACGTGGACTTCGCCGAAGCGCTGGCAAAATCGCTTGGCGTGAAGCTGGAGCTGGTCGCTACTAACCCGGCTAACCGCATTCCGCTGCTGCAATCCGGTAAAGCCGATCTGATCGTCGCCGATATCACTATCACCCCGGAACGCGCGCAGGTGATTGATTTCTCAACGCCATACTTCGTGACCGGCCAGCAGTTCCTCGTCCCGGCCAAATCAGCGGATAAACTTGATGATTACAGCAAAGCACGTATCGGCGCGGTAAAAGGCACCACCGGCGAGCAGGCGCTGCATCAGCGTTTCCCGCAATCTCGCGTGCTCTCTTATGACGATATTCCGCTGGCGCTGACCGCCCTGCGCAACGGTAACGTGCAGGCGATCACTCAGGACAGCACCATTCTCGCCGGGCTGCTGGCGGAAGCGCCGGACAAGGCGAACTTCAAAATCATTCCTGACCTGCTGAGCAAAGAAGAGATTGGCGTCGGTGTGAAGAAAGGCGAACCGGCTCTGCTGAAAGCCGTGAACGACGAGCTGGTAAACCTGGAGAAATCCGGCGAAGCGGCCAAAATTTACGACGTCTGGTTTGGCCCGAGCACCAAAACCCCGCAGCCGCGCGCCTTTACTATCGAAGCTAAATAAGCAGAAAATACATTATGTTATCGGCTCTATTTTCACGCTCCGCGGCATCGTCCGCGGATTTTTCGCATCTGCATCGCGCCAGTATTGAGTTCCGCGATGTCGCCAAAAGCTACGGCGATCATCGGGTACTGAACGGCGTTAATTTACAGGTCGAACCCGGCGAAGTGGTGGCGATCCTCGGCCCTTCGGGATCGGGCAAATCAACCCTGATCCGCCTGATCAACCAGCTGGAATCCCTCAGCGGCGGCGAGATCCTGATCGACGGCAAACCCACGCGTCAGCTCACCGGCAGCGCCCTGCGCCAGCTGCGCAGCCGGGTCGGCTTTGTCTTTCAGCAGTTTAATCTCTACGCCCACCTGACGGCGCAGGAGAATATCAGCCTCGCGCTGGAGAGGGTTCACGGCTGGGGCAAAAGCGCCGCCCGCGAACGCGCGTTAGAGCTGCTCAAACAGGTTGGTCTCGAAGATAAAGCGCAGCAGATGCCCGCCCAGCTCTCCGGCGGCCAGCAGCAGCGGGTGGCGATCGCCCGCGCCCTCGCCTCCTCGCCGCAAATCATTCTGTTCGATGAACCCACGTCGGCGCTGGATCCGGAGATGATCGGTGAAGTCTTGCAGGTGATGAAAGCCCTCGCCCACAGCGGGATCACTATGGTGGTGGTGACGCACGAGATGCAGTTCGCCCGCGAAATTGCCGACCGGGTGGTGTTTATCGACGGCGGCGATATTCTCGAAGTCGCGCCGCCGGCCGAGTTCTTCGCCCGACCGCAGCACGCCCGCACCCGTCGTTTTCTGCAAAAGGTGCTCGACCCGCTGCACCAGGAGAGTGAGGCGTGATCCCGCATCTCGACTGGCACGGCGTGCTGAGCGGGCAGCCGCTGCAATGGATAATCTCCGGTTTTCTCACCACCGTCTGGGTGAGCGTCGCCGGGATGATTCTGGCGACGATACTTGCCATTCTGCTGCTGGCGCTACGCCTCGGCGGCGGTCGGCCCGGACGCTGGCTGGTGGCGGCCTGGGTTTCGCTGTTTCGCAATACACCGCTGCTGGTTCAACTGCTGTTCTGGTATTTCGCCGCCTGGAATCTGCTTCCGCTTGGGGCGCGGGATTTTATCAACGACGAACATAGCTGGTCGATTCTGCCGGGCAACGTCTGGTGGCTGACGCCGGAGTTTCTCTGCTCGATGTGGGGGCTTGGGGTCTTTACCTCGGCATTTCTGATTGAGGAGATCGCCTCCGGGCTGCGCGCCGTTAGCCACGGCCAGCGGGAAGCGGCGCTGTCGCAGGGGTTAACGCCCTGGCAGGAGCTGCGCCACATTCTGCTGCCGCAGGGGCTGGCGAACGCCTGGCAGCCAATTATCGGCCAGTATTTGAACCTGATGAAGCTTTCTTCGCTGGCGAGCGGCATCGGCTTTGCCGAACTCACCTATCAGGTGCGGCAAATTGAGAGTTACAACGCGCATGCGCTGGAGGCCTTTGCCGTCGGCACCGTGCTGTATCTGGCGCTTGGCGTGGTCATGGGCGTGGCGCTGACGCGTTTCGGTCCGGGAAAACATCAGCAAAGGAGAGCCGGGTATGAACGCTAATCTGGCGGTGATTGTCGATAACCTCGACTATCTGCTGTGGGGACGACTGGCGGACGGTATTCCCGGCGGCGTGGTGCTGACGCTACTGATGGCTACCGGCGCCGCCGTGTTGGCGCTGCCCGGCGGGGTGCTGTTGGCGGGTATCGCCTGGCGTTATGACGGGATCGTGCGCCGGTTATTATTTCTGTGGGCGGAGATTATTCGCGGCATCCCGCTGATTTTCGTGATTTTCTGGCTGTGGTATCTGCTGCCAATGCTTACCGGCAGCGATCTGCCTGGGGCGGTGACCGTCACGGTAGCGCTGGCGTGGTTTACCGCCGCCTCGGTGATGCACTCGGTACTGGCTGGCCTGCAATCGCTGCCCCACGGGCAGTATGAAGCCGCGCTAACGCAGGGGTTTACTCCCGGACAGACGCTGCGCCTGATTCTGCTGCCGCAGGCTTTACGCAATGTTCAGCCGTCACTGGTCGGGATATTTATCGGCCTGCTCAAAGACACTTCGCTGGCCTTTATCGTCAACGTACCGGAACTGACCACCGTCGCTGGACAGGTGAATAACCGGGTGCAGATTTACCCGCTGGCGATTTTTGTCTTTACCGGCGCGGTTTATTATTTGCTGTGCTGCGGCCTGAGCCTGCTGGCCAATCGTCGGTATGCAAGAGTGGCCGGGTAAATCATTCGACATGGCGCGGTGAATGGATATCGCGCCACGTCGCTTTAACGCGGACTTCAGCGTGAATGACGCAGAGAAACGGATCGGTGGTCGGAATAAGACTTTTCATCAGAATTTCGTCGGTGAAAAAAGCGGAGGAAAATCCCCCCGCTCTTATACAACAAAAAAATCGACTAATTACACGACGCGGCCCGGAGGAAGAGTGAATTCATTCGTCCAGGTGGCATCAAACTGTACGCTGACGTCGCCGCTCCAGATACCGTCCGGCAACATACTGTAGTCCGAGACTTCCGTTGTACCGTCAGTGGTACCTTTGATGATGGAGAAAGTGAAAAAATCCTGGGCGCTGGTGCGGCCAGACTGGTTGTAACCGCCTGAAAGCGCACTAAGATTGCCGCCCAGAATGCCAACCGCCGTATCAATCATTTTGGTGTCGGTAGTTTTCTCAACGGCAACGCCGTTATATGCCACGCCAACATCCAGAGTTGAGCCAGAAGTGTCCAGTTGGGTTAGGGTGTTAGCCACCAGACGGGATGTCAGTTTAAAGTCAGTAGCACCGCTTTCCCCTGCGATAGTGACATCAAACAGGCCTTTCTGGGTGTTAAAACCCTTGATACCTTCCGCATAGTTGAAGGTCAGGCTGCCCAGCGGCGTGACAATCAGCCTGCTGGTGGTGTCTTTTTTCGCCGTAGCAGGCCAGGTCGCCACTGCCTGCGCCGTGGTATCAACGGCGTGCGCAACGCCGATACCAGAGAACGTTGCAGCCAGGGCAACAGCAATCATCTTTTTATTCATTACATTTCATCCTGAGTAAAAATTAAGGGCATAGCACCCCATCTCCATACGTATTAATCATTAATACGCGAATTCAATAAAAATGGTTAAATCAACAATGAATACAGCTCCACCTAAGCAGCACCTCTTTTTTATACCCTAAATAATTCGAGTTGCAGGCAGGCGGCAAGTAAGAGAGTCCCGATGAGCTTACTCAAGTAAGTGATTCGGGTGAACGCACGTAGCCAACGCACATGCAACTTGAAGTATGACGGGTATAGTTATCCTGCTTTTATATCTGCTCACATATTTACGGTGCTAAAAAATCACTTCACCTTGCAATCATCGGTCATTTTAATAAATTTCTCGTTATAGACGATGTAGTGATTCCCCGGCTGGCGAAGCGTCGCCTGGCGAACGATATCGCCAGGCCGTAAATACCAGGCATCGCCCTCTTCTTCTGTCGAATCGCAGCCGGGCTTAATCAGCAGCTTAAACCAGGTATTGCCGGTATTGCTGACGGTTCCCGCGGCCCGGTCAAAGTCCCATTTAAACTGTACCTGGCGTGGGCGCACCACCAGGATGGTGTCCATCACCACCACCGGATCCATACTCACCGCTGTCCCACTTTTATTGCGTATCACGTAATTTCGGGTCGAAATTTCACGAAATGAAACCCGGTAATAACGCTCGCGATTGTCTTTCGGACCGTGGTAGTAAAATTTAAAATATTCACTCTCTCCAGAGTGCAAGGTTAACTGACGCGGGGCAAACAGCAGTTCGCCGTCAGCCGGGCGGGAACGTACCTCTTTGCCGCTGGGACGATCGATGCCGACGATCGAGACCCGGTAAAGGCGCGCGCTTTTATTGTTATTAATAACCCGTTTAGATGCGAAATTATCTTCAGCCGCCAGCGAAAAGGTGAGATTACCGACGGAGATAGCTTGCGCCGCGCTCACGAATCCCAGCACCAGCAGGCAGAGCAGCATCCGCAGCAAATTAGTTAGTGTTACGCCACGTCGCCTGAACATGGATTTCTCCTGAAGCACTCACTTCACCAAACCAGCCGTCATTATCCACCGTGCGCAGCGATATATCGTTATTCATTGGAATGGAAAACTTCACCGTCGTTTTATCCATCTCCCCCACGTCGCCGGAAATATCGTTCCACGGGGTGGTTAACCATAATGCATCGGTCATATCACGCCAGGTATCATCACAACCGGCATCGTAAGTTTTGGTTGTCCCGGTCTGAGTGGTAAACACCAGCGTCGCCGGAAAAGGTACTTTGGTCATGCCGTCTGATGAACTAAAAACACAGTAAGAGCGCCCACCGATAACCTGCGTCGGTCCCTTCACTTTAATCTGTACTTCGTCGGCGGCAGTTTTACCGCTGGTCGTGACAATATAGCCGAAGTCCAGCGACGGTTCGTATCTTCCCACATTCCCTTCACGCGTCGGCGCGGTGGTGTACTCATCTGAAATAATGCTGACGCCAAAATCACGAGGTTTAATGATGATCGTGTTGGAGGCGGAAAATTCATACCAGCCAGACTCCGGTGAGATGGTGTTCTGAAAACGAAAGTTAAACAAATCCTTGGTATTAATATCGCTCATCCCCAGTTGCACCATCTTTTTAAAAAAATTACTGGAGAAAAAAACGTACACTGAATCAGATGATTTCATATCATTGAAATTATAGTAATAAGTGGTGCCGCTAACCGGCTTCCACGAACTACCATTTAGACTAAACTGCATATCATAGTTACCCACCGCAGAAGCCAGCGACGAGTTGCTGATAGCCGGAAAGATATGGATAGAGGTATTGCTGAGGCCATTGTGCTGCAAAATGTAGTTCACAATTTTGCAGCTCAACCCGGAACGGGTTCCGATAGTCTGCGTCCGACAATCGGCATTGCCTTCACCCATAGTCGGTATCCCATCACTGTTAATAAAGACTTCAGCAAGTGCATTGGTATTTACCAGCTTCAGATGCCCACCTTTAGTGTGGCTTACTTTACGCACATACCAGGTTCCTGAAACCTGATCCTTGCATCGACCTCCGCTATTAGCATCATAACTAACTGAAGTCGTGCAAGAATTCATCGTCATCGTCAAGTTCCCACCGACCGGGGTCTGTTGCAAAGCCTGATAAAAAGAGTCGGACATCATGCCGTGCATCCATTTTTGCCCACCGCTGGTCACCTTCACGCCATAAAAGCCGCTGGCATCGGTAGTTTGCGGCAGGATCAGGCTGGTTGCCATATCGCAACCGGAATACCAGTTGATGCATCGCAAGCCAAGCAGTGGATTAACGGCTGGCGAATTTTCCAGCCACATATCGAAGTACCAGTTGGCGTGCAATCCGGTGTTATAGCCATTGTCAATGTAGCCCAGACTCTGCTGATAAATGGTGCCCGAACCGTTATATTTCAGTCCGGTCCAGCGGTTCGCCCCGGTCATTCGCGGATCCAGCCCACCGCCGGGCGTGACGAAATAGTTATCGTCCGAGTTATTTTCCACAAAGACAAACTGCATAGTCGCTGCGTCGGATCTGACGGTTTTTGTTACTGCAGCGTTAACCCGCGCCGCGCACAGCGTCGCCGTTAACATCATTAAATATACCAACCAATTAGCCTTCATTACCTTCTCCTGTCAGCTGCACGCTGGCATAGGTCGCAAGGCCGCTACAGACCACATCACCTACCCACACCGCACCTCGCGCCTGGCTTAACTCCAGCGCCACTTCACAGCTCTGGTTTTTGCCGTAACTGAAATCAATGGTCGGATATTTTTTATCAACGTCCATCACAAACTCACCGTTGTCATCGGTAAGAGTTCGCCCGATATGATTATTAATGCGGGCATTGGCCAGCAGCGTGCCGTCTTCTGCGCGAATACGTCCGGAAACGGTCACCATCTGCTTCACTTCCGGATCAAGCACCGCCACATTTCCCGGATAGAGCGTCAGGCGGCTTTTACGCCCGCTCACGATGTCGTAGCTGTCGAGGGAGTTTTTGCTGTTTTGGAGTTCCACTTCATAACGGTTGTACGGCGATAGCGGCAGATAGTTGCGCTTGCCGGAGATCTGGAAAATACGTCCGTTGACCTTCGCGCTTAGCTGAGCGTCATCCTCCAGGCCGGTGTTCAAAATCAGCCCCGCATTGCCTTCACTCATGCCGCTGGCGGCAATGTTTTTCCCTTGCCAACCCACGCTGCCGCTGGCGTTCAGGTTGGTGTTCACATAGCCGTCCGCGCCGCTGTTCACGTTCAGCGTACCGTTGGCATAACGCGTCTCAAACTGCGCATAGGCCCCGCCGCTGAGAGTTTTGTCATCGCCGGTATCGCCGGAAATTGCCCGCGAGACGTTGGCCCCGATGGTGCGGATCGCACCTCCATTGAACCGCTTACGCGCGGACAGGTTGGCCGTCGAGTAGCCGTTCTGATGCGACATCCCGCCGCTCAACCAGTTGCCAAGCGGTAGGGAAAGGTCGAGCGCGATATATTTGCCAGTATTGTTGTTATAACCTGAATTATTAAAACGCTGGATGCCCGCACGCAGTCCCAGCGAACCAAAAGAGCCGCTATAAAGCGTCTGGTAATAATCCGCCGTATAGTAGTGACTGCTGTTTTGGCGGTCGTCGTTGTAGCTCATACTGAAGGTTCCCAGCTTTGACCACAGAGACCCCAGGTTTAGCGATCCGCCGATAGCACGGTTATCGGCATCGCTGCGCCGCAGCGTGTCGCCAATCGATGTTTTTTCCTGGTTCACCCAGACCGAGCTGAAGCCGCCGGGAAGCGTAGCGCTGATGCTACCGATGCTGCTCCAGGAGCTGTCGCTGGCCACCATGTTCTGCATGTTGATGTTAATCATGCTGGTCAGCGGCAGGCTAAACCGCGCTTCACCCACGGTGCTGGTGTCATAGCCGTAGCCCGATGCCGACCAGGTGAGGGTACGCAACGACCCCGATGCCGAAACCCCTGCCAGCCAGCTATCTTTCGCGGGCTGCGTTTTTCTGCCGTCCTGCGACCAGCGGTCCATATGGAAGCTGCCGCCCCAGAACTGCCAGGCCAGCGGCGCACCAGCTCCGCGTCCCCGGCTGAACAGTTTGTTGACTCGCTGAGTGCGTTTACTGACCGAGCGACCGTTGACGATCACTTCCACTTCAATATCGTAAATCCCGTACGGTAGCCCGCGCGTATCCACTTCATGGTTACCCATGGCGAAGTTCTGTACGCTCAGCAGCCGCCCATCACGCGACAGGTGTACTTCCCCCGCCGCAGATAAGAAAGCCACGACCGGCGTCGCCGACTGAGTGTTATCAAATACCGTCGAACTGGCCTGATTACCCCACGAGGCACCGTAAATTTTCCCTGCCGAAACGGCGGTCATTGGCCCCAGCGATTGCAGGTTCCAGGTATCCAGCATTCCGGCGGCAAAGCGGTGGCCGGAAAAATCCCGTTCATACATCGCTTTATACAGCTGATTGTTTTGGTTGCTGGTACCGACACCGTAAACCGATCCATCAAGCGCGATATGGTGTTCGCGTAAGGCGCTTACGCTGTTCAGCGACAGGTAGCTGGAAGTGCTATCCCCGCCGTTGTGCATCTGGTTGTTATACACCCCGAGGTTGTAGTTCAGGGTACTGCTGATTTTATTGACGCTGGACTGACCGATATCTTCGCTGCGCGAACGCAGTACGGTGCCCAGAGCTTCTTTTTTCACCACCAGTTGTAACAGCAGGCGGCGCAGATCGAACTGTAGCCGGGCATCCGGCGTCAGGGAAATACGCAGATCGTCGCTAAAGGGAGCATCAGCTATCTCAGTGAGTAACTGCCGGGTCGCCGCATTGAGCGTCGCGTTCTCTTCTTTTTCTTCCAGTTGGATCTGGCGGATCCGCAGTGCCCCACCATCCATCCAGATAAAGGCACTGCCGAGCCGCTGGTCATCCTGGGTGCCAGAGCTACCTTCGAGATGGGTGAACAGCGGGATACTCATTCCGTCACGCAGCGCCAGACCAAAGGCCTGGGGAATAATTACGCCGCCAATCTGTCGTACCGGTTCAGGGGCTGCGCCAACGCTGAAGGGAGTGAAAACAATAACAAAACCGGAGGCAAGGATCGTTCGCAGGCCAGAGGCGTTCCAAAGTGAGGACATATCCTTATCCGTTTATATTAGACAGTTACTTTACGGGCACGAACTGCTCGCCCTGCCAGAGCGCAACCCGGCCTTTTTTATCCGCGACATTGACGCGGGTAAAACGACGGCCATCCCCAGGCATCAGGAAGTAGCTCTCTTTGCACTCTTTACCGTCAGAGGCCTTCAGGCATGGGCCGTAGGACAGAATTCGTAGCGTGGCGTTACCGGTATTCACCAGCTTTCCGTCGTTGTATTGATAGCGGAAATTTACCTTGCGCGGCGCCACAACCAGAATGGTGCCGATACGGGCTGAAGCGGTAGCCACCGCGGTGCGGGTACCACCATTACGCTGTGCGTCGCTTAAGGCCTGATCGAACCAGACGATGCGGTAATAGCGCTCTTTTTCATCCGCCGGACCTTTATAGAAAAAGCGAATCGATTCACTGGATTGTGCAGGCAGCAGCAGGCTGGCGGGCGTTAATAACAGCTCTTCTTTGCTCTCCATCGGAATAACTTTTCCCCCTTCCAGCGGCGTCGTCAGGCGTTCAATGTGAATATTGATCAGCCGCCCGCTGTCGGTGGTATTTTTAATTTCTTTGCTCAGCACGCTGGCTTCGCTATTGATAAACGAGGAGATATCACCGACGTCAAGCGCCATAGCCGGCGGAATTGCGCAGAGAAACAGGCCGAGGGCCAGAATGCGATTTTTCATCAGAATTCCATCCGTGAAAAAGGCGGGGAAAACTCCCCCGCCTGATATGACAGAAAAATTAAGTTGATGGAGTCGCTGCAGTCCATGTAGCGTCGAACTGTACGCTGACGTCACCGCTCCAGATACCTTCCGGTAGCGCACTGTAGTCAGTCACAACCGCTGAACCATCAGTGGTACCTTTGATGATGGAGAAAGTGAAATTATCCTGAGCGCTGGTACGGGTAGTCTGGTTATAGCCAGTAGACAAAGCGCTAAGGTTGCCGCCCAGAATACCCGCAGCAGTATCGATCATTTTGGTATCGGCATTTTTCTCAACGGCAACGCCGTTATAAGCCACACCTACGTCAAGAGTTGAGCCAGAAGTATCCAGCTGAGTCAGGGTGTTACTCACCAGACGAGAAGTCAGTTTAAAACCAGTAGCACTGGTGTCACCCGCGACAGTGACATCAAACAGGCCTTTCTGGGTGTTAAAGCCCTTGATGCCTTCAGCATAGTTGAATGACAGACTGCCCAGCGGGGTGACAACCAGCTTGCTGGTAGTGTCTTTTTTCGCCGTGGCGGACCAGTTCGCAACGGCCTGTGCAGTCGTATCAACTGCGTGTGCAACGCCCATACCAGAGAACGCGGCAACCAGAGCAACGGCAATAATCTTTTTATTCATAACATTTCATCCTGAGTAAAAATTAAGGGCACAATGCCCCACATCCATGCGCATTAATCATTAATGCGCGAATTCAATAACAACGGTCGAATCAACTGAAAAACGTTAAATGGCTATTCGATTTATCTTGGAATACAGCTTCCCCTCAGCATTGCGCTGATGGGTATATACCGTCTTCACACTACAATTTTCTATTCTGGCAATTGATTTTGGCTGCATCCCCTGCGCAAGAAGACCAATAATCTGCATCTCTTTTTTGGTCATTTTTCCTTTTTTAATATCTGTGCGTAGAAAGCGGCCATTTATTACCCGAGCTAATTCATAGCGAATATTTCGTAGCGATCCCGCATAAACCACGCCCCTGGCCTGGCTATTGAAATACCAGTAATTAGCCAGCGCCTCCAACCTGGCGGCGGCAATTAACACCACCTGTTTTTTCTCTGTTTTTCTCAACCATTGACGTTCATGGCTGATAAAGTGGCACATAAATTTGGGGCTTATATTAATAAATATAAAATCATCCCGTATAGCTTCCAGGGACGGGTAAACTAATTCTCTGATTTCAAAAATAATCTCGGATAATCCATCAGCAAAGTAGCGATCGTCCTTCGGCCAGATACATGACCTTAAATCAAATTGATAATCCATATATCACGCGTTCCTCCTCCATGATTCGGTGATGCCTCTAATTAGTTGAATCTGATGTATAATGCGGGCTTTTGAGGTTCTTTCATGGCCAGCGTTAACATTCATTGTCCTCGTTGTCAGTCTGCACAGGTCTACCGCCATGGTCAGAACCCTAAAGGCCATGACAGATTTCGCTGCCGTGACTGCCACCGCGTTTTTCAGCTCACTTACACTTATGAGGCCCGTAAGCCGGGCATTAAAGAGCTGATCACTGAAATGGCCTTCAATGGCGCCGGGGTTCGCGATACCGCCAGAACACTGAAAATTGGCATTAACACCGTCATCCGGACTTTAAAAACTCACGCCAAAGCGAATAACGTCTTCGCCCGTTGCTCATGCTGATGTGGCGCTTATCTGCGAACTTGATGAGCAATGGAGTTTCGTTGGCAGTAAAGCCCGGCAACACTGGCTCTGGTACGCGTATAACACCAAAACAGGGGGTGTACTGGCCTACACTTTTGGTCCCCGTACCGATGAAACCTGCCGGGAACTACTGGCACTGCTTACGCCATTCAACATCGGCATGATCACCAGCGACGACTGGGGCAGCTATGGCCGGGAGGTGCCGAAGGATAAGCATCTGACCGGAAAAATATTCACCCAACGGATTGAGCGCAATAACCTGACGCTGCGCACCCGCATTAAGCGCTTGGCTCGTAAAACAATCTGCTTCTCGCGTTCAGTAGAGATCCACGAAAAAGTCATCGGGACGTTTATTGAAAAACACATGTTCTACTAATTGGAAGCATCACCATCCATTGTAATACCAGTAATTGGCCAGCGCTTCTGATCGCCTCGCGGCGATAAGCACGATCTGCTTTCCTTTCATTTCTGCCAGCCACTCGCTATCACGGCGGATAAAATAGTTCAGAGAACTGGCGCTAAGATTGATAAAAACAAACTCCTGACACACTTTCGCAAGTGGCAGATAAATTAGCTTATCGATATCTAAAATAAGCTCAACCAGACCCGTCATAAAATAATTATCATGCGCAGGCCAGATGCACTTATCTAAAGAACATTTATGATCCATATAAAGTTAAACCCCATAGTCCTGGAAATCTCGAACGTATCACACACTGCTGATAGCCCAGGCCTGCAAAGTCTAAGTCAGCAAATCCCTCTTTAATTGATATCCAATATAAAATCCAAATAGCATTACTTGAGAAAAATAACACTAAAGAAATTGCTTGTTTCTAGTGGTTACAAATTTAGGATTTTTCTTGATGAGTGTCAATAAGTGTGGTGAATGCTAATTGCCGACCAGGTCAATTTAGGCCTTGAGAATAAAAATAAGAATATTGAGTTAAACACAAAAACCATTTATTTTCATGTGGTTATTGATGACTTATGCGTAAATTCTTAATCAATTATTACCTGACATAGGATCTTATCTATATAAACTTAAGACTATTCTTAAGCGCATGATTATTTAAAAAAGCTAAAAAACCGAACAAATACATAAATTAAGAATATAAACCTAAAATACAACAAAATTATAGGTAATAATTTCATTAATAATGCTTATTATCAGTTTTATATGCCGCACAAAAGGCATAAAGGCAGACTAAAAAATTAGTGATGCAAATCGTAATCAATCGCTAAAACATTATCTATTCGATTAAACCGACTTAGAGCACAAGATCGTACGGACATCTGGAATCGTTTACCCGATAAACCTGGGTTTGCAGTTTGTGAGTAATGTCGCACAGAATTCCCTGTCTCCATCAGAGGAAAAATGTATCGGTATTTTTCTCAACAAATAGCGTAATAAAGGTAGCAGAACAGCTCGCGCCTCCCGGAAGTAGATGAAAAAACGTGATCCCTCACGCACTTTTTTACTCATGAAGGCGTTTGTCTTTTACATCCGTTCACTATTTGTTCGCTTTACTGTCATCTGGCAGTCATAAAAAACACCATTAATAGTGCCCAGTTTAATGACGAATCTGGACGCACTTATGAACAGCACTCTCGCTGCGGTTGCAGAAACCGATTATCAGCAGTTTACGCAACCCCATACCGCCCGACAGCGGACGGTCTTAAGCGTACGCAACCTGAGCAAATCCTACAGCGCGCAGCAAACCGTACTGGATAGCATCAGTTTCGATCTCCATGCGGGCGAGCTGGTTGGCGTGATTGGCCGATCCGGTGCAGGCAAATCCACCCTATTACATGTCCTGAATGGTACCCATAGCACCAGCGGCGGCGAGATCCTGAGCTATCCAGAAGTAGGGACGCCACAGGATGTATCAAAGCTGACAGGCCGCGCGTTAAATGCCTGGCGCAGCCAGTGCGGGATGATATTTCAGGATTTCTGCCTGGTTCCCCGTCTCGATGTGTTAACCAACGTGCTGCTGGGACGCCTGAGCCAAACCTCAACCCTGAAATCGTTATTCAAAGTCTTTCCTGATGCTGACCGCGCCCGCGCTATCTCTCTACTCGAATGGATGAATATGCTGCCACATGCGCTACAGAGGGCGGAAAATCTCTCCGGCGGTCAAATGCAGCGCGTGGCAATTTGCCGGGCGTTAATGCAAAACCCGGGTATTTTACTGGCCGATGAACCAGTCGCCTCTCTCGACCCGAAAAATACGCAGCGGATCATGAATGTTCTGCGCGAAATTAGCGAACAGGGCATCAGCGTAATGGTAAACCTGCACTCGGTGGAACTGGTGCGTGAATATTGCACCCGAGTTATCGGCGTAGCCAAAGGCAAGATTATTTTTGACGACCATCCCACTCGGCTGAATCAGGATATTCTGCATCGGCTGTACGGCGATGAAATTAGCCAATTGCATTAAATTTCACTCACACGGGCAAAATAATGAAAAAGTACATCACTGGCGCAGTTCGTTTATCCGCAGCGGTTGCAGGCATTATGATGGCGTGGCAGGCAAATGCTGCTGAGCAACCGAAGGAATTAAATCTGGGCATCCTTGGCGGTCAGAACGCAACGCAGCAAATTGGTGATAACCAGTGCGTCAAACAGTTCCTCGATAAAGAGCTGAACGTGGATACCAAATTACGTAACTCCTCCGACTATTCTGGCGTGATTCAGGGGTTACTGGGCGGCAAAGTTGACGTGGTATTAAGTATGTCGCCGTCATCTTACGCCTCTGTTTATATTAACAACCCGAAGGCCGTTGATATTGTCGGTATCGCCGTTGATGATAAAGATCAATCCCGCGGCTACCACTCGGTGGTGGTAGTTAAAGCCGATAGCCCATATAAAAAGTTAGAAGACCTGAAAGGTAAAGCGTTTGGTTTTGCCGATCCGGATTCCACTTCCGGCTTTTTAATTCCGAACCACGCCTTTAAACAGCAGTTCGGTGGTACATCGGATAATAAATATAACAACTTCTTCTCCAGCGTGACCTTCTCCGGCGGCCACGAGCAAGACATTCTTGGCGTGCTGAATGGTCAGTTTGCCGGGGCGGTGACCTGGACCTCCATGGTGGGCGATTACAACAGCGGCTACAGCGTCGGTGCTTTCAATCGCCTGATTCGCATGGATCACCCGGACCTGATGAAACAAATCCGTATTATCTGGCAATCGCCGCTGATCCCGAATGGCCCAATCCTGGTGAGTAACGCTCTGCCTGCTGACTTCAAGGCCAAAGTCGTCACTGCGATTAAAAAGCTGGATACCGACGATCACGCCTGCTTTATTAAAGCGATGGGCGGTACCCAGCATATTGGCCCCGGTAGCGTGGCTGATTTCCAGCAGATCATCGATATGAAACGCGAGCTGGTTAGCGCGCGTTAATCCCGCCCTGACGCCGCCGCCCGGCACATTTAGCGGGCGGCGGCGACTCGTTGAAGACACAGCGACGCATGAATAACACCCATACCGAATTTGAACGCTATTACCAGCAGGTCCGCGCACGGCAAAAGCGTGACACTTTTAGCTGGTCGCTGCTGCTATTGGTTCTCTATTTCGCCGCCGGTAGCATGGCCGAGTTTAATCTCTTCACCATCTGGCATTCGCTGCCCAACTTTCTCGATTACATGTTTGAGACCTTGCCGACTCTGCATATCGCCGATCTGTTTGCCGATTCGCATACCAAAGGCTCGCTGGCGTACTGGGGCTATCGCCTGCCCATTCAGTTGCCGCTTATCTGGGAAACGCTACAGCTGGCTCTGGCGTCCACGCTGGTTGCGGTAGTTATCGCCACCCTGCTGGCGTTTATTGCCGCCAATAACGCCTGGTCCCCTGCCCCGCTGCGCTTTGCCGTTCGCGTGCTGGTGGCTTTTCTGCGCACCATGCCGGAGCTGGCGTGGGCAGTGATTTTCGTTATGGCCTTCGGTATCGGCGCGATCCCCGGCTTTCTGGCATTAATGCTGCACACCATCGGCAGCCTGACCAAACTGTTTTATGAAGCGGTAGAGAGCGCGCAGGATAAACCGGTGCGCGGGCTGGCCGCCTGTGGCGCTTCGCGGTTGCAACGCATTCGCTTTGCCCTGTGGCCGCAGGTGAAACCAATTTTTCTCTCCTACGGCTTTATGCGCCTGGAGATTAACTTCCGCTCTTCAACCATCCTTGGACTGGTGGGCGCTGGCGGCATCGGCCAGGAGTTGATGACCAATATCAAGCTGGATCGTTACGATCAGGTCAGCATCACGCTGCTGCTGATCATTATTGTCGTGTCGCTGCTGGATATGCTGTCCGGCCGCCTGCGGCAGTGGGTTCTGGAGGGAAAAAAATGAGTCAGTGGCAAAACCAACCGGATATCGCCGCCAGCCGTCGTCAGCATCAACGTTTGTACAAGGCTCAGGGGCGCTATTTGCGCTACGTCGGCCTGCTGGCTCTGGCCAGCGTGCTTTATTATGTTTGGTTCTTTATGCAGTTCGGCATCAGCGGCGAGCAGCTCACCACCGGGCTGCAGCAAATCGGCCGTTATCTGCTGCGGATGTTTGTCTGGCGCGACTTCTTCAACTGGCCATTCGGCTATTATTTCACCCAAATCGGTATTACCCTGGCGATCGTTTTTGCCGGGACCATTACCGCGACGGTTATCGCCCTGCTGCTTTCATTTCTCGCGGCGCGCAATATTATGCGCGGCTTTATTCCAGCAACCATCGCCCTGCTAATGCGCCGGTTGTTTGATGTCCTGCGCGGAATCGATATGGCGATCTGGGGTCTGATTTTCGTGCGCGCCGTCGGGCTTGGGCCGCTGGCCGGGGTATTGGCGATCATCATGCAGGATACCGGGCTGCTGGGTCGCCTGTACGCCGAAGGGCACGAGGCGGTTGACCGCTCACCGGGGCGCGGGCTGACGGCAGTGGGTGCCAACGGTTTGCAGAAGCACCGCTTTAGCATTTTCACCCAGTCTTTCCCGACGTTTCTGGCGCTGAGTCTGTATCAGATTGAGTCCAACACCCGTTCAGCAGCGGTGCTGGGTTTTGTTGGCGCAGGGGGGATCGGTCTGATTTATGCGGAAAACATGCGCCTGTGGAACTGGGACGTGGTGATGTTTATTACCCTGCTGCTGGTCATTGTCGTCATGGCGATGGATACGCTTTCCGCGTGGCTGCGCCGCCGTTATATCGGCGGCAATGTAGTGCCGCTGTTTAAAGCCGATTAGTTCTGATATCGCGACGTTCCCGGAGGCGGCGCAATGCGCCCCAAACGGCACGAAAAGTAGCCCGGGTAAGGCGTTTACGCCGCGACCCGGGGAAAACTCAAAGCCGCCACTCCAGCACTGGCCACTGATGCTCTGCATTCACCGCGACCAGTTGCGGGCATGGATTGACCAATCGCACACGGTCGGCGTGCAGGCACAGCGGCAGGTCGTTAATCGAATCGGTATAGAACGTCACTTCACCCGAGTATTCAGGATGCGCCTGTCGCCACAGCGCCAGACGCACCACTTTCCCCTGCTGATAGCTCGGCGTACCGGCAATCACCCCGGTATAGCCGCCGTCGGCCATCTCCACATCAATCCCTAACGCCTGTTCGATACCCAGCTCCGCTGCTACTGCCTGCACCAGCAGGCTAACCGACGCCGAGATAACCAGCATCTGCTCACCCCGAGCTTGTAGAGTACGAATCAGATCCCACGCCTGCGGGTAAACGCGCGGCATTATCTCTTCACGTACGCAGCGTACCAGCAGACTGTCCACTTCCTGCTTTGGTACTCCAATCAGCGGTGCCTGAATCAGGGCGACGTAATCGGCAATGTTCATTTCACCACGATCGTAGTCGTCCATCAGCATCGCTTCACGCGCCAGATAGCCAGGATCGTTCACCCAGCCTTCGCGCACCATGAATCGGCTCCACACCGTGCTGCTATCACCCTTAATTAACGTGTTATCCAGATCGAAAATCGTCAGCGTTTTGCTCATCGTTTGTTTTCCCTAATCAGCAACAGAGTCTCGCGAGAGCATGCGTAAATAAAATGACAGGAGAATGACCCGGGCAACGCACCCGGGTTATTCGTTACGCAGCGTTCAGTTTCGGTGCGCGAAATACCAGCATAATCCCGCCAAGTATCGCCACCATGCCAATCATCGCCGCCCAGGGCAGACGATTGCCCAGCAGCAGATAATCAAGCAGCGCGGTAATCACCGGCACCAGATAAAACAGGCTGGTGACGTTAACGATATTACCGGCGCTCAGTAGCCGATAAAGCAGCAGTTGAGCCACCACTGAAATCATCAACCCAAGGAACAGCACCGGGATAATAAAGCCCGCGCTGAAGTTGATATAAAACCCACTCACTGGCGTCATCAATAAGCAGAGCAGTAAGCTCACCGTATATTGTAACGGCAGAACGTCAACCGGCGCCTGGCGGCTACGTTTTTGCAAAATGGCGCCAAAGGTCATTAGCAGCAGTGCGGCGAGCGCAAATAAAATACCGCTTACCGCCATCTGCGAAGCCGATAAGCTGCGCCATACCAGCAGAACCAATCCGGCCAGCGCCATCAGCAAGCCCAACAGTCGGGTGCCCTGCAGGCGTCGTTCAACCACGCAAAGAGTAAGAATCGGCTGGATGCCCATAATGGTGGCGATAAGCCCCGGCGTCACGCCGTTGGCCATCGCTTCAAAGTAGCAGACGGAGTAACCGCCAATCAGCATCAGGCCAGTGGTCGCCACTTGTATACGCGTACCGCGCGCCGGCAGCCAGCGCTTGCGCATAATAGCCAGCGGTAGCAGCGCCACAAGAGCGAGCAGAAAACGAAAAACCAGCAGCGCCATCGGCGAAGCGTTGTCCAGCCCCCAGCGGGTAAAAATCGCGGCGCTGCCCCACAGCAGGACAAAGGTCGCCGTTGTCGCCTGAGAAGCGAGCAAAGAGTATCGAGAATGCATGAATATGCTCCAGATTCCTGAATCTGTTTTGATCGGCATTCGTTATCAAAAAATGCCCTAAAGTTCGGAGATCAGACTCCGGTTACAACAACTTCAGGAGGTGGAGGACAGGTGCAGGCAAACAGGCGACGACGTGAAGACGCAATTCGACCCGCCGGTAAACCAGCGCAGGAAACATGATGTCCTGAGATTGCCTTGTGCGTCACGGGAAGCCCCTGTTAATGAGAATGCATAAACATTAGCATGGTTAACGAAACGTTTACAAGGCAACGCGTTAACTCATTCCCTTCTCGCCTTCGTCGTTTATTTAACATAGATAGCGCTATAAACAATTAATAAACGATGATTTTTGGATTTTTACTATTTTTGGGATTGAAAATGATATGTATCTTTAGCAACACCGAGCCATTCCCGATCGGTTTGGGTGCTGCTTCGTTCTATTATACTTAACCATCCGCTACCACCATTCATCATTAACATTGATCCATTGACTGCGACAGGCACGGTTCCAACAGCGTCATATGAGACTCTAAAAAGAGGATAGCCTTTTGTATCGACACACCAATTATCTAACATTACATTTCCTTTAGAATCACAGAATCTTTCGACCATCAGATATAACGATGGTTTCATATTTATGTACATCACCCCACCGACCATAGGCATCCGGGAAGCTGTGTCATAATATTTTTCCATATACTCAATAACACCGCCCTTTAAAACCTTCGAGTCTCCAATTCGAATCGAGCAGGAGGTTTGTAACAATGCAAAAATGACCAGAAGTATTATTTTCATTATAAATCCCTTTTTCTGATTCCTTTAGAAATCACATTCAGCGCATCCATTTACAACCTTATACAAGATTCAATGATAATTATCCAGCTTTCAACGCCATATATTTAAATGATAAGAGCGCTGTATATACAAAGCAAAAAAACACCCTACAAAAACAAGACAGCAACCTTCAATAAAATATAATATCAGATGGCGACATAAAAAATAGAACACTATATTAAAGAAAAAGACTCAATCAGTACAATACCCTTCTTATGCCTGTTTTTCTGGTTACTCCAACATTCTACCAGAATATGTTTTATAAGTTGTACGGTGCTCTCTTATGACGACCCCAACGCCCAGTTCAATCAGCTCAACATATTCTCCACCTGGAATTGCGCAGGCGTACGCGTGGTTGGCTGCACCTGTTGTTACTAATGCAGGTCAGTTTCAGGATAGCGAGTATCAAGCTGAGCGCTTCGCTGGCTGAGTTTCTCATATCCCAGCACCTGCCAGAGTTTGCGTCAGTGCACACTGCACTCCACGCCAACAGATAACTGGATTGGTTGGTCGTTAGTTCTTCAATTCATTCACAGCACTTAGAGTTTATCCCAGCAGGCGTTATTGTTGCAGCCAGTTTGGACACGGACAGCGCACTGAAACCGGAGCGTACATGGGATAGCTTCGGACCACGACACGCGGTATCGTTTTGATGGTCACCGGCGCAATGGTCGTTTTTACGGTTACCACCAGTTTGAGGCCGTTATCAATACCTAACAGCACCATATACCGGGGCACTGGTTCTTAAGATCATCTGCGACATATCAGTCTATTCTGCTGCTATAAAGCGTGACACACACCTCGCTGCCATTGCATTAGGCGAGAATCCGGATGCATAGACTCTCACTTTAAATTACACAAAAACACTGGGAGACAGCCTGGCTATACAAAGCCGGAAACGTGAGGATCTACCACCTTGCCCAGAACACCACATAAGCATGTCACAACGGTTAATTGTGAAATATTATTTCAAACTGAATTTATTTATTAATGAGTGATAACTCTTTTTTAACGCAAATAGCTCTCGTGAAATTTAAGTTCGTGATCCAGCGCATTCTATTTACGTAAGGTTTCGTAAATTTTGCGTTTAGTCATTCTGAGGCTGTAACGAATCGGCTATAAAAGACCACGGCCCGTTCCCCAGTAACGAAAATAATGACATGAAGCCTAAACTCTCCTACGCGCTATTATTAGTTCCCTTTTTGATTTTGGCAGGATGTTCATCCTCAACTAAACCCTCCAAAACCGTTCATCATAGCAATTCGACTATCGACGAAGGTTCTGATGACCTGATTCCAGTGATCGCCGCGCTGCACGATCAGATGCATACCTGGGAGGGAACCCCCTACGAGTGGGGCGGTACGGAGCAAAGCGGCGTCGACTGCTCCGGGTTCGTCTGGCGCACGCTGAAAGATCGCTTCAACCTGCCGATGGAGCGCATTACCACCCGCGAGCTTCTGCATATGGGTGAGCGCGTGAGCCCGCGGCAGCTGCGTCCGGGGGATTTAGTGTTCTTCCGTATTAAAGGCGGAATGCACGTCGGCTTCTATGATACCGACCGTAATTTCCTTCATGCCTCTACCAGCCAGGGCGTCATGCGTTCTTCACTGGATAATCCATACTGGCAATCGGTATTCTACCAGGCGCGCCGCCTGCCGAAGGAATATAACGCCCAGATAACGATGAATAACGATAATTTGCATCTGGCCAAAAATCGTTAATCATAAATAATAAAGCCGCCCTGTCACCATGGCGGCTTTGTTATCTCTTACCAGTGAATTTATTAGAACTGGTAGGTCATACCGACAGCGACGATATCGTCATCATTGATGCCGAGTTTGTTATCGCTTTTCAGCTGGTTGATTTTGTAATCAACAAAAGCGTTCATGTTTTTGTTGAAGTAATAGGTCATGCCGACGTCAATATAGTTGACCAGGTCTTCGCTACCCACGCCTTCGATATCCTTGCCTTTTGACAGCACGTAGCCCAGGGACGGACGCAGGCCGAAGTCGAACTGGTATTGCGCAACCACTTCAAAGTTCTGTGCTTTGGTCGCAAAACCACCGCTGATTGGGGTCATTTTGCGGGTTTCTGAATACATGGTAGCCAGGTAGATATTGTTGGCGTCATATTTCAGGCCGGCAGCCCAGGCTTCCGCTTTTTTACCGACGCCGCGAGCCAGCAGGTTCTGGTCATCAGTACGGTCGGAGCTGGTGTAAGCCGCGCTGGCGGCGAAATCACTGCCACCGAAGTCATAGCTTAACGCAGTACCAAAACCGTCGCCGTTCTGTTTCTTGGCATCACGATCGCCTTCGTTTTTGCCCTGATATTGCAGGGTCAGATCCAGGCCATCCACCACGCCGAAGAAGTCAGTATTACGGTAGGTTGCCAGGCCGCTGGAGCGCTTGGTCATAAAGTTATCGGTCTGCGCAGAAGAGTCGCCACCGAATTCCGGGAACATATCGGTCCAGGCTTCAACGTCGTACAGCGCGCCGAGGTTACGACCATAGTCGAATGAACCGTAAGTCTTTAATTTCACACCAGCGAACGCCAGACGCGTTTTCTGCGAAGAGTCGCTTTCGGTTTTGTTGCCAGAGAATTCAGATTCCCAACGACCGTAGCCAGTCAGTTCGTCGTTAATCTGCGTTTCGCCTTTGATACCGAAACGAACATAGGTCTGATCGCCATCTTTGCTGTCATAGTCGCTCAGATAGTGCATCGCTCTGACTTTGCCGTAGACGTCCAGTTTATTACCGTTTTTATTATAAACTTCTGCTGCCTGCGTCGCCGAAGAAGCAATAAGACCCATCATCATTAATGCCAGTGAGCTCTTTTTCATTATTCAGTCCTGGTGATTTATTTATACGCGCTAATCAATTCCGGGCGGAAGCCCTGTCAAAAACTGCAGGTTTTTTAACGCTCTAATATTAAAAATTTATGACAATGTGGAACTTTTTATAAAAAAGGGTATTTAATTATTTCCGTCATGAATGTGTCACACTTCCCCGCCAGAATGCCCGATCCGCGCAATGAAGTGGCTTGTCCATGACGCCAGGTGTTGGCAAGCGGGCTGACTCCTGTTACAACATCAATTCGATATCGAAACTCCTTTTTGAACGGCAGAGAATCATGAGTGATAGCCAGACGCTGGTGGTAAAACTGGGCACCAGTGTTTTAACGGGCGGATCCCGCCGCCTGAACCGCGCCCATATCGTTGAATTAGTGCGCCAGTGCGCACAGCTACACGCGATGGGCCATCGAATTGTGATAGTGACCTCCGGGGCAATCGCCGCCGGACGTGAGCACCTCGGCTACCCGGAACTGCCCGCGACCATCGCCTCCAAACAGCTGCTGGCGGCAGTCGGTCAAAGCCGTCTTATCCAACTATGGGAACAGCTGTTTTCTATTTACGGCATTCACATTGGTCAGATGCTGTTGACCCGCGCCGATATGGAAGACCGCGAGCGTTTCCTTAACGCCCGCGATACCCTGCGCGCGCTGCTGGATAACAACATCGTCCCGGTCATTAATGAAAATGACGCCGTGGCAACCGCTGAAATTAAAGTCGGCGATAACGATAATCTTTCGGCGCTGGCGGCTATTCTCGCAGGCGCCGACAAACTGCTGCTGCTGACCGATCAGCAGGGCCTGTTTACCGCCGACCCGCGTAACAACCCGCAGGCCGAGCTGATTAAAGACGTTTACGGTATTGATGACGCCCTGCGCGCCGTCGCGGGCGATAGCGTTTCTGGCTTAGGTACCGGCGGGATGGGCACCAAATTGCAGGCCGCCGACGTCGCTTGCCGCGCGGGTATCGACACCATTATTGCTGCCGGTAGTCGTCCGGGCGTCATTGCCGATGTGATGGAAGGCGTCTCTGTAGGAACCCGCTTCCACGCGCAGGAGTCGCCGCTGGAAAACCGCAAGCGCTGGATTTTCGGTGCGCCACCGGCGGGGGAAATTACCGTTGACGCCGGGGCGACCCAGGCAATTCTCGAGCGCGGCAGTTCTCTGCTGCCGAAAGGGATTAAAACCATCACCGGCAACTTCTCGCGTGGCGAAGTGATCCGTATTCGCAACCTCGAAGGCCGCGATATCGCCCACGGCGTCAGCCGCTATAACAGCGATGCCCTGCGCCGTATCGCCGGGCACCACTCGCAGCAAATTGATGCCATTCTGGGCTATGAATATGGCCCGGTCGCCGTCCACCGTGACGACATGATTATCCGTTAAGGAGCTGAAAATGCTGGAACAAATGGGCATTGCTGCCAAAGCGGCCTCATACAAACTCGCGCAGCTTTCCAGTCGCGAAAAGAACCAGGTGCTGGAAAAGATTGCCGACTATCTTGAAGCGCAGACTGAAGAGATTCTGCGTGCTAACGCTGAGGACCTGACGGAAGCACGCGCCAACGGTTTAAGCGAGGCGCTGCTTGATCGTCTGGCGCTCAACCCTGCGCGCCTGAGCGGAATTGCCAACGACGTTCGCCAGGTTTGCAATCTGGCCGATCCTGTCGGTCAGGTGATCGATGGCGGCCTGCTCGATAGCGGCCTGCGCATTGAGCGCCGCCGCGTGCCGTTGGGCGTGGTCGGTGTGATTTACGAAGCGCGTCCAAACGTCACCGTCGATGTTGCCTCTTTATGCCTGAAAACCGGTAACGCGGCGATCCTGCGTGGCGGCAAAGAGACCTGGCGCACCAACGCCGCCACGGTGAAGGTGATTCAGCAGGCGCTGCAAGAGTGCGGCTTACCGGCAGCCACTGTCCAGGCGATTGAGAGCCCGGATCGCGCGCTGGTCGGCGAGATGCTGAAGATGGATAAGTATATCGATATGCTGATCCCTCGCGGCGGCGCAGGTCTGCATAAGCTATGCCGCGAGCAGTCGACGATCCCGGTGATCACCGGCGGAATTGGCGTGTGCCATATCTATATCGACCACTCTGCCGACGTTGCCGAAGCGCTGAAAGTTATCGTCAACGCTAAGGTTCAACGCCCGAGCGCCTGTAACTCGGTCGAAACGCTGCTGGTTCATCAGGATATCGCCGAGCGCTTCCTGCCCGCGCTGAGCAAACAGATGGCGGAAAGCGGCGTCAGCCTGCACGCCGATGCGACCTCCCTGCCCGCGCTGCAAAACGGTCCGGCAAGCGTAGTTCCGGTGAAAGCAGAGCAGTATGACAACGAATACCTGTCGCTGGATCTGAACGTGAAGGTGGTTGCCGGCCAGGACGAGGCCGTGGCGCATATTCGCGAGCACGGCACCCAGCATTCGGACGCCATCCTGACGCGCACGCTGGGCAATGCGAACCGTTTTATCAACGAAGTGGACTCCTCTGCGGTGTACGTCAACGCCTCTACCCGCTTTACCGATGGCGGCCAGTTTGGCCTCGGTGCGGAAGTGGCGGTCAGCACGCAGAAGCTGCACGCACGCGGTCCGATGGGCCTGGAAGCGCTGACGACCTATAAGTGGATTGGTTTCGGCGACGATACCATTCGTGCTTAAAGCTGAAAGGGTGATGCAAAAGTAGCCGTTTGATTCGCAAGGGCATTGACGCATCACCCACTTAGTTTTAACCTTCTAACCCGTGTTTACGCTCGTAAGCACCTCTTGCAGGGCCGATATAGCTCAGTTGGTAGAGCAGCGCATTCGTAATGCGAAGGTCGTAGGTTCGACTCCTATTATCGGCACCATCTTTTCTCGTAAAATCATCAAGTTACTATTGCAGTATTTTGCTTTGTTCAACACTAATGTGCAATTTTGCGCGTTGTAGGTGTGGCAAAATTGTGGCAAAGCTAATTGGTCAGCATTTGCATCATTACGCTAAACAAACTACTTCCTTATAAACGTAATGTGTTGACCTTATCGATGCGTTGCATGAAAGACAGTTTAGTGATGAAAAATCTTATAAATTAACAGCTTAAATACATTATCCGATAGAGCTAAGTGCCAGAAAGGGACACTCTGGTTACATAACAATGAGTGATACAGTTCACGTAGTGAAGGTACTATGCCTAGGTGTTTGATTACACTTTGATCATTGATGATACGCTCATGAAGGTATTACTTTCCTGTAATGAGCAGGTAGGTAACGATGTCGAACTAAATGAATTTATAGTAAACTTTGCAACAAGAGAACAAGGGAGTATGAGGGGTTATGGCTACTGCAGAGCAGATCAAAGCTTTATTGAAAAGCCACGTTGATCGTGATGATCAGCGTTTCTTTTCTATTGCTTTGCAGGTGGCAGCTAAGGAAGCAAGGCAAGGTCATCATAAGCTTGCTAATGATATAAAAAACTTAGTTGATAAAAATCAGAAAACAACGAGTTCTGTAGGTTTAGTTGAAAAACGACTTACACCATTTGTTAAGCAGCCTGATGGTGATCTTAAGGGGTTACTTGAGCAAACGAACAAGCCAGTACATCTTCAAGAACTGGTGATTTCTGGAAGCGTTAGGGAAAGATTGAATCAGGTTCTGCTTGAACAAAAACAGAAAGATAAACTTTCTGAGTTTGGGCTTATTCCAAGAAGAAAAATTCTTTTCACTGGTCCTCCCGGTACTGGTAAGACAATGTCCGCATCAGTCATTGCTACAGAGTTAAAGCTACCACTTTATACAGTCGTCTTAGATAATCTAATCACTCGCTATATGGGTGAAACTGCAGCTAAGCTGCGTTTAATTTTTGACCACATACGGCAAACAAGAGCTGTATATTTTTTTGACGAGTTCGATGCTATAGGAACTCAGCGTGGCGCTCAGAATGACGTTGGAGAAATTCGTAGGGTCTTAAATTCTTTTTTAATGTTTGTAGAGCAGGATGATTCTGAGAGCATAGTTTTAGCTGCAACCAATCATCCAGAGCTTTTAGATCGCGCCTTATATAGACGATTTGACGATATTATACCGTTCACAAGGCCTGAGGATAATCTAATCAGGAATCTTATTGAACAGAGACTCGCTGTCTTTGACCTCGGTAATTTATTTTGGAGTGAGATCATTGATAGTGCTTCAGGTCTAAGTGCAGCGGAGATCACGCGAGCAAGTGAAGATGCTGCCAAACAATCAGTGCTTTATAATGCAAACAATATTACAACCGATTTGTTAGTAAAGGCTATAAAGCGTAGGCAAGAAAGTAGACAATAAGGGATGAAATGACTACCAACAAGAGGCATATTTTATTAAACGGCTATGTTTCCCCCGAAAACTATCGCTCTAGGAGCAATGGTCGTAGTCCCCAAGTCCCAACTCGTGATCGAGCGGTACATGGTATATCATTACTAAATCAGTATAGCCGTATATTGAATCATTATGATGAAAGACCGAGGCTTCCCCCTGTTACTGATGAAAAAGGGATTTATGTTAGGCTAATCAGTTTTGAACAATGCGATCTTCCTATAGATAAAATCGATAATACTTATTTCAAGCTTTGTTCTTTAGTTAAATCAAATAATCGTGAAACTGCGATTATATACATTAATGAAAATGACAGAACTAAATTCACTAAAAAAATAAATGACTATTTGAATCCATCGAAGGATGGTATCGAGTTCCCTAGAAATCATTTGTTAATTGATAGCATACAAAATATCGAGTTAGCAGATATAACTTCTTTCTGGACAGATAAAAAAGATCTTATTCCGGATGATCACGGTGTTGAAAAGTGGTTTGAGCTTTGGCTTAAGGGTAATAAGGAGGATGTGCTAAATATTGCTCGGCGTTTATGCGAAAGAATTAATGGAAGGCTCGGGAATACTTCTATTAATTTTTTCGATACTACTGTTGTTCTTATCCGTACGAGTCTATCGAGATTAAAAGTTTGTCCTGAATTAATATCTAATTTAAAAGAGATAAGATCAGCGAGGGATGATATATCAGTTATAGTTAATTCCTTACCTACAGAACAGCATCAGTGGGCAGAAAATGTTGCTGCAAGAATTACGCGTAACAATGAAGCTGATGTTTCTGTTTGTATATTAGATACAGGTGTTAACTACAATAATCCACTATTATCTAGATTTACTAACTCATCACTGGCAGCTGCTTGGGACATATCTTGGCCACTTTTCGATGATTATAATCAAAGGCCTTATAATGACCACGGTTCCAGACAAGCAGGACTATGTTTTTATGGAGATTTCCTGTCTGTTTTATTGAACGATCAGGACATTTCGATTCCGTACAATATCGAATCAGGAAGGATACTACCTCCAAGAGCTACTAATGATCCTAATCTTTATGGAGCTATTACTACAGGAACGTCAAGTCGTCTGGAGCTGGAAAACCCGAACTGGCGCAGAGTTTATTCGCTTGCTGTGACAGCAGAGCCTAATACTCTTGGAGGCCAACCGTCCTCATGGTCTGCAGAGATTGACAAGTTTAGTTTTGGTTTAGAGGATGATATCCGCAGATTATTTATAATTTCTGCGGGTAACTCTCAACCTACAAATTTAGAATTAGATTATTGGGATTCAGTGACTCTTGCTGAAATTGAAGATCCTGCTCAATCTTGGAATGCATTAACTGTAGGGGCGTATACTGATAAAACAACCCATACAGACCGCGAATATGATGGTTGGTCTCCTTTCGCTATGTCAGAAGATATTGCACCGTCATCTCGGTCATCGGTATCCTGGGGATGGAAAAAGCATGCCCCATATAAGCCAGATTTAGTAGAGGAAGGCGGAAACAAACTTATATCACCTAGCCGTGATGAAATCACAAATACAATTGAATTATCTTTGCTCACAACCTCTGGCAGGGCAACAAATCAATTGTTTGAAGTTAATTCAGATACTAGCGCAGCCTGTGCTCTAGTATCAAAACATGCTGCTATGCTAATGGCTCAGTACCCAGAATATTGGCCTGAAACTATTAGGGGATTACTTGTTCATACAGCAAGATGGACTAGTCGTATGCACGAACGATATAGAACAGAACGTGCACAGGGGACACCAAAATCGGCTAAAGAAAGCTTATTAAGGATGGTTGGTTATGGAGTACCTAATTTAAATCGAGCAATGCATAGTGCGGAAAATGCACTTACATTAATATCTCAGTCGGAAATCACCCCATTTAAAAGAGATGGTTCTACTGATCCTACATTGAATGAAATGCATCTGTTTTCACTCCCTTGGCCCGTAGAAGCTCTTCGCTTACTACCACCAGAAACAAATGTTATTTTAAGAATCACATTGTCGTATTTTATTGAACCTAATCCAAGTCAAAAAGGATTCAGACGACAATATTCGTATCAATCTCATGGATTGAGATTTGCAGTTATTAGACCTAATCAGACCCTCGAAAATTTCCGTGCTTCGATAAACCGTAATGCGAATAATGAAGAATACAATGGACCTGAAGGAGATGCGTCAGGATGGTTTCTGGGGCCTCAACTCAGAGTTAGAGGTTCATTACACTCAGATGCTTGGAAAGGCAGTGCTGCAGATTTAACAGAGATGAATACTATCGCTGTCTATCCTGTTGGTGGATGGTGGAAATATCGTACTGCGCAGGATCGCTATATTAACAATGTTAAATATAGTTTATTGGTTAGCATAGATGTACCAGATGAGAACATTGATATTTACAGTGAGATTCAAAACATTATTCAAATTGATAATCAAATAGATATTGAACATTAAGGTTTTATGCCTAAGGTTTAATGAGTTTGAAATGAAAAATCCTTTACTAATTGGCTGGGTCGATGATAAAGACCTGGCCATCTTTTTATACGGAAATGATTTATGTTTTATTTTACTAAATTTATATTAGAACCATCGTGCAGATTGTGATAATTCCTTCATACTGATTTTTTACCTATTATAGTTGATTTTTGTTGCTTGATATCTCTCTTTAATACAACGGCGTAGTACAAATAATATATGCCTTAAGTTAGCGTTTATGCACTATTTATGGAATTTGCATGTATGATTTATATAGTTTTCTTGAAGTTTTATCCAAAAATCGCTATCAGTATTGAAGATTTTAGAAAGTAATTCCCCCTCTCTATTACTTATATTTTTAGAGTGTCGTAATATATCGTCAATTCTGCTATAAGGTACTCCCATCAAATTAGCTAAGTCACGTGAAGACATAGCTAAAGGTTTCAAATACTCATTTAAAAGAATTTCCGCAACAGAACTGGGTCTAGCTTTCATCGTTGTCATGGCAACCTCACATTCATCTATCTTAGAACACTTTATCTTCAGTGATAACTTCATAGCGAAACAAAAATCTGCATTTATCTTATAATTTAATTTACTATTGTCTCCTCTATTGTGGCATCTACGCTACGTCCAGCGCTTCAAATTATCAAACCTGGCCTCACCAGTCGGATTTGATATCCTCATATGATACTTATCTCAAGCCGGTTTCCAATGAGGGTAACCCCTCAGCAACAAAGCTTTTCTACGATTGTTACCCGTTTATCTTTTGCATTGCTGTTTTTGTAGTTTAGATATACATAACCCTTAGTAAAAATAGTATAGCTAAACAAATGATATAAAAGATTTAGCTGTGGCATTTTACTTACTAAATTTCGATATATCCGTTGTCAGAAATGAATCATTTACAAACAGTGTTTCTTATAAAGGTTAGCTAACCAAATTTATAAGTTATCTACAACTCTCTGTTATTTACATTTTGTTTCATTTTATTTATTGCTATTTAGTTTAGCTAAACAATATATTTTATCATGTATAATCTGTGTATTTATCCACAGATTCTGTTAATAATATTGTGTATAACTTGTTTGCTTATTTTTTATTATATGACATATGAGGTACGCCTTTATGACATATGAGGTACGCTTTCATGACATTTGAGGTACGGATATAATTTAAAATTGTCATAATAAACAAATGAATATATCGCTTTTCCACACCTCTCTAACCTGATCTTTAACCTTTTATATAACCAAAAAGATTAAAGGAATTATTAAAACCTTAGTGTCATTCAGAAATCGGTCAATAAAACCAATTTCATATGGAGTAAAAATCCGATGAATAAAAATCCTGTTGACATTATTCTTTTTGCCAGTAAGTTTTAATTATTCTCAATTCATAACGTTGGTTAGCAAACTTTAGCGGCTAAAATTTTAGCCGCTAAAATCCTCAAATTTCTACTGAGAGATGGGTTCTTCGATGAAATCAGTTATGCCAGAACTTATAACCGTTGAAGAGTTGGCTTTTGCATTAAAGAAAACTGTAAAAAGTATCCGCAGTGATGCAACGCGAAATCCAAAATGTCTTCCACCAAGATGCCGTCTTCCCGGTAATAAACGTCTTCTCTGGCGTAGAGAAGATGTTAAGGATTGGATAGATAAATCTGTTGAGTCAAAGACAGAAAATGACGATATAGCGAAAGAGATAAATAGGTTTCAAAGGAAACGTGGCAGGCCGCCAAAACCCAAGCCGCGAGAATAAAAATATTTCTTAGGGTCATTCAAATAATTTCCCTTCCAATAAACACATATGCTGCACATTTTTACACTACTAATCCTGCACAAATGCTTTAGGAAAACACACTGAGTACACAGGAATACACAATACGTACACAGATTCACAACGGCAAATGTAGGGCAGGACATGTAAAGTAGGCCCACCGTAAACGGTGCTTCTACTTTACCTTCTCTTATTAGCAGCTGGGCTGCTCAACGGAGTCCTGCTCTGCGAGGCTGATCGGCTACCGCCTGTATGGAGAATGATATGACCGTTTCTCAGACTAGAAAAAATAGTACACCAATTAAAGTTTATTGTTTGCCAGATGAAAAAGCGCAAATCCAGGAAAATGCAGAAGCATCTGGCTTAAGTGTAGCGAGCTTCATTCGTAAAGTAGCAATGGGTTATCAGGTTGAGTCTATTGTAGATATTGAACAGGTTGTAGAGCTTAGCCGAGTAAATGCTGATCTTGGTCGACTTGGTGGGTTACTTAAACTGTGGTTAGCTAACGATCCACGCACAGTTGATTTTTCACCCTCATTGATCAAAACGTTGCTTGCTAAAATAGAATCAACCAGACAAGAACTAAGAAATATTATGGATAGAATCTTGGACAAATAAATTTATGGTTTCCTAAATATCTGCATCAGTTAAAAGTACGAGTTTTCAATATCAATAATCAGTTAAAATTGAGGTGGGCAAATGAAGTTAATGCTCCGAGTATTTTCATCACCGAGAGGGATTTTAGCAGCTAAAAAATCATTAGCAGCTTCCTTCCTGGCGTCCATCATGGCATTACCGGCGACAGCCGGTATCCCTGTAATCGATGGTACTAATGTGGTGCAGACCACAATCAGCGCAGTCAACAACGTTCAGGCTGTGGCTAAACAGATCCAGCAGTACCAAACGCAGCTGCAGCAGTATGAAAACATGCTGAAAAATACAGTCGCACCTGCGGCATATATCTGGGATCAGGCCAATTCGACCATCAACAAATTGTTGCAGGCGCAGGACACCCTTAATTACTACAAAAATCAAGCCGGAAGTCTTGATTCATATCTGAAACGTTATCAGGACGTGAATTACTACCGCTCATCACCGTGTTTTAACAGTAATGTTGAATGTACTACGGATGAAATTAGCGCACTGCGTAAAGCTGAGCAGAACAGTTCTGAGGCACGTAAAAAGGCCAATGACGCCGTGTTTAAGGCTCTCGACGAACAGCAGGAAACACTGCAAAGCGATGCTGATAACCTTGCAGATTTGCAAACTCAGGCAACCAGCGCACAAGGGCAAATGGAAGCTATTCAGGCCGCTAACCAGCTTGCCAGTGCTCAAACGAACCAGTTGCTGCAAATCCGCTCGCTTCTGGTATCCCAACAAAACGCTGCAGCAACACTGGCACAGGCTCAGGCCGATAAAGAGGCCCAACAAATAGTAGCTGATGAAAAAGCGTTAGCTGGCAAGAACACACCAAGCCCGAAGCGAATTTGGTGAGGGATAGCTGAATGAAAGATAAACTTTTGGTCATTTTTATTCTAATCATTCCATTGATTCTATGCTCTTGCGATAAAAAAGATGAAGATTGTTTATCGACGCCAGAGAATAAATTGAACGAACATAACTATGATAAATGTGCCCTGCGCAGTAATAACAATCCTAGCCCTAAGCGAGAATGGTAATTATGAGAATAGTAAGCAAACTCACTTTTTTGGGAATGATTTTTTTGTTTTCTGTAAATGCTTATGCTGGTCAATTAGATAGTAGCGGATTACTTGATACGTTATTAGATAGGTTTCAGCAAGTAGCCAGCACATGGTCATTAGTAATTGGTGATTATGCAAATTGGCTCTTCTGGGGGCTGGTATTAATAAGTATGGCTTGGACATTTGGTATGTTGGCGATGCAAGGGGAAGGTTTAACCAGTGCACTTGCAGAGATAGTTCGTTTTTTTGCCGTGATTGGTTTTTTTTATTATCTTTTAATCAACGGCCCAGCCATATCACAATCTATAATTAACTCAATGAGACAACTTGCAGCAAATGCTTTAGGAACAAGTACTGGTATTTCACCCTCCAGCATAGTTGATATGGCTTTTGTGATATTAACAAAGGTCAGTTCAGCAGCATCAATTTGGTCTCCAATGATTTCGACCATTATGATAACCGTCGCGATAATAGTATTAGTAGTAATGGCACTTATCGCGATAAATATGCTAATAATGTTAGTTTCTGCTTGGGTGTTGTGTTATGCAGGAGTTATTTTGCTTGGGTTTGGTGGCTCAAAATGGACTTCTGATATAGCAATAAATTACTTACGCACAGTATTATCGATTGGTGTTCAGTTATTTACGATGACATTAATTATTGGGATTGGGCAATCATTTATAGATCAGTATTTTTCTATTATTAAAAATGATATTCCTGATCTTAATAGTCTTATTGTTTTACTTCTGGCGTCAATTATTCTTTTAGTATTGACGAATAAATTACCGTTGTTGTTATCAGGCGTTGTAGGAGGAGCGTCCTTACAAGGGATCGGTGGTTTTGGAGCAGGTATGATTACTGGCGCTGCTACTACTGCAATCAGTGGCGCTGGGGCAATGGCAATGAGCGCTACAGCTCAAGTCAGTGGTGGTGCTTCCGCTCTAAAAGCAGCATTTGAATCTGCACAAGCGGCGATGGCCGAAGAATCTGGTTCTGGTGATAGAGGTGGTTCAGGTGGAGGATTTGGCGGCGGGGAAGATACCGGTTCCGTAGATACTTCTGGAGGACAACCATCAGGCGGTTCCGGTGGTTCTTCTGCAGGGAGCAATGCAGGTAGCTTCAGCGGAGGAAGCCAAGGGTTTGCTTCATCATTCTCACGAGCTGGCCGCATGGCTTCTCACATGGCGAGCGGACTGTCTAATGGAGCTGCGGAGTATCAGATGATGAAGGGAAGTACTAATTCTATCCGAACACAACAGACCGTTGGTGGGGAAATAGCGAATCAAATACGTAAACACACAGCCGATCGTCAGAGTAACCACGAACAGGATGAGTTTGAGGGTGATAGTTTAACTGGCAGTAAAAAATCTTGATTTAGGCGCGTCAGTTAGCGCGGTAACGTTAACTGACGCTTCCACTAAACACCTGTAAGGAGGTGGATAATGGCTGATTATAATAGCTTTGTTTTGGAAGGAATAAAAATTATTTTTGCCGATAACAACAAGGAGTTTATTAAAGAGATTTGTGAACCATTGATAAATATTCTATGTATCGAAGAGTATTATTCTGCTACCGGAATTTATAATTATGATGATGCTGATGTGCAAACTGAGTTACTTAAAAATGCATTAAGGGACTATAAAATAGCTCACTAGTGAGAAGAGGCTAACTAAATGTTAGCCTTTTTTATTTTGATTTTTAGATTGTTCAATGTGATAATTTAATACTTCTCTCTTTGCCTCTTCATAGGTTAGCTCTCCATTGATTACCTTACTTTTTATTTCATTAAAAAATGAGGAGCCTTTGGGATCTTTACTTGATAAAAAAAGACTGGCTTCAGCTCTCCGAAAAGCTTCTTTCCTTGCTTCTATAGAAAATGAATTAGCAGGGTTATTTTTGTTCATAAGTTGAAGTGCCTTTATTATTTATATTCGAGATGTTTTTATCTACAAGAGTTAGTCTTAACTCCGAGAATTTATTTCCTGATATTTTATAACACTGATTTTCATTTTTTTCAATATAAAGAGATTTGCTTTCTGAGCTACCACATGTCGTAGATGTTCTTGCATCGAGAAAAATAAACTTTTCTTGAAATCTTTCAATGTATTTCATTGCTGTCATGCTAATAATAAAAAGAGCAACTGACACAGCAAAAAGGGATAAGCCTGATACTAAACGATTAAAATTAAATTTCCTTTTAATAACTAATGAACTAGCTAAATTGACCATGTTATAGGGGACCATAATTATAAGTCCTATTAATATTATTTTTTCAGGAAGATTGTTCACCTGTATATGATGTTGAGCCAAGCTTCCAATATATACTGAAATCATAGAGGATATTACTATTTTTGCTGGGGATACATCTCGCAAAAATATGTATATATAGACTGTAATTGCACAAATCATTGCCCCTATTGGAAATGAGAGCATGAAAGCATAAGCTAATGTCGAGTAATTAAGGTTTTCTGGGACTATACCATAAGCTATGTCAAGCTTAAACTTTGCGATCCATAAGCATACGGAATATGTAAAGCCAGTTACGCCCCATTTAACTACTGCATTATTAAATACTTTATTTAATAAATCACGATATCCTATGTATACACTGGTTAATAAAGCTATAGATGATAGGAAAATTGGAGCGGCAATGTATATATTTTCTAGCCATAATGGGTTTTCTACAATCAAGTATCCAAAAGGTATTAAGTATATTATAGCCAATAGTTGAGGGTTGTTTAATTTTGGTGATGCATCAACTAACTTATTTTGGTGATGCTTCCAATTAGTAGAACATGTGTTTTTCAATAAACGTCCCGATGACTTTTTCGTGGATCTCTACTGAACGCGAGAAGCAGATTGTTTTACGAGCCAAGCGCTTAATGCGGGTGCGCAGCGTCAGGTTATTGCGCTCAATCCGTTGGGTGAATATTTTTCCGGTCAGATGCTTATCCTTCGGCACCTCCCGGCCATAGCTGCCCCAGTCGTCGCTGGTGATCATGCCGATGTTGAATGGCGTAAGCAGTGCCAGTAGTTCCCGGCAGGTTTCATCGGTACGGGGACCAAAAGTGTAGGCCAGTACACCCCCTGTTTTGGTGTTATACGCGTACCAGAGCCAGTGTTGCCGGGCTTTACTGCCAACGAAACTCCATTGCTCATCAAGTTCGCAGATAAGCGCCACATCAGCATGAGCAACGGGCGAAGACGTTATTCGCTTTGGCGTGAGTTTTTTAAAGTCCGGATGACGGTGTTAATGCCAATTTTCAGTGTTCTGGCGGTATCGCGAACCCCGGCGCCATTGAAGGCCATTTCAGTGATCAGCTCTTTAATGCCCGGCTTACGGGCCTCATAAGTGTAAGTGAGCTGAAAAACGCGGTGGCAGTCACGGCAGCGAAATCTGTCATGGCCTTTAGGGTTCTGACCATGGCGGTAGACCTGTGCAGACTGACAACGAGGACAATGAATGTTAACGCTGGCCATGAAAGAACCTCAAAAGCCCGCATTATACATCAGATTCAACTAATTAGAGGCATCACCGTTTTGTCCATGCTTATCAAACCGCTTTTTCAGCCAAGCCAACTCTCGAATCTATTCATGCTGGTCTGGAGTGTGGTTATTTCACCGAAAAATTCCCGTGGATGGAAATGATAGCTTGCGGCCCAACCATCACTGGCGCGCATACGCCAGAAGAAAGGCTGGATATTGAGAGTACTGAAAAAGTCGTGGAGCTGTTACTCCAGGTATTGAATCAAATGGACGAGGCTGCGCCTGTCCGGGAAATGAATAATTTCTGTGCTGAAGACAGAGCACATCCCCATACACATGTTTGCCAGTGTATTCGCTAACCAAAGCGATCATATAAAAGGATATTTGATGATGAATACTGTTCTGGAAATTATCGGTCTGGATTCACTGGTTGAGCTTGATGATAAAAGACAAGTTCCCGCTATTAATTTAGATAATGCGGCAACAACACCCGCGTTTAAGCTAGTCGCCGAAGAAATTAACCGGCAGCTTCTATTCTATGGTTCTATCGGGCGCGGAAAGGGGCAGAAATCTGAACACTCTTCCAAAATATATAGTGCTGGACGAGATATTGTTAAGGATTTTGTCGGTGCAAGGAGCGATCGATATACCGTCTTTTATGTTAACAGCACAACAGATGGGATGAACAAACTGGCTTCGGCATTAATTGAGAGCCCGGAAGATATCGTTCTGACCACCCGAATGGAACATCATGCCAATGATTTGCCCTGGCGTGAACGCGTGACAACTTTATACGCGGAGGTCGACAGTAAGGGTCGGCTTATTATTGAAGATCTGGAGCGAATACTGCGCGAGCAAGGGGGAAAGGTTCGCTACGTTTCCGTCACCGCCGCATCTAATGTCACCGGCTATGTTAATGATGTCCACCGCATTGCCAAAATAGCGCATAAGTATGGCGCTCAAATTATTGTCGATGGCGCCCAGATTGTCGCACATCGTGCATTTAGCATGCTGGGGAACACTCCTGAAGAACATATTGATTACTTTGTTTTTTCAGCCCATAAAATGTATTCCCCCTACGGCGGCGGTGCGGTTGTCGGTTTAAAGGAAACATTAAGCGAACGCTTACCCGTCTTCTATGGTGGCGGTATGGTTAAAACGGTAATGGATGATAAGGTCATTTATGCCGACTTACCCGATCGTTATGAAGCTGGCTCCCCTAATTATCTGGGAGTCGTCGGGATGCTTAAGGCAATCGAGATCCTTCGCAAAGTTGGCTTTAACGCCATCAAAGAGCATGAGCAACGGTTGATTAAAAAAACGTTAGCGAGATTAAAAACGATACCGGGCGTTATCCTTTACGGTGACAACGATCAGGTTTCGGACCGGGTAGGTATTATCGTATTTAATCTGCAAGATATCACTAATGAGACCGTCGCGAATAAACTCGCCGGACGCAGAGGGATTGCGGTTCGTCATGCGGCATTCTGCGCCCATCCTTACGTTCGCCGCCTGGCCGAGCACGAGGCTGAGCGGGAAAATACCGTTGATGGATGCTTCCCGCCAGAAGGCATGGTTCGTATCAGCTTTGGAATATATAACACCGACGCCGATGTCGATGCGCTGATCGAAACGCTACACCTTATTCTCAACGATAAAACATCCTATGCGGTACAAAATACGGATATATCAACTCAACCAAACGATCGTGGATAGTTGATTAGTTTATTATTTTAATAAACGTCCGATAGCCAATAAGGCTATCGGACAGACATTCTCTCTACGAACAAATTTAGCCTTTACGCGCTATTTCTCAGCCTGAGCTGCACGGGCAGTAAAATATTATCTGCACTCGAGCGACAAATAAGCTCTTCCACGGCCCGCTTGCCTAATGACTCTTTATCAATGGCTATTGTGGTCAGCGCGGGCGTCAGGTGGCTGGACAAATCAATATCATCGAAGCCGACGATAGCCAGATCCTCTGGCACCCTTATCCCATTTTGATGGCAATAATTCATCGCCACGATAGCCGCCGCATCGTTGTAACAAAACAGGGCATCAGGCGGTTCGGGTAGCGCCATCAGTTCATCCAGCGCATATTCCAAAGAGGGTGTAAGTTCCGTCAGCGCGGGTGCCGTCACTTCATATTGAGGAGACATCAGCATGCCAGCCTCAAACAGCGCCTGTCGGTATCCTTTCTCACGCTGGCGAATACTGTAATGTGCAAGGCTGCTGGCCAGAAAGGCGATACGATGATACCCCTTTTCAATCAGATGCTGCGTCAGCACTATCCCACCCTGGTAATTATCAGGATTGATACTGACCATGCCGGGGATCGCGTGATCAACCAACACCATCGGCTGCGGTAATTTTCTTAATTCCGCCATCAGCTCCGGCTCTATAAAGCCAACGCACAGGAGAGCATCGGGGGAATGCTGCCGTACCTGTTGGGTCACATTATCCGTCGGCCCCATCGCCAAAAAGCTGAGCGCAATGTTGTATTCCCGGCAGGCATCTTCAACGGCCAACAGGACGGGTGAGTAGAAGTTCATCGCACTGGCGGTGTTATGCTGGCGGTGGAGTATGAAGAGAATTTTTTTAATTTTCTCATCGCGAAGTCTGGAGAAGTCATATCCCATCTCCTGCGCTATCTGCATCACCCGCAGCCGGGTTTCTTCGCTCAGCCCAGGCCGATGGTTCAACGCCCGCGACACCGCCCCTACCGATACACCCGCTTTCTGCGCGATATCCCTCACCCTGACTGTCTTCAACATGCCTGACCTACCCCTTATTTACGGTTACCGCTATCATACTTCATGTTGCATTTTTGTTCAGGAGAATGAATGAGTTAGCAAGAGCTCGTATCATTGAAAACTATTCTGTACTGACGCTTGCCCTCAATGCCGCATCGCGTCCCAGCCATGCCGCGCCGCGAACGCCGCTGCTATCACCATGCATCGCCGGGACAATTGGCGTGGTGCATTGCGTATTGAAAATATACTTTTCCACAGCCTGAGTCAGGTCAGTAAAGATCTCCGGAATGCGCGAAAGCCCGCCGCCAACCACCACAATATCAGGATCGTAGATATTGATAACCGATGCTAACGCCCTCGCCAGCTGATCTTTAAATAGCCGGAACAAAGCGGTTGCATCAGGATCGCATTGATCAATAAGCGAAAAAATGGCTTTTGCATCCAGGGTATTGCCGTCAATCAGATTATATTGTCGTGCCAACCCCGACCCCGAAATAAAAGACTCCGTGCAGTTTAGCTGCCCGCAATAGCATTTTACGCCAACACCATCCCGCAGCGGATCATAGTGAGGAAGCGGATTATGCCCCCACTCTCCGGCGTTACCGTTGCGTCCTCGCCAGAGCATTTTATTCATTGAAAGCCCGCCGCCGCAGCCGGTTCCCAGAATCGCGCCAAACACAATCCCCACCTGTGCGCCCGCACCATCCGTCGACTCTGATAATGTAAAGCAGTTGGCGTCATTGTCCCACGCGACGGGATGACCCAACGCCTGTTCCAGATCCTGAATCAGCGGTCGTTGGTTAAGGACCACGATATTGGAGTTTTTGATGAGCCGGGTATCAACATCTTCTGTTCCCGGCAGGCATAAACCGACGCTGATCGGGACAGAAAAAGAAGACTTAACGTCCTGAATAAAATCAACCAGCGATGTCAGAAATCCCTGATAGTCAGATTTCACCGTACTTCTTCGCTTTGATAACAAGACATTACCCTGAGCATCGAGGATAACTGCTTCTGTTTTCGTCCCGCCAATATCCAGTCCCATACTTAACATTCTATCACCTCAGCAAGCGTTCATTCGCTGTTTACTAAACAGTTATTAATTCCCATTATCCTATGTGAAAAATCCGTTATTTGAAGCTTATTAATACGCATTAGTGATGAAGATCACATAAACAAAAATATAAAAATACATTGTTTACTAAACAAAACGAAACATATCGACTTGCTGCTTTTGTCGGTGACACTTCCCTTGGGCCAACAGTATCGGCCGTACTCCATTATGTGGTTGAGACGTGGCTGAATTGGTAAACCATTACCACTCACCCGACCCCTATCAGAGACATTTACGCAAAGAAAAATTGTCACACGCCGCCCTGTCTTCCCGTTAACACGCCTTAAAACCTGCTCCCATGTGATTTGGTTAACCAATTTTGCTTTTACGGTTGACATGTATGACAAATTAGAGGAATTTATGCGCCATATCGTCCGGTCTCCCCGGTTTTTCATGTGGTTTCAGGGAACCGACAATCCAACCAAAGCAGTGGCCTGAAGCGGGTCAACAACGTGAAAGAGGTTAAGCATGGAACAGACATGGCGCTGGTATGGCCCTAACGATCCGGTCACTTTAGCTGACGTCCGTCAGGCGGGGGCGACTGGCGTTGTCACCGCTCTGCACCATATTCCGAACGGCGAGGTGTGGTCGGTTGAAGAGATCCTCAAGCGCAAAGCCATCGTAGAAGAGGCAGGCCTGGTCTGGTCGGTGGTCGAAAGCGTACCGATTCACGAAGAGATCAAAACCCACTCAGGCAACTATGCACAGTGGATAGCCAACTATCAGCAGAGCCTGCGCAACCTGGCTCAGTGCGGCATTCGTACCGTGTGCTACAACTTTATGCCGGTTCTCGACTGGACCCGTACCGACCTGGAATACGTCCTGCCGGATGGATCCAAAGCGCTGCGTTTCGATCAGATTGAGTTTGCCGCCTTCGAGCTGCATATCCTCAAGCGTCCGGGCGCACAAGCGGATTACACCGCCGAAGAAATCGCCCAGGCAAACCAGCGCTTCGCCACCATGAGCGATGAAGATAAAGCGCGCCTGACCCGAAATATCATCGCGGGCCTGCCGGGTGCCGAAGAGGGTTATACCCTCGACCAGTTCCGTCAACACCTTGCAACCTATAAAGATATCGATAAAGCCGCGCTGCGCGAGAATTTTGTCGTCTTCCTGAAGGCAATTATTCCCGTTGCCGAAGAGGCTGGCGTCCGCATGGCAGTGCATCCGGACGATCCGCCGCGCCCGATTCTCGGCCTGCCGCGCATCGTCTCTACCGTAGAAGATATGCAGTGGATGGTCGATACGGTCAACAGCATGGCAAACGGCTTCACCATGTGTACCGGCTCCTACGGCGTGCGCGCCGACAACGACCTGGTTGATATGATTAAGCAGTTCGGCCCGCGCATTTACTTCACCCATCTGCGCTCCACCCTGCGCGAAGATAACCCGAAAACCTTCCATGAAGCGGCGCATCTGCACGGCGACGTCGACATGTATGAAGTGGTGAAGGCCATCGTTGAAGAAGAGCATCGTCGTAAAGCGGAAGGCAAAGAGGATCTCATCCCGATGCGCCCTGACCACGGCCACCAGATGCTTGACGACCTGAAAAAGAAAACCAACCCTGGCTACTCCGCGATTGGTCGCCTGAAAGGGCTGGCGGAAGTCCGCGGCGTCGAGCTGGCAATTCAGCGCGCCTTCTTTAGCCGCTGATCCTGACTGGCGGGGCCGAGCGTCCCGCCCTTCCCCCCTTCGGTCGCGTTTTGCGACCCACTCTGGAGTTTGCTATGACTGCAACCCTTGCCGACAGCAACCTGCCGGTTACACGCCCTGCGTGGGATCGTTCTCGCCTGCAATCCCGTATCGTTCACCTGGGCTGCGGCGCGTTTCACCGCGCACATCAGGCGCTTTACACCCACCATCTGCTGGAAACCAGCGATAGCGACTGGGGCATCTGCGAAGTCAACCTGATGCCGGGCAACGACCGCCTGCTGATTGAGAATCTGAAAAACCAACAGTTGCTGTATACCGTGGCGGAAAAAGGCGCCGAGCGCACTGAGCTAAAGATTATCGGTTCGATGAAAGAAGCGCTACACCCGGAGATTGACGGCTGCGACGGTATTCTGAACGCGATGGCGCGCCCGCAAACGGCGATCGTCTCACTAACGGTGACAGAAAAAGGTTACTGCACCGATGCCGCCAGCGGTCAGCTGGATCTCAACAACCCGCTAATTCAGCACGACCTCGCCAACCCGGCCACACCGAAATCCGCCATTGGCTACATCGTCGAAGCCCTGCGCCTGCGTCGCGAACAAGGGCTGGCGGCGTTTACGGTGATGTCCTGCGACAACGTGCGGGAGAATGGCCATGTGGCGAAAGTCGCGGTGCTGGGCCTGGCGCAGGCCAGAGACCCAGAGCTGGCGGCGTGGATTGCAGCTCATGCCACCTTCCCATGCACTATGGTTGACCGCATCGTGCCCGCGGCAACCCCTGAAACGTTGCAGGAGATTGCCGACCAGCTTGGGGTCTACGATCCGTGCGCTATTGCCTGTGAACCGTTCCGCCAGTGGGTAATCGAAGACAACTTCGTCAACGGCCGCCCTGAGTGGGACCTTGTTGGGGCGCAGTTTGTGGCAGACGTGGTGCCGTTTGAAATGATGAAGCTGCGGATGCTCAACGGTAGCCACTCATTCCTTGCGTATCTTGGCTATCTCGGCGGCTATGAAACCATCGCCGACACCATGGGCAACCCGGCGTATCAAAAAGCAGCCTTTGCCCTGATGATGCAGGAACAGGCCCCAACGCTATCCATGCCGGAAGGCACCGATCTACAGGCTTATGCCACGCTGCTGATCGCCCGGTTCAGTAACCCTTCTCTGCGCCACCGTACCTGGCAGATTGCGATGGACGGTAGCCAGAAGCTACCGCAGCGCCTGCTGGATCCGGTACGCCTGCATTTGCGCAACGGTAGCGACTGGCGTCATCTTGCGCTCGGCGTGGCGGGCTGGATGCGCTACACCCAGGGGGTTGATGAGCAAGGGCAACCTATCGATGTGGTGGACCCTTTACTGACCGATATTCAGCAAATTAACTCGCGTTACCAGGGCGCCGAGCGCGTGACCGCCCTGCTGGCCTTAAGCGGGATTTTTGCCCAGGATCTGCCGGAGAACAGTGACTTCGTCGAAGCCGTTACGCAGGCTTATCACAAGCTGTGTAAATGGGGCGCGCGTGAGTGCGTCGCGGCATTAAGAACCGCCGTCTAATCTCTCTAAACCGCAGGTCAACTCAATGAAAATTTGGTTGACCTGTTTTGCGTATCTAAGGCGTGAGAGATGCTAACCCGTCACTCAAATGCTATAGTCAGCCACCACACCATCGCATGCCACTGCATAACACCATGAAATCACAAACTTCTCAGCACAGACCCTATCAGGAAGTCGGCGCGATGATTCGCGATCTGATCGTACAAACGCCGTACAACCCTGGCGATCGTTTACCGCCGGAGCGAGAGATCGCCGAGATGTTAGACGTGACCCGCACGGTGGTGCGTGAAGCGCTGATCATGCTGGAAATTAAAGGACTGGTAGAAGTCCGCCGCGGTGCCGGGATCTACGTGCTCGACAATAGCGCCGAAGAAGGGGTTGCTGAGAGCGCCGACGCCAGTCATTGCGATGATGCCGGTCCGTTTGAATTGCTGCAAGCGCGCCAGCTACTGGAAAGCAATATCGCTGAATTTGCCGCCCTGCAGGCAACTCGGGAAGATATCAGCAAAATGCGCCAGGCTTTACAGCTGGAGGAGCAAGAGTTGGCCAGCAGCGCGCCGGAGAGTTCAGAAAGCGGCGATATGCAGTTCCATTTGGCGATCGCCGAAGCCACACATAACAGTATGCTGGTGGAGCTATTTCGTCAGTCATGGCAGTGGCGGGAAAACAATCCCATGTGGATCCAGCTGCATCGCCACCTCGGGGACACCCACTATCGTCAGGAGTGGCTCGTCGATCATAAACGGATCCTTGCAGCATTAATCAAAAAAGACGCCCGCGCGGCAAAGCTCGCCATGTGGCAGCATCTGGAAAACGTCAAACGTCGCCTGCTGGAGTTCTCCAACGTCGATGATATTTTCTTCGACGGCTACCTGTTTGACTCCTGGCCGCTGGACAACGTCGACGCCTGACCCCTTATCAAACCGTGCGGGTAGACTCCCCGTGCGGTCCCCCCCTTCCCGTAACGGCAATACGTAAAACAAATATTGATAATGATTCTCATCATTATTGTCGCACTGCGCACGCAGTGATAAAGTTGCTCCATCCAATGATACCCTGCCTCAGTGCCAAAAACCGCATGAACAATATGACTCCGCAGAATGAACCTGCCCGCCCGGTGCTGAGAAAAACCTTCTCCGTCAGCGAGTTTATGGACTTTGGCGAACGTTACGGTATCGACTACCGTTTCCCGCAGCAGCAGCAAAAACCGCAGGCGCCGCACGCCAGCCTCGTGCTGCGAGGGGAAGTGGAAGAGATGATGCTGCCGTGCGGAATGTGCGTTACCCATTCTGATGTTCATGTGCTGCAACCTTATGAGACGACCTCCCGCCATAGCAGTCCGCTATATATGCTGGTGGTGCTGGAGGGCTGCGTCGACCTGACCCTGAACGGAGAACAGCATCTTGTACGCTCCGGGATGGCGTTCACCTCGCGGCTTAGCGAACACCAGGCGATGAGCGCCCGCCACGATGCCGACAGCAGGCTACGGACGCTATCTCTGGGGCTGTATCCTGATGGCGCATGGCGCGATGGCCTGCTCGATTCATTGATGCGCGAATGGGAGAGATGCCAGACGCCAACGCTTATCTGGCAGATACCGGGCTTTCTGCTGAGCGGTTTGCAATATGCGCAGCAGAGCACGCTCGGGGGCGTTTCTCGCCAGCTGATGCTGGAAGGGCTCATTTTACAGCTGTTCGGCCATGGTCTGAGCGTGTGCCAGGATGAAAGCGCGAAACATGTCATCCCGGCAGGCGGCGAGCAGCAGCGGCTGGAGAGAGTTCGCCGCCTGCTGGAGCAATCTCCGGAGAACGACTACACCCTCAATGAGCTGGCCCAGCGGGCGGCGATGAGCTCCAGCAGCTTACGCAGCAAGTTTCGTCACGCCTACGGCTGTTCAGTCTTCGACTATCTGCGCGACTGCCGCCTTGAGCGGGCAAGAGGCTATTTGCTTGAAGGATATAGCGTGCAGCAGGCGGCATGGATGTCGGGTTATCAGCACGCCACCAACTTCTCTACCGCCTTTCGTCGGCGCTACGGCATCTCGCCCTGTGACGTACAAAAGACGGGGTAATACATTTTTCACATTTCCGCGAAGAATACCTGGACGCTTTGGCAGCGCGCATACGCATCCTGGCATTCCGCATAGCTATATAAAGCATCAAAAAGGTAATAATTCTTATTAACAATTAGAAATGCCTTTGGAGATGTTCATGTTTGCGAAAACTCGCCTGGCGCTATTGGTAGGATGGGTGACCGGCAGCGTCGCCTTCCCGCTGCTGGCTCAGGAAACCGCTAAAAACGAAACCATCGTGGTCACTTCGCAGATGCAGAGCGGAGCGACCAAAATTGCCACCCCGGATATTGAGACCCCGCAGTCGGTCTCCATCATCACTCGCGAGCAGTTTGAAGAGCAGGGAGCGATCAGCGTACGTCAGGCCGTGAGCTATACGCCGGGGGTTTACAGCAACCAGATTGGCGCTTCCAACCGCTTTGACTATATCGTCCTGCGCGGCTTCTCTGACGGCAGTCTGGATAACGTCTATCTCGATGGCCTGAAGATGATGGGCGACACCAACTCGCACAGCTCCCTGGTGGTCGATCCGTGGTTCCTGGAAAATATCGAAGTGGTGCGCGGCCCGGCCTCGGTGCTTTACGGTCGCTCCTCGCCAGGCGGTATCGTCGCCCTCACCTCGCGTAAACCTTCATTCGATCCCGGCGGAGAAATCAAACTGTTCGGCGGTAATAACAACCAGCGCGGGGCGGCGTTTGATGTCACTGGCGCGCTGGACGATAACGACCGGGTGGCGGCGCGGTTAAGCGGGATGACCCGCTATTCAGACTCCCAGTTTGACACATTAAAAGAGCAACGCTACGCGATTATGCCCAGCCTGACCTGGCGCATCACCGACCAGACGCGTCTTGATTTAATGGCCTACCTGCATCGCGATCCGGAGGGCGGCAGCCACTCAGGCCTTCCCTATGAAGGCACCGTGATCCCGCATGATGGCAAGAAAATCGCCAACACCTTCTTCGAAGGTGAAGATGATTACGACAAGTATGACCGCCGCGAAAATATGGTTGGCTACAACTTCGAGCATATGTTTGATAGCGGCTGGTCGGTACGGCAAAAGCTGCGTTATCTGCATACTAAAGTCGAGCTAAATCAGGTCTATGCTGCGGGCTGGTTGAATGAAACCGATCTGAACCGAGGTTATTCCGGCTCAGACGAGAAGATGAACGCTATTACGCTGGATAACCAGCTTGATGGCAGCGTCGATACCTGGGCGGTGAACCATCGCCTGCTGATGGGCATTGACTACCAGGATCGTAGCAACGACACCACCGGTTATTACGGTGCATTCCCGGCCATCAACGCTTTTAACCCGGTCTACGGCGCGAAGCCGGATTACATCACCATGTACAGCCGTGAAAAACATAAGCTGCGCCAGACCGGTTACTATTTGCAGGATCAGATGTCCTGGGACCGCTGGCGCTTCACGCTCGGCGGGCGCTACGATCAGGTGAGCGTTTCTAATATCGACAAGCTCAACAATTCTCGTAGCGATCTGGATAAGAACAACTTCAGTAGCCGCGCCGCGCTGATGTATCTGTTCGATAGTGGTTTTGCACCGTACATCAGCTACTCCACCGCTTTTACGCCGACCAGCTTCGCCGATGAAAACGGCAACATACTGGATCCGATGAAAGACAAGCAGTGGGAAGCCGGACTGAAGTATGAGCCGGAAGGGATGAACAGCCAGTTCAGCGCCTCGGTATTCCGCATCAACCAGACCAATATCGCCACCAAAGAAGAGCCGACCGATCCGTATCGTTCGATTGGCGAAATTGAGTCGAAAGGGGTGGAGCTGGAAGCCATCAGCCAGCTAACGGACAGCTTCCGTCTGCAGGCCGCCTATACCTACACCGACATCCGCTATAAGAAAAGCAGTCCGGAAGAACAAGGCAAGCGCGCCGTTTACGCCCCGCGCAACCAGGCCAGCGCCTGGCTGAGCTACGATGTGAAAAGCGGCCCGCTGGATGGCCTGACGCTCGGTTCCGGCGTGCGCTATGTTAATGGGATCACCAGCGATCGCCTGAATACGCATACCCTGCCGTCCTATACGCTGGTGGATATGACGGTTGGCTATGACCTGTCGAAGGTAGGGATTAAAGGCCTCAGCGCGCAGCTGAACGTCAATAACCTGACGGATAAGAGCTATATCGCGGCCTGTAACTCGCTCTCTTACTGCTACTTCGGCGCAGAGCGCAGCATCGTCGGCAGCGTCTCCTGGAAGTTCTGATTCAGCGAAAATGCCCGGTGTTTTTCTCGCCGGGCATCTGGTTAATCTTCTGCTTTATGGGCCCATGCGGGCATTGCTGTCAAATAGCGCATAGCCCGCTTGCGGGATTCCGCAGGCCCCACCTTCTGCCAGGAATCAAGAAACTCGGCCAGCCCGGAAACAGCATCTTCCCAAGATTTAAGCTGCCCTTCGCTATCGCAACACCAGGCACAATAATCATCACTTGCACCTTTCGCATCCTCGGCAGACATCGGCATTCCGCAGGCCTGACAAAATTGTTCTTGCTGTGACATAGAGCACTCCTTCCTTGCAAATTGAGCATAAAAAATACAGCATTTTTTGCACAATAACGTCCTACCAGTTCAAATAACCGTAAATTATTGCTGGTTATTACTGTATCAAACCGTACTGTGCCCTGCTCCCTGAGCGCGTTCGTCTACACTAAACAGGGATAGATGCAGCCAAATCAGGCATATTCCCGATTAAGACAGGACGCAACCATGCAACTTAACGACCCTATCCTTTTTCGCCAACAGGCATTAATCAACGGACGCTGGCGCGACGCCTCCAGTGGAGAAACCATCGCGGTGACCAACCCCGCCAACGGCCAGCAGCTGGGCAGCGTACCCAAAATGGACGCCGAGGAAACCCGCGAGGCCATCGACGCCGCCAACCTCGCCCTGCCCGCCTGGCGCGCCCTCACCGCCAAAGAGCGGGCCAATATTCTGCGCCGCTGGTTCGATTTAATGATGGAGCATCAGGACGATTTAGCGCGCCTGATGACTTTGGAGCAGGGTAAACCGCTGGCGGAAGCCAAGGGCGAAATCAGCTACGCCGCCTCTTTTATTGAGTGGTTTGCCGAAGAAGGTAAGCGCATCTATGGCGACACGATCCCGGGTCATCAGGCCGACAAGCGACTGCTGGTGATTAAGCAGCCGATTGGCGTAACCGCCGCCATCACCCCGTGGAATTTTCCCTCGGCGATGATCACCCGTAAGGCGGGTCCGGCGCTGGCCGCAGGCTGCACGATGGTGCTCAAGCCCGCCAGCCAGACGCCGTTTTCCGCGCTGGCGCTGGCGGAACTGGCGAACCGCGCCGGGATCCCCGAAGGGGTATTTAACGTCGTTACGGGTTCCGCCAGCGCAGTTGGCAATGAGCTCACCAGCAACCCGCTGGTGCGTAAACTCTCCTTTACCGGCTCGACGGAGATTGGCCGCCAGCTGATGGAACAGTGCGCGAAGGACATCAAAAAGGTCTCACTGGAACTGGGCGGCAACGCGCCGTTTATCGTCTTTGATGACGCCGATTTAGATAAAGCCGTCGAAGGCGCGATGGCCTCTAAGTTTCGCAACGCCGGGCAAACCTGCGTCTGCGCCAATCGCCTGTATGTCCAAGACGGCGTCTATGACCGCTTTGCCGAAAAACTCCAGCAAGCGGTAAGTAAACTGCAAATTGGCGACGGCCTGCAGCCGAATATCACCATCGGGCCATTGATTGACGAGAAGGCCATTGCCAAAGTGCAGGAGCATATTACCGATGCGTTAGACAAAGGCGCGCGGGTGGTGACCGGCGGGAAAGCCCACGAGCTGGGTGGGAATTTCTTCCAGCCGACGATTCTGGTAGACGTGCCCGGCGATGCTAAAGTCACCAAAGAAGAGACCTTCGGCCCGCTCGCCCCGCTATTTCGCTTTAAAGATGAAGCCGACGCGATAAAGCAGGCCAACGACACCGAGTTTGGCCTGGCAGCCTATTTCTACGCTCGCGACTTAAGCCGCGTATTCCGCGTCGGCGAAGCTCTGGAGTACGGCATCATCGGCATCAACACCGGAATTATCTCTACCGAAGTCGCTCCTTTCGGCGGCGTGAAATCTTCCGGGCTGGGCCGCGAAGGCTCGAAGTACGGTATAGAGGATTATTTAGAAATCAAATATATGTGTATTGGGGTTTAGTAGATTTAATCCGCAACAATGCAACTGAGCCTAAAGGATGTTGTAACTATAGAGAAAATTTAAAAATCCACGCCACCAGGGCGTGGATTTTTCTGAAGATGAGATTAAGAGTCTGATTAGGCTCGCAGTTTCACCGGCTCGCTGAAATCATCGGCAGGTTCCAGCTTCAGGCTGAACGTCGCCAGTAGCGCCTCGGCTCGTTCGTGAAAGCCGCGTAGCGTCTTTTCGAGCTTTTCAGTGACTTCAGGATCGTCAATAGCAACTGCGCGCCAGACCCCTTCTTTATCAAATAAACCAAACTGATAGCTGTAGACGAAGCGTGATTTCTCTGCGTCCATTTCCATCCACCATCCCCAGAACTCGCGTTTTTCCGGCGCCGGTTTAACGTTGACGCAAACTGCCAGGCAATCGAAAAAGAAGCGGTTGTCTTCACACTGCTCCTCACGGATGTAAGGTCCAAGAGCCGTGAATTTCTTAATCAGCTTACTCTTTAGGTGTCCACTCGGTAACGTCATTGCGATCTCCTTTAGTGATGCAATGACGTTACCAAATCAATAGAATTTAGCAATATATTAACTAAATCTATGGCTAATCCAGCGGGCGATCTGCCGCAAGGCGTGATCGAAGTTGCGATAAACCGGGTTGAAAGGAATTTCCATCAGCTTGCCATCGGCTGATGATGAGGTAATCAAACGTGACTCCTCTTCCGGGCTGAACGGATCGTCCTTCCAGTAACCCGAGAGCATTGGCGTTGGGCTGCGGCGGCCCAGCAATCCCTGAACTTTTAACGAATAGCGGCTCAGCTCAACGCGCAGCGCCTCATCGGAAGCATCATGCATCCCCAGACGCGAAGCAAGAACGTCAAGATACATTTCCGGTACCCGCCCCTGATGAAGAGGATCAACCAGCAGACCATGCACCACCGGCCCAAGGCAGGCTACAGCTTTCAGGCGTTGCGACTCAAGATAGCCCAGCCGCACCGCAATATTGGCGCCGAAACGAAAACCAAATGCGGCCACGCGGGTATGATCGACCCAAGGGACATTAGACAGATGCTGCAATACATACTGGTGCAGCAAACTGGTGTCCTGGGTCAGCTTACATTTTGATGAGAAACCAATAGAAGGCATATCCACGGTCAACATGGCGATACCCAATGGCGCAAAATAGTTCTCATACAGATTGTAATAATCGGTCTGTAGCGCGTCTAATCCGCCGCACATCAGCACCGTAGGAAAGGGACCATCGCCTGGCGGCATATGCAAGAAACCGGTTATCGGCGTTCCACCGGGGATGGAGAACTCCAGTTCGCGCAGCTTACCCGGCAGCCGCTGGGCCGCTTCTTCATAAGCACGATACGCCAGGACCTGAGCCTGCTCAGCCAGCTCATCGCCCTTAATGTGCGGATAAGCGGCAATGCTGTACAGGTTTGCCGCATGGAGCCAGTGACGGCCGCTAACCAGAAGATCCTCTTCCTGACCAGCCTTTTGCTGCCAATCCATCGCCTGTTTGGCCCACTCAAAGATCCAGTTACCGCCGCGATAGCCGACCACCGTATCGTAAAGCTCCGGGTCAGTGCGTTCTGCATCGCTCATGACGATGCGCGCCTGCACGTCGAGGATCTCCTGCGGCGTCACGCCACGCCAAATCCACATCAAGCGGTTAATGAGTCGATACCAGTGATCAACATTATTGCCGCTCAGCGCGGTCTGAATCGGTTGTTGCGATCCAGTGGAAAACCGACGCACCAGCGTTGAGGTTTCCGGATGTTTGAATCGGGGTTTAAACAGCGTTTCGCTAAGGTTAGCCTGGGACATGTGCAGCCTCCATCATGTTGCCACTGAGACTATTGTAACCTGCACAAGGGTAAAAAAAACCACGCCCGGCAAAACCGGGCGTGGTAATTAGCATTTACGCTGAAAATTAACGACCTGCGATAGGCGGTACGAACACCACGCCCATATCCCACGGTTGTTCAATCCAGGTTTCTTGCGGAATATCAACTACATAATCATCAACAAGCGGACGTCCTGCCGGTTTAGCGAAGATAGTGACAAAATGCGCTTTTGGATACATCTCACGAATAGCTACCGCGGTACCGCCGGTATCGACCAGATCGTCGATGACAATGAAGCCTTCGCCATCGCCTTCAGCACGTTTCAGTACGGTCAGTTCGCGCTGGTTATCGTGGTCATAGCTGGAGATGCAAACGGTATCAACATGACGAATACCCAGTTCACGCGCCAGTAAAGCTCCCGGTACCAGACCGCCACGGCTAACGGCAATAATGCCTTTCCATTGTTCAACCGGCAGCAGACGAGTAGCCAGTTTGCGGGCGTGAATCTGCAACATGTCCCAGGTGACGACGTACTTTTCGCTCATGTGAAGTGTCCCAGCCTATGTAATACGGCTTAAATTGTGTTCGAGGGGAAAAATGGTTGCGCGAGATTATAGAGATCTGGGGCATTAAAAACCAGCGTTAAGCAGCCATCGCGACTCTTTTTGCGTGGTTTACACTACCGGAGTACGCGGAAAGTGGTATTCTCAACCCCATCGCACAAGCCCTGGCTTGTAGTGTACTTGATTGCTAACCCCCGACCTGTAAACGACTTTTGCAGGCGCTCGTAAGGAGACTCATCGTGTCTGAACTGTCTCAGTTATCCCCGCAACCGCTGTGGGATATTTTTGCCAAAATCTGCTCAATTCCCCATCCGTCCTATCACGAAGAACAGCTCGCTGAGCACATTATGGGCTGGGCAAAAGAAAAAGGCTTACACGCAGAACGCGACCAGGTTGGCAACATTCTGATTCGTAAAAACGCTACCGCCGGTATGGAAAATCGCAAGCCGGTTGTTCTGCAGGCACACCTTGATATGGTGCCGCAGAAGAATAACGATACCGTCCACGACTTCACTAAAGACCCCATTCAGCCCTATATCGACGGCGAGTGGATCAAAGCGCGCGGTACAACGCTGGGCGCTGATAACGGTATCGGCATGGCCTCCGCACTGGCGGTACTGGCTGACGACAACGTGGTCCACGGTCCGCTGGAAGTGCTGCTGACCATGACTGAAGAAGCCGGTATGGACGGCGCATTTGGTCTGCAGGCCAACTGGCTGCAAGCGGATATCCTGATTAACACTGACTCTGAAGAAGAGGGTGAAATCTACATGGGCTGTGCGGGGGGGATCGATTTCACCTCTAACCTGCCGCTGACCCGCGAAGCCGTGCCGGCTGGTTTCCAGAGCTTTAAATTGACGTTAAAAGGGTTGAAAGGCGGTCACTCAGGCGGCGAAATTCACGTTGGTTTGGGTAATGCCAACAAACTGCTGGCGCGCTTCCTGGCGGGCCATGCAGAAGAGCTGGATCTGCGTCTGGTCGATTTCAATGGCGGCACGCTGCGTAACGCCATCCCGCGTGAAGCTTTTGCCACCGTGGCCGTCGCGGCAGATAAAACAGATGCACTGAAGACGCTGGTCAACGAATACCAGGAAATCCTGCAAAACGAGCTGGCAGCCAAAGAAAAAAATCTGGTTATCCTGCTGGAGTCGGTCAGCAACGACCAGGCGGCGCTGACTGCACAATCCCGCGATAGCTTTGTGCGCCTGCTGAACGCTACGCCGAACGGCGTCATCCGCAATTCTGACGTGGCGAAAGGCGTGGTGGAAACCTCCCTGAACGTCGGCGTTGTCACCATGACCGACGACAACGTGCAGATTCACTGCCTGATTCGCTCGCTGATCGACAGCGGTAAAGACTACGTCGTGAGCATGCTGGATTCTCTGGGTAAGCTGGCGGGTGCAAAAACCGAAGCCAAAGGCGCATACCCTGGCTGGCAGCCGGACGCCAACTCTCCGGTGATGCATCTGGTGCGCGAGACCTATCAGCGTCTGTTCAACAAGACGCCGAACATCCAGATTATCCACGCGGGTCTGGAATGCGGTCTGTTCAAAAAACCGTATCCGGAAATGGACATGGTTTCTATCGGGCCGACCATTACCGGTCCGCACTCTCCGGATGAGCAGGTTCATATCGAAAGCGTTGGTCAGTACTGGACGCTGCTGACTGAACTGCTGAAAGCCATTCCAGCGAAATAAGTCAAAAAAAGGTCCACACCGCAGGGTGTGGACCTTTTTGTTCATACTGACTAGCTAATTACCGCCCGCTAAACGTCCGCACTGGATTGCCGCGCTCAATCTGATGATGAAACATTCGCCGTTCAGATTTCAACGCTGCGCTATCATCCTGCCGCTGCTGTTCCAGCTTCCAGGCAATTAACAATCGCGCCAGCCGTTTATTGGCATGTTGACTCCGTTCCGACTGCACCTTCACGCTGATCCCGCTCGCCAGATGCGTGGCGCGCACTGCGGAGTCGGTCTTATTCACATGTTGCCCACCGGGGCCGGAAGAACGTAGCGTTTCAAAGCGAATCTCTCCGGACCGCTCCTGCTCGTCACTGGAAAAACGTCCTACGCCAACATACCAGTTTTTACGCCCGTGATTGGGCCGAAACGGACTGGGGAAAATCCACTGTAGGGTGCCGCACCAGCTTTCACTTAAGGCAAACGCGGCGTCGCCATCCAGCGAAAGCAGAGCCGAACGCAGCGTACCGGAATGCCGACCCGGCTCGCTTTCCAGCAGCGTCAGAGAAACCCGCTGCTCAGTTGCTTCCTGCATTAGCCGATCCAACGACATTTTTACGGCCAGACAACATTCATCTGGCCCCTGGGCGGAAGAGAGTTGCAATAAAATCATGCGCCTTTCCCTCCGCTGGTTTTCAGCGTCAGCAGAGGACGCAAACGAGCGACCGGCTCAACCAGCCCAGCCTGCACCAGGCACTCCAGTACGCTTTCTACTGATTTATATGCCTGCGGCGCTTCTTCGTAGATCAGCTGTCGATCGCGGCAAATCACTCGGCTTCCCAGTTCGGTGCGTGCCATCTGCACCGGGCTGTATTTAGCGGATAGCCGCCCTTTGCATTCGGTGCGCATCCATTTACGCCCCGCCCCATGGGCCAGCGAATGCAGCGTTTCCTCACTGATAACCGGCTGAACCAGCCAGCTGTAGTCGCCGCGTGAACCCGGAATAATCACCAGACCACTACCGTCCGGCGTCGCCCCTTTGCGATGTAGCCAGCCTTGTTGTCCGCTAACAGAACACGGCTCGACAAAGTTATGCGCAACATCCAGCACGCGCTGCCCGGTCGCGCGAACCTGCTGCAAAATACGGGTAGCAATCAGTTCGCGATTGACTCGAGCAAAAGCCAGGGCATCGTTATGCTCCGCCAGATAATCCGCCGCCGCCACGCTCCCTTCGGGTAAACCATCGTGCGAAAAAGACGTGATATGGCGTTGCAGAATAGATTGCCCCAGTCCGCGAGAGCCGCTATGCGCCAACAGCAGCAGATGCTGAGCATCAAGACCGACCCGCTGGAAGCGCTCGCTATCGACGACCTGATCCACCTGTTGCAGTTCGGCGAAGTGGTTGCCGCCGCCAATGGAGCCCAGCGCGCTGCGCCAGGGGTGCGCGATAAGATTTTCCGGCAGGTGTTCATCCAGCCAGAGCTCTTCAGCAACGTCATCCATAGCGGCCAGTTTTTTCTCAAACTTATCCGCGTTATATTTCCGCCCAAGAATATCGGTTTGCCACAGCGCCATACCGCAGCCGATATCGTTCCCCACCAGAGCCGGGTAGAAATGACCGAGAGAGAAAAAGGCCGCGCCAATCGGATAACCGCGACCAGGATGTAAGTCAGGCATTCCCACCACGCGATGCATGTGGGGTAAATTTGCCGTCGTGTGTAATTGTTGGATCGCTAAACCTTCGATCCACAGATCGTCTGACGTAATATAAGAAATATTATCAGACGTATAATGAACATTATTGCCCATATACCAATCCATATATAACCGTCATACTCCAGGCTACATGCGCGTTAGTTACGTGTAACTCGAATTATTTGGGTATAAAAATAAATAAAGGATGTGGCAGACGTTACCAGGGCAAAAAAAGAGAGTTATTCCTGGGAAGGTCTGCAAAGTGCGTTCTGAGAATGTATTTTCATGGTGAACCTCCTTTGCAGTTAATAAATTAGGTGAAAGCGCACGTATAGTAATCAGGCGCAATTTTTATTGCAAGACGATTTGTCGCCGCATCAGATAATTAAGAAAACATTCACCGCGTGCTTCTATCACTTGTTTCTCTACAACGCTGAAACCATGACGTTCAAAGCAGGGTTTTGCTGTAATACTGGCTTCCACCGTCCAAATGCGTTCAGGAAACTGTATAAACAATGCATTGAGCAGCGTGCTGGCAATTCCCTGGCGGCTATAGTCAGGCGAGACAAACAGTAAATCGATATAGTCATCAACGGCAGTAATAAACCCGACGGGCGATTCATTTTTTACCGCCACCAGCACCTGAGAGGTAGCTATTTTCTGTCGCCAGCGAACTTCATCAACCTGCCCCCAGGCGGCAATTTGCTGTGAGGAATAATCAGCACTGGCGGTCTCTTTAACGGCCCGTAAAAAGATGGCGCATAGCGCGGAAAAATCATGCGCCTCGTAAGGTCTTATTTTCAGCATCGTTATAATCCCAGAACTAATTGTCTCTCAAGCTGTGGGTCAAGAAGCGTCACATGCAGCCCCACCAGCCTCACTCCCCGGCCACCTCGTCGCTCTTGCCAGGCTTTGTGAGCAGTGCTGATCAAGTCATCTTTATTCAACCGGGGCCAGACATGTTCCTGCGTGGTGAGCTGGAAATCATTAAACTTCAGTTTGACGCCCTGGCGGGCAATCAGCAAATCTGGCTTTACCTTAGCCAGACGTCGTTCCAGCTCAGGGTAGAGATTTTCAATAATCGACTCACACTCCGCCCACTCGTGGATATCCTCCACCAGAGTGCGCTCGACGCCAACTGATTTACGCTGCCGCTCATTGTTGATCTCTCGCTCATCGATGCCCTGACTGCGCTCCCATAATATCCGGCCAAATTTACCAAAGCGCTTAAGCAACATCGCCAGATCGCTGTTTTGCACATCTTCACAAGTTCGCAGCCCCATGCTTTCCAGCTTCGCGGCAGAAACTTTGCCGACGCCAGGGATTTTCGACAGCGGCAACGTTTTGACAAACTCCGCCACCTGATGCGGTGCAATGACAAACTGGCCGTTGGGTTTGTTAAGATCCGAGGCAATTTTTGCGAGGAACTTTACCGGCGCAATTCCGGCGGAGGCGGTCAGATTTAGTTCACGATGAATGGTTTCACGGATCTCCTGCGCCATCAGCGTCGCTGAGCCCAGGCAAAGTACGCTGTCGCTGACGTCAAGATAGGCCTCATCCAGAGATAACGGTTCGATTAACGAAGTGTAGCGGGAAAAAATCTCCCGGATATGATTTGAGGCTTCTTTGTAAGCATCGAAACGACCGGGTAGCAGGGTCAGATGCGGGCAAAGTTTGAGAGCAGTGGCCGTCGGCATGGCGCTGCGCACGCCGAATTTACGCGCCGGATAGTTGGCGGTACTGATAACGCCACGCTGTACCCGACTACCGCCAATGGCGATAGGAATATCGCGCAGCGCCGGATTGTCACGCATCTCCACTGCCGCGAAGAAACAGTCCATATCAACATGGATGATTTTGCGCATAGTTAGCCCTCACTGACCACTGGACAAGTATACAGCAAAAATCGAGATATTGAGAAGAGATGTGTTGTAAGCGGCGATGAACATCGTGATGAGGAATAACCCGGCGTCGCTACGCTCGGCCGGGTGGAAACTGAAGAAATTACAGAATTCGGTTCTGCTGGCGTTGTTCTTCACGCGCTATTCGCCGTTTACGCGCATCGCAAGGCTCAGGGCAGTCACAGACTTTCTCTATCCCCAGCGAGGAGATCCCGCCACAGCTGCCCTGAATACTTTTACGCTTGATCAGGTATCCCAGCGACATCCCCAGAATAACCAGCGCGAAAATAACAAAGGTCGCCACAAATACCGTCAACATCATCAGCCTCCAAAGTCATCCAGCATGATGTTTTCATCTTCAACGCCGAGATCTTTGAGCATTTTAATCACCGCAGCGTTCATGACCGGCGGGCCACACATATAAAATTCACAGTCTTCCGGTGCCGGATGATCGCGCAGATAGTTTTCATACAGGACGTTGTGAATAAAGCCAGTATGGCCGGTCCAGTTATCTTCCGGCAACGGATCGGACAGCGCTACATGGAAGGTGAAATTCGGATTTTCACGCGCCAACTGTTCGAATTCATCGTCATAGAACATTTCACGCAGAGAACGCGCACCGTACCAGAAGCTAATTTTACGCGTGCTGTGCAGACGCTTAAGCTGATCGAAAATATGCGAACGCATCGGCGCCATTCCAGCACCGCCGCCGATGAAGACCATTTCCGCGTCCGTCTCTTTGGCAAAGAATTCACCAAAAGGCCCGGAAATCGTCACCTTATCGCCCGCTTTCAGCGACCAGATATACGAGGACATGATACCCGGTGGCGCGTCAGGTACTTTCGGCGGCGGCGTCGCGATACGCACGTTAAGCATGATAATGCCTTTCTCTTCCGGATAGTTAGCCATTGAATAAGCGCGCAAAGTCGGCTCTTTTACGTCAGAAACGTAGCGGAAGAGGTTAAATTTATCCCAATCGCCGCGATACTCGTCCGGTACATCAAAGTCGGCATAAGCGACCTTGTGCGAAGGACATTCAATCTGAATATAACCACCCGCGCGGAATGGAACCTCGTCGCCATCCGGCACGCGCAGCTTCAGCTCTTTGATAAAAGTAGCTTTATTATCATTAGAGATAACCTCGCATTCCCACTTCTTAACTCCGAAGATTTCTTCCGGCAGCTCAATTTTCATGTTCTGCTTCACCGCGACCTGACAGGCCAGGCGGCAGCCTTCTTTCGCCTCACGTTTGGTGATATGAGAAAGTTCGGTTGGCAGAATATCTCCGCCGCCCTCTTTCACCGTCACCCGGCATTGACCGCAGGAACCACCGCCACCGCAGGCGGATGAAACGAAAATACCGTTGTTGGAGAGTGTGTTGAGTAATTTATCACCCGCCGGAGTACGGATCTGTTTGTCCGCCTCGTTATTAATTTCGATGACCACATCACCAGCATTCACCAGTTTTGAACGCGCGGCCAGTATCAACCCTGATAGCACCAGGACGATCAGCGTGAACATCACAACGCCAAGAATAATTTCCATACTTTCCGCCCTTATAGCTGCACACCGGAGAATGACATAAAGCCCAGCGCCATCAGTCCCGTGGTAATAAAGGTGATCCCTAACCCGCGCAGGCCTGCGGGCACGTTTGCGTATTTCATTTTTTCACGGATGCCAGCCATCGCCACAATCGCCAACAGCCAGCCAATACCAGAGCCAAAACCGTACACGATGGATTCGGTGAAGTTATAGTCACGCTGCACCATGAATGAGACACCGCCAAAAATCGCGCAGTTAACGGCGATCAGCGGTAAGAATATCCCCAGCGCGTTGTAGAGCGCCGGAAAGTACTTATCGAGGATCATTTCCAGAATCTGCACCAGCGCTGCGATAACCCCGATAAAGGTGATGAAGTTGAGGAAACTTAAGTCAACACCCTCCACCAATGCGCTGTCGCGTAGCACCAGGTTATACACCAGGTTATTGATAGGCACGGCCAGCCCAAGCACGACCGTTACTGCAACGCCAAGCCCAAAGGAGGTCGAGACTTTTTTCGATACCGCGAGGAAGGTACACATCCCCAGAAAGAAGGCCAGCGCCATGTTTTCAACAAACACAGCGCGGACAAACAGGCTAATGTAATGAGCCATAATCGGTTACTCCTTTTCCTGCTGTTCAGGCTTCCAGCTGCGCACGGCCCAAATCAACAAACCGATAATGAAGAATGCGCTCGGTGCCAAAAGGAACATACCATTTGGCTGATACCAGCCGCCGTTCTGCACCGTTTCCAGCACAGTGATGCCAAACAGTTTGCCGCTGCCAATAAGTTCGCGCAGGAAGCCGACAATCAACAGAATCGCACCATATCCCAGACCGTTGCCGATACCGTCCATAAAACTCGCCAGCGGCGGCGACTTCATGGCATAGGCTTCCGCCCGCCCCATTACAATACAGTTAGTGATGATAAGCCCGACAAACACTGATAGCTGTTTCGAGGTCTCATAGGCAAAGGCACGTAGCAGCTGGTCAACCACAATAACCAGTGAGGCGATAATCGCCATCTGTACAATGATGCGCACGCTGTTAGGAATATGGTGACGAATCATAGAGATAAACATGCTGGAGAATGCCGTAACCAGCGTTACTGCGATGGTCATAACAAAAGCGGTTTCCAGCTTGGTGGTTACAGCCAGTGCAGAACATACGCCCAAAACCTGCAGAGTAATGGGGTTATTCGCGATAAGCGGCCCCACCAGCACACGCTTCATTTCTTTCATGTCGCCCAAATCAGCCATTATTCAGCTCCCCTTCGCGCACCTTATTCAGGAATGGACCAAAGCCCAGTTTGCCCATCCAGAAATCAAAGCTATGCTGGACACCGTTCGCGGTCAGCGTTGCGCCTGACAGGCCATCAACAGCATGAACGTCACCCGGACGCGCACCGCCTTTTACTATTTTCAGCGCTGGCATGCCTTTGTCGTCAAGTACCTGTTTACCAACAAACTGCTGACGCCAGTTCGGGTTTTCTATTTCCCCGCCCAATCCTGGCGTTTCACCGTGATCGTAATAAGTAATCCCTTTAACCGTACGGCCATCGGTTTCCAGCGCAACAAAGGCATACATCACCGACCACAGGCCGTTACCGTAAATTGGCAATACGACTTCCTGAACCTGCTGCTTCTCATCGCGCACCAGATAAATTTCGGCAATATTGCTGCGGCGTTTGATTCCGGCCGGGTCCTGACTGGCTTCCAACTGTATGCTCTGCTGCGGATCCTTCAGCGCATGGGAGTGATTAAACTTGCTCGGATCTTTATCCAGCAGTTCACCAGTGGCTAAATCGACTAATCGTGGAGAGATCCGGGCATTAAAAATGCCAGCCACTTCATCTGCATTCATCCCCTGCTTCATCAGCCCTGCAACCGCCAGGATATTGCGCTGTTTGTCCAGCGCGCGCTGCTCCTGCTGGCGCGACTTCAGCCCCACGGCAGAACCGGCGACCACGATGGAACAGACCAGACAAAGCACCAGCACCACCAGCAGCGTTTTGCCGATGCTATCGTTACTTTTATTCTCAGCCACGCGACTTCCTCCGCTTAATATTGGCTCGCACCACCAGGTAATCAAACAGCGGAGCGAAGAGGTTGGCGAAGAGGATCGCCAGCATCATCCCTTCCGGATAGGCCGGGTTGACCACGCGAATCAGCACGCACATCACGCCGATAAGCAGGCCATAACTCCATTTTCCTTTATCCGTAAAGGACGCGGATACCGGGTCCGTGGCCATAAACATCATGCCGAAGGCGAAACCGCCAAGCACCAGATGCCAGTACCACGGCATGGCAAACATCGGGTTGGTATCAGAGCCAATGAAATTAAACAGGGTCGCGGTGGCAACCATACCGATCAGCACCCCAGCGACAATGCGCCAGGAGGCCACGCGACCGAAGATGATAATTGCACCGCCGATGAGAATCATCAGCGTCGAGACTTCGCCAATCGAGCCAGGAATATTGCCCAGGAAGGCGTCCATCCAACCGATCGGCTGGCCGGTAATAACGTTAACCAGTGATTCACCACCACCGCTCGTCCACTGGGATAGCGGTGTTGCGCCGGAGAAACCATCCGCCGCGGTCCACACCAGATCGCCAGAAATTTGCGCCGGATAGGCAAAGAATAAAAACGCACGCCCAGCCAGCGCCGGGTTAAGAAAGTTGCGCCCGGTGCCGCCAAAAATCTCCTTGGCGATAACAACGCCAAATGAGATCCCCAATGCGGCCTGCCACAGCGGCAGAGTAGGCGGCACTATCAATGCGAACAGGATTGAGGTAACGAAGAAGCCTTCGTTTATTTCGTGCTTACGCACGATAGCAAACAGAACCTCCCAGAATCCGCCGACAAGAAACACCGTGATGTAGATGGGCAGGAAGAATATCGCCCCCAGCGTCATCATGCTGAGCCAACCGGCATCAGCAGTGAAGTTCACCCCCAGCCATTGTGCAATGCTGTAGTGCCAGTTCCCGGCGATAACCTGCTGCAGTTGTTCAACACCGTATAATTTATGCAGTGCCGGGATGGTTTCCTGACCAACGTTATACATTCCCCAGAACATCGCCGGGAAAACCGCAAACCACACCAGAATCATCATCCGCTTGAGGTCGATGGCGTCTCTGACATGCGCCGCACCGCGCGTCACCTGCCCCGGAGTGTAAAACAGCGTCGCCGTCGCTTCGAACAGCGGATAGTATTTTTCCAGCTTGCCGCCATGCGTAAAGTGCGGCTCAAGTTTGTCAAAAATTTGCTTTAAGCCCATCACTTATCCTTCCTGCTCAATCTGGGTTAACACACTGCGCAACGCCGGGCCAAATTCATATTTGCCGGGGCATACGTAGGTGCACAGTGCCAGGTCTTCCTCATCCAGCTCCAGACAGCCCAGCGCCTGCGCGCTATCGGTATCACCCGCCAGCAAATCTCGCAGCAACATCGTGGGCAAAATATCCAGCGGCATCACGCGCTCATAGTTACCAATTGGCACCATAGCCCGCTCGCCGCCGTGGGTATCCGTCGAGAAGTTAAACAGCTTATGCTTGAGGAAATGACCAAGCGTGGTGCGGGTAATGGAGAATTTATCTTTCCCCGGCATCACCCAGCCGAACAGTTCTTTTTCACGCCCCTCTTTCACCACGCTGACCTGTAAATGAAAGCGCCCAAGGAAAGCATGGGGTCCATAGGCATGGGTTCCGCTGAGAACTGAACCCGAAATAACGCGGTTTTCATCATCAAGCAGCTCATCGACAAGCAGCTCATCGAGGCTGGCACCTAAGCAAGTCTTTAACAGACGAGGCTCTTTTACCTGCGGACCACCGAGAGCAATAATGCGTTCGCTATATATTTCCCCTTCGAGGAATAATTTGCCGATAGCGATGACGTCCTGGTAGTTTAGATGCCAGACCTGCTTTTTCAGGCTAACCGGCTCCAGAAAATGGATGTGAGTTCCGGGTAGCCCTGCCGGATGTGGCCCGGTGAACTGGTTGAAAGTCACCTGCCCAACAGGATGCCCACCAAGCTTGCCGCCGCTGGCCTGACACACGTGAACTTGACCGTCAGTCAGACGCGTCAGCACCGTCAGCCCGGCATCAAAAGCGTCGCGCTGGGCCAGGATGATGGGCTGAGGTTCGGCTGCTAGCGGGTTGGTGTCTATCGCAGTTACAAAAATCGCCGCTGGCACGCTGCCCGGAGCCGGAATTTTGCTGAAAGGACGGGTACGAAATGCAGTCCACTGCCCGGACTCCAGCAGCTGTTGCTGCACGCTCTCACGCGTTAATCCAGCAAAGTCAGCGGGTTCATAACGGGGAAAATGAATGGCCTCCTCTCCCTCGACATCGATAACAACCGATTGCAGAACCCGTCGCTCGCCGCGGTGAATGGCGCTAACGATTCCGCTCGCGGGGGCGGTAAAACGCACGCCAGGGTTCTTTTTATCCTCGAACAGGAGTTGGCCTTTTTGCACCCGGTCGCCTTCACGCACCGCCATCGAGGGGCGCATACCGATATACTCTTCACCTAACAGCGCAACGCGTTTGACCGCAGTCTTAGAAGAAATTTGCTGTGATGGCATGCCAGCTATGGGCAGATTTAGCCCTTTCGTGATTTTAATCATATCGTTAGCAGGTATCCGTTACTTAAACCCCGGCATCAGGCCGAGGCCAGCATCATTGATGGAAAAATAAGAGGAAGAAAGGAACACCATAGTCCTGGTGATTCACAAGATGGGAGAGAAGCATCCTTTCTTACCCTGATCATTTAGCAGACCAAGTGTAACATTTCGTGAGCAGCGCCTGTAGACAAACCGCCATTAAGTCGTTCTAAAATGCGAGCTATTACGCAAAGTTCTGACTGCGCTTTGCCGTGAGATTCGCTATAACAGGAAACTAAAACGTAAACGCAGCACGTCGTGCTTGCGAAAAACTGCCGTGATGCTAATGTGAGCGCTCTAAATCCAGAAAACTCTGATTTCGGATCTCTCTTGCCGTCCTGGCAATGTGGTTATTTGTTTTATCAAGGAACAAGTAGTATGCGCAAAATCGCATTATTTATTGCGATGCTTCTGTTGCCATGCGTGTCATTCGCAGGGTTACTCAGCAGTAATAGCTCGACAACACCGATGAGCAAAGAATATAAGCAGCAATTAATGGGCTCACCGGTCTACATTGAGATCTTTAAAGAAGAGCGCATGCTCGATCTTTACGTCAAAATGGGCGAAACCTATCAGCTTCTCGATAGCTACCGGATCTGCAACTACTCCGGTGGTCTCGGACCCAAGCAGCGTCAGGGCGATTTTAAGAGCCCGGAAGGTTTCTATAACGTTTCCCGCAATCAGCTAAAACCTGACAGTCGCTTCTATAAAGCAATCAATATCGGCTTCCCGAACGCCTACGATCGTGCGCATGGTTATGAAGGTAAATACCTGATGATTCACGGCGCGTGCGTATCAGTCGGCTGTTATGCCATGACCGATACCGGTATTGATGAGATTTTCCAGTTCGTCACCGGGGCGCTAGTCTTCGGTCAGTCCAGCGTCCAGGTCAGCATTTATCCTTTCCGCATGACCGATGCCAACATGGCCCGTCACAAGTTTTCCTATTTCACCGATTTCTGGAAACAGCTGAAACCTGGCTATGATTACTTCCAGCAGACGCACAAGCCGCCGGTAGTCTCAGTGGCCGATGGCCGCTACGTGGTAAGCAAGCCGCTCAGCCACGAAGTTGTCCAGCCGCAGCTCGCATCAAACTACACGGTCCCCGAGGCAAAATAATGCCCACTCGCCTGGCATGATCTTATTCCAGGTTTCGTTGCCAGTTAACGGCTGAGTGGCGATCACGGAGACCACATCATTCGGTGTGGTCTCGCGTTGAAAATCGATTTCCACATCCTGATCCAGCAACGTTGCTACACCAAACGGCGCGCGTCGCGTGATCCAGTATAAATTGGTTGAGCAAAACGCCATCACATAGCGTCCATCGGACAGCAGCATGTTAAACACGCCTTTTTCGCGCAGCGTTCCGGCAAGCGTAGCGATAAATCTAAACACCTCGACCATATCATCCGGCGTATTGGGATAGCGTTCAGTTACGCTATGCAGTAACCAGCAGAAGGCTTTCTCGCTGTCCGTCTCGCCAATTGGCTGCAGATTTCCCGTCTCCAGAGACTCATATCCTTCTAACTGGCCGTTATGCGCGTAGGTCCAGTTACGTCCCCAGAGTTCACGGGTAAACGGATGAGTATTTTCCAGCGCGACGATCCCCCGGTTAGCCTGGCGAATATGGGCGATGACTGAACATGATTTAATGGGATAGTCCTGTACCAGCTTAGCAATCGGTGACTGAAAGCTAGGCTGTGGATCTTTAAATGTGCGACAGCCCTTACCTTCATAAAAGGTAATGCCCCAGCCGTCTTTATGCGGCCCAGTTCCGCCACCGCGCTGCACCAGCCCGGTAAAACTAAAGCAAATATCTGTTGGCACATTCGCGCTCATCCCGAGCAATTCGCACATAGATCACCTCATACAACAATGCGGGAGTCACCCCCGCGATTTATCAGGCTTTAACCATCTCTTTTTCAATCAACATAATCAGGATATGAATCACTTTAATGTGAATTTCCTGAATGCGATCGGCATAGCCAAAATGCGGTACGCGAATTTCAACATCCGCAGAGCCCGCCATTTTACCGCCATCTTTGCCGGTCAGAGTGATGACTTTCATCCCCTGAGCGCGAGCGGCTTCAATCGCTTTAATAACGTTGCCAGAGTTACCGGAAGTAGAAATCCCCAGCAACACGTCGCCTGAGCGGCCCACCGACTCAACGTAGCGAGAAAAAACATATTCATAGCCAAAATCATTACTGACGCAAGAGAGATGGCTCACGTCTGAAATCGCAATTGCCGGATAGCCCGGGCGATTTTCACGATAACGCCCGGTCAGTTCTTCCGCAAAATGCATCGCATCGCAGTGAGAACCGCCATTACCGCAGGAAAGAACTTTGCCGCCAGCCTTAAAGCTATCTGCCAGCAGCACCGCTGCACGCTGAATAGCATGAATGTTGGCATCGTCCTGCAGAAAATTAGCCAGCGTTTCCGCCGCTTCGTTCAGTTCGTTACGAATAAGATCCTGGTACATGAGGATAATCCTTCAGTATTTGTGGGATAACTCAGGCAGTTTACCGGATAGCCGCCGAAGCGAGAAGCAGCAGACGGATCTATCCCCTGCGGTTTTGATTTTATGTGCCGCATTTCCGTACAACAATGTGAGCAATGTTGTAATTATTTTGTAAACATATTGCTAAAACAAATTACATCCACTACAACCATATCATCACAAGTGGTCAGACCTCCTACAAGACAGGGAGCATTTCTTTATGATGATTTTGAGTATTGTTGCAACCGTTGTTTTACTCGGTGCGCTCTTCTATCACCGAATCAATCTGCTGCTTAGCAGCGCGATTTTGCTTGCCTGGACTGCGGCACTCGGCGTTGCTGGACTGTGGAATATCTGGCTACTGGTACCGCTGGCTATCATTCTCCTGCCGTTTAACTTTGCGCCAATGCGTAAATCAATGATTTCAGTTCCTGCATTTCGCGCTTTCCGCAAGGTTATGCCGCCGATGTCGCGTACTGAAAAAGAAGCCATTGATGCCGGTACCACCTGGTGGGAAGGCGACCTGTTTCGCGGTAACCCTGACTGGCAGAAGCTGCACAACTACCCGCAGCCGCGCCTGACCGCTGAAGAACAAGCCTTTATTGACGGCCCGGTTGAAGAAGCCTGCCGCATGGCGAACGACTTCGAAATTACCCACGAGATGGCCGATCTACCGCCGGAGCTGTGGGCTTATCTGAAAGAGCATCGCTTCTTCGCGATGATCATCAAGAAAGAGTACGGCGGCCTGGAGTTTTCTGCTTTCGCCCAGGCGCGCGTGCTGCAAAAACTGTCCGGCGTTTCCGGGATTCTGGCGATTACCGTCGGTGTACCTAACTCATTAGGCCCAGGCGAACTGCTGCAGCATTACGGCACCGAAGAGCAGAAGAATCACTATCTGCCACGTCTGGCGCGCGGTCAGGAAATTCCGTGCTTCGCGCTGACCAGCCCGGAAGCAGGCTCAGATGCTGGGGCCATTCCGGACACCGGCGTGGTCTGCATGGGCGAATGGCAGGGCCAACAGGTACTGGGTATGCGCCTGACCTGGAACAAACGCTACATCACGCTTGCGCCAATCGCCACGGTACTGGGACTGGCGTTTAAACTCTCCGACCCCGACCGCCTGCTGGGTGGTGAAGAAGAGCTGGGTATCACCTGTGCCCTGATCCCAACAGCCACACCAGGCGTTGAGATCGGTCGTCGCCACTTCCCGCTGAACGTTCCGTTCCAGAATGGCCCGACCCAGGGTAAAGATATTTTTGTTCCTATCGATTACATCATTGGCGGCCCGTCGATGGCCGGTCAGGGCTGGCGGATGCTGGTTGAATGTTTATCCGTGGGCCGCGGCATCACGTTACCGTCCAATGCCACGGGCGGCCTGAAATCCGTCGCCATGGCTACCGGCGCCTACGCGCATATTCGCCGCCAGTTCAAAATCTCTATCGGTAAAATGGAAGGGATTGAAGAACCGCTGGCGCGTATTGCAGGTAACGCCTACGTGATGGATGCCGCAGCCTCGCTGATTACCTACGGTATTATGCTCGGTGAAAAACCGGCGGTACTATCGGCAATTGTGAAATATCACTGTACCCATCGCGGCCAGCGCTCGATCATTGACGCAATGGATATTACCGGCGGTAAAGGCATTATGCTCGGCAGCGGTAACTTCCTGGCGCGAGCCTATCAGGGCGCACCAATCGCTATCACCGTGGAGGGGGCGAATATCCTCACCCGCAGCATGATGATCTTCGGTCAGGGGGCGATTCGTTGCCATCCGTACGTGCTGGATGAAATGGCCGCCGCGCAGAATAACGATGTTAACGCATTCGATAAGCTGCTGTTCAAACATATCGGTCATGTGGGTAGCAACAAAGTACGCAGCTTCTGGCTGGGTCTGACTCGCGGCCTCACCAGCAGTTCACCGACCCGCGATGCCACTCGCCGCTACTATCAGCATATGAATCGCCTGAGCGCCAACCTGGCCCTGCTGTCCGATGTCTCAATGGCGGTACTGGGCGGTAGTCTGAAACGTCGCGAGCGTATTTCAGCGCGCCTGGGCGATGTACTGAGCCAGCTCTATTTGGCCTCTGCGGTGCTGAAGCGCTATGACGATGAAGGGCGTAACGAAGCAGATTTGCCGCTGGTTCACTGGGGCGTGCAGGATGCACTGTATCAGGCAGAACAGGCCATTGATGATCTGCTGGTCAACTTCCCAAATCGTCTGGTGGCCGGAGCGCTTCGCGTAGCCATCTTCCCGACCGGGCGTCATTATCTGGCTCCTTCAGATAAGCTGGATCATAAAGTAGCGAAAATTCTGCAGGTTCCGAGCGCGACTCGTTCTCGTATCGGCCGCGGTCAGTACTTGACGCCGAGCGAGCATAACCCGGTTGGATTGCTGGAAGAGGCGCTGCTCGATGTTATGGCAGCCGACCCCATCCACCAGCGTATTTGCAAAGAGCTGGGTAAGAACCTGTCGTTTACCCGTCTTGACGAACTGGCCCATAACGCGCTGGCCAAAGGGTTAATTAATCAGGATGAGGCTGATATTCTGGTTCGTGCCGAAACCAGTCGCCTGCGTAGTATTAACGTCGACGACTTCGCCCCGGATGAGCTGGCGACCCGCCCGGTAAAGCTACCGGAGAAAGTACGCAAGATTGAAGCGGCATAAAAAAACCATAATATAACAACATCACGATCGAGGCGGGCTCCCCCGCCTCATTTTTTTGCCCGCCTCCCAACTTATCATTTTATTAACAAAATATTCCGCCAGCCATCCACTGGCTGATATGGTGTTAAAGTAATAATAAGCCTCTCTTGATACTGGAGTTCATCATTGTGCCCGGACTGAAAATTACCCTTTTACAACAACCGCTGGTGTGGATGGACGGTCCCGCCAACCTGCGCCATTTCGATCGTCAACTGGAAGGAATTACCGGGCGCGATGTGATTGTTCTACCGGAAATGTTCACTACCGGTTTCGCGATGGAGGCGGCAAAGCAGTCACTGGCGCAAGAGGATGTTATTGCCTGGATGGAAGCGAAGGCCGCGCAAACCAACGCGCTAATCGCAGGCAGTGCAGCACTGCAAACGGAACGCGGGCCCGTTAACCGATTTCTGTTGGTTGAGCCTGATGGTAAAACGCATTTTTATGATAAACGACACCTGTTTCGCATGGCGGATGAGCATCATCATTATGAGGCTGGTAGCGAACGCGTGATTTTTGAATGGCGCGGCTGGAGAATTCTGCCGCTGGTATGCTACGACTTGCGCTTCCCGGTGTGGTCACGTAACCATAATGACTATGATTTAGCACTTTACGTTGCCAACTGGCCAGCACCGCGCTCCACCCACTGGCAGGCATTACTGGTCGCCCGAGCAATTGAAAACCAGGCCTACGTCGCCGGTTGTAACCGCGTAGGTACCGACGGCAACGGCCATCACTATCGGGGAGACAGCCGAATTATCACCCCACAAGGAGAGATAATCGCCACCGCCGAACCGCATCAGGCTACGCGCCTGGGTGCTGAACTGTCATTAACAGCGCTTAAAGAGTATCGCGAAAAGTTTCCGGCCTGGCAGGATGCGGACCCTTTCACACTCAACTAATGCAAATAAAGGGGAGCCAATGCTCCCTTTTCTATATTTTAAACAAGATCCTTGCTGCACAGTAGACCAGTAACAAAGCTAAAAGGAAATTTACCTGACGCCCATAATGCAGGAATAAGCGCTGAAACAGATGCCCGGCCAGCGCCCAACACACGTTGCCGAAAGTCCCAATTGCCGCAAGAAGCAAACTCACGCTCACCAGCCAAACAGGATCACGCGTCACCGGCAGTACAAAGGTCGATAGTGCCGTAATCCCATAAAGGATAATTTTAACATTCACAAACTGTAGGCCCAAGCTCATCCAAAAACTTACCGGTTTGCCGCTGAGGTCATTACCAGCGGGTTTACTCTTCGCTATTTGCCACGCTAACCAAAGAATATAGGCAGCACCAATCCAACTCAGTGTCCGGGATAATCCCTCATCGAGCATAACTAACGAAAACGTCAGGCCAGCACAAATCAGCATCGTAATAATAAACCCCACGCTCATCCCGGCCAGCACGAACATGCTTTTGCGCAACCCATGTGAAGCTACGCTGCTCAGCGCAAGAATGTTATTCGGCCCGGGGGTCAATGCGGTTATCAGGGTGTAGGTTAAAAATGCGCTTATCAGGGCTGAGGTCACTTGTCTTCTCCTGTTTTTTAGCCGACAGTACCCGATATAAATCATTTAAAAAAATGAATATTATTTCATTCTAAATTCGATAATTTCGATACATTGAGGTCATGATGGACTTACGTCGCTTTGTCACGCTCAAAACGGTTGTTGAGGAGGGCTCCTTTTTACGCGCTTCGCAGAAACTATGCTGTACGCAATCAACAGTGACATTTCACATTCAACAACTTGAGCAAGAGCTGTCTATCCAGCTTTTTGAAAAAATCGGCCGCCGGATGTGCCTGACTACAGCCGGGAAAAATATTCTTCCCCACATCCACGAGCTGATAAAAGTGATGGAGTCCATTCGCCATGCCGCCAGGCAGGATCAGGAGCCGAGTGGAGAGCTCCGTGTTGCCACCGGGGAAACGCTGCTGGCATATAAAATCCCCGCCGTTTTACAACGCTTTAAGCAGCGGGCGCCAAAGGTTCGTTTATCTTTGCAATCGTTAAATTGCTATTCGATTCGCGATGCCCTGCTGGATGATGATGTCGATCTCGGGGTGTTTTACCGTGTCGGTAATGATGAAGCATTGAAAATTCACCACTTTGGCGATCAGCAACTGGTACTGGTCGCTTCACCGGAACACGCTCCGGTTAACTTTATGCGCCGGGACCAACACATTCCGCTGAGTTTTATCATCAATGAGCCACAGTGCATTTTCCGACAAATATTTGAAAGCGAGCTGCGCAAGCGCGGCATTACCCTGGAAAATACGATTGAGCTATGGAGTATCGAAAGTATCAAGCAATGCGTGGCGGGTAATCTCGGCGTAAGCTACCTGCCGCGATTTGCCGTAGAACAAGAATTGCGTGAAGGTAAACTGGCGGAACTGCCTTTCAGTAAAAAACCGCTGACTATTAATGCGGTATGCGGGTATCACGCGGGCAAAGTTGTCAGCCCGGCGATGCAGGTCTTTGTCGAGTGTATGGAAGAGTGCCTGAAGATCTGATTCATAAAATTGCACAGGCCTAAAACGACGAAAGCCTGAATCATTGCTGATTCAGGCTTTCTGAATAGTGGCGGAACGGACGGGACTCGAACCCGCGACCCCCTGCGTGACAGGCAGGTATTCTAACCGACTGAACTACCGCTCCACTTACTGTTCCCTTGGGAACGAGGCAGATACTACGGTTTCCCCTCTACTCAGTCAATGGTTTTTCTTCATTTATGAATCGCTTGCTGCAAAAATCGCCCATCGGACTATTTTTCATGCATATTCCGACAATTCAGGCCCGCCACAGGCAGCTCCCGCCTTTCTTTTGTACCAGATCGAGCCGCGATTCATGGTTCATCAGCTCTTCGTCCGATGCATAAAGCACACGTAATTTACTGGCAGCCCGGACAACGCGCTGTATTCCTATTTCTCCGGCCTGCTGCTGCCCTTCCCCTTCCATCGAGAAAGCCATTGTTGTCTGGCCACCGGTCATCATCAGATAAACGTCAGCCAGAATCTGGGCATCGAGCAACGCCCCGTGCAGCGTTCGCTTACTGTTGTCTATTTCATAACGCGAGCAAAGTGCATCAAGGCTATTACGCTTGCCCGGGAACATTCTACGCGCCAGGGCCAGGCTATCGGTGACCTTACAAAACGTATCGGTTTTCGGAATTCCACGCTTAAGCTTGCCAAACTCATAGTCCATAAAGCCGATATCGAACGATGCGTTATGGATGACCAGTTCCGCACCGCGGATGTAATCCATAAACTCATCGGCAACATCAGCAAACACTGGCTTATCCATCAGGAATTCATCAGCAATACCGTGAACACCAAATGCTTCAGGGTCCACCAGCCGATCTGGTTTTAAATAGACGTGGAAGTTATTCCCGGTCAGGCGGCGGTTAATCACCTCCACCGCGCCGATCTCGATTATCTTGTGCCCTTCATAATGAACACCGAGTTGGTTCATACCGGTGGTTTCAGTATCGAGAACAATCTGTCGTGTAATTGCAGTGCTCATAGCGGTCATTTATGTCAGACTTACCGTTTTACGTATCGATTTCAATTACAGGAAGTCTACCAGAGATGCTCAAACAGGTAGAAATTTTCACCGATGGCTCTTGTCTGGGAAATCCAGGCCCAGGCGGTTACGGTGCAATTTTACGCTATCGGGGGAAAGAGAAAACCTTTAGCGAAGGTTTTAATCTTACGACTAATAACCGCATGGAGATGATGGCGGCAATTGTCGCTCTGGAAGCGCTGAAAGAACAGTGCGAAGTGATTCTCAGCACCGACAGCCAGTATGTTCGCCAGGGGATTACTCAGTGGATCCATAACTGGAAAAAACGCGGCTGGAAAACCGCGGACAAAAAACCAGTCAAAAACGTCGATCTCTGGCAGCGACTGGACACAGCGCTGGGCCAACACAAGATAAAATGGGAATGGGTCAAAGGCCATGCCGGCCATCCGGAAAATGAACGCTGCGACGAACTGGCACGCGCAGCAGCCTCTAACCCCACCCAGGACGATACCGGTTATAAGGCAGAAAGTTAATTCTGCCCTTTGCGCCACTGTCGTGTGGCGCCGACAGCCTGCCGTATCCGGTTTTTTGCTTTACCCGATTTCATCGGGTTTAGCGTCAAGGGTATGGTGCGTTTACGAGCAATAATCAGCTGTAAGCAGCCCAGAGCGGGTAAATGCGTACTAAGCATTTTCCCCCCATGACGGGACCAGGGTAGCACCTGATAGCGACCACAGTGGAGCACTTCAAAGTTCAGCAACGCCAGCCAATCTAGCTGGCGCGTCAACGTAAACATCCGGCTGTTATACGGGGTCTTATTGCGTAACACGGGTACTAGCTTACGTAACCCCATCAGACTCATTGGATTGAAACTGGTTAAAATAATCCAGCCATCATCAATCAGCACCCTGTCCGCCTCCCGCAGCAGGCGGTGCGGATCGCTACACCATGGCAAAGTATGAGCCAGTACACAGGCATCAACTGATTTCTCGGCAAAAGGTAAATACAATGGGTCGGCTTTCACCTGTATCGGGTTACCCTGCAAAGAAACATTCACCTGATGAGAAATAGCGCAGGATTCGGTATTGATTTCCGCGCTCAGATTGCCAATTTTAAGTAAATGAAAACCATATAATTTAGCCAGCCACGGTTTCATCTGCCGTTCTAGTGATTCGCGATAGTATTCACCCCACGGCATGCTGGACCAATGCTCGGGCGCTGCCACTGTATGAGGTATCCTTGCCGGCTTCATCACAACCTTCCGCTATGCTTTGAGAGGTAATTTATGAATCTTATCAGTATTCCCGCATTTCAGGACAACTACATCTGGGTTCTTGCTGAGGATAGTGGACGCTGTCTGATAGTCGATCCTGGCGAAGCGGCCCCCGTGTTGACCGCAATAGAACAGAACCACTGGCAACCAGAAGCTATTCTATTGACTCACCACCACCACGATCACGTTGGCGGAGTAAAACAACTTCGCGAGAAATTTCCTACAATCGTGGTTTACGGGCCGGCAGAAACCCTGGATAAGGGAACCACTCACCTTGTGGCTGATGGCGATAGCATCTCCGTTTTAGAGCGTGAATTTTCTATTTTCGCCACTCCGGGTCACACTTTAGGACACATCTGTTTCTTCATGAAACCTTATCTGTTCTGCGGCGACACTATGTTTTCAGGTGGCTGCGGTAGGTTATTTGAAGGCACACCAGAGCAGATGTATCAATCATTTATGAAGATCAGCGCTCTTCCGGATGAAACGTTAATATGTTGCGCACATGAGTACACTTTAGCAAACATGAAGTTTGCATTAAGCATCCTGCCCCTGGATAGGGATATAAATGATTACTACCACAAAGTTAATGAGTTACGTGCAAAAAAACAAAATACACTGCCCGTAATTCTGAAAAATGAGCGTCGTATAAATTTATTTTTACGCACAGATGATGATGATTTAATTAAAGAAATTTCCAAAGAAACAAATTTGCAACACTCTATTGAGAGATTTGCATGGTTAAGGTCAAAGAAAGACGTCTTCTGATATTTAATTCTTGTCTTCGGTCGACTTCACCGTTATTCTTGCTCGTCTTTTAAGCAACTATTGACACACACATGAAGGCACGAGCGATTTTACTCGTCTCTGTCCTGCTGGTAGGGTGCCAGGCGTCTAAACACGATGGCACCGTTCAACAGCACGCACAGAGCCTTTCTGCAGCGAGTCAAGGGGAAGCAGGTAAGTTCACAAGTCAAGCGCGCTGGTTAGATGATGGAACCTTCTACGCGCAAGACCAGGATCTGTGGGCTTCCATTGGCGACGAGCTGAAGATGGGAATTCCGGAAAATGTCCGGATTCGCGAACAAAAACAGAAATATTTGAGAAATAAGAGCTATCTCCACGATGTAACTTTACGGGCAGAGCCGTATATGTACTGGATAGCCGGGCAAGTTAAGAAACGTAACATGCCTATGGAACTGGTATTACTACCCATAGTGGAGAGCGCTTTTGACCCGCATGCAACGTCTGGTGCCAATGCCGCAGGTATTTGGCAGATCATTCCGAGCACCGGGCGCAATTATGGTCTGAAGCAAACCCGCAGTTATGATGCGCGTCGTGATATCGTCGCCTCAACAACTGCAGCGCTGAATATGATGCAACGTCTGAACAAAATGTTCGACGGCGACTGGTTGTTAACTGTCGCAGCATATAACAGCGGCGAAGGCCGGGTAATGAAGGCAATTAAAGCCAACAAATCACGTGGAAAACCCACAGATTTTTGGTCACTCTCATTACCTCAGGAAACCAAAATCTACGTACCTAAAATGCTGGCTTTGAGTGATATTCTCAAGAACAGCAAGCAGTATGGCGTAAAACTGCCCACAGCAGACGAAAGCCGAGCGCTGGCACGTGTACGCCTCGACAACCCGGTTGAGATTTCACAGCTAGCCGATATGGCAGGAATGCCGGTTAGTAAGCTGAAGACGTTCAACGCAGGTGTTAAGGGTTCGACCCTGGGCGCTAATGGGCCTAACTATGTATTGGTGCCGCAGAAACATGCAGCTCAATTGCGTGAGTCTTTGGCTTCCGGTGACATTGCTGCCGTGCAGCCGACTCAGCTTGCGGACAACAGACCGTTGACCAGTCGTAGTTACAAAGTGCGTTCTGGAGATACTATCTCCGGTATAGCATCTCGACTCGGTGTATCAACGAGAGATCTGCAGCAATGGAATGGTATTCGCGGATCAAACCTGAAAGTGGGTCAGAGTCTCGTAATCGGTGCAGGTAGCAGTGCAGAGCGTCTGGCAAACAATAGCGATAGCATCACTTATCGCGTGCGCAAAGGCGACTCGCTATCGAGTATTGCAAAACGCCATGGCGTGAACATTCGCGATGTGATGCGCTGGAATAACGATACCGGCAACCTGAAACCTGGCGATCAGTTAACTCTGTTTGTGAAAAACAGCGACAGACCTGAATCCTGATAGCCCAGGATTCATTTTAAAAGGCACCCATGTGGTGCCTTTTGTTTTGTCTGCTCTAGATCGCTTTATGAGCCTCAAACATAATTGTATCGCTGGTAAAAGATCCATCCAGCTCCAGTGCAAAGTAAGCCTTAACCTCTGCCGATGCGCTCTCCTGATACAGGCGAATAGCCTCCACCAAAGGCGCTGGTGTCCGCATCCGGGCAACCCATGAGCCGAATTCCAGCGGCAAGCGATCGGTCAGCAAATTATTCGTCACTAATCCCGCCTCATTCGCCATTGCCAGCCATTCACCGCTTGAGTAATTGCGAACATGAGAAGTATCGCGCAAAGCCTCAACGGTCTGCAGCCAAACATCACGAACCGGATGCCCTGGCGACATGACGTCCATGATAATTACGGCTCCTCCCGGTTTCAGCACCCGCTTGACTTCGCGTAATGCCTGACCGACATCATGCCAATGATGTGCAGAATAGCGGCTAATCACCACATCAAAACTGGCATCAGCGAAAGGCAGTGATTCGGCATAACCCTGCTGAGTCGCAATATTAACAAACCCTTTATCCGAAGCGGCCTGAGCTACAACCTCCAGCATCTGGCTGGATAAATCATACGCCACCACCTGTGCAACCTGTCCTGCAGCTGCAAAACTGGCATGACCGGCGCCACATCCCATGTCCAGCACGTGAGCCTGCGGAAAATCGGCTAACCTTTCTGCCAGACGTTGCAGATCGCGCCCGGATGCGTGTACAGCACTAGTCAGATAAGCGCTAGCCTGCGAGCCAAACTGTTTTTCGACATTGTCGTGATGAGAGCGTGTTGTCATTGCTTTGTCCTTCGGTTGTTTGAGTAATAAAGGCAGAACCATACTTGCGCAGGCCTGCCCCATGGCAGGCCTGACATACCTTAATTAATCAGGCTTGCCGGGACTGAATTCAACTAGTAGAGGGTTGTGGTCGGAGGCGCGCGTCACCAATACGGAAGCGTCGTGTACGCTCAAGCCTCGATAGAACACAAAATCAAGCGGACGACCAAAAGCGCGACGGCGCTGATCGTCAGAGAAGCGGACTTCACGCAGCGACATTTCCCGCGCAAAGCGGTACAAAGCGTTCATTCGCGGACGGCTCCAGGCGTTGAAATCACCCGCCATAATCACCGGTCCGCTGTGATGGGCTATCTGATCGCCTATCGGCAACAGCTGCTTGCTGTAGACATCGACGCCAAGGCTGAAATTGACCGCGTGAATATTCACCACCATCAGCAAACGGGCATCTGGTAACGGATACACTGTCACTAGCGCTGACTTCGCCAACCGCAGGATCGGCTCGCGTTCACGCAGAGGGCAGCAGTATATCGGATGAGCAGAGGCTAACGTCATCACGCCAGAAGGATGCTGAGGCAGTACCAGCGCCGGCACCTGATCGGCGGCCAGATAATTGGACGTAGCAAATTTTACTAACTCAGGCGTGGTTTGCGCTTCCTGTAACAGCACCAGGTGGGCATCTTTGCCGAAATTATTAAGAACGGATTTCCACTCGGCGCGCTGCTGTTTGAAGATATTCCACACCAGTACGCGGATTTTTTCATCCGAGCTTAACGGCACCCCAGAAGGGAAAGCCGGAGTAATGCCTGCAAACGACCCCGGAGGTAAAATTCTCTCCGCGGGTTGTCCGGCGACATAGCGCATGGCATAGGTATTCTTTCGCAATTTAGGCATCAAACCTCGATAACAGGAAACCAGCCCGACTGCGGCTGGTCCTTCTGTTATAGGGATTTTTGTATACACTTTCAATGCAATTTGCCAGAAACCGTTATCCTTCTACGGAAAGGCCCGTAGCACAGCGCTGAGGCTTATCGAACCGACCGCTAATAACCACCAATAACAACGCAACCAGCACAATCAGCGCGCCAATCCAGGGCGTCTGAGCCAAACCATAATGTTCCACCGTCTGTCCACCAATTACGGAACCTAACGCAATACCAATATTGAATGCTGCAATGTTCAAGCCGGAGGCGACATCAACCGCATCGGGAGTATATTGCTCCGCTTTTTGGACTACGTACACCTGTAGACCAGGAACATTACCGAAAGCAAAAATACCCATCACCAGTATCGTCGCTAACGCGGCATAGTGAATACTTGCCGTGAACTGAAATACCAACAGCAGAACAACCAGGGCAGCAAAGATAAACTTCAGCGCTACAACGGCGCCATGTTTATCTGCCAGTTTACCGCCCCACACGTTACCAATTGCGACCGAAACACCATACCCCAATAAAATCCAACTCACTGCTGATGGGCTAAAACCGGCCAGATCTTGCATCATCGGTGCCAGGAAGGTAAAAGCGGTAAATACGCCACCATAACCAAGTGCAGTAATAGCATAAATAATCAGTAAACGTGGATGAGTCAGGACCTTAAGTTGATTACGTAGGCCAGCGCTGACGCGGCCAGGGATATTATTCGGTACCAGAATCAGGCTGCTAACTAACGCTATTGCTCCAAGGATCGATACCGCCAGGAATGTCTCACGCCAGCCAAAATGTTGGCCAATAAAAGTGCCTAGCGGAACACCGGTCACCAAAGCAACAGTCAGACCACCAAACATAATTGCAATCGCCGAAGCTGCTTTCTCTTTTGGCACCAGGCTGGTGGCAATTGTCGAACCTATCGAGAAGAATACGCCGTGTGCCAGACCTGTCAAAAGGCGGGCCAGAACGAGAGTTTCATAGCCTGGTGCCTGCCATGCCAAAAGATTACCAGCGGTGAACAGTACCATCAATGCCAGTAGTAGCTGCTTACGCGGCATACGACCGGTCAATGCGGTGAGTACCGGGGCCCCAATCGCCACGCCTAACGCGTAGATAGAAACCAGCAAACCCGCAGAGGGCAATGAGATAGACAGCTGTTCAGCAATTGCAGGTACCAGACCTACAATTACAAATTCAGTCGTGCCGATAGCAAAGGCACCGATCGTCAAGGCAAGTAGCGCCAGTGGCATAATTTACTCCGTATCATCAGGATTAAGATGACACGTAGTATGAAGAGATGTTTTAATAACAAAAATAGTCAAAATATCAATAGAATTTTGCCACAGGTGCAATAATGAGAGCTACCTCAGAAGAAATCGCCATCTTTGTCGCCGTAGTAGAGAGTGGTAGCTTCAGTCGCGCGGCTGAACAGTTAGGACAAGCCAACTCTGCCGTGAGCCGGGCCGTGAAAAAGCTGGAGTCAAAACTCAGTGTTAGCCTGCTTAACCGTACCACTCGTCAACTAAGTTTGACCGAAGAGGGGGAGCGTTATTTTCGCCGTGTACAGGTGGTGCTTCAGGAAATGGCAGCGGCTGAGAATGAGCTTCTGGAAAGTCGGACGACGCCAAGAGGATTATTACGTGTTGATGCCGCAACACCAGTGATGCTGCATTTTCTAATGCCTTTGATAAAACCTTTTCGCGAACGCTACCCGGAGATGAGTCTTGCTTTGGTCTCCTCAGAAACGTTTATAAATCTGATTGAGCGTAAAGTTGATGTTGCCATCCGCGCGGGTACCCTGACTGACTCCAGTTTGCGCGCCAGACCGTTGTTTAATAGCTACCGCAAAATTATCGCCTCACCGGAGTATCTTGCTTGTTTCGGTACACCGCAAAACGTAGCCGATTTAAAAAATCACCAGTGCCTGGGTTTTAGCGAACCCTTGTCATTGAATACATGGCCCGTTTCCTGCTGTGATGGCCAACTGCTGGAGGTTGAATGTGAAATATCGTCTAACAGTGGAGAAACACTCAAACAACTTTGCCTCGCAGGTAACGGCATCGCTTGCCTGTCGGATTATATGGTGGATAAAGAGATTGCCAGCGGGGAGTTTGTTGAATTGCTTGCCGACAAACGCCTGCCGGTCGAGATGCCATTCAGCGCGGTGTACTACAGCGACAGGGCCGTAAGCACGCGCATCAGGGCATTTATTGATTTTCTTAGTGAGCACGTCAAACAGCTCCCGAAGGAGCTGTAAGAGACTGTCTTCCGGCAGCGGCGTAAACCGCCGTGCCGGAGGCCGTGGATTAATCCCACTTCGGCGCCAGGCCTTCCGGGCTTACCAGGCGGTCGTTGCAATCCAGCGCAGCGATCGCTTGACGATCTTCATCATCCAGCTTCAGATCCAGCGCTTTCAGGTTGCTCGCCAGGTTTTCACGCTTGGTGGAAGATGGGATAACCGCATAACCTTCGCCCATCGCCCATGCCAGGATGACCTGAGCCGGGGTCGCATTATGTTTAGCGGCGATACGGGCAATCACTTCATCTTTCAGAGCTTTACCGTAGGCCAGCGTCATATAAGAAGTGATATGGATACCGTGCTCACGCGCCCAATCGACCACCTTACGGTTCTGCAGGTACGGAGACAGTTCGACCTGGTTGGTCGCGATATTCTCCGCACCGACAGTAGCAATTGCACGCTCCATCAGCGGGATAGTGAAGTTAGAGATACCAATCTGACAGGTCAGCCCCTCTTTCTTCGCTTCCAGTAGGGCGGCCATAAACTCTTCGACTGCAACAGCATCATTCGGTGACGGCCAATGGATCAGCGTCAGGTCGACATAGTCGGTACGAAGCTTCTGCAAACTCTCTTTCAGGCTGGCGATCAGCTTGTCTTTACCCAGGTTTTCAATCCAGATCTTGGTGGTGATGAACAGCTCATCACGCGCGATGCCACTTTCAGCAATGGCCTGACCTACAGCCGCTTCGTTATCATAGATTTGTGCGGTATCAATGGCGCGATAGCCCAGCTCCAGCGCCGTTTTTACAGAAGCGATTACCACATCATCTTTAAGGCGGAAGGTGCCAAGACCAAATGCAGGGATTGTCATGATTTTCCTCTTTATTTATCAATATCGGTTAACGAGGACAATTATGGCGAATGAAAGGAGCGGGAAAAAGATCGCTATATGCAGAGGATTTTTGCTAAATCAGCAATAATTAAACGACAAGAAAAGAAAAAGCCCTGAGCAAATGCTCAGGGCTTTTAATAAGTGGCGGAACGGACGGGACTCGAACCCGCGACCCCCTGCGTGACAGGCAGGTATTCTAACCGACTGAACTACCGCTCCACCGAATTTCTTTACAACCACCGGTTTAATGCCCCGGTTTCACTTGCTAATTTGATGCCTGGCAGTTCCCTACTCTCACATGGGGAGACCCCACACTACCATCGGCGCTACGGCGTTTCACTTCTGAGTTCGGCATGGGGTCAGGTGGGACCACCGCGCTGTCGCCGCCAGGCAAATTCTGTTTATCTGTATCAAGCTGAAATTCTCTCAATTCCGCCAAAACATCTTCGGCGTTGTAAGGTTAAGCCTCACGGTTCATTAGTACCGGTTAGCTCAACGTATCGCTACGCTTACACACCCGGCCTATCAACGTCGTCGTCTTCAACGTTCCTTCAGGACTCTCAAGGAGTCAGGGAGAACTCATCTCGGGGCAAGTTTCGTGCTTAGATGCTTTCAGCACTTATCTCTTCCGCATTTAGCTACCGGGCAATGCCATTGGCATGACAACCCGAACACCAGTGATGCGTCCACTCCGGTCCTCTCGTACTAGGAGCAGCCCCCCTCAATTCTCCAGCGCCCACGGCAGATAGGGACCGAACTGTCTCACGACGTTCTAAACCCAGCTCGCGTACCACTTTAAATGGCGAACAGCCATACCCTTGGGACCTACTTCAGCCCCAGGATGTGATGAGCCGACATCGAGGTGCCAAACACCGCCGTCGATATGAACTCTTGGGCGGTATCAGCCTGTTATCCCCGGAGTACCTTTTATCCGTTGAGCGATGGCCCTTCCATTCAGAACCACCGGATCACTATGACCTGCTTTCGCACCTGCTCGCGCCGTCACGCTCGCAGTCAAGCTAGCTTATGCCATTGCACTAACCTCCTGATGTCCGACCAGGATTAGCTAACCTTCGTGCTCCTCCGTTACTCTTTAGGAGGAGACCGCCCCAGTCAAACTACCCACCAGACACTGTCCGCAACCCGGATTACGGGTCCACGTTAGAACACCAGCCATTAAAGGGTGGTATTTCAAGGATGGCTCCATGCAGACTGGCGTCCACACTTCAAAGCCTCCCACCTATCCTACACATCAAGGACCAGTGTTCAGTGTCAAGCTATAGTAAAGGTTCACGGGGTCTTTCCGTCTTGCCGCGGGTACACTGCATCTTCACAGCGAGTTCAATTTCACTGAGTCTCGGGTGGAGACAGCCTGGCCATCATTACGCCATTCGTGCAGGTCGGAACTTACCCGACAAGGAATTTCGCTACCTTAGGACCGTTATAGTTACGGCCGCCGTTTACCGGGGCTTCGATCAAGAGCTTCTCCTTACGGATAACCCCATCAATTAACCTTCCGGCACCGGGCAGGCGTCACACCGTATACGTCCACTTTCGTGTTTGCACAGTGCTGTGTTTTTAATAAACAGTTGCAGCCAGCTGGTATCTTCGACTGATTTCAGCTCCGTGAGCAAGTCACTTCACCTACCATCAGCGTGCCTTCTCCCGAAGTTACGGCACCATTTTGCCTAGTTCCTTCACCCGAGTTCTCTCAAGCGCCTTGGTATTCTCTACCTGACCACCTGTGTCGGTTTGGGGTACGATTTGATGTTACCTGATGCTTAGAGGCTTTTCCTGGAAGCAGGGCATTTGTTACTTCAGCACCGTAGTGCCTCGTCATCACACCTCAGCGTTGAATGACGTTCCGGATTTACCTGGAACATCCGCCTACATGCTTAAACCGGGACAACCGTCGCCCGGCTAACATAGCCTTCTCCGTCCCCCCTTCGCAGTAACACCGAGTACAGGAATATTAACCTGTTTCCCATCGACTACGCCTTTCGGCCTCGCCTTAGGGGTCGACTCACCCTGCCCCGATTAACGTTGGACAGGAACCCTTGGTCTTCCGGCGAGCGGGCTTTTCACCCGCTTTATCGTTACTTATGTCAGCATTCGCACTTCTGATACCTCCAGCAACCCTCACAGGCCACCTTCAACGGCTTACAGAACGCTCCCCTACCCAACAACGCATAAGCGTCGCTGCCGCAGCTTCGGTGCATGGTTTAGCCCCGTTACATCTTCCGCGCAGGCCGACTCGACCAGTGAGCTATTACGCTTTCTTTAAATGATGGCTGCTTCTAAGCCAACATCCTGGCTGTCTGTGCCTTCCCACATCGTTTCCCACTTAACCATGACTTTGGGACCTTAGCTGGCGGTCTGGGTTGTTTCCCTCTTCACGACGGACGTTAGCACCCGCCGTGTGTCTCCCGTGATAACATTCTTCGGTATTCGTAGTTTGCATCGGGTTGGTAAGTCGGGATGACCCCCTAGCCGAAACAGTGCTCTACCCCCGAAGATGAGTTCACGAGGCGCTACCTAAATAGCTTTCGGGGAGAACCAGCTATCTCCCGGTTTGATTGGCCTTTCACCCCCAGCCACAAGTCATCCGCTAATTTTTCAACATTAGTCGGTTCGGTCCTCCAGTTAGTGTTACCCAACCTTCAACCTGCCCATGGCTAGATCACCGGGTTTCGGGTCTATACCCTGCAACTTAACGCCCAGTTAAGACTCGGTTTCCCTGCGGCTCCCCTATACGGTTAACCTTGCTACAGAATATAAGTCGCTGACCCATTATACAAAAGGTACGCAGTCACCCAACAAGTGGGCTCCTACTGCTTGTACGTACACGGTTTCAGGTTCTGTTTCACTCCCCTCGCCGGGGTTCTTTTCGCCTTTCCCTCACGGTACTGGTTCACTATCGGTCAGTCAGGAGTATTTAGCCTTGGAGGATGGTCCCCCCATATTCAGACAGGATACCACGTGTCCCGCCCTACTCTTCGAGTTCACAGCCTGTGCGTTTTTGTGTACGGGAGTATCACCCTGTACCCTGCGACTTTCCAGACGCTTCCACTAACACACAAACTGATTCAGACTCTGGGCTCCTCCCCGTTCGCTCGCCGCTACTGGGGGAATCTCGGTTGATTTCTTTTCCTCGGGGTACTTAGATGTTTCAGTTCCCCCGGTTCGCTTCGTTAAGCTATGTATTCACTTAACGATAGTGTGACGGATCACACTGGGTTTCCCCATTCGGAAATCGTCGGTTATAACGGTTCATATCACCTTACCGACGCTTATCGCAGATTAGCACGTCCTTCATCGCCTCTGACTGCCAGGGCATCCACCGTGTACGCTTAGTCGCTTAACCTCACAACCCGAAGATGTTTCGTAAAACACTTCATGATTGCAAAAATTTGAGAGACTCGAACACACCGTCATGCTGTTCTTATTTACGGAGAACAGATGCAGCGTGTCGTTTCAATTTTCAGCTTGATCCAGATTTTTAAAGAGCAAAACTTCGCAGTGCACCTTTTCAGGTACACTCTGAAGTTTTCTTGTTTTTTGCAGTAAAAGGATGGTGGAGCTATGCGGGATCGAACCGCAGACCTCCTGCGTGCAAGGCAGGCGCTCTCCCAGCTGAGCTATAACCCCATCGTAAAAACTTATCTCTGTACCGATAATTTGTCCTGAGACAAGGCGTGGAATGACGAAGCATACTGACGTATGCGAGTCGTTTCACAACACAGTATCAGGGCAAATTTGGTAGGCCTGAGTGGACTTGAACCACCGACCTCACCCTTATCAGGGGTGCGCTCTAACCACCTGAGCTACAAGCCTGCAGAGATTTTTTACTGCTAATTTTTCATCAGACAATCTGTGTGAGCACTACAAAGGCAGGTTCTTTAAGGTAAGGAGGTGATCCAACCGCAGGTTCCCCTACGGTTACCTTGTTACGACTTCACCCCAGTCATGAATCACAAAGTGGTAAGCGCCCTCCCGAAGGTTAAGCTACCTACTTCTTTTGCAACCCACTCCCATGGTGTGACGGGCGGTGTGTACAAGGCCCGGGAACGTATTCACCGTGGCATTCTGATCCACGATTACTAGCGATTCCGACTTCACGGAGTCGAGTTGCAGACTCCGATCCGGACTACGACATACTTTATGAGGTCCGCTTGCTCTCGCGAGGTCGCTTCTCTTTGTATATGCCATTGTAGCACGTGTGTAGCCCTACTCGTAAGGGCCATGATGACTTGACGTCATCCCCACCTTCCTCCAGTTTATCACTGGCAGTCTCCTTTGAGTTCCCGGCCGGACCGCTGGCAACAAAGGATAAGGGTTGCGCTCGTTGCGGGACTTAACCCAACATTTCACAACACGAGCTGACGACAGCCATGCAGCACCTGTCTCAGAGTTCCCGAAGGCACCAAAGCATCTCTGCTAAGTTCTCTGGATGTCAAGAGTAGGTAAGGTTCTTCGCGTTGCATCGAATTAAACCACATGCTCCACCGCTTGTGCGGGCCCCCGTCAATTCATTTGAGTTTTAACCTTGCGGCCGTACTCCCCAGGCGGTCGACTTAACGCGTTAGCTCCGGAAGCCACTCCTCAAGGGAACAACCTCCAAGTCGACATCGTTTACAGCGTGGACTACCAGGGTATCTAATCCTGTTTGCTCCCCACGCTTTCGCACCTGAGCGTCAGTCTTTGTCCAGGGGGCCGCCTTCGCCACCGGTATTCCTCCAGATCTCTACGCATTTCACCGCTACACCTGGAATTCTACCCCCCTCTACAAGACTCTAGCCTGCCAGTTTCGAATGCAGTTCCCAGGTTGAGCCCGGGGATTTCACATCCGACTTGACAGACCGCCTGCGTGCGCTTTACGCCCAGTAATTCCGATTAACGCTTGCACCCTCCGTATTACCGCGGCTGCTGGCACGGAGTTAGCCGGTGCTTCTTCTGCGAGTAACGTCAATCACTAAGGTTATTAACCTTAATGCCTTCCTCCTCGCTGAAAGTACTTTACAACCCGAAGGCCTTCTTCATACACGCGGCATGGCTGCATCAGGCTTGCGCCCATTGTGCAATATTCCCCACTGCTGCCTCCCGTAGGAGTCTGGACCGTGTCTCAGTTCCAGTGTGGCTGGTCATCCTCTCAGACCAGCTAGGGATCGTCGCCTTGGTGAGCCGTTACCTCACCAACAAGCTAATCCCATCTGGGCACATCTGATGGCATGAGGCCCGAAGGTCCCCCACTTTGGTCTTGCGACGTTATGCGGTATTAGCTACCGTTTCCAGTAGTTATCCCCCTCCATCAGGCAGTTTCCCAGACATTACTCACCCGTCCGCCGCTCGTCACCCGAGAGCAAGCTCTCTGTGCTACCGCTCGACTTGCATGTGTTAGGCCTGCCGCCAGCGTTCAATCTGAGCCATGATCAAACTCTTCAATTTAAGTTTGATGCTCGTGAATTAAACTTCGTAATGAATTACGTATGTTCACTCAGAGACTTGGTATTCATTTTTTGTCTTGCGACGTTAAGAATCCATGTCACTTTGAGTGCCCACACAGATTGTCTGATAAATTGTTAAAGAGCAGTGCAACGCGGCTTTCGCTCACCGTTGCGAGGTGGCATATAATACGCTTTCCTCTTTCAGAGTCAACCTTATTTTCAGGCTTTTCTCTTCAACCGACCCGGCTGTTTGTGTGAAGTGATTCACATCTGCCGTGTCAGTGGGAGCGCATTATAGGAAGTTCTTCGGCGGTGACAAGCGGAAAAATACAATTTTATTTCAACCGCTCAACTTTTATACGTAACGTTTACTTTTGCTGCTTTTTGATGGCATCAGGCAGGTCCGCCAGGCTATTAAGCACCCAATCCGCGGCATTTTCCGCTTCCGGAGTGACTGGCTTGCCAGTACGAACTAATACTTTTGTCCCAATATCTGCAGCCAAAGCCGCCTGCATATCTTCTACTTTATCGCCTACCATATATGAAGCAGCCATATCTATATGCAGATAGTCGCGCGCCGAGATAAACATTCCAGGATGCGGCTTGCGGCAGTCACAGGTCTGACGAAATTCTTCTACAGTACCCTGCGGGTGATGCGGACAATAATAGATACCATCCAGATCAACGCCACGGTCAGCCAACGACCAGTCCATCCACTCAGTCAGCGTTTCAAACTGATCTTCAGTAAATTTACCGCGGGCAATGCCGGACTGATTGGTCACCACCACCAGCGCATAACCCATCTCCTTTAATTGACGCATTGCGTCAATGACGCCATCAATAAATTCAAAGTTGTCGATTTCGTGCACGTATCCGTGATCAACATTAATTGTGCCATCACGGTCAAGAAAAATTGCGGGTACTGACTTTGCCACCGGTTTGCTCCTGATAAAGGCTAGTCTGATTAGTATCGCATGTTTCCAGACGCAAGAAAGTGCTCATTATACAGAGTCAGATTGATTTAGACGTCTGGATGCCTTAACATCCATTTCATTGACAGGCATCGCCTGGACACGGCAGAAGAAAATGCCACGGCAAACGGCTAAACGATAATAAATAACTGATGATTAAACTTTCGAATATCACCAAAGTGTTCCAACAAGGGAACCGCAGCATACAGGCGCTGAACGATGTCAGCCTGCATGTGCCTGCTGGTCAGATTTATGGCGTCATCGGCGCTTCTGGCGCGGGTAAAAGTACCTTGATCCGCTGTGTTAACTTGCTTGAACGCCCTACTGAAGGCAGCGTGCAAGTTGATGGCCAGGAGCTAACGGCGCTTTCCGAAAAAGAGCTGACCCGCGCTCGCCGTCAGATTGGCATGATCTTCCAGCACTTTAACCTGCTTGCCTCACGTACCGTGTTCGGCAACGTTGCCCTGCCTCTGGAGCTCGACAATACGCCTAAAGATGAAATTAAGCGCCGGGTTACCGAGCTGCTTGCTCTCGTTGGGCTGGAAGACAAACACGATAGCTACCCGGCGAACCTCTCAGGCGGGCAAAAGCAGCGCGTCGCCATTGCGCGCGCGTTAGCCAGCAACCCGAAGGTTCTGCTCTGCGATGAAGCCACCAGCGCCCTGGATCCAGCGACCACTCGTTCGATTCTGGAGTTGCTGAAAGATATCAATCGTCGCCTGGGCCTGACGATTCTGCTTATCACTCATGAAATGGATGTGGTCAAACGCATCTGTGACTGCGTTGCTGTTATCAGCAACGGTCAGCTGATTGAACAGGATACGGTGAGCGAAGTCTTCTCTCATCCCAAAACGCCGCTGGCGCAGCAGTTTATTCAGTCAACGCTGCATCTGGATATCCCGGATGATTATCAGGCTCGCCTGAAACCTGAGGCTCTTCCTGATAGCGTACCGATGCTGCGCATGGAGTTCACTGGCCATTCCGTTGATGCCCCGCTTCTCTCTGAAACCGCTCGTCGCTTTAATGTGAACAACAACATTATTAGCGCGCAGATGGATTACGCTGGCGGTGTGAAGTTCGGCATTATGCTGACCGAAATGCACGGCACACAGGAAGATACCCAGGCCGCAATCGCCTGGCTGCAGGAACATCATGTAAAAGTAGAGGTACTGGGATATGTCTGAACCAATGATCTGGCTGCTGGTTCGCGGCGTATGGGAAACGCTGGCCATGACGTTTGTCTCCGGCTTCTTCGGTTTTGTTCTCGGCCTACCGGTCGGCGTATTGCTGTATGTCACCCGTCCAGGGCAAATTGCGGCTAACGCGAAGCTGTACCGTACGCTGTCTGCGGTCGTTAACATCTTCCGCTCAATTCCTTTTATCATCTTGCTGGTATGGATGATTCCATTCACTCGTATTATTGTCGGGACATCGATTGGTCTGCAGGCAGCAATCGTCCCGTTGACAGTTGGTGCCGCACCCTTTATTGCTCGTATGGTGGAAAACGCCCTATTGGAGATTCCGACCGGTCTTATCGAAGCATCACGCGCTATGGGCGCAACGCCGATGCAGATCGTGCGTAAAGTCCTGCTGCCGGAAGCGCTGCCGGGTCTGGTGAATGCGGCAACTATCACGCTAATTACCCTGGTTGGCTATTCCGCGATGGGCGGTGCTGTAGGTGCCGGTGGCCTGGGGCAGATTGGCTACCAGTATGGCTATATCGGCTACAATGCAACCGTGATGAATACCGTACTGGTATTACTGGTTATTCTGGTTTATTTAATTCAATTCTCTGGCGATCGTATCGTCCGGGCTGTGACTCACAAATAACATTACACACAATACAGAATCTTACAGGAAGGAAATAACATGGCCTTTAATTTCAAAACCTTTGCGGCTGTCGGTGCGTTAATCGGTTCTCTGGCTCTGGTGGGTTGCGGTCAGGATGAAAAAGATCCAAATCATATTAAAGTCGGCGTTATCGTCGGTGCGGAACAGCAGGTTGCTGAAGTCGCGCAGAAAGTAGCAAAAGAAAAATACGGCCTTGATGTTGAGCTGGTAACCTTCAACGACTACGTTCTGCCGAACGAAGCGCTGAGCAAAGGCGATATCGATGTTAACGCCTTCCAGCATAAACCTTATCTTGATCAGCAGATTAAAGACCGTGGCTACAAACTGGTTTCCGTGGGTAACTCTTTCGTCTACCCCATTGCCGGTTATTCGAAAAAAATCAAATCACTGGACGAGTTGCAACCGGGTTCTCAGGTCGCAATCCCTAACGATCCGACAAACCTTGGTCGCTCACTGCTGCTGTTGCAGCAAGTTGGTCTGATCAAACTGAAAGAAGGTGTGGGTCTGCTGCCAACCTCTCTGGATGTTATTGAAAACCCGAAAAACCTGAAAATTGTTGAGTTGGAAGCACCACAGCTTCCACGTTCTCTGGATGATGCACAGATCGCCCTGGCGGTTATCAATACCACCTACGCCAGCCAGATTGGTCTGACGCCAGCAAAAGACGGTATTTTTGTGGAAGGTAAAGATTCTCCATACGTGAACCTGATTGTTGCTCGTGAAGACAACAAAGATGCGGAAAATGTTAAGAAATTTGTTCAAGCCTACCAAAGTGACGAAGTTTACGAAGCGGCTAACAAAATCTTTAACGGCGGCGCAGTGAAAGGCTGGTAATCTTTTTTCAGCGTAATATCATGCAGGGCGGGCTTTATGCCCGCCTTGTCATTTATGCAAGCACCTGATTCAATAGCGCCCTGTTTTATTATTTACTGAGGAAATACTATGCGTGCTTTACCGGTCTGTTTGTTAGCACTCATGTTAAGCGGCTGTTCGATGTTAAGCAGATCTCCTGTTGGCCCTGCACAAAGTATGGTAAGTCCGCCAGCCAAATCAGAACCGACAAAGCCGAAAGCGACGCGTCCGGCTCCGGTAAGAATCTATACTGATGCCGCAGAATTGGTGGGTAAACCTTTCCGCGAACTGGACGAAGTTACCGGTGAATCATGTCAGGCATCGAATCAAGACTCTCCGCCAAATATCCCGACAGCCCGTAAACGTATGCAGGTTAACGCTGCAAAAATGCAAGCGAATGCCGTTTTGCTGCATCGTTGTGAAGTCACCAGCGGTACGCCAGGCTGTTACCGTCAGGCTGTTTGCTTTGGCTCGGCTCTTAACGTTTCGGCGCAATGAGTGCCTTTCAGTTTGCACAGATAGGCGTGATTCGCTCGCCATATAAAGAAAAGTTTGCCGTCCCCCGCCAGCCTGGATTGGTCAAAAATGGTGGCGGCGAATTACACCTCTTGCCTCCTTACAACCAGGCCGATGCCGTACGCGGCCTGGAGGATTTCAGTCATCTCTGGGTGCTGTTTGTTTTTCATCAGACGATGGAAGGCGGCTGGCACCCAACCGTCCGCCCGCCTCGCCTCGGAGGAAATGCGCGGATGGGCGTATTCGCCACCCGTTCAACCTTTCGCCCTAACCCAATAGGCATGTCGCTGGTTGAGCTAAAAAGTATTCGCTGTCAGAAAGAGCAGGTTATTCTTGAGCTAGGGAGCCTGGATCTGGTAGATGGAACTCCAGTGGTCGACATAAAACCTTACCTGCCGTTTGCAGAGGCATTGCCAGACGCCAGCGCCAGCTATGCTCAGCAGGCTCCGCTGGCGGAAATGGCGGTCTGCTTCACGCCAGAAACAGAAGCTCAGCTTTTGACGCTGGAAAAACGCTACCCACGGCTGAAGATGTTTATCACCGAAGTACTAGCGCAAGATCCGCGACCGGCTTATCGCAAGGAAGAAGAAGCAGGAAAAACATATGCCGTCTGGCTGCTTGATTTTAACGTGCGCTGGCGGGTGATTTCGTCCGGTTTTGAAGTCTTTTCTCTCGAACCACGCTAATTTTATTTTCCTCTCTTTTGGCATCTTTGCCACACTGGTAAACTAAACCACTTTTTTTGTGTCAGGCTGGCTTTCGGCCTGTACCGATCGCCCAAATGGAACCGTAACAACATGCGTACTAGCCAATATCTGCTCTCCACTCTGAAGGAGACACCTGCCGACGCCGAAGTCATCAGCCATCAGCTGATGCTGCGCGCCGGGATGATCCGCAAGCTGGCCTCTGGGTTGTATACCTGGTTACCGACCGGCGTGCGCGTCCTGAAAAAAGTCGAAAACATCGTGCGTGAAGAGATGAACAACGCCGGTGCGATCGAGGTGTTAATGCCGGTCGTTCAGCCATCTGAACTGTGGCAAGAGAGCGGACGTTGGGAGCAGTACGGCCCGGAACTGCTGCGCATTGCTGATCGAGGCGATCGTCCTTTCGTACTCGGTCCGACTCATGAAGAAGTCATCACCGATCTGATTCGCAACGAGCTGAACTCCTATAAGCAGTTGCCGCTGAATTTCTTCCAGATTCAAACAAAGTTCCGTGATGAAGTCCGTCCTCGCTTTGGCGTCATGCGCTCACGCGAATTCCTGATGAAAGATGCCTACTCTTTCCATACTTCTCAGGAATCTCTGCAAGAGACCTATGACAAGATGTACGAGGCCTACAGCAAAATCTTCACCCGTATGGATCTGGATTTCCGTGCGGTGCAGGCTGATACCGGCTCTATCGGCGGCAGCGCTTCCCATGAATTCCAGGTACTGGCGCTGAGCGGCGAAGATGATGTGATCTTCTCTGATTCTTCCGATTACGCGGCCAACATTGAGTTCGCCGAAGCTGTTGCGCCGAAAGAACCACGCGCTGATGCAACCCAAGAAATGACGCTGGTCGATACGCCGAATGCGAAAACCATCGCCGAACTGGTTGAGCAGTTCAATCTGCCAATCGAGAAAACCGTGAAAACCCTGCTGGTGAAAGCGGTAGAAGACAGCGCATATCCTCTGGTTGCCCTGCTGGTTCGCGGCGACCACGAGCTGAACGAAGTCAAAGCCGAGAAGCTGCCGCAGGTTGCCAGCCCGTTAACCTTCGCCACCGAAGAAGAAATCCGCGCCGTTGTGAAAGCAGGTCCAGGTTCTCTTGGGCCAGTCAACATGCCGATTCCCGTGGTTATTGACCGCACCGTTGCGGCAATGAGCGATTTTGCCGCTGGCGCGAACGTGGATGGTAAGCACTACTTCGGTATTAACTGGGATCGCGACGTAGCGACTCCAGAAGTAGCTGACATTCGTAACGTTGTTGCCGGTGACCCTAGCCCAGACGGTCAGGGGACACTGTTGATTAAACGCGGTATTGAAGTGGGTCATATCTTCCAGTTAGGCACCAAGTACTCAGAAGCGATGAAAGCCTCCGTACAGGGCGAAGATGGTCGCAACCAGATTCTGACCATGGGTTGCTACGGTATCGGGGTGACTCGTGTGGTGGCTGCGGCCATTGAGCAGAACTTTGACGATCGCGGGATTTTGTGGCCGGAAGCTATTGCACCGTTCCAGGTTGCTATTCTGCCAATGAACATGCACAAATCCTATCGTGTGCAGGAGCTGGCCGAGAAGCTGTACGCTGAGCTGACCGCTCAAGGTATCGAAGTACTGATGGACGACCGCAAAGAGCGTCCGGGCGTGATGTTTGCCGATATGGAGCTAATTGGTATCCCACACACCATTGTGCTGGGCGATCGCAACCTCGACAACGACGATATTGAGTATAAACACCGTCGTCACGGAGAGAAACAGTTGATCAAGACCGGCGATATCGTAGATTACCTGGTCGCACAAATTAAAGGTTAATACCAAAAAGGGGCTCTGATTTTTCAGAGCCTCTTTTTTTACAAGGATTGTAATCATGGCTAACCGAGCTGCAAGTTACGGCTTACTTTTTCTCATATCTGTATTGCTTTGCGCCTGTACGATGGACCTCAGCCAGCCTGATCCTTCAGAATCGACTATTAACAAGCAATCAAAACAATGGGCAATCAAACTTCAACGTCAGGGCTCAATTACAGATAAAGCACTGCTTGAGATTAGCGAAAAAGACCTGCGCCCCGGAGACTTGCTTTTCTCTTCCAGTATTGGCGTCACATCGCTGGGGATCCGTGCTTTCAGCACATCTTCCGTTAGCCACGTCGCCATCTACCTCGGGGATAGCCAGGTTGCAGAAGCCACAGGCGCTGGAGTACAGATTGTATCCCTTAAGCAAGCAATGCAGCACAGCGATAAACTATTTGCCCTAAGGGCGCCAGACCTCACACCTCAACAGGCCGCAGAAATTAAAAACTTCGCTTATAAAAATAAAGACAGCGGCTATAACTATCGCGGCATTATTGAATTCATCCCTTTTATGATGACAAAGCAGATGTGTTCTCTGAATCCTTTCTCCAGAGATTTTCGCCAACAGTGCGTTAACGGTCTGGCCAAAGCTCAGCTAAGCGACATTGCTCCCGAAGATAAGAAAACCTGGTTTTGTTCTGAGTTTGTCAGCGATGCCTTCGCTAAAGCCGGGCATCCGCTGACAATGGCGCAGCCGGGCTGGATTAGCCCCTCAGACCTGCTGCATATGCGCGAAGGCGACGTTTCCACCTTTAAGCCCGAAACACAATTACTGTACGCCGGGCATCTAAAGCTGGGGGTCTATATTAAAACAAGCCGCCTCGTAGGGCTGAATTAATCAACGAGTATTGCAATCTTTGTTTTGATAAAACGACCCTGCAGAATCCGTCGCCAGAACTTTAACCGGCTCTCCCGTATCAGGGTTAGCTTCGAGGGTAAAATGCCCTTCTACCACCAGCAATACTGGACGTGTATCTGTACCACGCGCAGCAGCATAGCCACGCTCGAGCTGAGCGTTGTTAGCCACAGCCACTCGCTTACCGGTCGCACAATCGGTAAATGTCGCCGCATCCGCCATATAGAAGTACATTCCACGCATCGCCATCGGTGTTATCGGCAGGCTGGCTTTGACCGACTCAAGCGTATAATTCAGCGTCGACTCAATGGGATTACCGTCACGATCGAGCATTTCTAGCTTGTCGCCTTTTGCACGATAATAAGACTTCTCGCCCTTACTATCAGTCAGCACCAGTTTATCGGCAGTGCGCGCCCAGATACCGTAGGAAGCAAAAGAGGAAGGCTCGCGGCTAACCCCCTGATAGCGTTCATTCATGACCCAGGTACCATCTTTCTCCAGAAAGAGCGTGGTTTCGATACCTTCACAATCGGCACAAGGCAATACGCCACGCCAGCTCTGCTGCATCGGTTTGAGCTCTTCCATCGGTGTAGGTTGTAACGTTTCAACTTCCGAACGATGATTACAGCCAAACAGCGCAAAAAGCGAACAGGCCGCCACGACTGAAAATACGATTTTCTTCACTGTAAATTCCTTATAATCCATTCCACCCGTTCGTCACGCCTTAAGGACGAACTTTCCCACGCAGCGCTTTGACTGAGGATTTTTGCGCCTTAGAGGCAAGTCGACGCTCTTTGGATGCCCGAGTCGGTCGCGTCTCCCGGCGACTTTTTTGCACTGCGGTTAATTCTTGTATTAGGGCAACCAGGCGAGCAATCGCCGCTTCGCGATTCATTTCCTGGCTGCGATATTCCTGAGCCTTAATGATAACCACACCGTCAGCAGAAATTAAGTGGTGGCTGGCAGCAAGCAGACGTTCCTTATAATACTCAGGCAGGCTTGATGCCTTAATATCAAAGCGCAAATGAATAGCCGTTGATGCCTTATTCACGTGCTGACCACCCGCGCCCTGCGCACGTATACCGGAAAGAGAGATCTCTTCATCCGCAATCGCCACGCTGCGGCTAATGGTAATCATGCGGGTGTTTGCCAGGCCGTTAAGTTAATTTCCAGATTATTCTTAGCGTCGGATAACCAGATACTGCCATCCTGGATAGTCGCCTGCAGTATCATCGTACGATCGGCAAATGCACTGAGCTGCGCCAGTTGAGTATCATCCAAATACCAGACCGTCAGCTTCGAAAACTGTGCCAGTTTACTCTTATTCTGCTGCCACCAAATTTCAGCCGCCCGACTATTATAGGCAAACAGCGCAACCTCTTGTGCCCGTGAGCAAGCTTTTTTAATCCGCCGATCGTCAGGCAGCCCCAGTTCAATCCATAAATCAACGCCCAGATGATCGTTAAGCAGCCAGAGCTCCGCTTCATCATCGGAAGACAAACCGCGGGTAAACTGCAGACGCTCGTTGGCATATTTGATCCACGCCAGCAGCCGCAGCATCATGCGCTCCTGGGTTTCAGACGGATGCTGAGCTAACGTCAGACTGGCATCCAGAAACTGGTTACGGTCCAGGTCAGCCACGTTCACCGTCGCTTTATAAATCGTCGCTTTCAGCGCCATGAATAAACTCCTAATAAAAATGGCGTACATTGTAGCTAAACTCACGACAAAAGGCTGTCAGCAATCAAAGGATCCCGTTTCATCCTGCTGATATTGCTTAAATGACTATGGTATAGTCACCTTGCTAAACAGAGTTTATCTTCGTAGGCTTAAACTTACATCCCACGGTTGAGTCAGGATGCTGACAGGAGGGCATGTGGACAAATATTGTGAGTTAATACGCAAGCGGTATGCGGAAATAGCCAGCGGGGATCTGGGGTATATTTCGGACGCGCTCGGTTGCGTGTTGAAAACATTGAATGAGATTGCGGCGGATCAGGCCCTTTCTGAGTCAGTCAGGGAAAAGGCCGCTTATGCGGCAGCAAACTTACTGGTGAGCGATTATGTCAATGAATGATACTTATCAACCCATCAATTGCGATGATTATGACAACCTCGAACTTGCCTGCCAGCACCATTTAGTTCTGGCGCTGGCGCTCAAAGATGGCGAACAGCTGCAAGGGAAGGCCAACGATCTGATCTCGCGCAAAAACATCGAGTATCTGGTAGTGGAACTCGCCGGCGACGTCCGCGAGCTACGCCTGGATAAAATCGCCAGTTTCAGCCACCCGGAAATCGGTACCGTCGTGGTCAGTGAGTCCTGAATCAAAACGGGTGGCCCTGGTCACCCGTTTTCCTCCACACCATCTGTACGCCTTTACCTTGCTCTACTCGCCCCTCTTGCGTGACAAACAGGTCATCGGCGGCAGCAATCAGCGTTTCGCCATAAAACAGTAACGGCGTAGTATCACGACGCCAAGGGGCTACGCCCAGTTCCTGCCATATCTTCTTCAGCTTGCGGCCACCGTGGCGGCCCACGATATGTAGATTACCGCTGGCGCGAAAGCGTATTGTCACCGTATCTCCCTGATTCGGCTCACGTAACGCCCCACCAGGTTGTAACGCCAGCTCACCAAGATCAGCGGGTAACAACAGCGGTTCTAAAATATCGGGCCAGCTCAGCACGGCTTCTGTCTGACCCGGAATATACTTAACCCAATGCAGCCGCTGCTGATAACGACGAACGGTAAAATCGCCCAGACGTAGGCAAGGAAATGCATCTTCTCGCGCCTGTGCGACTTCACGCCAGATGCGCTCCGGTACATCGCGAGAAGGCATCAGCGCATTGTGCGCACCGAGCCAACGCCGCAGCAGCGCAGCCCGACGCGGCGCGCTCAGCGTAGTTAACGGCTCGACAGCCAGAGAACCGTCCTCCGCCATCAGCGTGGCGAGCTCCGCTGCAAGCATTTCGTCAAGCAGTTGTTCCTGCTCGCCGCACAGGCTGGCGCTACGGGCTACGGCCTCAGCAAAATGCGGCCAGCGTGCGTTGAGTAACGGAACGACACGTAGGCGGAGAAAATTACGGTCGTAAGCATCATCCTGGTTACTTTCATCTTCAATCCAGGTGAGCTGATGAGTCATTGCCCACTGATATAGCGACTCGCGACGTTCATTGAGCAGCGGGCGCAACAGTTTCGTTCCGGCAAAGTTAGATTCACCCGACATCGCCGATAATCCGGTCGGTCCACTCCCCCGCTTAAGCGCCAGCAGGAAGGTTTCACACTGATCATCAAGATGTTGTGCGGTAACGAGTGCTTCTCCAGGCAAAAGCGCCATACGGAATGCCTGATAGCGAGCTTGCCGCGCGTGAGCCTCAATCCCCAGCCCCTCATCGCCGAGCACCACTCGTTCGACTAAAAGCGGCACCTGCCACTGCTGACAAACTTGCTGGCAGTGCGCCACCCAGCCATCGGCATTGGCGCTTAGCCCGTGGTGAATATGAATCGCCCGCAGTTGAATGGTTGGATCTTGTTCACGCCAACGGACCAGGCGGTGCAAAAGAACGGTCGAATCCAGCCCGCCGCTGAAGGCCAGCAAAAACTGGCGGTACGGTTGGAGCGTTTGCGCAAGATCTGAGATCATCATCATGTGAGTACTGACTGAGGAAAGCGTGTCCGGCACGTTACCCGGCAGGACACCTTCTGACAAGAATTACTGTTGATAGATTTCCAGCGGCAAGCCATCGGGATCATTGAAAAAGGTGAAGCGCTTATCGGTGAACGGATCGATACGTACGCCTTCACAAGCGACACCGTGCGCCTCAAGATGGGCAACGGCGGCATCAATGTCATCAACGCTAAACGCCAGATGACGTAATCCGCAGGCTTCAGGACGGCTTGGGCGCGAAGGAGGAAACGGGAAAGAAAACAGTTCAATGACATATTCGCCATTTAACGCCAGATCGCCCTTCCACGAATCGCGCTCTTCACGGTAAAACTCACCCTGGAGAGTAAATCCCAAAATGTCGCAGTAGAAAGCTTTACTCTTCGCATAATCCGTCGCAATGATGGCGATATGGTGAACCCGTTTTAAACCCAGCATCGTAAAACCCCTCCTGTTGAAGCCTGCAAAGTTACTCGCGCCACCCGTAATCGCGCAAGCACTTAGTCATTTTTTAAGACTCGAACCCAATACACGCCGTCTTCATCACGTTTCGCCCCGTGGATGTCGGTTTCAAAACCCGGATAATGGCGCCCAATCGAACACAGCATTAACAGGAAATCGAGTACCGCCCGGCTCTCTTCGGTAATCATTTCCCCAGGCATCAGCAGCGGAACTCCCGGTGGATACGGCAGGATCATATTGGCTGAAATGCGTCCGACCAGATTCTCCAGCTCAATGGTCTCCACTTCACCTTTAATTTGCCGCTGCCAGGCTCGGTAAGGTGTCATTTTCATCTCAGGCAGAACATCAAAGGCACGCAGCATCAGTTGAGAAAGCTGGTGCTGGCGAATCAAGCGATGAATACCCTGAGCCAGTTCCTGAATGCGCATGTTGCGATAAAAATCCGGATCCTCAGCATAGAGATCTGGCAACATATTCTTCACTCGCAGATTCAGATCGTAAGAGCGCTTAAATTCCGTCAACCCACGCAGCAGTCCCATTGCGCGGGTTTTATCAATGCCGATACTAAAGAGAAACAACAGGTTATACGGCCCGGTTTTTTCAACCACCACACCGCGCTCATCGAGGAATTTCGCCACCAGCGAGGCTGGGATACCCTCATTATCCATATTACCTTGCTCATCCATTCCGGGCGTCAGAATGGTCACTTTCACCGGGTCGAGGAACATATGGTCATCATCGGCATCCTGAAAGCCGTGCCACTGTTCACCCGGTGCGACTGGCCAGCACTGCGCTTCCCCCACCTCTTCCGGCTGCCAGATATCAAAGAACCAACCGTCAGACTCTTCACGTAGCCGCTGCACCTCTTTGCGAAAATCAAGCGCCCGTTCAATTGAACGCTGAATAAGGCGCCTGCCGGAGTTACCACGTAGCATCGCCGCAGCCGTTTCGATGGAGGCGACAATCGGGTAGCTCGGCGAGGTCGAGGTATGCATCATAAAAGCTTCATTAAAGGTATCTTCGTCGTAGCTGCCTTTAATATGGATAAGCGAAGCCTGCGACAGCGCCGCCAGCATTTTATGCGTCGACTGCGTTTCAAAGATAACTTTCCCGGCAATGCGATCGCCGCTCATGCCGCTTTTTCCCTGATAGATCGAGTGAAAATGGGTGTAGGGTACCCAGGCAGAGTCAAAGTGGATCGACGACACGTCGAGGGTTTCTTTAATCCAGGTGGTGTTGTACAACAGTCCGTCATAGGTGGAGTTGGTGATCACCGCATGTACAGGCCATCCAGCACCACCCGCAGCATTTACCTTTTGCTGTATCACATCGCGGGTAAACTCGCGCTTCGGAATACCGCCGAGGATCCCCAGCGCATTGCGCGTCGGTTTTAACCATAACGGCACAACGTCACTCATCATCAGTAAATGCGCCAGCGATTTATGGCAGTTGCGATCGATAAGCAGGGTACTTCCCGCCGGAGCGGAATACATGCCGACAATTTTGTTCGACGTTGAAGTCCCGTTGGTCACCATATAGCTTTGTTCCGCGCCGAAAGCACGCGCAATATACTCTTCAGCCTCCAGATGTGGGCCGCTATGGTCGAGCAGCGACCCCAACTCCGTCACCGAAATAGAAACATCGGCCTTTAAGGTATTACCGCCGAAGAAATCATAAAACAAGCAGCCTACCGGGCTTTTTTGATAGGCAGAGCCGCCCATATGCCCAGGGGTGCAGAAGGTATATTTTCCCTCTTGCACATAGTTGAATAATGCTTTAGTGAACGGTGGCGTGATGTTGTCGAGGTATTCGCGGGTGTACTGGCCAATTCGGGTCGCGATCTCTTCCGCCAGCCCAAGCGCATATTCGAAAAACCACAGCGTCATACGTAAATCCTGACCGCTGACATCCATCGTCGAATGCGCGTTGATAAAGGCGTATAGCGGCAGGTATTCATTCAGCTGGTTAATCTCGCTGCACAAATCAACGTTGTACTCATCCCAGTCAAAGATAACCCCACAGATCCGCGGATTATGTTCGATAAACTGCAACAGGTCGGCGCTGTTTTGCGGCCAGATGGTCTGGAAGCCTTGCCGTTGCAGGGCGGCTTCCAGTTCTTTGATCGGTTCGTCTTTGTGATAGACGCCATGGGGGCCCATGATGGCGATGATATTCACGCTTTCCTCCTGGAATTTACCTGAGGGAAGCATCATAACAATCACGCCAGTGCTTAGCACTGGCGGATTTATCTATATTACAACGCTTTCCAGGCATCACCCCAGGCAATACCAGCACCAGGTTCATAGTAAGTCGGCGCAACGTTACACCATGCACCTTCCGGTAGCGGTTTACACTGATACAGTGCGCCGTGGCTATTAACGATATCGCCCGCTTTCCAGGTCTGAGTACTGCTCCAGGAAGGATAGCTGATGGTGCCGCTATCTTTGCCATCTGTAGCTTCATCTGCAGCAGCCGCTTTGGCCTTCACGTTCAGCGTGTAAGTCGTCGTGCTGGACAGCAAGCCATCACTTACCGTCAGGCTGACAACGTACTGCGCATCCTGATCTTTCTCCGGAGCGGTAAAAGTGACAACAGCTTTATCCTGACCGCTAATAGTTTGACCATCCTGAGACATCCAGGTGTAGCTCAGCTTGTCGCCATTAGCATCGGTAGAGCCTTCAGCACTCAGAGAAACCTGGGCACCGGCTTCGATAGCGCCGATCGGGCCAGAGATACGGGCAACTGGCGCAACGTTAGTCTCCTGCGCCGGCGTGGTATCTTCGGGCGTAACCGGAGTGGTATCAGTTGTCGAGTCTTCAGCCTGACCGTTGTCGTCTACGATGTTGACGTTGAAGTGGCCCTGGACGCATTTCGCATAGTCACCCGCTTTAAAGGCAGTATATGGCGTCTGATAGCCTACCAGTTGGCAAGCATTCGTTTTGCCATCAGAGGTCTCTGCGCTCCATCCCCAATCTTCTTCCCAGTAGATTGGCAGTGCGCCCGCGCCGCCTTCATCAAACTGCTTCATGTTTTTACAGCCGAGAACTTCGTCATCGGCAATCGGTACTTTCAGATAGTTAGCAAACTCTTTGTAGTAAGCGATACGGTTAAGAGACTGGGCGTTCTCTTCCGCACCACCGCACTCTACGCCGCCGTTGATAATTTGGATGCTCACGCCAAAGCCCGTGACCAGACCGTTTGCTTTATCGTGATCGTTTGGCTGCCAGGTACCATCAATAACGTGCAGCATAGATGGCTTCGGCGGCTGCGGGTAAACGAAGAAGAAGACGGCGCTCGCCAGGTTCATCCAGGTATCAGCAACCAGTTCCGGTTTATCCAACAGCGGACGAACGTCGCCGCCGTACATGGCATCAGAGAATGGGCCATAGTTGTAGTTGTAGGAGAGCTGTTTCGCCCCGCGACCAAAGTAGCTAAGGAAATCGCCATCTTTGTCTTTACCACACGGCCAGGTCTGCCCCTGCCAGATATCCGGGTTACATTCGCCGTTGTAGCCGCCTTTCTGCCCTTCTACCCAACCTACTTCGCGGAGATAGACCAGAGCCTGACGCCATTCAGGAATATCACGCCAGCTTTCATGGCCACCAGTTTCCTGCGCAAAGTGAGCAAACATGGTTGCCAGAGATTTACGGCAGATGGCATCACTGTCGCGACCATCGGTATAGGTACCGCAAACAGCAGGGAATTTACCAACCGCTTTGAGGAAGTTGGAGTAAGTATATTCCGGAGCACGCATCGGGAACAGATAGTCCCAATCTTGCTCAGATAGCATACCCTCAACACGTTTAACGTTTGCCGGGTTGGTCGAAAGACCCGGTTCAATTTTTTCAACTTCACTGTTAGACAGCGTCTGAATGGATGATTTTACCGCATCCATCAGTGGGAAGTCGGTTAATGCTTTTTCTTTAGCGCTCAGATCGCTCGCTTTAATGGTTGTCGCTTCTGTTGCACCAAGTAACGGTGCGGCCTGTGCGGCCCCCAGGCTTAACATGATCCCTGCGGCCACGGCGCTCAACGCGACGGTTTTATACAATGCCATAGTATTTCTCCTTTATCCTTGTTAACTGCCTGCCGGGTCGCAATACCTGGCAGTTGCTGCAGTTTTAGGGAAGAACGGCATCATCTGCTAATCACATTACCTCTCACTGATCTCATCTCGCATCAGTAAACAACACATAAAAAAAGGGCCGGAAAATCCGACCCTTAGAGATAAAAAATGATATTGATAATCAGGCGTAACCGTAGCTCATCAGCCGCTGATAGCGACGGTTGAGCAGCTCTTCCTCATTCAGAGTGTCGAGGTCTGCCAGGTCAGCCAGCAGTTGAGCTTTCAAGCTCGCCGCTATCGCTTCCGGATTACGATGCGCGCCGCCCAGCGGCTCCGGAATGATAGAGTCAATCAGCTTCAGCTCTTTAAGACGCGGAGCGACGATACCCATCGCTTCAGCGGCCAGCGGCGCTTTGTCGGCGCTCTTCCACAGAATGGAAGCACAGCCTTCCGGGGAGATAACGGAATAAGTGCTGTACTGCAGCATATTCACTTTATCGCCCACGCCAATAGCCAGCGCGCCGCCGGAACCACCTTCACCAATCACGGTGCAGATAACCGGTACGCTCAGGCGTGACATTTCACGCAGGTTACGGGCAATCGCTTCAGACTGGCCGCGTTCTTCCGCTCCCACTCCCGGGTAAGCCCCTGGAGTGTCGATGAAAGTAATGATGGGCATTTTAAAACGCTCAGCCATCTCCATCAGGCGCAACGCCTTACGATAGCCTTCTGGTGCCGGCATCCCGAAGTTGCGACGAATTTTCTCTTTGGTTTCGCGCCCTTTTTGGTGGCCGATAATCATCACCGGACGCCCGTCCAGACGCGCAATCCCACCGACGATAGCTTTATCGTCAGCGTAAGCACGGTCACCAGCCAGTTCGTCGAATTCGTCGAAAGCCAGGCGAACATAATCCAGGGTGTATGGGCGACGTGGATGGCGTGCCAGCTGAGCGACCTGCCATGCGCCAAGATCGGCGAAGATCTTGCGCGTCAGCTCTACACTTTTTTCGCGCAGGCGATGCACTTCTTCATCGATATTAATATCCAGTTTCTCATCCTGGCGGCTTACCGCAGTCAGAGAATCGATTTTCGCTTCCAGCTCTGCAATCGGCTGTTCAAAATCAAGGAAATTCAGACTCATAGTATTCCTGTATTAGTCAAACTCCAGTTCCACCTGCTCCGAGCCGATAAGGCCACGCAGATCGTTGAGTAAACGATCGCTCGGAGAGACGCGCCATGTTGCGCCAAAACGCAACCGCGCGCGCGCATCCGCCCTCTGATAATAGAGGTGTACTGGAATGGTTCCCGAACGATGGGGTTCCAGAGACTGACGGAGTCGGTTTAAAAGCTGGTCATCAATTTGCCTGTCCGTCAGCGAGATAGCAAGCCCGCGAGCATATTTTTCCCGGGCTTCGTCAATGTCCATGACTTCACGAGCGGTCATTTTAAGCCCCCCGCTGAAGTCATCAAAGCTGACCTGTCCGCTGACGATAAGTATGCGGTCTTTTTCCAGCAATTGCTGGTATTTATCCAGGGCATCGGTGAATAACATCACCTCCAGACGCCCGGAACGGTCATCCAGCGTACAGATGCCGATACGATTGCCGCGCTTGGTGACCATGACCCGCGCCGCAATAACGAGCCCCGCCGCTGTGGTCACTTTACCACGATCGGTCGGATGCATGTCTTTGAGTCGTACGCCGCCAACATAGCGTTCGATCTCTCTCAGATACTGGTTAATCGGGTGCCCGGTCAGATACAGCCCCAGGGTCTCCCTTTCGCCCTCCAACACCACCTGTTCCGGCCACGGCTGGCAGTTAGCGTAGGATTGTTCAATTTGTTCCGGCTCTTCTGCCAGAACGCCAAACATATCAGCCTGGCCAATCGCTTCAGCTTTGGCGTGCTGATCGGCAGCCTTCAGCGCATCGCTCAACGAATTCATCAACGCCGCGCGATGCGGGCCGAGGCGGTCAAACGCCCCGGACATAATCAGTTTTTCCAGTACCCGACGGTTTAGCTTTTTGATATCAGTTCGCGCGCAAAGATCAAACAGCTCACGGAAATAACCGCCCTGGTTACGCGCTTCAATGATCGCTTCAATCGGGCCTTCACCAACGCCTTTGATGGCGCCGATACCATAAACGATTTCGCCATCGTCATTGACGTGGAAATGGTACAGGCCAGAGTTAATGTCCGGCGGCAAGATTTTCAATCCCATGCGCCAGCACTCATCAACCAGACCGACCACTTTCTCGGTGTTGTCCATATCCGCAGTCATTACCGCTGCCATAAACTCAGCCGGATAGTGCGCCTTCAGCCACAGCGTCTGATAGGAAACTAACGCATAAGCGGCAGAGTGCGATTTGTTAAATCCGTAACCCGCGAATTTCTCCACCAGGTCAAAGATTTTCATCGCCAGTTCACCGTCCACGCCGCGACTCTTCGCACCCTCTTCAAAGGTGCCGCGCTGCTTGGCCATCTCTTCCGGCTTTTTCTTACCCATCGCACGACGCAGCATATCTGCGCCGCCGAGGGTGTAACCGGACAGTTCCTGGGCAATCTGCATAACCTGTTCCTGGTACAGGATAATACCGTAAGTCGGCTCCAGTACCGGTTTCAGACACTCATGCTGCCACTGCACGTCTGGATAGGAGATTTCTTCACGGCCGTGCTTACGGTCGATAAAGTTATCTACCATGCCCGACTGCAGCGGGCCCGGACGGAACAGGGCCACCAAGGCTATCATATCTTCGAAGCAGTCGGGCTGCAGGCGTTTGATCAAGTCTTTCATGCCGCGGGATTCAAGCTGGAATACCGCTGTGGTTTCCGAGCGCTGCAGCATATCGAAGCTTTTTTTATCGTCGAGCGGGATAGCCGCGATATCTATCGGCTCCAGGCCCTGCTTCGCCCGACGTGGGTTGATCATTTTCAACGCCCAGTCGATGATCGTCAGCGTACGCAAGCCAAGGAAGTCGAACTTCACCAGCCCCGCGTATTCCACGTCGTTTTTATCGAACTGAGTAACCGGGTTTTGCCCCTGATCGTCGCAATATAGCGGAGCGAAATCGGTAATTTTAGTCGGCGCGATAACGACACCACCGGCATGTTTACCCGCGTTACGCGTGACCCCTTCCAGCTTACGCGCCATATCGATCAGTGCTTTGACTTCTTCATCGGCTTCGTAAATTTCCGGAAGCTGTGGTTCAGCCTCAAAAGCTTTTGCCAGGGTCATACCCGGATCGGGCGGCACTAGCTTGGATATGCGGTCAACAAACCCGTATGGATGTCCCAGCACGCGGCCCACGTCGCGGATAACCGCTTTCGCCGCCATCGTACCAAAGGTAATAATCTGCGAGACCGCGTCACGACCGTACATCTCCGCCACATGTTCGATAACCCTGTCACGTTTCTCCATACAGAAGTCAACGTCGAAGTCGGGCATTGAAACACGTTCCGGGTTAAGGAAACGTTCGAACAGCAGGTCAAACTCTAGCGGGTCCAGGTCGGTAATTTTCAGCGCATAGGCCACCAGCGAACCCGCACCGGAGCCTCGCCCAGGACCTACCGGCACGCCGTTATCTTTCGACCACTGGATAAACTCCATAACGATCAAGAAGTAACCTGGGAACCCCATCTGGTTGATAACCTGGAGTTCAATATCCAGACGTTCATCATATGGAGGGCGGGATTCTGCGCGCTTTTCAGGATCCGGGAATAAAAATTCGAGGCGCTCTTCCAGCCCCTCTTTTGATTTGACGACGAGAAAGTCTTCTGTCGACATTTCCCCGGTCGGGAACTGCGGCAGGAAATATTCGCCAAGCCGCACGGTAACGTTGCAACGTTTGGCGATTTCAACGGTATTTTCCAGCGCTTCCGGAATATCAGAGAACAGCTCGCACATCTCCTCCTCGCTGCGCATATATTGCTGCGGCGAGTAGTTGCGCGGGCGCTTAGGATCATCAAGGGTAAAACCGTCGTGGATAGCTACGCGAATTTCATGCGCATCAAAGTCGCCGGTCTCCAGAAAACGGACATCGTTAGTCGCGACAACGGGTAAACCGCACTCTTCCGCCAGTTGCACAGCCGCATGAAGATAGCTCTCTTCATCAGCGCGTCCAGTGCGGATCAGCTCTAAATAGTAACGATCGGGAAAATACTGCTGATAAAAAGAGACGCACTGCTCGACCAACGCCATGTTACCGCGCGTCAGGCTTACGCCAACGTCACCCTTGCGCGCGCCAGATAACAGAATGAGGCCTTCCTGATGTTCGACCAACCAGTCGCGATCGATCCACGGCCCCAATGCGCCGTAACCGCGTTGATAAGCGCGGGAGATTAGCAGCGTCAGGTTTTGATAGCCGACGTTATTCGCTGCCAGCACCGTTAGCTCAGTCAGCTCATCACCCATCAAATCGCTCTGGACGTGAAAATCCGCACCGACAATCGGTTTAATCCCGGCGCCATGTCCCGTTCCATAGAACTTCACCAGCCCACAGAGGTTGGTAAAATCAGTGATCGCCAGCGCTGGCATGCCAAGTCCGGCTGCCTTTTTCACCAGTGGTCCGGTTTTCGCCAGCCCATCAATCATGGAATAGTCGCTGTGCACCCGCAGGTGTACGAAACGTGGTTCAGCCATCTTCAGATTCCGCGTTACTTAATTGCTTGCGTGTCGGTTCAGGACGCCAGGCCCAGCGCGCGTTTCACCGGGCCAAAACTACGCCGATGATGCTCGATTACGCCATGTTCCAGCAGTTTTTGCAGGTGGAAAGCGGTGGGATAACCTTTATGTTGGGCAAAACCGTACTGGGGGTATGCCCGATCCAGTTCGGTCATTTCAGCATCGCGCGTCACTTTAGCCAGAATAGACGCAGCGCTAATTTCCGCCACCCGGCTATCGCCTTTGACAACTGCCAGTGAAGGTACAGGCAGCGGCGGACAGCGGTTGCCATCAATCAGGACATACTCTGGGGGAATACTCAAACCGCCAACAGCGCGCTGCATTGCCAGCATGGTCGCGTGCAAAATATTCAGTTCATCGATTTCATGCGGCTCAGCACGACCGAGGCTCCAGCACAGCGCTTTTTCTTTGATCTCATCGAATAGCGCCAGGCGGCGTTTTTCGCTTAACTTTTTGGAGTCATTAAGACCCACAATCGGTTTTGCCGGGTCGAGAATGACCGCGGCAGTCACCACCGCGCCAACCAGCGGACCGCGTCCGACTTCATCAACTCCGGCAACCAGATGGGTATGCGGATAAACGAATTCCATCATTTTGCTAGCTCCAGTACTGCATCCGCCGCCTGTTCATCAGCGTTACAGCGGATCTGCTGATGCAGCGCACGGAAGGTTTCATGCATATCGTGGCTGGTTTTACCATCGGCCAGCAGCGGCTTCAGCGCGTCGGCTAACGCCTGCGGCTGGCACTCATCCTGCAACAGTTCTTTGACCAGTTCGCGCCCGGCCAGGAGATTTGGCAACGACACATAGTCAGTTTTAACCAGCCGCTTAGCTAACCAGAAGGTAAATGGCTTCATACGATAACCAACCACCATCGGACACTTCGCCAGCATGCACTCCAGCGCAGCCGTTCCGGAAGCCAGTAGCGCGGCATCGCTTGCTATCATCGCGTCTCGCGCCTGGCCGTCCAGCATATGCACCGCAAGATCCGGTGCCGTTTCCGCTTTGATACGCTCGAACTGCTCCCGCCTTTTCGCATTGACCAGCGGCACAACAACTTCCAGGTCAGGATAATAACCCCTCAGGATCTGCGCCGTTTTCAGGAAATCGGCGCTAAGCATCTCGACTTCAGCGCCGCGGCTTCCCGGCAGTAGCGCCAGGCAGTGCACATCCAGGGCGATCCCCAGACGCTCGCGCGCCGCGCCTTTGTCCGGATCCAGCGGCATCGCGTCCGCCATCGTGTGGCCGATAAACCGACAAGGGACATTAAATCTGTCATAAAACGCTTTTTCGAAAGGCAGAAATGCCAGTACCAGATCGGTCGATCTGCCAATTTTGAAAACGCGTTTTTGCCGCCATGCCCAAACGGAGGGACTGACGTAATGGATAGTTTTGATACCCTGCTTCTTCAGATTACCTTCAAGAGTGATATTGAAATCAGGCGCATCGATTCCAACGAATACATCGGGCTTAAGATCGGTGAATCGGCGGGTAAGATCGGCACGGATATGCAGCAGGCGACGCAGGCGTCCGAGCACTTCGACAATGCCCATTACCGCCAGCTCTTCCATCTCATACCAGGCTTCACAGCCCTCGGCCTGCATCAGCGGCCCAGCAACGCCGACAAAGCGTGCATCAGGTATACGGGCTTTAAGCGCACGGATAAGACCTGCGCCAAGAATATCGCCGGAAGTTTCTCCGGCGACCAGGGCAATAGTCAGGGGACGCGATTCAATCATTAACGAATCAGGCCGCGCGTTGAGCGGGCAAAAAAGTCAGTGAATGCCTGAACTTCAGGGTGCTGAATCGCCAGTTCGGCGATCTCAGGTTTTGCTTCGTCCAGCGTTTTGCCACTGCGATACAGCAGTTTATACGCGTTGCGAATGGCCGTGATCGCTTCACGGCTAAAGCCACGGCGTTTCAGCCCTTCGATATTGACGCCAAACGGCGTTGCGTGGTTGCCCTGAGCAATAACAAACGGCGGAACGTCTTGCGCAACACCGGAGCAGCCGCCAACCATGACATGTGCGCCGATGATGCAGAATTGATGTACTGCGGTCATGCCGCCGATGATAACAAAATCATCCAGCGAGACATGGCCAGCAAGCGTCGCGTTATTGGCCAGAATACAGCGGTTGCCAAGCGTACAATCGTGCGCCACGTGCGCGTTGATCATCAGCAGGTTATCGCTGCCCACCTTCGTTAATCCACCGCCCTGTACTGTGCCACGATGAATGGTGACGCTTTCGCGTATGCGGTTGCGATCGCCAATTTCCACGCGGGTTGGTTCACCAGCATATTTCAGATCCTGGTTAACTTCGCCGATGGAAGCGAACTGATAGATCTCGTTATCACGGCCAATTTTGGTATGACCATTAATGACAACATGAGACTTCAGTACGGTGCCTTCGCCAATTTCGACATTAGCGCCAACAATACAAAACGGACCAATGTGAACGTTAGCACCAATAACGGCGCCTTCTTCTACAATGGAGGAAGGATGAATAAAGGCGGTTTTATCAATCACGTATCAGGCCTCCCGGCTACGGGCACACATCATCGTTGCTTCGCAAACCACTTTTCCATCAACCAGCGCAACGCCTTTGAAACGAGTCAGGCCGCGACGGGTTTTCTCAAAAGTGACTTCCATAATCATTTGATCGCCAGGTACGACCGGACGTTTGAAACGCGCTTCGTCGATCCCGGCAAAATAATACAGCTCGCCCGGCTCCAGTTTTCCCACGCTTTTGAATGCCAGAATGCCGGTGGCCTGCGCCATTGCTTCCAGAATCAGTACGCCCGGTAAAATCGGCTTACCAGGGAAGTGTCCCTGGAAAAACGGCTCATTTACAGAAACATTTTTTACTGCGCGCAGAAAACGACCTTCTTCAAAATCCAGCACGCGATCTACCAGCAGGAACGGGTAACGGTGAGGGAGAAGTTCCAGAATCTCTTCAATGTGCAGAGTATGAGTGTCAGTAGTCAAAATACTCTTCCTGTCTAAATATACTAAAGGGCAATAATAACACGGCCTGCGGCAATCTCATGAATGCAACAGGCCGAAAATTTAATGTGTCGGGTGAAGCACTAATCTTGCTGATTAACCTTGCGCTCAATAGCTTTGAGACGCTTGCTCATATCATCAATATTCAGCACCAACGCAGCCGTTTTTCGCCAAACCTTATTCGGTTGCAGCGGAATACCTGAAGAGTAAACTCCCGGCTCGGTGATTGGACGCATAACCATTCCCATCCCCGTTACGGTAACTTTATCGCAGATTTCCATGTGTCCGTTGATCACGCTGGCGCCGCCAATCATGCAGTAACGGCCAATTTTCAGGCTGCCCGCCATGATCACACCGCCAGCAACGGCAGTATTGTCACCAATCGTCACGTTGTGCGCAATTTGACATTGATTATCGATGATCACACCGTTGCCGATCACAGTATCGTCCAGCGCACCACGATCAATGGTAGTACAAGCGCCAATCTCCACACGATCGCCAATAATAACGCGACCCAATTGTGGGATCTTAACCCAATTACCACGATCGTTGGCGTAACCAAAGCCATCCGCACCAATTACCGTACTGGACTGGATCAGACAATTCTCGCCGATCTCAATATCGTGGTAAACGGTCACATTGGCCCACAAACGCGAGCCAGCACCAATTTTCGTATTTTTCCCAACGAAGCATCCCGCGCCGATAACAACGTTATCGCCGAGCACAACGCCCGATTCAATAACAGCATTCGGGCCAATAGCAACGTCAGTACCCAGCTTAGCCGTGGCGTCAATAACCGCGCTGGGCGCGATATTCTGCGCCGGCTGCGGCGTGGTATCAAGAATTTGAGCCATGCGCGCATATGTCAGGTAGGGATTACGCACTACCAGCGCGGCACTATGGGCAAAGGGCAAATCATCCTGCGTCATCACGACAGCAGACGCCTGGCAAGCGGCCAGGTGTTCACGGTACTTAGGATTTACCATGAAAGTAATATGGCCCGTTTTAGCGGATTGCATGGACGCAACGCCGGTGATGACGATATCGCCATCACCGTGTAGTTCTGCATCCAACTGTTGTGCTAAATCAGCCAGTCGAATTGAAGGCATTACTTATTTAACCTGTTTCAGCACATCAGCGGTGATGTCTTTTACATCGCTGCTGTTGTATGCCACGGCATTAGAGTCAACAACCAGATCGATGCTCTGATCTTTAGCAACGCTCTGTACTGCGCTCTGGATACGAGTCACCAGCTTGCCACGTTCTTCGTTAGAACGACGTGCGCGGTCCTGCTCGAAAGACTGGGCTTTCTGGGAGAAAGTCTGGCGCTGAGCCATCACGTCTTTTTCCAGTTTGGTACGGTCAGCACCGGCTTTCATGGACTGCAGACGCTGCATTTTAGACTGCAGGTCGCCTTCCATACGCTGCAGCTCGCTTGCGCGGCCTTTAAACTCGTTTTCCAGCGTGTTAGAAACGCCTGTTTTCTGGGCAACCTGTTGGAACAAGTTGTTCATGTTAACCATTGCAATTTTATCTGCCGCCTGAGCGGAAGTTACCATTGCTAAACCCAGACCTGCAGCTAATAACCACTTTTTCACAATAAACTCCTTACCATCCCATGAGTACCCTGAGGTACCGTTATTTGCGTGGCCAGGCGATAACCTCAGTTATCGCCAATAGTCAGCGCTATACTGCTCTTGCATTCCATTGCAGCCAACACAATTACCAGGTTTTACCGATGTTAAACTGGAACTGTTCAGCTTTGTCTCCATCGTACTTTTTAAACGGCTGGGCGTAGGAGAATACCAACGGCCCTAACGGCGACATCCACTGAACTGCGATACCCGCAGACATACGAATGTTGTTCGGATCGCTGTAGTCAGGAACTCCAGCGGCTCTCGTCGCCGCAGTATTCTGCCAGTTCGTATCCCACACGGTACCCATATCCCAGAAGAAGGAAGTACGGACCGAGTTCGCATATTTATCGCTAATAAACGGCGTTGGGGTGATAAACTCGAGGCTGGCAACCGCCATGGCGTTACCGCCCACCGCATCATCTGATTTACAGTCTTTACCGTCAGAATTGGAGCACTCTTCGTAGTCATCATCATCCCCAGCATAGGCCCCTGATTTATAGACCGCCTTCGGACCGATGGTATTAGACTGGAAGCCGCGCACGGTGCTGGAACCACCCGCATAGAAGTTCTCATAGAACGGCATCTCTTTGCTTCCAATACCGTCACCATAACCCAGTCTGGTACGTCCCAAAACTACCCATTTGTGATCGTCATCAATCGGCACATAGGTTGCCGTATCCAACGTCGCTTTGTAGTATTCGTTGTCAGAGCCCGGAATTGTCACTTTACCATTCAGGTTGACACGTGAACCTTCGGTCGGGAAGAAACCACGATCGAGCTTGTTATACGTCCAACCGTAGTTGAAGGTGAAATCATCAGCAGAGAAGCTGTTGGTATTATCTGCCCCCATTGATGCAAGGTAACGATCCATAGCGACCTGAGGCTGCATATTGGACAGCTTGTTATGCACGTAGCCCAGACCCGCGCGCAGCGAATTGTATTCGTTGACCGGGAAGCCCAGCGTGATGTCTGTACCATAACTTTTGTTGGTATAGTCAGACAGGTCCGCATCGTTAGCATCGAAGTCGTTATAGAAGACACGACCACCGAGGCTGACGCCATCCACGGTAAAGTACGGGTTAGTCACCGACAGTTCAGTATAGGTCTGGTAATCGTTTTTGGTGCCGTTAATACCAACAGAATAGCCGGTACCGAGCCAGTTATCTTGCTGAACGCCAGCCTGGAAGCTAACGCCGCTTTCAGTACCGTAACCAACACCAAAGTTAAAGCTACCGGTATTACGTTCTTTAACCTTGTAAACTACGTCAACCTGATCCGGGCTACCCGGTACGCGCTGCGTATCGGTATCAACCGTTTCAAAATAGCCCAAACGGTTCAGACGATCTTTACCCTGGTCAACCAGGTCGCTACCCAGCCAGGCACCTTCCATCTGACGCATTTCGCGACGCAGAACGGAATCTTTCGAGGTATCGTTACCTTCAAAACGCACTTTACGCACGTAATAACGGTTACCCGCATCCACGTTAACGTGTAGCTTCACAGTCTTGTCGGTATCGTTAATTTCCGGCTGGGACTGAACGCGCGGATAGGCGTAGCCATAGCGACCGAGGAGTTTCTTAATGTCATTCTCCATTTTGGTCACTTTGGTGCCGTTATACAGCTCGCCCGGCTCCACTTTGGTCAGCGCTTCGATTTCTGCCGAATGTCCCGCCAGATCGCCTGTCACCTGCACACCAGAAAGCTTGTACTGATCGCCTTCGGTAATGTTGACGGTGATGTAGATGCCCTTTTTGTCCGGCGTCAGGCTAACCTGCGTGGAATCAATGTTGAAACGGGCATAGCCGCGATCCAGATAGTAACTACGCAGAGTTTCGAGGTCCCCTGCCAGCTTCTGTTTCTGGTATTTGCGATCGCCAACCACGTTCCACCATGGCACTTCATCGCGCAGTTGGAATGTCGAAATCAGTTCATCAGTGCTGAAAGCATGATTGCCGACGATATTGATCTGCTGGATTTTAGCCGATACGCCTTCCTGGAATACCAGTTTCAGGTCGACACGGTTACGCGGCAGCGGCGTCACGACAGCTTTTACGCTGGCGCTGTACTTGCCGACGCTGTAGTAAAAATCTTCCAGCCCTTTTTCAATATCAGCGAGCGTGGTGCGATCGAGAGATTCCCCTACGCGTACGCCGGATGCCTCAAGGTTTTGCTTGAGCATGTCATCTTTCACCGACTTATTGCCGGAGAAAGTGATGCTGGCAATCGTTGGACGCTCTTTCACCTGCACCAGCAGGGTATCACCATCGCGCAGGACGCGGACATCCTCAAAGTTGCCAGTGGCAAACAGAGCACGGATGGTGTTACTGATATCATCATCGGTTACGGTATCGCCAGGACGCACTGGCATACTGAGGAGGGCCGCACCAACAGCGACACGCTGCAAGCCGTCGAAATGAATGTCCTTCACCACGAACCCTTCAGCACCGTATACGGTTGCGCTGCTAAACAGCAGCGACGCTATGAGCAACTTTTTCATCGCCATCGTTATTATGCGTTCTTCCTAACAAACTCTCTTACAACCGAGAGAAATCATTGAAAAGTGCAAGCCCCATTAACAACACCAGCAATATTGAGCCAATGCGATAACTAAAGTCTTGAACTCGCTCGGATACCGGTCCGCCCTTCAGCTTTTCAATCGCCAAAAACAGCAGATGCCCCCCGTCAAGAACGGGAAGCGGGAACAAGTTGATTATTCCAAGGTTCACGCTAATCAGCGCAAGGAACATCAGATAGTAAATCAACCCAAATTCCGCTGACATTCCAGCCCCTTGGGCGATAGAAATCGGCCCGCTGAGGTTGTTCAGTTTGACATCACCGGTTATCAATTTGCCCAGCATCCTGACCGTTAACGACATCAGTTGCCAGGTTTTATCCGTGGCTTCAGCGATGGCGGCAAACGGTCCGTACTGACGCACTGTCTTATATTCATCAGGCAGCGGGATGACCTTAGGTACGACCCCTGCAAACCCCTCAGATTTACCTTTGGCAGACTTCGTATCTGGCGTCAGCGTCACGGACAAGGGATTCCCCTGCCGTTCGATCTCCAGAACTAAGGCCGTGCCCGGATTATCACGCACCAGATTAACAAACGTCATCCACTGCGTTAACGGTTGACCATCGACTTTAACGATCCTGTCGCCCGCTTGCAAACCCGCCTTTTGTGCTGCCGAGTCAGATTGTACTTCCGCCAGGACCGTATCAATCTGTGCACTACGGGGCTGAATGCCCAGTGATGCGACCGGATCTTGTTTATCCGGCTCGAACGCCCAATGCTGCAGATCGAGGATTTTATCCTGACGTTGATTGGTCCCGAAAGGGGCAACGGTAAGTATTGTTTGCCGATCGCCTATCTTCGCCACCAGCGCCATACGCACAGCATCCCAATCAGGCGTTTCGATGCCATCTATCGCTTTAAGTTCCGTTCCTTTTGCAATTTGTGCTTGCGCGGCTATCGAGTTGGGCGTTATATCGCCAACAACCGGACGAACGCCAGGGACACCAATAATGAAGACCAACCAGTAGGCAAAAATGGCAAAAAGGAAGTTGGCGATAGGCCCAGCGGCAATAACAGCAGCACGCTGACCAACGGTTTTGTTGTTGAAAGCGTAGTGGCGCATCTCTGGCGCCACCGGCTCGACGCGTTCGTCGAGCATTTTGACATAGCCACCTAACGGGATAAGGGCAATAACAAATTCCGTGCCCTGTTTATCAAAGCGCCGCCAGAGTGCCTTACCAAAACCGATGGAGAAACGCTCAACGCGAATGCCACAGCGACGAGCTACCCAGAAATGGCCAAACTCATGGACGGTGATCAACACGCCCAGCGCAATAATAAAAGCAGCCAAATTCCAGAGAACGCTCAGCATAAAATTTTCCGTCAAATCGTCCTGAAAACTAACAAAAGCAGACACGCAAACACAGGGACCGCAGCCGTCAGGCTATCGATACGATCCAGAATACCACCATGTCCAGGAATCAGATTTCCACTATCTTTAATACCCGCTTCACGTTTGAACATGCTCTCGGTCAGGTCGCCAAGCACTGAAGCCAACGCGGCAACGACAGAACAAACCAGCAGGACCGTCGGCGTCACATCCAGATGCGCCCACCAGCCGTAAGCCCAGGAAATCACCGCGGCCGTCAGCAGACCGCCGAAAAAACCCTGCCAGGTTTTACCCGGGGAAACCTTCGGCGCCAGCTTATGTTTACCGAACATTTTACCGAACATATAAGCGCCGGAATCAGCTCCCCAGACCAGGATCATCACATACAGCAACCACAGCGCACCGCTGTAATGGTCATCGGCGTAATGCCAGGCCCGCAGGGCCAGCATGCCCCAGAAGAATGGCACGATAGTCAGGACGCCAAAAATCAGGCGCAATGTTTTTGAATTCCGCCAAAATGTTGCAGAAGCCGGGTAGGTCAGCACCAGAAGTAGCGCGACAATCCACCAACCAAATGATGCCCAAAGCGATCCTTCAACCAGCGGTTGATGGACGTCATAATGGTATTCCGGCATCAGGAAAAGCATCAGCGCCAGCAGCAGGCCGCATAGCACCGACAGCCAGACTCTCTGCGTAGTTGAAGTGAACCCGCTAAATTGCCCCCATTCCCACGCGGCGAGCATACACACGACCAGCGTGACGATGGCAAAACCCGCGGGCGGCAATAGAAAAAGCGCCGCTATAACGACGGGGATTAAGACGAAAGCAGAAATCAGGCGATACTTCAGCAAAAGTGACCCCCATCAGGCATTGTTGCCACCCGGCTCAGTGCCGCCGAAACGACGCTCTCGATTAACAAAGGCATGGAGTGCACCTTCAAAGTCCTGTTCAGCGAAATCGGGCCAAAGAACATCTGTAAAGTAAAGTTCGGCATAGGCAATTTGCCAAATCAGAAAGTTACTAATGCGATGCTCTCCCCCGGTCCTAATAACTAAATCTACGGGTGCAAGCTCATTCATACAAACCTGCTGGCTCAGCATCTCTTCCGTGATTTGATCGGGTTGCAGCACCCCGTCCTGTACCTGTTGAGCCAAATGGCGAACGCCCTGGACGATATCCCAGCGGCCGCCATAGTTCGCAGCAATGTTCAGGGTCAAACCTGTATTGTTCTCAGTCAACGCCTCCGCTTTACGGATACGCTCCTGCAAACGTGCGTTAAAACGTGTTGTCTCGCCGATAATGCGCAGACGAACGTTGTGCCTGTGCAGGCTTTTCACTTCGCTATCCAGCGCCCAGACAAACAGCTCCATCAGCGCACTGACTTCCTGCGCCGGACGATTCCAGTTTTCACTACTGAATGCGTATAACGTCAACGCTTCAATACTATTGTTCGCCGCGAAAGAGACGGCTCGACGAACAGATTTCGCCCCGGCTTTATGGCCAAAGGCGCGAATTTTTCCTTGCCGTTTCGCCCAACGACCGTTGCCGTCCATAATAATGGCAACATGACGACAGCCATGTGCGGACGACATTTCGCTGACAGTTTGATTAGCAGACAACATAACGCGTTTTAAGTCCATAATAAGGATTAGCTAAGCTACCAAACACGGGTCACCGGTCAGCGCTGGATACGCATTTTTATCCGGTACCGGAGCTACGGCCAATCGCAGAGAACAACCAAAAGCTTTACGCAAAAAAGCCGTGTCTTGCCACGGCCACCGTAATCTTTCACAACAAAATGCAACGATCGGATGGCGCAGACTATATCACTGAAGCCCAGCGCCCACAAATATCACAACGAGTATCAGAATTTGCTTCGGGACGCCAATATCTGGCTTGCGCAAGCCCGAGCCATAGCGTCAATCACCAGTACTTCATCAATACTTTGCGGTTCATTCAACGCTTGTTGATCCAGCACTGACTGGTTAACCGCCGCGATATCGGTAAAACGAATATCGCCATTCAGGAATGCGGCTACGGAGACTTCGTTCGCCGCATTAAGCGCCGTTGTCGCCGCCTGACCAACATCAAAGGCATCCATCGCCAGCTTCAGGCACGGATAACGCCCGTAATCCGGCGTCGAGAAATTCAGGTTACTTAATTGACAGAAATCCAGCGGTTTTGCCCCTGAGTTCAGACGATTAGGCCAACCCATTGTGTGGGCAATCGGCGTACGCATATCCGGCTCACCGAGCTGTGCCAGGACGCTACCGTCCTGATAACGCACCATCGAATGAATCACTGATTGCGGATGGATAAGCACTTCCATTTGCTGCGCCGAAGCATTAAACAACCAACGGGCTTCGATATACTCCAGCCCTTTATTCATCATGGTGGCAGAATCGACAGAGATTTTACGCCCCATTGACCAGTTTGGATGACGACAGGCCTGATCCGGTGTCATTGCCGCCAGTTCGCCAATTGCCGTATCCCGGAAGGGTCCGCCTGAGCCGGTCAACAAAATCGACAGCACACCATTCTGCGTTAAATCAGCGTATCCCAAATTATGTTGAATTGTTTCCGGCATACTCTGAAAAATCGCATTATGCTCGCTATCAACAGGCAATAGACGCGCGCCATGTTGCTGAACAGCATCCATAAACAGACGCCCGCAGGTTACCAGCGACTCTTTGTTCGCCAGCAGGACCGTTTTTCCTGCGCGTATTGCCGAGAGAGTCGGTACCAGACCTGCGGCACCAACAATTGCCGCCATAACCTGATCGACATCGTCCAGCGCAGCAACATCTGCCGCAGCCTGTTGACCGCTCATCACTTCAGTACGACTGCCGTGCCCGCGCAACCTGACCCGCAGCGACTCAGCGCTTTGCGCATCGTCCATTACCGCGTAACGAGGGGCGAACTCCAGACATTGTTCAACCATACGGTCGACATTTTTCCCCGCGACCAGCGCGGCGATGGAAAAGCTACCGGGGTTATGGCGCACCACATCCAGCGTGCTGCAGCCAATAGAACCCGTCGAACCGAGAATGGTTAATTGCTTCATGAGACGTCCAGAAGAATTATGACAAAATAAAAAGCAAAACGCCGCCAGCAAGCCCCTATGCATCAATCATCGGGTTACAGAACGGAAGCATTGAACCTTTGACATGGCGCCAAAGGCTACAAGGCCAGCCGTCTAAACGCAATCCCGAAAATTGAGCGTACGGTCTCCTGTACGGCGTTTCAGACTTTACGTAGATCCATACTTCGAATCTACGTGTCGGCAGAGGATCAGAACTGCATCAGTTCCGCTTCTTTATCCGCCAGCGCCGCATCAACTTTCTTGATAGCAGCATCGGTCATTTTCTGCACATCATCCTGAGAGCGGCGATCGTCATCTTCACTGATCTCTTTCTCTTTCAGTAATGCTTTCACTTTATCGTTGGCATCGCGGCGAACGTTACGTACGGCAACGCGCGCCTGCTCGGCTTCGCCGCGCACAATTTTGGTTAAATCTTTACGACGCTCTTCAGTCAGCGGCGGCAGCGGAACGCGGATATCGGTGCCCGCAGAGCTTGGGTTCAGACCGAGGTCAGATGCCATAATCGCTTTTTCAACGGCCGGGCTCAGCGAGCGATCGAACACGTTGATTTTCAGAGTACGGGAATCTTCTACCGTTACGCTTGCTAGCTGACGCAGCGGCGTCGGCGTGCCGTAGTATTCCACGACAATGCCATCCAGCAGGCTGGGAGAAGCACGACCCGTGCGTATTTTGCTGATTTGGGTTTTGAACGCTTCGACGCATTTTTCCATGCGTACTTCAGCATCTTTTCTGATATCGCTAATCACGTTACGAATCCTTGAAAACTTGTCTCAGACAGACCAGACGGTCGCCCACACAAAAGTGAGCTAAGTATAGTCATGTTTATGCTCAACGTCTTTCATACTACGGGTCAGCCGCAGTATTCCATCCACAAGCATGTTGAAAACCATCGGGCCATAAACCCGTAAAAGTAAGGCCGAATATTACCCGCATTTGACGCTGACGGGAATTATTCCGTAATTAATGTGCCTTCTTTTTCGCCCATCACCACACGGCGCAGCGCGCCCGGCTTGTTCATGTTGAACACGCGAATCGGCAATTTATGGTCACGGGCCAGGGTGAAGGCTGCAAGATCCATCACTTTCAGCTCTTTATCCAGTACTTCGCTGTAGGTCAGCTGATCGTACATGGTGGCAGAAGGATCTTTGGCCGGGTCAGCGGTAAATACGCCATCAACTTTCGTCGCTTTCAACACAACATCAGCTTCGATTTCGATACCGCGCAGGCAAGCTGCGGAATCAGTGGTAAAGAAAGGGTTGCCCGTACCGGCGGCCAGAATCACCACGCGGTTGTTACGCAGCAGACTGATGGCTTCCGCCCAACTGTAGTTATCACACACGCCGTTCAGCGGAATAGCTGACATCAGGCGGGCGTTCACATAGGCGCGATGGAGAGAATCACGCATTGCAAGGCCGTTCATGACCGTTGCCAGCATGCCCATGTGGTCGCCCACAACGCGGTTCATACCTGCTTTCGCCAGACCAGCTCCACGGAACAAGTTACCGCCACCAATCACTACGCCAACCTGAATACCCAGTTCAACCAGTTCTTTGATTTCCTGAGCCATACGGTCAAGTATGCTTGCATCAATACCGAAGCCTTCTGAACCTTGCAGAGCTTCGCCACTTAATTTAAGCAGAATACGTTTGTAGACGGGTTTTGCATTGGTAGCCATGTTTCTTTCCTGAGACTGTCAACGAATGAGATGAATTATTTCCGGCGACATTGTACGTCGCTTTCCAGCGTAGCCACCAGAGCGGTTGGCTGAATTTACAAGTTAGGCACAAAAAGAAGCCGCCCTCAGGCGGCTCCTTTTTTGAAAATTAAGACTGCTTGGACATCGCAGCAACTTCTGCTGCAAAGTCAGTCTCAACTTTCTCGATGCCTTCACCCACTTCAAAGCGGATGAAGCCAGTCACGTCAGCGTTGTGCTCTTTCAGCAGCTGAGCAACAGATTTGCTCGGATCCATAACGAAAGGCTGACCAGTCAGAGAAACTTCGCCGGTGAATTTCTTCATGCGGCCTTCAACCATTTTCTCTGCGATTTCTTTCGGCTTGCCAGACTGCATGGCGATGTCCAGCTGAACCTGGTACTCTTTTTCTACTACGTCAGCAGAAACATCTTCCGGCTTAACGAATTCAGGCTTGCTTGCAGCGATATGCATAGCCAGCTGTTTAACCAGCTCAGCGTCAGCGCCTTTAGCCGCAACCAGAACACCGATACGCGCACCGTGCTGGTAAGAACCCAGAACTTCGCCTTCCAGGGAAGAAACGCGACGAATGTTGATGTTCTCACCAATTTTAGCTACCAGCGCAACGCGTTCTTCTTCGAACTGTGCCTTCAGTACTTCAACATCAGTGATTTTGCCTGCAACAGCAGCGTCCAGTACTTTGTTAGCGAATGCCTGGAAACCACCATCTTTAGCTACGAAGTCAGTCTGGCAGTTAACTTCCAGAATGATGCCGTAGGTGCCGTCAATTTTAGTGATGATCACGCCATCAGCAGCAACGTTGCCTGCTTTTTTCGCTGCTTTAATAGCACCGGATTTACGCATGTTTTCGATTGCCAGCTCGATGTCACCGTTAGCTTCGGTCAGCGCTTTTTTGCAATCCATCATGCCTGCGCCAGTACGCTCGCGCAGCTCTTTTACCAGGGATGCGGTAATTTCAGCCATTCTTTAATCCTCGGGAGATTTGACTCGCCCGGTTCCAGGAACCAAACGAATTTAAAAGTGAAAAAGGGGCCGCTAAGAGGCCCCTATTTATACACGGTACTAAATAAGGGGATAACCTTATTATTCAGCTTCTACGAAGCTTTCTTCCGCTTGAGAAGCCAGATCCTGCGAACGACCTTCACGCACGGTAGTCGCTACAGCACCCAGGTACAGAGTAACTGCGCGGATTGCGTCGTCGTTACCCGGGATAACGAAGTCAACACCGTCCGGATCGGAGTTAGTATCAACGATAGCAAATACCGGAATACCCAGGTTGTTTGCTTCTTTGATAGCGATGTGTTCGTGGTCAGCGTCGATAACGAACAGTGCGTCCGGCAGGCCGCCCATGTCTTTGATACCGCCCAGGCTGTTTTCCAGCTTGCCCAGCTCACGAGTACGCATCAGCGCTTCTTTCTTGGTCAGCTTGTCGAAAGTACCGTCCTGAGACTGAATTTCCAGATCTTTCAGACGTTTGATAGACTGACGAACGGTTTTCCAGTTAGTCAGCATACCGCCCAGCCAGCGATGGTTCACGAAGAACTGGTCGCAGCTGTTAGCAGCTTCTTTCACCGCTTCGCTTGCAGCGCGTTTAGTACCAACGAAAAGGATTTTGCCTTTACGAGAAGAGATCTTGTTCAGTTCAGCCAGAGCTTCGTTGAACATCGGTACAGTTTTCTCAAGGTTGATGATGTGAACTTTGTTACGTGCGCCGAAGATGAAAGGCTTCATTTTCGGGTTCCAGTAACGAGTCTGGTGACCAAAGTGAACACCAGCCTTGAGCATGTCGCGCATGGAAACAGTTGCCATGTTTAAAACCTCTATATTAGAAAGTTGGGGTTAAGCCTCCACGTATCCCATATTACCGACCCCAAGGGGCACCCCGGAATATGTGCCGATACGTGTGTGTTGTTACACAAAGTGAGATTTATCGCTTCAGTCCATCTTGTGTATCTGAGAATGGAACAGAAGTCCGGCGCGCTTTATACCACAAAACGGGGCTGGAAACCAACAGTTGTTCAACCAAAGGACGCTTCAGGTGGTCCGATTTAGGCTCAAAAGAAGCATAGCAGAGCTTTATCAGGATCAATTCACCAACAGGAGGGTTCATCTACAATCGCGGCACATGGAGTAAAAAGATTCATAAAGGATTTAGTTAGTGAATAAAAATATATTTATCAATACATTAATATTATTAACAGTGAACTGTATCTCTTCCACTTATGCTACAGCGCAGACTTACCTCACAGACGAAACTCACGTTGATTTCAGTGTTAACACCCAACACATCAGCGCAGAAACACAACAGCGTATCACTTCAGCCTTTGAGAAAAGTAAAGAACAGGTTTGGTTTAACCTGACGCCAGAGGCGCTGACAGCTAATCGCTGGAATACAACTTCACGCTATGAGATCAAAAACCAACAACTAGAAATCGAGGGGGTAACCTACTCCCTCAAAGCGGAAAACAACGGTAAGACGTTACGCCTGATTAGCGCACCAAACCTCGCCTGCGGCTTTTTTGACTGTGTTATTACGTTGAAGCTCCAGCAGGCCGATGACAACACCCCGGCACTGCAGAAAATCAAAACACGTTTCGCTGAGCGGCAACAAAAATGGCAGGGCCGCCTCGCTCAGGAGCGCGAACAGCTGGCCGCCCTTCCGCATAAAGATGATTTTCCCGGCGTCATTTTTTCCATCACCCCAAATCTGGCGATAAAACTCCCTTTGCCAATCTATAGCTCCCTTGATTTATGGGATACCGGCGTCTATTTCCGCCGTATGGGAAATAAAGGGCTTTATATCAATATAGAAGATGAAGGTACCCGGGTTTACAGTTTTAAAGAGCGTGGAAAAAACACACCACATCATGGGTCGGCAGAAATCATTGACGGCGAGATTTTTGTGGTTCAAACGGCAAAAGACCCAGCCTATCTGGACAGATGGCTTGCCAGCCAGAAAGGCATTATTTCCCGCACCGACAACGGCGCTATCTACTACAACGAAGACAACAATCCGGAAGCCGTTTATTTTCAGTATGACGATGCCACCGGAACCTGGCTTGTCGCCCGAGCCAGTGCCGTAGACGGCGAGCTTACAACCGTTGCGCGAGCCTGGGCTATTCTGCGCACAATGGATCCACAATATCGCGGTAAGGATGTACTGTCGCTAGCCGACCTGTCTCTGCCGGAAAAAGAGCTAGAATCGCGTTATCAAACCAGCATGAACCAGCTATTCGATATTGCTGAAACCCAGCGCAGTCTCGAAAAGACATTAATGCCGCTATTGGAAAAACCACAGCGTTTTATTAAGCCTCTTTCACCGCGAATGTCAGTAAAATACAACAGTAATTTTTCCAATTATGTTTATGTTGATATCAACGTTCATCATGCCAGTCTTGACGAGGTGATGGCGAAAAACCAACAGAAACACGCCAACGGTAAGCGCCTGGAAAACGTTTTTATTTTTGCGATGAACGGAGATAATGCTGATTATTCCTGGTACTACCAACTGGCCGATAATCTGACGCTGGAGTTTCCGGGCCGGGATGCAACATCGCTGGAGAGCCAGCTATTTCTGGCTCAGGTATTTAAGCATCTCGATTTCAGTAAGCTGCCAAAAATACCCGCCAGCGAACAGAAAAACCTCTTTAAATATAAACCTTTCCCTGAAGCTATTGCCGATATCGGGTTTGAGGTTGGCGATGGTTTTATCGATAATGACGGTAATTTGCTCATTCCTATGCCTAAAAATGGCGTTTATTCGTTCAAATGGCAACCACCCTATATTGTTGCCACCTTTTCTAAATCTGAAGGGGAAGGTGTATACAGCAGAACCGACCAACATTTTAGCTTTGACCGCCACGGTAAGGCCGTTAAAAAACCCTAATCAACCTGATGAACAATGCAGACGTCGGCGTTACCAGAATGTTCAACATCTGGCACTGACGTCGCTGCGCTGTTAACATTGATGTGACTTACCTATTATTGTCGAAAAAATCGACACTGCTGGACACTATCCATGGCTATTTCTATCAAGACATCTGAAGACATCGAAAAAATGCGCGTCGCCGGTCGCCTGGCCGCCGAAGTGCTGGAAATGATTGAACCTTACGTAAAACCGGGCGTCAGCACCGGCGAGCTGGATCGCATCTGCAACGATTATATCGTTAACGAGCAAAAAGCCGTTTCCGCCTGCCTGGGCTATCACGGTTTCCCGAAATCCGTCTGCATCTCTATTAATGAAGTGGTATGCCACGGGATCCCGGATGACGAAAAATTGCTGAAAGATGGCGATATCGTCAATATTGATGTCACTGTGATTAAAGATGATTTCCACGGCGACACCTCGAAGATGTTTATCGTTGGTAAACCAACAATTCTCGGCGAGCGCCTGTGCCGCATCACCCAGGAAAGCCTGTATCTGGCGCTCAAAATGGTCAAGCCAGGTATCAACCTGCGCACCATCGGTGCTGCAATTCAGAAATTCGTTGAAGCGGAAGGTTTCTCCGTTGTCCGCGAATATTGCGGTCACGGCATCGGTCGCGGTTTCCATGAAGAGCCGCAGGTTCTGCACTATGATTCAGCGGAAACCAACGTGGTTCTCAAACCGGGCATGACCTTCACTATTGAGCCGATGGTCAACGCGGGCAAAAAAGAGATCCGCAGCATGAAAGACGGCTGGACGGTAAAAACCAAAGACCGGAGCTTGTCTGCACAGTACGAGCATACTATTGTGGTGACAGACAACGGCTGCGAAATTCTGACGTTACGCAAGGATGACACCATCCCGGCGATAATCTCGCACGACGAATGATGAAAAGCCGGCGCCAGCCGGCTTTTTTATGACGGGCGATAGTTTTTTCTTATGGTGGCGCGATGAGCAACTCTTTACCTGACACTGTCTCCCCTGCTCTGTCCGGTCAGCCGGATAATCCAGACGACTGGTCGCAAAGCGATTTCAACTGTGCCGCCATTAAGGCGCATATCGATACATTCCAGCGCTGGCTGGGCGAGGCTTTTGATAACGGCATCGCCGCCGAACGATTAATAGAAGCACGTACCGAATTTATCGACCAGTTGCTCCAGCGACTATGGGTCGAATACGGCTTCGGCTCGGTCAACGATACCGCCCTGGTCGCGGTAGGCGGCTATGGTCGTGGCGAGCTCCATCCGCTCTCCGACATTGACCTGCTAATTCTAAGCCGCAAAAAGCTGCCCGATGAACAGGCGCAAAAAGTCGGTGAACTGCTGACGCTACTGTGGGATATCAAACTGGAAGTCGGCCACAGCGTGCGCACCCTCGAAGAGTGCCTGCTGGAGGGGTTGTCAGATCTCAGCGTCGCCACCAACCTGATCGAATCGCGCCTGCTCATCGGCGATGTCGCGCTATTCCTTGAATTACAAAAACACATATTTAGCGACGGCTTCTGGCCATCAGAAAAGTTCTTCGCCGCAAAAGTCGAAGAGCAGAACATTCGCCATCAACGCTATCACGGCACCAGCTATAACCTGGAGCCGGATGTCAAAAGTAGTCCCGGCGGACTGCGCGATATTCACACTCTTCAGTGGATCGCACGCCGTCATTTTGGCGCCACTTCTCTTGATGAAATGGTCGGCTTCGGCTTCCTCACCGAGGCCGAGCGTAACGAGCTTAACGAATGCCTGCACCAGCTCTGGCGGATTCGCTTTGCCCTGCATCTTGAGCTAAACCGCTACGATAACCGCCTGCTTTTCGACAGACAGTTCAGCGTCGCCCGTCGCCTGCGCTATGAAGGCGAAGGCAACCAGCCCATCGAGCACATGATGAAGGATTTCTTCCGCGTCACGCGCCGGGTGAGCGAGCTGAACCATATGCTGATCCAACTGTTCGAAGAAGCGATTCTCGCTCTCACAGAGGACGAGAAGCCACGACCGATTGATGATGATTTTCAATTGCGCGGCACGCTTATCGACCTGCGCGACGACACGCTGTTTATCCGCGAGCCGCAGGCCATTCTGCGCATGTTCTATATGATGGTGCGTAACAGCAGCATCACCGGTATTTACTCCACCACGCTTCGCCATCTGCGCCACGCCCGTCGCCATCTGACGCAGCCGCTTTGCTACATCCCGGAGGCGCGAACCCTGTTCCTCAGCATGTTGCGCCATCAGGGCGCGGTAAGCCGCGGTCTGCTGCCAATGCACCGCCATAGCGTGCTGTGGGCGTATATGCCGCAATGGTCACATATTGTCGGTCAGATGCAATTCGACCTGTTTCACGCCTATACCGTCGATGAACACACCATTCGCGTCATGCTGAAGCTCGAGAGTTTCGCCAAAGAAGAGACCCGCAGCCGCCACCCGCTATGCGTTGAGCTGTGGCCACGCCTGACGCATCCAGAACTGATCCTTATTGCCGCCCTGTTCCACGACATCGCCAAAGGGCGTGGCGGCGACCATTCGATCCTCGGCGCCCAGGACGTACTCAAATTTGCCGAACTTCATGGTCTCAATTCACGTGAAACGCAGCTTGTCGCCTGGCTGGTGCGTCATCATTTACTGATGTCGGTTACCGCTCAGCGTCGCGATATTCAGGACCCGGAAGTGATCAAGCAGTTCGCCGAAGAGGTACAAACGGAGAACCGTCTGCACTATCTGGTCTGTCTGACCGTCGCCGATATCTGCGCCACTAACGAAAACCTGTGGAACAGCTGGAAACAAAGCCTGCTGCGCGAACTCTATTTCGCCACCGAAAAACAGCTGCGCCGGGGAATGCAAAACACTCCAGACATGCGCGAACGAGTACGCCATCACCAGCTTCAGGCGCTGGCGCTGCTGCGGATGGAAAATATTAATGAACAAGCTCTGCACCTGATCTGGAACCGCTGCCGCGCCAACTATTTCGTACGCCATACGCCGAATCAGCTCGCCTGGCATGCGCGCAACTTACTCCAGCACGATCTCAGCAAACCGATGATTTTACTGAGTTCTCAGGCAACGCGTGGTGGCACCGAAATTTTTATCTGGAGCCCGGACAGACCGTACCTGTTCGCTGCCGTTTGCGGTGAACTGGACCGCCGTAACCTTAGCGTCCACGATGCGCAGATCTTTACAACACGCGACGGTATGGCAATGGATACCTTCATTGTTCTTGAACCGGACGGCAGTCCGCTTTCCGCCGACAGGCACGAGATGATTCGCCTGGGCCTGGAACAGACCATTACCCAACGTAGCTGGCAGCCACCAGCCCCGCGTCGTCAGGCGGCAAAATTACGGCATTTTTCCGTCCCGACGGAGGTTAACTTCCTGCCAACGCATACCGATCGAAAATCATTCCTTGAGCTGATCGCCCTCGATCAGCCTGGTCTGTTAGCGCGCGTCGGCCAGGTGTTTGCCGACCTCGGAATTTCGCTCCACGGAGCGCGAATTACGACAATTGGTGAGCGAGTAGAAGATTTATTTATAATCGCCACGGCAGACCGGCGTGCCCTTAATAATGAGCTGCAACAAGAAGTGCAACAACGGTTGACAGAGGCCCTCAATCCAAACGATAAAGGGTAGCGAATTTAAATGTACATACACAAAGTCATTCGAGCTGCATCAAGGCGGCCAGGGAGAGAGTCTCAGGAGCTTACGATAGTAAGTGACTGGGGCGAACAAGCGCAGCCAACGCAGAGGCAGCTTGAAGGATGAAGTGTATAAATGGAAAGAGAAACGATGCAGCAATTACAGAATATTATTGAGTCCGCCTTTGAGCGTCGCGCCGACATCACGCCGGCAAATGTGGATACCGTAACCCGCGAAGCGGTTAATCAGGTGATTTCTCTGCTTGATTCCGGCGCACTGCGCGTCGCTGAAAAAATCGACGGCCAGTGGGTAACCCATCAGTGGCTGAAGAAAGCGGTTCTGCTCTCTTTCCGTATTAACGATAACCAGGTTATCGATGGTGCGGAAAGCCGCTACTTCGATAAAGTTCCGATGAAATTCGCGGATTATGATGAAGCGCGTTTCCAGAAAGAAGGTTTCCGCGTGGTTCCACCGGCAGCCGTCCGTCAGGGGGCGTTTATCGCTCGCAACACGGTTCTGATGCCGTCTTACGTGAACATCGGCGCATACGTTGATGAAGGCTCCATGGTTGATACCTGGGCGACCGTCGGCTCCTGCGCGCAGATCGGTAAAAACGTTCACCTGTCCGGCGGCGTCGGCATCGGTGGCGTACTGGAGCCGCTGCAGGCGAACCCGACCATCATCGAAGATAACTGCTTTATCGGCGCGCGTTCTGAAGTCGTCGAAGGCGTGATCGTCGAAGAAGGTTCCGTGATCTCCATGGGCGTGTACCTGGGCCAGAGCACCAAAATCTACGATCGCGAAACCGGCGAAGTGTTCTATGGCCGCGTACCGGCTGGCTCCGTAGTCGTATCCGGCAACCTGCCGTCGAAAGATGGCAAGTACAGCCTGTATTGCGCCGTTATCGTGAAGAAGGTCGACGCCAAAACGCGCGGCAAGGTCGGAATCAACGAACTTCTGCGTACCATCGACTAAGCAGTATAAAAAGCGGGAGGCATCCCGCTTTTTTTATATATTAAGCTGGCGAAGATAGATTTTTTCGTTAATTATTCAAAGATTACGATGATATCAAAGGTACCGTTATGTACGATAATCTGAAAAGTCTTGGTATTACCAATCCTGATGAAATCGATCGCTATAGCCTGCGGCAGGAAGCCAACAACGACATTCTGAAAATCTATTTTCAGAAGGACAAAGGCGAGTTCTTCGCCAAAAGCGTCAAGTTTAAGTACCCGCGTCAGCGTAAAACCGTTGTCGCAGACGGCATTGGTCAGGGATATAAAGAAGTCCAGGAGATCAGTCCAAACCTCCGCTATATCATTGATGAGCTGGATCAGATCTGCCAGCGCGATCGCACTGAAATCGATCTTAAGCGTAAGATCCTCGACGATCTGCGTCATCTGGAAAGCGTAGTTACCAATAAGATCAGCGAAATTGAATCCGATCTGGAAAAACTGACGCGCAATAAATAAGTCTGCTATGGGCCAAATACTGGCCCTGTTTTCCACCTTTCAGTCTCTTCTCCTATATTTGCTCATCATCAAATCTCAATTTTTCTTCTCAAGCATCATTTCACATCACCTTGCTATCCATATGAATTAATTAATTAAATATTTCATGTATGTTCATTTCCCACCTAAAAGGAGGTCATACGATGACACAGGAAATTGAACAAACATGTTATACGCTGCAATCTGCCCCCTGGCTGGATAATGCAGGTTTTCAAAAAGGGCGAGAACACGATCGTCAGGCGCTAGGCTTTATTCTGCCTGCCAACGTGCAATTACAGATTCGTCAGCCGGACGTCAGCAAGGGCAAAGCAAGGTTGCGCCTGCTATGCAACGATTCAGAAGGAGAGAAAACCATCACGTTGAGCACCAGTTGGCAAACGGTGAGTACAACTGTCGATACCGTCCCCTTTATTGATACGCTATTTACAGAGCAACCTGGCGAGTTCATCGTCACTTACCAGCAACCCGCCACGACAAAACTGCTGCCGTGCTGGAAAATGGGGCAATCCGAAGATGAATTTTTCCTCTCCTGGGAGAAAAACAGCTCGGCGTTCGCGCTGGTGGATTTAGACGTTATTAACATGCTGCTGCCCTACGCCGATCGTGATAATGCGCTCAACGCCGGCCTGTCAACACTGCACAGCTACTACACCCAGCTCTTCAAGTGCTATAACGAATGGGCTGGATTAAGTGACAATCCAGACTCGCCGCTGAATCAGGATATTGCCAACCGCTACTTTATCCATGCGGATAAACATGGTGTTGGCGCGGCCTACTATTCCTCTGGGTGGTGTGCGCAAACCTCCCCAACGATTGGTGAAGGCTGGATCGACAGCGTCTCAACACAGTGGGTTATTCTTCATGAGATTGGTCATGGGTATCAAGGCTCCTTTATGCAAGATACCGACCTTCCCACTGGCGAGGTATGGAACAATATTTACGCCTCTTACTACCAGCAGCTCATGCTTGGCCAGGATAACCGTCTTTATACCGGCGGTTGGCTATATAACTACGGCAAACTGGCCGCACAGGAACAGCAGTTAATCACCCATATTACCAATCAGGACCCCGTCACCAGTTGGGGGCTACGTCCGCGCTTGCAATTCCTGATGCTTATGTTGCTAAAAGCTGGCACTAAAGCCTTTGTTGCCTTTAACCAAAATTATCGTCAACTGGCCAACGGAGACAACTTTCAGCCGACAGAACATCGTCTTGCCGATATGCTGGCGACAGCCATCGCCACCGCTTCAGGCTATGACGTCACTGCCTTTATCAACCTGTGCGGCTTGAAACTGAAAACCACAACCCAAGAAAAGGTCGCGTCACTGGCAACAAAACCGCTGTGGCCACTTTACGATTTATTGCCACAAAGCGAATGGGAAAACGCGCGCCAACAATTAGGGCTGGATTCCTCCGTATGGCTGGTCGATAACAGCCAACTGACGATATTAAACAAAACGGGAACGCTGGTTCTGACGTTCGATATCGATGATGCGCAACAGATTTATGGCCGCACGATAATCATCAAAGATAACTGCGGAACCCAATATTCCGTGCCGATCAATGATGATACTTTGACACTAAACAGCATTCCTGTTGGCGTTTATCAGGTCGATTTGCCACAGGGCCGTTCGCAAAAATATCTGCCAAATATCAGCCACATTACTATCCGGGAAGGTGTTAATGCCGTTAGCGTAGTCTATAGCCAACGAAACGACACAAGCAGCCGTAATGTGACGCTGCGCTTTTTAGGTCTTGGTGACGACCAGTTTGCAACCCTTGACGTTGATTACGAAAATAAGCAACTGATTCTGGATATTACTGACGCCACTCCGCATAGCTACTTCCCGAATACGCTTTACGCCAGCATCGCAGTGCTCTCCGCCAACGGCGAAAAAGTCTTTGAGCGAAAAATGAATGGGACCAGCTGCACCACGGGTAAAGTCATCGTTCCATTCAACACGGAATATCATTTATATATTTATCATGCTGAGCCTGGACGCCTGAAAGCCTCTCCGACTTATCTGGCACTGGTCGCGCGTGAGAAATACCAGTTGCTACGTATCGATGATAATGGGCTCTACAACTTTATCCTTAACAATAATCCGGAAGAAGATTTACTGGCGACATTCCACCAGCAAGCCCAGAAAATACGTAACCAGCCTTCACTGCTGGCACAAGAGAACTCCACGGCTAAAAACGATCTCTGGCTGACGCTGTCCCATTTCGAGGAACCTACCTATAGCGCGCAGCTCAAAGAGTATGCCGATGTGCTCCCTCAGGATAACGGCGAACCTAACGAGTTGACGGGAAAATGCATCACATTGGATCTGAAAGGACAAGGTAATAAGACGTTTTGCCAGATAGCCATTGATAACAAACAGCACATGATGACCATCGCGACACGTTCCGGCACGCCGCATGCGTACTACACCGCTAATACCTACGCCAATATCACGGTGACAGAACCGAACGGTACCATAGCCTTTAACCGTAACTACACAGGCGGTACAGACAATCTGGCAAAAAGTGAGGCGCTCGTCTTAGAGGAAAATATGATTATTGATGTTTTCCATGATGAGCCGTTTAGATGCAGCGCAAACAATGACACCACCCAGCGCGCCGTGACGCTGAAGAAACACAACCGCTGGCGCGTGGTGAGCGATGGGCTGGAAGTCTATTCGCTAGCACCGGTTGATGAAGAGGAGGCTGCAGATACAGAGGAAGAAACGCGAGATGTGACCGTATTGTACGGCGATCAATTCACATGGCAGCTGCTTGGCGACAATGATATCTGTTTTGCCAGCATGGATATGGATATCGGCAGCAGACAGCTTACTTTTACCGCCAATTCCGTTGTACCACATAAAGACTTCACTACGACGTATACAACGGTCAACGTCTACAACACACGCGGTAGCGTCGTTTATCGTCAGTCAATTAAAGGCTCGGCGCAGCTTGGCGATTATATTGATACGGCAATACTGGATGAAGGCTACACCATCGAGGTATTCCATGCTGAAGCAGGACTTCGCTCGGCTATCATCAATCCGTTAAATAACAAAACCTGGCAACAACCTAATACCGTGACCTGGCAAGTCACGGCCCTCGGGTTGCAACGCCTGTAACATCAATCGCTCCCGCCCGTGGCGGGAGTTTTTTAACGTTGCTCGTCCAGCTGTAAAGCAATATACAGCAACAAACGGTCGTCAAAACTTCCCAGGTCCAGCCCAGTCAGTTCAGAAATACGATTCAGACGATATTCCAGCGTATTACGGTGAATAAACAGTGCCTTCGAGGTCGCCAGCGGTTGCACGTTGTGGCGGAACCACGCTTGTAGGGTACGCCGCAGCAGGCCGTTATTATCCATCGCTTTCAAACGAACCAGCGGACGCGCCAGCTCGTTGGCCTGCCAGCCGCCGCGCAGGCTATCCAGCAGCACCGGCAGCATCAGGTCCTGATAAAAATAGCTCCGACTCTCCGGCATTCGCTGTTTACCGACCATCATTGTGGTTCGGGCGGTACGGTAAGAACGTGCGATGCTACCGGGTCCGGTAAAGAAGTTACCCAGCGCCACACGAAAACGCAGCTGACCATTCTCTTTCATCCTGCTGATCAACTGCTCGACCCGTTTACAGTGATCTTCCGCATCCCAGCGGCCAAAAGCATTCAACGCGGGCTTCAGCACCACCATTTCAGTCAGCGAGACAATGGCCACCAGATTATTACGGTCCGGCGTCGTCAGCGCGGTTTGTAGCTGCTGTAGCTCCGCCATCGCGCTGTCTACGCCCAGTTGGCCACTATCTACTTCAATCATTGCGACAACACGCGGCTGATTCAGATCGATTCCCAACCGCTGCGCCCATTCGGTCAGCGCTGGGGTGTTCTCCTCCGCCTGAATCAGGTTCATCACCAGCTCTTCACGCAGACGGCTATCCTGGGCCAGAAGGTGCATCAGCCGCGACTGCTCCAGCATCATTTCAGCCGTCATACAGACCAGCTCACCGTATTTGCGCAGCGATTCCGGCTCGCCGGTCAGACCGATAACGCCGACGATTTCCCCCTCCAGACGCAGCGGCAAGTTGATGCCCTGGCGCACGCCGTGCAGATGTCGCGCCACGGCATCATCGATATCGACAACGCGCCCTTGTGAAAGGACCAACAGCGCACCTTCGTGCAATTCACCAATTCGCTCGCGATCTCCGCTGCCGATAATGCGCCCGCGAGCATCCATTACGTTGATATTGGTATCAATGATGCGCATCGTGCGCGCCACGATATCCTGCGCCATTTTGGTATCAAGATGCCAGCCAGCCATGTAACCCTCCCGTGAGCAGGTTACCAGCATAGAAGAGTTGGCAAAACGCTGCATTGTGCATTCGCACAAAGCAGGGGTGAGAAGTATGGAGTTGTGGAAGGGGTCACAGAACGCCAGATAGAATGACCCGCAGAGCAAAAAAAGCCCCTTGCCTCACAAGGAGACAAGGGGCTTTACGATTCGCTAGCGATTACTGCATCAGCAGGTAGATAGAGGTATCACCACGCTGAATGTTCAGCGCCAGAACCGAAGGTTTAGCATCGAAGATTTTGCGCAGGTCAGCAATATTTTTCACCGGCTGCTGGTTAGCGCCAACGATAATGTCGCCTTTCTTCAGGCCAATCTGCGCAGCCGGAGTCCCCGCCTTCACGTTGCTCACCGTGACGCCTTTATCCTGACCCTTGTTGCTCATTTCCGCACCTTCAATACCGTTGAAGATGGTGCTTGAGTCAACCTGAGTCTGATTACTTTGCTGCAGCTCTACGGTTACCGTTACTGGTTTACCGTCACGCAGCAGGCCAAGTTCAATTTTGCTGCCGATAGGCATGGTGCCGACCTGTGCACGCAGTGCGGCAAAGCTGCTGATTGGCTTACCGTTCAGCGTGGTGATCACGTCACCGGCTTTGATACCTGCTTTACCCGCCGCAGAACCCGGCATAACCTGGCTGACGAAAGCCCCGCGCTGAGCGTCGACTTTCATCGCTTTCGCCAGTTCGGAGTTCAGCTCGGTTCCCATGATACCCAGCTCACCGCGCTTAACCTGGCCAAACTTCACCATCTGATCGGTCAAGTTTTTCACCATGTTGCTCGGGATCGCAAAGCCGATACCGATATTACCGCCGTCCGGTGCCAGGATCGCGGTGTTGATACCGATCAGCTCGCCGTTCAGGTTAACCAGCGCGCCGCCGGAGTTACCGCGGTTAATCGCCGCATCGGTCTGAATAAAGTTCTCGTAATTTTCAACGTTCAGGCCGCTGCGGCCCAACGCGGAAACAATCCCGGAGGTCACGGTTTCACCGAGGCCAAATGGGTTACCGATCGCCACGGTGTAATCACCGACGCGCAGGGTATCAGAGTCCGCCAGCTTGATTGCGCTCAGGTTTTTCGGATCCTGAATTTGAATCAGCGCGATATCAGAACGCGGATCTTTACCGACCACTTTTGCCTCAAACTTACGGCCATCGCTCAGTTGAACTTTGATCGTCGTCGCGTTATCCACGACGTGGTTGTTGGTGACGACATAACCTTTAGCGGCATCAATGATCACCCCAGAACCGAGGGCCATAAATTTCTGCTGCTGGCCGCCATCGCTACCCGGAGCGCCACCCTGCCCGCCGCCCTGACAGAACGGAGAGCTTTGGAACGGTGAACCGTCCTGGCAGAACGGTGAATTATCACCAAAGAACTGCTGGAAGTTACGCGGCATCCGCGGGGTATTAACGGTGGTGCTCCCCTCAACGTTGATGCTCACGACAGACGGCATCACTTTTTCCAGCATAGGAGCCAGACTCGGCATCTGCTGTGCATTAGTAGCCGAAGAAGCTGTTTCCGCCGCGCTCGCAGAGAGAGGGGACAACGCCAGACCTAAACTAAGAGCCAGAGCACTCATTGCTAACGTGGTTTTTTTCATATGTTTCAATCTCGATTTCAGATAACGAATAGTTGCTGTTTACGTGACTATCAGAGTCATTTTATAGCGCGAAGTTCCGGAATGAAGTTTTGGTAAAAGTAAAAATTTATTGTTCGTCTTTACAAAACTCATGCTTATTCTACGGCCATCAATCGCCGATATTCATCCCATGCATACAAGTCCGTCATTCCGCTGATATAGTCCTGAATGAGACGACAGCGATAATAATATTCCCATAGCGGAAATTCAGCGCTATCGCGCGGGATCTTATTTACGGCTTCTACGTAGGCCAGACGATGGCGAGTCGAAAGTTTCTGGAACAAGCGTGAAGCGATCGGTAAACTTCGTACCCGTTCTTTTTCCACCAACAGACTAAACTCATCCAGCGATAATTTTAACAACGGCTGGTAGATATCCAACAGGCCGCTAATAACACGATAACCTTGCAATTCCAGCTGCTCAACATCCGGATGGCTAAACACATGTTTTACAGCAAGATTTTTATAAAGCTCAAGCAACTGGCTGCAATCACTTTCGTCTTCAAGCAGCGCGTGATTAAAATCACCGGTAAAGATCCTTGGCAAATTATCAATAAAGCGACGCGCCGCATACGGTACCAGCTTATTCAGCGTATTGACCCGTAAATACATAAAGAACTGATCTTCGGTACTTCGACTAAGAGAATTCGCACGAGATTTATCCCAGGCATTTTCAACAACCATGTTAAATAAAGAGCCTTTTTCGTGCTCCCCCCAGGCCTCGTAAAGATGCTGATATAGCTGCTCCACGCTGAAAATACGTTTTTCTACCGCATCCTCAAGGTCAGCAACGCAATACGAGATGTCATCTGCGGCTTCCATAATCCACGTTAATGGGAACCGATTGTAAGGAGCCAGATCCAGTTCTTTACGCAACCTCGCAACATAGCCCTCTTCGGCTAAATAATAACCAGGTTTCTTCATTAAATAACTGTGGCTGGCAGGCGGATCCCCTCGCCACCACGCCGGACGGGTATATTTAAGTATACAGCCCACCTGCGCCCAGGTCAGATTCATCCGCATCAGGGTATGCACTAAACGAATTCCCTGCGCATTTCCTTCAAACCAGCACAAATCCTGGCGAACCTTGCGGCGTAGCTCATTTAATTGGCTATCCCCCTCCTGCAAACGCAGCGCTTCAACCACGCAACGGTCTTCGGTTAGGGGCTGGCTGGCGGCATCGCCGGGAAACAGCCGCTGGCTAAACCAGTCGTTGATTGCCGCTTCGCCAAAATGACCAAACGGCGGATTGCCGATGTCATGCATCAAGCAGGCCATCTCGACGATACTTTCAAATGGACCGGTTAGCTCATCCAGCCCATAGCTCTCCAGCAGCTTCTGTTCTTTCAGACGGCTTAGCACTTCTTTAGCGATATAGCGGCCAACCTGCTGAACTTCAAGAGAGTGGGTCAGACGTGTACGCACCGCCGCGTTACGCTCTAGTGGGAATACCTGAGTTTTTTGCTGCAATCGGCGGATCGCGGGCGAGTTAACAATACGCCCGCGATCACTTTCGAAAATGCGCAGGATTTCATGTTCCGTCTCAACCCCTTGCGGTGAACGATAGCGGCGACGCCAGTTAATCTTGTTGCGAAAATCGATCTTTGCCATGGCCTTCCCCGTGCGAGCAATAACGTTTCCTTCTAAGCGCATGATAGACTATGCCGCTAAAACCCACACATCGCGAGTAAATCTATGAAAATCGGCATTATTGGCGCTATGGAAGAAGAAGTTACCCTTCTGCGCGACAAAATCGACAACCGCCAGACCATCACTATCGGCGGTAGCGAAATCTATACCGGACAACTTCAAGGTACCGACGTCGCTCTGTTGAAGTCGGGTATTGGTAAAGTGGCCGCCGCCATGGGCGCAACCCTGCTGATGGAGCGCTGCAAGCCGGATGTGATTATTAACACCGGTTCGGCGGGCGGGCTGGCATCTACCCTGAAGGTTGGCGATATCGTTGTTTCTGACGAAGCGCGCTACCACGATGCTGACGTCACCGCATTCGGCTATGAATATGGCCAGCTGCCAGGCTGCCCTGCCGGTTTTAAAGCTGATGAAAAACTGATTGCCGCCGCGGAAACCTGCATCAAAGCGCTGGATCTTAACGCAGTACGCGGTCTGATTGTCAGCGGCGACGCCTTTATCAACGGTTCCGTCGGCCTGGCGAAAATCCGTCAGAACTTCCCGCAGGCCGTGGCGGTCGAGATGGAAGCAACAGCCATCGCTCACGTCTGCCACAGCTACGGCGTGCCGTTTGTTGTCGTTCGCGCCATTTCCGATGTTGCCGACCAGCAGTCCCATCTGAGCTTCGACGAATTCCTCGCCGTTGCCGCAAAGCAGTCCACCCTGATGGTGGAAAACCTGGTGCAGCGCCTGGCTCGTGGCTAAGTCACTTCAAACGGCTCTTGCCGCCCTGCTACTGCTCGTCCCGGCGTGGCTATTCGCTGCGCCGCGGGTGATTACGCTCTCCCCCGCCAATACCGAACTGGCGTTTGCCGCCGGTATTACGCCGATTGGCGTCAGTAGCTATTCTGATTACCCGCCAGAAGCCGCAAAGATAGAGCAGGTCTCCAGTTGGCAAGGGATGAATCTGGAACGGATCGTCGCACTTAAACCCGACCTGGTACTGGCCTGGCGCGGCGGTAATGCCGAGCGGCAAGTTAACCAGCTAAATTCGCTCGGTATTAAAGTTATCTGGGTCGAAACGACGACTATCGAAGATATCATCACCACGCTTCGCCAGCTGGCGCAATGGAGCCCACAACCGGAAAAGGCACGGCAGGCGGCCCAAAAGATGCAGGATGATTATCAGACGCTGAAAGCCCGCTATGCCAGCGCGCCAAAAAAGCGCGTCTTTTTACAGTTTGGCGCTAACCCGCTCTTTACCAGCAGCAAAGGGTCGATTCAGGATCAGGTTTTGACGCTATGCGGAGGGGAAAATATCTTTGCCGCCAGTCGGGTTCCCTGGCCGCAGGTCAGCCGTGAGCAGGTGCTGGCAAGGCAGCCGCAGGCCGTTGTCATTACCGGTGATGCCAGCAAGCTTCCCGCCGTTGAGCGCTACTGGCAGAATCAGCTAAAAATTTCGTTTATTGTCCTACATGGTGACTGGTTTGAACGCGCGAGCCCACGTATTATCCTCGCCGCAAAACAACTCTGTACTGCGCTCGAGCAGGTAAAATAATTACCTGATAACCCAGGGAACTCACGATGCTTGTCTATTGGCTGGATATTATTGGCACCGCGGTGTTTGCCATCTCCGGCGTCTTGCTGGCAGGAAAGCTGCGCATGGACCCTTTTGGCGTACTGGTATTAGGCGTGGTGACCGCGGTAGGCGGCGGAACCATTCGTGATATGGCTCTCGCCAACGGCCCGGTATTTTGGGTGAAAGACCCGACCGATCTGGTGGTGGCAATGGTCACCAGTATGCTCACCATTCTGCTGGTGCGCCAGCCGCGGCGGCTGCCTAAATGGGTGCTGCCGGTACTGGATGCCGTTGGGCTGGCGGTATTTGTTGGTATCGGCGTCAATAAAGCGTTTCTTGCCCATAGCGGGCCGCTGGTCGCCGTCTGTATGGGCGTTGTCACCGGCGTTGGCGGGGGGATTATCCGCGATGTGCTGGCGCGCGAAATCCCGATGATCCTGCGCACGGAAATCTACGCCACAGCCTGTATCGCAGGCGGTATCGTTCACGCAACGGCGTACTACACTTTCCACGTTCCGTTAGAAAACGCGGCAATGCTAGGAATGGTGGTCACGCTGGTAATTCGCCTGGCGGCAATCCGCTGGCACCTGAAGCTACCGACGTTTGCGCTAGATGAGAATGGGCGTTAATAAAAGCAAAACGGTAACTTTAAGGTTACCGTTTTTAGTTGCTTGCTCCCTCTCCCTGCGGGAAAGGGCTGAGGTGCCGCACTCACTTTAGACGCTGAATGAAGAGCCGCAACCGCAGGTGCTTTTCGCATTCGGGTTGGTCACGATAAAGCGTGAACCTTCCAGACCTTCAGTATAATCGACAGCCCCGCCGACCAGATACTGCAGGCTCATTGGGTCAACCACCAGGCCTACGCCCTGCTTCTCGATAGTCATATCCCCATCGTTTACCTGATCGTCAAAGGTAAAGCCGTACTGGAAACCGCTGCAGCCACCGCCGGTGATATACACGCGCAGTTTCAGGTTCGGATTATCTTCATCCGCGATCAGGTCTTTTACTTTAATCGCTGCGGCTTCGGTAAACTCCAGCGGCAACGCTACGTCATCACTCATTTTATGCTCCCATTGCTACTTCTGACCGGTTAAAGAATAACCCGACCTTTTGAGCCATTATCCAATACCCGAGTAAATCGTTCAAGTATTCTCCCCGCCAACCGGCTGTGCCTTTGCCGCCCGCTCGGCTTCCTGTTTCGCCAGGGTGCGCTGCAGGATTGTCGAGTATAAAGGCTTGCCGCCAAGGAATTGTGCCAATAGTGTTGCGCCCAGGCAGGTAATAATCATTGGCAAAATGAGCTGATAGTTATCGGTCATCTCCAGCACCAGCACGATGCCGGTCAACGGCGCACGAACCGAGGCGGCGAGGAGTGCGCCCATACCAGCAATGGCAAACGTCCCCGCATCCAGATGATACGCCGGAAACAGCGGCGTTGCCGCCATGCCGAAGGCCGTTCCCAGCAATGTTCCCAGCGCCAGCATCGGTGCGAAGATACCGCCGGGTGCGCCGGAAGAGAAGCAAAGCAGCGTGGTAATCACCCTTGCGATAAAAATAAACAGTAGCAGGCCAACGGAAAAGTTGCCCGCAGCAGCGATGGGAATCAGGTTAAATCCGCCGCCTGCCGCCGTTGGCTGAATTAGCCCAAGCACGCCGCAGCTGCCGCCGATTAATCCGCCAATCAACACCCACTTTTTGATATTTCCACCATGAATACGCTGGAACATATCCTGGGTACGCAACACCAGAGTGTTAAATAGCGGGCCGATACAACCGAAAATCATCCCCAGCACCAAATATAACCACAGCGTGTTAACCGGCGCGTTGCTCAGCTTGCCAACCTCGATAACCGCGTGATCGCCATTAAAAATACGAAAGACAATCGTCGACATAATCACGCCGGTAAACACGGCTTTAATGGAGATCAGGTTGTAGCGAAACTGCGGACGCATCTCTTCAATAATAAACAGAATACCGGCCAGCGGCGCATTAAACGCGGCGGAGAGACCCGCTGCTGCACCGGTCGCCAATAGCGTATGGCGCGCCTCCGGGCTGCGCATGCGGAACACATCCACCACCATGCGGCCAAGATTGCCGCCCAGTTGCACCATCGGCCCTTCACGACCCAGCACCATTCCTGCGCCCAGCGTCCCCATCCCGCCGATAAACTTCACCGGCAGCACGCGCCACCAGCGAACGGGACGCAGCTCTTCCAGCGCTCCCTCTATTTCCGGGATCCCCGATCCGCCCGCTTCCGGGGCAAAACGACGTACGAGGAAATACCCCACCATCGCCAATAGCGCAGAGAAAATAAAAGCCAGCGGCCAGACCAGAAACCAATGGTCTGCTACCGCAACCAGCGCGCCAATACGCAGGTTTTGCACCCAATTGACACTTTTCTCAAACGCGACGCCTACCAGCCCTGCCAGCGTCCCTACAACGGCCGCCATCAATAAGACCGCCAGCGGCGTTTTATCTCGCTGTATCAACCGGCGCACGGCATCACCACGGCGAATCCGCACAAACTGATGTGTTGAAGAAGAGGGATTTTCTGCTTTCATGCCATTATCAATGATTAGTAATACAAATGGAAAGAAGGGCATTCTAGCCAACCGAACAGGCCCCGTCGTCAAAAAAATGCGCCGTGACCACATTGTTTCAATTGGGCAAAACTTTCATACCCTAAATAATTCGAGTTGCAGGAAGGCGGCAAAGGAGTGAATCCCGATGAGCTTACTCTGGTAAGTGATTCGGGTGAACGAGCGCAGCCAACACACCTGCAACTTGAAGTATGACGGGTATATAACCTTCCTGGAATAACCTAGAATAGCCGACAAAACATTTTTCACGAACCAGGACCCTGGCTATGAGCAAATCTGAAAATCTGTATAACGCTGCGCGTGAACTTATCCCCGGCGGCGTGAACTCTCCGGTACGCGCCTTCACCGGCGTCGGCGGTACGCCGCTGTTTATCGAGCGCGCCGACGGCGCATATCTCTACGACGTCGATGGCAAAGCGTATATCGATTATGTTGGTTCCTGGGGCCCAATGGTACTCGGTCACAACCATCCGGCAATTCGCAACGCCGTGATCGAAGCGGCGGGACGCGGTTTAAGCTTTGGCGCACCAACGGAGATGGAAGTCAAAATGGCGGCACTGGTCACTGAACTGGTGCCGACCATGGATATGGTCCGCATGGTGAACTCCGGTACCGAAGCGACGATGAGCGCCATTCGTCTGGCGCGCGGTTTTACCGGCCGCGACAAAATCATCAAATTTGAAGGCTGCTACCACGGCCATGCCGACTGCCTGCTGGTGAAAGCCGGTTCCGGCGCGCTGACTCTGGGCCAACCGAACTCTCCGGGCGTTCCGGCAGATTTCGCCAAACACACCCTGACCTGCACCTATAACGATCTCGCATCTGTGCGCGCCGCGTTCGAACAGTATCCGCAGGATATCGCCTGCATCATCGTTGAACCAGTCGCCGGTAACATGAACTGCATCCCGCCGCAGCCTGAATTCCTGCCGGGCCTGCGCGCGCTGTGCGATGAATTCGGCACGCTGCTGATTATCGATGAAGTGATGACCGGCTTCCGCGTGGCGCTGGCCGGCGCGCAGGATTACTACGATGTGGTACCGGATCTGACCTGCCTGGGCAAAATCATCGGCGGCGGCATGCCGGTTGGCGCATTCGGCGGCCGTCGCGAAGTGATGGATGCGCTCGCCCCGACCGGCCCGGTTTACCAGGCGGGGACGCTATCCGGTAATCCGATCGCCATGGCGGCGGGCTTCGCCTGCTTAACCGAAGTGGCGCAGCCTGGCGTGCATGAAACCCTGACCGACCTGACCAATCAGCTGGCTCAGGGTCTGCTGGACGCCGCCCGTGATACCGGTATTCCGCTGGTAGTGAATAACGTCGGCGGCATGTTCGGCATTTTCTTTACCGATGCGCCAACCGTGACCTGCTATCAGGATGTGGTGAAGTGCGACGTGGAGCGCTTTAAGCGCTTCTTCCACCTGATGCTGGAGGAAGGCATCTACCTGGCGCCGTCAGCGTTTGAAGCGGGCTTTATGTCTATCGCCCACAGTGAAGAAGATATCGATAACACCATCGCCGCAGCGCGTAACGCCTTCGCGAAGCTGTAACCCTAAACGCCGGGGCAACGCTGCCCCGGCGAGACGTCTGGCGTCCTGAAGCAAAGCCTCAATTTGCGCGGGTTCACGCATAACAATATGTAAACGCGATCGCTTCGAAAGATAAGACGGCTATCAGATTGCTGACAAAGTTCGTTCTTGTGGAATTGCCCGGTGGCGGCTAACGCCTTACCGGGCCTACGGGGAGTACATAAATTGATGATATTATTGGTTTTTCAGGTCGGGTAAGGCGTTAGCCGCCACCCGACAAGAATACGGCACCTTATCTAAATCAAGTTTGCCGATTGTTGATCAGATAGCACCGCGATGTTGAAAAGTTATCGGCTCTGCTTTCTTAACAGATAGATAAAGTACGGTGCGCCAATAAAGGTCGACAGCAGCCCCGCCGGGATCTGGTAAGGGAACATCATCATCCGCCCGCACCAGTCGGCAAACACCAACAGCACCCCGCCAATCAACCCGGACATCACCATATGCGGCATCGTACGGCGGAAACCCATCATACGAGCGATATGCGGTGCCATCAGACCTACGAAGCTAAGCGGGCCAATAGTTAGCGTTGCGCTGGCGGTTAAGCACGCCGCCAGCAGCAGTAACGCGATGCGAGACGGCGTCAGCGCCACCCCAACGGCCCTTGCCGCCTCACTACCCAACGGTAGAATCGTCAGCCAACGTCGACAAAGCGGGGCCAGCGCCAGCAGGATGATCATCACCACGCCGCTGCGCACCACTAATTCCGGCGTTGCGCTGTAGGTTGAGCCGGAGATCCACGTCAGGATCTGCGCCATTCTCGGGTCACCGCTGGCCTGGAGCATCATCAGCAGCATGGTAAACGCGGTGCTCAGCGCCATCCCCGCCAACAGCATACGATGCGGCGAGAATCCGCCGCGTCCGGCAGCAATCAGGATAACCAGCAGCGTCGCCGCGGCCCCGATGCTACCGGCAGGCAGCAGCCAGCCAAACGCATTACCCGGCACAAAAAACAGCATCACCACCACGCCGAACGCCGCGCCGGAGCTGATCCCAAGCACTTCCGGGCTAGCCATCGGATTACCGGTCAGACGTTGAATGATGCAGCCTGCAACCGCCAGCATCATTCCGGCAAACAACGCCGCCAGAATACGCGGCCAGCGCCATGGCATCAGTTGATCCAGTAACGTACCGCTAGCCCAGTGCCAGCCCTGCGCGTCGCGGCCAAAGGTCAGCGCAACGACAATTGCCAGCAGCAGAATCACCAGGCCGCCCAACGCAAACCACAGCACATTTTGCCGTTCAGCCAATACCTTATCACCGCCGTTCATCACCGGAGCACTAATGCTGCGCAGGCGCGGCAGCAGCCACAGCAGCAGGGGCGCGCCAATCAGCGCAGTTACCGAACCGGTGGAGATTTCCATCCACACCCGGGTGAGCCACAGAATAACCTGATCGGAAATCCACAGCAGCAGCGCACCAATCAACGCTGCCAGCAACAAGCGCGATAACAGACGACGAGCGCCCAGCATCTTCGCCAGCAACGGCGCAAACAGGCCGATAAAGCCGATAATCCCTACTGCATTGACCAACAGCGCGCTAATGATAATCGCCAGCGTCAACGCCCCCAGCCGCGCCAGAGATAACGCCAGTCCGAGGTTGCGCGCCACGCCGTCATCCAGCCCCATCAAGGTCAACGGACGCAGCAACAGTAGCGTTAGAATCGCCCCGCCGAGCAACTGCGGCCACAGCCGCTGCACTACGCTCCAGTCGGTCTGCGTCAGGGTACCGGTGCTCCACAGGAACATGCTTTGCAGCTGATCGTGATGGAAAATCGCCATCAGCTGGTTGAGCGCACCGCAGTACAGACTCACCACCAGCCCCGCCAGAATCAAGGTTACCGGCGAGAGCCGTTTACCCCAGGAGACGCCAAATACCAGCGCGCCGACGAGACACGCCCCGGCCAGTGCGGCAAACTGCGAAGCCAGCACACCGGGGATCGCCCACAGCGTGGTGACCGTCATCCCTAACTGCGCGCCGGTCGCGACGCCAAGCGTTGTCGGCTCCGCCAGCGGATTACGCAGCACCTGCTGGAACAGCACGCCCACCAGCCCCAACCCGGCACCAACCAGCAGCGATATCGCCAGCCGTGGCAGCAGGCTGTAGTGGAACAGCATCTGGGAAATATTATCGATATCCGGCTGCCAGAGCGCCTGTCCCCACTCGTTTCGCGGCAGCGCCACGTTGAGGTTGAACAGCGTTAGCGTAAAAGCGGCGATCAGCAAAGCAGAGAGCAACAATACCGCCAACGGAGAAATTCGCTGCCTCATGCCGGGCCTCCCTGCGCATCGGCCAGCACGCGGGCAAAATACATCGCCGATAGCGTCGCGCCATAGAACCACACCGCCGGGACGCGCTGAAAACGCCCGGAGCGAACAAAAGGCATCGCTCGCCATAACGGCGTCGCCATTAATTGCGCCATTTCCCGCTCGTTACCATGATCGAAACAGAGGACATCGGCATCTTTATAGGCCGCCAGCCGGTCGATCCCGACGGTGACGCTGCCCCAAAAGGTGGTTTCGCCCTGCCAGGCATTTGTGATATCAAAGCGATCGAGCACTTCCTGGAACAGGCAGTTTTGCGCAAAGACCAGCACGTGACGGGTATCAAGCAGGGTAATCATCAGCAGAGGGCGATCGCCACGCCGGGCAAAGCGAGGCCGCAGGCTTTCCATCAGCGCGTCAAACTCCGCCAGATGGCGCTTCGCTTCCTGTTGCTTGCCAATCAGTTCAGCCATTTCATTGAGCGACTGTTGCGCCATCATCAGCGGACGCTTGCCATCGCTGAAGGTGAATCCTCGCCCGGGCGCAATGCGCGCCAGCTTTTCCGACGAGGGGCCGTATCCTGCCGACCAGACCAGAAACGACGGCTTCATTTGCGTCAGCAGTTCAAGATTCGGCTCGGTGCGCAGTCCAACATCAATCACCGATGGCGGCAACGCAGGTTCGTTAACCCACAGCCTGTAGTTCGGGATATCGGCGACGCCATAGGGCGTGACGCCCAGCGCCAGCAGCAGCTCGACCGGCAGCCACTCCAGAGCGACAATGCGCTGCGGGTCAACTTCCGCCGCCTGCGCGCCGCGCATCTGCCACAGTAGCGGCGACAGAGCCATCGCGGTCAGCAGGCGCCGCCGCGTGATTAAATTCAGGTTTTCCATCAATAGACAAAACTTACCGGCGCTGCGCCAGCCGGATGCGGCAGGATCCCCATCGGGATGCCGTAAATTTGTTCCAGGGTTTCACTACGCATTAATTCCGCAGGCGTTCCCTGAGCAATCATTTCACCACCGCGCAGGGCCACCAGATAGTCGCAGTAACGGGCGGCCATATTGATATCATGCAGTACGGCAATAACCGTCAGTCCGCGCTGCTGGCTAAGACGGTGAATCAGTGCCAGAACATCCACCTGGTGGGCGATATCCAGCGCCGAGGTCGGCTCGTCGAGCAGCAAGCAGCGGCTATCCTGGGCTACCAGCATGGCAATCCACGCGCGCTGACGTTCGCCGCCGGAGAGGCTATCCACCAGCCGATGGGCCAATGGTTTCAGGCCAACCAGCGCGATCGCCTCTTCGACTTTTTCCCGGTCCGCCGCGCCAAAACGCCCCAGCGCTCCGTGCCACGGATAGCGGCCGATAGCCACCAGTTCACGCACCGTCATGCCTTCCGCCGGCGGCAATTGCTGCGGCAGATAGGCCACTTTGCGGGCAAACGCTTTGCTGCTCCAGCTATCGAGCGGCTGGCCGTCCAGCAGGACATCGCCTTCCGAGGGCGGCTGATGGCGACCCAGCATTTTTAGCAGCGTCGATTTTCCGGAGCCGTTATGGCCAATCAGGCCAGTCACTTTTCCCGCCGGGAAGGTTAATGAGAGAGGATGCAATAGCGTGCGACCGGGCACGCGGAAGGTCACGCGGTCCAGCGAAAACGTAGTATCAGAGTGCGGAGTGTTTTCCTGCATAACGGGACCTGGTAAGAGGCGCGGCGAACCGCGCCCATTAAGTGGTTAGAAACGGAAAGTTGCGGTCGCCACGACCTGACGCTCTGCGCCCCAGAAGCAGCCATAAGTATTGAAGCAGCTTGCAACGTACTCACGATCGAACAGGTTGTTCACGTGAAGCGCCACGTTAGAACCAGCCATGCCCACGCGAGCGAGGTCGTAACGGACTAATGCATCCACAACCGTGTAGCTACCCACCTTGAAGGAGTTCGCAGGATCGCCGTAGCTGGAACCTGTGAAACGAGCACCAGTCCCCAACGTCAGGCCAGACAGCGGACCGTTAAATAAAGTGTAATCGCCCCACAGTGATGCCATGTGTTTTGGCACCTGTGCTGGTGTGTTGCCTTTGTAGTTAGTATCCGTGGTGTATTCAGCATCGGTATAAGTGTATGAACCAACCACATTGACGCTAGCAGAGAGTGCCGCTTTCGCTTCAATTTCCACACCGCGCGAGCGAATCTCACCGCCTTCAACTGAGAAGAATGAGCCAGCCGGATCGGCCATCAGGTTGTTGGTTTTGGTCAACTGATAGACGGCGCCAGTAATCACGATTGGACGATCGTTCGGTACGTATTTCACACCAGCTTCGTACTGTTTACCTTTAGACGGAGCGAAAATATTGCCAGTAGCCCCTGTCTGCGAAGCCGGTTCGAACGATTCACTGTAGCTGAAATAAGGCGTTACACCATTATCGAACAGGTAGTTAACACCACCGCGCCAGGTGAACTGCTTATCATCACGGTTAGCAGTAGTACCATAAACGCGATTCAGAGAGTCCTGCTTCGCCCAGTCATAACGGCCACCCAAGGTAACCAGCACTTTATTCCACTGCGCCTGATCCTGCACATACAAGCCAGTTTGCTTTTGCTTATTCAGGACTTGATACGGGCCAGTAATGACCGGAACTTTAGAGTTGAAATCAAAATCAGTAGATACAGGATTGTAAAGGTCAAGCAACGGAACAGAGTCGTCATAACCAAACCAAGAGTTGATATCATTGCGCATGCGCATAAAGTCAACGCCAGTCAGCAATATGTGATCGATCGAGCCTGTTGCAAAGCTACTCTGCAACTGAGTATCCACGGTGAAGTTTTGCAACTTTTCATCATCAATGACGTATTTACGCGCTAGATAACGCCCCTTATCCTCAGGCGCTAATGCTGCGCACTGCTTACTATCCTTGTTCGCTGGATCAGAACATACCCCGTAGCCATACACACTGTTTTGTGAGGTTTTGTTCTCAGCATAACGCAGGTTCTGACGCACGGTGAAAGTGTCATTAAATTCGTGGTCGAAGCTGTAGCCAACCATTTTCTCGTTACGAGAGTAGGTATTGTTGTTAGCTCCTTCGTTGAAATCGGTTGGGAGACGTTTACCGTTCGGTAACGGCGTCACTGTTCCCTCTTTTGGCAACCAGCCGTAGTAGCCAGTCTCCGGCTCATTCTGGAAGTAGGAGAGAAACGTAAAGTTGGTTTTATCATCCGGACGCCAGCTGAATGATGGTGCAATGGCATAACGCTGTTCTTCTGCTCCCTTCTGCTGTGCGTTCGCTGAACGCGCCAGACCGGTAAGGCGATAGGAATAAACGCCGTCATCATCGATGGCATCACTGAAGTCAAAACCGGTCTGCCATAGATTATCGGTGCCCATTTTAAACTGAACTTCTTTTAGCGGCTCCGTAGTGGGACGTTTGCTGACCATATTCAGCAAACCACCCGGGCTGCTCTTTCCGTAAAGAACGGAGATCGGGCCACGCATGACTTCTGCACGCTCCAACATATACGGGTCGACCACCGCATCGTTGTAGAAGTTACCCTGCATCTTCAAGCCATTTAGAAAGTTATTCTGGCTTTGGCCATCAGCGGCGAATCCGCGGATGATCAGATAATCGTAAGTATTAGAAGCACCACGCGTGCCCACCGCAACACCAGGCGTATAGCTCAACGCTTCTTTAACTGATTTCGGCTGGTGGAGAGCCATCTCCTCAGCGGTCACCACGGATATAGACTGTGGTACCTTTTGAATAGGGGTATCCGTTTTAGTCCCCGTGGCGGATTGTCTCGCCGCGATGGTCGCCGCAGGTCCCCAAGCGCTCTCCTGCGGAGCTGGAGCTGCGGTTACAGTAATCGTTTCTTCTTTCGGTTCAACTGCCGCCTGTGCATAGACAGACATGCCGCTAACCGCCGTGGCTACTACGACTGCGATCTTACGCAGCGAGTGGTTTGGCTGAGCAGTTTTTGGACGCGCCATGGGTATATCTCTAATAAAAGTGAATGATAACGTAAACGAGAATTATTATTATGACGGATGCCATGATAGGCGAAACGCAGAATATATGGCAAGAAATATGCCCCTGATTACGTGTCAAAGGCTGAATTAATAACCAGACGGTAATTGTGGAGTTAAACTGCTGTTAAGTTTTTTACAGATATAAATAAGCCCTCTAATACTGAGGTATTAGAGGGCTTATTTATAATCCGCAAAATCATTCAAGCCGCATCGAGGCGGCAAGAGAAGAAATCCCCAGTCACATAGATAACTATGTGACTGGGGTTTCTGACAAATCTGCCGGGAGCAGATTTGAACGCTTTTTGCAGCGGCCCCGTAAGGGGCGAGGCCCAGGGACGGGCCGAGTAATCCGCAGCCAACAAAGAGGCGGCTTTAAGGATGAAGCGGATAATTAATTGCTGCCGAACATATCCTTAATCCAGCCCGCTACGCCATCGCTCTTCTCCTGCTTCGGCGGTTGCTGCTGATTTTGCTGCTGTTGCGGCTGCTGCCCGGACTGATTGAACGGGTTATTCGCCTGCTGCTGTTCGAGCTGCTGCTGTTGCATCTGCTCGCCCTGGCGGCACAGCGTATCCGGTGAAGTCGTCCATACCGGAAGCGAACGCATTCCGCCGCCGCAGACGAAGTTACCGCTGCCATCGACGCCCATATCCACCACGTCTTCCGGCGCGGTTAGCACCAGCGGCGTCGGGGTCTGGTTAGCCAGATAACGCTGATAAATCGACATCGCACCGCTGGCACCGTACAGCTTGGTCGGCTGGTTATTATCGCGACCCACCCAGGTAATCGTCACCTGACCACCGTCAATACCGGCAAACCAGGTATCAACGTTGTTGTTGGTGGTCCCGGTTTTACCCGCCAGATGCAGACCCGGATACTTCGCGCCCAGTTGGCGGCCGGTACCACGCTGCACAACCTGCTGCATGGTCCAGAGCGTCATATACGCCGCTTGTGCCGGAACCGCGCGTTCAGCCTGCGGATAGCTCTGATACAGCACGGTACCATCTTCGGCAATAACCGAACGCAGCGCCGAGAGCGGTGCGCGGTTGCCGCCGCTGGCAATGGTCTGGAACGCCTGAGCCACTTCAATCGGCGTCAGGTTCAGCGCCCCCAACAGCATTGCCGGAACTGCATTGAGCTGATTCTTCGGTGCGCCCAGTTTAGTCCAGGTATCGACCACCGCCGGTAGGCCCAGCGCCATCCCGAGGTTCACCGTCGGCACGTTCATTGAACGGGTCAGGGCGTCAACCAGCATCACTTTACCGCTATCGCTGTAGCGACGATCGTCGTTCTGCGGCGACCACGTCTGTCCGTTGGACAAACGAATCGCGATTGGCGCATCGGCAATCCAGGTGTTGAGTCGATACTGATTCGGCTGGCTCAGGGCGGTCAAATAGGTCGCCGGTTTTGCCAGAGAACCAATCGAACGACGCGCCTGCATCGCACGGTTATAACCGGCAAACTGCGGCTCCGCCCCGCCGACCATCGCCCGCACCTCACCGGTGAAGCGATCGACGACGACCATTGCGGTTTCCAGATCCGGCAGCTTACGCTGTTTCTTCAGCGCCGGAATGCCTTCTGTCGCCGCTTTTTCCGCCGCATCCTGCGCGACTGAGTCGAAAGTGGTAAAGATCTTCACGCCGGAGAGCTCTTTCACTTTATCGCCCAGCTTCGCCTGCAGCTCCTGACGCACCATCTGCATAAACGCAGGCTGCGGAGAGATAACCCCGCCGCGCGGTTGCACGCCCAGTGGACGCGCGCTCAGCATGTCATACAGTTCCTGATCGATAACCTGCTGCTGTTGCAGAAGACGCAGCACGAGGTTGCGTCGCTCCAGCGCCAGCTTCGGGTTACGCCATGGGTTATAGACCGATGCGCCTTTAACCATCCCTACCAGCAGCGCCTGCTGATCGAGGCTCAGCTCTTCTACCGGGCGGCCAAAGTAATACAGGCTTGCCAGCGGGAAGCCGCGGATTTCGTTATCGCCGCTCTGCCCGAGGTACACCTCGTTCATATACAGCTCAAGGATGCGATCCTTGCTGTAACGCGCATCAACGATCAGCGCCATATAGGCTTCGTTAATTTTACGCCAGTATGAACGTTCGCTGGAGAGGAACAGGTTCTTCACCAACTGCTGGGTCAGCGTACTCGCCCCCTGCACCGTACGACCAGCGGTCAGGTTAGCCAGCACCGCACGGCCAATCGAGTAAAGGCTGATACCGTCGTGCTCGTAGAAATGGCGGTCTTCGGTCGCCAGCAGCGTATCGACCAGCAGATCCGGGAAGCCGTTACGCTTCACGAACAGGCGCTGTTCGCCGTTGGCCGACTGCAGCATGGTAATCAGACGCGGATCGAGGCGGAAGAAACCGAACTGGCGGTTGTTATCCATATTCTCGATGGTGTCCAGACGATCGCCGGAAAAGCTCAGACGCGCGCGCACCTGGCCTTCTTTACTGTCCGGGAAATCGAACGGACGGCGGATCATCTCGATACTGTTGGCCTGCACGGTGTATTCGCCCGGGCGCGTCATCGTGCTCACCTGACGATACTGCGTGGCGTTAAGCAGCCGCACCATTTCGTTTTTGCTGATCTGCATATCCGGTTCAAGGTTAACCATCCGGCCATATACCGCGGCAGGCAGATCCCAAACTTTACCGTCAATGCGGCTACGGATTTTCTGATCGAGATAGACGCCGTAGGCGGCAATGATCACCGCAAAGACGATACCAATCTTAATCAGCAACCATAGCCAGGTACGTTTACGACGAGGGGGTTTACCGCCTTTGCCTTTTCCTTTCTTCGGCATCGGTTTTTCATCCTCATAGTCATCATCATCGTAATCGTCGTCGTAGTCCTCTTCCCGAACCCGACGACGAGTTACCTTTTGTTTTGTCGGACGCGTGGGTTTCCCCTTACGTCCGATCGGCTCGCGGTCATCTCCCGCCATGCTTTTTCTCCGCAACTTTCAGGCGTAAAAGCCTGATTCTCAATGTTTCCCCCGACAGGAGGAAGAAGAAATCTCTCAAATTGACGCCTGAATGTCTTCGTTTTCAGGCATCCATTTATGGACTGCGCGACGTCTTATCATGTCGCTCGCATGATTTTCACTTTAAAAATTCACCATACAAATCACATTGTTACACGCTTCATTGGCAGAATAATTCGGGACACAGCATTTATTGTCCAGGAGACACAGGATAGCACTAAACCGCGACATTCTTAACCAGCATTTTACATGCTCATCGGGTAACAAAAGGGAAATTAGTATGTTTTTTAATAACATAAATAGTTAAGCCTGTACCCATCGCAACAGCAGCTGACTGCCAGCGGAAACGGGAATCACAGCAGCAGAAAATATTATTTTAGTCAGGAAAAGAGAGTCATCTCGGCCGAAAGAAAAAGAGTTTTAAAAGACCGCAATGATAAAAACGAGAGCCACTTAACATTTATAATTTGGCAGATTTTGTGATGACTCCACATAAATATTTGTTAAACTGTCAGCCAATTAATTTTTCCCGATTAATATATTATGCGCAATTTCGTTATATTTCCGTTTCTGGCGGTCGCCCTGCTCGCAGGCTGTCAGCAAAATCGTTCGACATCCCTTAGCCCTGCCGTTAGCGGCCAGGCCCAGCTTGAGCAACTCGCCTCCGTTGCTGCCGGGGCACGCTATCTAAAGAATAAATGCAACCGTAGCGATCTTCCCGCCGATGATGTCATTAACCGCGCGGCAATAAATGTGGGTAAAAAACGTGGATGGGAAAATATTGATGGAAATATGCTAAGCCAGCGCAGCGCGCAGCTATATCAGCAGCTTCAGCAGGACAGTACGCCAGAAGCCACAAAATGCAGTCAATTTAATCGCCAGTTAGCACCATTTATTGATAGTCTGCGCGGAAAATAGCTATTTTCTTAATTTCGATCGCGATATTTTTATTCTCCCTGCTGGCTCTCCTCAATGGTCCCGCCCGGCCAGTCGTCCAGCGCCGCCAGGGTAAAAGTTTGACCATTAAAACTAAACACGGTGACATCCTGTTGAATCTGCTCGATAACCAGGTTCGGCAGCGGCGAATCGCCCTCCTTCCAGGATTGTCCGTTCAATACAATGCTGCGCTTCTCCGCCAGCGAGGCGTAGACGTGCGCGCTGTAGCGCAAAGGCGGCAGATTTTCTTCATCAACCTCAGTTTCCGCCTCGGTCTGTATTTCTGCCTCAGCTTTAACCGGCACCGCCGCTTTTTTTACCACTGGTTGATCGGGAGGCTGACTGAGCGGCATCAGCGCCGCATGGGCTACCGGCAGCGTCATCGGCTGCGGCTCAGGTTTGTTACGCCATTGCTCACCGCCAAACCAGCCCAGCGCAATCAACAATGCGGCATACAGTGGCACGGTTACATACGGGATCTGCACCATTCTCCCGATCACCACCGGGGGCTCATCAGGTTGAGGAAACGGCTCTTGCTGGTGAACAAGCACTGGCTTTCTCCTTAATAAAGAAACGCCATCCCGGCCTGCGTTTTTCACACCGCAGACCGGGAGGCTCAGGACTAACTTAATTTACTTACTGCTCACCGGCAGGCCAGCGCCCTGGGCATCGCCTTGCGGCAGTTCCAGTACCGCAACGGACCAGGCCGGAAGCGTAACGGTACCGTCGGCAGCAATCTGCACGCCATTTGCCAGCGAAGATTCGCCCGCCGTCTGCTGGATAGCGCTCAGCTGCAGCGTTTCCCCGGCAAAATCATTCAGCGTCCGGCTTTCCGGTCCGGCGTTAATCGCCACCACCAGACCATCAAGGCGGCTATCCAGGCTGGCACCCGCTTTCACGCCGTCATCCACGGTCATAACCAGCAGACCTGCCTGCTGATCAGAACCGGTATTGCGGAAATCAACGCGCTTCATCACTGCGCTACCGTCGCCCAACGTGAACAGCGGCGAGGATTTACGCAGCTCGGTCAGTTCCTGGTAGAACGCGGTCATCTGCTTCAGCTCAGCTTCGCCCGGCGTGGCAACCATATCTTTGACGCGAGAAATCACATCATAGTTGCTACCGTCATCACTGCTGCGCGGCATCCCGACGTTGTAGTTGTTATCCTGCATAGAATAATCAACGCGGTTGAACCAGTCGCCGGAGTCGTAGGAGTCGCGGGTGAAGGACTTCGAGCGCAGCAGTTCAGAGCCCTGCTGGTCGAACGCAATCCCCTGCCCCAGCATCACCGTCGCCAGTGAAACCGCCTGCATGCGAACGCGGGTCGACAGGTCGGCTTCCTGGGACGCTTTATAGCTGATCATGTCCCACAGGGTCTGGTTGTCGTGCTTCGAAACATAGTTGACGACTTCCGTCGGGTCTGCGGCATAACCGCCAGGCGCGCCGTTATAGTCAATTTCGCTGCCTTTCTTCACCGCGCCGTCTTTATCGATCATCACAAAATCGGCAAGGTTACCGGCCATTCCCAGTCGGGTCAGGTCGGCCAGGTGGCGAACCTGATCATCGCTCAGGCTGGTAATTTCGTTTGGTAATACGCCCGCGCCGCTGCCGACGCCCTGGTTCTGACGCAGCGCATCGCCGGAGTCGAACGGCCCGCCGCCGCGCACGGAGTCGCGCAGGCGATCGGAGAACGTACCGATACCGGTGCCTTTCAGGTTGATCTGCGAAGCGATTTCAAAGCGATCGCTCTGGTTAGAGTCCCAGCCTTCACCGAAGAAGTAGATATCCGGGTTCAACGCTTTGATGCGATCCCACGCCGAGATAATTTGCGCTTTCGGGTGATAGCCCATCAGGTCGAAGCGGAAGCCATCGATTTTATAATCGGTGGTCCATACCGCCAGAGAGTCGGCGATAAGCTTGGCGAACATCCGATGCTCTGGCGCGGAGTCTGAACAGCAGGTAGCGGATTCAACGCTGCCGGTGGTTTCATTCAGGCGCTGATAGTACCAGGGGACAATCTTATCCAGCACCGAGGTGCGATCGGTCGGCCCAGCGGCATTGGTGTGGTTGTACACCACGTCCATAATGACGTTCATCCCCAGATCCTGCTTGATCGCCTGAATCATGGTGCGGAACTCTTTAATACGCGTCGTGCCTTCCGGATCGGTCGCGTAAGATCCTTCAGGAACCGTGTAATGGAACGGATCGTAACCCCAGTTATAGGAGTCAGTCTGCGCCACCAGCGTATTAAGCGCCTGTACCTGCGGGTTATCCTGGCTATCGCTCTGCTTGAGCTGATTCAGCACCTCTTCCACCGTGGAGCCGCTGTCGCAGTACCCGGCGAATTCGCTGCTTTTCACCGCGCTGTTCACTTCACACAGGCGGCTGAACGGCTGCTGAATATCAGCCACTTTATCGCTGAACTCATTGACCGTCGCCAGATCGAAGACCGGCAGCAGTTCAATGTGCGTGACGCCTGAAGCCGAGAGCTTCTTCAGGTGCTGCACCATATTGCTGTCACCGGCGGTCAGTGCGAGGTATTTACCGCGCAGTTCTGCCGGGACGGTCTGATCCCAGGCGGAGAGATCGCGAATATGCGATTCATGGATCGTCATCTTCGCTAGATCAGTTTTGGTTTTCTGCGCATGCGGCATGGTCAGGCTGTCCCAACCGTCAGGCTTGAGCGCGCTGTCGTTGAGGTCAACAACCTGGCTGTACTCCGAGTTGGTCGACAGGCTGTGCGCGTACGGGTCGGTAACTTCGTACTGTTCAACCTTACGCGACTGCGGGTGATACACCGTCATCGCATAGCGGTAGAATGCCCCTTTCAGGTCGCTACCGCCCTGCCACGACCATGCGCCAGAAGCGCTGTCGCGGGTCATCGGATGGCTGCCGGTCACTTTCTTATCGGCGCTGTACACCACCACATCCACCTGCTGAGCGGTCGGTGCCCAGACGCGGAAGTTCACGCCGCCGTCGGTCAGAAGCGCCCCGTAACTCTGCGCTTCTGCCGCTTCAGCATAGGTGTCATCCAGTACGCCTGCCGTCTGTACCTGGGTGGCGGAAATCAGGATCCCGTCCTGCTCTGCGGCAATGGCAACCGTTTCACCCTGCAACAGTTCATCAACGTTGGCGTTTTCCGGCAGCTTAAAGGCCGCATAGCTGGAAAGATGCGGGAAGCGCATGCTGACCTGCTGGCTAACGGTGGTCGGCGTCAGCTTCAGATAGCGGTCGGTAAATTTACCTTCGCTATCGGCCGCCACTTTACTGCTATGGCTGTAGTACAGGCGCACGATGGGCTTATCCTGACCGCCCGGCCACAACAACGTGTTTTTATCGACCCAGTGGGCTTCGGCCAGCGCCACGCCAAACGCGGCGCGGAAGGCATCGGCGCGGGAATCGTAGACCGCGCTGTTACCAGCGATAACGGAAACCGTGCGATCGGTAAAGTCGCCAAACGACACTTGCAGATCGCTGTCGATCAGCTTATTGGTGCCGTCGCGAACAATCACGTTAATACAGCCGCTTTCTTTATTGAGCGGAACCACCCAGTACGGGCCATATTTGTCGCTGCCCGTCGGCGTGGTGCTGACATCGTTCCAGTCAGCAACCGGCGAGCTCAGCGCGTCGCAGGTTTCGTTATTCCACAGATAGAGGTTTTTACTGCTGTAGTCCGCCGCGCTGTTGCTGGTGATCCCGGCAATATCCACCAGGTGGATGACCGCCTGGTTTTCTACCGCCGTGACCGCTTCACCGGGCACCGCAACGTCAGGTAAACGTACAACGACATCCTGATTATCAGGCGTGTCAGGATTTCCAGAGGAAGAAGAAGAGGATCCGTTATCGCAGCCGCTAAGTAAAACCAGCGATCCCAGAACCAGGGCATTACGGGTATATCTGAGCATTCGATAGTCCCTTTAATACCCGTCATACTTCAAGTTGCATATGCGTTGGCTGCCTCGCTCACCCCAGTCACGTACTTAAGTACGCTCCTGGGGACTCACTGCGTTGCCGCCTTCCTGCAACTCGAATTATTTAGGGTATATGCTGATTAATTATATGAAGTGATCTATGAACGAAATTATTCAGAGTGCATTACAGCACCATGAAAAATGACGAGCATATCTTTAAAGCGTCGATAATTAGATATTCTTGCCCTCTTCGGTTCAATCATCCATTCACTCATTCCCAGGGGGCGTAGGCGGCCGGGGGAGAAAAAATAAAAAGGGAATGACGACCGCAATAGCGAAACTCATTATGATTCGCAGCGACCAATACAGATTCCCGCAATAAGCATACTTAGAATAAAAAAACGCCCCACCAATATCGGTAGGGCTGTACCTTTTGCTGAGGGAAATAGAATGAACAAAGGAATGAAAATGCATAATTCCGTGATGAGATTAACAATATCAAATAAAAAAATAATTAATTACATGCCTCATATTGTGACCTCCATCATATTATTAATTCTCTGCCAACAGCTCGCTCAATTAACCTGGAAAATAATTTTCCCGGTAAACTTTACGGATAACGAACGCCCTCATAGCAACCTGACGGCACCTCCCGATGTTCCATCTAAAACAGCGCTTCCGCGCTTTACGCTGTTTGGCATCGCGGAGAAGACCGCCGCGCCCGCAAGCGTTAATGACCTTCAGCAGGCCCCCATTTCAGCTCTAAAACTGCGCGTGACCGGCCTGCTCGCCAGCACCGACCCGACCCGCGCCATTGCTATTATGATGAAAGGCAATCAACAGGTTAGCCTCGGCGTTGGCGATAACACGCCGAGTGGAGAGGCCAAAATCGTCGCTATTTTTCCCGACCGCCTGATCGTCAATTATCGCGGCAGCAATGAGGCCATCCCGCTGTTTAACGACCAACCTACTGGCGCAAAAAATAGCGCGATGACCCCAACCCAGCAATTGGCTCAGGAACTGCGCAAGCAACCGCAAAATATTCTTCACTACCTCAATATTTCGCCGGTGATGACCAATGACAAACTTAGCGGATATCGCCTGAACCCAGGCAAAGACCCGGCATTATTTCGCGAGGCCGGTCTCCAGAAAAACGACTTAGCTATTGCCCTGAACGGCCTGGATTTACGCGACAGAGAACAGGCTCAGCAGGCGTTAACTCAGCTTCCGGAATTAAGTGAAATAACCCTTACCGTTGAACGCGATGGTCAGAAACACGATATTTACCTGGCCCTGAGGGACGAATAATTGAACATCACCACCGTTATCCGCCCATTTTTTCTGGCGCTACTTATATTCTCATCCCTGTTATTCAGACCGGCTGGCGCGGAAGAATTCTCTGCCAGCTTTAAGGGAACCGATATTCAGGAATTTATCAATACAGTGAGTAAAAACCTGAATAAAACGGTGATTATCGACCCCAGCGTACGCGGCACCATTACAGTGCGCAGCTACGATATGCTCAATGAAGAGCAATATTATCAATTCTTCCTCAGCGTCCTCGATGTGTATGGCTTCGCCGTGATTAATATGAATAACGGCGTGCTGAAAGTGGTGCGTTCGAAGGATGCGAAAACCGCCGCCGTGCCGGTCGCCAGCGATGCCGCGCCGGGAATCGGCGATGAAGTCGTCACCCGCGTGGTGCCGCTGACCAACGTCGCCGCCCGCGATTTAGCACCACTGCTGCGCCAGCTCAACGATAGCGCCGGAGCGGGCAGCGTGGTGCATTACGAACCCTCCAACGTCCTGTTGATGACCGGCCGCGCGGCGGTGATCAAGCGCCTGTTGACCATTGTTGAGCGCGTCGATAACGCCGGAGACCGCAGCGTGGTGACCGTTCCCCTCTCCTGGGCTTCCGCCGCCGATGTGGTCAAGCTGGTGACTGAACTCAACAAAGACACCAGCAAATCGGCGCTTCCCGGCTCAATGGTCGCCAACGTAGTGGCCGATGAGCGCACCAACGCGGTGTTGGTCAGCGGCGAACCGAACTCCCGTCAGCGCATTATCGCGATGATTAAACAGCTCGACCGCCAGCAGGCGACGCAGGGCAATACCAAAGTCATCTACCTGAAATACGCCAAAGCGTCCGATCTGGTGGAAGTGCTGACCGGCATCAGCAGCACGATTCAGAGCGAAAAGCAGGCCGCGAAGCCGGTGGCGGCGCTGGATAAAAACATCATTATCAAAGCCCACGGTCAGACCAACGCCCTGATTGTCACCGCCGCACCGGACGTGATGAACGACCTTGAGCGGGTGATCGCCCAGCTTGATATCCGCCGCCCGCAGGTGCTGGTGGAGGCGATTATCGCTGAAGTGCAGGATGCCGACGGTCTTAACCTTGGTATCCAGTGGGCCAACAAAAACGCCGGGATGACTCAGTTCACCAACAGCGGCCTGCCGATATCCACAGCGATTGCCGGAGCCAATCAGTACAACAAAGATGGCACCCTCACCAGTTCGCTGGCCAGCGCCCTGGGTTCCTTCAACGGCATTGCCGCCGGATTCTATCAGGGCAACTGGGCGATGCTTTTAACCGCCCTCTCCAGCAGCACCAAAAACGATATTCTTGCCACCCCGAGCATCGTCACCCTCGACAACATGGAGGCCACTTTTAACGTTGGCCAGGAAGTCCCGGTACTCACCGGCTCGCAAACCACCTCCGGAGATAACATCTTCAATACCGTTGAGCGCAAAACAGTCGGCATCAAGCTGAAGGTCAAGCCGCAAATCAACGAAGGTGATTCGGTACTGCTGGAGATCGAACAAGAGGTCTCCAGCGTGGCGGATGCCGCTTCCAGCACCAGCTCGGATCTCGGCGCTACCTTCAATACCCGCACGGTGAATAACGCGGTGCTGGTCGGCAGCGGCGAAACGGTAGTGGTCGGCGGCCTGCTGGATAAAAGCGTCACCGACACCGCCGATAAAGTCCCGTTACTCGGCGATATTCCTGTGATTGGCGCGCTGTTCCGCTCCACCAGCAAAAAGGTCTCCAAGCGCAACCTGATGCTGTTTATTCGCCCGACGGTGATCCGCGACCGCGACGAGTACCGCCAGGCATCATCCGGCCAGTACACCGCCTTTAACGACGCCCAGACCAAACAGCGTGGCAAGGAGAGCAACGACGCGATGCTGACTAACGATCTGTTGGAAATCTATCCGCGCCAGGACACCGCCGCATTCCGTCAGGTGAGCGCCGCTATCGACGCGTTCAACCTGGGAGGAAATCTATGACCCCCGCCGCCGAACGCCGTCCGCTGCTGCCTTTCAGCTACGCCCGCATGCATAATGTGATGCTGTTGAGCAACGGCGAAAGCTGCGAGGTTTTCTGCCTCGCCGCCACCGCGCCGCAGGCGCTGCTGGAAGCCCGCCGGGTCGCCGCGATGCCGTTCAGCCTCGAAAGCCTGGAGGAAGAGGCGTTCGAAAAGCTGTTAGTACTGAGCTATCAGCGCGATTCCGCTGAGGCACGGCGCATGATGGCGGATATCGGCAACGAGCTGGATTTATACACCCTTGCCGAAGAGCTGCCGGACACCGACGACCTGCTGGATAGCGAAGACGACGCGCCGATTATTCGCCTGATTAACGCCATGCTCACCGAGGCCATCAAAGAGAAAGCCTCGGATATTCATATTGAAACCTATGAACGCCATCTGCAAATTCGCTTTCGCGTCGACGGCGTCCTGCGCGAAATCCTGCGCCCCCAGCGCCGCCTCGCCGCGCTGCTGATCTCACGCATTAAGGTGATGGCGAGCCTCGATATCGCCGAAAAACGCATTCCTCAGGACGGACGCATGGCGCTGCGCATTGGCGGACGGGCCGTCGACGTGCGCGTCTCCACCCTGCCCTCAAGCTACGGCGAACGGGTGGTACTGCGCCTGCTCGACAAGAACAGCGTTAATCTCGATCTGCTGACCCTGGGGATGTCGCCCGCGCTGCTTCAGCAGGTGGATGGGTTGATCGCCCGCCCGCACGGCATCGTGCTGGTGACCGGGCCAACCGGTTCGGGAAAAAGCACCTCGCTTTACGCTGCGCTGAGCCGCCTCGACGCCCGCGAGCGCAACATCATGACCATTGAAGACCCTATCGAATACGAGCTCGAGGGCATCGGTCAGACCCAGGTTAACAGTAAAGTCGATATGACCTTTGCCCGCGGGCTGCGCGCCATATTGCGCCAGGATCCCGACGTGGTGCTGGTGGGTGAAATCCGCGATGGCGAGACGGCGCAGATTGCCGTCCAGGCCTCGCTAACCGGCCATCTGGTGCTCTCTACGCTACACACCAACAGCGCGCTGGGCGCTATCTCGCGCTTGCAGGATATGGGCGTGGAACCTTTTCTGCTCTCCACCTCGCTGCTGGCGGTGATGTCGCAGCGGCTGGTGCGCCGACTCTGCCCGCACTGCCGTCAGCAGGAACCGGCAAATATCGACGCTGCCCGCCAGATGGATATCGCCCCCGGCACTGCGCTTTGGCGGCCTCAAGGCTGCGCCGAGTGCGGTTTTACCGGCTATCGCGGGCGCACCGGCATTCACGAACTGCTGCTGGTGGACGATCGCGTGCGCATGGCTATCCATCGTGGTGAAAACGAGGTGACGCTGATCCAACAGTTGGGGGCGGACTATATGACCCTGCGCCGTTCCGGGCGGGAAAAAGCGCTGGCGGGGATCACCAGTTGGCAAGAGGTGCTCAGAGTCACCGAGCAGCAGACCACGGAGGCCTCCTGAGATGGCGCTTTTTCGTTACCAGGCCCTCGACGAAAACGGCAAAACCCGGCGCGGCGTTCAGCAGGCTGACTCCGCCCGCCACGCGCGCCAGCTGCTGCGGGAGCAGGGCTGGCTGGCGCTGGAAGTCGACCCGACAACCAACGGTAGCAGCGGACGTCCACGCTTTATCCGCCGCACGAGCGCAAGCGATCTCGCCCTGCTGACCCGCCAACTGGCAACCCTGGTCGCCGCCGCCATCCCGCTGGAAAAAGCGCTCGACGCGGTGGCCCAGCAGTGTGAGAAACCGCAGCTAAAAACGATTATCGCCGGGGTGCGCGGCAAAGTGCTGGAAGGCCATTCCCTGGCGGAAGCCATGCGCGGCTATCCTGGCTGTTTCGACGCGCTCTACTGCGCGATGGTTGCCGCCGGGGAAGCCTCAGGCCACCTCGATGGCGTACTCAATCGGCTGGCGGATTACACCGAACAGCGCCAGCAGCTTCGCGCCAAACTGCTGCAGGCGATGATTTACCCCATCGTACTGACCTTTGTTGCCGTCAGTGTGATTGTGATCCTGCTCTCAACGGTGGTGCCGAAAGTCGTCGACCAGTTTGTACATCTCAAACAGGCGCTGCCGTTCTCTACCCGCCTGCTGATGGCGATAAGCGACCTGGTACGCACCACCGGTCCATGGCTGCTGCTGGTCATCGTGCTAATCATTCTGCTGCTGCGCTACCTGCTGCGTCAGCCCGCAAAGCGGCTGGCCTGGCATAAACAGCTGCTGCGCCTGCCGCTGATTGGCCGGGTCGCGCGCAGCATCAATAGCGCCCGCTACGCCCGCACCCTGAGCATTCTCAACGCCAGCGCCGTTCCGCTGCTGCTGGCAATGCGCATCAGCGCAGAAGTGTTAAGCAATGCCTGGGCGAAGCACCAGTTGGAAGCCGCCAGCGACGCGGTTCGCGAAGGCGTCAGCCTGCACCGCGCCCTCGAAATGACCCAGCTATTCCCACCGATGATGCGCTACATGGTCGCCAGCGGCGAACAGAGCGGCGAGCTCAACGGCATGCTGGAACGCGCGGCGGATAATCAGGACCGGGAACTGAGCGCGCAAATCCAGCTGGCCCTCAGCCTGTTTGAACCCCTGTTGGTGGTGGCGATGGCCGGAATGGTGCTGTTTATCGTCCTCGCCATCCTACAACCGATACTGCAACTCAACACCCTGATGAGTATGTAATTGTTCTAATGGAGAAAAATATGCAACGACAGCGCGGATTCACCTTACTGGAAATCATGGTGGTGATTGTTATCCTCGGCGTGCTCGCCAGCCTGGTGGTGCCCAATCTGATGGGCAACAAGGAAAAGGCCGACCGGCAAAAAGTGGTCAGCGACCTGGTCGCGCTGGAGGGGGCGCTGGACATGTACAAACTGGACAACAGCCGCTATCCAAGCACTGAACAGGGGCTTCAAGCGTTGGTCACTTCGCCGTCCGCCGAGCCGCACGCGCGCAACTATCCGGAAGGCGGCTATATTCGCCGTCTGCCGCAGGACCCGTGGGGCGGCGATTACCAGTTGTTAAGTCCCGGTCAGCACGGACAGGTGGATATTTTCAGCCTCGGGCCGGACGGCGTCCCGGAAAGCAATGACGATATCGGCAACTGGACGATCGGGAAGAAATAGTGCGCCAGCGCGGCTTTACGCTACTGGAGATGATGCTCATTTTACTGCTAATGGGCGTCAGCGCGGGCATGGTGATGCTGGCGTTCCCGGCTTCACGTGACGATGGCGCGGAACAAACGCTGGCGCGCTTTCAAGCGCAACTGCGTTTTGTCCAGCAGCGAGGACTGCAAACCGGCCAGTTCTTTGGCGTCTCGGTGCATCCCGATGGCTGGCAGTTCCTGGTATTGCAAGCCCGTGAAAGCAACGATCCGACACCCGCCAGCGACAGCTGGAACGGCTATCGCTGGCTACCGCTGCAGGCCGGGCGCGTCGCCACCTCGGGCAATCTCAATCAGGGCAAGCTGAACCTTACTTTCCCGCAGGGCGAGGTCTGGACGCCTGGCAACAATCCCGATGTGCTGATTTTCCCCGGCGGCGAAATGACGCCGTTCCAGCTCAGCATGGGCGATGCGCCGGGTATCGCGTTTAATGCCCGCGGCGAAAGCCTGGCCGAATCGCAGGAGGCGCAATGAAACCCCAGTCCGGTATGACGCTGATTGAAGTGATGGTTGCGCTGGTGGTGTTCGCCCTCGCCGGGCTGGCGGTGATGCAGGCAACGCTCCAGCAAACCCGCCAGTTGGGACGAATGGAAGAGAAAACTCTCGCCAGCTGGCTGGCGGATAATCAGCTGGTGCAGCTACGGCTGGAGAATCGCTTTCCGGCGCTGAGCTGGTCAGAAACCACCGTGCAGGCGGCGGGCGTCAGCTGGCATATTCGCTGGCAGGGCGTGGAGACTGACCTTCCGCAACTGCGGGCGCTGGATGTCGAAGTCCGTCACGATAAAAGCGACAAGACCCCGGTCTCTTCGCTACGCACCTATGTCACCCAATTATGACTCAACGCTCGCGCGGCTTCACCCTCGTCGAAATGCTGCTGGCGCTGGCGATCCTCGCCGCGCTCAGCGTGGCTGCGGTGACGGTGCTGCAAAACGTGATGCGCGCCGATACGCTCACCCGTGATAAGAGCGGGCGCATGCAGGCGTTACAGCAAACCTTCAGCCAGATGGCGGCGGATTTCAGCCACATCATTCCCCGCCGCAGCCGCGACAGCGCGAGCCTGTTTTTTGCCGGACGCTTTCAATTGAGCAGCGATGACTGGGCGATTGCCTTTAGCCGCAACGGCTGGCCCAACCCGCTGGGGATGCTGCCGCGTTCGGAAATTCAGAACGTCAGCTATCGCCTGCGTGAGAGCCAACTGGAGCGTCTGAGCTATGACCAGCAGGACCCGTTGCCCGGCAGCCAGCCCACCATCACCGTAGTCCAGCGCGGCGTTCAGGCGTTCCGTCTGCGCTTTTACGCCAGCGGCCGCTGGCAGGATGAATGGCAGCAGCCGCAGACGCTGCCGCAGGGGTTGGAAGTCACCCTAAGGCTGGAACCATACGGCGAGATCAAGCGGCTGTTTCTGCTCACGCCGGGGGGCAGCCAATGAACAACCGCCAACGCGGCGTCGCCCTGCTGATGGTGCTGCTGATCCTTGCCCTGATGATGGTGCTGGCGAGCGCCATGACCGAACGCACTGCGCAGATGTACCAGCAAACCGCCACCACCCTCGATAATCTACAGGCCAAATGGTACGCGCTGGGGGCGGAAACCATGGCGGCGGCGCTGCTGCAACGCGACGCGCTCGACTCGCCGAACCAAACCCATCTGGCGCAGAACTGGGCCCAGCAGGATCGCCGTTTTACGGTTAATGACGGCGAGATTTACGCCACGATTACCGACGCCCAGGCCTGCTTCAATCTTAACGCCATTAACCAGCTCAGCGGCGACGAAAACGCCGAAATGCCTTATCCCGCGCAGGTTTTTACCCGGCTGCTGGAAAACCTCGGCAGCGAACCCTTGCGGGCGCTACAGCTCACCGCTGCCCTGCGCGACTGGGTAGACAGCAATCGTGAGCCGCTGCTGAACGGCGCGGAGGACGAAGTCTATATGGCGCAATCGCCCGGCTATCTGACCGGGAATCAGCCGCTGCAGGATGTTAGCGAACTGCGCCTGCTGGTCGGGATGGACGCTGCGCTCTATCAGCGCCTGTTGCCCTACGTCTGCGCCCTGACGGACGACGTGCTACAGGTGAACGTCAACACCCTGAAACCTGCTCAGGCGGCGCTGCTGGCGGCACTATTCCCATCGGAACTCACCGTCCCCGAGGTACAGCAACTGCTGCAAACCCGCGCGTCGACGGGCTGGAGCAGCGTCGCCGCCTTCCTGTCGCAACCGACATTACAAAAAACCGATACCGCCGCCGCGCGTCCGTGGCTGGCGGTACACAGTGAACGCTTTATCGCCACCTTCAGCGTGGTGATGGGCAACGCCCGCTATCAACAACGTAGCCTCCTGCAAAAACAGGGGCGAACCTTCAGCGTCGTTCAACGGCGCTACGGAATCTATTGGGTAGCCGATGAATAACCACCAGACCTCTTCCGCCGCCGTGCTGATTATTCGCCTCAATCCTGATACCACCATGGCAATATGGCAGCTGGTCGCGCCGGGAGAAGCGGCACAGACCGGAGAATGGCATCCTGATGCTGGCGACCAGACGCTCAACCAGCTGGCGCAGCGCTATCCGGCCTGGGTGCTGGTGCCGGCCAGCGATTGTGCATTTCACCGCGTCACTCTGCCCGCCGGAGCCATCAGGCGACCACAGCAGGCGCTGGCGTTTTTACTCGAAGAACAGCTGGCGACTGAGGTCGAAGAGAGCCACTTTGCCCTGCTTCATCAGGACAAAACCGACTGCGCCGTGGCGGTGGTCGGACAGGAAAAGATGCGCGCCTGGCAGGCCTGGTGCGAGGAGCTTGGGCTGAACGTACTGGCTCTGACTCCGGATGTCCTCGCGCTGCCGCAAAGCCCAACCGGCTGGAGCGCCGTACAGTGCGGCGAGCAGTGGCTGTTTCGCTGTGATACATGGAACGGAATGGCGGTGGAAACCACGTGGCTCGACGGGCTGCTGGCCCACTGGCAAAACGTCGCGCCGATCGCGTGCTATTCGCCGCCGCCGGATATCGCCGCACCGTGGCAGCCTCTCCCGCCGCAGGACCTGCTCCAACTGGCGGCGACCAACCCGGATACCCGCAAGATCTGTTTACGCCAGGGCAATTTTGCCGCTAAACGCCGCCGTCAGCCGACGCCCCGGCGCTGGCGTCCAGCGATCGCCGCAGCGCTGGCGCTACTGCTGTTGTGGGGCGGAAACAGCCTGGACGATCACCTCGCCCTGGGGCGACAGGCCGATGCCGCCGTGCAGGCCAGCCGCGATTTTTACCGCCAGTGGTTTAAGGCGGAAAAAAACGTCATCAACCCAAGGCTGCAAATGCAACAGCATCTGCGCCAACTGGAAAGCTCAGGGGGGCAACCAGCGCTTATTTCCCGGCTCGGCGCGTTGCAAAAAATCATCGCTGAGACGCCGGGCATCCGCTTGCGCTCCCTGAGCTTTGACGCCGCACGCAACACGCTACAGTTGGAGATATCTGCAGTTTCATCACAGGCTCTGGAGCAGTTCAGCAATCGCGCACGAACGGGATTCCGCGTGCAGACCGGCGAGATGAAGCCGCGCGCCGACGGTATCGAAGGACGTCTGACACTGGAGGGTAACGATGCCTGACCTGCTCGCCTTATGGCAACAACGTACGCGTCGTGAACAGCATCTGCTGCTGGGGATGGGCGTGATGCTGCTTATCGGCCTGGTGTATTACGCGCTATGGCAGCCGTGGCAAAACCGCGAGGCGCAATGGCGGCAAACGCTAGCCAGAGAGCAGGCTAATCTGCAGTGGATGCGTCAGCAAACGCCGCTTCTCCGGCAGCTTAGCCAGCAGAAACCGCCTATGGCGCAAGAAGAGCCATCGACGGTGATTATGCGCGAGGCCGCCCGCCACGGCATCACCATCGTTCGCCTGCAGCCGCAAGGGGCTCGCCTGAGCCTCACCGTGCAGCCCGCCGATTTCCAGTCGCTGATGTTATGGCTGGATGCGCTGGGACAGTCGGGGATGACAACCGCCACGCTGGCTGTCGCAGCCGTAGCACAGCAGCCCGGCTGGGTTACCGTCAATGCGCTGGTGCTGGAGCGTAGTAATGAAAAATAAACTTATCATTGGCCTGCTGCTGGTGGTGGTCTATCTCTTCTGGCTGTTGCTGAGCGCTCCGGCGCGGCTGCTGACCCTGGCGCTGCCGGAAGGCGCACGGCTCTCTGCAACGTCAGGCACCCTGTGGCAAGGGGAAGCCCGTCAGGCCAGCTGGCGTGGTATCGAGCTGGCCTATTTGCGCTGGGAGTTTGGCTTCTCGTTCTGGCTTCCCGGCTGGCATATCCGTTTTAACGACCCGTCCGGGCTGCGCGGCCAGGCCTGGCTGCACGGTCTGAACGAATTTGTGGTACACGAGGGGCGTCTCACGGTCCCGGCCCGTTTTATCAGCCAGCGGTTATCGCTCGGAATACCGCTGGAAGCCAGCGGTCAGGTGGTGCTGACATTACCTGAAGCCAGCTTTAACGCCAGCGGCTGCCAGCAGATTACCGGCGGCAATATACAGTGGCGGGATGCGGCGCTCAACTCCCCGGCAGGAGCGCTTGAACTGGCTCGCGTAGACGGCAAATTAAGCTGTACCCCAGCAGGCGCGCTGGGTATTGCTCTAACCCAGGATTCTCATCAGCTTAGTCTCAGCGGACAAGGTTCTTTCACGCCAGACGGTCGCTATACGTTTAGCGGGACATGGCAAACCCGCCAGGCGGCCCCGGCGCTGCTCAGCCTGTTGGCGGCACAAAATGCGCGTAAAGATGAGCAGGGGCGCACGCCGTGGCAGTGGCAAGGGCAGTGGTTATCGCAGGAGACACGATGATGATAGAAAATATCACGCGGCTGGAGGAGTTTGCCGCACAATTCCCACTCGTCTGGAGCGGTTTTTTACTCCTTTTCGGTCTGACGTTCGGCAGCTTTTTTAACGTCGTTATTCACCGCTTACCGCTGATGATGGAGCAAACCGAGACCGTTAATCTCTGCTTTCCTGCGTCGTTCTGCCCGCAGTGCCGTCAGTCCATCGCCTGGCGAGATAATATTCCCCTTCTGAGCTTTCTGTGGCTGAAGGGGCATTCACGCTGCTGCGGACTACCGATATCGCGTCGATATCCGCTGGTAGAGCTGGCGACCTGCATGCTGTTTGCGTTGGTCGGATACCTGATGCCTCCGGGGATACCGCTGCTGGGCGGCCTGCTTCTGCTGTCGGTTCTGCTAATCCTTGCCGCCATCGACGCGCAAACGCAACTGCTGCCTGACCGGCTGACCCTACCGCTGCTATGGGGAGGGTTGTTGTTTAATCTTAACGATACCTTCGTGCCGCTGGCGGATGCGGTCATTGGCGCGATGGTCGGGTATTTGTCGCTCTGGACGGTGTACTGGGTATTTCGTCTGCTGACCGGTAAGGAGGCGCTGGGCTACGGTGATTTTAAGCTGCTGGCGGCGCTCGGGGCATGGTCCGGCTGGCAGTGGCTGCCGCAGACGCTGCTGCTGGCTTCCGCCAGCGGTCTGGTGTGGACGCTGTTACAGCGGCTGGTGACCCGGCAATCGCTGCAACAACCGCTGGCCTTCGGCCCCTGGCTGGCACTGGCTGGCGGCGGGATCTTCTTGTGGAATCAGATATAACCGCGCTGACCGGGAAATATCCCTGAGAAATCCCCGGAAATAAAAAGTCGGTGATGGTTTTCTCCCTCTCCCTCCGGGAGAGGGCCGGGGTGAGGGCATTTTTGCGCATGCTCTCCCCTCACCCTAACCCTCTCCCCGAAGGGGAGAGGGAACCGTCCTGTGATCATTCTTACTATATAACAATGTGTTAGTCAGGTAGCCCGGGTAAGGCGTTTGCGCCGCAACCCGTGGACGCTCCGGCTACGAATACTTCTTGGTACGCCGGGTCGGGGCGGTATTGGCCGGATCATCCGGCCAGATGTGCTTCGGATAGCGCCCTTTCATCTCTTTTTGCACCTCGCGGTAGCTCCCCTGCCAGAACGCGCCTAAATCGCGGGTGATTTGCAGCGGGCGCTGGGCGGGCGATAGCAGCTCCAGCACCAGCGGCACTCGCCCCTGAGCTATAACCGGGGTCGTCGCCTCGCCAAACATCTCCTGCATCCGTACCGCCAGCGCAGGCGGATTTTCATCATGATAGCGAATGGCGATGCGGCTGCCGGTCGGCACCGTGTAATGTGTGGGCAGTTCGCTATCCAGCTTCTGACGAAGCGACCACGGTAGCCAGTTTTGCAGAGCCTGACGCACGTCCAGCGCCTTGAGCGCGCGCAGCGAGTGAACGCCCGTCATCTGCGGCAACAGCCACTCCTCAAGCGACTCCAGCAGCGATGTTTCATCAACGGCGGGCCACGCCTCTTCCGGCAGCCACTGCGCGGCGCAGTGCAGTCTCAGGCGCAGCTGTTCCGCTTCCGGGGTCCAGTTGAGCACGCTCAGGCCCTTATCGCGGATACCGTTGAGCATCGCCTGATGCAGCTCCTCTTCCGAAGGCTTCGCCAGCGGCTGGGTTTTGAGCACCAGTTGCCCGATACAGGTGCGTCGCCAGGCCTTCAGGGTGCCCAGCGCTTCGTCCCACTCGACGGTATCAGAACGCTGAGCCAACGCCGGACACTGCTCAATTAGCGCATGAATATCCACCGGCAGCGCCAGTAAAATCCGCGCATCCGGCGACGAACTGCCCTGCAACAGCAGCGGCGCAATCAGCCACTCATGGCGACCCAGCGCATCGTCAGCATCAAGCATCGCCCCCATCCCGTTCGCCAGCTGATAGCGCCCTTCCTGGCCGCGACGATAGGCAATGCGGTCGGCAAAAGCCGCAGCCAACAGCGGCGCCATTTGCTCAGCATCGGGCTGACCGCCGCGGGTCGCCAGCCGTTTCATCAACTGCTGCGCTCGCTGCTGCCAGTTGGTCTGTTGACGGGCAAACGCCGAGCTAAGGTCGCTATTACCGCCGCGCGGCGGCTCTTCCAGGATCGCCGCCAGCTTAGCCGCCGTCGCGACACCATCAGCATCGTCCGTTGCGGTCAGCATCGCCGCCAGGCGCGGGTCGTTACCCAACGCGGCCATTTTGCGCCCGTGCGCCGAGAGTCGCTCGCCTTCCAGCGCCGACAGCGCTGTCAGCAGGCGGCGAGCCGCCGCCAGGTTAGTCGCAGGCGGCAGATCCAGCCAGCTAAGCTGGGACGGGTCCTGGCATCCCCACTGCAAAAGCTCCAGCAGCAGCGCCGACAGATCGCTTTGCAGGATTTCCGCATCTCCCTGCGCCGCCGCGCGTTCAGCCTGCTCTTTACCGATCAAATGTAAACAGATCCCCGGTTCCAGACGTCCGGCACGCCCGGCGCGCTGGGTCATCGAGGCCTGGCTAATGCGCTGCGTAATCAAGCGAGTCAACCCGGTGCGGGCATCAAAGCGGGCGACGCGCTCCTGGGCGCTATCCACCACCAACCGAATACCTTCGATAGTCAGACTGGTTTCGGCGATATTGGTCGCCAGCACCACTTTGCGCATCCCGGCAGGCGCAGGAAGTATCGCCTTGCGCTGCTCGTTCAGCGGCAGCGCGCCATATAGCGGACAGAGAACCACATCGTTCGCCACCCGCTCCGCCAGCCGCTCCTGCACCCGCTGAATCTCCCCAACGCCGGGCAGGAATAGCAGCATCGAGCCGCTTTCGCTGCGCAGCAGTTCTGCGGCGGCAATCGCCACCGCCTCGTCAAATCGCTGATGCGTTGGCAGCGGCAAAAAACGCCGTTCAACCGGAAACGCGCGCCCTGCGGATGTCACCGTTGGCGCGTCCGGCAGCAACTGTTGCAAACGCTCGTTATCCAGCGTCGCCGACATGATCAGCAGCTTGAGATCGTCGCGCAATCCCTGCTGCACATCGAGCAGCAGCGCCAGCGCCAGATCCGCCTGCAAACTGCGTTCGTGAAATTCATCGAGGATCACAAGACCAATGTCGGTCAGTTCGGGATCGCGCTGGATCATCCGCGTCAGGATCCCCTCAGTCACGACTTCGATGCGCGTCTTCGGCCCGACGCAGGTCTCGGCGCGCATGCGATAGCCCACGGTCTCGCCGGGTTTCTCCCCCAGCAGCTCCGCCAGCCTTTGCGCCACGTTGCGTGCAGCCAGCCGCCGCGGCTCCAGCAGAATAATGCGTCCGTTGATTTTACCTTCCGCGAGAATTTGCAGCGGCAGCCAGGTGGATTTCCCGGCACCGGTTGGCGCATTGAGCAGAACCTGCGGCGCATGCTGCAGGGCAGTGAGAAGTTCAGGAAGAACGGCGGCAACCGGCAATGAGGACACGAAGGGCTCCGGAGGTTAACATTTGAGGGCAAGCATTGTAGCATCCTGATAATTCATTACCGAGTCTCTATCATGTCCGAGCCGAAAAGGCTGTTTTTCGCCCTTGAGCTGCCTAAAGAGGTTCAGCGGCAAATTGTTCACTGGCGCGCCGCCAGCTTTCCCGACGATGCGGGTCGACCGGTGGCGGCGGATAATCTCCATCTGACGCTGGCGTTTCTCGGCGAGGTGAGCACGGAGAAACAGCGCGCACTGTCAGCGATGGCCGGGCGTATTCGCCAGCCGGGCTTTACTTTAACGCTTGATGACGCCGGACAATGGCTGCGTTCACGCGTCGTGTGGCTGGGCACCCGCCAGCCACCGCGCGGGGTGCTACAGCTGGCGAATATGCTGCGCGCTCAGGCGGCCCGCAGCGGCTGCTATCAAAGCCCGCAGCCGTTTCATCCGCATATCACCCTGCTGCGCGACGCGCGCCATGCGGTGCCGATTCCGCCGCCCGGCTTCAACTGGGCGTTTGCGGTCGACGAATTTGTCCTCTACGAGTCCAGCTTTAGCCGCGGGCGCACCCGCTACACCGCTCTGGAACGTTACCCTTTCGACAAGGAAAGCTGATGCAGTTCACTCCCCCGCTACAGTCCGCCATCTTAATTAAACGTTACAAACGGTTTCTTGCCGATGTTGTCACCCCCGATGGCCGTGAGCTAACTCTGCACTGCCCCAACACTGGCGCAATGACCGGTTGCGCCGCGCCGGGCGATACCGTCTGGTATTCCACATCGGATAATCCTAAGCGCAAATATGCGCACACTTGGGAATTAACTGAAACCGTACAAGGCGCAATAATTTGTGTTAATACTTTACGCGCTAATACGTTGGCGAAAGAGGCGATTCTGGCAGGAAACATTCCTGAACTTTTAGGTTATAACACGCTGAAAAGTGAAGTGAAGTATGGTTCTGAAAGTAGCCGCATTGATATTCTGTTACAGGCAGATTACCAACAAAACTGCTATATTGAAGTGAAATCGGTTACGTTGGCGGAGAAAGAATACGGTTATTTCCCCGATGCGGTCACCGAGCGCGGTCAGAAGCACCTGCGGGAGCTGATGAGCGTAGCGGCGGCGGGCGACCGGGCGGTAATTTTGTTCGCCGTACTGCATTCGGCGATCGACCGTTTCTCACCCGCGCATCATATTGACGCCAGATACGCACAGCTATTGATTGAAGCGCAAACCAAGGGGGTAGAAATTCTCGCATACAAGGCGGAACTTTCTACTGAAACAATGACTCTGAATAAGCCGATTACCGTGGTGTTAACCCCCGGTAAATAAACGGCTAAATAGTATTCTGGTCGCGAGCGCAAATACGCTTTTCCTCACAGGGTTGTCAAGTGTAACGTTTAGATAATTGCTATCCGGAAAAGCATCTGCTATTTATAGCGGCCTGATTTTTCCCCCTACACGGGGATCGATAGTGCGTGTTAAGGAGAAGCAACATGCAAGAAGGGCAAAACCGTAAAACATCGTCCCTGAGTATTCTCTCCATCGCAGGGGTGGAGCCGTACCAAGTTAAACCGGGCGAAGAGTACATGAACGAAGCCCAGTTGGCGCACTTCAGGCGCATTCTTGAAGCGTGGCGTAATCAACTTAGGGATGAAGTGGATCGCACCGTGTCGCACATGCAGGATGAAGCTGCCAACTTCCCGGACCCGGTAGACCGTGCCGCCCAGGAAGAAGAGTTCAGCCTGGAGCTGCGTAACCGCGATCGTGAACGTAAACTGATCAAAAAGATCGAAAAAACCCTGAAAAAAGTCGAAGACGAAGATTTCGGCTACTGTGAATCCTGTGGCGTCGAGATTGGTATCCGTCGTCTGGAAGCGCGTCCGACCGCTGACCTGTGCATTGATTGCAAAACGCTGGCGGAAATTCGCGAAAAACAGATGGCAGGCTAATCCACTTCGCTGGTGTATCTCCGGCGGGAGTTCGCTCCCGCCTTGATGCTTTATCAGTCACATCATGAAAGACTCACACTATATTGGGCGCTTTGCCCCCTCACCTTCTGGCGAACTCCACTTCGGCTCACTGATTGCCGCGCTTGGCAGCTATCTGCAAGCTCGGGCGCAGAGCGGTATCTGGCGCGTGCGCATTGAAGATATCGATCCGCCGCGTGAAGTCCCCGGCGCCGCCGCAACTATTCTGCGTCAATTAGAACATTACGGCCTGCACTGGGACGGCGAAGTGCTTTGGCAATCGCAGCGTCACGAAGCCTATCGTGAGCGCCTGGCCTGGCTGCACGAGCAGGGACTCTGCTATTACTGCACCTGTACCCGCGCGCGCATTCATGCCGCCGGCGGTCTTTACGACGGCCACTGCCGGGATTTACAGCTCGGTGCGCAAAACGCAGCCCTGCGCCTGCGGCAAACGCGGCCGGTTCTCGAGTTTTACGATCGACTGCGCGGTACTCTCGTTGCGGATGAACCGCTGGCGCGTGAAGATTTCATTATTCATCGTCGCGATGGGCTGTTCGCCTATAATCTTGCGGTCGTGGTGGACGATCATTTCCAGGGCATCAGCGAAATTGTCCGCGGTGCCGATCTGATTGAACCCACGGTGCGGCAGATTTCGTTGTATCAGCATTTTGGCTGGCAGCCGCCGGACTATATTCATCTACCTCTGGCGCTAAACGCTCAGGGAAATAAACTGTCGAAGCAAAATCATGCTCCAGCGCTATCGCAAGGCGATCCACGCCCGGAAATTGTGCGAGCGTTAACGTTTCTTAACCAGGATGTCATTCAGGAATGGCGAGAGCTGAATATTGACGATTTACTCAAGCATGCGGTAGTGAACTGGCAGCCGGAGAAAATCCAGCATTCTCAAATGCGTTCCGCTGAGCTATGATTAGCCGCTATTTTTTTGTCCTGAAGTCCGTCTGACACTACGAGGTGTACCATTTTTACCCGAGTCGCTAATTTTTGCCGTAAGGTGCTAAGCCGTGAAGAGCGCGAGGCAGAAGCCACCGTCGAACAACGACATATGACGGTTATCCCGCGTGATCAGCATGCAATTTCCCGCAAAGATATCAGTGAAAATGCCCTCAAGGTCATGTACAGACTCAATAAGGCGGGCTACGAATCGTGGCTTGTCGGCGGCGGCGTACGCGACCTGCTGCTGGGCAAAAAGCCGAAAGATTTCGATGTCACGACCAATGCAACTCCGGAGCAAGTACGCAAGCTGTTCCGCAACTGCCGTTTGGTCGGCCGTCGCTTCCGCCTGGCGCACGTGATGTTCGGGCCAGAAATTATTGAAGTCGCCACCTTCCGTGGTCATCACGAAGGGCATACCACCGATCGCGTCACCTCGCAGCTTGGCCAGAACGGCATGCTGCTGCGCGACAACATCTTCGGTTCAATCGAAGAAGATGCCCAACGCCGCGACTTCACCATCAACAGCCTTTATTACAGCGTCGCTGATTTCACCGTGCGCGACTACGTCGGCGGCATGAAGGATCTGCAGGATGGCGTTATCCGTCTGATTGGCGATCCGGAAACCCGCTATCGCGAAGATCCGGTGCGCATGCTGCGCGCGGTGCGTTTTGCAGCGAAGCTCAATATGAGCATCAGCGAAGAGACCGCCGAGCCAATCCCACGCCTGGCAACGTTGCTGCACGACGTACCTCCGGCGCGTCTGTTTGAAGAAGTCCTGAAGCTGCTGCAAGCGGGTGATGGCTATCAAACCTACATGCTGCTGCGCGAATACAATCTATTCCAGCCGCTGTTCCCGACCATCACCCGCTACTTTACCGAGCGCGGTGATAGCCCGATGGAGCGCATTATCAGCCAGGTGCTGAAGAATACCGATAACCGCATCCGTAACGATATGCGCGTTAATCCGGCGTTCCTGTTCGCGGTAATGTTCTGGTATCCGCTGCTTGAGATGGCGCAAAAAATTGCCCAGGAGAGCGGTCTGGCCTACCACGATGCCTTCGCGCTGGCGATGAACGACGTGCTGGATGAAGCCTGCCGCACGCTGGCAATCCCTAAGCGCATTACCACGCTGGTGCGCGATATCTGGCAGCTTCAGCTGCGGATGTCTCGCCGTCAGGGCAAACGCGCGTGGAAGCTGATGGAGCATCCGAAATTCCGCGCCGCCTACGATCTTCTCGAACTGCGCGCGGGTGCGGAGAATAACGGCGAGCTTCTGCGTCTGACCAAATGGTGGGGCGAGTTCCAGGTGGCCATGCCGCCAGATCAGAAAGATATGCTTGACGATCTGGGCGACGATCCGGCCCCGCGCCGCCGTCACCGTCGTCCACGCAAGCGCGCGCCGCGCCGCGAAGGCAGCGCATGACGTTAGTCTATATCGCCATCGGCAGCAATCTGGCCTCTCCGCTTGAGCAGGTGAACGCTGCCGTTAGCGCGCTTGGTGAAATTCCTGACAGCCGGGTGATAAGCGTTTCTTCTTTCTATCGCACACCGCCGCTGGGGCCGCAGGATCAGCCTGATTACCTCAACGCCGCCGTGGCGCTGGAAACTTCGCTCGCGCCTGAAGAGCTGCTTGATCACACTCAGCGCATCGAACTGCAGCAGGGCCGCACGCGTAAAGCTGAACGCTGGGGACCGCGCACGCTGGATCTCGACATCATGCTATTTGGCGATGAAGTGATAAATACTCCGCGCCTGACCGTACCGCACTACGATATGAAAAACCGCGGTTTTATGCTATGGCCGCTGTTTGAAGTCGCCCCGGAGCTGCATTTCCCTGACGGGATAGCATTACGTACTGTGCTGGCGAACCTCGCCGCAGATAAACCCGCCATCTGGTAATATCCTTTCGTATTTTAGCAATTACGGCGATCGTGGTAATCGATTGCCCAAAACCATTGCCCCCCTGAATGCTGCTGTTAGAATGCCGATTAAAATGACTTTCATCATCAGGAAACGTTATGAAACCGACCACTATCTCCCTGCTGCAAAAATGTAAGCAAGAGAAGAAGCGCTTCGCCACCATCACTGCCTACGACTACAGCTTCGCCAAACTGTTTGCCGATGAAGGCATCAACGTGCTGCTGGTCGGCGACTCGCTGGGCATGACGGTACAGGGCCACGACTCCACTCTACCGGTCACCGTAGAAGACATCGCCTACCACACTCGCGCCGTGCGTCGCGGTGCGCCGAACTGCCTGCTGCTCGCCGACCTGCCGTTTATGGCTTATGCCACGCCAGAACAAACCTTCGAGAACGCTGCCATCGTGATGCGCGCGGGGGCCAATATGGTCAAAATCGAAGGCGGTGCGTGGCTGGCGGATACCGTAAAAATGCTTGCCGAACGCGCGGTACCGGTGTGCGGACATCTGGGCCTGACCCCTCAGTCGGTGAACGTCTTCGGCGGTTATAAAATTCAGGGCCGCGGCGACGCCGGGCAAATTCTGCTTGATGATGCGCTGGCGTTAGAAGCGGCTGGCGCGCAGCTGCTGGTGCTGGAGTGCGTGCCGGTTGAGCTGGCAAAACGCGTTACCGAAGCCTTAACTATTCCGGTGATCGGCATTGGCGCAGGCAACGTCACCGACGGGCAGATCCTCGTGATGCATGACGCCTTCGGTATTACCGGCGGCCATATTCCCAAATTCGCTAAAAATTTCCTTAGCACGGCAGGCGACATGCGCGCCGCAGTGCGTCAGTATGTTGCCGAAGTGGAGTCCGGCGTCTATCCGGGCGAAGAACACAGTTTCCATTAAGGAGTATTGTTGTGCTGATTATTGAAACCCTGCCGCTGCTGCGCCAGCATATCCGTCGTTTACGTCAGGAAGGTAAACGCATCGCGCTGGTTCCTACCATGGGCAACCTGCACGATGGTCATATGAAGCTGGTTGATGCAACGAAAGCCAGCGCGGATATCGTGGTGGTCAGTATCTTCGTCAACCCGATGCAGTTTGACCGCCCCGAGGATCTGGCGCGCTATCCGCGCACGCTGCAGGACGATTGTGAGAAACTAAACAAACGCAAAGTCGATTTTGTCTTTGCTCCAGCTACGGCGGAAATCTACCCACAGGGTATCGAAAGCCAGACTTACGTTGATGTACCGGGTCTGTCGACGATGCTCGAAGGCGCCAGCCGTCCGGGCCACTTCCGCGGCGTCTCCACTATCGTCAGCAAGCTGTTTAACCTCGTGCAGCCGGATGTCGCCTGCTTTGGCGAGAAAGATTTCCAGCAGTTGGCATTGATTCGCAAGATGGTGGCCGATATGGGCTACGACATCGAAATTATTGGCGTGCCGATTATGCGTGCCAAAGATGGTCTGGCCCTCAGCTCTCGCAACGGTTATCTCACTGCAGATCAGCGTAAAATTGCACCGGGGCTGTATAAGGTGATGAGTCGCGTGGCGGAGAAGCTGGTGGCTGGTGAACGCAATCTGGACGAAGTCATCGCCATTGCCGCCCAGGAACTGAACGAGAAAGGCTTCCGCGCCGACGATATTCAAATTCGCGATGCGGATACGCTGCTTGAACTCACGGAAAACAGTCAGCGCGCGGTGATTCTGATGGCGGCATGGCTCGGCCAGGCGCGTTTGATCGACAATCAAAGCGTCGTGCTCGCACAGTAGACATTGGTTAAAAATAAGGCAATACTGCCTGGAATTTCCTCAAAGCGGGTGTTACATCCGCTTCGTTATCGTTAAGCTTCAAAGGTAAAACGTTATGATTCGTAATATGCTGCAGGGCAAACTACACCGCGTTAAAGTCACGCAGGCCGACCTGCACTACGAAGGCTCCTGCGCTATTGATCAGGATTTTCTTGATGCATCCGGTATTCTGGAGAATGAAGCTATTCACCTGTGGAATGTCACCAACGGTAATCGTTTCTCCACCTACGCCATCGCCGCAGAGCGCGGTTCCAGAATTATTTCCGTTAACGGTGCAGCTGCGCACTGTGCAAACGTCGGCGACATTTTAATTATCGCCAGCTTCGTTATGATGCCAGATGCAGAAGCCCGCACCTGGCAGCCGAAAGTGGCCTATTTTGAAGGCGACAACGAAATGAAACGCCAGGCCAAAGCCATTCCGGTACAGGTGGCGTGATATTATCCCTGCGGCTGATTGCTAATCAGCCGCGACATCGTTTCCAGCGAATCTGTTCTTAAAATATAGAGTCTTTTCAATAAGAACGGGTTATCTCCCGGTTTTACCTTCCCTCTTACCGTCGTCACCGCCAGATGAAAGCCGGCATCGTTCGCCGCCTGGACCGCCGTCGCGTTGTAGCCGCCAAAGGGATATGAAAGGTACAACACGTGCGGATTAAACTGCGCCAGATCCCGCCGCGAACGCTCAAAATCAAACAAAATATTGTGGTAGCTGCGGCTTAGCAAAATAGGATGACGGTAAGCATCAACCCGATGCAGAAAATGGGTATGCGACTGCACGTCGAAGACGTCCTGAATCTGCTTGAGTTCGGAAATACTCATAAACTGCAGAGATTTCGGTGCCCATTTCTGCGGATGGCGCTTAATGCGCGACGAGATAATAAAGGCCGTGGCGTGAAAGCCATACTGCTTAAGAATCGGATACGCATAGCGATTGACCGACTTCAGACCATCATCAAAGGTGATGACTACCGAGCGTGCAGGAAGATTCACTTTATTGCGCAGATAGCCTTCCAGTTGATACATACTCAGAGTCGTATAACCCTGGTCACGAAGCCAGGTCATCTGATTGCTGAAGGCGCGGACGGAAGTGGTGGTTGAGGTGTGGCGAAAGCGGGTATTTTCTTCATCACGCAGAATATGGTGATAAGTCAGAATCGGAATACCGTTATCTTCCTGCGCATCCAGACTGCTCACCCACGCCAGACGATTGCCAATGCGGATTTGAAACCAGGTTTGATTAAGCCGGTCTTTGAGCTTGCTGATAATGGGATAGCGCAGATTACTCGTCAGCGTGCCGAACGGGGCGCTGCCGACGGAAGGCGCGTCATAAACCGGCGTATCTTTCCAGGTAATGAGATTTTGATTACTCAGCGGCTTATTCAGGTCGCCCAGGTTATCCTCAACCCGCTGCTTGCCCTGTACCGACTCCAGATGGCCCTTATCAATAAAACCGGTGCCAAAACCAAAATTGAACTCATAGTAATCCGCCGCCGTTGGCACTACCGCGAGAATTTGCCCTGCCCGCACGTTACCCACGCTGACGACCTGATTACCCACTTGCGCCCAAATATCGGCATCTTCGGTGGTCTGCATATAATGCGCAGGCACTCCCTGCTGGCTTAACAGACTGGCGGAAGCGCTGAGAGACATCAGGAGGAGGAGCAAAACGAAAATTCGGGCAAACATGCGCATCAAGCCGATAGACAAACCTGCCGTTATTGTAACAAAAGCGGTATCAATACCAATGCTTAATTCCCGTACGGCTCATGCAGCAGTCGAAAAGGCGGATTTTTTTGCTGCTGATGCCAGAGGCTGCTCACCGCGGGACCTCCGGTGCTGACTATCGTATTACGGAAAGCTTCGCTGCTCAGCGTCTGACGCAAAAGATACATACCCTCCAGTAATGGATAGCTAATCCCGGAAATCACTTCGCAGTGGGTATGTTTATGGCTCATCAGCGAGGCCACGCGATAAGGTGCCGCCCCGGTTTTATCCGTCAGAAAAATAACTCCTTCACCACTGTCCACCTCATGCATCGCGTTGCACATCATGCGGCTCAGCATATTACTGCTGAGATTACGCCAATAGTTTACCGCCCGACATTGCGCCAGCGGCCCAAACTTTTTCTCCAGACGATCCAGCATCTCCTGCGCCAGCTCGTCATGACAGGTAATCACCCAACCTAACATATGCATTTTCTCCTTGAGGAGGTACATGCTAAAGCAATGTTAATCAAAACTTTGTGACATAACGTATTTTTTGATAAAAATTTATTTAACCTTAGACTGCCCTCCGACCTCATAAATTACATTATAAATAACAACAACATCGTTATAAATAGCATAAATGAGCAAAATCTCAATCCATGCTACGTATAATATATTAGCTACACACATATATAGTAATAAATCAAACCCCATGTATTCATGGATAGCATTTATTTATTCCTAAATTACGTGTCACCGTGAATATTATGAGTCTTTAGTATTTACTAAAAGACAAAAATGGAATAATACTCTCATCGCGCAGTATTATTTTTATTAAGGATGATAATCATGAAATTCACTTTGAATGCAATTGTTTTTGCAATGGCTAGCGTTTCGATAATTCCGACGGTATTTGCTGCAAATGCCACTAGTGATGGTCAGGTACATATATCAGGGACTGTTATTCAAAACGCCTGCGTTGTCGATGGCGACGAAGGTACAACTTTTAACGTAGAATTAATGGATGTTAACAAGGTTAACTTTGTTAACGTTGGCGATACGGCTGCCAATCAGTCATTCAATATCAAACTAAAAGATTGTGATGTCAGCACCTACACGAATGTAAAAGTTCGTTTCGAAGGTACTACGGATGATGATGCTGGCACTACCGTTCTAAAAAATACCGGTGGCGATGCGACAGGTTTTGGCCTGCAAATCCTGGATGCGGGAAGCCCGATGACGTTTAACGATCAGAGCGCCTGGTCAACGAATACTAAAATCGCAGATGGAGCGAATAACATTCCATTTACCGCACAGTATATCTCCACCAAAGCACAAGCTGATTTGGTGGCGGGTACCGTAGATGCCACAGCAACGTTCTACCTACAATATAACTAATGTTGAAACCTGCCAGCCCGTATTCGGGCTGGTCAGGGGATGACGGCTCATTATGAAAAAGCATATTCAGGCAAGTTTACTACTCTGCACCCTATGGAGCACGCTGGCACAAGCTGGCGTCACGATCGGCCTGACTCGGGTTATTTATCATGGGAATGATAAAGAAGCTTCCGTTCCAGTGATCAATGGCGATAAAGAACCCTATTTGATTCAATCGTGGGCGCAGTCTATTAGCACAGACGGTACTATCGGTGATGCCCCTTTCATGGTCACACCGCCTTTATTTCGCCTCAACGCCGGGCAAAAAAACGTACTGCGCGTTATCCGCACTGGTGGCAATTTACCTGAAGATCGAGAATCGTTATTCTGGCTGGATATTAAATCCATCCCAAGTAGTAATCCAGACAGTAAAGGCAGTAAGATTAAGTTAGCAGTAAAAACTGAGTTTAAATTAATTTACCGCCCACAGAAATTAACACAAACGCCAGAGAAAGTAACATCTCAGCTAAAGTGGACTCGCAAAGGCGAAATCTTAACCGTAAATAACCCCACGCCCTATTATATGAATTTCGCTGATATTATCGTTGGTAGCAAAAAACTAACAGCACCGCAATATGTTGCGCCATTCAGCTCAGGTAATTATAAAGTCCCCACCAATATTAACGGGATAGTCAGTTGGTCAATTATTAATGATTATGGCGGTGCAGGTCCGATACACAAACAAAGCCAATAAATAACATCAGGATGCAGAATGAACTCAAGGAAAGAGCAAAGGATGCGGCTGCTTTTAAGACAAACGGTGGTATTAACACTGTTAGTCAGCGCAATTCTGCATACGGCTCAGGCGCGAGATTATTTTGATCCTGCTTTCCTGGAAAGCCGTGGCCAACATAAAAACGCGACGACCGATCTTTCAGTCTTCGCTACCGACCAGAGCCAGCTTCCTGGAAATTACTATGTTGATATTTATGTCAACGACACTCCCGCAGGAACGCGCAGTGTCAAGTTTCAACAGGTTAAGCAAAACAGCGAACTGCAGGCGCTCGAAGGCTGTTTGCACATTGATGAACTCAAAATGGTTGGCGTTAAAACCGATCTCTTCCCTAAACTGAATTCAGAACAAAACTGCGCCGATCTCTCACAAATTCCCGGAGCCAGCCAGAAATTTGATTTTCAGGAACAGAAGTTATTTATCAGCATTCCACAGATTTATATCGCTTCCAGCGCCCGAGGCTACGTTCCACCAGAAATGTGGGACGAAGGCATCCCGGCGCTACTGATGAACTATAGCTTTAATGGCTACAAAGACTACAGTTCTAACAATAATGAAGACGATATGGAGTCAAAGTTTCTGGCACTGCAGCCAGGACTCAACGTAGGGGCATGGCGATTACGCAATTACACGACCTGGAATTCACAGTCGAGCGATACCAGCAGCAGCGCTCGCTGGAGCACCGTCTATAACTACCTGCAACGCGATATTGTTCCGCTAAAAAGCCAGCTCACCGTATGGGATAGCAACACGCCATCAGACATTTTCGACAGCGTGGCATTTCGCGGGCTACAGCTTGCCTCCGATGAGCAGATGTTGCCTGACAGCCAACGGGGCTATGCCCCGTCAATTCACGGTGTCGCCAGAAGCAATGCTCAGGTGACTATCCGTCAAAACGGTCGCATTGCCTACCAGACCACCGTGCCTCCCGGCGAATTTGATATTAACGATATGTTCCCGACCGGCAGTAATGGCGATTACGACGTCACCATTAAAGAAGCTGACGGCAGCGAACAACACTATGTCGTCCCCTACGCCTCACTTCCTCTTTTACAGCGAGAAGGAAGAGCTAAATATAATATTATCGCCGGAAAGTATCGTGATAATGACAACCATACCCGGGACAACTTTACCCAGGCGACGTTGCTGTATGGCCTGCCGTGGGGGATCACCGCCTACGGAGGCAGCCAGGTTGCCAGTGATAAATACCAGTCTGTGGCTCTTGGACTTGGACAAAACATGCGAATGCTGGGCGCGATTTCCGTTGATGGCACCTGGTCACATGCAAAATTTGACGATCGTACTGAAACCGGCCAATCCTGGCGCATACGCTACAGCAAAGGGGTGGTCAGCACCGGTACTACGCTATCGATTGCCGGTTACCGCTACGCCAGTGAAAATTATAATACGCTTGAAGATGCACTTAACCCGGATGATGATGACTACAACTATTACGGCAAACGACACAATCGCTTTGAAGCGTCTATAAACCAGCGGCTGAGCAGCAATCTGGGCTCCATTACCTTAAGTTGGGTCAAAGAAAACTACTGGCATAGCCCGCAAGAAATGCAATCCCTGAGCGTTGGCTATAACAATAGCTGGGGAGCAGTTAGCTATGCGCTGAACTACAGCTATAACCACAATACTTATCAACGCTACTCTTCTGACGATCAAGATGACGACGATCGCTATCAGCAAAACGATAGCCTTTTTACCCTCTCGATTAATGTGCCATTTTCTTTATTCGATTCAAGAATGTACGCCAGCTATATGCTTAATGCGCGCAAGGGCGATGCCACGGTGAACAGCACAACATTGAGCGGGAGCGCGCTGCGCGGGCAAAATCTGAACTGGTCGGTACAACAAAGCCACAGCACTACGGAAGGTGACTCCGGTGGGCTGAGCGGTAGCTATAAAGGTACATACGCTAATTTGAACGCAGGCTATAGCCAATCCCCGGATTCTCATCAAATAAGTTACGGCATCGAAGGCGGAATGGTGGCCCATGAAAATGGTATCACGCTAAGTCAGCCCATCACCGGTTCGGCCATTTTGGTTAAAGCCCCAGGCGCTGCGGATGTTGCTATCGAAAATCAAGCCGGCGTCACTACAGACTTCCGCGGTTATACGGTTATCCCCAACGTTACGCCTTATTACCGCTACGATATCTCGCTGGATGGGCAAACTTTTGCTGATAACATCGATATCCCCATCAACAACCAAACTGTGTACCCCACGCGCAATGCGCTGGTCCGCGCTACCTACGATACCCACAAGGGCTATCGCGTACTCATGACCTTAACGCGCAGCAACGGCGACAATATTCCTTTCGGGGCGACGGTCAGCACGAGTGAGAAAGAAGGTGGTCAGGCTAATATTGTCGGCGACAACGGAAAGGCGTTCCTCAGCGGCCTGACGGAAGAAGGGAATCTGCTGGTGAAATGGGGCGACAATGCAAATACCACTTGTCACGCGGCTTATCATCTGGATACCAGCAAAAATATGAATGGAATCATAATAGCGCAGAGCACCTGCCAATGAAGGAAACAATGAATAATCGTTGCATTAAATATATGTTACTGGCACTTACGCTAATTTCAGGTCATGCGCTGGCAGACAGCATAGGTAATGGGAGCGGCTGGTGTCAGCCGTCATCAGGAACGCATGACTATCCTTTTAGTTTTAATCAGAACATCACTACTACTGATGAAAACAAAACGGGCAAAATTATTGAGCAGAGTTGGAGTGGTAGCGGTGAATACGCTGCTCAATGTGATTGTGACAACACGGATTTTCGCGGCCCAAATTACTTCACCGCGACGACTGGCAGTTTGACGCAGAAAGGGACATTCAGCGAATCACGCTACTACGGTCATATGGACTACTATGTGCTGGTGTCAGATAAACTGGAAATTGGTACCGAAGTCTATATTGCCGGGCAATTAGGCCAGTATGTTCCCGTCCCCTTTTCATCTAAAAGTAATAATGATTCTTCCGCTGGCGGCTGTACCGGGGCTGAAATGAAATCGATGACGGCAGGGAATAGAGGCACGGTCAGAATTTACGTTACTCATCCACTCGTCGGCCAGATAGTCATACCCGAAACAACGATCATGAATCTGTATCTATCAAAAGTAGCTACCGGCAGTGGAGATAACATCCCCCCGTCAGTCCCCCCAGTAGCACACGTGACGATGTCCGGCACGATAACTGTCCCACAGTCCTGTACCATCGAAGCGGGTCAGGTTATTGAAGTTAAACTAGATGATATTTTAGGCAAGGACATTAGTCACCTCGGTGATAGCCCAACGCAGAAAACCACAAAATTTGCGTTTACCTGCAGCAATGTTGCCAATGGAACTAATTTATCTATCGCCCTTTATGGGGAAAACGATCCGAACAATAGCAATTACCTGAAGACGACTAACGACGATATTGGAATAAAAATCACCGATATTGACCAAAATATCATTGCCCCCAACGGTAGTAGCTATATTCCTGTCCCTTCCTATGTTGACGGCACAGGCAGTAGTCAATTCACCGCCGCCCCCGTTAATACTACCGGGAACATTCCACATACCGGAGAATATGAAGCTACAGCAACGCTGGAACTTCAGATTCGGTAAAAAAGGGCGACATCGTCGCCCTCCTCGCTTAGCTACGCAGGCCGCGCCCGCGTTGGATCAAATACCAACACAGCAGATAAAACGCGGTAATAAATACCACCAGCACGCCGAAAGTGGTGACAAGCGGAACATCGTTAATCCCCAGGAAACCGTAGCGGAAGCCGCTGATCATATAAACAATCGGATTCAGGTGCGACAGCGCCTGCCAGAACGGCGGCAGCAAGGTCAGAGAATAAAACACCCCACCGAGGTAGGTCAGCGGCGTCAGAACAAAGGTAGGAATCAGGCTGATATCATCAAAGGTTTTAGCAAACACCGCATTCAGCAGGCCCGCCAGCGAAAACAGTATCGCGGTCAGTATCAGCGTCAGGGCGACGAACAGCCAGGAGTGAACCTGGAACGGGACAAAAAATAACGAAATTGCCGTCACCAGAATCCCTACGAACAGGCCGCGTGCAACCCCACCACCGACATACCCGACAATCACCACGTGCGTGGGGACCGGCGCTACCAGCAGCTCTTCTATATTACGCTGAAATTTCGCGCTGAAGAAAGATGAGGCCACGTTGGCATAGGCGTTGGTGATCACCGCCATCATGATCAGGCCCGGCACGATAAACTGCATATAGGTAAAACCGTGCATTTCACCGATGCGCGAGCCGATAAGGTTGCCGAAAATGACAAAATAGAGCGTCATGGTAATCACTGGCGGGACCAGAGTCTGGATCCAGATACGCATAAAACGGTGGATCTCTTTGGTCCAGATGCTTTTCAGCGCAACCCAATAAAGCTGCATCATGCTGACTCTCCTTTCCGGTCATGTACCAGCGTGACAAACAGCTCTTCAAGACGGTTAGCTTTGTTACGCATACTTAAAACCTGTACTCCCTGCGCGCTCAGTTGGCTAAACACGCTATTAATTCCCTGCTCACGCAGCACTTCCACTTCCAGCGTTGACGTATCCACCAGGCGATACTGGTAACCTTCCAGCACCGGTAACGGGCTTTTCGGCGCCAGATCGAGAATAAAGGTTTCTGATTTCAGCTTGGAAAGCAGCTCTTTCATCGAGGTATTTTCCACCAGCTCGCCGCTTTGAATAATGCCGATATTGCGGCATAGCATTTCGGCCTCTTCCAGATAGTGGGTAGTCAGGATAATCGTGGTGCCTTTATCGTTTAAATCTTTCAGGAACCCCCACATCGAACGACGGAGTTCAATATCCACCCCTGCGGTCGGCTCATCGAGGATCAGCAATTTTGGCTCATGCATTAACGCGCGCGCAATCATCAGGCGGCGCTTCATCCCACCGGAGAGCATCCGCGCACGTTCATTGCGCTTTCCCCAAAGATCGAGCTGTTTAAGGTATTTTTCGCTACGAATAATCGCTTCTTTGCGCTCAACGCCATAGTAACCCGCCTGATTCACCACAATCTGTTGTACGGTTTCAAAGGGGTTAAAGTTGAACTCCTGCGGCACCAGGCCGAGCTGGCGCTTGGCATTCACCACATCTTTTTGCAGATCATAGCCAAACACGTTGACCTCGCCGGAGGTTTTATTCACCAGCGAACTTATAATACCGATAGTGGTCGATTTACCCGCACCGTTTGGCCCGAGGAGCGCATAAAAGTCGCCCGCTTCAACTTGCAGATCGATTCCACGCAGCGCCTGAACCCCGCCGGGGTAGGTTTTCTTGAGCTGTTTTAGTTCCAGAGCAATGGTCATTAAATGTCTCTTCTCACGTCGTGACACGCGATGGGTTGTTTTAAAAAATGTGAGGTTAACCTATATTAGCGCAACGCACTTACTTGGTTACAGGCCCGTAAACATCCATGAACGATATAGATACACTCATCAGCAATAATGCACTATGGTCAAAAATGCTGGTGGAGGAAGACCCCGGTTTTTTTGAAAAACTGGCGCAAGCGCAGAAGCCGCGCTTTCTGTGGATTGGATGTTCTGATAGTCGCGTCCCCGCTGAGCGCTTGACCGGCCTGGAGCCTGGCGAACTTTTCGTGCACCGTAACGTCGCAAACCTGGTGATTCACACCGACCTGAACTGTCTTTCCGTTGTGCAGTATGCCGTTGACGTACTGGAAGTCGAGCATATTATCATCTGCGGTCACTATGGCTGCGGCGGTGTGCAGTCAGCGATTGAAAATACCGAGCTCGGCCTTATCGATAACTGGCTGCTGCATATTCGTGATATCTGGTTTAAGCACAGCTCGCTGCTTGGCGAAATGCCGGAAGAGCGTCGCCTTGATACTTTGTGTGAACTGAATGTGATGGAGCAAGTCTACAACCTTGGCCATTCAACTATCATGCAGTCAGCGTGGAAACGCGGGCAGAAAGTGACTATCCACGGCTGGGCTTACGGTATCCACGATGGCATGTTACGCGATCTCGACGTAACCGCCGTCAGCCGCGAAACGCTGGAGCAGCGTTATCGCCAGGGAATTTCCAACCTTAAAAGTAAGCACGCCAATCACAAGTAACCGACGCACTCACTTTTTATCCCGGATAAGACGCGTTATACCGCATCGCTATCCGGGATATATCGCCAAAGTTTACTCGTCCAGCAAAATCACTTTGCCAACATACGGCAGGTGACGATAGCGCTGAGCGTAATCAATGCCGTAACCCACCACGAACTCATCCGGGATCGCAAAACCAACAAACTCAACCGGGACGTTAACTTCACGACGGCTTGGTTTATCGAGCAGCGTACAAATCGCCAGGGATTTAGGTTCGCGCAGGCTCAGAATTTCGCGCACTTTCGACAACGTATTACCGGAATCGATGATGTCTTCCACGATCAGTACATCTTTACCACGGATATCTTCATCAAGATCTTTGAGGATTTTGACATCGCGAGTGGTGGACATGCCGCTGCCGTAGCTGGAGGCGGTCATGAAATCGACTTCATGCGGCACCTGAACCTCGCGGCAAAGGTCGGCCATAAACATAAATGACCCACGCAACAGCCCCACCAGCACCATTTCGCTGCCGCTATCTTTGTAGTGTTCGTTGATTTGACGACCTAACTCGGCAATACGGGCTTTGATCTCGGTTTCCGGGATCATCACTTCTACAGTATGTTTCATAAAACTAACCATTTGATTCTTAATGTAAATCATCAAAGCCGCTGCGGTAGCACCGACGTTGACCGGCAAGCCATAAAGTATACCAGCAAAAAGAAATCTGCGGTGCAGGGATTAATAAAGCCAATTTTGTGATTCCGATCACACTTGTTAAATCCTATAATTAATTGCATTTAAAAAATTAACAAACAAACGAGTATCTTTCTATGGCAGAAACAAAATCTCAACAATCACGGCTACTCGTGACGCTGACAGCTCTTTTTGCGGCGTTCTGTGGCTTGTATCTTTTAGTGGGCGGAGCCTGGCTGGTCGCGATTGGCGGCTCATGGTACTACCCTATAGCCGGTCTGGTGATGCTGGGCGTCACCGTCATGCTCTTGCGCGGCAAGCGTTCTGCGCTTTGGCTGTATGCCGCGCTGCTGCTTGCCACTATGATCTGGGGAGTATGGGAAGTTGGTTTCGATTTCTGGGCGCTGACGCCTCGTAGCGACATCCTGGTCTTCTTCGGCATCTGGCTTATTTTGCCTTTTGTCTGGCGTCGTCTGCCAATCCCATCTGGTGGTGCGGTTGCCGGATTGGTTGTCGCTCTGCTTATCAGTGGTGGTATTCTGACCTGGGCTGGTTTCAACGACCCGCAGGAAGTCAACGGCACGCTGAGCGCCGATGCCACGTCTGCTGCGCCAATTTCTACCGTTGCCGACAGCGACTGGCCAGCATATGGCCGTAATCAGGAAGGCCAACGCTACTCACCTCTGAAGCAGATTAATGCTGACAACGTGAAGGATCTGAAAGAAGCCTGGGTCTTCCGCACTGGCGATCTCAAGCAACCTAACGATCCGGGTGAAATCACCAATGAAGTGACGCCAATTAAAGTTGGCGACACGCTCTATCTGTGTACTGCTCACCAACGTTTGTTTGCGCTTGATGCTGCGACGGGTAAAGAGAAATGGCACTTCGATCCGCAGCTTAACTCGGATCCGTCCTTCCAGCACGTGACCTGCCGCGGTGTCTCTTATCACGAAGCCAAAGCGGATAACGCACCGGTGGATGTGGTTGCAGATTGCCCGCGCCGTATCATTCTACCGGTCAACGATGGTCGCCTGCTCGCTATCAACGCCGACAACGGTAAGCTATGTGAATCCTTTGCCAACAAAGGCATTCTCAACTTACAAACCAATATGCCTGTCACCACTCCTGGCATGTATGAACCCACTTCACCGCCGATTATTACCGATACAACGATCGTTATCGCCGGAGCCGTCACCGATAACTTCTCAACCCGCGAACCCTCTGGCGTTATCCGTGGTTTTGATGTCAATACCGGTAAACTGCTGTGGGCATTCGATCCGGGCGCGAAAGATCCGAATGCTATCCCGAATGATGAACATCATTTCACACTCAATTCACCAAACTCCTGGGCACCTGCTGCTTACGACGCGAAGCTGGACCTGGTCTATCTGCCCATGGGCGTGACTACCCCAGATATCTGGGGCGGCAACCGTACGCCAGAGCAGGAACGCTATGCCAGCTCCATCGTGGCGCTGAATGCGACAACCGGGAAACTGGCGTGGAGCTATCAGACCGTTCACCACGACCTGTGGGATATGGATATGCCGTCACAGCCGACGCTGGCGGATATCGATGTTAACGGCAAAACCGTTCCGGTTATCTACGCCCCGGCGAAAACTGGCAACATTTTTGTTCTGGACCGTCGTACTGGCGAACTGGTTGTCCCGGCGCCAGAAAAACCGGTCCCACAAGGTGCTGCCAAAGGTGATTACGTCTCGAAAACTCAGCCGTTCTCCGACCTGAGTTTCCGACCGAAGAAAGATCTGACCGGTGCCGATATGTGGGGCGCCACCATGTTCGACCAACTGGTGTGCCGCGTTATTTTCCATAAATTGCGCTATGAAGGTATTTTCACACCGCCATCAGAGCAAGGTACGCTAGTCTTCCCGGGTAACTTAGGGATGTTCGAATGGGGCGGCATCTCCGTCGATCCAAATCGTCAGGTAGCAATTGCTAACCCAATGGCGCTGCCGTTTGTATCAAAACTGATCCCTCGCGGCCCCGGTAATCCGATGGAGCAGCCGAAGGACGCCAAAGGTTCTGGTACCGAAGCCGGTATTCAGCCGCAGTACGGCGTCCCTTACGGCGTTACGCTAAATCCGTTCCTGTCGCCGTTTGGCCTACCGTGCAAACAGCCTGCCTGGGGCTATATTTCTGCGCTGGATCTGAAGACCAACGAAGTGGTATGGAAAAAACGCATCGGTACACCGCAGGATAGTCTGCCGTTCCCGATGCCGATTAAGCTGCCATTCACAATGGGTATGCCGATGCTGGGCGGCCCAATTTCCACAGCGGGTAATGTGCTGTTTATTGGTGCAACTGCGGATAACTACCTGCGCGCATATAATATGAGCAACGGTGAGAAACTATGGCAGGCACGCTTGCCAGCAGGCGGTCAGGCGACGCCGATGACCTATGAAGTGAATGGCAAGCAGTATGTTGTCATCTCCGCAGGCGGCCACGGTTCGTTTGGCACGAAGATGGGTGACTATATCGTTGCTTACGCTTTGCCTGACGACGCGAAGTAAAAAATAACCTCTCTTCGTTTAGGAGAGGCCATAAAAAACGCCCTTCGCGGGCGTTTTTTCATCAGAAATTGACGTTATTTATCAAACTTGAGGGACAGCAAAGAGGCTTTTGCCGCTTCCTGATACTGCTCGATCAAATCTGTAGTCATGTTAAACGTCATCTGCACCGCTTTTTCATCCTGGGATGTGATTAACATCATATTGAGAATTTCGGAATCCGGTGTCTGCGAGCGGAAAGTGAGTAGCCAGCCTTTATGACCATCCACGGTAACGGCCTCAGCCTGCGGTTTTAAACTTTCCAGCATCTTAAGCATCATATCTTTGAAAACATCAAGCTTATCAGCTGGTAGCAGGTTACGACCGGCAGTGATCCCCAAAGAGGCTTTGCCTTTTTCATCCCCATAAATCACCTGAGGACGATTTTCTGAAGGATATTTTATCTTCGCCATCTCTTCAGACATCGGGGTCAACCCCTGTGGAACTTCGATACTCAGTTTTAATTCAGGTACATCCTTGCGATCCATCGTCATTCCGGCATGCGCGGAAAGCGTAACAAATAGTGCCAGCGATGCGGCAATGACTTTGCGGAAAATATCCATTTCAACCTCGTGATTGTTAAATAACCACGCCAGTATATTCTCGTTTTTTTTAAACAATACAAACAGAAAGGTATTTAGGAAAAGCACCTGCTCCCCCCACGGACGAGCAGGCTGGGGTATCACATCACACGGTGGTAAAAGCCAACATCATTCCCGTATCTTCATGCTCCAGCAGATGACAGTGCGCCATATAGGCATGCTCTTTCGGTGCATCATGGTCAAATTTCACCAACACTTCACTGACATCGCCCTCAACTCGTACAGTATCTTTCCAGCCGCTACGATGCGCTGCTGGTGCTTTGCCGTTTTCCAACAAAATACGGAACTGAGTACCGTGTATATGGAACGGGTGGAGCATCATGTCACCTTTACCGGAAATAACCCACCGCTCATATTGCCCTTTTGTCGCAGTAAACATGGGAACATTCATATCAAATGCTTTTCCGTTAATCCGGTTAGCATTATGGAAATCAAAGCCTTTATCGCTATGCTTCATTTGCGCCATACCGCCATGATTCATCTGACTCATGTCACCGTGGTTCATATTATTCATATTTCCCATCGCACCATGATTCATCATCCCATGGTCCATTCCGGACATCGCCTGGTCGCCATATTTTTGCATCAGCGCCTGCATGCCCATCATATCAAGCATCGGATCCATAGAGAGCTGCAGCGTACGTTGAGTTAGCCCTTGCAGAGAGGGTAGCGCTGGCATCGCGGCCAGAACATCAGGCAGTTTGCCGGAGGCCTGAATAGTCAGCGGTTGAATACGCAATACCGGCTGCAGCTTATCGAACGGGGTAATCGCCATTCCCATCTGATTCACCGGCAGCGTTATCAGATCAAAAGGTTTACCGTCCGTCGTATCCACCAGGACTTCAAAACGCTCCCCCATTAACACCGGTAGCTCATTAAGTTTCACAGGTTCAGCCAGCAAGCCACCATCACTAGCTACTACGTACATGGGCCGATTATCACTGGTTGAGAAATTCAAAGAGCGGGCATTGCAGCCGTTAAGCAGGCGCAAACGCAACCATCCGCGAGGCGCAGCATGCTCGGGGTAAAGCGATCCATTAGTCAACAGCGTATCGCCAAACCAGCCAACGGCTGCACTCATGATATCGAGTTGATAATCAATCTCTCCTGCTGGGGTAAATTTCTTATCCTGCACAATCACCGGTACATCATCGATTCCCCACTGCTTTGGCAGCAGCAGTTTTTCGCTCTCCTTATCGGAAATCAGTACCAATCCAGCCAGTCCCATCGCAACCTGACGACCCGTTTTCCCATGTTGGTGAGGGTGGAACCAGCAGGTTGCCGCTCGCTGTGTGGGAGTAAAACTCACCGTACGCGAACCACCAGGCGCAATCACTCCCTGTGGACCTCCATCGACCTCGCCGGAAACTTCCAGACCATGCCAGTGTACGGTAGTCTCCTCCGCAAGGCGGTTATGGATATCAACAGTTGTCGTTTCTCCCTGCTTAAGCTGTAGCGCGGGCCCCAACAAATTGCCGTTATAGCCCCAGGTGGTAGCCAGGTGGGAACCGAATTGTGTTTTGCCTGCCTGGATAGTTAAGGTGATGCGATTACGTGCGTCGGCAGTCAGCAGCTCCGGTATGGGCAATACCGGACGACTGGCGGCAAAAACCGAGCGACTCCATAGCGGCAAGGCACTGGCCGCGCTGACCGCAGCGGTTAATTTGAGAAATTCACGACGTTGCATTTTCACATCCTTTTTATTCTGCTGGCGAATATTTGAGCTTAAACCTTCCACCAACGGGAAGGTCAAGCAGAAGAGTAAGAATAAAGCTCGGCGTAGTGTAAAGAAGTATGCTAACGTTGTTTGTCCGTGATTCAATGGTAGAGAAAATGAAGACGCTTTTCAGAACAATAGTGCTTGGCAGCCTGCTTACTCTATCCGCCAATAGCTATGCATTAAGCGAGTCCGAAGCGGAAGATATGGCTGATTTAACAGCAGTATTTGTCTTTCTGAAAAATGACTGTGGTTATCAAAATTTACCAAATACTCAAATCCGCCGCGCGCTGGTCTTCTTTGCTCAGCAGAATCAGTGGGATTTAAGCAATTACGATAGCTTCAATATGAAAGCGCTGGGCGAAGATAGCTATCGCGATCTCAGCGGAATCAAAATCCCAACGACCAAAAAATGCAAAGCACTGGCGCGTGACTCACTTAGCCTGCTTGCGTACGTGAAATAACCCCCTCGTCTATCTAAAAATAAATAGCCGTTCGAATACGGCTATGATGTTTTGCCATAATAGTTATTCATTTAACAACCATCACTAATTCACATCTCAATTCAATTAATTCATTAAATGTTTAGCTAATTAATAAATCGAATATTAAAAGCCCATTAAAAAAACAACGACTCTATTATTGCATTCTCTTTTTTTGCGCACTATTATCACTCGATAACGACATTTTTATCAATCAATGGAATGAAACCTTGAACATATCCTTATTTACACGCATAGCGCCTCTGGCCGTCATTTTATTGGTTGGGTGTAATTCAACTCAATCTCGACAATCCAGATTAATGAAACCATTACCAGAAGCGACATCAAGCCAGCAACAAACGGAACAACAAAGAATCGCTGAGGAGCAACAGCGTATTGATGCCTGCCGCCAGGCACTGGAATCGTTGAAAGAAGTAAATCCAAAGCAGGCAGCGAAACTCAGTAATGATTTTACGGCCCTCATTAGCGCCGCGTCTCAATATAACTCTGTACGTAGTAAAGTTGCAGAACCCACAAAGCAGGGGATTGATTCGATGTATCAGTTCAAATCAATCAAGCTGTGCGCTGACATTGAAAAAGAATTGATCGATAGCCTTGTTAAACGTGGCGAAAATGTTCAACCATGAACAGGATAATGGCCTGGCGTTTCAAAGCGATACCGTTAGCAGCAGTGCTTGTGCTGGCGCTATCATCACCTGATGCATATGCAGAGAAAGACGCACTGATAAATGTCACGGCCAGTTCAAATAGTGACGATTCAGGTCCTGCTTTTTTGAACTATGCTAAAGAACAACAGACTCAGAAAAATAATGAGTCTGTTAAAGTCACTGAGGACAAAAACAATAATACGAAAACAACGAATAAAAAAAACATCCAGAAAACCAATGAAGCTTCCCGTCAGGCTGCAATAATTGCTCAAAAAGATAAAACTATCCGCCAACTCCGGCAGCAACTTGATGCTAAACCAGCAACGATTAGCGCTGTACCAGGCAATCAAAAAGAGCTTACAGATAAAATTAATCAGCTTCAGGCAGAATTAACAGTTGCTGTAACAGAAAAACAAAAACTAATAGATAAAGAACGCTCTGTTGTCGCTGAAGAAAAAAAGAGCACATCAAAACTTGATGCTGCAGAAAATAAAATCCTGCTGCAAGAGCAAAGGCTGACTTCAGCAGAATCAGCAAAACAAAAGCTCGAGGTTCTGCTGGCTGAAGTTACCACTGAAAAACAGGCGCTGGTAAAGAAACTTGCTGTTGCAGAAACAGAAAAGCAAAATACGGCAAAAAAATTCGCGACGGCTATATCAGAGACACAAGCGCTCATGACAAAGCTCACCGCTGAGACAAAAGAAAGACAAGTACTTGCAGAGAAATTAGCGACCTCAGCCCCGGATAAACAAGCGTTAGCAACAAAACTGGCTGCAGCAGAGACATCCCAGCAGGCTTTGACAACGAAACTCGCGGCTGCGGACGCAGCGCAGCAAGCGCTGAAAGCGAAACTGGCCGCCACTGAAACAGCCAGACAAACTCTAACGACAAAAATCGCAGTAACAGATGCAGCACAGCAGGTGCTGAAAACTAAGCTGGACACCGCTGAAACTACTCAGAAAGAGATGACAACTCAACTCACCGCCAGTACAGCAGAAAAACAAGATTTGGCTGGCAAACTAGCGGCGGCGACAACAGAAAAACAGGCGCTCACGGCAAAACTGGATTCATTGACCATCTGCAAACAGCAGTCAATTCGTGACGAGGACTCTTCTCGCCTTCAGGCTGAAAAAGATAAAGCCCTACTGCAAACCAGCTTAGATGAAATTAACCAGCTAAAGAGCAGGCTGGCTGATGCTGAGAATAAACCGGATAAGAAATCTACGACTATCGATCTTGCTAAAGAGCCCCAGCAGCAGGCTTACTCTATCGGTGTATCAATGGGTGATGAAGCGCTCAAGGTTTTGTCCACCCGAAATACCCAAGGCATCAAAATCGACAAAAACACCGTACTACAAGGCATTCTGGATTCATTTTCAGGAAAAATTGCCATTGATGAGAAAACTCGCAATAAAGCTTTGTTCGATGCTTCTAAAAAAGTCTTTCAAAATCTGAACAAGATCGAACAACAAACCATTAGCGACGGAAAAAAATATCAGCAGAAGTTCGCTAAACAAAAAGGGGTTGTATTCAAAGATGGCGTCTACAGTCGGATTGATTATGCTGGCGAAGGCAGGATTCTCGACAGCGATACCGTCACCGTAACTATCAAGGAAACACTCATAGACGGAACCGTCATTAACGATATGGAAGCGGAAGGCAAAGTCTGGTCCCAGACGCTAAAATCCTATCCCCCCATATTCCTCGGGCCAATAAAGCGCTTGGGTAATCATGGTTCGATTACGGTAGTGATCCCTCCAGACCTGGCTTACGGTAGTGAAGGCAGGCCACCCAAAATCCCACCGGGAGCGACTATGATTTATTCGGTCAGAATCGTTGATGCTACTGCGGCGGAACCCCAGGCTAAAAAACCCTGATCCCGACGCCTCCTGTTAGAGGAGGCGTTTCCCCCACTTTCTGAATGGCAACATACGTCATACTTTATCTGCTGAAACATCCATCGTGCATCCTCATGTATAGTTGGCTATGATGTTGCGCTCATTTTTTATGGGTGTAACAGATGTTAACAAAGGAGGATCTGCCTGTGGCCGATAACAATCTGTGGCATGAAACGTTGCACGACCATTTTGGTCAGTATTTCAGCGTTGATAACGTGCTGTATCATGAAAAAACCGATCATCAGGATTTTATCATTTTCGAAAACGCCGCCTTTGGCCGCGTGATGGCACTGGATGGCGTGGTGCAAACCACCGAGCGCGATGAATTTATCTATCATGAAATGATGACCCATGTTCCTCTGATGGCCCACGGCCAGGCGGAACATGTGCTGATTATTGGCGGCGGCGACGGCGCTATGCTGCGAGAGGTCTCCCGTCATCGCAATATCAAAACCATCACTATGGTGGAAATCGATGCTGGAGTCGTTTCATTCTGTCGTCAATATCTCCCTAACCACAACGCAGGCACATATGACGACCCGCGTTTTACACTGGTTATTGATGATGGCGTCAATTTTGTTAATCAGACGACGCAAACGTTTGACGTTATTATCTCCGATTGCACCGATCCTATTGGTCCTGGTGAGAGCTTATTCACCTCCGCATTTTATGAAGGCTGTAAGCGTTGCCTGAACCCTGGTGGGATCTTCGTTGCTCAGAACGGCGTCTGCTTCTTACAGCAAGATGAAGCTATCGGTAGCCACCGCAAGCTGAGCCATTACTTTAGCGATGTGAGCTTCTACCAGGCGGCGATTCCAACCTATTACGGCGGCATTATGACCTTCGCATGGGCCACGGATAACGAAGCCCTGCGCCACCTCTCCAGTGAAATCATCCAGGCGCGCTTTCATAAATTGAATCTGAAGTGCCGTTATTACAATCCGGCAATTCATGCGGCGGCATTTGCTTTACCGCAATATCTACAGGATGCGCTGTCCACCGTTAAGTAAGGGGGTGATCTAAATTGAAAAAATTGAAGCTGCACGGCTTTAACAACCTGACCAAGAGCCTGAGTTTTTGCATTTATGATATCTGCTACGCGAAAACGGCAGAGGAGCGTGATGGTTACATCGCCTATATCGACGAACTCTATAATGCCAACCGTCTGACTGAAATTTTGTCAGAGACCTGTTCCATTATCGGCGCAAATATTCTTAACATTGCGCGTCAGGATTATGAGCCTCAGGGCGCAAGCGTAACGATACTGGTCAGCGAAGAGCCGATTGATCCGCAGCTTATCGATCAAACCGAACACCCGGGTCCGCTGCCGGAAACCGTTGTCGCGCACCTCGATAAAAGCCATATTTGCGTTCATACCTACCCGGAAAGCCACCCTGAAGGTGGATTGTGTACCTTCCGTGCCGATATTGAAGTCTCCACCTGTGGGGTCATCTCGCCGCTAAAGGCCCTGAATTATCTGATTCATCAGCTTGAATCAGACATCGTCACCATCGATTATCGGGTTCGTGGTTTTACCCGCGATGTGAACGGCATGAAGCATTTCATCGATCATGAAATCAACTCCATTCAGAACTTCATGTCTGACGATATTAAGTCCCTGTATGACATGGTGGACGTGAACGTTTATCAGGAAAATATCTTCCACACCAAGATGTTGCTTAAGGAATTCGACCTTAAACACTATATGTTCCACACTAAACCGGAAGATTTAACAGAAGAAGAGCGCAAGGTCATTACCGACCAGCTTTGGAAAGAGATGCGCGAAATTTACTACGCCAGAAATATTCCGACGGTATAAATCTCTGATGGAGCAGGGAAGCTCCGCTTATCAAATATTAACCTGCAGGTCTAATAAAACCGCCCTTGCTTCGTTGTTTCCCTCAGTCACTCGCAGCACCGCCTCGCCAAGCTGACGGCCGATCTCTTCATGATCGACGGTAAACATGCAGGTTGTCGATGACAGCTTGCCCGAGAAATCACTGCTCGCCGCAGCGCAAAGCATTGATTTATCCGTCAGCCCACAATCAGGCAATGCCGCCAGATAATGACTGGCCCCCATCAGAAGAAAATCGTTGATGAAGATAATAAAATCCGGCTTTTCAGCCTGATGCATAAACTGTCTGGCAGCCTCTTCACCAGACTGCTCGGTCACCGCGCCAAAAAAGATCAGCCCATCGTCAGGTTGTTGACCCTGCAGATGTAACTCCTGTAAGCACCCATCAAGAAACTGCTGCCCGTGCATGCTGTCAGCGCCTAGCGTCGCAATAGCAATACGCTTTGCTCCCTGGCGCAATGCATAGCGGACGCACTGACGCCCCATTTCTTCATGATGAAAATCAACCCAATTAAAATGACCGTTCAGCGCCCGACTTTGTCCCATCGTGACGAAAGGAAACCGCAGATCGTTCAGCAGCAAAATACGCTCATCATCAATACGCGTATCCGTCAGGATGACCGCATCAGCACGGTTTTGCTCAATGATTTTTTGCAACAGCAGGTGCTCGCCCTGCCGATCCGTGGTGATGTGGATAACAGGGTCAATACCGCTCTCTTTAAGACTGGATTGTAACCCTCTGGCAATACGCATAAAGAAGGATGCGGTATGAATATTTCCACCATCGGCGGCAGGCAGCAGCAACGCCACGACACCAACTTTACCGCTACGCAGATAGCGAGCGGAAGCATTTGGCCGATACCCCAGTTTTTCCGCTGCCTCAAGGACCTTTTTACGCGTATGGCTACTGATATCGCTTTTGTTATTCAACGCTTTCGAGACCGTCGCTGTCGAAAGATTCAGAAACTCAGCCAGTTCTTTAATATTCATTTTTCTTTATGGACTAAATTGCTTCAGACAAGGATATTCTTGCCAATCTAAACCATTAATTTTCCGATGACAATAAAAAAGCGTTTTAACACGACATCATAATGTTGCCGAGATCACATTTACGCAGACAAAACCATTGCCATCGATATTTTTAAGATCTAGCATAAAATAATACGAAATCGATTAAGTATTTTTTTAAGACACCTACAAACAAAACTAACAAAGGTAATCCCTATGCAATTAGATAGCCCGCTTCCTGTTGCGGCATCCGTCAATAAAACACGGCCGCAGGTGATCTGGATTTGTCTGCTGGCGGCCCTCGCCGGTTTGTTATTCGGCCTGGATATCGGCGTCATCTCCGGCGCGCTCCCGCTTATCGCCAAAGAATATCATCTGCTTGATAACCAACAAGAATGGATCGTCAGTTCAATGATGGTCGGTGCTGCAGCAGCGACCCTGTGCAGCGGTTTTCTGGCTTATCGCTTAGGACGTAAATATGCCCTGTTAATTGCCGCAGGCTCATTCTGTATCGGTGCCATTATTTGCACCTGTGCCGTCAGCGCGGATATGTTAATCGCCGGGCGTCTGATTCTCGGCGTAGGACTCGGGGTCGCATCTTACGCAACGCCTCTGTATCTCTCTGAAATTACGCCAAAAAATATCCGCGGCGCGATGATTTCCGCTTATCAGTTAATGATTGCTCTCGGAATTTTAATCGTCTTTCTGACCAATACCGCATTTAGCTATAGCGGCAACTGGCGTGGAATGCTGTTGGTTGTGGCTATCCCATCACTGATTTTCCTTTTTGGCGCTTTGTTCCTGCCTCGCAGCCCACGCTGGCTGATGATGCATGGCAGAGAAGAGGATGCCAGAGCCGTATTGCTGCGCCTGCGCAACAGCCGCGAAGAGGTTGAAAGCGAGCTGCAGGAAATTAAAGAACAGCTTAAAGTTAAACAACACGGCTGGCATTTATTTAAAGAAAATAAACACTTTCGCCGTAGCGTCGGATTAGGGGTCGTCCTGCAAATCATGCAACAGTTTTCCGGCGTCAATGTGATGATGTACTACGCGCCACGCATCTTCCACGAAATTGGCTTTAGCTCCACGGCAGACCAAATGTGGGGAACGGTAATCGTTGGCCTGGTGATGACTATCGCTACCTTTATCGCCGTCGGCTTCGTCGACCGTTGGGGACGTAAGCCTATGCTGTATATTGGTTTTATCACCATGGGTATTGCGATGAGCGTGGTTGGTTCACTACTGGGCGGTGACGCATTATCGACTCTGGAGAAAGGCGTTACCGTCACCATGTTACTGCTGTTTATCGTTGGTTTTTCTATGTCAGCAGGCCCGTTAATCTGGTTATTGTGCTCCGAAATTCAGCCATTAAAAGGGCGTGAATTTGGTATTACCTGTTCCACGTTTACCTGCCATATCGCCGGGATGATTGTCAGTGCGACCTTCCTGTCGCTACTCAATACATTAGGTAGCGCTCATACGTTCTACTTATATGCTTTATTAAACCTTACAGCCATTATCATTATTTATTTCTTTGTTCCTGAAACAAAAAACATTTCACTAGAAAAAATCGAACAGAATCTAATGGCAGGAAAAAAATTACGCAACATTGGCCGATGATAAAAGGGAGTATCGGACATGAGTTTTATAGAATTTACTGAAGATAATTTGTATATTTCTTTTTCGCTTAATGAAAAACAGCAAATTTATATTAGCCGGTTTTCAACAACCTCGGATTCTGCAGCGCACGGAGAGTTTCCGCTGGTACAGGTACATGCCAGCGGCTACAACCAAAACGATCACCATGCCCGGAAGCATACCGGTAGCGAGCCGGGTTCATCGTTACGCTACCAGTCCCATCGTTTTAGCGAAAATAAGCTGGGCAAGAAGCTTGAAATCAGCCTTAGCGGTGAAGAGATCGGCGTATGCTGGCATCTTCAGAATTTTCGCGACACGCACTCGGTGCGAGTCTGGAGCGATGTACGCAATGACTCCCCGGAACACATCGGCCTGGAATATGTCAGCTCCTTAACGCTGTTTGCCATTGACAGCAAGCCGTGGGAAAAAACCACGCTTCTGCACTTACCGCACAATAACTGGTATGGCGAAGCTCAATGGAAGAGCCGCACGCTCCCGGAACTCGGGTTGGATAAGGTAAACCATTTTTCACTCGATCGTCTCTCGATAGAAAACACCGGCACCTGGTCCAGCATCGGTTATTTACCCTGCGCCGCTTTTGAGGATACCTCAGCAGGCACCACGCTACTGTGGCAGATTGAACATAGCGGCTCATGGCAGTGGGAAATTGGCGATTTCCGCGATCGACTCTACTTGCAGGTCAGCGGACCAACCGAGAATGAAAGCCACTGGTGGAAAAATCTTGCACCGGGGGAAACCTTCACTTCCGTGCCGGTCGCCGTTGCGCTGGTCCAGGGGGGGTTACAAGAAGCACTACAGGAAATCACTCGTTATCGGCGAAAAATAGTGCACCCGTCGGCGGATAACCAGCGGCTCCCGGTGATATTCAATGACTATATGAACTGTCTGTCCGGCGATCCGACTACCGCGAAACTGCTGCCGTTGATTGATGCCGCCGCGAAGGCGGGATGTGAATACTTTTGTATCGACTGCGGCTGGTACTCTGACGGTGAATGGTGGGATGGTGTCGGCGAATGGCTCCCCGCACCAATGCGCTTCCCTGGAGGGATCCGCGAACCGCTCGATTATATTACCGCCAAAGGCATGAAATCAGGGTTGTGGCTGGAACTGGAAGTGATGGGAATTGCCTGTCCGCTGGCGCAATCCTTACCTGATGAGTGTTTTTTCCTGCGCCACGGCAAACGGGTCATTGATCACCAGCGCTATCAGCTGGATTTTCGCCACCCTTTAGTGCTGGAGCATGCCGACCGGGTTATTTTCCGCCTGGTCGAGGAGTATGGCATCAGCTATATCAAAATGGATTACAACATCAATGCGGGCAGCGGGACCGACTACGCCGCCGATAGCCCCGGCGACGGATTGCTACAGCACAATAGGGCTTATCTTAGCTGGCTGAAAAACACCATGGCTCGCTACCCGCAACTGGTGATTGAAAACTGCGGCAGCGGCGGATTGCGCATGGATTACGCGCTTTTGCAGCAGCACAGCATTCAATCCGTAACCGATCAGACTGATTACCGCTTAATGGCATCTATCGCCGCCGCGGCAGCCTCGGCGGTCACGCCTGAACAGGCCGCCATTTGGTCTTATCCCTTACGTGAAGGCGACCGTGAAGAAGTGGTGATGAACATGGTTAACAGCATGCTGCTGCGGGTTCATCAAAGCGGGCATCTGGCGGAACTGAGCGAAGAGCGTTTCACATTGGTTCAGGAAGGAATCGCACTGTATAAATCGTTTCGCCAGCAAATCCCCCACCTGGAGCCTTTTTGGCCGCTAGGAATGCCCTCTTTCGCTTCACCATGGCTGGCATTCGGCCTGCGTAACGAAAATGAAGCCTGGCTGGCGGTCTGGCGAATGGAAAGTGAACAGGGCTCAATCACACTGCTGCTTGATGACGTCTCACAAGCCAGCTGCGTTTACCCGCGCTTTGCCAAAGCGCTCTGTCTGCCTGAATTCAACAAACATGAATTGATGATTTCACTACCGGAGAAACTGACCGCCAGGCTATTTCATCTTACCTTCACCCACTAAACGAAAACCGCCTCCCGATTGGGAGGCGGTCATCAACGCTGCTGCATGAACTCACGGTATGCGGCAACGACCTGTAAAAAATCCTCAACGCCGCACAGAGAGAGGCTTTCTTCGTCATAATAGCTCATCCCCTCCTCCATCTCATCGCCAGAAAAATCCAGCTGATTAGCGCGGATCATCACTTCTTCACCATCCAGCCATAATGTGTATTCATGACCAGTACGTTGCCAGGATCGTTCACTGCCTTTGACGGTGCGTGCGGCCTGCTCCACTTCATCCAGCAGGGCGAGGTTATCTTTAACCTCTTCATTGAACCAGTGGCCTATCACTTCATGGTCCATCGACATTCGCACCTTTACCACTCCGGTAATATCGCGCAGAAATTCGTAATCCATAGTCTTTTCCTCTGCAAGGGCAATGCGTCACCGCTGCACTGTACCCATAAGGTAATTATCGCAGCAGTAAGAGAGAAAAAAAGCGTAGCGAGCGGAGGGATTGGAAATAAAAATGCCCGGTGATGCAAAGTTCACCGGGCATTGAAGGGTTTATGTACGAAATAGACTTATCGCATTACACCGCTGTCTGGAAAATCACGCCGTCCGCTTTTTCCGTGTACTGACCCAACTGATCGAAGTTCAGATAGCGGTAGGTGTCTGCCGCCGTCTTCTCTACCTGCGCAACATAGGTCTGGTACTCTTCCGGCGTCGGCAGCTTACCGATAAGCGCCGCTACTGCCGCCAGCTCAGCTGAGGCCAGGAAGACGTTCGCACCGGTACCTAAACGGTTCGGGAAGTTACGGGTAGAGGTCGAAACGACCGTCGCACCGTCCGCTACGCGCGCCTGGTTACCCATACACAGGGAACAACCCGGGATCTCGATACGCGCACCGCTCTTACCAAACACGCTGTAGTAACCTTCTTCGGTCAGCTGAGCCGCGTCCATACGGGTTGGCGGAGCCACCCACAGGCGGGTTGGCAGCTGCCCTTTGTGGCTGTCCAGCAGCTTACCGGCAGCACGGAAGTGACCAATGTTGGTCATGCAGGAGCCGATAAACACTTCGTCGATCTTTTCGCCCTGGACGTCAGACAGCAGACGCGCATCGTCCGGATCGTTCGGCGCACACAGGATGGGCTCTTTAATATCAGCCAGATCGATGTCGATCACTGCCGCATATTCAGCATCCGCATCACCTTCCAGCAGTTCAGGTTCCGCCAGCCATTTTTCCATGCCCTGCACGCGACGTTCCAGGGTACGACGATCGCCGTAGCCTTCCGCGATCATCCACTTCAGCAGGACGATGTTTGAAGTCAGGTACTCAACGATCGGCTCTTTGTTCAGTTTGATGGTACAGCCCGCAGCGGAACGTTCGGCAGAAGCATCGGTCAGTTCAAACGCCTGTTCGACTTTCAGATCCGGCAGACCTTCGATTTCCAGGATGCGGCCGGAGAAGATGTTTTTCTTGCCTTTCTTCTCAACGGTCAGCAGGCCCTGACGGATCGCATACAGCGGGATCGCGTGCACCAGATCGCGCAGGGTGATACCCGGCTGCATCTTGCCTTTGAAACGAACTAAAACGGATTCCGGCATATCCAGCGGCATCACGCCGGTCGCGGCAGCAAACGCCACCAGACCCGAGCCCGCCGGGAAGGAAATGCCAATCGGGAAACGGGTATGGGAGTCACCGCCGGTACCCACGGTATCCGGCAGCAGCATACGGTTCAGCCAGGAGTGGATAACGCCATCGCCCGGACGCAGCGATACGCCGCCACGGTTCATGATGAAGTCCGGCAGCGTGTGGTGTGTGGTGACATCAACCGGCTTCGGATACGCCGCCGTGTGGCAGAAGGACTGCATCACCAGGTCAGACGAGAAGCCCAGGCACGCCAGATCTTTCAGTTCATCACGGGTCATTGGACCGGTGGTGTCCTGAGAGCCGACGGAAGTCATCTTCGGCTCGCAGTAAGCACCCGGACGAATACCGGCCACGCCGCAGGCGCGACCGACCATTTTCTGCGCCAGAGAGTAACCACGGCTACTTTCCGCAACGTCTTTCGCCTGACGGAAAACGTCGCTGTGCGGCAGACCCAGCGCTTCACGTGCTTTGGTGGTCAGGCCGCGACCGATAATCAGCGGAATACGGCCACCGGCACGCACTTCGTCGACCAGCACGTCGGTTTTCAGTTCGAAGTTAGCCAGCAGTTCGTTGGTTTCGTGGTTACGCACTTCACCTTTGAACGGATAAACGTCAATCACGTCACCCATGTTCAGTTTGTTGACGTCCACTTCAATCGGCAGCGCGCCCGCATCTTCCATGGTGTTGAAGAAGATAGGGGCAATTTTACCACCGAGGCAAAGACCGCCGCCGCGCTTGTTCGGCACGTTCGGGATGTCATCGCCCATAAACCACAGCACCGAGTTGGTGGCCGATTTGCGGGAAGAACCGGTCCCCACCACATCGCCAACGTAGGCCAGCGGAAAACCTTTCTGCTGTAACGCTTCGATCTGTTTGATCGGGCCAACAACGCCCGGCTGATCCGGGTCGATTCCTTCACGGGCGTTTTTCAGCATCGCCAGAGCGTGCAGCGGGATATCCGGGCGGGACCAGGCATCAGGGGCCGGAGACAGGTCATCGGTGTTGGTTTCACCGGTGACTTTAAAAACGGTGACGGTGATTTTGTCAGCCAGCTGCGGACGGTTCAGGAACCACTCGGCGTCGGCCCAGGATTGCATGACCTGCTGTGCATATTCATTGCCCGCTTTGGCTTTCTCTTCTACGTCGTAGAAGTTATCGAACATCAGCAGGGTATGGGACAGCGCTTTCGCGGCAATCGGCGCCAGCTTTGCGTCGTCCAGCGCGTCAATCAGCGGATGAATGTTGTAACCGCCCTGCATGGTGCCCAGCAGTTCGATGGCTTTTTCAGGGGTCACCAGCGGGGAAGTCGCTTCGCCTTTGGCGATTGCGGCAAGGAATCCGGCTTTAACATAGGCGGCTTCGTCGACGCCCGGCGGTACGCGATTAATTAACAGGTCTAACAGGAATTCTTCTTCGCCAGCAGGCGGATTCTTCAGCAGCTCAACCAGGCCGGCCATTTGGGTTGCATCTAAGGGTTTTGCAACAATCCCTTCGGCGGCACGCTCAGCTACGTGCTCACGATATTCTTTTAGCACGACGGTATCTCCTCGCTCTCATTGTCATATGCGGTCGGCGATCTCTTCACGCTCCTGTGAGACAGCAGTTTGTAGGGTAAATGCCCGATACCGCGTCGGCAGCATAGCAGGATTTTAGGGAGGTGTTAATCTGTTTACAAAAAAGCAACATTAAAAATTAGCTGAATCGTTAAGGGCAGAATATTGCAGGTTTTCTGTCAGTTTACTGGAATATAAAATTAATTCTGTTACACATCGCTGACCAAAATCCCAACAAAAATCAAAAACGCAAATAGGGTCTCTTTATACTCAGGCAATCCCCCGTATTTCGACAATACTATGTCGAAACGGGCCAACTTCTGTGCCAGGAGTCATCATGACGCTGCCTTTCAAACCCCACGTGCTCGCACTGCTTTGCAGCGCCGGGTTATTAGCCGCCGCGGGTACGCTCTATATTAAAAGCCGGGAACCGCAATCCGTTCCCGAACCTCAGGTCGTGGCGCAGGCCGCGCCTGTGCCAGCTGCTGCTCAACCAGTGACGACCACTTATACCCCAGCGCAGATCGATCAGTGGGTGGCGCCAATCGCGCTGTATCCGGACAACCTATTGTCACAGGTGCTGATGGCCTCCACCTATCCAGGCAACGTAATACAGGCGGTGCAGTGGTCGCAGGATAATCCCACCATGAAAGGCGATCCGGCGGTACAGGCGGTGGCCAATCAACCCTGGGATCCCAGCGTAAAATCGCTGGTCGCCTTCCCATCGCTGCTAGCGTTAATGGGAGAAAACCCGCCGTGGGTGGAGAATCTGGGTAACGCGTTTCTCGCCCAACCGCAGGATGTGATGGATTCGGTACAGCGCTTGCGCGCTATCGCCCAGCAAACCGGAACGTTGAAATCGACACCGCAGCAGAAAGTCAGTACCAGCGTGAAAAATGTCCCACCACCGCGCGCCCAAACCAAGAATGGGGTAACGGTCGTTTCGACGGCTCCACCGGCTCCGACGGTCATCAAAATTGAATCCGCCGATCCGCAGGTTGTCTATGTTCCCAACTACAATCCAGCCGTCGTTTACGGTACCTGGGCCAACACCGCCTATCCACCGGTCTATTTACCGCCGCCTCCGGGGGAGCAGTTCGCCGATAGCTTCGTCAAAGGTTTTGGTTACAGCCTTGGCGTCGCCACAACGTACGCGCTATTCAGCAACATCGATTGGGATGATGACGATCACCACCATGACGATGACTATCACCATCACGATGATGACCATCATGACGGCTACTCGCATAACGGTGATAACATCAACATCAATGTAAATAACTTCAACCACATAACGGGACAAAACTTGCCGGGCAATAATGCCAACTGGCAGCATAACCCAGCCTATCGCGGCAATATTCCTTACCCGAATAACAACGTCACGCAGCATTTCCATCAGACCAGTGTTCCAGGCGGGCTTAGCGCCACCCAGCATCCACCGGTCGATCGTAATGAGCAGCGTCAGGCGGCAATGACCCAGCTGCAGCAGCGCACTGGTACCACGGTAACGGCGGGTAATCTGGCAACGCACTCCCCTTCCCGCGACGCGCAGCGCCAGGCCGCCTCACAGCAGCTACACCAGGTCACCCAGCGTAATAACTATCGTGGCTATGACAATACGCCTGCGGTAAAAAATAGCGCCACGCAGCAGCGTCGGGAAGCAGCCAAAAACCAGCTTCAACACCCGACAGCCCAACAGCAGCATCGGGAGACGGTGAAAACGCAGGTTCAGCCCCCCACTGCGCAGCAACAACAGCGCCGTGAACAGTTCCAGTCGGCAACGCCTGAACAGCGTCAGCAGAAGCTCGGTAACCTGCATGCCAATGCGCTAAGCGGTAACGACAGCCGCTCCCCCTCCTGGCAATCTCAACAAGAGCGAGGGCAACAGAGTCGTCATATCTCAGGTTTAAACAGCGAGCAGCGCAGCGCGGCCAGAGAACATCTTTCCGAACATCGTGAATTGCGTCGCCGCTGAGGATAAGAAGATGAAAAAGCACCTACAAATGACGCTGCTGGCGCTGATCATGACACCGATGATGGCTCTGGCACAGCAACAATTCTCCACGCCTGAGCAAGCTGCAAGCGCGCTGGCTGAAGCAATCAGTCGGCATGATGAATCTGCGCTGGATACGCTGCTCGGTGACAATTGGCAGCAGTTCTTACCGCCGGACGGCATTGCGCCTGATGCGGTAGACCGTTTTCAGCGCGACTGGCAAGTCAAACATAATATCGTTCGCCAGGACAATAGCGCGTGGCTGGACGTCGGCCAGGAAGAGTGGCGACTGCCCATTCCCATCATCAAGGGAGATGATGGCTGGCATTTTGATATGGCTGCCGCAGAAGATGAAATTCTCACCCGCGCTATTGGCCGCAATGAGCTCTCAGCGATTCAGGCGATGCATGCTTATGTTGATGCCCAACAGGATTTCTATCAGTTAAATCACGTCTGGGCGCAGAAGATTATCAGCAGTGATGGCAAGAAAGATGGCCTCTACTGGCCTGCGACTCCTGGAGAAGCGCCCAGTCCGTTAGGGCCAGCTTTTAGCCCGATAGAACCCGGAGAAGGCTATCACGGCTACCGTTTCCGCATTATTAAAGATGGTGAAAATCAGGGAGTTGCCCTACTGGCATGGCCTGTAGAATGGGGGCAAACTGGTGTAATGAGCTTTATGGTTAACCAAAATGACCAGGTCTGGCAGGCTAACTTAGGTGAGGAAACGCAAAGCAAAGCACAGGCAATCACCGCATTTTCTCCTGATTCAGCCTGGCAGGTCGTCAATCAATAAAAAAATGCCCGGCACGCGATTACGCTGCCGGGCATTACCATCTTTTACTTAGCCCTGATGAGGCATCAGCGACGGATCTCCAGCAAACGGAGGTTTGTTGCTGGTCAGATCGGCTTCATCGGAGCTGATGCTACCGGAATTCGTCGCCCATACTCCTTCGCTGGTTTTTGTCACCTGCTGATGCTGCATATTCAGATTTTGGCCCATGGCCGCAATATGGGTGCTTTCCGTGCCGCCGCTGTTATCTGCCCATGGGATAGAAGCATCTGCTGCACAAGCCATACCGGAAAACAGGGTTGCGGCCAACAGCGTCGTCGTTAAAAGTCGTTTCATCACACACCTCACATATAGTTAACTACCTATAAGTTTATATCGTGATTATTTTTCAAGTATTAATAAGGTATGCAATTTCATTGCCGACGACACAGTTCTAAACATCAGGCATAAAAAAAGCGGCTCACAGAGCCGCTTCTACTTTTTGCCTGAAAGAAAAACTTACTTTTTCTTCGCTTTCGCGTTCGGCAGGTCGGTGATGCTACCTTCGAAGACTTCTGCCGCCAGGCCAACGGACTCATGCAGAGTCGGGTGAGCATGGATGGTCAGTGCGATGTCTTCAGCGTCGCAACCCATTTCGATAGCCAGACCGATTTCACCCAGCAGCTCGCCGCCGTTGGTACCGACAATCGCCCCGCCGATAACGCGGTGAGATTCTTTGTCGAAAATCAGTTTGGTCATACCGTCTGCGCAGTCGGAAGCGATAGCACGGCCAGAAGCAGCCCACGGGAAGGTGGCGGTTTCGTAGCTGATGCCTTTCTCTTTCGCTTCTTTCTCAGTCAGACCAACCCAGGCAACCTCTGGCTCAGTGTAGGCGATGGACGGGATCACTTTCGGGTCGAAGTAGTGCTTCATGCCGGAGATAACTTCGGCGGCAACGTGGCCTTCGTGAACACCTTTGTGCGCCAGCATCGGCTGACCAACGATATCGCCGATAGCAAAGATGTGCGGCACGTTGGTACGCAGCTGTTTGTCAACGCGGATAAAGCCACGCTCGTCAACTTCAACGCCTGCCTGGCCGGCATCGAGGTTTTTACCGTTCGGCACGCGACCGATAGCCACCAGTACGGCGTCGTAGCGCTGCGCTTCAGCCGGCGCTTTTTTGCCTTCCATGGAAACATAGATACCGTCTTCTTTCGCTTCAACGGCAGTGACTTTGGTTTCCAGCATCAGGTTGAATTTCTTGCTGATGCGCTTGGTGAAGACTTTTACCACGTCTTTATCGGCAGCCGGGATCACCTGGTCGAACATTTCAACCACGTCAATCTCTGAACCCAGCGCATGGTACACGGTACCCATTTCCAGACCGATAATACCGCCACCCATAACCAGCAGGCGTTTTGGTACAGTTTTCAGTTCCAGAGCGTCGGTGGAATCCCATACGCGCGGGTCTTCATGCGGAATGAACGGCAGCTCAATCGGACGGGAACCCGCCGCGATGATCGCGTTGTCAAAGTTGATCACGGTTTTGCCGTTTTCGCCTTCGACTTCCAGGGTGTTAGCACCGGTAAACTTACCCAGACCGTTAACCACTTTTACTTTACGGCCTTTGGCCATACCAGCCAGACCACCGGTCAGTTGAGTGATAACTTTTTCTTTCCAGGTACGAATTTTATCGATGTCAGTTTTCGGCTCACCAAAAACGATGCCGTGTTCGGCCAGCGCTTTCGCTTCTTCGATAACTTTCGCAACGTGCAGCAGTGCTTTAGAAGGGATACAGCCGACGTTCAGACAAACACCGCCCAGGGTGTTGTAACGTTCTACGATTACGGTTTCCAGACCTAAATCAGCGCAACGGAAGGCAGCAGAATAACCTGCGGGGCCTGCCCCAAGTACCACGACCTGAGTTTTGATTTCAGTACTCATCATGACCTCTGTAATTTGTATCCGGCGGGTCTGACGCTATTGTTTTTACGCCCATGTCCACCGGGACGTTCTATCCGCAAGCATTTTACAAAATTGTTAACAATTTTGAAACAACAAACGGCAAACGATTTTGTCCTTTATTGCTGGTAACTTCAAAACGCAGAAGAGATTACCAGAAAAAAGCCGGCCGTCAGGCCGGCTTTTCGCTTACATCACCAGGCGGCGAATATCGCTCAGGGTGTTGTTGATGATGGTAATAAAGCGCGCACCATCAGCACCGTCGATAACGCGGTGGTCGAAGGACAGAGAGATCGGCATCATCAGACGCGGAACAAACTCTTTACCATTCCACACCGGTTCCATCGCGGATTTAGACACACCGAGGATAGCCACTTCCGGCGCGTTCACAATCGGTGCGAAATGGGTGGTACCCAGGCCGCCGATGCTGGAGATAGTGAAGCAACCGCCCTGCATTTCGCCAGCAGTCAGCTTACCATCACGCGCTTTCTTGGAGATCACGGTCAGTTCGCGAGACAGTTCGGTAATGCTCTTCTTGTTCACGTCTTTAAAGACCGGAACAACCAGACCATTCGGGGTATCAACCGCCACACCGATGTTGATGTATTTCTTCAGCGTCAGGCGCTGCGCATCTTCAGACAGCGAGCTGTTGAAGCGCGGCATCTGCTCAAGCGCAGCGGCAACGGCTTTCATGATGAAGACTACTGGAGTGAATTTCACATCCAGTTTACGCTTCTCAGCTTCGGCGTTCTGCTGTTTACGGAACGCTTCCAGATCGGTGATATCGGTTTTGTCGAAGTGAGTAACGTGCGGGATCATCACCCAGTTACGACTCAGGTTAGCGCCAGAGATTTTCTGGATGCGACCCAGTTCCACTTCTTCGATTTCACCAAACTTGCTGAAGTCCACTTTCGGCCATGGCAGCATACCCGGGATACCGCCGCCGGTGGCAGCAGCCGGTGCAGCTTCAGCGCGTTTAACCGCTTCTTTCACGTAAGCCTGAACGTCTTCGCGCAGGATACGGCCTTTACGACCAGAACCTTTCACTTTCGCCAGGTTAACGCCAAATTCGCGCGCCAGGCGGCGAATCAGCGGAGTTGCGTGAACGTAAGCGTCGTTTTCAGCAAACTCAGATTTGCCTTCTGCTTTAGCCGCAGGAGCTGCAACAGGTTTAGCAGCCTGAGCCGGTGCAGCAGCAGGTGCTGGAGCAGCAGCAGCCGCCGGAGCAGCAGCAGGCGCTGCGCCTTCTACTTCGAAGACCATGATCAGGGAGCCGGTAGACACTTTGTCGCCAGTGCTGATTTTGATCTCTTTCACGGTGCCCGCGAACGGTGCCGGAACTTCCATCGAAGCTTTGTCGCCTTCAACGGTGATCAGTGACTGCTCAGCGGCAATTTTATCGCCCACTTTAACCATCACTTCAGTGACTTCAACTTCGTCGCCGCCGATATCCGGTACGTTAACTTCTTTAGACCCGGAAGCCGCCGGTGCAGCCGCTGCCGGAGCAGCTTCCGCTTTCGCCGGAGCCGCAGCAGGTGCGCTACCCGCCACTTCGAAGACCATAATCAGGGAGCCGGTAGACACTTTGTCACCGGTGTTGATTTTGATCTCTTTCACGGTACCTGCGAACGGTGCCGGGACTTCCATAGACGCTTTGTCGCCTTCTACGGTGATCAATGACTGCTCAGCCGCAACGGTATCGCCCACTTTGACCATGATCTCGGTGACTTCAACTTCGTCGCCGCCGATATCCGGTACGTGTACGTCTTTAGCCGCTGCTGCCGCTGGCGCTGCTGCCGGAGCCGCTTCTTTCTTCTCTTCCTGCGCAGGTGCAGCGGCTGCTGCACCATCGGCGGAATCGAAAATCATGATCAGTTTGCCGGTCTCGGTTTTGTCGCCAACAGAGACTTTGATCTCTTTAACAACGCCAGCCTGAGGAGACGGAACTTCCATAGAGGCTTTGTCGCCTTCTACGGTGATCAGCGACTGTTCAGCTTCAACTTTGTCGCCTACTTTGACCAGGATCTCGGTGATTTCAACTTCATCAGCCCCGATGTCCGGTACATTGATTTCGATAGCCATTATTCTTTTACCTCTTACGCCAGACGCGGGTTAACTTTATCTGCATCGATATTGAATTTGGCAATTGCGTCTGCAACCACTTTCTTATCGATTTCGCCACGTTTAGCCAGTTCGCCCAGCGCTGCAACTACCACGTAGGAAGCATCAACTTCGAAGTGGTGACGCAGGTTCTCACGGCTGTCAGAGCGACCGAAGCCGTCGGTACCCAGTACGCGGTAATCATCAGCCGGTACATAAGTACGAACCTGCTCGGCGAACAGTTTCATATAGTCAGTCGATGCCACAGCCGGAGCGTCGTTCATCACCTGGGCGATGTACGGAACGCGCGGAGTTTCCAGCGGGTGCAGCATGTTCCAGCGCTCACAATCCTGGCCATCACGCGCCAGTTCGGTGAAGGAGGTGACGCTATAAACGTCAGAACCTACGCCGTAGTCTTTCGCCAGGATCTCAGCGGCTTCACGCACGTGACGCAGGATAGAACCGGAACCCAGCAGCTGAACTTTACCTTTGCTACCTTCGATGGTTTCGAGTTTATAGATACCTTTACGGATACCTTCCTCGGCACCTTCCGGCATCGCCGGCATGTGGTAGTTTTCGTTCAGGGTGGTGATGTAGTAGTAAACGTTCTCTTGTTTCTCACCGTACATACGCTCCAGACCATCATGCATGATGACCGCAACTTCGTACGCGTAAGACGGATCGTAAGAGATACAGTTCGGGATAGTCAGAGACTGAATATGGCTATGGCCATCTTCGTGCTGCAGACCTTCGCCGTTCAGGGTCGTACGTCCGGAAGTACCACCGACCAGGAAGCCGCGAGCCTGTTGGTCGCCAGCCTGCCAGCACAGGTCACCGATACGCTGGAACCCGAACATGGAATAGTAGATGTAGAACGGAATCATCGGCAGGTTGTTGGTGCTGTAAGAAGTCGCAGCCGCCAGCCAGGATGCGCCAGCACCCAGTTCGTTGATACCTTCCTGCAGGATCTGACCTTTCTCGTCTTCTTTATAGTAAGCAACCTGCTCACGGTCCTGCGGGGTGTACTGCTGACCGTTCGGGCTGTAAATACCGATCTGACGGAACAGGCCTTCCATACCAAAGGTACGCGCTTCATCGGCGATGATTGGCACCAGGCGGTCTTTGATGGACTTGTTCTTCAGCATCACGTTCAGAGCACGAACAAACGCGATAGTGGTAGAAATTTCTTTGTTCTGCTCTTCCAGCAGCGGACCGAAATCTGCAAGCTGAGGCAGCTCCAGCTTCTCATCGAAGTTCGGCTGACGAGTCGGCAGGTAACCGTGCAGTTTCTGACGCTGTGCGTGCAGATAGGTATGTTCTTCAGAGCCTTCCGGGAAGGTAATGTAAGACAGGTTTTCCACCTGCTCATCGGTTACTGGCACATTGAAACGGTCGCGAATGTGACGCACGCCGTCCATGTTCATTTTCTTAACCTGGTGAGCGATGTTTTTACCTTCAGCGGTATCACCCATGCCGTAACCTTTGATGGTATGGGCCAGGATGACGGTTGCTTTGCCGGTAGTTTCCTCCGCTTTTTTCAGTGCAGCGAAGACTTTCTTCGGATCGTGACCACCGCGGTTCAGTGCCCAAATCTGATCGTCAGACCAGTCGGCAACCAGCGCTGCGGTTTCCGGATATTTACCGAAGAAGTGCTCACGAACGTAAGCGCCGTCTTTGGATTTAAAGGTCTGGTAGTCGCCGTCAACGGTTTCGTTCATCAGTTGGATCAGTTTACCGCTGGTATCTTTACGCAGCAGTTCATCCCAACGACCGCCCCAGATAACCTTGATAACGTTCCAGCCAGCACCTGCGAAGATACCTTCCAGTTCGTTAATGATCTTGCCGTTACCGGTGACCGGGCCGTCAAGACGCTGCAGGTTACAGTTGATAACGAAGACCAGGTTGTCCAGTTTTTCACGAGTAGCGATGGTGATCGCACCTTTGGATTCTGGTTCATCCATCTCGCCATCGCCCAGGAAGGCATAAACGGTCTGTTTGGAGGTATCTTTCAGGCCACGATGTTCCAGATATTTCAGGAATTTAGCCTGGTAGATTGCACCGATTGGGCCCAGCCCCATGGAGACGGTCGGGAACTGCCAGAAGGTCGGCATCAGTTTCGGGTGCGGGTAGGAAGACAGGCCTTTGCCATGAACTTCCTGACGGAAGTTGTTCATCTGCTCTTCAGTCAGACGACCTTCCAGGAATGCACGTGCGTATACGCCCGGAGAGATGTGGCCCTGGAAGTAAACCAGATCGCCGCCATCCTGCTCGTTGCGTGCACGGAAGAAGTGGTTGAAACACACTTCGTAGAAAGTCGCGGAAGACTGGAAGGAAGCCATGTGGCCACCCAGTTCGAGATCTTTTTTCGATGCGCGCAGAACGGTCATAATAGCGTTCCAGCGGATCGCAGAACGAATACGACGTTCCAGATCCAGATTTCCCGGGTATTCCGGTTCATCTTCAACGGCAATAGTGTTTACGTAACTGCCAGTCGATGTGCCAGCAGCCACTTTCACCCCGCCTTTGCGGGCTTCAGAAAGGAGTTGGTCAATCAGATACTGAGCGCGCTCAACACCTTCTTCACGGATGACCGATTCGATCGCCTGTAGCCAGTCGCGAGTTTCGATCGGATCCACGTCATTGGGTAAACGTTCTGACATGGGGGGTATTCCTTATCTATCTAATCGTTGATTAATCTGGAACCTGTCCCATTGTATTTTCGCCGGAAAACACAATAAGACAGGTTCTGCGTTTAGTTGCCGCGCTCTAAAAATGGCGCTTAAGAACCGGAGTTCTCATCTTTTCGTTGCTGTAAACGGCGCAGTGAGCGTTCACGACGGCTCTGCTCACGGCTGCGATCCAGCAAAATTTCCTCAATGAACGCCAGGTGACGATGCGAGGCTTCACGCGCCTGCTCCGGCTCCCCGGCGATTATCGCCTCGAAAATCCGAGTGCGATGATTGCTGACCTGCGGGAGCATCTCCCGGCGGGCATACAACAATTCAAAATTCTGGCGAACGTTTTGGGCCAGCATCGGTTCCATGCAGCGTAGCAAATGGAGCAACACCACATTATGCGCCGCTTCGGTGACGGCAATTTGATACTGGACGACGGCGTCGGATTCGGCGTCAAGGTCGCCGGACTGCTGGGCTCGCTCTATGGCCTGATGCAGCTCGCGAATACGTTCGCGGTCTTCATCATTGCTGCGCAGCGCTGCGTAATAAGCCGCAATGCCTTCAAGCGCGTGCCGAGTTTCCAGCAGATCAAATTGGGATTCAGGGTGGTCGGACAGGAGCTCTACCAGCGGGTCGCTGAAGCTCTGCCACAGGCGGCTTTGTACAAACGTTCCACCTCCCTGGCGACGAAGCAACAACCCCTTGGCTTCGAGGCGTTGAATCGCCTCACGCAGCGAGGGGCGGGAAACGTCGAACTGTTTTGCCAGTTCGCGTTCAGGCGGGAGCTTTTCACCGGGGCGCAACGTCCCCTCAAGGATCAAAAACTCCAGCTGCTGCTCTATCACATCGGATAGTTTTGGTTGGCGGATCTTGCTGTAGGCCATATTCCCTGTCTCTGCCATTAGCCCGGAGTCAATTGGTCTTACCAATTCATAGTTCGTAGCGCTAAAGTAACAAAGTATTCACCTTCTGTCCATACAGGTTTTGATTGAAATCAGTAAACCCAGCATGTTTTAACAAACATACAGAAATAACATTTCAAAAATGTAACTTTGCACAAATGTTGTGTTTACCCACAATGAGGTAGCGTTAACGTAATCGAAACGAAAAAATACGCTATCTGAACCGATTCACCCCACCATCAAGTGAATAAAAATTCATTTTTTGTGAATTTAAAGAAAATAAGAGGTAGGTAGTGGGTATTCAGGCATGATTTACAAATGGTTTCTTTTTGCTCGCTTCGTCATCATCCCTTCATAAAGCAGGTGCATTCACTGCCGCTTATCACTATTCTCCATGATACGAAAGGCCTTTTCATGAATTACCACCCTGCCTTGCGTAAAGAAATCAGTACAGAAACGGAATTTCATAATTACACAAACACAACAATATGTGCGTCGTATCACTCAGGGTAAAACGGGGCGCAGGCTCGCTGAAATTTCGCTGACTATGCTATCAGGCAGGGACAGACAGTGAAGAAGTCACCTGAAGGATGACGCGTACAAACATAATAACCATAACCACACACGAGGTTTCATGATGGAAGGTCAACAGCATGGCGATCGGCTAAAGCGCGGCCTTAAAAACCGCCATATTCAGCTTATTGCGCTGGGAGGCGCTATCGGTACCGGTTTATTTCTGGGTAGTGCATCCGTCATCCAAAACGCAGGCCCGGGTATTATTCTGGGCTACGCAATTGCCGGTTTCATCGCCTTTCTGATCATGCGCCAGCTGGGCGAAATGGTCGTCGAAGAGCCTGTAGCAGGTTCATTTAGCCATTTCGCCTACAAATACTGGGGCGGCTTTGCAGGCTTCGCTTCCGGCTGGAACTACTGGGTTCTTTACGTTCTGGTGGCCATGGCAGAGCTCACTGCCGTAGGGAAATACGTCCAGTTCTGGTGGCCTGAAATCCCGACCTGGGTTTCTGCTGCCATCTTCTTCGTTGCCATCAATGCCATCAACCTGACCAACGTCAAAGTGTTTGGCGAGATGGAGTTCTGGTTCGCAATCATCAAAGTCGTCGCCGTCGTGGCGATGATCCTGTTCGGCGGCTGGCTGCTGTTCAGCGGCAACGGCGGCCCGCAGGCTACCGTACGCAACCTGTGGGAGCAGGGTGGATTCCTGCCGCACGGATTCACCGGGCTGGTGATGATGATGGCGATTATCATGTTCTCCTTTGGCGGTCTGGAGCTGGTCGGTATTACGGCAGCAGAAGCCGATAATCCGGAGCAAAGCATTCCTAAAGCCACCAACCAGGTTATCTACCGTATCCTGATTTTCTATGTGGGCTCGCTGGCCGTTCTGCTCTCCCTGCTGCCGTGGAGCCGCGTGACCGCTGACACCAGCCCGTTCGTCCTGATCTTCCACGAACTGGGCGATACTTTTGTGGCTAACGCGCTGAATGTCGTGGTACTGACCGCGGCACTTTCCGTTTACAACAGCTGCGTCTACTGCAACAGCCGGATGCTGTTCGGCCTGGCACAGCAGGGTAACGCACCAAAAGCGCTAATGAACGTCGATAAACGCGGCGTACCGGTTAACACCATTCTGGTTTCCGCGGTAGTGACCGCACTGTGCGTCCTGATTAACTACTTCGCACCGGAATCCGCGTTTGGTCTGCTGATGGCGCTGGTCGTTTCTGCGCTGGTGATCAACTGGGCGATGATTAGCCTGGCACACATCAAATTCCGTCGCGCCAAACAGCTGCAGGGCGTAGTCACCCGCTTCCCTGCGCTGTTTTATCCGCTAGGAAACTGGATTTGCCTACTGTTTATGGTCGGTGTGCTGGTCATCATGCTAATGACTCCAGGTATGGCAATTTCCGTTTACCTGATCCCGGTATGGATTGTGATCCTCGGCATTGGCTATCTGTTTAAGCAAAAAACAGCTAGCGCCATAAAAGCATAATCATACATCTCCAGAATCTGTGCCCGCCGCCATTTTGCGGGCACAGAGCATTGTTATCTGCTTCACACTTTCCTCGCAACAACCTATTTGTCCATATCGTTGACCTTTTCCTGCAACGCATTTATCCATTATCCAGCTAATAATTATCTCCATACCGCAACGGGGAGATCTCCACCATGAATGGCAATAAGCTTTCAGTTAAAGAGAAAATTGGCTACGGGATGGGCGATGCCGGATGTAACATCATCTTCGGCGCCATCATGTTGTTTGTTAACTATTTTTATACGGATATCTTCGGGCTCGCACCGGCCCTGGTCGGCGTTCTGCTGCTTTCCGTACGCGTTATCGATGCCGTGACCGACCCGATTATGGGCGCAATGGCTGACCGTACTCGCAGTAAATATGGCCGTTTTCGTCCATGGCTACTGTGGATTGCCTTCCCGTACGCGCTGTTTAGCGTGCTGATGTTTACCACCCCCGAATGGACCTACAACAGCAAAGTTATCTATGCTTTCGTCACTTACTTCCTGCTCTCGCTGACCTATACCGCGATCAACATTCCTTACTGTTCATTGGGTAGCGTGATTACTAATGACCCGCAGGAACGCGTAGCCTGCCAGTCCTATCGTTTTGTCATGGTCGGTATCGCCACCCTGCTGCTCTCTCTGACGCTGCTGCCAATGGCGGATTGGTTCGGCGGTGAAGATAAAGCCAAAGGCTACCAGATGGCGATGACGGTGCTCGCCTTTATCGGCATGTGTATGTTCCTGTTTTGCTTCGCTACCGTTCGTGAGCGTGTACGACCGGCGGTGCAGACTAACGACGAACTGAAAAAAGATCTGAAAGACGTCTGGAAGAACGATCAGTGGGTACGTATCCTGCTGCTAACCCTGTGCAACGTCTGTCCTGGCTTTATCCGCATGGCCGCCACCATGTATTACGTCACCTGGGTCATGCAGCAAAGCACCCACTTCGCGACGCTGTTTATCAGCCTCGGCGTGGTGGGAATGATGATTGGCAGCATGCTGGCAAAAGTACTGACCGACCGTTGGTGCAAACTGCAGGTATTTTTCTGGACCAACATCGTGCTCGCCATTTTCTCCTGCGCGTTCTACTTCTTCGATCCGCATGCCACCATGATGATTATGGTGCTCTACTTCCTGCTGAATATTCTGCATCAAATTCCATCGCCGCTGCACTGGTCGCTGATGGCTGACGTTGACGACTACGGCGAGTGGAAGACCGGCAAACGTATTACCGGCATCAGCTTCTCCGGTAACCTGTTCTTCCTGAAAGTCGGACTGGCGATTGCCGGGGCAATGGTTGGCTTCCTGCTCTCCTGGTACGGCTACGATGCTGGAGCTAAAGAGCAGAGCGCCTCAGCTGTTAACGGTATTGTGCTGCTGTTTAGCGTCATCCCTGGCGTCGGTTACCTGATTACCGCCGGTGTCGTACGCATGCTGAAAGTGAACCGCGAGTTCATGCGCCAAATTCAGTCAGACCTGGAGAAACGCCGCATCAACTACAGCGAACTAAATGAGTTCCAGGATCACAAAACCAGTGAACACGTAAGGAAAGCTTGATGAAAAACTGGCCAAACCCGTTTATTGAACAACGCGCAGATCCGTTTATTCTGCGCCATCAGGATTGCTACTATTTTATTGCCTCGGTTCCGGAGTATGACCGACTGGAAATTCGCCGCTCTGCAACCCTTGAAGGCCTGCGCGACGCGCAGCCGGTGGTGGTCTGGCGCAAGCCGGAGAGCGGCCCAATGAGTCAGCTGATTTGGGCCCCGGAACTACATGAAATCGAAGGCAAATGGTACATCTACTTTGCCGCCAGCCACACGCACGATCTCGATGAATTGGGCATGTTCCAGCATCGCATGTTCGCTCTGGAATGCGCGGATAGCGACCCGCTAACCGGCAAGTGGCAGGAAAAGGGCCAGGTAAAAACGCCGTTTGATACCTTTGCGCTGGATGCCACCACCTTCCACCATCAGGGCAAGCAGTGGTACCTGTGGGCGCAAAAAGACCCGGATATTGCGGGCAACACCAACCTGTATCTGGCTGAGCTTGAAAACCCGTGGACGCTAAAAGGCAAACCAGTGATGTTGAGTAAGCCGGAGTTTGACTGGGAGTGTCGCGGCTTTCTGGTCAACGAGGGTCCGGCGGCGCTGTTCCACGATGACAAACTGTTCGTCAGCTACTCCGCCAGCGCTACCGATGAAAACTATTGCATGGGCTTACTGTGGATAGACGTCAACGCCGATCCGCTCCAGCCGGAAAACTGGCATAAAGCACCGCAGCCGGTGTTCCGCACCAGCTACGAAAATCATCAGTATGGGCCGGGACACAACAGCTTTACGCAAACGCCGGAGGGAGAAGATGTGCTGGTGTATCACGCGCGCAACTACACCGAAATCGAAGGCGATCCGCTGTACGATCCGAATCGTCATACCCGTCTGAAATTGGTTCGCTGGCAAGAAAATGGGATGCCTGATTTTGGCATCCCAGCGGCTGATACATTGTAGCACTACGCTTACAGGGGCGGGTTTTGTAGAGCCGGGCAAGGCGTAAGCCGCCGCCCGGCAAAGCGCGTTCAGGTTGTTAAATCAACGTCCCGTAAATCGTCAGCAGCGCCATAATCACCACTACCACCAGCGACGTTTTCTTCGCCATGGAAACCGCCGCTTTCGGCGTAGCCACTTTATCGACGTGCGGCTCGCGAGCCAGCGAATACTGCGCCAGACGGGTTAATACCTGATATTGCGAAGAGTGGCGATCGCCCAGCGACGCAAACCATGCCGGTAAAGCTTTTTCTCCGTGCCCCACCAGCGCATAAACCACGCCAACCAGGCGTACCGGCACCCAGTCCACTACGTGCAGGATACCGTCGATACCCGACTGTAAACGATGATGTGGCGTCTGATAACGCGCCAGCCACGTTTGCCAGGCTCGCAGCACACAATAAGCGATTAGCGTTAACGGCCCCCACGGTCCACCAACAACGAACCAAAACAGCGGGGCAAGATAATAGCGATAGTTAATCCACAGCAGTGCGTTTTGCAGCTCGCTGAGATATTCACGCTGATCGCAACCCGGCGGCACGCCGTGGATAAGGGTAAGCTCACTGGCCATGGCGTCGCAGGCGCGGCTATCATCACGGGCAGCGGCTTTCAGATACGCATGGTAATGCAAGCGGACTTTCCCAGCACCAATGCACAGCAGGCCGAGCAAAATCCAGAACACCAGCAGCGGAACGTTAAATAGCTGCCCTTGTAGCAAGCGCTGAATAATAAAGACCACCGCTACCGCTGCAGCCGTCATCAGTACGGTGCCAAAGAGTGAATAATGCTTTACCCGGCGAAACAACACTTCCAGCCGGTGATCAAGCTGCCAGTGCTCGCCCAGCTTGAACAAACGCTCGGCAATAAGCACTAACAGCGTGGTAAACAACGTCATGGCATCTCCTTATCTGACGACGAGGTTAACAAACCGCAAAATTTTGCCCAGTCAAAAGCCGGGCCGGGATCCGTTTTACGCACAGGAGCAATATCGCTGTGGCCGGTGATATGGTCTGCAATGGCCGGATAGAGCGAAATAAGCTGCCGGGTAATAGCCGCCAGTTGTTGATATTGCGCCTCGGTATAGGCCTGTGTGTCGGTCCCTTCCAGCTCAATGCCTATTGAAAAATCATTACAGCGCTCGCGTCCGTGGTAGCTGGAAACGCCCGCGTGCCACGCGCGCTTATCGAAAGGCACATACTGCACGATTTCACCGTCCCGGCGAATCAGACAATGCGCCGAAACGCGAAGATGGGCTATCTCAGCAAAGAAAGGATGAGCATCGGGATCGAGCGTACCGCTGAACAGGGCATCAATCCATGGACCGCCAAATTCGCCGGGCGGCAGACTGATATTGTGCACCACCAGCAAAGAAGGGGTTTCATTATCCGGGCGGCTATCGTGGTGCGGCGAAGGAACCCGACGCGCATCTACCAGCCATCCCCCGTTCAACTGCATGTCGAGTCTCCTTTTACTAACCTATGCATTCGCGGCGCCCGGGGCCCAAAGAATGCCTGCTGTTATACGCACTATCACTCATCACAAAACTAACTTGAGACCCACGGTGAAGCCGCCAGAAGGATGAAGTGGATGTGGTACAGAAACGTGGTTCAGGTTAGCATGTTTCCCACTTCTGAATCCTATCTATCTGGAGCTTTATCATGTCGCCTCGTCGCTACAATCCCGACCGCCGCCGTGACGCGCTGCTGGAACGTGTTAATCATGATATTACTGACGCCGTCGCCCAATCCCTGCGGGAAGATCTGGGCGGTGAAGTAGATGCTAATAACGACATTAGCGCACAATTGTTGCCGCAAGACGCGCGCTCGCATGCAGTGGTAATCACTCGTGAAGACGGCATATTTTGCGGTAAACGCTGGGTAGAAGAGGTCTTTATTCAGCTCGCCGGAGATGATGTCAACCTCACCTGGCATGTTGCCGATGGCGACGCGGTTAAGGCAGATCAGCCGCTGTTTGAACTGGATGGCCCCTCCCGTGTTCTGTTAACCGGCGAGCGCACCGCGCTCAATTTCGTGCAGACATTATCCGGGGTGGCAAGCGAAGTCCACCGCTATGTCGACCTGCTTGCTGGAACCAAAACCCAACTTCTCGATACGCGTAAGACGTTGCCTGGTCTGCGCACGGCGCTGAAGTATGCAGTCCTGTGCGGAGGCGGAGCAAACCACCGCCTGGGTCTGTCCGATGCCTTTCTGATCAAAGAGAACCATATTATCGCTTCCGGCTCAGTGCGACAGGCGGTAGAAAAAGCGTTTTGGCTGCATCCTGATGTGCCGGTAGAAGTTGAAGTTGAAACCCTTGAGGAGCTTGAAGAAGCGCTGAAAGCGGGGGCTGACATCATTATGCTCGACAACTTCACCACCGACCTGATGCGTGAAGCAGTGAAGCGCACCAATGGTCAGGCGGCGCTGGAGGTTTCCGGCAACGTCACCTTCGATACTATCCGTGAATTTGCCGAAACCGGCGTCGATTACATCTCCGTTGGCGCACTAACCAAGCACGTTCGCGCGCTCGATCTCTCAATGCGTTTCCGCTAACTGTCCTGCCCCGGTCGATATCCTGCACCGGGGCTCTTTTTGCGAGCCGACTCGCACACCGATAATCCCTCAATGCAACCCGCAAAAAAAGCCTGGAACCTTGCTTCCTTAGGCGCGATCAGCGACTCGCACAGCGGATTAAAGCCCGGCAAAGTGCTCCCGAAAACAACAAGGAGCAACTTATGGATAAACAACGTGGCTTTACCCTTATTGAACTGATGGTGGTCATTGGGATCATCGCAATTCTCAGCGCTATCGGCATTCCTGCTTACCAGAACTACCTGCGAAAAGCGGCTCTCACCGACATGCTGCAAACATTTGTACCTTTTCGCACCGCCATTGAGCTTTGCGCGCTAGAGCACGGAGGATTAACAACCTGTGATGGCGGCAGCAATGGCATCCCCTCACCCGCTACCACGCGTTACGTCTCGGCAATGAGCGTCGCCACCGGCGTTGTCACGCTCACCGGCCGGGAAAGCCTCAATGACTTAAGCGTCACGATGACTCCAAGCTGGGATAACGCTAACGGTATCACCGGCTGGCAGCGCGTTTGCAGCATTACCGGCGACAGCGCGCTTAAGCAAGCCTGCGAAGACGTATTCCGTTTTAACTGAGGGCGAGGCAATGAAAACTGAACAATTGATACCTCTGTGCCAGCGCTACCAGGCATTACTGCTCAACAGCGATGCGCACACCATTGCCATCGCCGTTGTAGATGCGCCAGCACCAGAGCTTATGGAAGCACTACGCTTCGCGACCCAGAAACGAATCGATATCGAGTGCTGGAGTCAGGACCGGATGGACAAACGGCTACAGACACCAGGGATAGCAGTAGCCCCAATGCATAATGAAGCCTCGGCAAGCGTAGTTGAACAGGTTAATCACATCCTGGAACAAGCCCTACGTCAACGCGCGTCCGATATTCATATCGAACCTGGCGAAAACCACCTGAGAATTCGCCTGCGGGTAGACGGCGTGCTGCACCCGCTTTCGCCTCTGGCCCTGGAGCTTGCCGCGCCGATTACGGCCCGGCTGAAAGTGTTGAGTAATCTGGATATCGCCGAGCACCGTTTACCGCAGGACGGTCAGTTTACTCTTACGCTTGCCGATCGCCCGGTCTCTTTTCGTATCGCTACGCTTCCCTGCCGCGGCGGAGAGAAAATCGTTCTGCGTTTATTACACCAGGTCGAACAAGCTCTGGATCTCGAAGCGCTAGGGCTCTCCTCTCAACAGCTTGCTGACTTTCGCTCGGCGCTTAACCAACCGCAGGGTCTGCTGTTGGTCACAGGCCCAACGGGAAGCGGAAAAACCGTCACCTTATATAGCGCGCTGCAGGCGAGAAATCGCGATGAGGTAAACATCTGTAGCGTGGAAGATCCGCTGGAGATTCCGATTGTGGGGATGAATCAGACGCAGATTAATCCCCGTGCCGGGCTAACCTTCCATAGCGTACTGCGCGCCCTGCTGCGTCAGGACCCCGACATCGTAATGGTGGGCGAAATACGCGATGCGGAAACGGCTGAAATTGCGATAAAAGCGGCGCAAACCGGACACCTGGTCCTCTCTACCTTACACACCAATTCGACCAGCGAAACCCTGGTGCGCCTGCAGCAAATGGGCGTCGCTCGCTGGATGATCTCATCAGCACTCTCGCTGGTTGTTGCTCAACGCCTTGTGCGCAGGTTGTGCCCACACTGTCGCCGGGAAACCGGCAGCTCGGCCGATGTCCCGCATAGCCTGTGGCCACGAGCGCTTCCTCGCTGGCAGGCTCCGGGCTGCCAGCACTGTTATCACGGCTACTACGGGCGACTGGCGCTATTTGAGCTTTTACCCGTTAACACCGCGCTACGGCAAGCCATAACTCAGGAGCTTAGCGCTACCGAAATCGAATCCCTGGCGCGAGAATCGGGAATGATGACGCTGTTTGAAAGCGGCTGTCTGGCCGTGGAACGAGGACTGACCAGCCTCGAAGAGGTGGTTCGCGTTCTGGGGATCCCACATGGCGACTAAGCGACTGTGGCGCTGGCGTGGTATCGATGTTCAGGGCGTCCCCTGCCAGGGCACGCTTTGGAAAGAGAATCGCCCGCTGGCATTGCAGATGTTGCAACAGGAGCGAATCATCCCACTGACGCTGCGCCGCTGTAGCGTGCAAAATTCACTGTGGCATCCACGCCACAGCGGTGAAATCATCCGCCAGCTAGCCGCGCTACTGCAAGCTGGCCTCCCACTGGCGGAGGGGTTGGAACTGCTGGCGCAACAGCAACCCAACGCACAATGGCAGGCCCTGCTGCAAACGCTGGCTGATGACCTGGCGCAAGGCATTTCACTTTCGGCTGCCCTGGAGAAATGGCCTGAAGTATTTCCCCCACTCTATTTGGCCATGATCCGTACCGGTGAGCTCACCGGCAAGCTGGAGCTTTGCTGCACACAGTTAGCCCTTCAGCAGCGAGAACAGCTGCTTCTTAGCGAGAAAGTGAAAAAAGCGCTGCGCTATCCGATTATTATTTTATCCCTGGCGCTGCTGGTGGTCATGGGGATGCTGTGCTTCGTCTTACCGGAGTTCGCCGCTATCTATCAAACCTTCAATACTCCGCTACCATTACTGACCCGAGCGGTGATGAGCGTCGGCGATGGGTTAACTCACTATTGGCCTGTTCTGGCTGTACTGGTCGTTTTACCTGCAATTATTAATCGGCTGATTCGCCAGAGACCAGGCTGGTTGCTGCATCGCCAAAAGCTACTCCACGCGCTGCCAGTATTTGGTAAATTGCTGAGTGGGCAACGACTTAGCCAGATTTTCACCGTACTTGCGTTAACGCAAAGCGCGGGTATCAGCTTCTTACAGGGCCTGCAAAGCGTGGAGGAAACCCTAAGCTGCCCGTTATGGCGACAAAGGCTCCAGCAGGTCGGTCTGCAAATTACCCATGGAGAACCCATCTGGCAGGCGCTGACTCATAGCGGAGGTTTTACACCGCTCTGTCTACAACTCATTCGTACCGGTGAAGCTTCAGGTTCGTTAGATACTATGCTGGAGAATCTGGCTCGCCATCATAGTGAGCAAACGCATCAGCAGGCAGATAACCTGGCAACCCTACTTGAACCTATAATGCTGGTGATAACTGGAGCGATTGTCGGAGTGCTGGTTGTGGCAATGTACTTACCCATTTTTCATCTGGGTGATGCCATTAGCGGGATGGGCGGATAAACGCTGGCGCGAATGCGCCAGCGAGAGGCATTACAGGCTATTGAACACGCGGTTCTCTTGTTCCTGTACGCGAATGAAGGTAGTACGCTTGGTCAGTTCCTTCAGGCGTGAAGCACCCACATAGGTACACGCTGAACGCAGGCCGCCGAGGATATCACGCGCGGTATTTTCAACCGGACCGCGCAGAGGCAGCTTAACAGTTTTACCTTCTGCTGCACGATACTGAGCGACGCCGCCAACGTGACGGGTCATTGCTGATTCAGAGCTCATACCGTAAAACAGCATGAATTTTTCACCATTTTCTTCAACTACGGTACCGCCGCTCTCTTCGTGACCTGCCAGCATACCGCCCAGCATCACGAAATCAGCACCACCGCCGAATGCCTTAGCCACATCGCCAGGCATGGTACAGCCACCATCACTAATGATCTGCCCGCCCAGGCCATGTGCCGCATCGGCACATTCGATAACAGCGGAAAGCTGAGGGTAGCCCACGCCGGTTTTCACACGGGTAGTACACACAGAGCCCGGGCCGATACCGACTTTCACAATATCAGCGCCAGAAAGAACCAATTCTTCACACATTTCACCTGTAACAACGTTACCCGCAATAATGGTTTTTTGCGGCCAGGCTTCGCGGGCTTTGGCAACAAACTGCACAAAGTGTTCGGAATAACCATTTGCGACGTCAATACACACGAAGCTAAGCTGCGGATTCTGGGTCAGGATCTGTTGAGTTTTTTCAAAGTCTGCATTTGAAGTGCCAGTAGAGACCATGACGTGTTTCACTATATCTGCGGATTCGCCCTGTACAAACGCCTGCCACTGCTCAACGCTGTAATGCTTATGGACTGCAGTCAGAACGCCAAAGGAGGCCAGAGCTTTAGCCATAGCAAAGGTGCCGACAGTATCCATATTGGCCGCAATGATTGGCACACCGGACCAGGTCTGGCCAGAGTGTTTGAAGGTGAATTCACGTTCCAGCTGTACATCAGAACGGCTTTTGAGGGTAGAACGTTTCGGGCGGATAAGAACGTCTTTAAAACCAAGCTTCAAATCTTCTTCAATACGCATGTGCGAATTCCTGGGGTTAATTGCATTATTGTGAGAGCACAACTCCAGTGACGTTATCATACGCACGAATCATGACCGCGCAAGACTGCGATTTTCACTTTTTTTACGCTACAATCGTATAAATTTACCTGGTGAATAGCCAAAAGTGATTTTGCAACACTCAATCATCAACGTATCATTTTTAACCAATTGATTTACATGTACAAAAAAACCAGAATGCGTTGTGAAAGCAATTTATCGGTTTGACAACCAACCGATAAAAACCGCCACCACAGTGTAGTCTCGCCGTGAATAGCGGACTGTCTCAAAGAAAAATGTGCATGTTGTCAGTTTCAGGATTGAAGCCTATGAAGTACACGGTAGCGTTAACGGGCGGCATCGGCAGTGGTAAAAGTACCGTAGCCGATGCATTTGCACATCTTGGAGTTAACGTTATCGATGCCGATGTTATCGCACGTCAGGTTGTAGAGCCCGGAACCCCGGCGCTTGATGCTATCGCTGAACGCTTCGGCCAGCAGATACTCAACGTAGACGGAACGCTGAACCGTCGCGCTCTGCGTGAACACATCTTTGCTCATGCTAAGGATAAAACCTGGCTTAACGCGCTGTTGCACCCCCAAATTCAGCAGGAAACACGTCGACAGATGCAGCTTGCAACCTCGTCTTATATTCTCTGGGTCGTACCATTACTGGTCGAAAATCGTTTGTCCGCCAAAGCCGATCGCGTACTGGTTGTCGATGTGCCAAAAGAGACGCAAATAGAGCGCACGATGCTCCGCGATCGGGTCAGCCGCCAACATGCGGAACATATTCTCGCCGCTCAGGCCACGCGCGAGCAGCGCCTTGCCGTTGCGGATGATATTATTGAAAATATGGGTCCACCTGCGGCTATTGCAGCAGATGTCGCCCGCCTGCATAAAAAGTATCAAACGCTGGCATTGCAGGCCGCCTCACAGGAAAAAACGTAATGCATACCCCTGTTCTATTTGAACATCCGCTCAATGAAAAAATGCGCACCTGGTTGCGTATTGAGTTTTTGCTTCAGCAGCTATCCGTATACCCAACTATCACCAGCCATGCGGATGCGCTTCATTTTTTCCGTAATATCGGCGATCTCTTAGATGTCCTTGAACGTGGCGAAGTCCGTACCGATCTGATGAAAGAGCTGGAACGCCAACAGCGGAAATTACAATCCTGGGCAGAAGTCCCTGGTGTCGATCAGGAACGTATCAATACGCTGCGCCAGCAGTTGAAGCAGTTATCCAGCATGCTGATCTCAGCCCCTCGCATTGGTCAATATCTGCGCGAAGATCGCCTGGTCGGACTGGTGCGTCAACGCTTAAGTATCCCCGGCGGTTGCTGCAGCTTTGATCTCCCAACGCTACATATCTGGTTGCATATGCCCCAGGAATATCGCGATGAACAGGTTGGCAAGTGGCTGTCCAGCCTCGACCCTCTGTCACAATCGCTGGTGCTCATTCTCGATCTGATCCGCAACTCAGCCGCCTTTCGCAAGCAGACCAGCCTGAACGGTTTTTATCAGGATAACGGCGAGGATGCCGATCTGTTACGCCTGCGTTTGGATCTTGCCAGCCAGCTGTACCCGCAAATATCCGGTCATAAGAGCCGTTTTGCTATCCGCTTTTTGCCGCTGGACAGCGAGCATGGCATCGTGCCAGAGCGTTTTGATTTTGAACTGGCCTGTTGTTAAGGAGAAAATATGTCAGAAGAGATAACCGTCAATTGCCCAACCTGCAGCAAAATTGTGGTCTGGAATGAACAGAGCCCGTATCGCCCTTTTTGCTCCAAGCGTTGCCAGCTTATTGATTTAGGCGAATGGGCAGCAGAAGAAAAACGCATCCCAAGCAGTAGCGATCTATCAGACAGCGATGGCTGGAGCGAAGAGAAAGAGTAAGTCGTCGGTTTTTTTCTTAAGGCGGGCAAGCATAGCGCTCCCGCCATAATTTACCGAATAATGGCTCACGAGTTTTGAACTAATTTTGCAATCACAGGCTCATTTGCGGGAGGGAAATCCTCAGCATTCAGCGCATTCTGCGCCATCCAACGGCCAGGTTGTCCCTCTTTCCCCCACGGTTCACCTTCCCAGACATCTACCAGCCAGAACCACAGCGTGATATGGCGGTCAGGAAACTGATATTCCAGCTTATCGAACAGTCGGCACGATTTAACCGTAATGCCCACTTCTTCCTGCAATTCACGAACTAATGCCTGCTCTGACGACTCACCTTCTTCAATTTTTCCACCGGGAAATTCAAGTTTATTCGCCATATGTGCATCAGCAGACCGCTGTGTTATAAAAATTTCGCCTTGCGGATTGCGGATGATACCGACTGAGATTTGCAGTTTCTTCATTGTATTCATTCCATAAAAAAGGCGCAGATATCTGCGCCTTTATGTTTAATGTTGTAGAGCTTAGCTCAGGCGACCGTGGCACTGCTTGAATTTTTTCCCAGAACCGCATGGGCAAGGATCGTTACGGCCCACTTTGCGATCGCCAGTTTGCTCTGCCAGTGCGGCAGCGGCGGCGGTGTCATCATCCTGATGACTAAGCTGCTGCATCTGCGCGAGACGTTCAGCCTCTTCACGACGCTGCTGTTCCATCGCCTCAACCTCTTCCGGCATCCGCACCTGGACCTTGCTCAACGTGCTAATCACTTCATATTTCAGCGATTCCAGCATAGAAGCGAACATTGAGAAGGATTCACGCTTATATTCCTGCTTCGGATCTTTCTGCGCATAGCCGCGCAGGTGGATACCCTGACGCAGGTAGTCCATTGCCGCCAGATGCTCTTTCCAAAGGGAGTCCAGAGTCTGCAGCATGACGCCTTTCTCGAAGTGACGCATCATCTCAGCGCCAACAACTTCTTCCTTACGCTGATAAGTTTCGATGGCGCTCTGCAGAATACGCTCGCGCAGGGTTTCTTCATGCAGCTCCGGCTCTTTATCCAGCCACTCTTTGATTGGCATGTCGAGATCGAAGTCGTTTTTCAGACGTTCCTGCAAGCCTTCAACATCCCACATTTCCTCCAGTGACTGCGGCGGAATGTGCGCATCAATAGTCACTTTAAAAACGTCTTCGCGGATGCTGTTAATAGTTTCGCTCACATCAGACACATCCAACAGCTCGTTACGCTGGCTGTAGATTGCGCGACGCTGGTCGTTAGCAACATCATCATATTCCAACAGTTGCTTACGAATATCAAAGTTACGGCTTTCCACTTTACGCTGAGCATTGGCAATCGCCTTGGTCACCCAAGGGTGCTCAATCGCTTCGCCAGGCTTCATGCCCAATTTACGCATCATGCCCGACACACGGTCAGAGGCAAAAATACGCATCAGCGCATCTTCCATCGACAGATAGAAACGGGAAGAACCGGCATCCCCTTGACGACCTGAACGGCCACGGAGCTGGTTATCAATACGGCGAGATTCGTGACGCTCGGTACCAATGATATGCAGGCCGCCTGCAGCCAATACAGCTTCGTGGCGAACCTGCCAGTCAGCTTTGATCTGAGCAATCTGCTCCGGCGTCGGATCTTCCAGCTCTGCAACTTCAGCCTGCCAGCTACCACCCAGCACAATATCGGTCCCACGGCCCGCCATGTTGGTTGCGATAGTTACGGTTGAGGGATAGCCTGCCTGAGCAACGATATCGGCCTCACTGGCGTGGAACTTAGCGTTCAGAACGTTGTGCTTGATACCAGCTTTAGTTAATTCGTTAGAGACCACTTCCGATTTTTCAATGGAAATAGTCCCCACCAGGACCGGCTGACCCGCGGCAGTACGCTCTTTGATATCTTCAATAATGGCCTGAATTTTTTCCGCTTCGGTCATATAGACCAGGTCCGCCATATCTTTACGAATCATCGGGCGGTTGGTCGGAACCACAACGGTATCCAGTTTGTAGATCGAGCTAAATTCAAAGGCTTCGGTATCGGCAGTACCGGTCATCCCCGCCAGTTTCTCATACAGACGGAAATAGTTCTGGAAGGTGATGGAGGCCAGCGTCTGGTTTTCGTTCTGGATATCAACGCCTTCTTTCGCTTCAACGGCCTGATGCAGGCCATCTGACCAGCGACGACCTTGCATAGTACGACCGGTATGTTCGTCGACGATGATAACTTCGCCATCTTTAACGATGTAATCAACGTCACGCGTGAACAGTACATGAGCACGCAGCGCGGCGGTAACGTGATGCATCAGCATGATGTTAGTCGGTGAGTAAAGAGACTCACCTTCATCCATGATGCCTTCGTTAACCAGAAGCTCTTCAATCAACACCAGACCGCGTTCAGTCAGGTTAACCTGACGCGCTTTCTCATCGACAGAGAAGTGACCTTCACCGGTAAAGGTCTCAGAATCTTCTTTCTCCTGACGCACCAGATGCGGGATGATTTTGTTCACTTTCTTATACATTTCGGAGCTGTCTTCAGCCGGGCCAGAAATGATAAGTGGGGTACGCGCTTCATCAATCAGGATGGAATCCACCTCATCCACCAGCGCATAGTGCAGTTTGCGCTGTACGCGTTCTTCAGGACTAAACGCCATGTTGTCGCGCAGATAGTCAAAACCATATTCATTGTTAGTGCCGTAGGTAATATCTGCACCGTATGCTTCGCGCTTGGCCGGAGCTGGCAGACCAGACATGTTGATACCCACGCTCATCCCGAGGAACTCAAACAGCGGGCGGTTGTTTTCCGCATCACGTTGCGCCAGGTAATCGTTGACGGTAACCACGTGTACGCCTTTACCAGTCAATGCATTAAGATATGCTGGCAGGGTTGCGGTCAGGGTTTTACCTTCACCAGTACGCATCTCCGCGATGCAGCGCTCATTAAGCACCATCCCGCCCAGCAGCTGGACATCAAAGTGGCGCATACCAAAAACACGCTTACTGGCTTCGCGTACCACCGCGAAGGCTTCTGGAATCAAACTCTCCAGGCTTTCGCCTTTTTCCAGACGAGCACGGAACTCGACGGTTTTAGCCTTCAGCTCATCATCAGAAAGTTTTTCCATGGACGGTTCCATGGCATTGATGACGTTGACGGCTTTGCGCATACGACGCAGTGTACGGTCATTACGGCTACCGAATACTTTAGTTAATAATTTGATTAGCATAATAAAATCTCAAACGCCCCGCGATGCGGAGTCACAAAAAATAGAAAGGTTCGTTTTTGTTTCAGCTGAGACGTTGAGGCCCGGCGCGGATACCCGTTACCTGGCTAATCCAGGTACAGACACGAAATGCACAATGAGACCAGGACGGGTTATATGCCACCTGGCGGACAATGGCTGGCGGTTTGCTCTCCTGCGTCAGCAGCGCGCTGAGCGTGTCGAGCAGGGCCAGATGTTGTGCCTGAAGCGGCGAAGATTCTTCGGCTACCGGCAACACCTGCGGTGCCATCGCAAATGACAGGTGACGAATAACCGTGCGAATAGCGTGCTGATGCCAGTAATCAACCGTGAAATTGGGGCGACGATTGGAGGATTCCAGCAGTGCCAGCTGAGAGAAGTTAACTTTAGCCGGGTTATGGTTGCTGGATGTCGTTTTTGCAGGTGATGCGGTTTCATGCTCATGAGCATTACTAAGCGCAGGCAGGCCAAGGCTAGCCGCGACCATCCCCAACAGGAGATGCGGCCAAAAATACCGTCTGCCAAACTGTCGCCAGCGCGTCAGCAATCCACTCACTTACATTACCTTTATGTTGGTAGCAACCCTGAGAAATATTTTGCGCCCAAATATTAACATTAATACGCCATCACAGCAGCAGGAATGAAGGCTTACGCGGGGTAAAAACGTTTAAAAAAGGAGCGAACGCACGATAAATGCAGAAGAAAGATCGGAGCAGAATACAGGACTGGAAACTCAGAAAGAAAAACGACTGGTTCCCTGGCCGGAGAGAGTACCAGGTTACCAGTCGAATTTACTGCATGGTCAGGCTTATGCCATAACCAACGTCGGTGCACGGAATGCCAGCGGCATTTCTGCGTCGTCTTCGAAAGTCACATACTCCCAGGCTTCCTGTTTTGCCAGAACAGCCTGCAGCAGTTTGTTATTCAACGCGTGACCGGATTTGTACGCCGTGAATGCACCGATGATATTGTGACCACACATAAACAGGTCACCAATCGCATCCAGCATTTTATGGCGGACAAACTCATCTTCAAAGCGCAGACCGTCTTCGTTCAGTACGCGATAATCGTCAACAACGATGGCACAATCGAAGCTGCCGCCCAGGCACAGGCCACGGGACTGCAGATATTCGATATCACGCATGAAACCGAAGGTACGCGCGCGGCTAATTTGGCGCATAAACGCATCAGCCGAGAAGTTCATTGCATAGCGCTGGCTGCTGGAATCAATCGCCGGATGGTTAAAATCAATGGTGAAGTCCAGTGAAAAACCATTATACGGTTTGAATTCAGCCCATTTATCGCCATCTTCAACGCGAACTGTCTCTTTGATACGTACAAATTTCTTAGCGCAGTTCAGTTCATCAATGCCGGCATCCAGCAACAGATAAACGAACGGAGCCGCACTACCGTCCATAATCGGGACTTCCGGGGCATCGACTTCAATAACAATGTTGTCGATACCTAAGCCAGCTAGTGCGGCATTGAGGTGTTCGACCGTCGATATCCGCACGTCATGCTCGTTGACCAGGCAAGTACAGAGCATGGTATCACGCACAGATTTGGCATCAGCCGGAAAATCAACCGGTGGATTCAAGTCGGTGCGACGATAGATGACCCCGGTATTTGCCGGCGCAGGGCGTAACGTCAGTGTGACCTTTTTGCCGGTATGCAAACCGACGCCAGTCGCCTGAACGATACGTTTAAGAGTCCTTTGTTTGATCATCGTATAATCTCGCCAAGTTACCTATCCAACCGAAGTGTACAATACATTCGGCAGGCCAGTTTAGCACAAAGAGCGCAGATGCCCAACTTCCAGCCAATTCTTAGTCGGCTTGCTTACGCAGGAACGCTGGAATATCCAGATAATCCGGCTCTTTTGCAGTTTGTGGCGTATTGTCGTTCACCACTTTAGCTGCCGGTTTCTGCTCTTGATTCAATGGAGACATACCGTGCTGCTGGTAACGATCCATCACCGGCTGCTGAACCTGTTTGTTGGTTACCAGGGTAATTTCTGGACGTTTGTCCATACCGATACCAGTTGCAACAACGGTCACGCGCAGCTCGTCGTTCATATCCGGGTCCAGAGAAGTACCGATAACCACGGTCGCGTTATCCGAAGCAAATGCACGAATAGTGTTACCTACGGTCTCGAACTCATCCAGACGCAGATCGAAGCCCGCGGTGATGTTGACCAGTACGCCGCGCGCGCCGGACAGATCGATATCTTCCAGCAGCGGGGAAGAAATAGCCATTTCAGCCGCTTCTTCTGCACGGTCTTCACCGCTCGCCACACCGGAGCCCATCATCGCGTAGCCCATTTCAGACATCACGGTACGCACGTCTGCAAAGTCGACGTTCATCAGACCCGGACGGGTAATCAATTCGGCGATCCCCTGCACCGCGCCTTTCAGCACGTCGTTTGCTGCGCCAAAAGCGTCAAGCAGTGAGATACCGCGGCCCAGGACTTTCAGCAGCTTGTCGTTCGGGATAGTGATCAGCGAGTCTACGTGCTTGGACAGCTCGGTAATCCCCTGCTCAGCGAATGCCATGCGCTTCTTGCCTTCGAAATTGAAAGGCTTGGTCACGACGGCAACGGTCAGGATACCTAAATCTTTTGCTACTTCAGCGACAACAGGTGCCGCACCGGTTCCGGTACCGCCGCCCATACCGGCTGCGATAAATACCATGTCTGCGCCGTCAAGAGCAGCGCGCAGCGCTTCACGATCTTCATCCGCCGCATTACGGCCAACTTCCGGGTTTGCGCCTGCACCCAGACCTTTGGTAATACCGCTACCGATCTGAATCGTCTGGCCAACCGCTGTTTTGCGCAAAGCCTGCGCGTCGGTGTTCACCGCAAAAAATTCAACACCCTCAATGCGCTCGCGCACCATATGCTCAACGGCGTTACCGCCGCCGCCACCGACGCCGATGACTTTAATCACCGCGTCGTTGGTCAGTTCCATAGGTTCAAACATAATTTCTCTCTCCGTTGTGCCTGTCGCCTGAGAACGCTAATTTTCTGCGTTCTCTTAAAAAATTAAAACTCTTTTCGCAACCAACTGTTGAGCCGTTTGATCCACGACCCAACCGTTACGCGTTTTTCCACTTCGGCTTCACCACTGAGATGAGATTCCTTCCCGTAGTGCAGCAGCCCAACCGCCGTTGAGTAATACGGCTCCTGGGCATAATCCGTTAATCCGGTAATGTTCAGCGGCGCGCCGATTCGTACCTGCGTATGGAACACTCGCTGTGCACAGGCGGCAAGACCTTCAATTTGCGCCGCGCCGCCGGTTAATACAATTCCTGCCGCCAGATGGTGCTTCACCCCTTGCTGGCGGAGCTGCTCCTGCAGTTGCAGGATCTCTTCGTTTACCAGGTTGAGCAATTCGGTATATCGCGGCTCAATAACCTCAGCCAGCGTCTGACGCTGCAGACTACGAGGCGGACGTCCACCCACGCTTGGTACTTCGACGTTCTCGTCTTTACCTACGATGGAACCTAGCGCGCAACCATGACGTACCTTAATGGCTTCAGCGTCGCTCGGCGGCGTACCGAAGGCGTAGGCGATATCGCTGGTCACTACGTTGCCCGCATACGGGATCACTTTGGTATGACGCAACGCACCGCCGGTATAGACGGCAATATCCATTGTACCACCGCCGATATCCACCACGCAGACGCCCAGTTCACGTTCATCTTCTGTTAATACGGAATAGCTAGCGGCTAAACCGGCGAATATCAGTTGGTCGACTTTCAGACCGCAACGTTCCACCGCTTTGACAATATTTTTCGCCATATCGTTATGGCAGGTAATCAAATGCACTTTCGCCTGCATGCGGACACCAGACAGTCCGACAGGGTTTTTAATCCCTTCCTGGTAGTCAATAGCATATTCTTGAGGAATAACGTGCAGAACACGATGCTCATCGCGCACGCGAACCGACTTCGCGGTATGCACTACGTTCTCGACGTCATCCTGCGTCACTTCCTCTTCAGAAATCGGCACCATACCAATTTCATTTTGACAGCTGATATGTTTGCCTGAAAGCGCCAGATAGACTGACGAGATCTGGCAATCGGCCATCAGTTCGGCCTGGTCAATGGCGCGCTGTACGCATTTCACCACGGATTCCAGGTCGTTCACTCCGCCTTTATCCATACCACGCGATGGGCAACTGCCCACGCCAATGATATTAATCATACCGTCGGGCAGAACTTCCCCTACTAAAGCGGCAACCTTAGCGGTGCCGATCTCCAGTCCAACTACCAGTTTTCTGTCCGTCGCCTTGATCATTGTTGTTCTGCCTGTGCCTGATTCTGTTGTTGATTAGTTTCCTCTACGGGAACCGGTACCCAACCGACTGCCGCCCCCGAGTCATAACGCAAATCAACGTAGCTTATCCGTTTGCCGTCGGTCTGCGCTTGCTGCTGAAGAACCGGGTAGAGTTCCATAAAGCGCTGAAGCCGTTTCATGGTGTCGCCCCGACCAAGATTGAGCTTAATATCGTTATTAAGCGTCAACTGCCAGGAACGGCGCGCGGTCATTGCCGCCACTTTCAACGTGAATTTATCCTTTGCCAGCACCTGCCCCATGTCGCGGTATCCTTGAAGAACTTCGTTCTCGCTACCTTCCGGGCCGTATAACATCGGTAAATTCTGTTTACTGGTGCGATCTGACGGCACGCTGAAAGAATTCCCTTCCACGTCGACCATATGCTGATCATTCCAGCGCGCAATCGGCACATATTCAACCAGATGAATCTTCAATTCGTCCGGCCACTGCTTTCTAACGCTCGCCTGCTTAATCCACGGCAGACGCTCAATCTGGCTTTGAATAATGTTGACGTCCTGCGTCATGAAGGTACCCGGTGAACCTAACGCCAGAATCGCCTGACGGATATCATCGTTACGCGTGTAGTGACGATCGCCGGTAACCACCATCTTTGACAGCGGTAAACGCTGTGCATCTTCCATCCAACCCAGAACCATCCATCCGCTGACCAGCACGGTACATAGCACCGCCAGCAGGAAGAAAATGCCTGCCAGGCGAGTTCCATTACTTCTACGCGAAGAAGATTCTTCCTCTTCTTCGTGGTTCCGCGTATTCAGCGCAGCCTGCGACATATCACCCCGCCAGGTCCAGAATTCGTACAACAAGCTGCGAGAAGCTCATCCCTGCCTGACGAGCCGCCATCGGCACCAGGCTATGGCTGGTCATGCCAGGAGATGTATTCGCTTCCAACAGATAAAACTGGCCATCGCTGTCCAGCATCACATCAATTCGTCCCCAACCATTACAGCCAAGGGTATTCCAGGCTTTCAGCACCAGAGCCTGGATTTCTGACTCACGTACAGGATCTTCAAAACCAGGGCAGAAATATTGCGTCTCATCAGAGAGATACTTCGCCTCATAATCATAGAAGGTTCCTGCCGGCTGGATACGTATCGACGGTAAAATTTCTTCACCAACGATTGCGACGGTAAATTCCGGCCCACTGAGCCATTTTTCGATCAGAACTTCATCATCATGCTGAAAAGCCAGCGCCAATGCATTTTGTAATGTGCAGCTTTCGCTCACTTTCGACATGCCGACGCTTGAGCCTTCACGACTGGGCTTAATAATCAGCGGCAGCCCGAGGGCAGCAATCTGCTGCTCTATGTCAGCGGAAAGCCCTGCGTTAAACTGTTTACGCGTCAACGCAACCCATGGCGCAACGGGTAATCCTGCTCCCTGCCACAACAATTTGCTACGCAGCTTATCCATCGAGATAGCGGAAGCCATCACACCGCTGCCGGTATAAGGCAATCGAATCAGTTCAAGCAGCCCCTGCAACGTACCATCTTCACCACCGCGGCCATGTAACGCAATAAACGCTTTCTGAAAACCCATGTTTTTCAACTGAGTAATATCAACATCGCGCGGATCTACCGGATGCGCGTCAACGCCAGCTTCACACAGGCCAGCAAGCACCGCTGAACCTGAATTGAGTGAGACTTCACGCTCCGCTGAGGTGCCACCGAAGAGGACCGCGATTTTATCAGCCATGGCGCTCCTCCTGCATTTTTTGCGGTTGCAGTTTGATTTCAGCCAGGTGACGCGCGATTTTTCCAATATTTCCCGCACCCTGAACCAGTATCAAGTCGTTACCAGTCAGTACAGAAGCCAGCATCTCCGCCGCCAGTGCCGGATCGGACACCAAAATCGGATCAACCTTGCCACGCCCGCGAATCGTGCGGCACAGCGAACGGCTATCAGCCCCCGGAATAGCGGCCTCGCCAGCAGAGTAAACGTCAAGCATCAGCAGGGCATCAACCTGAGTCAGAACGTTGGCGAAATCGTCGTACAGATCGCGTGTACGAGTAAAACGGTGCGGCTGAAACAGCATGACCAGATTTTTATCCGGCCAGCCAGCCCGCGCCGCTTTAATCGTGGCATCAACTTCCGTCGGATGATGGCCATAATCATCAATCAGCATGGCGGTACCGCTTTTGCCGTTTACTTCTGCTAATGGATATTCGCCAAGGAAATCAAAACGACGACCGGTACCCTGGAAGCTTTCCAGCGCATGCAGAATAGCGTCATCTTCAATGCCCTCTTCCGTCGCCACAGCCACCGCCGCCGCTGCGTTTAGCGCGTTGTGGCGACCTGGCGCGTTGAGCGTCACCTGAATAACATCTTTGTCCTGGCGAATCAGGCGGAAATGCCCCTGAGCACCAACCTGGCGATAATCTTCAATACGAACATCGGCATCATCGCTAAATCCGTAGGTGGTTATCTGGCGGCCAACGCGCGGCAGCAGTTCACGGATAACCGGATCGTCCACGCACATCACCGCGCGTCCGTAAAACGGCAGGTTATGCAGGAAGTTAATAAACGTCTGCTTCAGGTTTTCGAAGTCGCCATGATAGGTGTCCATGTGATCGGCTTCGATATTGGTCACCACGGCGACCATCGGCTGCAGGTGCAGGAACGAGGCATCGCTTTCGTCCGCTTCGGCAATCAGATACCGGCTATGTCCCAGGCGCGCATGAACACCCGCCGCTTTCACCAGTCCACCGTTCACGAAGGTTGGATCGAGACCCGCTTCAGCATAAATGCTGGAAACCATCGCTGTCGTCGTCGTTTTTCCGTGCGTCCCGGCGATAGCAATACCGTGGCGAAAGCGCATCAGCTCCGCCAGCATCTCCGCGCGACGAATAACCGGAATCCGTGCTTCATGGGCAGCGACAATCTCCGGGTTCTCCGCAGAGATCGCGCTGGAAACCACCACTACGCTCGCATCGCGAACGTTTTCAGGACGATGGTTGAAATAAATGGTGGCGCCAAGCTGAGTCAACTGCTGAGTCACCGGATTCGGCGCCAGGTCGGAGCCGCTAATCTGATAACCTTCGTTGGCCAGAACTTCGGCAATACCGCCCATGCCGGCACCGCCAATGCCAACAAAGTGAATGTGCCGGACGCGACGCATCTCGGGCACTATGGAACGCAGTTTTGCCAGATCTTGTGTATTCATTCTTTACGCCATCAACTTCTTTATTCGGACGGTGATATTCACCGCGATTAGCGCGCCAGTGCTGCGGCGCTGACTTCTTCTGCTACCCGCTCGGTAGCGTCCGGAATCGAGGCTCTACGCGCTCTCTCCGCCATATCCAATAGCGTTTCTCGATCCCAACCGGCCAGGACTTGCGCGACGGCATCCACGGTAAACTGCGGTTGTTCGAGAATCTTCGCTGCGCCCGCTTTCTCCAGCGGAAGCGCGTTCCAGTACTGCTGCCTGTCTTTGTGCTGGAAAGGCACAAACAGAGCCGGTAAACCTGCGGCGGCAATTTCGCTCACCGTCAATGCGCCGGAACGACACACAACAACATCGGCCCAGGCATAAGCCGCCGCCATGTCGTCAATAAACTCAGTTACTTTATGCTGCGGCTGTCCAGCATCGGTATAAGCCCGCTGCACGGTTTCCTGACCACCTTTACCGCTCTGGTGCCAGATGGTGACAGAAGAGCCGAGCTTCGCCGCCACCTGCGGCATCGTCTGATTCAGTACGCGCGCGCCCTGCGAGCCCCCCACGACTAATACGCGAATGGGCCCCTGACGCCCGGCTAAGCGTTGTTCTGGCAACGGCAGCGCGAGGACATCGGTACGAACCGGATTACCAACAACATCGGCATCCGGAAAAGCGCCAGGAAACGCCTGCATCACCTTTTTAGCAATTTTTGCCAGCCACTTGTTGGTCAGGCCAGCGATCCCATTTTGCTCATGCAGTACGACTGGAATACCCAGCGACCAGGCCGCCAGACCGCCGGGACCGGAAACATATCCGCCCATCCCCAACACCACATCCGGCTGAAAACGCTGCATGATCGCCCGCGCCTGACGCCAGGCGTTGAAAATACGGACCGGCGCCAACAGCTGCGCCTTCAAACCCTTGCCACGCAGGCCGGAAATCTGGATGAAATCAATCTCAATGCCGTTTTTCGGCACTAAGTCCGCTTCCATACGATCCGCGGTGCCCAGCCAGCGAACCTGCCAGCCCTGGTCTATTAAATGGTGTGCAACCGCCAGTCCCGGGAACACATGCCCGCCGGTACCGCCTGCCATCACCATTAACCGCTTTTCCTGACCGCTCATCGAACACCCCGTGTAAACGCCTGGGCTTTTTCCAGACGCGTTTCGTAATCAACTCGTAACAGCAACATGATGGCCGTCGACATAATCAGCAAACTGGAACCACCGTAACTAATCAGCGGCAGCGTCAGGCCTTTAGTTGGCAGCATACCCGCCGCCGCCCCAACGTTAACCAGCGCCTGGAAGCTAAACCAGATCCCGATAGCACAGGCCAAAAAACCGGAAAAACGGTGGTCAATCTCCAGTGCTTTACGACCAATAGACATGGCGCGAAAAGCGACGAAGAATACCATTAAAAGCGCAAGCACCACACCGATATAACCGAGTTCTTCGCCGATAATGGCGAAGATGAAATCGGTATGCGCCTCGGGTAAATACTCCAGTTTCTGCACCGAGTTACCCAGGCCCTGCCCCCACATTTCACCGCGACCAAAAGCCATCAGCGACTGGGTTAGCTGGTAACCACTACCGAACGGATCTTCCCACGGGTTCCAGAAGGAGGTCACGCGGCGAATACGATACGGTTCGGCGAGAATCAGCAGCACGACCGCCGAAATTCCCATCCCAATAATCGCGATAAACTGCCACAGCTTGGCTCCCGCGAGGAACAGCATCGCCAGGGTCGTGACAAACAGTACGACCACGGTCCCCAGGTCAGGCTGCGCCAGCAGCAAAATCGCCAGTACGAAAATCACGCCCATCGGTTTTAAGAAGCCGCGCAGGTTGTTACGCACTTCGTCACCTTTGCGCACCAGGTAGTTGGCGATATAACAGAACAGCGACAGCTTGGTAAACTCCGCAGGCTGAATACGCAGCGGCCCCAGCGCAATCCAGCGCGATGCCCCGTTAACCGAGCTGCCGACGACAAGAACGATCAGCAGCATCACGATAGAGGCGATCAGCATCGCGGTACTATGGCGCTGCCAGAACTCCATCGGCAGACGCAACGTCACCATCGACAGCCCTAACGCCAGCAGGATGTATAAACCATCACGCTTGGCGAACAAAAACGGATCGTTGGCCAGGCGCTGCCCCACCGGCATTGAAGCCGAGGTCACCATGATGAAACCGATAGCGGCCAGGCCAAAGGTCAGCCACAGCAGCATCCGGTCATACATCACCAGGCTATCGGTATCTTTCTGACGCGACCCCATTACCCAGCCTTTCATCGCAGCGAACAGCCAGGTGAAAATAAACATTCCCGGCAGTCTCAGCCGTGGCATTTTCAGGCGCGGGAGTGATAAACGCATCAGCCTAACTCCTTCGCCAGACGAGCAAAGATATCGCCGCGTTGTTCAAAACTCTTAAACTGGTCCAGGCTGGCACATGCAGGCGACAACAGCACCATATCGCCGGGAACAACCTGCGGCGCTATCTCACGCATCGCTTGTTCCATAGTTTCAGTTTGTACTGCAACATCCGGGCGAAGCGCTGCCAGCTGTGCCCCATCGCGGCCAAAGCAGTACAGACGGATATTGTCGCCGGTCAGGTAGCGACTTAACGGTGTGAAATCAGCTGATTTCCCATCACCGCCTAACAGCAGATACAGCGTCCCTTCAAGATGGAGTCCGTTGAGCGCGGCTTCGGTGCTGCCAACGTTGGTCGCTTTGGAATCATTAATCCAACGCACGCCGTTATGTTCCAGGGCCACCTGAAAACGGTGCGCCAGGCCGGTAAAGGTCGTCAGCGCTTGCAGGCTGCTGGCGCGCGGTAGGCCTGCGGCATCCGCCAGCGCCAGCGCCGCCAGAGCGTTACTGTAGTTGTGCTGGCCGCTAATCTTCATCTCTTTGACGTTAAGCACTTTCTCGCCTTTGACGCGCAGCCAGGTTTCTCCCTGCTGGCGGTTCAGGTGATAGTCACCAACGTCAACGCCGAAGCTGATGCAGCGCTCGTCAGCGCCGCGTACCGGCATGGTCAAGGCATCATCGGCATTGACGATACAGGCCTGTGCATTTTCATAAATACGCAGTTTGGCAGCGCGATACTGCTGCAGCCCCAACGGATAACGGTCCATATGATCTTCGGTGACGTTAAGAATGGTCGCCGCAACGGCCCGAAGACTGGAGGTGGTTTCCAGCTGGAAGCTGGAGAGTTCAAGGACATACAGCTCGCGTTCATCATCCAGCAACATCAGCGCTGGCAGGCCAATATTGCCCCCTACGCCAACGTTAACGCCCGCGGCCTTCGCCATTTCCCCAACCAGCGAGGTCACGGTGCTTTTGCCGTTGGAACCGGTGATAGCGACAATCGGTGCCTGCGCTTCGCGGCAGAACAGCTCAATATCGCCGACAATTTCCACACCAGCATCAGCCGCCGCGCTCAGGGAAGGATGCGCCAGGGCAATACCAGGGCTGGCGACAATCAGATCGGCCGTCAGCAGCCAGTCATCGTTCAGACCGCCGACATAGCGCTCAACGGCTTCCGGCAGCTTATCCAGTCCAGCGGGCGCGACGCGGGTATCCATCACCCGAGGCGTGACGCCACGAGCCATGAAAAAGTCCACGCATGACAGGCCGGTCATACCCAGCCCAATAATGACGACTTTTTTACCCTGATAATCTGCCATGATTAACGTACCTTCAGCGTCGCCAGGCCAATCAGCACCAGCATCAGCGAAATAATCCAGAAGCGCACGATAACGCGCGGCTCCGGCCAGCCCTTCAATTCATAGTGATGGTGAATCGGCGCCATACGGAAGATGCGCTGTCCGCGCAGCTTGAAGGAGCCGACCTGCAAAATCACCGATAACGTTTCTACGACGAAAACGCCGCCCATAATCACCAGCAGGAACTCCTGGCGCAGCAGCACGGCGATGATGCCCAGCGCGCCGCCGAGGGCCAGCGAGCCAACATCACCCATAAAGACCTGTGCCGGGTAAGTGTTAAACCACAAGAAGCCCAAACCCGCACCGACAATCGCCGTACAGACGATCACCAATTCACCCGCATGACGTAGATAAGGAATGTGCAGATAGCTGGCAAAATTCATGTTACCGCTCGCCCAGGCCACCAGCGCAAAGCCCGCCGCCACAAACACGGTTGGCATAATCGCCAGACCATCAAGGCCATCGGTCAGGTTGACCGCATTACCCGTACCAACGATGACAAAATAGGCCAGCAGGATATAGAACAGACCCAACTGCGGCATCACGTCTTTAAAGAATGGGACCACCAGTTGAGTCGCTGGCGTATCTTTGCCCGCCATATAAAGCGCAAAGGCGACGCCAAGCGCAATCACTGACATCCAGAAGTATTTCCAGCGGGCGATAAGGCCTTTAGTATCCTTGCGCACCACTTTGCGGTAGTCGTCAACGAAGCCGATGATGCCGTAGCCGATCAGCACGGTCAGCACGCACCAGACGTAAGGGTTGGACGGATAGGCCCACAGCAGTACGGAGACAACAATAGCGGTCAGGATCATGATCCCGCCCATCGTCGGGGTACCGCGCTTGCTAAAATGTGACTCCGGACCATCGTTGCGCACAACCTGGCCGAAAGAGAGTTTTTGCAGACGGGCGATCATGCGCGGGCCCATCCACAGAGAGATGAACAGCGCGGTCAGCAGGCTGACAATGGCGCGAAACGTCAGATAGGAAAAGACGTTAAAGCCTGAATAATATTTGACCAAATGTTCGGCCAGCCATACTAACATGTTCCGTTCTCCTGTAATGCGCGTACTACCACTTCCATGGCGGCACTACGTGAACCCTTCACTAAAATGGTCATAATTTTGTGTTCTGCAATAAGCTCGCGCAGACGAGCTAACAGCGCGGCCTTCTCGCTAAAATGTTCGCCAACACCGCTGGCGCTGCTGATATCTGAACTCAACGTTCCGACGCTCAACACGCAATCGAGACCAGCCGCTTTCGCCGCCTCGCCTACCTGACGATGGCACGCCTCGCTTTCTGCGCCGAGCTCGGCCATATCGCCAACAACCAGCACCCGGTAGCCCGGCATCTCAGATAAAACCTGCACCGCCGCGGTCATCGAGCCGACGTTTGCGTTGTATGAATCGTCCAGCAGGAGCTGGCTGTCAGTCAGTTGGATCGGAAACAGACGCCCCGGTACCGCCTTCAGATCCCGCAACCCGGCTTTGATCGCCTCATGAGTTGCACCAACCGCCATTGACAGCGCAGCGGCGGCCAGCGCATTGGCGATGTTGTGACGACCCGGCAACGGCAGCAGTACATCAACGCTGCCCGTTGGGGTTTGCAGGGTAAATTCAGTACCGTGCGAGGTCACATGAACGTTAGTCGCCGTAAAATCGCTAATAGCGGCATTCGGCGAAAAGCGCCACGTTTTACGTTCGCCAATCACGCTTTGCCAGTTCAGCCAGTCATTGTTATCGGCGTTCATAATGGCAATGCCATTGACCGGCAGACCGGTATAAATTTCGCCCTTGGCTTTGGCAACACCTTCCAGAGAACCAAAACCTTCAAGATGCGCGGCGGCAAGATTGTTGACTAACGCGGCTTCAGGTCGCGTCAGGCTGACGGTCCAGGCTATTTCGCCCTGGTGATTAGCACCTAATTCGATAACTGCGTAATCATGTTCTTTAGTCAGGCGCAACAGCGTCATCGGGACGCCGATATCGTTATTCAGATTGCCTGCGGTATACAGCGTGTTGCCACACTGGCTGAGAATCGCGGCGGTCATCTCTTTGACCGAGGTTTTCCCGGAAGAACCAGTCAGTGCCACAACTCGCGCCGGCACCTGCTGACGCACCCACGCGGCCAGTTCGCCAAACGCCAGACGCGTATCCTTCACCACCACCTGCGGTAGATCGCACGCCAGCTGATGACTGACTAACAATGCGCCAGCACCTGCGGCTTTTGCCTGTTCGGCAAAATCATGCGCATCAAAGCGCTCACCTTTCAGTGCCACGAACAGGCAGCCTGCTGTGATCTTGCGGGTATCTGAAGTAACTTCATCAATCGCCACATCGCTACCGCGCAGTTCACCGCGCGTCACATCGGCAAGCTGGCTGAGAGTCAAGCGAATCATGCTACCGCTCCCAGCAGACGCGCCACGGTGAGGCGGTCAGAGTAATCCAGTCGGCGATTGCCGACGACCTGGTAGTCCTCATGGCCTTTACCTGCCACCAGCACCACATCGTTTTCTTTTGCCTGCATTACCGCGTTGGTGACCGCTTCCGCACGGCCTTCCACCGCTTTCGCGTGGCCCGCATCTAGCATGCCAGCGAGGATATCGTTGATGATCGCCCGCGGCTCTTCAGTGCGCGGATTGTCATCGGTGACGACCACGATATCGGCAAACTCTTCGGCGATAGCGCCCATCAACGGGCGCTTGCCTTTGTCGCGATCTCCGCCGCAGCCAAACACACACCACAGCTTGCCGCTACAGTGCAGACGCGCTGCCTGCAGCGCTTTTTCCAGGGCGTCAGGCGTATGGGCATAATCAACCACAACGGTCGGTTTACCCGGCGCGCTGAATACTTCCATTCGCCCGCAAACCGGTTGCAGACGAGAAGCGGTTTTTAACAGTTCAGCCAGCGGATACCCCAACGCCAGCAGCGTTGCCAGCGCCAATAGCAGATTACTGACGTTAAACGCGCCCATCAGGCGGCTTTCGATCTCACCGTTGCCCCAATTGGATTCAAACTGAATGGTTGCGCCGCTATCGTGATAATTCACAGCGGTTGCTTTGAGCCAGCGGCCCCGGCAATTCGGATTAATATGGTTTTCCATTGAAACAGCAACCGCATCCGGCAGCTTCGCCAGCCAGCGGCGCCCCACTTCATCGTCAGCGTTGACGATCGCCTGACCGCAATGATGCGTTGAATAGAGCAGCCATTTCGCCGCTTCGTAATGCTCCATGTCGCCATGGTAATCGAGGTGATCGCGGCTCAGATTAGTAAAGACCGATGCGGCAAACTTCAGCGCAGCAACGCGATGCTGCACCAGGCCATGGGAGGAAACCTCCATCGCGGCAAACGTCGCCCCCTGCCCTGCCAGGCCGGAGAGTACGTGCTGCACATCCACCGCAGAACCGGTCGTATTTTCTGTTGGGATCACGTTCTCCAGCAGACCATTGCCTACCGTACCCATCACCGCACTGGTTTCGCCAAGCAGTTGCGCCCATTGCGCCAACAGTTGAGTAGTGGTGGTCTTGCCGTTCGTCCCGGTAACACCAACCAGGCGCAGCTGTTCCGAAGGCTGATGGTAAAAACGCCCGGCCAGCGCGGATAAGCGCTCATTGAGTTGGCTCAGGTAAATGACCGGCACGCCGTGCATCTCACGGATTTCGCCGTCATCAGCCTCATCTTTGGCCTCAGCAATAATGGCAGCAACACCTTGCGCTATCGCCTGCGGGATATAACGACGCCCGTCCGCCTGATGACCCAAAACCGCGATAAAAAGATCGCCAGAAGCAGCCACCCGGCTGTCCAGCGTCATTTCCCGCAGAATTCGCTCCGGCGCATTTGGCACCCACGGAGCGAGAAGGTCGCGCAAATTACGATCTGCCACCTGTTCCCTCGCCTTGATTAATGACTAATTCACTTTTCTCAGCCGTTGCCAGCGCATCCGGCTCGATGTTCATGGTGCGCAGTACGCCGCCCATGATGGCACCGAAGACCGGCGCGGAAACGGCGCCGCCGTAGTATTTACCCGCCTGCGGGTCGTTGATCACCACCACCAGCGCGAAACGCGGATGGCTGGCGGGCGCAACGCCTGCGGTGTAAGCAATGTATTTGTTGATGTAGCGACCATCTGGTCCTACTTTCTTCGCGGTACCGGTTTTAATGGCGATGCGATAACCTTTGATCGCCGCCTTCACGCCGCCGCCGCCGGGCAGCGCCACGCTTTCCATCATGTGAACAACGGTACGAACGAGTGATTCCGGGAAGACGCGCTCGCCCGGAACCGGTGGATCAACTTTGGTAATCGACAGCGGGCGATAGATGCCATAGCTGCCAATCGTTGCGTAGACTCGCGCTAACTGTAACGGCGTTACCATTAGCCCATAGCCGAAAGAAAAGGTGGCCCTCTCTATGTCAGACCACCGTTGTTTTTGAGGATATAAGCCACTGCGTTCTCCGACCAACCCCAAATTGGTCGCTTTTCCAAGTCCAAAACGTGAGTAAGTATCTACTAACGCTGAGGACGGCATCGCTAACGCCAGCTTGGAAACACCGACGTTACTCGACTTCTGTAGTACCCCGGTCAGGGTCAATTCGCTATAGCGCGCCACGTCTTTAATCTCGTGGCCGTTAATTCGGTATGGAATGGTATTCAGCACGGTATTTTCGTTAACGATACCGCGCTGGAGCGCCGTCATTACTACCATCGGCTTCACCGTTGAACCTGGTTCAAACACGTCGGTGATGGCGCGGTTACGCATAGTATCTTTAGCGGTACCGGCGAAATTATTCGGGTTGTAAGAGGGGCTGTTGGCCATCGCCAGCACTTCGCCAGTGCTCACATCAACCAGAACCGCAGTGCCTGACTCCGCTTTGTTAAACGCCACGGCATTATTCAGCTCGCGGTAAACCAGTGCTTGCAGGCGTTCATCAATACTCAATGCCAGGTTATGCGCCGCCTGGCTGTCGGTAGAAGAGATATCTTCAATCACGCGGCCATAGCGGTCTTTACGCACGACACGTTCGCCAGGCTGGCCGGTAAGCCACTTATCGAAACTCTTCTCGACGCCCTCAATCCCCTGGCTATCCACGTTGGTGAAGCCAATAAGGTGAGCGGTTACTTCTCCTGACGGGTAGTAGCGGCGAGACTCTTCACGCAAATGAATCCCCGGTAGCTTCAGCTTGCGGATGTAATCGGCCATATCAGGGTTCACCTGACGCGCCAGATAGATGAAACGCATTCGCGGGTTGGTATTAATACGCGATGCCAGCTGATCCAGCGGCATATTCAACGCATCGGCCAGCGCTTTCCAACGATTATCCAGCGTGACGCCGCCAGCATCGTGTAGCTCTTTCGGGTCAGCCCAAATCGCTTTTACCGGCACGCTCACCGCCAGCGGGCGACCAGAGCGGTCGGTAATCATCCCACGCGCGGTGGAAACTTCCTGTACGCGCAGAGAGCGCATATCGCCCTGACGTACCAGCATATCCGGGCTAATCACCTGCAGCCAGGCCACGCGGCCCAGCAGGAAGCCCAGCGCCAGCAGAATACAGCCGCATAACAACGCAAAACGCCAACTGACAAAGTTGGCTTGTTCTTCCTGACGTTTTGCTTTTGGCGTTTTCGGCGCTGCTTTCATGCGTCGCAATAATCCTTATTTCTGTACAACGATATTTTCTTGTGATGGATCAACGTGTTGCATCTGCAACTTCTCCGTCGCGATCCGCTCAACCCGACTGTGATCGCCCAAGGCGTTCTCTTCAAGGATCAGGTTGCGCCATTCAATGTCCAGCGCGTCACGTTCCAGAACCAGTTGTTCACGCTGTGCCGTTAACAGGCGAGTATGGTGCGCCGTTGTCACCACCGTAATCGCCGTAACAATAATGCAAATGAACAGACAGAGTGGCAGCTTCCCAAACCGCAGAAGGTCGTCTCCGATCACGCCAGGCAAAGCATGGCGCTCGTTGCTTCCAATCGACCCTTTAACCTTGCTTAGGGCTTCTGTCACTCTGCCGATCATGCGTTCGTCCTCTCTGCAATACGCAGAACTGAACTACGGGCACGAGGATTTTCAGCTACCTCTTCTTCACCCGGCATCAACTTGCCTAGTGCTCTTAACTCACGGCCGCCCAGTTTTTTGAGCTGCTCTTCGGTCATCGGTAATCCAGCCGGAACCTGCGGACCGCGGCTTTGTTCACGCATAAAGCGCTTCACAATACGGTCTTCCAGCGAATGGAAACTGATGATTGAGAGCCGCCCACCCGGAGCCAGCACGCTGAGCGAGCTTTTTAGCGCCTGCTCTATCTCCTCCAGTTCACTGTTCACCCAAATGCGCACCGCCTGGAAGGTACGGGTCGCGGGATGTTTGAATTTGTCCTTTACGGGGGTGGCGGCCGTCACAACTTCCGCCAACTCTTTAGTTCGCGTCATCGGCTCCACACGGTTGCGCTCAACAATGGCGCGGGCAATACGTTTACCAAAACGCTCCTCGCCAAAGGTTTTAATCACCCAGGCGATATCGGCTTCATCGGCGGTTTGTAGCCACTCAGCGGCAGATTGACCGCGAGTTGGATCCATGCGCATATCCAGCGGGCCATCGCGCATAAACGAAAAACCGCGTTCAGCGTCATCAAGTTGCGGAGAGGAAACGCCAAGATCGAGCAGAATCCCATCGATCTTGCCAGTAAGTTCGCGCTCGCTAACATAATCAGCAAGCGCAGAGAAAGGACCATGAATGATGGAGAAGCGCGGATCATCGATGGTCTTCGCGACGGCGATAGCCTGCGGATCGCGATCGATTGCCAGCAGACGTCCCTCCGCTCCCAGTTGGGAGAGAATCAGACGCGAGTGACCGCCGCGACCAAAGGTTCCATCAATGTAGATACCATCCGGACGAATATTCAGGCCGTTGACGGCTTCATCCAGAAGTACCGTAGTATGTTTAAAATTTTCCATCATTTTACAAAGACAAGTCCTGCAGGCGCTCCGACAGTTCCCCGGATGCGGACTGCTCAGCGTCGATATCTTCCTTGACCCGTTGATACCAGGTCGTTTCATCCCACAGCTCAAATTTATTGAACTGCCCGACCAGCATCACTTCTTTTGTCAGCCCGGCATGTTGCCGCAGCACCGGGCCAATCAATAGTCGCCCGGCATTATCCATCTGACATTCGCTGGCATGCCCCAGAAGCAAACGCTGCACGCGCCGCTCAGTGGGATTCATGCTCGATAAACGCGACAATTTTTGCTCGATGATTTCCCATTCGGGCAAGGGGTAAAGCAGCAGGCATGGGTGATGAATGTCAATGGTGCAAACCAATTGACCGGAAGCGTCCTCGATCAGCCCGTCGCGGTAACGCGTCGGTACGGCCAGACGGCCTTTGCTGTCAAGATTGACTAACGTTGCCCCTCGGAACATGCCAGCCTCACCCCTTTTCGCCACTTTAACCCACAAATTCCCACAAGAAGGAGTTTACGGAGCGGAGGAAAAGCTTGTCAAGCCAGCACGGATGCTAACAGAGCTCAAAAACCCATTATTTACAGCCGATATTCACCCTGATGGAAAATCACCCAACAAACGAAGCAAATTAACGTTATGAATATCGGTAAGAAAACAACCAACAAACTTGTAACAGTTAAAAGCAGCAAAATATCTTCGCGGGGAAAATATAAAGTGTCAGTTTGCGACGCGAGCGGCATTTTAGGCCATTCTGATGTCCGTTAACAGCACCAGTTGTTGTCAGAGAAGCACGTTTGCCGCGGGGTACAGAGGAATGAGGGGGAGCACGGGCATAAAATGATTGTTAATTCAGCAAATAACCAAATGAATGTAACAAAATAATACGAATAAAAACCTGCGGCGCTTTTCATGCACGCACTTGATACAAAAAGGCAATGGGTCCTAATAAAACAAAAATAATACGTAAAGAAGTTTAGGGATTTGTCTGAAAGATATTCAGCCAAAAAATATTTACGTCATTTGTTCGGATTATCGCCAGACGAGTATCCGTCTGGCGAACAACCTGCGAATAATCCTAACCACATACTGCCGATATGTTTAACGACGGTTCAAACTACCACGACGATACAGATTGCGCCGGATGCGGCTCAAGCCCGGCTTTGGCTTGCGCGGTTCATCGAGGCTGGCGAGCACAATCTCCAGTACGCGTTCAGCAACATCACGATGGCGCTGAGCAACGGCTAACACCGGACACTGGAGGAAATCCAGCAGCTCATTATCGCCAAAAGTCGCAATAGCCAGTTCAGAAGGCAGCTTCCCTTCACGACGCAGCGTGACATCCATCACCCCCTGCAACAGCGGAAATGATGTCGTGAACAGCGCCTGCGGCATGGGATGCGTTTCCAGCCACTTCTCGAATAGCTGTGCCGCTGCTTCGCGTTCATAGCTGTTGGCGTAGAGGTAATTCACCTCTCGCGGATCGTCTTTCCACGCCGTACGGAAGCCCTGCTCGCGCAGGAAGCTCACCGATAGCTCCGGTAACGCACCAAGATACAGTACCGTTTCAGCAGGGAATTTACGTAATTCTGCGCCGAGCATTTCAGCATCGTCCTGATCGGCACCAACTACGCTCGTGAAGTGTTCACGATCGAGCGCCCGGTCAAGGGCGACAATCGGGAAGGAATCATTGGCCCAGCGTTGATAGAACGGATGTTCAGGCGGTAGCGAGGTAGAAACGATAATGGCATCAACCTGACGCTGTAGCAGGTGCTCAATACAGCGCATTTCGTTATCCGGTTGATCCTCAGAACAAGCAATCAATAACTGATAGCCGCGCTGACGCGCCTGACGCTCCAGGTAATTAGCGATGCGCGTATAGCTGGTATTTTCCAGATCCGGAATGACCAGACCAATGGAACGCGTGCGTCCTGCACGCAAGCCCGCAGCGACCGCATTCGGGTGATAGTTGTGCTCACGAACAACCGCCATCACCTTTTCAACAGTCTTATCGCTAACGCGATACTGCTTCGCTTTACCGTTAATCACATAGCTAGCGGTGGTTCGCGAGACACCGGCCAGCCGGGCGATTTCATCCAGTTTCACAATTGCCCCTTGGGTAATAAGTACAGAACATAACCATTCTTCAGGTATGGATTCATTTTTATAACATCTAAGCGCAGAAAAGTGAGCACAGCAACCGCTTTAGTCCACAGTTCCCACCGATTTCGCAAAAAAATAGCCCGACAGGCGGTGTCGGGCTATTTTTACATCAGTTTCAGCGACTCAACGCATGATTTTGTCGCCGCGCGACAATCCGACCACGCCGGAGCGAGCCACTTCCACAATTCGCGCAACATCGCGCAGTGAAGCCAGGAACGCATCCAGCTTGTCGCTAGTGCCCGCCAGTTGAACGGTATAAATAGACGGCGTCACATCGATAATTTGCCCACGGAAAATCTCCGTGTTGCGCTTGACCTCATCGCGCCCATAACCGCTGGCCTGGACTTTCACCAGCATAATTTCTCGCTCAACGTGCGCGCCCTGCCCAAGCTCAGTAACGCGTAAAACGTCCACCAGCTTATGTAATTGCTTTTCTATTTGCTCTATCGCTTTCTCATCGCCAACGGTTTGAATCGTCATCCTGGACAGCGTCGGATCGTCCGTCGGTGCTACCGTCAGGCTTTCAATATTATAGCCACGCTGCGAAAAGAGACCGATCACGCGGGATAATGCACCCGATTCATTCTCCAGCAATACTGATAATATCCGGCGCATAATCAGGTCCTCTCCGTTTTGCTCAGCCACATCTCGTCCATACCACCGCCGCGAATCTGCATAGGGTATACATGCTCACTGCCGTCAACCGTCACATCGACAAAAACCAGGCGATTGTTACGTACTTGCTCCAGTGCTTCAGTCAGCTTCGCTTCCAGCTCTTGTGGGTCGCTAATACGAATCCCGACATGACCATAGGCTTCCGCTACGCGGGCAAAATCGGGTAGCGATTCCATATAAGATTGTGAATGACGGCCAGAATAGAGCATATCTTGCCACTGCTTAACCATCCCGAGATAACGGTTGTTCAGATTCAGTACCAATACAGGAAGATCGTATTGCAACGCGGTAGACAGCTCCTGAATATTCATCTGAATACTGCCATCACCCGTCACACAGACAACCGTTTCTTCCGGCAGCGCCATCTTCACGCCGAGAGCAGCGGGCAGGCCGAAGCCCATGGTGCCCAGACCGCCGGAATTAATCCAACGCCTTGGTTTGTCGAAAGGGTAATAGAGTGCTGCAAACATTTGGTGCTGGCCAACATCAGACGTCACGTACGCATCGCCGTTAGTCAGACGCCAGATAGTCTCGATAACCGCCTGCGGTTTGATCTTGCCACTTTGGGTGTCGTATTGCAGACAATGACGCGCGCGCCACTGTTCAATCTGCTGCCACCAGTCGCGAATTTCATCTAACGGCTGCAGAGACTCCTCGTGTTCGAGTAGCTCCAGCATTTGTTCCAGCACCAGACGCGCATCACCAACGATAGGAACATCGGCGGGAACGGTCTTTGAAATCGAAGTGGGATCAATATCAATGTGCAGCACCGTCGCGTTCGGACAGTATTTTGCCAGATTGTTCGTCGTACGATCGTCGAAGCGCACGCCAACAGCGAAAATCACATCAGAGTTATGCATGGTCATGTTGGCTTCATAGGTGCCATGCATACCTAACATCCCTAATGCCTGCTGATGCGATGCAGGAAAAGCGCCCAGCCCCATCAGCGAAGAAACGACAGGCAGCTTCAGTTTCTCAACCAGGGTATATAGCTGCGGTTCACATTTCGCATTAATCGCCCCACCGCCAACATAAACGACCGGTTTTTTTGCCGTAATCAGCGTTTGCAGCGCACGCTTAATCTGCCCTTTATGGCCCGTTGTCGTCGGGTTATAGGAGCGCATGCTGACCGTATCTGGCCAGGTGTAAGGCAGCTTTTTCGCCGGGTTCAAAATATCCTTCGGCAAATCAACCACCACTGGACCAGGACGTCCACTCGCCGCCAGCCAAAAGGCTTTTTTTAGGACGCCAGGGATGTCTTCGGTTTGCTTCACCAGAAAGCTGTGCTTCACCACTGGTCGGGAAATCCCCACCATATCGCACTCCTGAAAAGCATCGTAACCAATTAAAGAGGTCGCGACCTGTCCGGAAAGAATCACCAGCGGAATAGAATCCATGTAGGCCGTCGCAATGCCGGTAATCGCGTTCGTGGCTCCTGGCCCCGACGTCACCAGCACCACGCCGACTTCGCCTGTCGCACGGGCCAGGCCATCAGCCATATGAACAGCGGCTTGTTCATGGCGAACCAGAATATGATCGATACCACCAAGGGTATGTAACGCATCATAGATATCGAGGACTGCGCCCCCGGGGTAACCGAACACTTGCTTGACGCCCTGATCGACTAGCGACTGGACGACCATCTCGGCTCCTGACAACATCTCCATGGTTTGCCTCCCGGCTTATTGTTTTTAACGACAGCGGAATCCAATTTCCGCGCGCTCGCACAATACGAAGCAAAAAGGCTCCGCAGTGAGGTGAATAGACTGCATGCCTTTACCATAACTGCTCGCCAACGGGCAGGCAATTAGCCACCGCCGCCACACTGCAAGCATTAATAGAAGAAAAGAAAGATTCTAAGAAGAAAAGCGGTGAAAAACTTCAGGGATAAGAAAATATGATGGTCAATACTCGGATAAAATTACCAACTACAGTAAATCATCCATTTTTCATCTGATGTCGATGGCCACCTGCGAGGATAAACAGAATAAAATTCTGCATTTGATGACTTTTGTCACACAAAGCAGGAGCCGAAGCCCCCGTTTGTTTAGCGACAATTTAGCGCTGGCAAATACTCGTCAGTAATTCTTCCATCCACTGATGGCCTTTATCGCGCCCCGCCGCTTCGTGCCAGGAGAGATAGCAGGTGCGGCTATTCACTTTCAGCGGCAAAGGTAATATTTGTAGATCCAGCTTATCGGCAAATTCAGTCGCCAGCCAGCGTGGTGCAATTGCAACCATGTTGGTTTGCGAAACAACATTTAATACGCTGACCATCGCATTTCCCTGATACGCAATGCGAGATTGTTTATCAGCAGAGTCATACCATGGCTGGCTAAATGATGCGTAGCGGTCGAGAGCAACCACCGCATGTTCTTCCTGATAAATATCCGTCTCCATTAACGGCCCGGAAATACGCGGATGCTTCCGACTGGCAACCAGCACCATTTCATCTTTAAATAATGGAACACAAGCAAACTCAGGACGACGAAACTCTTCATAACCAACAACGAATTCAATTTCCTGATAACGCAATTGATGCTCAGTGTTTTGATTCAATGCAGATTTAAAAACCAAATGAATGTTCGGCGCAATTTCGCCAACTTTATTAAAGATAACGGAAGTCAAATAGTTATCTAACGGGCTGCAGACACACAGATTGAAAACACGTTCACTGCTGAGCGGCTCAAAGCCAGAGCCTGGTAATTCATTTTGCACTAATTGCAGTGCCTGACGTACTGAGCCAAATAGTTGGAAAGCACGTGCTGTAGGCTGGATGCCGCGTCCGTAGCGAACAAACAGCTCATCATTAAACATCACTTTTAAACGTGATACCGCATTACTGACCGCTGGTTGGGACATTCCCAAAGAATGTGCCGCACGGGTGATGTTTTGTTCCTGCATCACCGCATCAAAAACGGTAAGTAGATTGAGATCAACCATACGCAGTTGAGGTTTAGTGATCTCTGCCCCTGGGGCAGCTTTATATTCAGTACCTTCAATTAACATATCTAACTCCACTGTCACGCTAAATTCCCTTTGCCAAAGTGCAGTAATTAATTCTGAGAATATCATTTATCATGCATATGACATTTGCAAAAGAGCAAAGATGAATTTTAGGAATATATCAAGGTTATGAGTGGCGACGAAAAATCCGCGCGATTGAAAGTACCGAAACCACTTAAACCATATCGTTTACTTGATGGCATTAAGTTTACCCATAAATATTAAAAATAAACAACAACAGTAGTGGTTAACTATAATTTAAGCACTATTAAAGTATCTATTTAAGTCACCCTTAAAGTTAACGTTTATTTATCATTGATAATCTATCCACATTCACACAAAAACATTCACACAATAAATAAATTCATAATTTTCATTAAGATATCATCTAGCCACAACGCACAGGAAATGAGAGCGTAAGTGAAAAGAAAACTTATCAAATGTTGACAGTCACACAGCGAGGAGCAACATCCAAAAAAGGATCATCGGTCAAAAAGCGCGATCTCTAGCACAATTAGCTAATTCACTGCTCAGGCAAAAAGACGTTTTCTTCTTCCGAGTGTTGACATTAAACGCCATATCCAGTAACTCTAAAAGCATAACGATTTCATTTGGAGTATGACGCAATGATTTGCACCACTCGCTTCCTCAGCCTACTACTACTAAACGCATCCATTTTGCGCGGTAGGCTGTTGGGCGACGTTCATCGTTAAGTCATCTTCCAGCAAGACTATAAAACCCGCGCCGATGCGCGGGTTTTTTTATGCTCGTCAGCAAGGCGCCCGGACACAGACTAAGGATTTAAACCATGAGCCAGCAAGTCATTATTTTCGATACAACCTTACGTGACGGCGAACAAGCCTTACAGGCCAGCCTGAGTGTAAAAGAGAAGCTGCAAATTGCTCTGGCCCTGGAGCGTATGGGCGTTGATGTGATGGAAGTTGGTTTTCCGGTCTCTTCTCCGGGCGACTTTGAGTCCGTACAAACCATCGCTCGCAACATTAAGAACAGTCGCGTTTGCGCGCTGGCCCGCTGTGTTGAAAAAGATATTGATGTAGCGGCAGAATCTTTAAAAGTGGCCGAGGCGTTCCGCATTCATACTTTTATCGCCACCTCACCGATGCATATCGCCACCAAGCTGCGCAGCACCCTGGACGAAGTGATTGAGCGCGCGGTGTATATGGTGAAGCGCGCACGTAATTACACTGACGACGTTGAGTTTTCCTGTGAAGATGCTGGCCGTACGCCAATTGCCGATCTGGCGCGCGTCGTTGAAGCGGCGATCAACGCTGGCGCAACCACTATCAACATCCCGGACACCGTTGGCTACACCATGCCGTTCGAATTCGCCAATATCATTACCGGTCTGTATGAACACGTTCCTAATATCGATAAAGCGATTATCTCCGTCCACACTCATGACGATTTAGGCATTGCGGTCGGTAACGCCATCGCTGCGGTTCACGCCGGCGCTCGTCAGGTTGAAGGCGCAATGAACGGCATCGGCGAGCGCGCAGGTAACTGCTCGCTGGAAGAAGTGATCATGGCTATCAAAGTGCGCAAAGACATCATGGATGTGCACACCCGCATTAATCACAACGAAATCTGGCGCACCAGCCAGACCGTTAGCCAGATTTGTAATATGCCGATCCCCGCGAACAAAGCCATCGTCGGTACCGGTGCCTTCGCTCACTCCTCTGGTATTCACCAGGATGGTGTGCTGAAGAATCGCGAAAACTACGAAATCATGACCCCGGAATCTATCGGTCTGAACCAGGTTCAGTTGAACCTGACTTCTCGTTCAGGCCGTGCCGCGGTGAAACACCGTATGGAAGAGATGGGCTATAAAGAAAGCGACTACAACATGGATCATCTGTATGACGCTTTCCTGAAGCTGGCGGATAAAAAGGGCCAGGTGTTTGATTATGATCTGGAAGCTTTAGCCTTCATTAACAAGCAGCAAGAAGAGCCAGAACATTTCCGCCTGGACTACTTCAGCGTCCAGTCCGGGTCCAGCGATATCGCGACCGCGTCCGTGAAGCTGGCCTGTGGTGAAGAAACCAAAGCTGAAGCCGCCAACGGCAATGGCCCGGTAGATGCCATTTATCAGGCGATTAACCGTATCACCGGCTATGAGGTTGAGCTGGTTAAATACGATCTGAACGCCAAGGGTCAGGGCAAAGATGCGCTGGGTCAGGTGGATATCGTGGCTACCTACAACGGACGTCGCTTCCACGGCGTGGGTCTGGCAACGGATATCGTGGAATCATCCGCGAAAGCCATGGTTCACGTCCTGAACAACATCTGGCGCGCCGCCGAAGTCGAGAAAGAATTGCAACGCAAAGCTCAGAATAAAGAGAACAATAAGGAAACCGTGTAATGTCGAAGAATTACCATATTGCTGTTTTGCCAGGTGATGGTATTGGCCCGGAAGTCATGAACCAGGCGATGAAAGTACTGGAAGCTGTTCGCAACCGTTTTGATATGCGCATTACCACCAGTCAGCATGACGTCGGCGGCATCGCCATCGACCGTCAGGGCACTCCGTTACCACAGACGACCGTAGAAGGCTGTGAGCAGGCTGATGCGATTTTATTTGGTTCCGTTGGTGGCCCGAAATGGGAACACCTGCCGCCTGCAGAGCAGCCGGAGCGCGGCGCGCTGCTGCCGCTGCGTAAACACTTCAAATTATTCAGCAACCTGCGTCCAGCCAAGCTGTACCAGGGTCTGGAAGAGTTCTGCCCGCTGCGTGCGGATATCGCCGCCAACGGTTTCGATATTCTGTGCGTTCGTGAACTGACCGGCGGCATCTACTTCGGCCAACCAAAAGGTCGTGAAGGCAGTGGTCAGCACGAGAAAGCGTTTGATACCGAGGTGTATCACCGTTTTGAGATTGAGCGTATCGCTCACATTGCGTTTGAGTCTGCTCGCAAGCGTCGTCACAAAGTTACTTCTATTGATAAAGCCAACGTGCTGCAGTCTTCTATTTTGTGGCGCGAAATCGTCAGTGAAATTAGCAAGCAGTATCCCGACGTTGAACTGACGCATATGTACATCGACAACGCCACCATGCAGCTGATTAAAGATCCATCTCAGTTCGACGTTCTGCTGTGCTCCAACTTGTTTGGCGACATCTTGTCCGATGAGTGCGCCATGATCACGGGTTCTATGGGCATGCTGCCATCCGCCAGCCTCAACGAGCAAGGTTTCGGCCTGTACGAACCAGCCGGCGGCTCCGCTCCGGATATCGCAGGCAAAAACATCGCTAACCCGATCGCGCAGATCCTGTCGCTGGCGCTGCTGCTGCGCTACAGCCTGGATGCCGATAACGCGGCAACGGCAATTGAGAATGCGATCAACCGTGCATTAGAAGAAGGCGTGCGTACTGGCGATTTAGCTCGCGGTGCGGCAGCGGTCGGTACCGATGAAATGGGCGATATCATTGCCCGCTATGTCGCTGAAGGGGTGTAATCATGGCGAAGACGTTATACGAAAAATTGTTTGATGCTCATGTCGTTTATGAAGCGCAAAACGAAACCCCGCTGTTGTACATCGACCGTCATCTGGTTCATGAGGTTACCTCGCCGCAAGCATTTGATGGCCTGCGCGCCCACAACCGCCCGGTACGCCAACCGGGTAAAACCTTCGCCACCATGGATCACAACGTTTCAACGCAAACCAAGGACATTAATGCGTCCGGCGAAATGGCGCGCATCCAGATGCAGGAACTGATTAAAAACTGCAAAGAGTTTGGCGTTGAACTGTATGACCTGAACCACCCTTACCAGGGCATCGTCCACGTGATGGGGCCGGAACAGGGCGTTACCCTGCCGGGTATGACTATCGTCTGTGGCGATTCCCACACGGCGACTCATGGCGCATTCGGTGCGTTGGCCTTTGGTATCGGCACCTCAGAAGTTGAGCACGTGCTGGCGACCCAGACCCTCAAGCAGGGTCGTGCTAAAACCATGAAAATTGAAGTCAAGGGTAAAGCGGCTCCAGGAATCACGGCAAAAGATATCGTACTGGCGATTATTGGTAAAACCGGCAGCGCTGGCGGTACCGGGCACGTTGTCGAATTCTGCGGCGAAGCTATTCGTGATTTAAGCATGGAAGGTCGTATGACCCTGTGCAATATGGCCATTGAACTGGGCGCCAAAGCAGGCCTGGTAGCGCCTGACCAAACGACTTTTGACTATGTGAAAGGCCGTCTGCACGCGCCCAAAGGCCAGGATTTTGACGATGCGGTCGCATACTGGAAGACCCTGACCACCGACGATGGCGCGACTTTTGATAGCGTTGTCACTCTGCAAGCAGAAGAGATTGCCCCACAGGTCACCTGGGGAACAAACCCAGGCCAGGTTATCTCCGTTACCGACATTATTCCGGACCCGGCATCATTCACCGATCCGGTAGAACGTGCGAGTGCTGAAAAAGCGCTGGCGTATATGGGTCTGAAGTCTGGCGTGCCGTTAACTGAAGTGGCGATTGATAAAGTCTTTATCGGCTCCTGTACCAACTCTCGCATCGAAGACTTACGCGCCGCAGCGGAAATTGCTAAAGGTCGCAAAGTGGCTCCGGGCGTTCAGGCGCTGGTTGTACCAGGTTCTGGCCCAGTGAAGGCGCAGGCCGAAGCGGAAGGCCTGGATAAGATCTTTATCGAGGCCGGTTTTGAATGGCGTCTGCCGGGTTGCTCCATGTGCCTGGCAATGAACAACGATCGCCTGAACCCGGGTGAGCGCTGTGCATCTACCAGCAACCGTAACTTTGAAGGCCGCCAGGGCCGTGGCGGACGCACCCATTTGGTCAGCCCGGCAATGGCCGCAGCGGCAGCCGTTACCGGCCATTTCGCCGACATCCGTAGCTTGAAATAAGGAAACCATCATGGCAGAGAAATTTACCCAACATACCGGCCTGGTGGTTCCGCTGGATGCCGCGAACGTGGACACCGATGCAATCATTCCAAAGCAGTTTCTGCAAAAAGTCACTCGTACCGGCTTTGGTGCACACCTGTTTAACGACTGGCGCTTCCTTGATGACAAAGGTGAGCAGCCGAATCCGGAATTCGTGCTGAACTTTCCTGAGTACAAAGGAGCGTCGATTCTGCTGGCGCGAGAAAACTTTGGCTGCGGCTCCTCTCGTGAGCATGCGCCGTGGGCGTTGACCGACTATGGTTTTAAAGTCGTTATCGCCCCAAGCTTTGCCGATATCTTCTATGGCAACAGTTTCAACAACCAGTTGCTGCCGGTCACCTTGAGCGACGAACAGGTCGATGAAATGTTTAAGCTGGTTCAGGCGCAGCCAGGCATTACATTTGAAGTTGATCTGCAAGCTGAAGTGGTTAAAGCGGGCGATAAATCCTACAGCTTTAAAATTGATGCTTTCCGCCGTCACTGCATGCTCAATGGCCTGGACAGCATCGGCTTGACGCTGCAGCATGAAGATGCAATCTCTACTTACGAGAATAAACAACCCGCCTTTATGAATTAAAACCACGCGCAGTTCACCTCTCAGCCCGGCCTTTGCGCCGGGCTTTTTTGTTTTCCTCAGTAGAAAAATGAGATCTGGCGCACATATATCGATATTGTTCGGCCTGATATATAGAAATATTTAAAGCCAGGAAAATAAATATTTATCAATTGGGCATTTATTCAATCATTCCCCTCCTTTTATTGTGTCAATTCACAAGTACAAGTAAAAAATCGCTTGAGATATTTAAGATAAGAATACAAACATGTAACTAAAACGTTAATTCCATAGAAGCACACTATAGCTCTACGCAAAAAAAAGCATTATTTTTCCATTTGGCGCCTCGTTATCTTTCCCCATAGAGAAATATTAACTTTGGACAGGCCAGGATCGCCGTACGGCGACCATCAGGCATCCAGTGGAGAGAGCATATGAGCCACTACCCCCACCTTTTTTCCCCGTTGACCATTAACGGGATGACCATAAAAAACCGTATCATCATGCCGCCAATGGGGACTAACCTGGCCAGCCTGAACGGTGAAGTCACTCAGGAACAGATTGAATACTATGAGTTACGCGCGCGTGGCGGCACCGGACTCATCACTATCGAAAATATTTGTATCGATTTTCCTTTCGCTTCTAATGGCACAACGCAGCTGCGTATCGATAACGATCAATATATTCCACGACTGTTCAAATTAACCGAAACCCTGCATAAACACGGTGCCTGCGTCGGTATCCAATTAAACCATGCCGGCGCTTCAGCTTATGCTTATCGTCTGAATGGTGAAATGCCGCTTTCCTCTTCCAGCACACCATCGAAAAAGAATGGCAATATTCCGCGCCCGATGACACGTGATGAAATTTATCACGCCGTGAGTAAATTTGGCGATGCCGCAGAGCGCGTACGCCGGGCTGGTTTTGACTGTGTGGAAATTCACGCTGGTCACTCTTATTTAATTAGCCAGTTTTTATCGCCGCTGTTTAATAAACGCACCGATGAATTTGGCGGCTGTATAGAAAATCGCGCCAGAATATTAACCTTAATTGTTGATAAAGTGCGCGCCTGCGTAGGGCCACGTTTTCCGGTGAGCTTACGTATTAGCGCTGATGATTTCTTAGAAGGCGGAAATACGCTCGAAGATTCGCTGCGCATCCTCGAACTGTGCCAGGACAAAGTCGATATTATCAACGTCTCCGCAGCGCAAAACGACAACCTGAATTTCCAGATTGACCAGATGTCTCTGGAGGATGGCTGGAAGCGTTATCTCTCCCGCGCGGTTCGCGACAAATTCCACAAACCAACGGTTATTGCAGGCAACATTCGTTCACCAAAAGTCGCCGAAGATATTATCGCCAGCGGTGATGCCGACCTGATTGCGATTGGCCGCGGGCTTATCGCCGAGCCAGAATGGGTACAAAAAGTCCAGAGCGGTAACGAGCGCCTGATGCGCAAATGCATCTCCTGCAACATTGGCTGCGCGGATCACCGCATCGCCCGTTCTCGCCCGCTGCGTTGCTCTATCAACCCGGATATTATCCACGGCGACGCTTACAAACAGCAGCGTGTGAACCGCGACACCAACGTGGTGGTTATCGGCGCTGGCACGGCGGGAATGGAAGCGGCCTGTACCGCGGCCGAAGTCGGCTGCCACACTTGGCTGCTTGAGGAAAAACACAGCATCGGCGGGCTGGCCAGCGAGATCTCTCTGTTGCCAGAGAAAAAGCGTATTGCCGATTTCCCGCAGTTTATGAAAAACCGTATCGCCTCGCTGGATAACCTGATGCTACAGGTCGGCAAACGCGCCACTGTTGAATCGGTTTCCGCCCTGCACCCTGATTTAATTGTCAATGCGACCGGTTCGGTTCCTCTGCTGCCACCAATTGAAGGGCTGCGCGAGAACATTGATGTCGAAGGCGGCAGCGTCTTTTCGATTACCAATATGATTCATCATCTGGACCAGTTTGCCGATGCGAAAGGTAAACGCATTGCTGTCGTCGGCGCAGGTGCGGTCGGTCTGGACGTCATCGAATATTTCTCCGCACGCGGTGCCAGCGCAGTACTTATCGAAATGCAGGAGTCAGCGGGCCGCGACCTGGACATCATCACTAAAAATGCCATGTTGACCATGCTTGATGAACATCACGTGGAACAGCACATGCAAACGCAGTTGGTTGCCGTTACTCCAACTCACTTCACAGTTAAAAACGCGGATAGCACCTTTGACATTCCCTTTGATTACGGCTTCGTCTGCCTGGGAATGCGCGCCAATACCACCGGTCTCAATGAGATTGAACAATGGGCCAGAGCCAATAACGTAAAAATAATGAACATCGGCGACAGCCTGATGGCCCGGCGAATCATTGATGGCGTGCGCGAGGGGCGCAACGTGCTGGACACCCTGGAAGACATGGGTGCTCTGGGTAACCGCGAATCTACAAAAATTCCATTTCTAACATATTGAGGATTTTATCATGGCAGAACGTATTACTGGACACACTGAGCTGATTGGCCTGATTGCAACTCCGATTCGCCACAGCATGTCACCGACAATGCATAACGAAGCCTTTGCCAAACTGGGGCTGGACTATGTTTACCTGGCTTTTGAAGTCGGTAATGAGGAGCTGAAAGATGTCGTACAGGGTTTTCGGGCGCTAAAACTGCGCGGCTGCAACGTCTCTATGCCGAACAAAACCGAAATTTGCCAGTATCTGGATAAGCTCTCCCCGGCAGCAGAACTGGTTGGCGCGGTGAATACCGTGGTGAACGACAACGGCGTGTTAACGGGTCACATCACCGATGGCACCGGCTATATGCGCGCGCTGTCTGAAGCAGGCATCGACATAATCGGCAAAAAAATGACCGTATTAGGTGCAGGCGGCGCGGCAACCGCGCTCTGCGTACAGGCCGCGCTGGATGGCGTCAAAGAGATCTCCATCTTCAACCGTAAAGATAAATTCTTCGCCAACGCAGAACAAACCGTCGCCAAGATCCGTAATAACACCAACTGTGCGATCCATCTGTTCGACCTGGACGATCATGACAAACTGCGCGCCGAGATCGACAGCAGCGTCATTCTTACTAACGCGACCGGCGTTGGCATGAAACCGTTTGAAGGCCAGATGCTGCTGCCTAACGACAGCTTCCTGCGCCCGGATCTGATCGTTTCTGACGTGGTTTATAACCCGCGCAAAACGTATCTGCTGGAAGTGGCTGAGAAAAAAGGCTGCCGCACCATCAATGGTCTGGGCATGATGCTCTGGCAAGGTGCGCGTGCTTTTGAAATCTGGACGGGCAAAGAAATGCCGGTTGAACACGTCAAAAGTATCCTTTTTTAAGGATGGGGCGCGATGAAAAATAAATATGTCCCAACGGCAGCGGGGCTATACCTTAACTATCTGATCCATGGCATGGGGGTATTATTAATTACCCTCAATATGGCGAATTTACAGACGCAATGGGGAACCGACGCTGCCGGCGTCTCCATCGTCATATCGTCGCTAGGTATTGGTAAACTCGCCACGATCGTGACAGGATTCCTGTCCGATCGCTTTGGACGCAAACCCTTTATCTATCTAGGGATCGCCAGCTATCTGGTGTTTTTCCTCGGTATTTTACTGACGAAAAACATTTATATGGCCTACTTCTTCGGCATTATGGCAGGTCTGGCAAACAGCTTCCTCGATTCCGGAACCTATCCGGCGTTGATGGAGTCTTTCCCTAACTCCGCCAGCCGCGCGAACGTGCTGATCAAAGCCTTCGTCTCTGCTGGGCAGTTCCTGCTGCCGTTCATTATCGGCGCGCTGATATGGGCGAATATGTGGTATGGCTGGTCGTTTATCATCGCCGCAGCATTGATGGTTCTGAGCGCCATCTATCTGATAAAAATGCCTTTCCCGGATCATCGGGCGAAAAAGGAAACTGTCGAAAAGTCCCAGGCTGTTACAGCTGCTCCGCAAGCTAATTCCGGCAAGCTGGATATGGTGGTATTTACCCTGTACGGCTATATCGGGATGGCGACTTTCTATCTGGTTAGCCAATGGTTAGCGCAGTACGGCGAGTTCGTGGCGGGGATCCCGCATGAGTCGGCCATTAAACTGCTGAGCGTCTATACTGCGGGTTCTCTGACTTGCGTATTTGTCACTGCGGCCTTCGTCAAAGAGGTGTTCAGTTCAGCCGTCGCCATGATCATCTATACCTTCCTGTCGATGATTTCACTGCTGATCGTCTGCCTGTTCCCGACGCCAATGGTGGTTACCGGGTTCGCCTTTATCATCGGCTTTGCCGCCGCTGGCGGTGTTCTGCAGATAGGCGCGACCATTATGGCGATGAGCTTTCCTAACGGAAAAGGCAAAGCCACCGGGATCTTTTATACCGCAGGGAGTCTGGCAAGCTTTACGATTCCACTCATCACGGCAAAACTGTCGAAGATTGGTATCGCCAGCATTATGTGGTTTGATCTCCTGATCGCTATCGTCGGCTTTGTGATCGCTCTGTACATCGGTTATCGTCAGTTTCAGGCTCGCGCCGCTGCAAAAACATCTCATGTTGCAGCAACCGCCTGATGGTCAATGACAAAAAGAATAATGGATACCAACATGACTAAAGCAGTAACAGTAAAAAACATCACCTTCCAGGAAGGGGAAACCCTGATTTGCGTTCCGCTGATTGGTAAAACCATTGACGAACTGCAAGTCAATGCTCGTGCCCTGGCTACTGCCGGAGCTGACATTATCGAATGGCGTGTTGATCACTTCACGCAGGTTAGAGAAATTGAGCAGGTACTGTTGGCGCTGGGCGAAATTCGTCAGTTGCTGAAAGACATTCCGCTGCTGTTCACCTTCCGCAGTAAAAAAGAGGGCGGCGAAACGGAAATTAGCGATGAAGCTTATTTTGAACTGAATCGCCAGGCGGCGGTTAGCGGACTCGCTGACGTCATTGATGTCGAGCTATTCAATGATGAAGCACAGATTCGTTCACTGGTGAACGATGCCCATGCGGCTGGCGTAAAAGTCATCATGAGTAATCATGATTTCCATAAAACTCCGGCTCAGGAAGATATTATCTACCGCCTGCGTCGTATGCAGGATCTGGGTGCCGATTTACCGAAAATCGCCGTCATGCCGCAGTCGCCGCAGGATGTGTTAACCCTGCTGTCTGCAACCCTGACGATGAAAGAAAAGTATGCAACCCGCCCATTAATTACCATGTCGATGGGTAAATCCGGCGGGGTTAGCCGGGTAACGGGTCGTTTGTTCGGTTCAGCAATGACCTTCGGTACCGTAGGTCAGGCGTCAGCACCGGGACAAATCGCCATTACTCAGCTGCGTGAACTGATGGATATTCTTTCCTGATAAAACAGTGCCCGGAGGTTTCCTCCGGGCATCTACTTAAATCATTTTTTGGCTGTCATTAATAATAACATTCTTAAACGACTGAATTGCAGGGGAAAGTACCCGCTCTTTCATCGTTGCCAGATAGATATAGCGTGGAGGAATCGCATTTTTGATCGTCAGGATATGCACGTTGTAGTACGAGAGTGCGGAAATTCGCGGCATAATCGCAATACCATAATCAATACTCACCAGCCCCGCCATCGCCGTATCCTCGTCAACATAGCAAGCAATGTCCGGCACTAATTTTTGCTGCATAAATACGTTATCGATAAAAGGCCGCAGACCGCTATTTTCTGAAAAATAGACATAGGGATAATGAATCGTCTCAACCAGATCGACTTCATCATCATATAGCCTGGCAAGAGGATGATCTTTCGCCGTCACGACAACCAGTTCTTGCTGAATAATTGGAATAAAATCAATATCTGGTTCATCAGCAATATAAGAGCAAATGGCTAAATCAGTCTTTCCGGCCTTCAGTTCCTGTAGCAACGTTAGCGACGTGCCCTGAGTAAAAGAAAACGTCACATTGTGACAAGATGGTGAAAGTGAGTATTTATTAATTAACTGCGGAACAACAAACTCACCCATTGTATAAATAAAAGCAATACGAATATTCTCTTTGTTTTCCGCACTATTTTTTTGCAGCGTCATGCGACCATTTTCCAGAGAAGCCAGCGCATCTTCCACGTAGGGCAGAAAGCGTTTACCATTCTGTGTGATCTTGACATTTCGCCCTTTTCTGGCAAATAGCGCTACTCCCAGTTCTTTCTCCAGCTCAGATATGGCATGGCTTAAGGAGGGCTGGGTGATGAAAAGACTAGAGGCCGCCTCGGTGTAATGCTCGGTTTCTGCCAGTCGCTTAAAATAATAAAGTTGCTTTAGGTTCATTATTTTTGCTCGTATAATATAAGAATAAAACTAATGCACCTAATATACCATACAAGCCATCTATGATGAGTCGCAAAGGGCAAATATCGGCGTCGCATCAAATATTGTTTTGTTATTTTATTCATCACGTAACAAAGGATTGCAATATCATAGACTAAATCAATGGTTCAGTAGAATATTTTTGCATGTGTCAATATATGCAAAAATATTTTAAACTTTAAAGGAACTCTCAATGAGGACAATCGATGTTCAGGAAAGGCCTATTTCGCCACCGGCCACGCAGAAGCGAACCAAAACGCGAATTGTAATTTTAATGTTACTCTCTATTGGTACGATGATAAATTATCTTGATCGTACTATCCTTGGTATTGTTGCTCCTAAGTTAACAAGCGAAATACATATCGATCCGGCAATGATGGGCATCGTTTTTTCTGCTTTTGCCTGGACCTATGCGCTGGCACAAATCCCTGGCGGCATGTTTTTAGATCGCTTTGGTAACAAATTAACCTACGCGCTTTCCATTTTTTTCTGGTCAACCTTCACTCTATTACAAAGCTTTTCAGTCGGGTTAAAATCCTTATTGCTATTGCGTTTAGGTCTGGGAATCAGTGAAGCACCCTGTTTCCCGGTCAACAGCCGGGTCGTGAGTAAATGGTTTCCCCAACATGAACGCGCACGTGCAACGGCAACTTACACCGTCGGAGAATATATTGGCCTGGCGGCATTTTCTCCTTTACTCTTTATTATTCTTGAACATCACGGCTGGAGAACGTTATTTTTTATCACTGGTGGATTAGGTATTGCCTTCACTTTTGTATGGTGGAAGTTTTATCACGAACCGCATGAATCCAAAACCGCAAATAAAGCCGAACTGGAATACATCGGTTTAGAAAATACCGAGAAAGCGAATGAAAATGTCCCTTTCAACTGGCCAGATGCAAAACGTTTACTGTGCTGCAGGCAAATCATTGGCGCCAGCCTTGGGCAGTTTGCAGGTAATACTACGCTGGTTTTCTTCCTGACCTGGTTCCCCACCTATCTGGCCAATGAGCGCCATTTGCCATGGCTTCACGTTGGTTTCTTCGCCTCCTGGCCATTTATGGCAGCGGCTGTTGGCATTCTTTTCGGTGGCTGGGTCTCCGACAAAATATTAAGAAAAACCAAGTCTGTAAATATTAGTCGAAAACTACCCATTATTTCAGGGCTGTTGCTTTCCAGCTGTATCATCGCGGCTAACTGGGTGGAGAGTAACACTGCCGTCATTATTATTATGTCGATAGCCTTCTTTGGACAGGGGATGGTTGGACTAGGCTGGACGCTAATTTCAGATATTGCCCCTAAAAATATGGCTGGGCTTACCGGTGGGATCTTCAACTTCTGCGCAAATATGGCATCGTTCATTACCCCATTGATTATTGGCGTCATTATATCGATGACCGGTAATTTCTTCTACGCACTCATTTATATTGGTCTGACGGCATTTATTGGCGTTATCGCCTATATTTTTATTATCGGCGATATCAAACGGATTGTATTGAAATAGCAAGTTGCGTGAAACTACCCCGGCCATATCACCTGCCGGGGTAGATAATTAATTATATATCCTTAACTTTACAGGTCATAAACAGCGTCACCAGCGAAATAGCGGCAATGGTCCAGTAAACGCTGGCGTGTCCATAGCTCTGCGATACCGCCCCCTGAATGACCCCAGCCAGAATCACCCCAGTGGAGATACTGTTGGTGAACAGCGTCGTTGCCGCCCCTGCCCTTCCGGGCATCAGGTCCTGAAACCACAGCATACCAATCCCGGCAACGATGCCAATAAACACGGCGTTAAACAACTGTAGTGCCAGCAACGCCACCCGGTCGTGAAACAGAATAAGGCCGACATAAAACAACACGCCTGCCGCAACCGCCGCAACCATCATGTTGCGTTTACCCCAGCGTTTAACGTAATAGCCCGCCAAAATCATTGCCGGAATTTCCAGTCCGGCGGCGGTCCCCATCAAAATCCCCGCCAGACTATCCGGCAGACCCAGATCGCTGCTGATCCACAATGGCATATCAATGATATACATCGTGTTGCAGGTCCACATCAGGGTAGAGGCGATAAACAGCATACGCACGTTTTTATCGTGCCACCCCCCAGCCTGCTGTAGCACTTCCGCACCTTCCGAAGGCTGCTCAACGCGGGCAACCGACGGCAGCTTGAAGGCAATCAGCGCCAGGCTGATGACAAAAATGCCCGCCGCTATCGTAAACATGGTTGTAAAGCCGTAATTCAGCGCCAACATAAAAGCCAGCGGTGGGCCAATCACCCACGCCAGCGAGAGCTGAGCACGCATTATCGAACTGAACATCACCACTTCACGCGCCGAACTATCGGCATATTCCCGCGCCAGCGCAAAAAGCTGCGGCATCGCGGCATTCGCCACCGAAGCCAGCATCACCCCGCAGGTAATCAGCGTCAGATAGTGGCGATTAAATGCAAACAGCAGCGCATTGCCTACCGCCATCAGGCAGCAGAACATAATCAAGCGCCGACGATCGCCCCGGCTATCGGAGCGCTTGGCCAGCGCCAAGCTGACCAGAATCCCGGCAATCGCGTTAACCGTATAGAAAAGCCCCACCCAGAAAGGCTGTGCGCCCACTTCGCGGCTAAGAAATAAACTGAGCGTTGGCGCCTGTAGCGCACCAGCGATTCCCATCATGAAAGCGACCAGCATAAAAGCGGCGTAAACGCCGTTAAGACGTCGCCCCATCGTCATTAACCACAGCATGTCATGTCCTTAAACCACGCGAAGAAAACGAAAAAAGCCAGCAGAGGTTTTCTGCTGGCGGGTGATTCTATACTCTATGGATTTCGAGTTGCGGGCAGGCGGCCAGAACGTAAGTCCCTGGGAACATAGATAACTATGTGACCTGGGCGAGCGGGCGCAGCCAACGCACCTGCAGCTTGAAAGACGACGAGTATAACACCAATACTCAGTCACACATGATGTCTGCAAGTCAATGATCAGAGGTCTGCGACGTAACTCCCCACTGCATCAGTTCGCCAAGAATTTCCTGCTGTCTTCCTGCCATCAGGCGGGCCAGCCAGGACGCATCCTGCGTCGCAGAAAAGTAGCGTAGGTAGAACTGTTTTGTGGTTGACCTCATCATATTCACCTCCTCACTTCATCGAGGTTGATTATTGACTTAATATAGGAAGTAATAAATTGCTGAGTTTTTATCAGGAGTTCCCCTTTTATGTCTTCCGGTCGTTTACAACAGCAGTTCATCCGCTTATGGCAGTGCTGCGACGGCAAGTCGCAGGAGACAACGCTTAATGAGCTGGCAGATATGTTGAGCTGCTCGCGTCGTCATATGCGTACCTTACTGAATATGATGGAAGAGCGCGGCTGGCTGACCTGGGAGGCGGAGGTCGGGCGCGGTAAGCGCTCCCGGCTGGCTTTCCTCTATACCGGTCTCGCCTTGCAACAACAGCGAGCGGAAGACCTGCTTGAGCAGGACCGAATCGATCAACTGGTGCAACTGGTTGGCGATAAAGCCGCCGTCCGGCAAATGCTGGTTTCCCATCTCGGCCGCAGCTTCCGTCAGGGGCGGCACATCCTGCGCGTACTTTACTACCGTCCAATGAAAAATCTGCTGCCCGGTAGCGCGCTGCGCCGCTCGGAAACGCACATCGCCCGGCAGATTTTTAGCGCCCTGACGCGAGTAAATGAGGAAAATGGGGAACTGGAAGCGGATATAGCTCACCATTGGCAGCAAATTACCCCAACCCACTGGCGTTTTTTTCTGCGTCCTGGCATTCATTTTCATCATGGACGTGAACTGGAAATGGAAGATGTCATCACCTCCTTACAGCGTAGCAACGCGCTGCCGCTGTTCTCTCATATCGAGCGCATAGACTCCCCTACCGCATGGACGCTGGATATTCATCTCAGTCAGCCCGATCGTTGGCTACCGTGGCTGCTCAGCCAGGTTCCAGCGATGATCCTGCCACACGACTGGCAGTCAATGGACAACTTCTCCAGCATCCCCATAGGTACCGGCCCTTATGCGGTCGCCCGCAATAACCAAAACCAGTTGAAGATCCATGCCTTCGATGATTATTTCGGCTATCGGGCCTTGATCGATGAAGTTAACGTCTGGGTGCTGCCGGAAATCAGCGAAGAACCCAATGGCGGATTAACGCTCCAGGGCACCACGGAGAGTGAAAAAGCGGTGGAAAGCCGTCTGGAAGAGGGTTGCTACTATCTGCTGTTCGACGCCCGCAGCCCGCTCGGCAGCAACACCGCGGTTCGCCAGTGGTTAAGCTACCTGTTCCAGCCCGCCAGCCTGCTCTATCACGCTGGTGAACATTATCAGGGCAACTGGTTCCCGGCCTACGGCCTGCTACCCCGCTGGCACCATGCGCGCAGCCACGCTTGCGAAAAACCGCCGGGACTGGAGACGGTCAGGCTGACCTATTACCAGGACCACGTCGAGCATCGCTTGATAGGTGGGATTATGGCGACGCTGCTGGCCGAGCATCAGGTCAAACTAGAAATTCAGGAGCTGGAGTACGAAGAGTGGCATCGCGGCGAAGTGGTCAGCGACGTGTGGCTCAATAGCGCCAACTTCACGTTACCGATCGATTTTTCCCTGTTTGCATGGTTGTATGAAGTCCCGCTGATTCGCCACTGTATTCCCATTGATTGGGAGCAGGACGCCAGCCGTTGGCGCGCAGGAGAGCTTAATCCGGCCACCTGGAGCCAGCAGCTGTTGGCCAACCAAACCATTGTGCCGCTCATACACCATTGGCTGATGATCCAGGGGCAGCGCAGCATGCGCGGCGTGCGCATGAATACCCTCGGCTGGTTCGACTTTAAGTCCGCGTGGTTTGCGCCACCGGAGCCGTAAGGCTTTCCGTCAGCTAACAAAATCATTACACTAACTGCCGTTCTCAACGGGGTGCTAATAAACATACGCAATATCATTCAAGTTGCATCAAGCCAGCAAGCGGGTGAATCCCCTGGAGCATAGATAACTATGTGACTGGGGTGAACGCGCGAAGCTAACGCAGATACGGCTTGAAGGATGAAGCGTATGGGCTGAGAAAATACCCGTCGAACCTGATCCGGATAACGCCGGCGAAGGGATTTGAGGCCCACTCAAAATCCTTTGCCACCCCTTTTTTCTGAGGTGCAAAGTGTTGAAAAAATTACTCCCGCTACTGGCGCTGGTCGCTGCGCCCGTTTTCGCCAAACCACTCCTGACCGTTTATACCTACGACTCTTTCTCCGCCGACTGGGGACCAGGTCCGGCGATTAAAAAAGCTTTTGAAGCCGACTGCAACTGCGAGCTGAAGTTTGTGGCGCTGGAAGATGGCGTCTCGCTGCTCAACCGCCTGCGCATGGAAGGTAAAAACAGCAAAGCCGATGTCGTGCTTGGGCTGGATAACAACCTGCTGGAAGCTGCTTCCCAGAGCAAACTGTTCGCCAAAAGCGGCGTACCAGCCACCGCGCTCAGCGTGCCTGGCGGCTGGGACAACGATACCTTTGTCCCCTTTGATTACGGCTACTTCGCCTTTGTTTACGATAAAAATAAGCTTAAAAATCCGCCGAAAAGCCTGAAAGAACTGGTTGAGAGCGACCAGAAATGGCGGGTGATTTATGAAGATCCGCGCACCAGTACGCCGGGCCTTGGCCTGCTGCTGTGGATGCAAAAAGTCTACGGCGATAAAGCCCCGGAAGCCTGGCAGAAGCTGGCGGCGAAAACCGTTACCGTCACCAAAGGCTGGAGCGAAGCCTACGGCCTGTTCCTGAAAGGTGAAAGCGATCTGGTACTGAGCTACACCACCTCCCCGGCCTATCACATTATCGAAGAGAAGAAAGATAACTATGCCGCGGCGAACTTCGCTGAGGGCCACTATCTACAGGTCGAGGTTGCCGCCCGCACCGCAGCCAGCAAGCAGCCGGAACTGGCGGAAAAATTCCTCAAATTTATGGTATCTCCTGGCTTCCAGAACGCTATCCCGACCGGCAACTGGATGTATCCGGTCACTCAGGTTGCGCTCCCGGCAGGCTTTGACACGCTGATGAAACCGCAAACTACCCTCGAGTTTACCCCGCAGCAGGTGGCGACAGACCGCCAGAACTGGATCAGCGCATGGCAACGCGCCGTCAGCCGCTAACTTTCGGCTGGCTTCTGCCGGGCCTGACGGCGGCCACTTTGTTGGTCGCCGTCGCGCTGGCCGCTTTTATGGCGCTCTGGAACAGCGCACCGGATGCGGCCTGGCGTACGATCGTCAGCGATAGCTATCTCTGGCACGTGGTACGTTTCTCCTTCTGGCAGGCGTTTCTTTCGGCCCTGCTTTCGGTAATTCCGGCGATTTTCCTCGCCCGCGCCCTCTATCGTCGACGCTTCCCCGGACGCACGCTGCTACTGCGTCTGTGCGCAATGACCTTAATCCTACCGGTGCTGGTCGCGGTGTTTGGTATTCTTAGCGTCTATGGCCGCCAGGGCTGGCTCGCCGAATTATTTAACGCTTTCGGCTGGCAGTGGGAGTTCTCGCCCTACGGGCTACAGGGGATCCTGCTGGCGCACGTGTTCTTTAATATGCCGATGGCCACGCGCCTGTTACTTCAGACGCTGGAAAACATCCCCGGCGAGCAGCGGCAAATCGCCGCCCAGCTCGGGATGCGCGGTTACGTCTTCTTCAGGCTGGTTGAATGGCCGTGGCTGCGTCGGCAAATTCCACCTGTCGCCGCGCTTATTTTTATGCTCTGCTTTGCCAGCTTTGCGACCGTGCTATCGCTGGGCGGCGGCCCGCGAGCCACCACCATCGAACTGGCGATTTACCAGGCGCTTAATTTTGACTACGACCCGGCGCGCGCCGCGATGCTGGCGCTTATCCAGATGATCTGCTGTCTCGGGCTGGTATTGCTCAGCCAGCGCCTGAGCAAAGCCCTTGCCATCGGGGCCAGCAACATCCACGGCTGGCGCGATCCCGACGACCGACTACACAGTCGCTTAAGCGATTTTGCGTTGATCACCGCAGCGCTCATGCTTCTGCTGCCTCCGCTGCTGGCGGTAGTATTCGACGGTCTGAACAGCAATCTGTTTAGCGTGCTGCGCCAGCCCGCGCTATGGCAGGCGCTATGGACTTCACTGCGCATCGCCCTTGCTGCTGGCGTCTTAAGCGTCATTCTGACCATGATGTTGCTGTGGAGCAGCCGCGAGCTTCGCGCCCGCAGTTACCCGCTAGCCGGACAGACGCTTGAACTCAGCGGGATGTTAATCCTCGCGATGCCCGGCATCGTACTGGCGACCGGTTTCTTCCTGCTGCTCAATAACAGCGTGGGCCTACCGGAATCCGCCGATGGCATCGTGATTTTCACCAATGCGCTAATGGCGATTCCCTATGCGCTTAAGGTGCTGGAAAACCCTATGCGCGACATCGCTACCCGCTATGGCACGCTGTGCCAGTCGTTGGGGATGCACGGTTTTACCCGCTTGCGGGTGGTTGAGCTTCGCGCTTTAAAACGTCCGCTGGCCCAGGCTCTGGCCTTTGCCTGCGTGCTGTCGATTGGCGATTTCGGTGTCGTGGCGTTGTTTGGCAACGAAAACTTCCGCACCCTGCCGTTCTACCTGTATCAGCAAATTGGCTCTTACCGTAGCCAGGACGGCGCCGTTACCGCCCTGCTGCTCCTGCTGCTGTGCTTTGTACTCTTTAGCGTGATTGAAAAACTTCCGGGGCGTGATGCTAAAACTGAATGATGTGACCTGGCTTTACCAGCATCTGCCGATGCGCTTTACGCTCGGCGTTGAACGCGGCGAGCGCATTGCGGTTCTTGGTCCCAGCGGCGCGGGGAAAAGCACGCTGCTAAACCTGATTGCCGGTTTTTTACCGCCCGCCAGCGGCAGTATCTCCATCGACGGCCAGTCCCATACCCATACGCCGCCCGCGCGCCGTCCGGTATCGATGCTGTTTCAGGAAAATAACCTCTTTAACCATCTGACCATTCGCCAGAATATTGCGCTCGGGATGAATCCGGGGCTTAAGTTAAATGCCGAACAGACAGACCATTTGCAGGCTATTGCCGGGCAGATGGGTATCGATTCGCTGTTGGAACGCCTGCCGGGCGAGCTGTCCGGCGGCCAACGGCAGCGTGCGGCGCTAGCGCGTTGTCTGGTGCGCAAGCAGCCGGTACTGTTGCTGGATGAACCCTTTTCGGCGCTCGATCCCGCTCTGCGCCAGGAGATGCTGGTGCTGGTCGCCGACGTTTGTCAGCAGCAGCAGTTGACGCTATTGATGGTGTCGCACAGCGTGGAAGATGCGGCGCGCATTGCGGCGCGTTCAATCGTGGTCGCCGAGGGGAGAATCGCCTGGGATGGCACAACTGCCGAACTGCTCAGCGGCAACAGCAGCGCCTCGTCGCTATTGGGGATTAGCGCAAAATAACCTTATGCAGGATCTCAAGATAGACCGGCATCAGCGGATGGCTGAAGGCAAAAGTCAGCGCCACTCCGGCGGCAATCAGCATCAGCGGCGTCAGCCACAGCAGGCGAGAGCGCGGCAGGAAGCGGGTTAAGCGATCTCCCGAACTTTTGGCGCTGCGCCACAGTCGCCAGCACAACCACGCAGCCAGCCACGCCAACAGCGCCGCCCCCAGCAGCAGCCACTTAAAGCTGGCGCTATGCTCATCGGCCGGAATATCAATCGCCGCTCCGGCCAGAATTCCTGGTAAAAAGTAGAGCGGCGGCCACAGCAGGCAGCCAATAATATTAGGTGGAATAAATTTCGCGACCGGCAGGTCAAGCATTCCGGCAACCATCGGCACCAGCGGCCGCGTCGGTCCGACGAATCGACCAATCAAAATGGTGAACATACTGTGCTGATGCAGCGCATGTTCGGTTTTATCGAGCAGCGCTTTGTTTTTCTTCAAAAAAGACCAACGGTGCAGCGGCTTCTTAAAGCGCCAGCCAAGCCAGAACGAAATCCAGTCACCGAGCAAGCAACCAATAATCCCCGCCAGCCACGCCTGCCAGAAGTTAACTTCACCGCTGCCGATCAGCGCACCCAATCCGGCCATCATTACCGTTCCCGGTAAGATAAGCCCCACCAGCGCCAGCGACTCCAGGAAGGCAACCAGCAGAACGGCTATCAGGGAATAGACCGTGGATTGAGTAATAAAGTGTTCCAGCAATGCTTGCATAATGTACCCGGTTTAAAAACGAAGCACGGATTCTCCGGAGCCGCCAATACTTCGTCAAGCCATCAATTGTTTGTATAGTTTACTGGCAGTGTTAATAATCCGGGTCATCATTTCACTTTCTTTACTTTTTATTCACATCCCGCGCGGAACTCACTCGGGCTGGCGCCGGTGCATTTCTTAAATACCCGGGAAAAGTACAATTGGTCCTCAAAGCCCACGTTGCGACCTACGGTGGCGATTGGCATCCTCGTGGTGCTGAGCAGTAGCTTGGCCTGGCTAATTCGCTGATCTTCCCGCCATCCGAGTACGCTGATGCCCAGTTGCTGGCGGAACAGATGCGATAAGCGCGACGGCGACAGGCACACATGTTGGGCGACGCTGGCAATATCAAAATGGCTGTCCGCCAGATGATCGCTAATGTACTGACAGGCATCGCGCACCCTGTTATCCAGCGGCGGGTGCAGCGACTCGTTGATCGCCTCCATGCGCCTTAGCAGCAGTTGCTCCATCAGGTTTATCGCCAGCAGCTCGGAATAACGCCCAGCCCCCTGCCCGGCATCAACAATTTGACCAAACAGTTCGCAAAAACGTGTCTGCCACTGCTCATCGGGGCGAAAAAAACCGGTCTGGGCAAAAATCGTCGGCCAGTTCAGCCATTCATGCCAGTAGGCGCGCGGCCGGAAGTAAACCCATTGGTGATACCACTCCCGGGCATCAGGGTGGCGCCCATAATGGTGAATCTCCCCCGGTGGGAACAGCAGCATATCGCCGGGTCGGCAGATAAATTGCTCTCCGTGGTTGTTGATTACCCCTTCGCCGCGGATCGTCAGGTTCAGAATATACCCCTTCATACCCAGCGGGCGGTCAATGAAGAAATCCAGATAGCCTTCTGCGTCAATTGGCGTCAGGCCCGTCACCAGATGGGCATTAAAGGAGTAACCCGGCAATAAAGGATCGTTTTGCGTTTCGGCCATAAAATCAGCTCTCCCGGAGACATTTTGGACACCAATTGTCCATACCTTGTATTTTATCGTCTGGCTGACAGCCCGTACTGCGACGTGGATTAGAAATCGAATTAAAACCCGCCTTCTCTCGGCAAAAACTGAGCACAGCGCACAATTCATACGCATTCAGCACATAACTGAAGTGTCTATAAATACGGCAGAAAAGTCCACATTGAATATTTGCACGGCGTCACACTTTGCGACCTCACAGCAATATAGTCCATAAGATTAGCGAATACAGCCTGACGGTTTTCGGCACGAATATCTACTGTTTCACCATGAATGTTTTTTAGCATGGAGTAACAGAATGGCAATTGCGATTGGCCTCGATTTTGGCAGTGATTCAGTACGCGCCCTGGCAGTGGAATGCGCGACCGGCGAAGAGCTCGCCGCAAGCGTCGAATGGTATCCGCGCTGGCAGGAGGGGCTGTTCTGCGATGGCCCGAACAATCGGTTCCGCCATCATCCACGTGATTACATTGAATCAATGGAAGCCGCGCTGAAAAGCGTCCTGGCGTCATTGAGCGCCGAACAACGCGCCGCCGTCGTGGGTATCGGCGTCGACAGCACTGGCTCAACGCCCGCGCCGATTGATGCTGACGGCAATGTCCTGGCGTTACGCGAAGAGTTCGCCAACAACCCTAATGCCATGTTCGTACTGTGGAAAGACCACACGTCGGTGGAAGAGGCGGAGGCTATCACCCGTCTGTGCCACCAGCCAGGCAAAGAGGACTACTCTCGCTATATCGGCGGCATCTACTCCAGCGAGTGGTTCTGGGCCAAGATCCTCCATGTCACCCGCGAGGATAGCGCCGTTGCCAAGGCCGCCACTTCGTGGATTGAGCTGTGCGACTGGGTTCCAGCCCTGCTTTCCGGCACCACCCGCCCGCAGGATATTCGTCGTGGCCGCTGCAGCGCCGGGCACAAATCACTGTGGCACGATAGCTGGGGTGGCCTGCCGCCGGCCAGCTTCTTCGATGAACTCGACCCCATTCTTAACCAGAACCTGACCTGGCCGATGTTCAGCGAAACCTGGACCGCCGATTTACCTGTCGGCACGCTGACCGCCGAATGGGCGCAGCGCCTGGGTCTGACGCAAACCGTCACCATCTCCGGCGGCGCTTTCGACTGTCATATGGGCGCAGTCGGTGCTGGTGCCCAACCTAACGCGCTGGTCAAAGTTATCGGTACCTCAACCTGCGACATCCTGATTGCCGACAAACAAAGCGTTGGCGAACGTACGGTGAAAGGGATCTGCGGCCAGGTAGACGGTAGCGTGGTGCCTGACTTTATCGGTATGGAAGCCGGACAATCCGCGTTTGGCGACATCTATGCCTGGTTTGGCCGCATTCTTGGTTGGCCGCTCGAGCAGTTGGCGCTCGCGAATCCGGAGCTGAAAGAGCAGATCAAAGTTAGCCAAAAACAGCTGCTACCTGCGCTGACCGAAGCCTGGGCGAAAAATCCGTCCCTCGAACATCTGCCGGTGGTGCTGGACTGGTTTAACGGTCGCCGCACGCCGAACGCAAACCAGCGTTTGAAAGGGGTGATTACCGACCTGAACCTCGCCACCGACGCTCCGGCGCTGTTCGGCGGACTGATTGCCGCTACCGCTTTCGGCGCACGCGCCATTATGGAGTGCTTCACCGAACAGGGTATTCCGGTCAATAACGTGATGGCGCTTGGCGGCATTGCGCGGAAAAACCAGGTAATCATGCAGGCCTGCTGCGATGTATTGAATCGCCCGCTGCAAATCGTCGCTTCCGATCAGTGCTGCGCTCTGGGCGCCGCCATCTTTGCCGCCGTCGCCGCTGGCGTGTACCGCGATATTCCGACCGCGCAGGAGAACATGGCCAGCCAGGTGGAAAGTACCTTGCAGCCGCGCCCTGAGCAGGCACAACGTTTCGAACAACTCTATCAGCGCTACCAACAATGGTCGGTCAGCGCAGAACAACTCTATCTCCCTTCGACTGCAAAGGCGGAAACAGCCCCGCAATCCCAGGCAGCTCTCACCCATTAAGGACATGAAAATGACAATTTTTAATAACTATGAAGTGTGGTTCGTTATTGGTAGCCAGCATCTGTATGGCCCAGAAACGCTGCGTCAAGTCACGAAGCATGCCGAACATGTGGTGAATAGCCTCAATGCGGAAGCCAAACTGCCGTGCAAACTGGTGCTCAAACCGCTGGGCACCACCCCAGATGAAATCACCCATATTTGCCGCGACGCGAACTACGATGATAAGTGCGCCGGGATGGTGGTGTGGCTGCATACCTTCTCGCCTGCCAAAATGTGGATTAACGGCCTGACTATCCTCAATAAACCGCTGATGCAGTTCCATACCCAGTACAACGCGGCTCTGCCGTGGGACAGCATCGATATGGACTTTATGAACCTGAACCAGACCGCACACGGCGGCCGCGAGTTCGGTTTCATCGGCGCGCGTATGCGTCAGCAGCACAGCGTGGTGACTGGCCACTGGCAGGATCAGGAAGCTCATCAGCGCATCGGCTCATGGATGCGCCAGGCGGTATCAAAACAGGATACTCGCCATCTGAAAGTGTGCCGTTTCGGCGACAACATGCGTGAAGTGGCGGTCACTGACGGTGATAAAGTTGCCGCGCAAATCAAGTTCGGCTTCACGGTTAACACCTGGGCAGTGGGCGATCTGGTGCAGGTGGTTAACGCGGTCACTGAGGGTGAAATCAGCGCGCTGATCGATGAGTACGAAAGTACCTACCGACTGACGCCTGCGGCGCAAATCCACGGCGATAAGCGTCAGAACGTGATTGATGCTGCACGCATCGAACTGGGGATGAAGCGCTTCCTCGAACAAGGTGGGTTCCATGCGTTCACCACCACATTTGAAGATTTACACGGCCTGAAACAGCTTCCGGGTTTGGCCGTACAACGTCTGATGCAGCAGGGCTACGGCTTTGCGGGCGAGGGCGACTGGAAAACCGCCGCTCTGCTTCGCATCATGAAGGTGATGGCAACTGGTCTGCAGGGCGGCACCTCTTTTATGGAGGATTACACCTACCACTTCGAGAAAGGCAACGATCTGGCGCTGGGCTCACACATGCTGGAAGTCTGCCCGACCATAGCTACCGCCGAGAAACCGATTCTCGACGTGCAGCCGCTGGGCATCGGCGGTAAAGCCGATCCAGCGCGTATCATTTTCAATACCCAGACCGGCCCGGCGATCGTCGCCAGCATGATCGATCTCGGCGATCGCTATCGTCTGTTGGTTAACACCATTGAAACGGTGAAAACCCCGCACGATCTGCCGAAGCTGCCGGTGGCTAACGCCCTGTGGAAAGCCCATCCGGACCTGCGCACCGCGTCTGAAGCCTGGATTATCGCAGGCGGCGCGCACCACACCGTCTTCAGCCACGCGCTGACCCTGGACGATATGCGCCAGTTCGCCGAACTGCAGGATATCGAGCTGACCGTCATTGATAACGAGACCCGCCTGCCATCGTTCAAAGATGCGCTGCGCTGGAACGAAGTTTATTACGGTTCAAAACGTTAAGAGGCCGTTCCCCTCACCCTAACCCTCTCCCCAGCGGGGAGAGGGGACCGATCGAGCGCAATGCCGCCTTTCTCCCTCTCCCTTCGGCTGAGGAGGAAAGTTCAAGCGCGGTCCGCCTTTCTCCCTCTCCCTTCGGGAGAGGGCCGGGGTGAGGGAAACCTGACTCGCCTGCTATTTGGAGTACATTATGTTAGAAGATCTCAAACGCCAGGTACTGGAAGCCAACCTGGCCCTGCCAAAGCACAATCTTGTCACCCTTACCTGGGGCAACGTCAGCGCCGTCGACCGTGAACAGGGCGTACTGGTGATTAAACCTTCCGGCGTCGACTACAGCGTGATGACCGCCGAAGACATGGTCGTGGTCAGCCTTGAGACTGGCGAAGTGGTTGAAGGCAAGAAAAAACCCTCTTCAGATACGCCAACTCACCGCCTGCTGTATCAGGCATTTCCAACGCTGGGCGGCATCGTCCACACCCATTCGCGCCACGCCACCATCTGGGCGCAGGCCGGGCAGTCGATTCCCGCTACCGGTACCACCCACGCCGACTATTTCTACGGCGCGGTTCCCTGCACCCGCCTGATGACCGACGACGAAATCAATGGTGAATACGAGTGGGAAACTGGCGAGGTGATTGTCGAAACCTTCCGTGAAAAAGGCATCGATCCGGCGCAAATGCCCGGTGTACTGGTGCACTCCCACGGCCCGTTTGCCTGGGGGAAAAACGCCGAAGACGCTGTGCATAACGCTATTGTGCTCGAAGAGATCGCCTATATGGGCATCTTCTGCCGCCAGCTGGCACCGCAATTACCAGATATGCAGCAAACGCTGCTGGATAAACACTATCTGCGTAAACACGGGGCGAAAGCCTATTACGGGCAGTAAAACTCCACAACCGTCTGCAAGTCTGGTAGCCCGGACAGGTGCGAAGCGCCGCCTCCGGGAACGGATGCCCGCCACACCTGTATAAAACCCCAGCACCATTGCATGAACCAGGCTATAATCAGGCCTGGTTTTTACTAATGAGAGCACGGCGTGACGCAGCCACGAGAAGGTTTTTTACTGACCCGTCACTGGCGGGATACCGCGCAGGGCACCGAACTGACCTTCTGGCTAGCGACCGATGACGGCCCGCTTCAGGTCACGCTGCCGCCGCAGGAATCCGTTGCTTTCATCCCCGAATCCCAGCGCGCGCAGGTTGAACGCCTGCTGCAAGGGGAAAACGGCCACCGTCTTGCTCCCCTTACCCTAAAAGATTTTCATCGCCAGCCGGTGTTTGGCCTCTACTGCCGCGCTCACCGCCAGCTGATGCGGCTGGAAAAAAAGCTGCGCGAAAACGGCATCACGGTCTATGAAGGCGATATTCGTCCGCCAGAGCGCTATCTGATGGAGCGCTTTATCACCGCCCCGGTGTGGGTCGAAGGTGACGCGCGCGGCCAGCAGTTGGTCAACGCGCGAATGAAGCCCAACCCCGACTACCGCCCGCCGCTGAAATGGGTCTCGCTGGATATCGAAACCAGCCGCCACGGCGAGCTCTACTGCATCGGTCTTGAAGGCTGCGGGCAGCGGGTCGTCTATATGCTCGGGCCTGAACCGGCCTCGCCGCCAGCCGTCAATTTTGAGCTGGAGTATGTTGCCAGCCGCCCCCTGCTGCTGGAAAAGCTGAACGCCTGGTTTGCCGCCCACGACCCGGACGTACTGATTGGCTGGAACGTAGTGCAGTTCGATTTACGTGTCCTGCAAAAGCACGCCGAGCGCTATCGTATCCCGCTGATGCTAGGGCGCGGCAACAGCGAACTGGAGTGGCGCGAGCACGGGTTTAAAAACGGCGTCTTCTTCGCTCAGGCCAACGGCCGCTTGATTATCGACGGCATTGAGGCGCTAAAATCCGCCTTCTGGAACTTCTCCTCTTTTGCGCTGGAATCAGTCGCTCGCGAGCTGCTCGGCGAGGGGAAAGCCATCGATAATCCTTGGGATCGGATGGACGAAATCGACCGCCGCTTTAATGAAGATAAACCGGCGCTGGCGACCTATAACCTGCAGGATTGCGAGCTGGTTACGCGTATCTTTCATAAAACGGAGATCATGCCGTTTTTGCTGGAACGCGCGACGGTCAACGGCCTGCCCGCGGATCGTCACGGCGGCTCGGTCGCCGCCTTCGGCCACCTCTATTTCCCGCGTATGCACCGGTTGGGCTACGTCGCGCCAAACCTCGGCGAAGTACCGCCGCAGGCCAGCCCCGGCGGCTACGTGATGGACTCGCGGCCCGGCCTGTATGATTCGGTGCTGGTGCTGGACTATAAGAGCCTGTACCCGTCAATTATCCGTACCTTCCTGATTGACCCGGTCGGGCTGGTTGAGGGGCTGGCGCAGCCCGATAACGAACACAGCACCGAAGGCTTTCTTGGCGCGCGCTTCTCGCGTGAGAAACACTGCCTGCCGGGCATTGTCGGGCAAATCTGGCACGGGCGAGACGAGGCTAAACTGCACAAAAACAAACCGCTGTCACAGGCGCTGAAGATCATCATGAACGCCTTTTATGGCGTGCTGGGCACCAGCGCCTGCCGCTTTTTCGATCCGCGCCTGGCCTCCTCAATCACCATGCGCGGCCACGCGATTATGCGCCAGACCAAAGCGCTGATTGAATCCCAGGGCTATGACGTTATCTACGGCGATACCGACTCCACCTTCGTGTGGCTAAAGCGCGCCCACAGCGAAGAAGAGGCGACGAAAATCGGCCATTCGCTGGTGGCCTTCGTCAATGCGTGGTGGGCAACAGAACTTGGCAAAGATAATCTGACCAGCATCCTGGAACTGGAGTTTGAAACCCACTTCTGCCGCTTTTTAATGCCGACAATCCGCGGTGCCGATACCGGCAGTAAAAAACGCTATGCCGGGATGATTCAGGATGGTGACGAGCAGCGGATGGTTTTTAAAGGACTGGAGACGGTACGCACCGACTGGACGCCGCTGGCCCAGCAGTTTCAGCAGGAGCTTTATCTGCGCATCTTCCGCAATCAGCCTTACCGGGAGTATGTGCGCGAAACCATTGATAAGCTGATGAACGGCGAGCTTAACGATCGGCTGATCTACCGTAAACGCCTGCGCCGCCCGCTGGCGGAGTATCAGCGCAATGTGCCGCCGCACGTGCGAGCAGCCAGGCTCGCGGATGAGCAAAACGTCAAGCTGGGCAGGCCGCAGCAGTATCAGCAGCGCGGCAGCATTAAGTATGTCTGGACCACCAGCGGGCCCGAGCCGGTGGACTATCAGCAATCACCGCTCGATTATGAGCACTATTTGTCAAAGCAATTGCAGCCTGTTGCCGACGGAATTCTTCCCTTTGTCGACGACGATTTTGCTACAATAGTGACAGGTCAGCTGGGGCTATTTTGATTTTTACTCATTCATTCAACCTGCAAAAAAGCAGTAAATTGAAGGGTGAGCAGGACGTGACGAACGTTCCGCCATCCAGTAATATAGCGCCCTTTCCATTCCCGGACCCAATATTGACGCATCTCCGACCTTTCTGGAGACCCTCAACTATTGCCTGCAATTAAAGAACTAAAGAGCCGAACATATATGCCTTTTACACTTGGTCAACGCTGGATTAGCGACACAGAGAGCGAACTGGGATTAGGGACGGTGGTTGCGCTGGATGCGCGCATGGTTACCCTTCTTTTCCCTGCTATCGGCGAAAACCGTCTGTACGCACGCAACGACTCCCCGATCACCCGCGTGATGTTTAACCCGGGCGATACCATCACCAGCCACGAAGGCTGGCAGCTCCAGGTTGACGAAGTTAATGAAGAGAACGGCCTGCTGGCCTATACCGGCACCCGTCTCGATACCGAAGAAGCCAACGTCGTCCTGCGTGAAGTGCTGCTCGACAGCAAGCTGGTCTTCAGCAAACCCCAGGATCGCCTGTTCGCCGGACAGATCGACCGCATGGACCGTTTCGCCCTGCGCTATCGCGCGCGCAAATTTCAAAGCGAACAGTACCGTATGCCGTGGAGCGGCCTGCGCGGACAGCGCACCAGCCTGATCCCGCATCAGTTGAATATCGCCCACGATGTCGGGCGCCGTCACGCGCCGCGCGTCCTGCTGGCAGATGAAGTGGGCTTAGGTAAAACCATCGAAGCCGGGATGATCCTCCATCAACAATTGCTCAGTGGCGCTGCCGAACGCGTGCTGATCGTCGTTCCGGAAACTCTGCAACACCAATGGCTGGTGGAAATGCTGCGCCGCTTCAACCTGCGCTTCTCGCTGTTTGATGACGAACGCTATGCCGAAGCCCAGCACGACGCCTTTAACCCGTTCGAAACCGAACAGCTGGTTATCTGCTCGCTGGATTTCGTGCGCCGCAGCAAGCAACGTCTGGAACACCTGTGCGATGCAGAGTGGGACATTATGGTCGTCGACGAAGCACACCACCTGGTGTGGAGCGAAGAGGCACCTAGCCGTGAATATCAGGCGATTGAACAGCTGGCCGAACGCGTGCCGGGCATTCTGCTGCTGACCGCAACCCCGGAGCAGCTGGGTATGGAGAGCCACTTCGCTCGCCTGCGTCTGCTTGACCCTAGCCGTTTCCATGATTTCGCTCAGTTCGTTGAAGAACAGCAAAACTACCGCCCGGTGGCCGACGCCGTTGCCCTGCTGCTGGCGGGCAATAAACTCAACGATGCCGAGCTGAACGCGCTGAGCGATCTGATCGGCGAGCAGGATATCGAGCCGTTATTGCAGGCCGCCAACAGCGACCGCGATGACGCCCAGGCCGCCCGTCAGGAGCTGGTCTCCATGCTGATGGATCGCCACGGCACCAGCCGCGTGCTGTTCCGCAACACCCGTAACGGCGTCAAGGGTTTCCCGAAACGCGAGCTGCACACCATTCGTTTGCCGCTGCCGACCCAGTATCAGACCGCTATCAAGGTCTCCGGCATTATGGGTGCCCGCAAAACTGCCGAAGAGCGCGCTCGCGATATGCTCTACCCGGAACAGATTTATCAGGAATTTGAAGGTGATAGCGGTACCTGGTGGAACTTCGACCCGCGCGTCGATTGGCTGATGGGCCACCTCACCAGCCATCGCTCGCAGAAAGTGCTGGTCATCTGCGCCAAAGCGGCCACCGCGCTGCAGCTGGAGCAGGTACTGCGCGAGCGCGAAGGTATCCGCGCGGCAGTGTTCCATGAGGGCATGTCGATTATCGAGCGCGACCGCGCCGCCGCCTGGTTTGCTGAAGAGGATACCGGCGCTCAAGTGCTACTGTGTTCTGAAATCGGCTCCGAAGGGCGTAACTTCCAGTTCGCCAGCAACCTGGTGATGTTCGACCTGCCGTTCAACCCGGATCTGCTCGAGCAGCGTATCGGCCGTCTGGACCGTATCGGCCAGGCCCACGATATTCAGATCCACGTTCCGTATCTGGAAAGAACCGCTCAGTCGGTGCTGGTACGTTGGTATCACGAAGGGCTGGACGCATTCGAGCACACCTGTCCGACCGGCCGCACCGTTTACGACAGCGTGCATAACGAACTGATTAACTACCTTGCCGCGCCAGAAAATACCGACGGCTTTGACGATTTGATCAAATCCTGCCGCCAGCAGCATGACGCGCTGAAAGTCCAACTGGAACAGGGTCGCGACCGCCTGCTGGAGATCCACTCTAACGGCGGAGAAAAAGCCCAGGCACTGGCGGAAAGCATTGAAGAGCAGGATGATGACACTAGCCTTATCGCCTTCTCCATGAACCTGTTTGATATTGTCGGTATCAACCAGGACGATCGCGGTGAAAACCTGATTGTGCTGACCCCGTCCGATCATATGCTGGTCCCTGACTTCCCGGGTCTGCCGGAAGATGGCTGCACCATTACCTTCGAACGTGATGTTGCGCTGTCTCGCGAAGACGCACAGTTCATCACCTGGGAGCACCCGCTGATTATCAACGGCCTGGATCTGATCCTCTCCGGCGATACCGGCAGCAGCACCATTTCCCTGTTGAAGAACAAAGCGCTGCCGGTAGGAACCCTGCTGCTGGAGCTGATTTACGTCGTCGAAGCGCAGGCGCCGAAGCATCTGCAGCTTAACCGCTTCCTACCGCCGACGCCGGTGCGCATGCTGCTCGACAAAAACGGTAATAACCTCGCCGGCCAGGTGGAGTTCGAAAGCTTTAACCGCCAGCTGAGCGCAGTTAACCGCCATACCGGCAGCAAGCTGGTTAACGCCGTCCAACAGGATGTTCACGCCATTTTGCAGCAGGGCGAAGGCCAGGTGGCAAAAGCGGCCCAAGCGCTGATCGACGCCGCGCGTAGCGAAGCTGACGATAAGCTGTCGGCTGAACTGTCGCGTCTTGAAGCGCTGCGCGCCGTTAACCCGAACATCCGCGATGATGAACTGGCGGCTATCGAGAGCAACCGTCAGCAGGTGATGGACGCGCTGGCCCAGGCAGGCTGGCGTCTCGACGCGCTGCGCTTAATCGTGGTCACCCACCAGTAACGGAACGCGAATATGGCGATGGAAAACTACAATCCGCCACAGGATCCCTGGCTGGTTATCCTCTATCAGGATGAGCACATTATGGTGGTCAACAAGCCCAGCGGCTTGTTGTCCGTGCCGGGGCGGCTGGAGGAACACAAAGACAGCGTGATGACGCGCATTCAGCGCGACTTCCCGCAGGCTGAGTCAGTGCACCGCCTGGATATGGCCACCAGCGGCGTGATTGTGGTGGCGCTGACCAAAGCAGCCGAGCGCGAGCTGAAGCGTCAGTTCCGCGAACGCGAGACGAAAAAGCAGTACGTCGCCCGCGTGTGGGGGCATCCGGAAAAAGCGGAAGGTCTGGTGGATTTACCGCTGATTTGCGACTGGCCGAACCGGCCAAAGCAGAAGGTGTGTTACGAAACCGGCAAAGCAGCGCAAACCGAGTATGAAGTGCTGGAGTTCGCACAGGATAATACCGCCCGTGTGCGCCTCAAGCCGATTACCGGACGTTCGCATCAGCTGCGCGTGCATATGCTGGCGTTGGGCCATCCGATTCTTGGCGACCGCTTTTACGCCTCGCCAGAAGCGCTGGCCATGGCGCCGCGTCTGCTGCTGCACGCCGAAACGCTGACTATCACCCACCCATCGTTCGGTAACGCGATGACGTTTCGCGCCCCCGTCGATTTCTAATCGTTCAGAACTGTCCCGGGTCGTGCCGCTAGCGGCTCACCCGGGCTATCCCATCGCTTATTCAGCAAACGAGAAGTTCGCGTTAATCGCGGGCAAACCACGCATCAATCATCTTCTCGACGCGAGCGACAACCAGCCCGGTATCATGACGACGACTGCGGGCGCAGGCGTGCGCGGGTTCTTCGCACAGCAGGCAGCGGCGTTGATTTTCACCCATTGATTGACGACCAACCAGACCATTTTTCGGGCAAATCACGTCGATATCCCACAGGCGGCCCAGCGGATGAGTCTGTTCCAGCTCCGAGCAAAACGCTTTGATTTCACTGGCGGCGTGATCAACACACCACAGCGCTTCCGGGCCGGTCGGCAGCCACAATACCTGGCGATCGAGCGTTTGCCAGCGATGTTTCCACAGCATCTGATCGCAGGCCTGCAGCGCCACACCCATCATATTACGGTAGCGAATACTGTCTTTCACCGCACCCGGCGTCACCAGGGTCAGCGAAATCACCGGCTGTTGATAATGGGCTAACCAGTCGGCCTGGCGAGCCGCACGCTGCTCTTTCGCCGCCAGCAGCGCTTCCATGCTTACGCCCTCACGGGCGAGAGTATCCACTGACATTTGTTCCTCTCCTCACTTAATAAAAGACAGCGATCGGGCTGTCGTCGCAATAGCGAATAATGGCGCTGATTGTATCGCTAAACGATCCCTGTTTTGGAGACGGGGCGCAGAAATTTTCTGCGCCATTTAGCACGAAAAAGCAGACTTAACTGTTACAAAAAAGTTAAATCAGGCTAAAAAATGACTGAGGAATAGCAGACCCAATGAAACATTAATCGCACCACCAATTCTTGTTGCGATCTGCGCGAACGGCATCAGGTTCATGCGGTTGCCGGAAGTCAGAATCGCCACGTCGCCGGTGCCGCCCTGACCGCTCTGGCAGCAGGAAACAATCGCCACATCAATCGGGTGCATACCTATCTTTTTCCCCACCACAAAGCCAGTCGCCACCAGCGCCGACACGGTGCTGATAATCACCAGCAGGTTGCTCACAGTGAAGGCGTTGACCAGCTCCTGCCAGGGGGTGATCGCCACGCCAACGGCAAACAAAATCGGATAGGTCACTGCCGTGCGGAAAAATTTATACACCATCTGCGAGCCCTCCTGCAGACGCGGAGAGACACCGTTAGCCAGTTTCAGCAGTACTGCGAGGAACAACATCCCCACCGGAGCCGGCAGGCCAATCATCTTTTGACCCAACATTCCCAGCATATACAGCAGCACAGCCAGCAGCGCGCCGGAGGCCAGCGTCGTCACATCCATTTTTCCCTCAGCGGACTCTTCGCGGTGCGTTTCGTTGCGGCGGTTTGGCATCAGCTGTCCTTCGCCGGTTAAATGCGGGAAGCGCTTGCCGAGCTGGTTTAAACAGCCGGAGATAACAATCGCCGTCAGGCTGCCCAACATCACCATCGGCAGCACGCGGCCCAGCGCAACGCCCTGATCCATATGCATCAGCGCGGCATAGCCTATCGACAGCGGGATAGCCCCCTCACCTACGCCGCCAGCCATAATCGGCAGGACAATAAAGAAGAATACCTGGAACGGCTCCAGCCCCAGAGCGGTACCGACGCCAACGCCAACCAGCATGCCAACGATTTCTCCGCACAGCATCGGGAAGAAAATCCGCAGAAAGCCCTGAATTAGCGTGGTACGGTTCATGCTCATGATGCTGCCGACGATGATGCAGCAAATGTAGAGATAGAGAATGTTGGTCGACTTATAGAACTTGGTGGTCGACTCCACCACCACGTCCGGCAGCAGGCCATAGTGCACCAGCGCGGAGGGAATAAACGTCGCGCAGATCGCCGCCGCGCCGAGCTTGCCCAGAACCGGCAAACGCTTACCGAATTCACCGCAGGCAAAGCCGAAAAAGGCCAGCGTTGCCACCATCACCACAATGTCGCTCGGCAGCTTGCCACCCAGGCAGTCCAGCGTGATCAGGCCACCGGCTAGTAGAAACAGCGGCAGCGGGATAATACCGACTTTCCAGTTATCGAGGATATGCCACCAGCGCTGCTTGAGCGGTGCTTTCGGCGTGTTAATAGGATCGATGGTTGCAGAGAATGCATTGTCTGTGGTGCTCATAATTAAGCCCTCTGGTTATTATTACTTTTCAGGTTAGAGGGCCATACGCAGACTTAATGTGAGTCTTGCCAGATTAAGAACGAAGTTTTAATGGTCACTATGGTTTTTATGGTTTCTATTATTAATGTGATATTTCTCTGATTTATTAGCGTGGTTTTTATGGTTTTAAATCTACCTGCTCATTCACCTTGATAAATTCACCGCCAGCGGATAATTCTGGTTCCCTGACGCCTGTGTAGGCGTTCACAAGTTTCCTTCAACCATGATGTCGGCAGCGCAAAAGATGATAAAGTGCCGCATCCCTGATACTGTGCATCATACTTATGAAAGTTTCATTTCAATTTAAGTTGTTCATTTCGCTGGTCGCCTTTTTCTCAGTTCTGTTCGCACTGCTGGGGGTTTATTATTATTTCGATGCCAGCCATCAGCTTTATCAGGAAATGAGCGCCCGCGCTAAAATACAGGCGGAAGAAATTGCTTTAATGCCGAATTTACGCCAGCAGGTGGCACTTGAAGACCCGCAGGCGATAAAACCGTTTATGCAAAATATCGCCGCCCACAGCGACGCCAGCTTTATTGTGATTGGCGATAAGCGGGGAGTGCATCTATTTCACTCGGTCCATCCGGAATGGGTCGGTACGCGGTTAGTTGGCGGCGATAACCAGGCGGTGCTGGAGGGGAAAAGCACCACCACCATCCGTAAAGGCGGGCTCGGTATTTCGCTACGCAGCAAAGCGCCGATTCTCGATGATGCGGGTCGGGTTGTCGGCATTGTCTCCGTTGGCTATCTCACCAGCTACCTCGACAGCATCACGCTGGAAAAAGTGATTAATATTTTCGTCGCCGCCGTACTGCTGCTTATCGCGCTGTTTGTCTTCTCCTGGTACTTCACCCGCAGCATCAAGAAGCAGATTTTCTCGCTCGAGCCGCGGGAAATCGGCCTGCTGGTGCGCCAACAAAAAGCAATGATGGAGTCGATATACGAAGGGGTGATTGTGATCGACCACAATCGGCGAATTAAAGTGATAAACCATGCCGCCCGCAGCCTGCTCGGGCTGAGCCAGCCCGCGCACCAGCTACGAGGTAAGTCGATCGATAATGTCATCACCCCGCAACCGTTTTTCGCCAGCACAGAGATGCTCGAAAGCGATACCCACGATGAGCTGTGTCGCTTTAATCAGCTTACCGTGCTCGCCAGCCGGGTGCGTATCATGCTGGAGGATTCGCTACAGGGCTGGGTAATTACCTTCCGCGACCGCGACGAAATCAACTCCCTTAGCGCCCAGCTCAGCCAGGTCAAACGCTACGTCGACAACCTGCGCATCATGCGTCACGAGCAGCTAAACCGCATGACCACGCTATCCGGACTACTGCATCTGGGCCACTATGATGAGGCGATTCGCTATATTCAGGCGCAGTCGGAACATGCCCAAGAGCTGCTGGACTTTATCTCATCGCACTTTAATTCACCGACGCTCTGCGGACTGCTGCTGGGTAAAGCCGCCAGGGCGCGGGAAAAAGGCGTTGAGCTGAGCTTTGACCCGGCCTGTCGTATCGACCGTCCTCTGCCGTCGTTGATGGAGTCCGAGTTAATTTCTATCATCGGCAACCTGCTGGATAACGCCATTGAAGCCACTCAGCGCGCCGAACTGCCGCACGAACCGGTTGAGGTTCTGATCCAGTTGAACGCCCGGGAGTTAATGATTGAAGTGGCTGACCGCGGGGTTGGTATTCGTGCGGAAATCCGCGAGCGCATTTTTGAACGCGGTGTTACCACCAAAACCCGTGGCGATCACGGCATGGGTCTGTATCTTATTGAACGTTATGTCACTCAGGCGGGCGGCACAATTGAAGTGTCCGATAACACGCCGCGCGGCGCGATTTTCACGCTGTTTATTCCCGCTGATGGGCCTGTTCATCCGCAACAAGAGACGCACTATGCATCATGACCTGGTCGATGTCCTGATCATCGAAGATGAAAACGAACTGGCGCGGCTGCACGCCGAGCTTATCCAGAAACACCCGCGCATGCGTCTGGTGGGTATAGCAGCCTCACTCACTCAAGCGCGGCAAATGCTCAATACCAGGCCACCGCAGTTGGTGCTGCTCGATAACTACCTGCCGGATGGTAAAGGGGTCACGCTGATGACCGATCCTGTTCTGGCTAATGCCCACTGCTCGGTGATTTTTATCACTGCCGCCAGCGATATGGAAACCTGTAGCCTGGCTATCCGCAACGGCGCTTTCGATTACATTCTCAAGCCGGTGTCATGGAAGCGCCTGAGCCAGTCGCTAGAGCGGTTTGTGCAGTTTTACGATCAACAGCGTGAATGGAAGATTGTCGACCAGCAGAACGTCGATTCGCTGTATCAACTACAAGCAAAAAACTACCGTACCGACAGCGGCAGTAAAGGCATTGAGGAGAAAACGCTGGCGCTGGTGCAAAACCTGTTTACCGGCAGAGAGGATCGCTGCTTTTCGGTGGATGAAGTGGTTAGCGAGGCTGGATTAAGCAAAACCACTGCCCGGCGCTATCTGGAGCACTGCGTGGAGATCGGCTTTCTGGAAGTGGAGATGCTGTACGGGAAGATTGGCCATCCGCGCCGTATGTATCGTCGCGCCACAAGCGCATCCTGACGCCTCTCCCCAACGGGGAGAGGCCAGTAGTTTAGAATCCGCGCTGCTCTTTAATCAGCTCCCAGGCTTTCTGGATTTCCTGCGCTTTTTGCTTAGCCATCTCCATCATTTCCGGCGGTAAGCCTTTCGCCACCAGTTTATCCGGATGATGCTCGCTCATCAGCTTACGATAGGCGCGCTTGACGGTGGTGGCATCGTCGGTCGGCTTTACCCCCAACACATTACAGGCATCTTCAAGAGTTGGCCCGCGCTGCGCCTGCTGCCAGCCAGCGTTGCCGCCATGCTGCCCGTATGACTGCTGCGAACCGCCGCCAAACTGCGCGCCGCCCTGCATCATACGCAGGAACTGCTCAAACTGGGCGCGGGAGATACCCAGTTCATCGGCAATGACAAACAGTACTTCGCGTTCGTTGGGGTGCAGGTCGCCGTCAGCGAAGGCCGCCTGCAGCTGAATTTCCAGAAACATCCGAATCAAATCGAACCGACCAAAACAGACGCTGCGCAGCTGGCGCATTTTCTCACGCAGCGGGTAATCATCTGATTTTCCGACCCGAAACGCGTGCTGCGCCGCGGTGCGCGCTTCGCCGTGCAGGCTCATGCGATCCATCAGTAAATTGGCGACGTGGATATCCGCTTCGGTGACGCGCCCTTTGGATTTAGTCAGATGCCCCATCACCTCGAAGGTGGTGGAGAAAAATAGCGACTGACGCTCCTGCTGGTTGGTAAAAACATTCAGCCGACGACTGCGCGCCCGGTCAAACATATGTCCAATTAAGAAGCCCAGCACCACGCCCCAGAAGCCGCCACCCATCATCAACGCAACCGCAACGCCAATTATTTTACCCAAATACTGCATAGACTCCCCAATCTCTCTGCCGCCAGTTAAGCTATATCTGACCGCACATTACAAAGCGTTGACGCCTCGGTCAATTGTGGGACATAGCCTATAATTTGCTTTATCATACTCGTCATTCTACACGGTGCCTAACGCTCGGGTTCGAAACGGGCAGGATTAACACTAGCGCGATTAAGATGAGTACGTTAGGCTCTGACCGTTTGCAAGCCGCTGCCACACGATGACGGAACAACAAATACAACGTATGAAAAAACGTATTCCCAGCCTCCTGGCCACCATGATTGCCAGCGCCTTGTATAGCCAACAGGGCCTCGCTGCCGATCTCGCCACGCAATGTATGCTTGGCGTCCCAAGCTACAATCGTCCTCTGGTTGAAGGGAAACCCAACGACCTGCCGGTGACGATCGATGCCGATCATGCGAAGGGTAATTATCCTGATAACGCCGTTTTTACCGGCAACGTTGATATCAATCAGGGTAATAGCCGCCTGCAGGCCGATGAAGTTCAGCTCCATCAACAGCAGGCCGCGGGTCAGCCGCAGCCTGTACGCACGGTCGATGCGCTCGGCAACGTTCACTACGACGACAATCAGGTTATCCTGAAAGGGCCAAAGGCCTGGTCGAACCTGAACACCAAAGATACCAACGTCTGGCAGGGCGACTACCAAATGGTTGGCCGTCAGGGGCGCGGTACCGCTGACCTGATGAAACAGCGCGGTGAAAACCGCTATACCATTTTAGAAAACGGCAGCTTTACCTCCTGTCTGCCGGGCTCTGACACCTGGAGCGTCGTCGGCAGCGAAGTTATCCACGACCGCGAAGAGCAGGTCGCGGAGATCTGGAACGCACGCTTTAAGCTCGGCTCAGTACCGATTTTTTACAGTCCCTACCTGCAGCTGCCGGTGGGCGATAAGCGTCGTTCAGGCTTCCTGATCCCTAACGCTAAATACAGCACCAAAAACGGCGCAGAATTCTATCTTCCTTATTACTGGAATATCGCGCCGAACTTTGATGCCACCATCACCCCGCACTATATGAGCAAGCGTGGCGGCGTGATGTGGGAAAACGAATTTCGCTACCTGACTCAGGCTGGCGCGGGTTTATTCGAGTTTGATTACCTGCCATCGGATAAGGTTTACGAGGACGATCACTCTGGCGACAGCAACAGTCGCCGCTGGCTGTTCTACTGGAACCATTCTGGCGTCGTAGACCAGGTGTGGCGCTTCAATGCCGACTACACCAAAGTCAGCGACCCGGACTACTTTAACGATTTCAGCTCCAAATACGGTTCCAGTACCGATGGCTACGCTACGCAAAAATTGAGCGCGGGCTACGCCAATCAGAACTTTGACGCGACCGTATCGACCAAGCAGTTCCAGGTCTTTGACCGCGACTCAAGCAACGCCTATTCCGCTGAGCCGCAGCTGGACGTGAACTACTATCAGAACGATGTCGGCCCGTTTGATACCCATTTTTACGGGCAGGCGGTGCATTTCGTTAACTCGAACAGCAACATGCCGGAAGCGACTCGCGTTCACTTCGAGCCGACTATCGATCTGCCGCTGTCTAACGGCTGGGGCAGCATCAATACCGAAGCCAAACTGCTGGCGACCCACTATCAGCAGAATAATATTGATGAATACCGCTCTTATACCAAGCGGCAATACAGCAACAATCCTTCGGACTCAAATCGAAATGCACTTGATTCCGCAAATGCTCTAAAAGATTCAGCTAACCGTGTGATGCCGCAGTTTAAAGTTGATGGCAAAATGGTGTTCGAACGCGATATGCAAGAGAGCTATACCCAGACGCTCGAACCGCGTATGCAGTATCTGTACATCCCCTATCGTGACCAGAGCCATATTGGCACCTACGACTCAACGCTGCTGCAATCGGACTACAGCGGTCTGTTCCGCGACCGTTCATACAGCGGCCTCGACCGTATTGCATCTGCCAACCAACTCACTACCGGCGTCACATCTCGCGTTTATGATGCCGCCGCAGTTGAACGTTTTAATATTTCCGTTGGTCAAATCTACTATTTCACCGAGGCACGTACCGGTGATGACAACATCAACTGGGAGAACAACGACACGCGGGGTTCACTGGTATGGGCTGGCGATACCTACTGGCGCATCACCGATGACTGGGGTTTACGCGGGGGAATTCAGTACGATACGCGTCTGGATAACGTCGCTACCGGCAGCGGAACCGTGGAATACCGTCGCGACGAAAACCGTTTAGTGCAGCTTAACTATCGTTACGCGAGCCCGGAATACATTCAGGCGACTCTGCCATCGTATTCCACCGCGAAGCAATATAAAGATGGTATTTCGCAGGTCGGGATGACCGCCAGCTGGCCAATCGTCGATCGTTGGGCAGTCGTTGGCGCGTACTACTACGACACGAATACCAGAAAGTCAGCAAATCAGATGTTAGGGGTGCAGTATAGCTCTTGTTGCTACGCTATCCGTGTCGGCTATGAACGTAAGATCAACGGCTGGGATAACAGCAGCAGCGAAAGCAAATACGACAACACCTTCGGCTTTAACATCGAGCTGCGTGGTCTGAGCTCCAATTACGGCCTCGGCACACAGCAGATGCTGCGTTCGAACATTTTACCGTACCAGAGCTCCCTGTGATGTGGCTGGTTTAAACGTAATCCGCAATTGCGGTTAATTGAAATGGAAAAAGTATGAAGAACTGGAAAACGCTGCTTCTCGGTATCGCCATGATCGCGAATACCAGTTTCGCTGCCCCACAGGTTGTCGATAAAGTAGCGGCTGTCGTCAATAATGGCGTTGTTCTGGAAAGCGACGTCGCTGGTTTGATGCAATCGGTAAAACTTAACGCCGGCCAGGCCGGGCAGCAGCTGCCGGATGACGCCACCCTGCGTCATCAGATCCTCGAACGTCTGATCATGGATCAGATAGTGCTGCAGATGGGCCAGAAAATGGGCGTGAAGATCTCTGACGATCAGCTCGACCAGGCCATTGCCAACATCGCTAAGCAGAACAATATGTCGATGGATCAGATGCGCAGTCGTCTGGCCTATGACGGCATTAACTACAACACCTACCGTAGTCAGATTCGCAAAGAGATGACGATTTCGGAAGTGCGTAATAACGAAGTTCGTCGTCGCATCACCGTTCTGCCGCAGGAAGTAGAAACCCTGGCAAAACAAATTGGCGATCAGAATGACGCCAGCACTGAGCTGAACCTCAGCCACATCTTGATCCCGCTGTCGGAAAACCCAACTTCCGAGCAGGTTGCAGAGGCTCAGGACCAGGCAAACTCAGTAGTTGAGCAGGCGCGTAGCGGCTCAGACTTCGGCAAATTAGCCATCACCTACTCTGCCGATCAGCAGGCGCTGAAAGGCGGCCAGATGGGCTGGGGTCGAATTCAGGAACTGCCGGGCATCTTTGCTCAGGCGCTAAGCACCGCGAAGAAAGGCGATATCGTTGGCCCGATTCGTTCCGGCGTTGGCTTCCATATCCTGAAAATTAACGATATGCGCGGCGGCAGCAAAAGTATCTCCGTTACCGAAGTTCACGCTCGCCACATTCTGCTGAAACCTTCGCCGATCATGAACGACGATCAGGCACGGGCGAAGCTTGAGCAGATCGCAGCAGATATTAAGAGCGGCAAAACCACCTTTGCTCAAGCGGCGAAAGAGTTCTCTGAAGATCCAGGTTCTGCTAACCAGGGCGGTGATTTAGGTTGGGCGACGCCGGATATTTTTGATCCGGCGTTCCGCGACGCGATTCTGCGCCTCAACAAAGGCCAGACCAGCGCTCCGGTTCACTCATCCTTCGGCTGGCACCTGATTGAACTGCTGGATAGCCGCAACGTCGACAAAACCGACGCCGCGCAGAAAGACCGTGCTTACCGCATGCTGATGAACCGTAAATTCTCCGAAGAAGCGGCTACCTGGATGCAGGAACAGCGCGCCAGCGCGTACGTTAAAGTTCTGAGTAACTAAATGACCGGTACACAACGAGTCGTTATCACTCCCGGCGAGCCCGCCGGGATTGGCCCCGACCTCGTCGTGCAGCTTGCGCAGCGCGACTGGCCGGTAGAGCTGGTGATTTGCGCCGATGGCGCCCTGTTATCCGACCGAGCAAACCTGCTCGGTCTTCCTTTATCCCTTAGGCCTTACGACCCCACCGTTCCTGCCTCAGCGCAGCGCGCGGACACCCTGACGCTTCTTCCTGTCGCTCTCAACGCTCCGGTTGAGCCAAGTGTGCTTAACGTTAGCAACGGTAGTTACGTGGTCGACACGCTGGCCCGCGCCTGCGATGGCTGCCTGAACGGCGAATTTGCCGCGCTGATCACCGGGCCAGTACATAAGGGCATTATCAACGATGCAGGTATCGCTTTTACCGGCCACACCGAGTTCTTTGAAGAGCGCTCGCAGGCCAGTAAAGTGGTGATGATGCTGGCAACCGAAGAGCTGCGCGTGGCGCTGGTGACCACTCATCTGCCGCTAAAAGCGATAAGCGATGCGATTACGCCAGACCTGCTGCGTGAAATCATCACCATTCTGCATCACGACCTGCGCACCAAATTTGGCATTAATGACCCGCACGTGCTGGTCTGCGGCCTGAACCCGCATGCAGGCGAAGGCGGTCACATGGGAACGGAAGAGATCGATACGATTATTCCGGTGCTTGAAGAGATGCGCGCAAAGGGCATGAACCTGAGCGGCCCGCTACCGGCAGACACCCTGTTTCAGCCGAAATATCTCGACCATGCCGATGCAGTACTCGCGATGTATCACGATCAGGGCCTTCCCGTGCTAAAATACCAGGGCTTTGGCCGCGGCGTGAATATTACGCTCGGTTTACCTTTTATTCGCACCTCCGTTGACCACGGTACCGCACTTGAACTTGCGGGCCAGGGAAAAGCGGAAGTCGGCAGTTTTATCACGGCGCTTAATCTCGCCATCAAAATGATTGTTAATACCCAATGAATAATCGAGTCCATCAGGGCCACTTAGCCCGTAAACGTTTCGGGCAAAACTTTCTCAACGATCAGTTCGTGATCGACAGCATTGTCTCGGCCATTAATCCACAAAAAGATCAGGCGATTGTTGAAATCGGCCCCGGCCTTGCGGCACTGACCGAGCCGGTCGGTGAACGCCTCGACAAGTTGACCGTTATCGAGCTGGACCGCGATCTGGCTGCACGTTTGCAAACGCATCCGTTCCTCGGACCGAAGCTGACGATTTATCAGCAAGATGCCATGACCATGAACTTCCGCGAGCTGTCGCAGACCATGGGCCAGCCGCTGCGCGTGTTTGGCAACCTGCCGTACAATATCTCCACGCCGCTGATGTTCCATCTGTTCAGCTATACTGATGCCATTGCCGACATGCACTTTATGCTGCAAAAAGAAGTCGTCAATCGTCTGGTTGCCGGGCCGAACAGTAAGGCGTATGGTCGATTGAGCGTGATGGCGCAATATTACTGCCAGATAATTCCGGTACTTGAAGTTCCGCCGAGCGCCTTTACGCCAGCACCTAAAGTGGATTCTGCCGTCGTGCGTCTGGTGCCTTACCGCACGCTGCCGCATCCGGTAAAAGAGATTCGCGTGCTGAGCCGCATCACCACCGAAGCTTTCAACCAGCGTCGGAAAACGATCCGTAATAGCCTCGGCAATCTGTTCAGCGTCGAGGTTCTGACCGAGCTGGGTATCGACCCGGCGAAGCGCGCAGAAAATATTTCCGTGGCGCAGTATTGTCAGTTAGCTAACTGGTTATCTGAGAACGCGCCCACCAAGGAGAGCTAACCATGATCAATTCGCCCCGAGTTTGTGTGCAGGTACAAAGCGTCTATATCGAATCGCAATCTTCTCCGGAAGAAGAGCGCTACGTTTTCGCTTATACCGTCACCCTGCGTAATTTGGGGCGGACTCAGGTTCAGCTTCTTGGTCGCTACTGGCTTATCACCAACGGCAATGGTCGTGAGACCGAAGTTCAGGGTGAAGGGGTTGTCGGCGAGCAGCCGCATATTCCGGCCGGCGGCGAATTTCAATATACCAGCGGCGCGGTCATTGAAACGCCGCTGGGCACCATGCAGGGACACTATGAGATGATCGATGTGAACGGCGCGCCGTTCTCCGTTGATGTCCCTGTTTTCCGTCTCGCAGTACCCACTCTCATCCATTAAAACAATGTCTACATACCTTATTGGCGATGTTCACGGTTGCTACGATGAACTGATCGCATTATTAGAGCAGGTGGAGTTTAATCCTGAGGCTGATACGCTGTGGCTCACGGGCGACCTGGTCGCGCGCGGCCCCGGTTCTCTGGAAGTACTGCGTTTCGTTAAGCTACTCGGCGATAGCGTACGCACCGTGCTGGGCAATCACGACTTACACCTGCTGGCGGTTTTCGCGGGTATCAGTCGTAACAAGCCGAAAGACCGGCTGAAATCATTACTTGAAGCACCAGACGCTGACGAGCTGCTCAACTGGCTGCGCCGCCAGCCGCTGATGCAAATCGATGAAGAGAAAAAGCTGGTGATGGCTCATGCAGGCATCACTCCGCAGTGGGATCTGGAAACCGCCAAACAGTGCGCCCGCGATGTTGAAGCGGTGCTGTCCAGCGACTCCTACCCGTTCTTCCTCGATGCCATGTACGGCGATATGCCGAACAACTGGAGCAACGAGCTCAGCGGTCTGGCACGCTTGCGCTTTATCTCCAACGCTTTTACCCGCATGCGCTACTGCTTCCCGAACGGGCAGTTGGATATGTATGCCAAAGAAGCACCGGAAAGCGCCCCCGCGCCGCTAAAACCGTGGTTTGCCATTCCTGGCCCGGTGGCCAGCGAATACAGCATTGCCTTCGGTCATTGGGCTTCGCTGGAAGGAAAAGGAACGCCGGAAGGGATTTACGCGCTGGATACCGGCTGCTGCTGGGGCGGAGATCTCACCTGCCTGCGCTGGGAAGATAAAATGTACTTCACGCAGCCGTCGAATCGACAGAAAAATATGGATGAAGGCGAGGCGATCGCCTCCTGAACAAAGCGTCCCGAATAGCGCACGGAAGAGCAATCAGGCTGCTGACACCGTGCGTTCTTCTGAATTTTCCCGGCGGCGCTTCGTTTGCACGGGCCGACAAAAACCAGTGAATACGTAGGCCGGGTAAGGCGCAAGCCGCCACCCGGCAGAACTACGAGCACAATATCTGAGCCGGTTTTTCATCAGCCCCAAACTCTAAAAGAGCGCGTATCCGGGCATAATATCCGCGTCAAATGAATACTCCACTGGCGGATTCATGAATTAATAAACCTCTTCAGCCAAAGGCAGCGCACGGTCCCTGGACCAACGAGCATACAGCACCAACGCAGCGTTCACTTCGTCAGAATCAAATGTATACAAATGCTCCATCATTTTCTGCGGATCGGCATCTGGCTGTTCAATAAAATCCAGCAGCGCCTCGAAATCCTCTTTATTTTGTTGGTTTTTTTGCGGATCGCTAAGGATATCAAGTAAGTGCATATGGCTGTCAGGCCCCCCGCAATCTTCCATAGGACAACGCATCCTGCCGTCAATGCAACCAAAAGGTAAAGGGATGGCGTCCTCTTCAATGAAATTTTTATTTTTGAGGACGATTTCATGCACCCAATCATCACCGAAATCATATGTATAGGTCAGAGTGTTACCACTTTTCTTGAGCAGTTCATTTAAGCGGGTCAACGCTTCATCTTCATCATCGAAGGATTCAGGCTCTTCAAGCCAGACCTTATTTTTGAATTTGAAGCTGTGAAGATGGCAATCCTCCCACCCCATCACAATTTGAATCACATCATGAAGGCGATCGAGAGTAATATCGGCAGGTACGACGAAGGAACGCCAGACAGGCGGGCTGACATCTTTGAGGGTGATTTTCAACTGATAGAATTTGTTCATGCAAATCTCCTTTTGATGAGCGCTATACATTCAGAATGTTAGCTTACACCAACCCCCGGCAACCTTGCGCTACCGGGGAGGAGAATCATGATTTAGCGGCGTTCCAGAATCTCGAAGCAGTAGCTGTGGGAGTTCTGCGCATCAGCGTCGTGAAACTCGCTGAATACCGACTCCCACTGGTCCGGATCGTAATCCGGGAAATGGGTATCGCCTTCCACTTCCGCATCAATATGCGTCAGATAAAGCTTGTGCGCTTTCGGCAAAAACTGCTCGTAAACGCGACCACCGCCAATCACCATCATCTCTTCAACATCGCCGCAGGCGGCAATGGCTTCATCAACGGACTTCACCCACTGCACGCGATCGTCGGTGCCGGGCTGGCTGCTAATAACGATATTTTTACGCCCCGGTAACGGGCGTCCGATGGATTCCCAGGTCAGACGACCCATGACTACCGGCTTGTTTAAGGTGTTGCGCTTAAACCAGGCGAGATCGGCAGGCAGATTCCACGGCATGGCGTTTTCCATACCGATGACGCGATCTACCGCTAACGCCGCAATCAGACTGATCATTGATTAATTCCCGAATGCAAAAAATTGCCGCCACTATACGGAAAGCGTAATACTTCGTCGACTGGGCGAAGAGTAAAGAATCAGAAAATTTTAAGATTTGCTGGCAAGCCCACGTAAGCCACGTGAGCCGCCAGAACAGGATCTAAATTGAAAACAAATTGTTACTTGTAAAGCTAGCGTAACACGCGTAATTCATCGTCAGGCCGAGGGCTTATTCTGTGGCTCATCGGCAATATCGCCAGTGTGCCGTCCCTCTTCCGTCCCCTGCCAACCATGGCGCTGAACCAGCGATAAATGGTTGCGATCCTCGTTGATAATGCCGGTCAGCATATCGCTGGTGCGTTTGAACACCGCCACCCGGGAAGCCGCATCATTTTCCGCCATCGCCACCATCTCTTCGACCATTTGCAGATTGAAACGGCGGAACAGATCGGCACGCTCGCGAGCCTCATATGCCCCCAGCCCCAGCGCTTCGAGGGTCATACGCCCGGACTTCAGCGCCGCTTCAAAGGTTTCACGCTCTGGCGCTTCCACTCCGGCCTGACGCAGCTTGATGTAATGATCGACATCGCGGGCGCGAGAGATAATTTGCAGATGCGGGAAGTGCTCTTTCGCCAGTTCCGCCAGCTGCAGGTTAGTCTGCGGATCGTCGATGGCGTTAATCAGCACTTCTGCTTTTTCCGCCCCCGCCGATTCAAGCAGATCAACCCGCGTCGCGTCGCCGTAGAACACTTTCATATCAAACTTACGCAGGGTATCGACGTGGTCTGGGTCGTGATCGAGGATAACCATCTTCACGCCGCTGGAGAGCAGCACACGACCGGCAATCTGCCCGTAGCGACCGAATCCGGCGATGATGACTCGCGGCTGCTCTTCATCAATCTCATCGGCTTCACGCTCCTGACCGCTGGCGGATTTTTCCAGACGGGTCAGCAAAACCAGCAGGATTGGCGTCGCCGCCATCGATAATGCAACGGCCAGGGTCAGCGCCTTCGCCCACTCGCTGTCCAACACATCAGCCATCTGCGCCGCGCCGAAGACCACGAAAGCAAACTCGCTTCCCTGCCCGAGTAACACCGCAAACCAGCGGCGCTGGGAGCGCGGCACGCCTAACGGTTTAGCAATCAGCCACAGCATCACGGACTTGATAACCAGGAAACCCACCAGCAGAATAAGAATGCGCAGCGGGTGAGTCACCAGGGTACCGAAGTCGATAGACATTCCGACGCCGATGAAAAATAACCCCAGCAGCAGACCTTTAAACGGCTCAATATCGCTTTCCAGCGCATGACGGTACTCGGAGCTTGCCAGCAATACTCCGGCAAGGAACGCCCCCATCGCCATCGATAGCCCGACCTCTTCCAGCAGCAGTCCGAAGCCAAACACCAGAAACAGGGCCACGGCGCTGAACACTTCACGCAGACCGGAGCGCGCAACAAAGCGCAGCATAGGCCGGGTCAGATAGCGGCCGAGCGCCACCACCAGCGCCAGCGCGCCCGCCACCTTCAGCGCTGACAGAGCAAACGCCCCCAGCGTCGTTGAACCGCCGCTCGCCGCCAGCAGCGGGATCATCGCCACCAGCGGAATTGCCGCGATATCCTGGAACAGCAACACCGCAAAGGCGCTCCGGCCCAGCTGCGTCACCGTCAGGTTACGTTCGTTCATCGCCTGCATGGCAATCGCCGTTGATGAGAGCGCTAGGGTCATACCAATCAGCTCCGCCACCTGCCAGCGCAGGCCCAGCGACATACAGAACAGGCCGATTAGCGCCCCGCAGACCACCATCTGCAACGCCCCGCCACCGAACACCGAGGCGCGCAGCTTCCACAGGCGCTGCGGATCCAGCTCCAGGCCGATGACAAAAAGCATCAGCACCACGCCGATTTCCGCAAAATGCAGAATCGATTCGGCGTCGGTGACTAGCCGCAGCCCCCACGGGCCAATAATACAGCCAGCGATTAAGTAGCCGAGCACCGACCCCAGCCCAAGACGCACGGCAATCGGCACAATCAGCGCGGCGGACCCCAAATAGATGAGCGCCTGTATGAGCGTATGGCTATCCATTATTGTGCGCCTCCTGCCATTCGATTAAGCGTTGCCGATAATGACGCGCCTGCGCCTGAAGGGTTTCGTCATCGCAGACAAAGGTGCAATGCATGGCGAACGGCGGCAGCCATTTCATGCCACAGTACAAACCCGTCGCCTGCAGCGGCTGCGCCAGAACGTCAAAACCGGGGAATGAACCGATAGCAAAGTGGCTTTCGCCGCCGCCGGTGGTCACTGCCCACATCAGCGATTTCCCGCGCAGCGCGATGCCGTTGTGGCCGTAAGCCCAGCCGTGCGACAGAACTTTATCCATCCACAGCTTCAGCAACGGCGGCACGCTATACCACTGCATCGGATGCTGCCAGATGACCAGATCGGCGCGAGCCAGCGCCGCCTGTTCGGCGGCGATATCGATGTTGAAATCGGGATAAAGTTGATAGAGAGAGCGTATCTCTACGCCATCAAGCGTCCTTGCCTGCTCAAGCATCCGCTTATTCGCATGCGAGTGCTGCGGATAGGGATGTGCATAAATTATAAGAATCATTGATTCGCCTGCGTTAACTCTTGTTGTAATCAGCAAGAGTGTAGACAGTTAATTGAATCGCTTACAATGATAAGTGTGATTTATATCTCATAGTGTTACGCATTCCGCGGTTGTTTAACGATCGCGGCATCCGGCTGAGCGGTATCGAGGTCGCACTTCTTCGGCAGCAGAAAGGTAATCGTCCCGGCAATGATTAACGATCCGGCCAGCGCGCAAACCGCCACGTTCTGCCCGTAAAGATAAATCATCACCCCCACCAGATACGGACCGCAGAACCCACCAAGGTTACCCAGGCCATTAATCACGCCGCGCGCGCTACCGGCCACCTCCGGCGAGGCGATACGTCCCGGCATTGACCAGAATGGGCTGGTTGCCGATTTCAGGAAGAAGCCGCAGACCACCAGCGCGATATAGGCCGCCACCACATGTTCACGCAATATTACCGAGGCCACCAGCGCCGCTGCGAAGCAGTAAAGCGAGAAACGAACCCACAGACGACGTTTGCCGCTGCGGTCGCTGAACAGCGAAATCACGTAGATTCCTGCCAGCGTCGCCATGAACGGCAGTATGGCGAGGAACCCGACGCTGGCCATGCTACCGCCGGTCAGCCCCTTCAGGATGGTCGGTAGCCACAACGTGTAGCCATAATCGCCGGTCTGGTAGAAGAAATTGAGGATCACCAGCTTCATCAGGCCAGGGTTGCGGAACACATCTTTAACCGGCGCGTTGCTTACCGGCGCTTCCGCCAGCTTCGCCGCCCGCTCGGCGGCCAGGGTAGTGACCAGATACTGACGCTCGCTTTCCGGCAACCAGCGCGCCTCTTCCGGACGGTCACTGATCATGAACCACCACACTACCAGCACCACTATCGACAGCAGGCCTTCGATGATAAACAGCCAGCGCCAGTCAAGCGCCGCGATAATCGCGCCCGATACCGGCGCGGTCAGCATGCCGCCCAGCGGAGCAAACATCATCACGAAAGCATTCGCCCGGCCGATCTCTTTCTCCGGGAACCAGTTGCTGATCATGGTCAGCACCACTGGCAGCATTCCGCCCTCAGAGACGCCGAGAATAAAACGCAGTACCAGCAGCTGATATTCGTGAGTGACAAAACCGGTGGCAATAGAGACCACCGCCCAGGCCACCAGCGACCAGGCAATAAATTTCTTCCCACTGCCGTTTACCGCAATTCTGCCGCCGGGTATTTGCAGAAATAAATAACCAATAAAAAATATTCCGCTGGCGACACCGGCCATCTGGCTGGTAATACCTAAATCGGTTTCCATTCCGCCGGGCAGCGCAAAGCTAATATTAACCCGGTCCATAAACGAAATAATACAGGCGATCAACACCGGCGTAATAATACGCAACCAGCGGGTGCTGGGGATTTTATCGTTCATATATCGCACTCTCTATGCAGAGGTTATCATTGTAATAAAGTGAGCGTAGGGACAGAGAAAAAGAGATGATAATTAATTAATCGCGTTGGGTAATATCGTACCGGCGAAATAAGCGGCAACGTTGGCATATACCACATCGCTCATTTTCTGCCGCGTCTCATGAGTCGCGCTGGCAACGTGTGGTTGCAGGACCACATTGTCGAGCGCAATGAGTTCAGCTGGTACGTTTGGCTCATCTTCGAAGACGTCGAGACCGGCCCCGGCGATAACACCGTTTTGTAACGCATGTATCAGCGCTTTCTCGTCCACCAGCGAACCACGGGCGATATTAATCAGCCAGGCGTGTTTCGGCATGACGTTAAACACGGAAGCATCAATCAGCCCGCGGTTAGCTTCGCCGCCCGAAGCCGCGATCACCAGGAAGTCGCTTTCGTGGGCCAGCGTGTGCAGGTCCGCGCACCACTGATAGCGCAGTCCTTTAACCTTTTTGCGATCGGTGTAGAGCACTTCCATATCGAACCCGCTCGCGCGGCGGGCGATAGCCTGACCGATATTGCCCATCCCCAGCAGGCCAATGCGTTTGCCGCTCACCTGGGTTGCCAGCGGCAGTCCGCCGTTCAGCCAGCGCCCCTCACGCACAAAACGATCGCCCTGACACAGCTGACGCGAACCGGCCAGCAGCAGACCCATCGCCAGGTCGGCAACATCGTTGGTCAGCACGCCGGAAGTGATAGAGACGGCAATCTGCCGGGAGCGAGCGAAATCTAAATCAACAGCATCAGTACCCACGCCGAAGATAGCAATCAACCCAACATGCGGCAGCAGCTCCAGAACGCTGTTCTGTACGCCAACATCGCCTCGGGTCACTACAGCGGCAATGTTTTCCCCCTGCTCGCGCAGAAAAGCGATCGGGTCTTCCTGCTCATACAGGCGATACAGCGGAAACTCTGCAGCCAGTTGCGCCTGCAGAGCGTCAATAACGGGGGCCACTAAAAGGACGGCGCGGGTAATAGCATTATTCATCAGATCACCTGTTTGATAGTTCAGTACAACGGTAGTCACTATCAAACGGGTTTTTTGTGTGGTTTTTTGCGATCTGCGTCACGCTGAATCGTGTTAAAAATAGCTGTTACGCTCTCCGTGATCGCTAAGACAAAACTGGCTTGCGGCGGGCGTACGGTGGACGATGCGTTAACCTTCTGCTAACACCGAGCCATCGCCGTTCAGGCAGGGTTAAATGGTTTCGCCCATCGACAGCCGATAATGCAGATCGACTTTTTCGATAGTGGGCAGCCCTTTGATTTTCTTGATTAAGATCTCTGTTGCCACTTTGCCCATCTCAAAGCGCGGGGTCAGCACGCTGGCGAGGCGCGGAGAGATTATCTGCCCTATCTCCAGGCCATGAAAACCAGCAATTGCCAGCTCCTGCGGCACATTGATACCGCAAGCGAGGCATTCCTGTAACACGCCAACTGCCAGATCGTCATTGGTGCACAAAATCGCGTCCATATCGGCATACATCTGCCGCGCCAGGGTCATCATTCCGGTGCCTATCGACACCGACGATACCTTATTCGGCGCGATACGCCCTTGCGGCAATCCGGCATTCACCATCGCCTGACAGTAACCGGCATAGCGCTGCTCATCACGCACGTCGGACATCGAACCAAAGTAGATAACCCGCCGCTTACCGCTCGCCAGCAGCATGTTGGTCATATCAAACCCGGCTTTAAAATTATCGAAGCCGACATTGATGCGCCCGACGTTGTCCGTCAGCCCCATCACTTCAGCCACGGGAATTTTCGCCGCATTGAGATATTTGTCAGCCCGCAAAGTATGCGCCGACTCGGTTAACAGCAGACCCTTGACGTTAAAGGCCAGCACGGCGGCGATCTGCTCCTCTTCGCGCTGGCGGTCGTAATCGTAGTTCACCACCAGCGTCTGGTAGCCGTGCGCGGTGGTGACCGACTCAATTCCAGCCAGCAGATCGGCAAAAATTTGATTATGAAAGGAGGGAATAAGCACGCCAATGCGCGGGACGACAACGCTGATCATCGCCGGATTATCGGGGTCCGGCTCATAGCCAATTTCGGCAATCACGCTGGCAATACGCTCCGCCGTTTCAGGCTTCACTTTATCCGGGGTACGTAAATAGCGGCTGACGGTCATCTTGGTTACGCCCGCCAGCGCTGCAATATCATTGAGCGTAATGCGTTGTGCTTTCATCTATCGGCCCGTCAAATACATCCACTGCATCAGGCCATTATGCCTGTCGTGGGTTAAAAAGAGAATCTTACCACTGACGAGTTAACCCGTTGAGCGATGGTAATTTCCGCCCCGCCTCACGTTTAGCGTAACCCCTTTTAGTAACATGGTTTTGAGTGATCTGCATCACAGTTTTACCCGTCGAAAATCCGTGAGATAGAGCACAGGTCATTCCGCTTTCGTTATTCAGGAAATCAGAATCACCGGGCACAACATTATTTATACCCTAAATAATTCGAGTTGCAGGAAGGCGGCAAGGGAGTGAATCCCGATGAGCTTACTCAGGTAAGTGATTCGGGTGAACGAGCGCAGTCAACACACCTGCAACTTGAAGTATGACGGGATATATTCAGCCGTTAATCAGGATATCAAAATGAAAGACCTTTTCAGCTTACAAGGCAAACGCATTTTAATTACTGGCGCAGGACAGGGAATTGGATTTGTCATGGCGCAGGGCCTTGCGCAATATGGTGCAGAAATTATTGTTAATGATATTTCGGCCTCGCGCGCTGATGATGCGGTCATGAAATTACGTGATGTGGGCGCGACTGCCCATGCGGCAGTATTTAATGTTACCGATGCTGATGCCGTTGAAAATGCCATTAATCAAATCGAAAATGAAATTGGCCCTATCGACGTATTATTTAATAATGCCGGAATTCAGCGCCGCCACCCGTTTACCGAATTTCCGGTACAGGAATGGAACGACGTTATTTCGGTCAACCAAACCGCCGTATTTCTCGTTTCCCAGGCCGTCGCCAAACGCATGATTGACCGCCAGCAGGGAAAAATCGTCAATATCTGCTCAATGCAGAGCGAACTCGGGCGCGACACGATAACCCCATACGCTGCGGCGAAAGGCGCAGTAAAAATGCTGACCCGTGGGATGTGCGTCGAGCTGGCGCGCTATAACATCCAGGTCAACGGTATTGCGCCAGGCTACTTTAAAACCGACATGACCCAGGCGCTGGTTGACGATAAAGCCTTTACCGACTGGCTGTGCAAACGCACACCTGCCGCTCGCTGGGGTGACCCGCAGGAGCTGGTCGGCGCAGCAGTATTTTTATCATCCAACGCCTCGAATTTCGTTAATGGCCATCTGCTGTTCGTCGACGGCGGAATGCTGGTCGCCGTCTGAACAAGGAGTTCACCATGGCAGGACAATGCATTATTTTGATGGGTGTATCCGGCACCGGCAAGACCACCGTCGGCCAGGCCTTAGCCCAGGCGCTTGGCGCGAAATTTATCGATGGCGACGATCTGCATCCTCGCAAAAATATCGTCAAAATGGCCGCCAGCCAGCCGCTTGATGATGACGATCGCCAGCCGTGGCTGGAGCGTATTGGCGATGTTATTTTCAGTCTCGGGCAGAAGAACGAGTCCGGCGTGCTGGTGTGTTCGGCGCTGAAAAAGCGCTACCGCGACCAGCTGCGGAAGGGGAATCCCCATTTACGCTTCCTGTGGCTGACCGGTGACTACGACTGCATTTTGCAGCGTATGCAGGCGCGCAAAGGCCACTTTATGCCTGAAGCCCTGCTGCGCAGCCAGTTCGCCGCGCTGGAAACGCCAGACGCCAGCGAAAGCGACATTTTAGCCGTCGATATCGCCCCCGATGTCGCGAGCATTGTGGCGCACTCCATCACGCTACTCAACCATCATCAACGACAGGAGATACCGGCATGATTATTGATACCTTAACCGCCGCCGCCCAAAATAGCTTTTACCCGCCGGTTATCCGCAAAGCGCTGCAGGCGGTTTTGCAACAGGAGCCGCACGCCCTGCCGCCGGGGAAATATACCGTTGATGGCGATAATTTATTTTTTACCGTCGTTGAAGGCAGCACTAAACCACTGGCGGAACAGCGCCCGGAATATCATCGTCAGTACATAGATATTCATATTGTGCTGAGAGGTGAGGAGGTTATCGGTGCCGGTAACAAGGGTCTGGAGATCGTTGACGATGGGCCGTTTAATACCGCGCATGATATTGGCTTTTGCCAGGCAATCAGCAGCGAAACGCTGATTCACCTACATCCTGAAGAGCTGGCAATCCTGTTCCCAGGCGAACTACACCGGCCCATGGCCGCGATGGATGCAGGCGCGGCATTGCGCAAAATTATCGTCAAAATTGACTACGCCTTACTTTAAATCAACCGGCCCCGCCGCACTCCTCGCGGGGCCACGGATAACGCTTAGTTATCCAGTTTGTCCATCGATTTCACCTGATCGCGATTGATCTGCTCGGTGCGGCCGGTTTCAGCATTTTTATAGGACACCAGCCCGGTATCATCATCTACCTGCGGTTTGCCATCGGTCACAATCGTTCTGCCATCGGTGGTTTTTAGCGACTGGTTTGTTGAACACCCGGCGATGGTAAACAGTGCAGCGGCGGTAAAAATTGCCGCAGTGAGTGGTTTGAATTGCATCGTGTTTCTCTCCCGTTATTCAGTCAAATTAATTATCACCCTAACCACTTTAGGCTAGCTGACTGAACAGGGAGAGAAAACCAGAACTCTCCGAAGTGGCGTTTTAGCGCGAATTCCTTTGTTTTTGCTCGAAACTCACCGCCGCGCCAATCAGGTTGGCCTCGTTGCGATACTGGCAGAGCAGAACCTGCGGCAGGAATTCTGCCAGTTCTTTCTCTTGCACCAGTTCAGCCAGGCGCTGCTTAATACCGGCAAAAATCTTATCGCTGGCGGAGATACCGCCGCCGATAATCAGGCAATCCGGGTCATAGCAGACCTGCAAATTGAGTAAGCCCACCGCCATCCAGTGGTAAAACTGCGCCACTTCCTGCTGTGCAATATCATCCCCCTCTTCCGCCAGGCGAAAAACGTCAGCGCCAGTGAGCGAATCTGACGCCAGCGACATTCTCTGCGCGTAACGTCGCGCCATCGCCACCGCGGTCGCCAGCTCGCTAAAGGTTTGCCCATCGTGAAGCGTCATCAGGCCAAACTCTCCCGCATAGCGATGGCTACCGCGCCGCAGGACCTTGTTTTCGACAATCGCGCCGCCCACGCCGGAACCGACGATCACAAACAACACGTGCTGGTAGTCCCGCCCCGCCCCCTGCGCCGCTTCGGCGATACCCGCCGAATTGGCGTCGTTTTCAATGCACACCGGCAGCGAGAATAATGTCTCCAGCTCTTCGACAATCGCAAAGTGGTGAATATAGGGGATGGCGCTCAGCCCGCCAATTACCCCGCGCAGGGCATCGACGCTCCCCGGCGCGCTGATGGAAACGCCCTCAATAGCATAGCGCTGCTGAAATTGCTGGCACAGCATCAGCAGCTGCGCCTTCATCTCCGGCCAGCTGGCTGGAGTCTTAACCGACCCGGTATCAGCTAATGCGCCCTGCTGCCAGACGCCATACTTAATCGCGCTACCACCCCAGTCAAACAATAGAATTGCCATATATATCCCCTTGATTAAATTCGTAAAAACAAATTAATGCTCACAAGGATAGTCACTTTTGTTTAGCCCCGGCTTATCGCAACGCAAAAAAAAGCGCCTCCGGTGTCAACCACCGGAGGCGCAGTTACTGGCAGATTACATTACTTTTTAATCTGCGCGTGCATTTCCTGCACCGACGTCACTTTCTCAATCGCGTTGGCATTCAGCGCCATCGCCGTGGCGAAGCCGCCGTTCAGCGTGGTGTCGTAATGCACTTTGTACTGCAACGCGCTGCGGCGAATCAGCTTGGAGTCGGCAATCGCCTGACGACCCTCAGTGGTGTTGATGATGTAAGTATATTCGCCATTCTTGATACGGTCCTGAATGTGCGGACGACCTTCATGCACCTTGTTCACCAGGCGCGGATTGATGCCGGCTTCACCCAGCACAATCGCGGTACCGTGGGTGGCATCCAGCTCGAAGCCGAACTTCAGCAGTTTTGCCGCCAGGTCCACCACGCGCTCTTTGTCGCCTTCGCGTACGGAGAGCAGCGCGCGGCCCGATTTCTTCATCGTCGAGCTACTGCCCAGTTGCGCTTTAGCGAACGCTTCCGCGAAGGTGCGGCCCACGCCCATCACTTCACCGGTGGAGCGCATTTCAGGCCCCAACAGTGGGTCTACGCCCGGGAACTTGTTGAACGGCAGCACCACTTCTTTCACCGAGTAGTATGGCGGGATGACTTCTTTGGTCACGCCCTGCTGCGCCAGCGTCTGGCCTGCCATCACGCGCGCCGCGACTTTTGCCAGCGCAACGCCGGTGGCTTTCGAGACGAACGGTACGGTACGCGCTGCACGCGGGTTGACTTCAATCAGGTAGACTTCGTTGTTTTTAACCGCAAACTGCACGTTCATCAGGCCGCGTACCTGCAATTCGAAGGCCAGCTTCTGCACCTGCTCGCGCATCACGTCCTGAATTTCCTGGCTCAGCGTGTAGGCTGGCAGGGAACACGCGGAGTCACCAGAGTGGACGCCTGCCTGTTCGATGTGCTCCATGATGCCGCCAATCAGCACCATTTCGCCGTCGCAGATAGCATCCACATCGACTTCTACCGCATCATCAAGGAAGCGGTCCAGCAGCACCGGCGCATCATTAGAGACGCTGACGGCGGTCTGGAAGTAGCGACGCAGGTCAACTTCGTCATAGACGATTTCCATTGCCCGACCACCGAGCACGTAGGACGGACGCACCACCAGCGGGTAGCCAATCTCTTTCGCTTTTTCGACAGCCATTTCGATGGCGGTTACGGTGGCGTTTGCCGGTTGCTTCAGCTTCAGACGGTCAACCGCCTGCTGGAAACGCTCACGGTCTTCTGCACGGTCAATCGCATCCGGGCTGGTGCCGATAATCGGTACGCCTGCCGCTTCCAGCGCGCGCGCCAGCTTCAGCGGAGTCTGGCCGCCATACTGCACGATAACGCCTTTCGGCTTCTCGATGCGCACGATTTCCAGCACGTCTTCCAGGGTGACCGGCTCAAAGTACAGGCGGTCGGAGGTGTCGTAATCGGTCGAAACGGTTTCCGGGTTACAGTTGACCATAATGGTCTCGTAACCGTCTTCGCGCAGCGCCAGCGAGGCGTGAACGCAGCAGTAGTCAAATTCGATACCCTGACCGATACGGTTCGGGCCGCCGCCGAGGACCATGATTTTGTCGCGGTCAACGGACGGGTTCGCCTCGCACTCATCTTCATAAGTGGAGTACATATAAGCGGTGTCGGTGGCAAATTCCGCCGCGCAGGTATCTACGCGCTTGTAGACCGGGTGCAGGTCGAACTGGTCGCGCAGCTTGCGGATTTCCGCTTCGCGCACGCCCGAAAGCGCGGCCAGACGCGCATCGGCAAAACCTTTACGCTTGAGCTGACGCAGGAAGTCAGCGTCAAGGCCGGTAATACCGACTTCAGTCACTTTCTCTTCCAGACGAACCAGCTCTTCAATCTGCACCAGGAACCAGCGGTCGATATTGGTCAGGTTGAACACGCCGTCAACGGACAGACCAGCGCGGAAGGCATCAGCGATATACCAGATACGCTCGGCACCGGCATCTTTCAGCTCGCGGCGAATCCTGGTCAGCGCTTCCGGGTCATCCAGGCTCACTTTCGGATCGAAACCGGTCGCGCCCACTTCCAGGCCGCGCAGCGCTTTCTGTAAGGATTCCTGCTGAGTGCGGCCAATCGCCATCACTTCACCGACCGATTTCATCTGGGTGGTCAAGCGGTCGTTCGCGCCGACGAATTTCTCGAAGTTAAAGCGTGGGATTTTGGTCACAACGTAGTCGATGGACGGCTCAAACGACGCCGGAGTACGGCCGCCGGTGATGTCGTTCATCAGCTCATCAAGGGTGTAACCTACCGCCAGTTTCGCCGCCACTTTAGCAATCGGGAAGCCGGTGGCTTTCGAGGCCAGGGCCGAGGAGCGGGAGACGCGCGGGTTCATTTCGATAACGATCAGGCGACCGTCTTTCGGGTTGACCGAGAACTGAACGTTGGAACCGCCAGTTTCTACACCAATTTCACGCAGTACCGCCATCGATGCATTACGCATGATTTGGTACTCTTTATCGGTCAGGGTCTGCGCCGGGGCGACGGTGATGGAGTCACCGGTATGGATGCCCATCGCGTCGAAGTTTTCGATAGAGCAGACGATGATGCAGTTGTCGTTTTTATCACGCACCACTTCCATCTCGTACTCTTTCCAGCCAATCAGCGACTCATCAATCAGCAGCTCTTTCGTTGGGGAAAGATCCAGCCCGCGTTCGCAAATCTCTTCAAACTCTTCACGGTTGTAAGCGATACCGCCGCCGGTGCCGCCCATGGTGAAAGATGGGCGAATGATGCACGGATAGCCGACGTCAGCGGCAACCGCCAGCGCTTCTTCCATAGTGTGAGCGATGCCGGAGCGCGCGGTGTCGAGGCCGATTTTCTTCATCGCCACGTCGAAACGGCGGCGGTCTTCGGCTTTATCAATCGCGTCAGCAGTGGCGCCAATCATGGTGACGCCAAACTCTTCGAGTACGCCCTGACGTTCCAGTTCCAGCGCACAGTTCAGCGCAGTCTGGCCGCCCATGGTCGGCAGAACCGCATCCGGGCGCTCTTTTTCGATAATTTTGCGTACCACTTCCCAGTGAATCGGCTCGATATAAGTCGCATCGGCCATTTCCGGGTCGGTCATGATGGTCGCCGGGTTGGAGTTCACCAGAATGACGCGATAACCCTCTTCGCGCAGCGCTTTACACGCCTGCGCGCCGGAGTAGTCAAATTCACAAGCCTGGCCGATAACGATCGGGCCAGCGCCAAGAATCAGGATGCTTTTTATATCTGTACGTTTTGGCATTTTGTTTGCTCCTGATTATTTTGCTGAAGAACGGTAGTGCTTAATCAATTCGATAAAGTGGTCGAACAGCGGCGCGGCATCGTGCGGACCCGGGCTCGCCTCCGGGTGTCCCTGGAAGCTGAACGCTGGTTTATCGGTACGATGAATCCCCTGCAGGGTGCCGTCGAACAGCGACTTGTGGGTCACGCGCAGGGTAGCAGGCATCGAGGCTTCATCCACCGCAAAACCGTGGTTCTGCGCGGTAATCATCACCACGTTGTTATCAATATCTTTAACCGGGTGGTTACCACCATGGTGACCAAACTTCATCTTGATGGTCTTCGCTCCGCTCGCCAGCGCCAACAGCTGATGGCCAAGGCAGATGCCGAATACCGGAATCTCGGTTTCGAGGAACTTCTCAATCGCTTCGATGGCGTAGTCGCACGGAGCCGGGTCACCGGGGCCGTTAGACAGGAAGATGCCGTCCGGATTCATCTTCAGCACGTCTTCAGCGGAGGTCTTCGCCGGCACTACCGTCAGACGGCAGCCGCGGTCGACCAGCATGCGCAGAATGTTGCGTTTCGCGCCGAAATCATAGGCCACAACGTGGAACGGCAGGTCGTTTTCTGCTTTGGCTTCCGGCAGGTCGCCCGCCAGAGTCCAGCTACCTTGCGTCCAGCTGTAGGTTTCTGCGGTAGTCACTTCCTTCGCCAGATCCATCCCGTTCAGGCCCGGGAACGCTTTCGCTTTTTCCAGCGCCAGCTGCGCATCCGGGCTGTCGCCCGCAATAATGCAGCCGTTCTGCGCGCCTTTCTCACGCAGCAGACGGGTCAGCTTACGAGTATCGATATCGGCGATCGCCACGATGTTATGGCGCTTCAGGTAAGAAGAGAGGTCTTCGGTATTGCGGAAGTTGCTGGCAATCAGCGGCAGGTCGCGAATGACCAGGCCCTGCGCATGTACCTGAGAAGATTCTTCATCAGCGGCGTTAGTGCCGACGTTGCCGATATGGGGATAAGTCAGAGTGACGATTTGGCGGGAATAGGAAGGATCAGTGAGGATTTCTTGATAACCGGTCATTGAAGTATTGAAAACGACTTCCCCAACCGCCGTGCCGGTAGCCCCAATGGCCCGACCGTGAAACTGGGTTCCGTCTTCCAGAACCAATAGCGCTGACTTAATCAAAACACCCTCCAGAGAATATCCACTCACTTTATTTGCATATTAATTCATAATGCAGATCTGAATCAATGCAAATCTGTTGCCCGCAGAATTTTGGCAAACGGCGGCATTCTGGAGAGATGGCGGGTAAAAGTCAACTTAAAGCGGATATTTTTAATCTTATTTCAGGCCACTGTTCAGCAATACCAGCCTTAGCTGGTAAAAAGATCAACTAACTAGCCAGGGAAAACGCTTGCGGGGCCGGATTATTGTAAAATCATTGAGCGGAGAACAAAAAAGTAGACCAGATGGTCAAAATTTACAATAAAACAACAATAAATACAAAGATAACATAATCTTTTGAAGACTTGATGATAAAAATATAAAAAAATCGGAAAAATAAAAAGGGCAATAAAATATTGCCCTTTGCAATCAATTACATATTGAATGCAATAACCACATCACGATGGGTAATAATCGTTATAAAGAGTTCAGTTCAAGCACGTCACGCATATCAAAAAGACCGTTTTTCTTACCTTTCAACCATAATGCTGAGCGAACTGCACCATTTGCAAAAGTCATCCGGCTGGAGGCCTTATGGCTGATTTCGATACGTTCGCCGATATCGGCAAACATCGCTGTATGCTCACCGACGATATCTCCGGCGCGTACGGTGGCAAAACCGATCGTGCCCGGCTCGCGTTCACCGGTGTAACCTTCGCGACTGTAGACCGCACAGTCCTTCAGATCTTTATCCAGAGCACCGGCAATCGCCTCGCCCATCGCTAACGCCGTACCCGATGGGGCATCGACTTTGTGGCGATGGTGCGCTTCGATAATTTCGATATCGGTGTAGTCGCCCATCACCTTCGCCGCTTTCTCCAGCAGCTTTAACATCACGTTGACGCCGACGCTAAAGTTAGCGGCGAATACAATGGCGATTTCCTGCGAAGCATCGCGAATCGCCTGCTTCCCGGCATCATCAAAGCCGGTGGTGCCGATCACCATCCCTTTACCGTGTTGACGGCAAAAAGCGAGGTGGTTCAGCGTGCCTTCCGGGCGGGTAAAATCGATGAACACGTCGAAATCATCTTTTACCGCCTCAAGGCTGCTTTGCACCACAACGCCTGACTTACCCACGCCCGCCAGCTCGCCCGCATCGCTGCCGAGCAGTGAGGAGCCTTCACGTTCCAGAGCCGCGCCAAGCGCCGCGCCGTCCATTTGCTGTACCGCCTGGATTAACTGGCGTCCCATCCGGCCGCCCGCGCCCGCGATGGCCACGCGGATTTGTGCATCATGCATAGCTATTCTCTTTTGTTAACACTACGTAAATTGTTTTCAGAGTAACCAGCCCGTCGATGAGCCGCTACTCAAAAACACCGATAATTAGAAATTTATGACAAACTGCCGCCGATATCAGTAAAAACTATACGATTGTGCCGGGAATTTGGCGTTGAGTAGTGAGAAGGGGTACGCATGTGGATTCAGGAACCCCGGTTCGGCCATTTGCAGGCCAATCCGGGGTCAGCTATTGATGAAAAGCCGAACAATTAATGCAGGAACAGCTCTCCTGGAGGGAAGCCATACAGGAACCAGGTGACCGCCAGCAGATCGGCGCTGCCGCCGGGGCTGAGATGGCGAACAATCAGTTCATCGTCCAGCTGACGTAACGCTTCCAGCCCACCGTCGGCCAGCACTCCGCCTTCCCACAGCAGCTTTTGCGCCTGCTGCTGAACAAAGTTGAGTCCTTCCAGCCCGCCGCGTGAAACCAGGTTGGTATCGTCATTCCATGCCATCAGATGCAGCAAGGTCTGTAATAACGCCAGATTGGTATCGCCGGTATCCGCCATCACGCGATTAAATACCGGCATAGCCTGAGTGCGCACGGTACGAAAGCCGCTTTCCGCTTCACCCCGGGCACCAGACAGCCCGTAGCGCAGGAAATGCGCCTCGCCTTTGCTCACCTTCTTCCCTTCCGAGGGGGAAAGCTCGCGCCCAACCACGCCGCGACAGAATCGGGCAACCTGATCGCAAACCCGGTGCTGTTCAACCGGCTCCCCTCGGGCAACCAGCCTTCCTGCCGCCGCGCTGAGCAGGCCAAAAGCGAAGATCGCCCCGCGATGGGTATTCACCCCCCCGGTGACCTCCAGCATATCCGTCTCGCAGGCCATGCCCACTGGACGCAGCATCATCAGCACCTGTTCCGGTGTGATATTGGCCGTATCGTGACCCATAATGAAAAACTTCTCCATCCACGGGGCGACAACCGCCGTACTGGCTTCAAATGACGCTAGGTCCATATCCTGATGCGCGCCGGTGTTACGGATATCCACCAGACCCGGTTTTGGCGTCAGGCGAACTTCCGTCAGCAGCGCCCGCTCCACGCGAGAAACGATATCCTCCGCCGCGACCGTTTGACGACTCAACTGGCGATGCTGGCTCATGATCACTTCGCTCATGCCTTCTCTCCTCGATGCGTTTAGCTGGCGGTTTTAACCTGATGAATCACGTCAATCACTGAACCATCGCGATAACGCACTACCGCCACCACCCGGTCGGTAAATTCGATCGACTCAGGTTTACCGGTCAGGAGCTCAGCGCGCTGTTGTAGCTCTTCAATCGTCATCAGCGGGATACCGGCGCTGCGCAGGTTATCGATCAGATCCTGACGCGCCGGATTCACGGCAATACCGTGGTCGGTCACCAGCACATCCACGCTGGCCCCCGGCGTGACGCGAGTTAGCACCTTCTCCACCACGCACGGAATACGCCCGCGCACCAGCGGCGCGGTGATAATGGTTAAATCAGCCCCTGCCGCCGTATCGCTATGGCCACCAGATGCCCCACGCAGCACGCCGTTGGAGCCGGTCATCACGTTGACGTTGAACCCGGTATCAATTTCCAGCGCGCTCAGCATCACCACGTTCAGGCGCTCGCAAGAGATGCCTTTAGAACTTGGGTTCGCGTACTGATTAGCAGAGATTTCGATATGGTTCGGGTTATTCGCTAGCGAACGCGCAGCATCGCCGTCGAAAGACTGGGTATCCAGCAGCGCTTTTATCAGGCCCTTTTCATGCAGATCGACCATCGTGCCGGTGATCCCGCCCAGACCAAAGCTGGCGGTGATCTCATTACGACGCATCTTATCTTCGAGGAAGCGGGTTACCGCCAGCGACGCGCCGCCGGTGCCGGTTTGCAAAGAGAAGCCGTCTTTGAAGTAGCCAGAATGTTCGATCACTTTGGCCGCCTGGCGAGCGATCAGTAGCTCGCGCGGGTTGCTGGTCAGGCGGATCGCCCCGGCGGTGATTTTCGCCGGATCGCCAACTTCCTCAACCTGCACGATCAGATCAACCTGATCCTGAGCGATACTGGCCGGGTAGTTCGGATAATCAACCCACTCTTCGGTCAGCAGCACCACGCATTTGGCCGCGTCAGCATCCACTTTGGCGTAGCCCAGTGAGCCGCAGCGAGATTTGCCGCTAAAGCCGTTGGCGTTGCCATACTCATCGCAGCACGGCACCCCAAGGAACGCCACGTCAATATTCAGTTCGCCGGTTTGCACTAAATGCGCACGGCCGCCGTGGGAGTGAATTTGTACCGGGTTTTCCATCAGGCCCGCAGAGATCTCTTCCCCGAGCTTACCGCGCAGGCCAGAGGTATAAATCTGGCGAACCACGCCGTTTCTAATATGCTCGATCAGCGGCCAGTGAGCGTCGATCAGCGAGCTTGAGGCTAACGTCAGATCGCGAAAGCCCATTTCAGCCAGCTTCGCCACCACCATATTGACCACCTTGTCGCCGCCGCGAAACGCGTGGTGGAAGGAGATGGTCATGCCGTTTTGCAGCCCGGAGCGGCGAATCGCCTCTTCCAGCGAGGCGCAAATTTTACGTTGGCGCTTTTCGCTTTCGCTGGCCAACCACGGGCTTTTCGCGGTCACGCCCGCATAGGGCTCTAACCCTTCCGGCACGACGTATTGTTGATTAAGCATTGCCACGATCTCTTTCATTATTTACCCCTTAATCACGAATGCCGGAAGCCGACAGCGCCACGACTTTGCGCGCATGATCGATAATCGGTCCATCTATCATCTTGCCGTTCAGCGATACCACGCCCAGGCCGCGCTCTTCCGCCTCTTCCGCCGCCGCGATAACTTCGCGCGCATGCTCGACATCTTTAAGCGTTGGGGCATAAACCTGATGCAGCAGCTCAATCTGGCGCGGGTTGACCAGCGATTTGCCGTTAAAGCCGAGGTTTTTCGCCAGATTCGCTTCCGCGAGGAAACCTTCTTCGTTGTTGATATCCGACCACACCACGTCATAGGCCGCGATCCCGGCAACGCGGGCGGCGTGCAGCACCGCGCAGCGAGCATAAAACAGCTCGGTGCCGTCGCCGCGGCAGGTGCCCATATCCATCACGTAGTCAAAGGCCGCCAGCGCAATGGCCGACAAACGCGGGCTGGAGCGGGCGATCTCGACCGCATTCACCACGCCAAGCGCTGATTCAATCGCCGCCATTAATTTGGTGCTGCCCACTTCCCGGCCACACTCGCGCTCAATGCGCTCAACGTGGGCTTCCAGCTCATGGATATCTTCTTTGCTATCGGTTTTCGGCAAACGGACCATATCCACGCCCGCGCGCACCACCGCTTCGAGGTCAGCAAGGCCAAACGGGGTATTGAGCGGATTAATACGCACCACGGTTTCGACATCCCGATACAGTGGATGCTGGAGCGCGTGATGCACCAGCAGGCGGGCGGTATCTTTTTCACGCAGTGAAACGGCGTCTTCGAGGTCAAACATCACCGCGTCTGCGCCGTAAACAAAAGAGGTGCTTAACATCGCGGCATTCGCGCCGGGAATAAACAGCATACTGCGACGAGGTTTCATAGCTGGCTCCATTGCAGTTGAGATTGTTTAGCTGCGCGCAGCGCCGCGGCCTGAACGCGAGCCTTCAGTACGCATTCGAGCGCACCTTTATCATCGACGACCACATTCGCCTGGGTGACGTCAAGCTGCGCCAACGTCTCTCTGACCACCCGCTCAATCGCGGCGCCAAACTGCTGCTTCACGACGCTGTCGATTTCAAGCTGGATACCCGGCTCATTAGCAGGCCCAATCCTGACCATCACATCGCTGGACTCCAGCGTGCCGGCCAGGGCGTCAATCATCATTTCCATAGAGGCAGATCCTTAGTTATGGAGGTAAAATCAGGCGGTTTGATGTTCGCTTTCCGCCAGATGCATCAGAAAAGAGAGCGTTCCCGGCGGAACCAGCGGCTCGATAGCCGACCAGCGGCGCTCTTTATAGAGCTTGCGCACTCGGGAAGCGGAGATCGGCCCGCCATCTTTCTCAACCCGATCCAGCTCAACCACTTGAATGGTCGGTGTAGCGCCGGGCGCTTCAAGCAGCTGCTGCATGCGCAGGTTGTAATGACGGGTTAATGAACACAGCGGCTCGCTGCCGACAAAACGGTGGGTTATCTGTAGCGCCGGGGCGAGATGTTCGCGGAAAAGCTGGAGATCGATCTGGCAGTGGCAGTCGTCGACCACGCCTTTGTCTTTCAGGAAATAGCCGGGGAATGTCGCCCGGGAGATCAGGTAAGCCGATCCCGGATGCAGGGTGACGTTTTCAATTCCCGCAATCCCTTGCTCAATCAGCATGACGCGCTCCTGATAGCTGAAAAATGACGCATCTTCCTTCACCACGAACAGATGCAGCCAGTCGCACTGGCGGGCGGCCTGCTCGACCAGCCATCGATGCCCCAGCGTAAAGGGATTGGCGTTCATCACGATGGCGCCAATTTTTTCCCCCGGCTGGCGATACATCGTGAGCTGGCGGCAATAACGGGCCAGACGTTCGCGGCTATTTTCCATCAAAACGGCCTGGTCTCCCGCGCGGGCGATAGGCCAGAATCCAGCGCAGGAAAAGAGCGCGGCGTTATACGGTTTGGTGAATAAAAACAGTTCGCTGCGGCCCAGTTCATACGCCTGAGTCATCAGTTCGGTCAGCAGCTTCAGGCTTAGCCCTTCCCCCTGTAGCGACGAGTCGACGGCAATACACTTCAGAACACATCCGGCAATTGCGCCACAGCCAACGATGCGCCGCTGATGTTCGGCGACAATCACGATTTCGCAATCTGCTTCCAGCGAGAGCTGATGTTCATGAAGGAAAAGATCGATAGCCTCCCGCCGACGGGGATCTTTCTGTACCGTGACGCGTTTTAATATCAAGTTCATTTTTTTAGCGCTTCATTGACCAAAAACGAACTGTATTTCGCCACCGTTCCCGTAGCGGTTCTTTTATTTAAATCACACTTTTTCCCGTACCTTAATTGGCTTTATGGTTTTTATGTTGTTAATTAATTCAGAAGAATAAAAACAATTAAATTAATTAAAAACACGACCGATCAGTGAAGATAATCACATATCAGCCCAGAGCATATTTATTATGATGCCGCCGTCTTATTATTGCTTTTTCCAACGGCATTATTCCTTTTTTTAACAGGGTGACGTCTTATGACTAACATGAGCCAGGCTCCGGCTGCGGAGAAAAAAGGCGTTAGCGATATACTGGGGTTTAAAATCTTCGGTATGCCGCTTCCGCTTTACGCGTTTGCATTAATTACACTACTCCTTTCACACTTTTATGACGCGCTACCCACTGATATCGTGGGTGGCTTCGCGATAATGTTTATTATTGGCGCTATCTTTGGTGAAATTGGTAAACGTCTGCCGATATTTAATAAATATATTGGTGGCGCACCGGTAATGATCTTCCTGGTAGCCGCGTATTTTGTTTATGCCGGTATTTTCACGCAGAGAGAAATCGACGCAATCACCAATGTGATGGATAAAAGTAACTTCCTGAACTTATTCATCGCAGTGTTGATTACCGGTGCTATTCTCGCGGTTAACCGTAAACTGTTGTTGAAATCCCTGCTGGGTTATATTCCAACTATCCTTATGGGGATCCTCGGCGCATCAATCTTTGGCATTGCTATCGGGCTGTGCTTCGGTATTTCCATCGATCGCATCATGATGCTGTATGTCCTGCCGATTATGGGCGGCGGTAACGGCGCAGGCGCGGTTCCGCTGTCTGAAATTTATCACTCCGTCACCGGTCGTTCTCGTGAAGAGTACTACTCAACCGCGATTGCTATTCTGACCATCGCCAACATCTTCGCCATCGTTTTCGCCGCACTCCTCGATATTATCGGCAAAAAATATACCTGGCTGAGCGGTGAAGGCGAGCTGGTACGTAAAGCTTCGTTCAAAGTCGAAGACGATGAAAAAGCGGGCGCGATTACCCATCGTGAAACGGCTGTCGGCCTGGTGCTCGCCACCACCTGCTTCCTGCTGGCCTACGTCATTGCCAAGAAAATTCTGCCAAGCATTGGCGGCGTGTCTATCCACTACTTCGCCTGGATGGTACTGATCGTCGCGGCGCTGAACGCCTCTGGTCTCTGCTCGCCGGAAATCAAAGCTGGTGCTAAACGTCTGTCTGACTTCTTCTCTAAGCAACTGCTGTGGGTGCTGATGGTCGGCGTCGGCGTGTGCTACACCGACCTGCAAGAGATCATCGACGCGATCACCTTCGCTAACGTGGTGATTGCCGCTGTCATCGTAGTGGGTGCCGTCGTCGGTGCCGCCGTCGGCGGCTGGCTGATTGGCTTCTTCCCGATTGAATCCGCAATTACCGCTGGCCTGTGTATGGCTAACCGCGGCGGTTCCGGTGACCTGGAAGTGCTCTCTGCCTGTAACCGTATGAATCTTATCTCCTATGCGCAAATCTCCTCCCGTTTGGGCGGCGGTATTGTGCTGGTCATCGCGAGCATCGTGTTCGGCATGATGATGTAATAAACACGCACGATGGCGATGTTTGAGCGTAAACCACAGCGGTGCAAATTAGGGTCCAGGGCCGGGGGCGGCTTCGGGAAATCCACCCTAACTCCTTAGCCGGACGCACCAATGAATTTACTTTCAAACACGCCATCGTGCCCTTACTTTTGGACCTTTTCATGAGTGATGCAGTACTGCTGGGTGAAGGCTTCACCCTGATGTTCCTCGGCATGGGATTCGTGCTGGCGTTTCTGTTCCTGCTGATTTTCGCCATCCAGGGCATGTCCGTCGCCGTCAACCGCTTCTTCCCTGAACCGGCCCCGGCGCCCGGAGCGGCTCCCGCTGCCGCCGCGCCCGCTGACGACTTCGCCCGCTTAAAGCCGGTGATTGCCGCCGCTATCCACCACCATCGCCGCCTTAACCCTTAATTCACGGAGCATTCCATGACCGTTGCCATTACCGATGTCGTCCTGCGCGACGCCCACCAGTCCCTTTTCGCCACCCGCCTGCGTCTTGACGATATGCTGCCCATCGCCGCTCAGCTCGATGACGTCGGCTACGGCTCCCTCGAGTGCTGGGGCGGCGCCACCTATGACGCCTGCATCCGCTTTCTCGGCGAAGACCCGTGGGTCCGCCTGCGCGAGCTGAAAAAAGCCATGCCGAAGACCCCGCTGCAGATGCTGCTGCGTGGCCAGAACCTCCTCGGCTACCGCCACTACGCCGATGACGTGGTGGAGCGCTTCACTGAGCGCGCCGTCAAAAACGGCATGGACGTGTTCCGCGTCTTCGACGCCATGAACGACCCGCGCAATATGAAAGCGGCTTTACAGGCCGTGCGCAGCCACGGCGCGCACGCCCAGGGCACGCTCTCGTACACCACCAGCCCGGCGCACACCCTGCAGACCTGGCTGGACCTGACCGAACAGCTGCTGGAAACCGGCGTCGATTCCATCGCCATCAAGGATATGTCCGGCATCCTCACCCCGTCGGCCGCCTTTGAGCTGGTGAGCGAAATCAAAAAACGCCACGACGTGCGCCTGCACCTGCACTGCCACGCCACCACCGGGATGGCGGAGATGGCCCTGCTGAAAGCCATCGAAGCGGGCGTTGACGGCGTGGATACGGCTATCTCCTCGATGAGCGCCACCTACGGTCACCCGGCCACCGAGGCGCTGGTGGCGACGCTTGCCGGAACGCAGTACGACACCGGGCTGGATATCCTCAAGCTGGAGAGCATCGCGACGTACTTCCGCGAGGTGCGCAAAAAGTACCACGCCTTTGAAGGCCAGCTGAAGGGTTACGACAGCCGCATCCTGGTGGCCCAGGTGCCGGGCGGGATGCTCACCAACCTCGAGGGCCAGCTGAAGCAGCAGAACGCCGCCGACAGGCTGGATGAGGTGCTGGCGGAAATCCCCCGCGTGCGCGAGGACCTCGGCTTTATCCCGCTGGTCACCCCGACCTCGCAGATTGTCGGCACCCAGGCGGTGCTTAACGTCCTCACCGGCGAGCGCTACAAAACCATCGCCAAAGAAACGGCGGGCATTCTGAAGGGCGAATACGGCCATACTCCGGTACCGGTGAATGCGGCATTGCAGGCCCGCGTGCTGGACGGCGCAGAAGCCATCACCTGCCGCCCGGCGGATTTACTCAAACCGGAGCTGGCGCAGCTGGAAGCCGACGTGAAGCGCCAGGCGCAGGAGAAGGGTATTCAGCTTGCGGAAAACGCCATCGACGATGTGCTGACCGTGGCGCTGTTCCCGCAAATCGGCCTCAAATTCCTTGAGAACCGCCACAACCCGGCGGCGTTTGAGCCGGTGCCGCAGGCGGAAGCCGCGCAGCCGGTGGCAAAAGCAGAAAAACCTGCCGCCTCCGGCGTCTATACCGTGGAAGTGGAAGGTAAAGCCTTTGTGGTGAAGGTCAGCGACGGCGGCGATATCAGCCAGCTCACTGCCACCACATCAGTTGCACCGGCTCCGGTAGCCGCTCCGGCAGGCGCAGGCACCCCGGTGACCGCGCCGCTGGCGGGCACCATCTGGAAGGTGATTGCCACCGAGGGCCAGACGGTGGCGGAAGGCGACGTGCTGCTGATTCTGGAAGCCATGAAGATGGAAACCGAAATCCGCGCCGCACAGGCCGGGACCGTACGCGGTATCGCGGTGAAGTCCGGCGATGCGGTCGCCGTGGGCGACACCCTGATGACGCTTGCGTAAGGAAGAGGAACGGAAATGGAAAGTCTGAACGCCCTGATTCAGGGCATGGGCCTGATGCACCTTAGCATCGGCCAGGCGCTGATGCTGCTGGTGAGCCTGCTGCTGCTGTGGCTGGCCATCGCGAAGAAGTTCGAGCCGCTGCTGCTGCTGCCGATTGGCTTCGGCGGCCTGCTGTCGAATATCCCGGAGGCCGGGATGGCGATGACCGCGCTGGAGAGCATGCTGGCCCATCACGATGCCGGGCAGCTGGCGGTGATTGCCGCGAAGCTCAACTGCCTGCCGGACGTGCATGCCATCAAGGAGGCATTAGCGCTGGCGCTGCCGTCGGTACAAAACCAGATGGAAGAGATGGCGGTCGATATGGGCTACTCGTCCGGGGTGCTGGCGATTTTCTATAAGGTCGCCATCGGTTCGGGCATTGCGCCGCTGGTGATTTTTATGGGCGTGGGAGCGATGACCGACTTCGGCCCGCTGCTGGCCAACCCGCGCACCCTGCTGCTGGGAGCGGCGGCGCAGTTCGGTATCTTCGCCACGGTGCTCGGGGCGCTGACGCTGAACTACTTCGGCCTGATTTCCTTCACCCTGCCGCAGGCGGCGGCCATCGGCATCATCGGCGGGGCGGACGGCCCGACGGCGATTTATCTGTCGGGCAAGCTGGCGCCGGAATTACTCGGCGCTATCGCAGTGGCGGCGTACTCGTATATGGCGCTGGTGCCGTTAATCCAGCCGCCGATTATGAAGGCGCTGACCACAGAGAAAGAGCGGAAAATCCGCATGGTCCAGCTGCGCACGGTGAGCAGGCGGGAAAAAATCCTCTTCCCGGCGGTGCTGTTGCTGCTGGTGGCGCTGCTGCTGCCGGACGCGGCGCCGCTGCTGGGGATGTTCTGCTTCGGTAACCTGATGCGCGAGAGCGGCGTGGTGGAGCGCCTGAGCGATACGGTGCAGAACGGGCTGATTAATATCGTGACCATTTTCCTCGGGTTGTCGGTGGGCGCGAAGCTGGTGGCGGACAAGTTCCTGCAGCCGCAGACGCTGGGCATTCTGGTGCTGGGGGTGATTGCATTCGGTATCGGGACGGCGGCCGGGGTATTGATGGCGAAGCTGCTCAATAAATTCAGTAAGAATCCGATTAACCCGCTGATTGGTTCAGCCGGGGTCTCGGCGGTGCCGATGGCGGCCAGGGTGTCGAACAAGGTGGGCCTGGAGTCAGACCCGCAGAACTTCCTGTTGATGCACGCGATGGGCCCGAACGTGGCCGGGGTGATTGGCTCGGCGATTGCCGCCGGGGTGATGCTCAAGTACGTGCTGGCAATGTAGTTCTGTGCTCTTCCCGGAGGCGGCGCGTTGCGCCTGTCCGGGCTACCGGATTGCCTGGATCCGTAGCCCGGGTAAGGCGCTTGCGCCGCAACCCGGGGAGATGTACCCCGTCATACACAGCGCCACCGGAGGTACGTAAAACGTCGTATTCCGACTGAATGACTTCTGAAATCAGCAAAACTGTGGGCCGATTCAGCGTCATTGGCCCCGAAAAAAGAGAAAATGACCTTTTGATGTCAATTCGTCCAATGTTTACCCGAAAAATCACGCACTGGTTTGCCCGGCGTTCGTTCCAGAACCGTATCTTTCTGTTGATCCTGTTCACCTCAACAATCGTGATGCTGGCGATGTCATGGTATCTCACCAGCATTACGGAAGAGCGCCTGCATTACCAGGTTGGCCAGCGCGCGCTGATTCAGGCGATGCAAATCTCCGCCATGCCCGAACTGGTCGAAGCAGTGGAAAAACACGATCTGGCGAGGATTAAGGCGCTTATCGACCCAATGCGATCGTTTTCCGATGCCACCTACATCACCGTCGGCGACGCAAAAGGCCAGCGCCTGTATCACGTGAATCCTGATGAAATCGGTAAATATATGGAGGGCGGCGACAGCGACGACGCGCTGTACAACGCCAAAAGCTACGTTTCGGTACGCAAAGGATCCCTTGGCTCTTCATTACGCGGCAAATCGCCGATCCAGGACAGCACTGGCAAAGTGATCGGTATCGTATCGGTGGGCTATACCATCGAACAGCTGGAAAACTGGCTCAGTTTACAGATCGGATCGCTGATGATCCCGATGGCTATCATGCTGCTCCTGTTGCTCTACTGCGCCCGACGCTTCTCACTGCATATTAAAAAACAGATGCTGAATATGGAACCGCAGCAGCTATCACAACTGCTTATTCAGCAAAGCGTGCTGTTTGAATCGGTATTTGAGGGGCTGATTGCTATCGATTCACACTACAAAATTACCGCCATTAATCAGACTGCGCGGCGGCTATTGAACCTGAGCCAGCCGGAAACCATCCTGATCGGCAAAAGCATCAGCAGCGTTATCTCCCAGGAGACGTTCTTCTACGACGCGCCGCAGGAGAACAAGAAAGATGAAATCGTCACCTTTAATCAGATCAAAGTGATCGCCAGCCGGATGGCCGTTACGCTCAATAGCGAGCCTCAGGGCTGGGTCATTAGCTTTCGTAGCAAAGACGATATCAACACCCTTAGCCTGCAGCTCAGCCAGGTCCAGCAATACGCAGATAACCTGCGTGCCGTGCAGCATGAGCATCGCAACCTGATCTCCACTATCGCCGGTCTGCTGTTTTTAAAACGCTACGACAACGCGCTGGATCTCATTCAGCAGCAATCTGAAAGCCACCAGAAAGTGCTCGATTTTATTGCGCGTAATTTTAAAGTGAACCACCTCGCCGGGTTGCTGATCGGCAAATACTATCGCGCCAAAGAGCTCGGTTTAGAACTGGTATTCGACCCCTCCTGTTACGTCGATACTCTACCTTCATCACTTTCACACAATGAATGGATCTCGATCGTCGGCAATCTGCTGGACAACGCCTACAATGCCACCCTGCGCCAGCCGGCAGGCTCAAAGCAGATCGAGTGCCTGATCAACAGCGAGGGCGGTGAAGTGATCATCGAGATCGCCGATCAGGGCTGTGGAATTGATGAGCCAATGCGCGATCGCATTTTTGAACGCGGCGTGACCAGCAGCGACAGCGGCGATCATGGTATCGGCCTGTGGCTGGTTCGCAGCTACGTTGAGCAGGCGGGCGGCAATATCGTTGTCGATGACAACATCCCCTTTGGCGCTATTTTTACTCTTTATATCCCCCTGACCCGAGATGAACATCATGGATAGCATCACAACCCTCATCGTTGAAGACGAACCTATGCTGGCGGAAATCCTGGTGGATACCATCAAACAATTTCCCCAGTTCGCAGTCATTGGCATTGCCGATAAACTGGAAAGCGCCAAAAAGCTGCTCCGTCTCTATCAGCCACAGCTGATTCTGCTGGATAACTTTTTGCCCGATGGCAAAGGCCTCGATCTGATCCGCCACGCCGTCAACACCAACTACAAAGGCCGCATCATTTTTATTACTGCTGATAATCACATGGATACCATCAGTGAAGCCCTGCGGATGGGGGTTTTTGATTATCTGATTAAGCCGGTGCACTATCAGCGCTTGCAGCATACGCTTGAGCGCTTTGCCCGCTATCGCAGCTCCCTGCGCTCCAGCGAACAGGCCAGCCAGACCCACGTTGACGCCCTGTTTAATATTCAGGCCAAGGAGCATACCGAAGCCGCTGGGTCTGCGCTGCGCGGCATCGATGAAAGCACCTTTAATCGCGTATTACAGCTCTTCACTGACCCGGAAATCGTTCATACTGCCGACACGCTCGCCCGCATTCTCGGCAGTAGTAAAACCACCGCTCGCCGCTACCTGGAGCAAGGGGTGAAAAACGATTTTCTCGAAGCGGAAATCAGCTACGGTAAAGTCGGCAGACCGGAGCGGATTTATCACGGTAAAGTGACCGACACCGCTTAATCACCCCGGCGAAAACCGCAAGATTCGCGGATCACCAGCGCGGGTGGCAGAATAATACGTTTCGGCGGCTCATCATTGCCCTGAATACGGCTATACAGCAGCTCGCCCGCTTTACGACCAATCTCTTTCGCCGCCACCGAAACGGTGGTTAGCGCAGGCTGAACCAGCGCCGCTTCGGTAATATCATCGAAGCCCACCAGCGCAAAATCTCGCCCCGGTTCGCGGCCCATTTTACGCAGCGCCTGCATCACTCCCAGAGCGACAATATCCTGATAGCAAACGGCGGCGGTAATTTGCGGATATTGCGATAACAGCGATTCCGCCACTTTGGCGCCATCAATCTGGCTTGCCTGCGCGGTGACGATCCAGTGTGGATTCGGAGAAATACCGCTTTCCAGCAGCGTGCTGGTAAAACCGCCAATGCGCTGCGCCCGGGTGCCGGAACTCGGGCTACCGCCGATAAAGGCGATATTCTGATGACCCATTTTTAGCAGATGCGTCGTCGCCATCTGGGTGCCGAGAAAGTTGTCGGTGCCGACAAAATCAAAGTCCGGGTCGCTCAGCGGGCGCACCACCATAATGGCCGGGATATTGCGTCTTTTCAGCGCATCGAAAAACGAGGACGGCGTTTCCCGCGCCGCGCACAGCACCATCCCGCAGGCGCTATTGCGCATCAGCGAATCCACAAACTTCTGCTGACGTTCGCCAGACTCTTCACTGTTAGCCAGAAACAGCAGTAAATCATGGCGTTCCATTTCATGGCTCAGGCCCGCCGTCATCTCACCATAAAACGGGTTGGTGATGTCGTGCAGCAGCAGTCCAACCTGATTGCTGCTGCGGTTGCGTAGGTTGGCGGCGGTCTGATTGTAGACGTAGCCGGTATCATCCAGCGCTTTCAATACCCGGTCGCGCGTGGCCTGCGAAATACGCCCCCGATTGCGCAATACCATTGAGACGGTCGCCGTAGAGACCCCCGCCCGTTCGGCGACCTGCGCCAGCGTCACTGTCGTCATGATTCCTCCTGTTCGTTCACATCAGGTTAATCGAATAACCTAAAAATTGCATTTTTCCCTGTGACTGCACTCACATTAACGCCCATTTCACTCGCTCAGTTGCTGATTATGCCGGGTTAATCGCGTTAACCACACTATCAAAATAAGGTTAATCGATTAATCTTAATTTAGCGAATATGGAGAGAATACATGCAAACGACCTATGATAAATTCCCTGAAGTGGCTATTCAGGGTTACGACGACCAGGCCTGGCAAGGCTGGGAAGCGATCGCCGCGGCGCTTAATAGCCGAATTTCCACCGCGTCCAGAACCATCGTAGTTGTGGATTGTTATCCTGGCGTACGGCTTGCAGAGCTGGAGCAACGCCTGCTGCCGTTACTCAATGCCCGGCTTGCGCTCAACGTCGAGTCTGCCCGCCGGGATGAGCAAGCGCTGCACGACCTATTGGCGCGCAACCTCACCGACGACCGCGTATTCGGCGTCCTCTCCTGTCATCATCTGGATGAGTTTTTTGATGAAGAAAAGCTATGCCGGATACGCCAGCAAATCGACGCCACCCGCGAGGGCGTCATTGTCGTCTACGGGCCAGGCGCGGCATTAGCGCATCCAGGCGATGTCCTGATTTACGCCGACCTGCCGCGCTGGGAAATTCAGCAGCGTATGCGCCACGATGGGCTGGGCAACTGGGGGGCTAAGAACCAGGATGAAGATATTCTTCGCCGCTACAAGCGTGCCTTTTTTATTGAATGGCGGGTCTTCGATCGCCATAAAACGCCGCTGCTCAAGCGAGCTGATTTCCTGCTCGATACCACCGTAGAAAATGCCCCGGCGCTGGTCAGCGGAGACGCGCTGCGCGCCGGGCTGCAACAAACCACCTCTCGTCCATTCCGCGTCGCTCCCTTCTTCGACCCCGGCGTCTGGGGCGGGCAGTGGATGAAACAACAGTTCGATCTCGATCCCACGGCCCCCAACTACGCATGGTGTTTTGATTGCGTGCCCGAGGAAAACAGCCTGTTACTGCGTTTTGGCAACGTGCGGATCGAGATCCCCTCTCAGGACCTGGTGCTGTTACACCCTCGTGCGCTGCTTGGCGAGAAGGTTCACGCCCGCTTCGGCGCGGAATTTCCGATCCGTTTTGATTTTCTCGACACCATCGGCGGGCAAAATCTGAGTTTCCAGGTCCACCCGCTGACCGAATATATCCAGCAGCAGTTTGGCATGCATTACACCCAGGATGAGAGCTACTACATTCTTGAAGCAGAGCCAGGCGCAGTGGTTTATCTCGGCACCAAAACCGGCATCGAGCCGCTGGCGATGCTGGACGACCTGCGCGCCGCCGGACGCGGAGAAAAAGCGTTCGACGATGTGCGTTTTGTTAACCAAATCCCGGCGCGGAAACACGATCACTTCCTGATCCCGGCTGGGACGGTCCACTGCTCCGGCAGCGGCACGATGGTGCTGGAGATCAGCGCCACACCGTATATCTTCACCTTCAAGCTGTGGGACTGGGGCCGCCTGGGCCTCGATGGTTTACCGCGCCCTGTGCATCTCGATCACGGCGAGCAGGTTATCGACTGGCAGCGTGATACGCGGTGGGTCGAGGAGAATCTGGTGAACCGTATCGATCCCATCGCCGAAGGTGAAGGCTGGCGGGAAGAGCGAACCGGAATGCACGAACGCGAGTTTATCGAAACCCGTCGTCACTGGTTTACCGCGCCAGTCACTCACCACACTCAGGGCGGCGTGAACGTGCTGAACCTGGTAGAGGGCGCTCAGGCGGTGGTCGATAGCCCAAGCGGAGCATTTGAGCCCTTCACCGTTCACTATGCCGAGACCTTTATTATTCCCGCAGCGGTCGGCGAATACCGGATTTCACCGGCGGGCGAAGGCATCGGGCAGCAGCTCGCCACCATCAAAGCCTGGGTAAGAGGGTAAACGCATGATCAACGTGATTGTCGCCAGCCACGGTCCTCTCGCCGACGCCCTGCTCGCCAGCAGCCGGATGGTTTACGGTGAATTACCGCATGTTTTCACCGTGACGCTTAGCGATCAGGCGGGCATTGAAGGCTTTAAACAGGATTTCGCCACGACGCTGAAAAACGCCGGGCACAACGCCGATGGCGTGCTGGTGCTATGCGATATGCAAAGCGGGACCCCGTGGAACGTCGCCTGCCAGCATGCATTTTCCACCGAAACAACGCCTCCGCTCGCCGTCGTGGCGGGCGTGAATTTTCCCATGCTGCTGCAAAGTGAAGACGTTAGCCATTTCACCGACGTTCATGCCGCAGCCGAGCAACTACTGGAAATGACCGTCCCGACGCTGATAAAAGCCGTTCCGGTTTTATCCGTTCAGTCAGATGATTTTTAAAGGAAACCGCTATGAGTATCTCATTTGTTCGTATTGATGACCGCGTTATCCATGGGCAGCTCGTGACACGTTGGGCCAAAGAGCTGCCCTGCGATGGGATTGTCGCTATTGACGACGCCGTCGCGGCCGACCCGCTGCTCTCATCGGTGATGAAAGGTGCCGTGCAGGACACCAAAGTCTGGCTGTTCGATACCGCAACGGCAATTGAAAAACTGCCCAAGGTGATCGCCAGCGAGAAGCGCTATTTCGTTATCGGTAAATCCCCGCTCACTCTGCAACGCATTGAGCAAGCGGGGATCAGCCTGAAAAACGCCAACGGCAAAATCAACGTTGGCCCGATGAGCGCCCGCGCCGATACCACGACCATCGGCCCGAATCAGTCGGTCAACGCGGACGAGATCGCCGCCTTTGACTGGCTGGTGCAGCACGGGCATCACGTGGAATTCCGCCTGGTCCCGGATGCCAGCTGCTACAGCTGGCAGGACGCCCGACAGAAGCTGAAATAAGGAGCGAACGATGATTATCGAAGCTACGCTAATTGGCATTCTCTGCTACCTGGGTGCGCTGAGCAGTCCCTGGCTTTTCGGGCTGACCGGCGGCTGGTACCTGATTACCCGACCGCTGGTTTCCGGAATGCTGGTCGGGCTGATTCTCGGCGATCTGAAAACCGGGATCATGATAGGCGTTGCGGTACAGGCGGTGTATATCGCGATGGTGACGCCGGGCGGCTCAATGCCTGCGGATCTCAACTTTGTCGCTTATCCGGCCATCGCGCTGGGTATTTTATCGGGCAAAGGCCCGGAAGTGGCGGTGGCGCTGGCGGCGACAATTGGTATCGCCGGAACCATTTTATTCAACGCGATGATGGTACTGAACTCCTTCTGGAACCACCGGGCCGACGTGGCGCTGGATCGCGGCGATGAGCGCGGGCTGTATCTGAACAGCGCGATCTGGCCGCAGGTGACGAATTTCATTTTGCGTTTCGTACCCACGTTTATCGCGGTCTATTTCGGCGCGCAGTACATCAGCGGTTTTATGGATAGTCTGCCGAAAATCGTGCTGTCGACGATGAACGTGCTGGGCGGCATCCTGCCCGCCGTCGGGATCGCGATCCTGCTTAAGCAGATCATTAAAAACTACACCATGCTGATCTACTTTCTGGTCGGTTTCGTCTGCATCGTTTTTTTAAAGCTCAACATGGTCGCGCTGGTGATCGTCGGTTCGCTGCTGGCGCTTATCCATTACAACTATAAACCGGAACCGCCGCAGGCTGCGGGCGCGAGACCGGTGGTCGATGATGAGGATGAATTCTGATGGAAGAGCGTACTCTTACCCGTAAAGATCTGCGCCGCTGCTGGCGGGCGTGGATGATGCATAACCTGTCGTCAATGAGCTTTGAGCGCCTTGAGTCCTTCGGCTTTTGCCTGAGCATGCTGCCGGTGGCGAAAAAGCTCTACCCGGATGCCGCCCAGCGTACCGAGATGCTGCGCCGTCACGCCTCGTTCTATAATACAGAACCGCAGATCGGCGCGATCGTTAACGGGATGGCGCTGGGGCTGGAGGAGAAAAAGGCCAACGGCGAGCCGATCGACGGCGAAACGATCAACACCCTGAAAGTGGGTCTGATGGGACCGATTGCCGGGATCGGCGATTCGATGATCCCCGGAATGCTGATCCCTATTCTGCTCAGCATCGGGATGGCGCTGGCGGCAGGCGGTAATATTCTTGGGCCGCTATTTTATACCGTCGCCTGGCTGGCGATTATCCTGCCCGGTTCGTGGTTCCTATTTCTCAAAGGCTACAAAATGGGCTCCGGCTCGGTGGAGATGCTGGTCAGCAGCAAATCAGCCCGCCTGCGCGAAGCCCTATCGCTATTAGGCGTTTTTGTGATGGGCGGCGTGGCAGCCAGCTACGTTAAGCTGGGCACCGGGCTGGAGTTCATCACCCAGGATGGCGTCAATATCCACGTTCAGCAGATGCTCGACGGCATCTTCCCGCAGCTGCTGCCGCTGGTGGTGGTGTTAGGGACCTGGTATTTGATGGCGAAGCGCGGCGTTTCACCGGTGAAAGCGATGGTACTACTGCTGGTGCTGGCAGCGCTTGGCGTCGCCAGCGGCCTGTTTGCCGGTTAATTTTTGTGGATGTGACACACCGGGGCGTTCAGCCCCGGTTTTTTATGGATGGAAGTTGCGCCACAGCTCTGCCGTTTTATCCGGGCGGGAGATAAACTGAAAGCGTGCCGGATCGTCAATAAACTGCTGATAAATCGGGGCGGAGGTTATACCAAACTCGGTGTACTCCCGAGGGGTGACCGCCTGTAAACGTCCAGGAACGTAGCGCGGATTGTGCTGCCAGACCACATGCTTATCCTGCAATAGCGGATACCACGCCAGCCCCTTATGCGCCCGTACGGCCTCATATTCAAAACCATATTCACGGTCGCACCAGGCGCCAAAGGTGAGCGGCACCTCCGGGTTAGCCGATATTGTGGCGTGCCCCCACCCCGGCGGGACCAGCACTTTTTCGCCGGGTCCGGCAATCACCGCAAAGCAGCGGCCCGGGTCGTCCTCAACGTACTCCTGCATATAGATAATCGCGCTGCCCTGCCAGATTTCATACAGCTCCGGCGGCGACCAACCGCTGTGCTGGCTAATACGATGAACATGCCCCTGGCTGCGAATCGGCTCTTCACCCAAACGCCCGGCGGCATAGGTCACCACGCCAAACAGCAGCATGCGCTTTTGCAGCGTTTCGCGATCCTGCATCCTCGCCACATCCATGGCGATGGCATAGACCTCTTGCGGGCCGTCGCAATGCGGGTCGCGCAGCGAAGCGCGAATATGATCGAGGCGGCGGATCTCCGGCATCGGCCCGGTCACATCTTCACCATAGCTAAAACCCAGCGGCTGATGATGAATCGCCATATCCAGGCCGTAACGGCGGGCTGAGTCAGCCATTCTGCACCTCCTTTGCCTGAACGGTCTGATTTTCCTCAATCACCCGCAGCGCAAAGCCGTCTGCCAGCGCCGCGTAATCATGCCCGGCGACGGCAGGCCAAACCGCCAGCGCGGAAAGCACATCATCGCCGGTATTGATCAGCCGGTGAGCGGTAAAACCAAGAATGATATGGACCGAACCGGCAAAGACCTTCTCCAGTCGCGCCTCGCCCTGTTCATTTTGCAATAGCAGCAAGCCGCTCCCGCGCAGGCCGAAATAGACTTCGCCCTGCTCACGACGGTGATGGAAATGGCCGCGGGTCATAAAAAACTCATGGCCGACTTTGCCGGGATAAAGGTGGGTTACGCCAGTGTAGAGTTCACCCTCGGCGGGTGAAGTGGTCAGCATTTCAACATCATAAACGGTGAGATCGCCGGGCATTGCCTGCCGGGCGAGTTCATCAACAAAAATCCCAACAAGATCTTCGATTCGCGTTGATTTACGTAATAGCGGGCCGTCGGATAATGCTCCGCTAGCCCATGCCACCTGCGGCGGCTGGATAAAAACAGGATTCATATGTGTCTCCGGCCCGAGGAGAACAGCGTTGTCAGAATAGCAGATTAATCGATTAACCTGCTATCAAGATGGCGTCTTTGCTGGCGAAATCACACAAACAGATTACAGCCATGCGCCCTCCTTTTCACTCCAGAGTGTAGCTCACGATCATCTGGCCCTTTTTCATCTTCACCTGAGTAATGACGACTTTCCCCAACTCAGACAGGCTGGCAACGTGGGTACCGCCGCAGGGATAGCTCAGCATGTCGCCGAAGCCCACCTTGCGCAGGCCATCAGCAAAAGAGACCTGACGCGGTAAATTCTCTGCCTGCCAGGTTTCAACTTTTTCCAGCAGCATGCTGGCCTCGGGCAGCACGGCATTAGCACCCGCCGCAAAGGTAATGCGCCCTTCTCCCGGCCAGTGATGAGCTTTAATCGGCTGCCAGCCGAACAACTCACCGGCCTGACCCAGCAAGTGCCCGGCAGAGTGCAGACGCGCGTGGACCTGCCTCGCCTCAATATCAATGCGGATTGCCACCTCATCGAGCGCCAGCGGCTGCGAAACAATATGCGCAATGCTATCGCCGCGCGCGATAACGCTTTCAACCGCAACATCAGCAATCCAGCCGCGATCTGCTGGTTGCCCGCCGCCCTGCGGATGAAACAGGGTGCGGTCCAGTTCAATGGCGTAGCGCCCATCGGCTTCGCTCAGGCAATTCACCACTCGCGCACGGCATTCGGCGGCATCGCTGGTGTAATAAAGACGTTCAGTCATGGTTGTTCTCCTCTCTGTCAACACAGTATATTGATATTACCGACAGCGATAATCCCGTCAGACATCAATGCAATTTTGCTCAGGAAGCACAAATGAATTTGAACTTACTTCCCGACCTCGCCCTGTTTGTGCAGATTGTCGAACAGGGCAGTTTTTCCGCCGTCGCCCGTCAGGCAGGCGCCACGCCGTCCGCCATCAGCCGCAGCGTCTCACGGCTGGAACAGGAGATGGGTTGTAAGCTGCTGCACCGTACCACGCGCAAGCTGCGTCTCAGCGATGCCGGTAAGACGGTTTACGACCATGTGCTGGAGATGCTGGAGGCGGCCCGTCAGGCCATGGACTCCGCCAGCAGTGCTCAGGCGGTAGCGCAAGGTAAGCTGACATTAAGCGTGCCGAAAGCGGTGGGACGGTTTGTGATTCATCCGCTAATGCTGGAGTTTTTTGCCCGCTATCCGCAGGTCGATGTTTGCCTGCGTCTCGAAGACCGGGTGCTCGATTTTATTGATGATGGTATCGACCTGGCGCTGCGTATTACCCATACACCCTCCCCGGGTCTGCACGGCAAGCCGCTGATGCCAATCGGCCATGTTATCTGCGCGACGCCTGGCTACCTGGAACAACATGGACATCCGCAAACGCCGCAGGATCTGCGCGATCATAGTTGTATCAGCCTTGGCGAAACGCCCGCCGACGCGCGCTGGAAGTTCCGCCGCGATGGCAAAACGGAGACGATTCAGACTCACGGTCGCTATGCTGCCAACCATACCGCCGTGCGCCTCGATGCCGTGAAGCAAAATCTGGGGATCGGCAGCCTGCCGCTGTTTACCGCCCGCGAAGCGCTGGAGCGCGGCGAGATTGTGCAGGTTCTGCCGGAGTGGGAGTTTATCAGCCGCTATTCCGGCCAGCTTTGGCTGCTGTGGTCGGGCAATAAGCATATGCCCGCCAGAATGCGGGCGATGATTGATTATCTCAGCGAGAAGATGAAACCGGCTTCAGGCAACATAGCCACAGCGCGACGAGCAAAAACCACGGAATAATCAAACACAGGGCGAACCACCAGCCCGAGCGTCCGATATCGTGCATACGCCGACAGCCGACTGCCAGCAGAGGGATAATCATAGGTAGCAATAAAATAGCGCTGAGCGGCAGGGCGTAAAAAATAAATACCCCGTACTGATAGTTATGCTGCATCGCCAAAAACCAGGCCGCCAGCGGCAGCGCCAGAATCAGCAGGTTGGTGATAAAAAAGGACCAAAACTCCTGCCTGCTGGCTACGCCACTAAAATTGAAGCCCTTTTTCCAGCCGTTGAAATACGCTTGTCCGTAAGTCATGGTGTCCATTTCCCTGATGTGAGACTGATGACAAACCTGTATTGAACATTGTGCCCACCTTTCTGCCGGGTGGCGGCTAACGCTTTACCCTGCCTACAAAACCCGCAATATCAAGAAATTATGCAATTTCACAGGCCTGTGCAAGCGAAGCGCCGCCAGGCAATTCCTAAAGAGCGCACTTTGTCAGTAGTCTGACATCTCCCTGATATTTATCTTTGATGGTTAAGGTGCCAGCGCAATCACCTCGGCCGCCCAGCGCTGGAATCCTTCGACATCCAACCCCAGCGCCACCTGCGCGTTTGCCGGTTGGCCCAGCTTGCCTTCAATATCGACCACCGTGGTGCCTGAGGTCCATGTCCCCTGAGTTTCCACCGCCACAAAACACGGCTCGAGGGTAAAGAGCTGCGGGCGAACCAGCCACGCAATCGCGCACAGGTCGTGCATGCGCAGGCCGCTGCTCATGCTACCGCTGCGATAGTGACTAAACAGCGCATGAAGCATTTTTCCAGTCTGGTTAAGCGTGGGTAGCGTGGCAAGATACTCAGGGGTCAGCATCGCCTGATTGGTGACGTCCAGTCCACACATCACGATCTCCAGCCCGCTGTTGAACACTTTGGCCGCCGCTTCCGGATCGATGGCGATGTTAAATTCCGCATTCGGCGTAAAATTGCCGCGCCCGGCAGAGCCACCCATGATCACCAGACGGCGGATGTTAAAACGGCATTCGGGATATTGGGTCAGCAGCAGCGCGATATTGGTTAACGGGCCAATCGCCACCAGGGTCATCGGCTCCGGCGCGTGCATTAACGCATCGCGGATGGCCTGAAATGCCGGTTTCGCCAGCGGCTGGCGGTTATGCTCAACGAAATCGTAGCCTTCCATACCGGACTCGCCGTGCACGGAGGCGGCGTCGCGCAGCGGGCGAACCAGCGGCATCGATGCGCCCTGTGCCAGCGGGACATCGGCGTTCCAGAAGTGCAGCAGTTGCAGAGCGTTGCGGGTGGTTTTCTCCACCGACACATTGCCCGCCACCGTAGTCATCAGCTGCAGATCCAGCTCGGGTGCGAACAGCGCCGCGGCAATCGCCGCCGCATCATCAATGCCGGGATCGGTATCCAGAATGATCGGTAAGCGCATAGTTTCTCCATAAAAAATGCCAGACGTTAAGTCTGGCATCTTCTCATACTGTGGCGGGAAAGAACTTACTCTACTTCACGGACATCTACGCGCAGTTCTTTCGGCACTTCGAAAACAATGTTCTCTTCGCGGCCTTCCAGCGGCACCGCTTCACCGCCGCCCAGCTCCTGCAAGCGGGAAATGACGTTCTGCACCAGAATATCCGGCGCCGATGCGCCTGCAGTCACACCTACGCATTGCACTTCTTTTACCCATGCTTCCTGGATATCGGACGCGTCGTCAATCAGATACGCTGCTTTCCCCATCCGTTGGGCCAGTTCGGCCAGACGGTTGGAGTTGGAGGAGTTTTTCGACCCCACCACCAGCACAACATCAGCCTGCCCGGCTAGCGCACGAACCGCTTCCTGACGGTTGGTGGTGGCGTAGCAAATGTCGTCTTTACGCGGCCCGACGATTTTTGGGAAACGTTCGCGCAGGGCATCAATCACGTCAGAGGTATCGTCGACGGAGAGGGTTGTCTGGGTCATAAACGACAGCTTAGCGTCGTTTTTCACATCCAGCGTCCAGACATCATCCGGTGACTCCACCAGATACATTCCGCCCTGCGGATTGCTGTACTGGCCCATGGTGCCTTCGACTTCTGGGTGGCCGGCGTGACCAATCAGAATCGACTCTTCACCACGACGGCTGGCGCGGGCAACTTCCATATGCACTTTGGTTACCAGCGGGCAGGTCGCGTCAAAGACCGTCAGATCGCGGCTTTTCGCTTCGTTGCGTACGGCCTGGGAGACGCCGTGGGCGGAGAAAATCAGGATCGCGCCGTCCGGCACTTCGCTAATCTGCTCGATAAAAATCGCGCCGCGTTGGCGCAGGCTGTCCACAACATAGCGGTTGTGCACGACTTCATGACGCACGTAGATCGGCGCGCCGTAGAGCGTCAGCGCGTTTTCAACAATGCTGATAGCGCGGTCAACGCCTGCGCAAAAGCCGCGCGGGTTAGCCAACAGAATCTGCATTTTACCCCTCCAGCGCCGGATCGATCTCCAGCACTTCAACATCAAAATGAACGGTACGCCCGGCCAGCGGATGGTTGAAATCAACGGTGATCGAATCGCCGTTCACTTCGCGGATCACACCAGGCATTTCGCTGCCATCCATTGCGGTAAAGAGCATAATCGCGCCGATTGAAGGCTCACCCGCGTCGATAAATTCCCGGCGCGAGAAATATTGAATCAGATCCGGGCTCGTTACGCCAAACGCGGCATCCGGTTCCAGAGTAAAGGTCGTTTTATCCCCCTCTTTCAGCCCCAGCAGATGCTGCTCAAGACCTTCAGAGAGCGAGGTATCGCCCAGGCGGAAAAGCGCGGGTTTACCGTTATTGCGGGTTGACTCTGCGGTGGAGCCATCGTCGAGCTTTAGGGTGAAGTGCACCAGCACCGCACTGTTGCTTTGTACAGAGTTTGACATGCAGGTTTGCTCTTTTACATTGCCGCCGCTTGTTTGCCCGGCGGCGCTGTGCTTACCGGGCCTACAAAGGCCGATGTATACTGTAGGCCGGATAAGACGCTTTAGCGTCGCCATCCGGCAATTTTTTATGATGTTTTTTTATCACTGGAAGGCAAGAAGCCTTCCAGCACAATCAGCGCCGCACCGACACAAATCGCGGTATCAGCAAGATTGAAGGTGGCGAAATGCCAGTCCCCGACGTAGAAATCAATCATATCGACGACAAAACCATGCCACAGCCGGTCGAATAAATTACCCAATGCGCCGCCAATAATCAGCGCATAGGCAATGTTATTCAGCTTTTGCGTCGCCTTCGAGCGATACATCAGCACCGCGAGGATCACGCAGATACCGATAGCGATACCCGCGAAGAACCAGCGCTGCCAGCCGCCGCTGTCGGCGAGGAAGCTAAAAGCCGCGCCGTAGTTACGCGCATAATGCAGATTAAGCGACGGAAACAGCGACACCGTATCCCCCAGAGCAAAGTTCTGGAGGATCAGGTATTTGCTGCCTAAATCGATAATCAGCACGACTACCACCAGCCATAGCCAGCGTAGCCCTGTTGAACCAATCGGTTTACTCATCAGGCAAATTTACGTTTTTCGCCGTCACCGGCAATGTTGCTAACACAGCGTCCGCAGATTTCCGCATGTTCCGCCACCTTGCCGACATCCGTGGTGTAGTGCCAGCAGCGCGGGCACTTATCACCTTCAGCTTTGCTCAGCACAACTTTCAGTCCTTTCAGCAACTCACTCTGCCATGCGTCGGCCGGAGCCTGCGCATAATCGGCAACTTTCGCCCCGGAGGTCAACAGGACAAATCGCAATTCATCGTCCAGCGCATTCAGCTTCGCCGCGAGGTCAGCATCGGCATACAGGGTGACCGCTGCTTCCAGAGAGCCGCCCACTTGCTTATCCGCACGCGCCTGCTCGATAACCTTGTTGACTTCGCCACGCACTTTCAGCAGCTCGTCCCAGAAACCGTCGTTCATCGCTTCATCATCGGCCAGGCCGAACAGGCCTTCATACCACTCACCGGTAAAGACGTATTTCTCACGGTCGCCCGGCAGGTAACCCCAGATTTCGTCGGCAGTGAAGGACATGATCGGCGCCATCCAGCGCACCAGCGCCTCGGCAATATGGTACAGCGCGGTCTGGCAGCTACGACGCGCGACGCTGTCCGCTTTGGTGGTGTACTGGCGATCTTTGATGATATCGAGCCAGAACGAGCCCATTTCGATGGAACAGAAACGCATCAGGCGCTGCACCACTTCGTGGAAATCGTAAGACTCATAGGCTTTCAGGATATCTTCCTGCGCCGCTTGCGCGCAGCCTACAGCCCAACGATCCAGCACCACCATGTCTTCCGGTTTCACCATGTCTTTTACCGGATCGAAACCGTTGAGGTTCGCCAGCAGGAAGCGCGCGGTGTTACGGATACGACGATAGCTGTCGGCGGCGCGTTTGAGGATCTCGTCGGAGACCGCCATTTCGCCGGTGTAATCGGTGGAAGCCACCCACAGACGCAGAATATCCGCGCCCAGTTTGTTCATCACGTCCTGCGGAGAGACGGTGTTGCCTATGGATTTAGACATCTTGCGGCCCTGACCATCAACGGTAAAGCCGTGGGTCAGTACCTGACGATACGGTGCTTTGCCCTTCATCGCGGTAGAAATCATCAGCGAGGACATAAACCAGCCGCGGTGCTGGTCGGAACCTTCCAGATACATGTCGGCGGCGTGACCAGAGAACTCCGGACGCACGTCAACGACAGAAGAGTGAGTTGAACCAGAGTCGAACCACACGTCGAGGGTATCCGGCACTTTCTCGTAGCTATCAGCATCAGCGCCGAGGATGTCGCGGGAGTCGAGATCCCACCATGCCTGGATGCCGTCGACTTCTACGCGTTTAGCGACTTCTTCCATCAGTTCCAGCGTGCGCGGATGCAGCTCTTGCGTCTCTTTATGCACGAACAGCGACATCGGTACGCCCCAGGTGCGCTGACGGGAGATACACCAGTCAGGACGGTTGGCGACCATCGATTCGATACGCGCCTGGCCCCAGTCCGGGATCCACTGCACGCCTTTGATTTCGGAAAGCGACTGCGCGCGCAGGCCTTTCTGATCCATGCTCACGAACCACTGCGGGGTGGCGCGGAAGATGATCGGTGACTTGTGACGCCAGCAGCATGGGTAGCTGTGCTGCATTTTTTCAACGTGCAGCAGCGCGCCTTTTTCCGTCAGCAGGGCAACCACAAGGTCGTTGGCTTTAAAGACATTAACGCCGTCCAGCGTCGGGTAAGTACCCGGCAGGTAAGTGCCGTCCGGACCGACCGGGTTAGCCACTTCCAGACCATATTTTTGACCGATAACATAGTCATCAGGGCCGTGGCCTGGCGCGGTATGTACCGCACCGGTACCCGCGTCCAGGGTGACGTGATCGCCAAGGATCGCCGGGACATCGAAATCAAGGAACGGGTGCTTAAAGCGCATCAGCTCCAGTTCAGCACCGTTCACCACCGCGAGGATAGTGTAATCAGTGATACCGGCACGTTGCATCACGCTTTCGACCAGGTCTTTGGCGAGGATCAGCGCCTGGCCGTCAACCTGCACCAGCGCATAGTCGAATTCCGGCGACAGGGAGATCGCTCGGTTAGCTGGCAGGGTCCACGGAGTGGTAGTCCAGATAACCAGAGAGACCGGGCCGTTAACGTCGGCTATGCCAAATTTCGCCAGCACCGCCGCTTTATCCGTCGCGTGGAAGGCCACGTCGATGGACGGGGAGGTTTTGTCGTAATACTCAACTTCCGCTTCCGCCAGCGCAGAACGGCAGTCTACGCACCAATGCACTGGCTTCGCGCCTTTGTGCAGGTGACCGTTGCCGATGATTTTACCCAGCGCGCGGATGATATTGGCTTCAGTTTTGAAGTCCATGGTCAGGTACGGGTGCGACCAGTCGCCGAGCACGCCCAAACGGATAAAGTCTTCACGCTGGCCGTCAATCTGCAGAGCTGCATATTCGCGACACTTGGCGCGGAATTCGGCGGCGGTGAACTTCTCGCCCGGCTTGCCGTATTCCTGCTCCACTTTCAGCTCAATCGGCAGACCGTGGCAGTCCCAACCCGGAACGTACGGAGAGTCATAGCCCGTCAGCCCTTTGGACTTAACGATAATGTCTTTCAGAATCTTGTTAACCGAGTGACCAATATGAATGCTGCCATTCGCATAAGGAGGGCCATCATGCAGAATGAAGGTTTTTTTGCCTTTTTTGGCTGCACGAATGATGCCGTACAGGTCATCATCGGTCCAACGCGCCAGCATTCCCGGTTCACGCTTGGCGAGGTCGCCGCGCATCGGGAACCCTGTTTCCGGCAAATTCAGGGTCGATTTATAGTCACTCATCAGATTCTCGGTTCCGTATTTCGGTTTGATAAACACCGTCAGGGTTATGCCTGCCCGGTTAGCCCAAAGAAGTCGCGGGCCGTTAACTCATCACGTGCGATTTGCGCTTTCAGTTCATCGAGCGACGCAAATCGCTGCTCGTTACGTATTTTTTTACGCAGTATTACATCTATATGGCGACCGTAGAGGTCCATTACAACATCCAACAGATGTACTTCCAGCTGCTGACGCACGCCGGATACCGTTGGACGAGTGCCAATGTTGGCAACGCCTACAAGAGGTTTGTCGCCAAGCCCTGTCACTTCAACCGCATAGACCCCTTTTACCGGGGAAACCTGACGACGCAGCGGTAAATTCGCCGTCGGGAAGCCTATCGTGCGCCCCAGTTCATCGCCGTGGACAACGCGCCCGGAGATGGTAAACGGATGCCCCAGCAGGGTTTCCGCCAGCGCCAGATCGTCATCCGCCAGCGCCTGACGCACCGCCGTGCTGCTAATGCGCAAACCGCCTTCACAGAAGGTTTGGGTGCTGGTGATGTCAAAGCCGTATTCCACACCGGCCTTTTGTAATAACAAGAAATCCCCCTGGCGACCAGCGCCAAAGCGGAAATCATCGCCAACGGCAAGGAACTGCACACCTAAACGGCGGACCAGCAGTTCACTAATAAAATCCTGGGCGGTCAGTGCCGCAAAGCGCCGATCAAAACGCACGCACAGCACGTAGTCGACGCCGCTTTCAGCCAGATAGTTCAGTTTTTCACGCAGACGCGTTAAACGCGCCGGCGCTTTATCGGCAGCAAAAAGCTCAAGCGGCTGTGGCTCAAAAATCATCACCACCACCGGTAAACCGCGCTGGCGACCTTCTGCGCGCAAACGCTGCAATAATGCCTGGTGCCCGCGATGCACGCCGTCAAAATTTCCAATGGTCAGCACGCACCCGTGCGGGGCCTGACTGAGATTATGTATGCCGCGTATCAGCTTCATGTCTGGCTCAAAACAGTGAAAATCGTCCGAGTATACCTTGTACAACTGGCGACGTTAACCAGCGATTGCACCTCTTCACCGAAAGATCCCGGTAATTCATCAACTCAGCGTAGCAATGCAGGAAAAACTACCCGGCCCCATCGATTTTTATGGTTGAAAGGCTGTATTCGCTAGCAACAAGCTGGTAGAATCTTGCGCCATCACTACGTAATGAAGCGTTGTTGTTTTAAGCGACGCTTATTTGCACAAATCCATTGACAAAAGAAGGCTAAACGGGCATTCTCCTCGGCCTTTGAATTGTCCATATAGAACACATTTGGGAGTTGGACCTTGGCTAATATCAAATCAGCTAAGAAGCGCGCCGTTCAGTCTGAAAAGGCCCGCAAGCACAACGCTAGCCGTCGCTCTATGATGCGTACTTTCATCAAGAAAGTATACGCAGCCATCGAAGCTGGCGACAAAGCTACTGCACTGAAAGCATTTAACGAAATGCAACCAATCGTGGACCGTCAGGCTGCTAAAGGTCTGATCCACAAAAACAAAGCTGCGCGTCATAAAGCAAACCTGACCGCTCAGATCAACAAACTGGCTTAATCGCCTGCTTGTTGTCGCTTTGTGAAAAAACCCGCGAAAGCGGGTTTTTTTATGCCTGTTGGTTATCGACTTCGCTCATCTATCACCATCGCCCCGCTTCTTTCGCCTTACCAACCAGCCCCCTCGCCAGGATCACGAATAGCGCATATGAAAGATATTTTCTTTCATTGTATAAATGATTTTATTTCATTTCCGATGAAAATGTGACCAGCATGGCAAATAGCATAATAACTCATAGAAAAACGAATAAACGCAATCCTGATGTAAGATTTGATAATTGATCGCACCGCTGTGGTTAACTATTTTTATGTACAATTTAATGACTCCATTTAACCCTAAGGTCACTATTCATAAAGATTAAAAAATAAAAAACACCCTACAGCTTAGAAAATAAAAGCTGTTTTTCTGGGCGTATCGTTCCAATACAGGAGTTATCACCATGAGTTCTGTTATTGAGGATACCCAGACTTCCGGGTCAACATCATTATCTTTGCTACAGCGCATCAGCTACGGTTCTTTAGATGTCGCTGGCAATCTGCTGTACTGTTTCGGTTCAACGTACATATTATATTTCTACACCGACGTTGCAGGTATTAGCCTTGCGGTAGCAGGCGTGATCCTTCTGCTGGCGCGTATTGTAGACGGTATCGACGCCCCTATCTGGGGGATTATCATCGATAAAACACGCTCTCGCTACGGGAAATGTCGCCCCTGGTTTCTGTGGCTACCGCTGCCATTTGGCGTATTTAGCGCGCTGTCTTTTTGGTCTCCCGATATCAGCATGACTGGAAAAGCCATATATGCAGCAATATCCTACATGATCGCCAGCATTTTATTTACCGGACTCAATACGCCGCTCAGCGCAATATTACCGCTAATGACTTTATCTCCTAAAGAGCGCCTGGTATTAAACTCATGGAGAATGACAGGAGGACAAATTGGGGTCCTGTTAATGAACGCCACCGCGCTGCCGTTAGTGGCTTTTTTAGGTAAAGGTAATGACCATGCCGGGTTTATTTACACCGCGATTCTGTTCGCCATTATATCCTGTTCGCTAACCCTTTTTGCGTTTAAAAATATTCGCGAAATGGATGCGGATAAAATACAGCAAGAACCCAAACTGCCGATGAAAAAGAGCTTCGCGGCAATGAAAGGCAACTGGCCGTGGATACTGATGGTGCTGGCAAATCTGATCTTCTGGATAGCCCTTCAGCAACGCTCAACAACCATCGTCTATTATCTGACCTACAACCTCGATCGCAAAGATCTGGTCCCGCTGATTAACAGTCTGGCCACTATTCAGATTCTGTTTATCATCGCCATCCCTTTCTTCAGTAAATATATCGCCAAGACCTGGATTTGGATTAGCGGCCTGCTGGTCGCTACGCTGGGCGGCGTGATGATGTGGCTGGCTGCGGATAACATTCCTTTGCTGATCGCCGCCTGGGTTATCGGCAATATCGGTAGCGGCATCGCCTGCTCGATGCCCTTTGCCATGCTGGGCTTCGCCGTCGACTTCGGTGCCTGGAAAACGGGCATTAAGGCAACCGGTATTCTTATCGCCTTCGGCAGCACCTTCTGCATCAAGATGGGCAGCGGCATCGGTACCGCCTTCGCCGCCTGGATAATGAACAGTTTTGGCTACGTCCCCAACCACGCCCAAAGCGCCGTCGGGCTGGAGGGGATAACCTGGGCCTTCATTTGGGCACCCGCCCTGCTCTTCGCCCTCGCCGCGATCCCGCTACTGTTCTTCCGAAAATACGAAGCCATGGAAGACAGGGTTCGCCACGATCTGGAAACAACCAACCACTAACACTCTTCACCTTCACCACCTGAATATGGGAGGAACCACCATGCCATTTTTGCAACAAGACCCGCGTCGTCTGGTGTGGCAGCAAAACGATCGCTATTTATGGATAGAACCCTGGGGTGAGAACAGCCTGCGCGTGCGCAGCGGCCGTCATCTACCGGTTATGCGAAATGAAGACTGGGCGCTGACGGAGCCCGTCGCTGAAAGCGCCTGCCACATCGTTTATGACCAAAAGCAGGCCACGCTGACCAACGGAAAGATTATCGCTATCGTCAATCAAAAGGGGCAAATCGCCTTTTATCGCCATCCGCATAAGTGCCTGTTGCAGGAGTTCTGGCGTCAGCGGGGGGAAATTGGCGAAGATGAATCCTCTCACGGCCAGTACGTCAGCGCCCTTAATCTTGAGGGCCGCGAGTTCCGTCCGATTCAGGGCGGGAAATATGCGGTCAAAGCCCGCTTCGAAGCCGCCGAAGGGGAAAAAATTTACGGCATGGGCCAATATCAGCAGGCGAATCTTGATCTCAAAGGGTGCGTACTTGAGCTGGCCCAGCGCAACTCTCAGGCTTCGGTACCTTTTATGCTCTCCAGCCTGGGCTACGGATTTTTGTGGAACAACCCGGCCATCGGTCGGGCGACGTTTGCGCAAAACGTGACGGAATGGGAAGCCCACGTCAGCGAACAGCTGGACTACTGGATCACCGCCGGAGATACCCCGGCAGAAATTAGCCAGGCTTATGCGCTCGCTACCGGCACGCCGCCGATGATGCCGGATTACGCCATGGGCTTCTGGCAGTGCAAACTACGCTATCGCACGCAGGAAGAGTTGCTCGCGGTCGCCCGCGAATATAAACAGCGCAACTTGCCCATCTCGGTGATCGTTATCGATTTCTTCCACTGGCCGAATCAGGGCGACTGGATGTTCGACCCGCGCGACTGGCCCGACCCCGACGCGATGATTGCCGAGCTGAAATCATTGGGTATCGAGCTGATGGTCTCCGTCTGGCCAACGGTTGACAGCCGTACCGAGAGCTATCGGGAGATGCGCGAAAACGGCTGGCTGGTACAGACGGAACGCGGATTGCCGATTAACATGGACTTCCTCGGCAATACTACCTTCTTTGATGCCACCCATCCCGGCGCCCGCGACTACGTTTGGGGCAAGGCAAAGCGCAATTATTACGACAAGGGCGTGAAGCTCTTCTGGTTAGATGAAGCCGAGCCGGAGTTTAGCGTCTATGACTACGATAACTATCGCTATCACGCCGGGCCGGTGCTGGAAGTCGGCAATATCTATCCGCGAATGTACGCCAAAACCTTCTTTGACGGCATGAAATCGGATGGTGAAGATCAGGTTATCAACCTGCTACGCTGCGCGTGGGCGGGCAGCCAACGCTACGGTGCGTTGGTGTGGTCAGGCGACATTCACTCTTCGTTTCGTTCTCTGCGCAACCAGTTTGCCGCCGGCCTGAATATGGGGATCGCGGGCATTCCGTGGTGGACGACGGACATTGGCGGCTTTCATGGCGGGAATATTCACGACCCGCGCTTTCATGAGCTGCTGATTCGTTGGTTCCAGTGGGGAGTCTTTAGCCCGGTGATGCGCCTGCACGGCAATCGCGATCCGCAGATTTTGCCGGATCAGCCTTATCGGGATGGGATTGCCCAGTGCCCAACCGGCGCGCCAAATGAAGTCTGGAGCTATGGCGAGGACGTGTGTGACGTGCTGACGGGCTGTCTGACCTTGCGAGAGAAGCTCAAGCCTTATATTAAAGCGCTGATGGCAGAAACCCATAAACGCAATACACCGGTCATGCGGACCCTGTTTTTTGAATTCCCCGATCAGGTAAAAAGCTGGGAAATCACCGATCAGTACTGTTTCGGCCCCGATCTGCTGGTTGCGCCCGTTATGCATGAAGGCATGCGCGAGCGCGACGTCTGGCTGCCGGAAGGTGAGAAATGGACCGACCTTGCCACTGGCGAGAGCTATCAGGGAGGGCAGGCGCTGCGCTACGGTACACCCCTAAGCCGCATCCCGGTATTTATCCGCGAAGGCGGGCAATATCGTAGCTTGCTGGCGCTGTAGTTTAACCCGGCTGCGGTACTCATCACCGCAGCCGGAAATATTGCGTGCTTTATGCCTGCGGCGGCGTGAAAAGCGCCGAATAATCACGGTTACAGATACGCTGTACTGCCGGATGCTGAATCATCCTTTCCGCGAAGATGGCGTGATACTCTTCCATCACGTTGTCCATCCGCCCGATCTCAACTATCGATTTATCACTATAAAAGTCATGAACATATAGCGTTGGCGCAACGAAAATGGCGTTGTGAGCCGCACCGAAGGCTTTCATCAGCGCCGCATCATCAAACTCTCCCAGAATTTCCACCTTTAATCCCTGCGAGTTAAACCAGTTGAGCAGCTTACGCCCCAGCATCGAGCGGCGTCCGGGGATCAGTAATCGACGTTCTTCCAGGCAGGCCGGGAACGGCTTTTTCGGCGGTGGATTCATGCACCAGAAGCTAACGCTACATTCGCCGATTTTCACCGAAAACAGCCCTTCCTGTTGAGTGGAGTCGATAGGGCAATCGGAGATGATCATGTCGAGTTTATGCTGACTTAGCTGCTCAAGCAGCATTTCGTGGGTCGATTCAAAACAGCGTAAATGGATCTGTTCGTTGCCGACGACCGCAGCATCAAGGACGCCGCTAACCAACCTTTTTGACAGCGCATCCGCAACGCCGACATCAAACAGCAGATTGGACTCTTTGCGATAGTTAACGATATCCAGCATTTCCTGGCTCAGCGTAAACATGCGATCGGCATAGCGGAAAACCAGTTCCCCGAGCTCACTGGGCTCCAGCCCTCTTCCTTTGCGTTTGAACAACTTCCCCTGCAGACGTTCTTCCAGCGCTTTAATCTGCCCGGTGATGGTTTGCGGTGTCAGAAACAACGCCTCTGCCGCACCGACAACAGAGCCTTCTTTGTAGACATGCCAGAAGTAGTACAGGTGGTTGTAGTTGATATGCGACATGCTTCTCTCCCTGATAATGTCCAGGAGAGCCGTAACGGCTCTCCGTGAGTTGTTAAGCAGCGTAGCCCGATTCCGTTACGCGCTTACGCAGTATGATGTATCCCGTGACTGCCGATAATATCGATCCAATCAGGATGCCAAGCTTGGCCCAGTTGATCAATCCCGGGTCAACGCTACTGAAAGCCAAAGTGGCGATAAAAATCGACATGGTGAAGCCAATTCCGCACAGAATACCGACCGCCATAACCTGCTTACAGGTCGTCCCCTCCGGCAGAGAAGCCCATTTCAGCTTCAGTGCCAACCAGCAAAATACACTGATCCCAAGCGGCTTACCGATAAACAGTCCGGCGATGATACCCAGCGGCAGCAGAGAGGTTAGCCCTTCAACCGTCACGCCCTGCAGCGAGACCCCCGCATTAGCAAAGGCGAACAGCGGCAGGATTAAGAATGCCACCCATGGATGCAGAACGTGCTCAAGCTGCTTCGCCGGAGATTTACCGTTCTGCTCTTTTAGCGGGATCATAAAGCCAACAATAACTCCCGCCAGCGTCGCGTGAACGCCTGATTTTAATACCGCAGTCCAAAGCACCGCACCGACCAGAATGTAGATTCCGGTACGCCGCACGCCGCTCAGATTTAACGCCGCCAGAACAACGATTGCCCCTGCAGCAACGATCAATGACAGCACTGAAAGGTCGTTGGTATAGAACAGGGCAATAATAATAATCGCCCCGAGGTCATCAATGATGGCCAGCGCCATCAGGAAGATCTTCAGCGCGGCGGGAACCCGATTGCCCAACAGCGCCAGAACGCCCAACGCAAAAGCGATATCGGTCGCTGCCGGAATCGCCCATCCCTCTCTGGCAATCGGATCTTGGGCATTAAATGCCAGATACACCAGTGCCGGAACCACCATGCCACCTAATGCCGCTACGACCGGGAATACGGCCTGGCGACGGCTGGCTAACGCCCCCTGGTTCATCTCACGCTTAACTTCCAGGCCAATCAGCAGGAAAAACACCGCCATCAGCGCGTCGTTAATCCACAACAGCATGTTTTTGTTGATCTCTAACGCGCCCACGCGCAGTTGAACCGGCGTTTCCAGAAAAGAGTGATAAAAACCACTGGTCACTCCAGTATTTGCCAATAACATCGCCAACACGGCGGCGAAGATTAAGATAATGCCCCCGGAAGCATCGCTACTAAAAAAACGCTGCAGATGTTTCACTTTTACTCTCACCTTGCTGGTCAACAACTCGATAAAAGTATAATACAGCCGGCAAAACATCGAAAAAATCAGTTTTAAATTGCTTTTATGATCGGTTTTAACGAATAAAAGAATATCGAGAATTTGCCTTATCAATGATATGGGTAAGCTTAAACCAATCTTAACAATCCCACGGCGAGCGGTACTGACGGGCAATTCCCGTCAATCATAAACCACCCGAAGTAATGTCAGTTGCTTATCCTCATCCAGATAGTTTTTCTCAATCGTGGCATGGGGAGAGGTCGTGGGGACAACGAGATTTTCCACCGTGATATGACGCTCAACGCGATCCTCTCGGTGGCATAAAATATCGGAGGTTCCCATTTCATTCCAGCAACCCGCGGTAACCACGCTGCCAGAAAATCGGAGCTGGCCGCCGGAAGCGGCAAGCGCGCAGCCAATAAAAAAAAGCGGCATGACCACGGTTGGAACCACAAAACGAACGAGAGGCGTTTTATCCATAATTCGGCACTCCTGTATTTGATCTCACCAGGGCGCGACCGCCCCGGTGTATAGCGCCGACCTTAGCCTTTTGCTTTCTGAATCGCCATTTGCAGGGCGTCCTGCGATGAACTTCCTGGCATCACCGAAACGCGGTTGGCCTCCGGCGTTTTTGACTGCGGCATCACCACGAACGCAGGCGTACCGGAGAAATTCATATGCTGAGCCAGCGCCTGATTTGTCAGCAGCGCATCATGTATTGCACCGCTGTCCTGCGCCTGTTTGACCTCCGCAATCTTTTCCTTCGACAGATAATGCTGCGCAAGGCTGTAGACATCTTGTTCCGCTAGCGCACCCTCGACTTTACCTGTGGCATATAACGCGTTGTGCCAGTCGAGATATTTCGTACCACCATCAGTTAACCACACCTGCTCACCAACTCGTGCCGCCAGCCCGGAAACCGGCCAGCGCGAAGAGAAGATAGGGAACTCTTTGAAAATAAAGCGTGTATCCGGGTTGGCTTTGATCAGGTTCTCAACGACCGGCGCCATCTTGCTGCACCAGGAACACTGGTAATCAAAAAACATGACCACCGCTGATTTCGCATCAGCCGGGCCGACGGAGGGGCTGGCGCTGCTCAGCAATCCTGACTGGTACTGTAGCGCCAACTGCACATAGGCTTGCTGTTGGGCAATTTGCTGACGTTGATGCAGCGTTTCGCTGGCAGCAATCAAGAATTCAGGGTGGTTCGCCAGATACGTCGCCACCGCTTCGCCGACTTTATCCGGGTGGCTGGCGATATACGCTTCGGCCGCAGGGCCAATCTGCGATGCCGGGTCGCTGTCGGTTGCCAGCGCGGGTAATGAAATCGCGCCGCTCGCCAGCGCCAGGACCGCCAGCCGGGTCAGTTTTAAAGATGAAAAATGCATAGAAAAGCTCTCATTCCAGGGGGTAAACAGGTCAGCGCGCAAGCGCCGTATTCGCCGTTATCGGCGGCAGCACCCGACCATAATCATTGATGCTTTGCCAGCGCACAGCGCAGGTATGCACCTGCTGGCACCATGGGGTTTTGCGCGTTGAAAAAGGGGCGACGACGCCCGCCGTATCGACAGGCTTGCCGTTAGTATTGAGCAGGAAAAGCGTGACGTAATAAGGACCGGGGTTCTGCACCGCCAATCCCTCCCGGGTCAGCGTCCAGCGCAGTTGCCGGTACGCCTGTTGCGGCTCACCCGCCAGGCCGGAAGGGCGATAGATAAGCTTCAACGCGGAACGAAACGCCATCTGTAAGCTGTTGACGCCAGGTTTGCCGGATGGGATCGCGGCAATACTTAAGGTAAACAAACTTTCCCGATCGACGGGCAAACTGTCGCCAGTCCAGGTCACGCGCAGCGTATTCTCCTGCCCAGCCGCAAGGCGAAACAGCGGCGGCGTGATAACAAACGGAGGCTTACCTCCAGGCGTAACAACCGCGCCGGGCCAGCGTTGTGCCGATTGAATATGGCTATCAATAAGCCAGCTTTCAGAGGTGGTATTGCTCACAGGGACGCTTAGCGTCGTCATCTTTGCGTTATAGATAAAACGCGTCCCGCCAATCACCACCCCCGCCTGCGCCTGCGAAACCGGCAACAGCAGGACCATCAGGATAAAAAGAATAAACTTATTCATAGGCGAGGATAAATGTTGCTGAAGCATTAGCCGTGCCGGCGATAACCGCGCTGCCGTCGGCAATGTAGCGAGCATAAAATTGTAAGTGAGCGGAAGCCTGCCCCGAGGAGAGCGCCATCACTTCACTCTCCTGCCCCAACGGAATCAGGTTTTTATCTTTGTCATAGATGCCAATCCCAACGCCTGCGGCATCGTCAGCCCCTTCGACCAGCGCCAGCAGGTCCGCATTTCGCCCGTTTGCCGTGCCGCTGAAGCTCACCGTAACGCCGCTGACGGTACTGCCGCAGTTCTGCAAATCAATGGCAAAAGGCTGCCAGGCAGAGCCATCGCCAGCCTGGTAAAACTGGCGGTTCGACACGGTTCCCATATCCACGTCAATATTTTCTGAATCCGGCGACAGCGTGCAGGTGTTATCGGTAATCGTACCGGTAACATAGACCCGCCCGTCGTGGGCCTCTGTTTTCCCCAGCGCCAGAACGAAGTAAGCCATGCACACAAAATAAATATATTTGTTCATTGCCACGTCCTATTCGTATTGCAGGTCGAAATACATCACCGCCGTGGCGTTACCGGAGGTGACCGTAGGTTGAGTGGATTTGTAACGAATATAGAAAGAGAGCGTATTGCGTCCGGCCTTCAGCGGATAGACCGCCGAGTCGCTGTTATTGATGCTAATGTCATCCCCATCGTCATTAATAATCTTCACGCCAACACCGCTAGCCAACATATTCTCGCTGCCCATACCGGTATCGCTCAGCGCCAGTAGAGACGGGTCATCGCTATCCGCCGTGCCGGTAAACCAGATTTTGGTTCCCGTGATCCCGCGCGAGCAGTTCTTCAGGTTGATATTAAACGGCTTAACTTTCGTCATCGTTCCGGTCGAGGGGAAATCTTCAACCGAAAACTGCCCTAAATCGATGCTCTGACTGAGGCTGGAAAGCTCAACATCGCAGGTTTGCGCCACAATCGTGCCGGTGAACTCCAGATTGTTGCCGGTATCATCGGCCTGGCAAAATGAGCACCAGCACAGGAGAGCTAAAAATAAGCCACGTTTTAGATTCATTTAGTCGAAGTCCACCCGTAGATTAGCCAGGGCAGTAAATACGCCCTCGGCGGGGGTTTCTCCGGTCGTGCTGACGGGGTATGCCTGTAGCGAAATATTGGCCTTGCCCGCATCGTCGGTAACAAAAGGCTCCACGCTGCTGGTATCGTTTGGCGTCAATACCGCGCCCTCGTTGGTTTCAACCACCACACCTACATCCGGATTATCGGACGCAATGGCCTGGCTAACGTGGCTATCCGCCGTCGCGATGAGTCTCAGGCTTAAATTGACCTGCGAATCCACGCCGCTGCATTTCACCGGCACATTGAATTTTTTAATTCTGACGCCCGTTGGTTTCTCTCCTGCGTGGGTAAAGCCCCCGCTATAGAGCGAACCAAAATCTACAAGAATGGTCTGCCCGGCGTTGATCTCACAGCTTTGCGGGACGGTCACCGTGCCGCTGTAACTGATGTTGTAAACCACGTCGCTGAGCGGGTCGTTTGCCGCCGTGGTCACATAAACGCTGAACATCGTTTTTGGCGCAATAGTGACGGTGCCAACAAAAGGTTTAACGATCTTGAGCTGAAAAGTCAGATTTGAGTCATGAATGGCAAAACTTTCGCCCGAGGTCGCATTAGTGCGAGTTCCCATGTAAACGTAGTTAGCAGGAGGATAGATTTTTTCTCCTGATGCGCCGTCTATGCGGATAGCACCTTCCAGATAAGTCGAATCCAGTGCCATATACTGCCAGCCGCTGCGGGTTTCCACGATCGGCGAAGAAGCGACGTAGGAGCGGTAACTTCGCCCCGACGAAGATAAATCCGTAGGACAAACCGCCTGCACGCTCGTATCCTGGCGCTTCACCAACGGTATCGTATTCCCGGCCTGGTTTTGCGCTGCCGTCAGCGTCTTACTCAGATCATAATCGACGCTGGAAGGCGAACCATTGATATTCTGGCACACCTCCGCCAGCCCAATTCGGCTCAGCAGCAGCCCCACCAGCAGGATAAATAGCAGGCGTATCTTCATTTAGCGGCATTCCACATGTTGTCGCACCAGGGCCTGCCGGGTTGCGGGAAGTTGATAATGCACGAGGCATTGTTGTGAAGCCTCGCGGCCCCACTGCACTTTTAGCGTTCCCTGCGGGCTCAGTCCGGATAGGTAGACCTCGCCATCATCGCCAACAATCGCCTCTTGCGCAGGGGCATCGGTCGAGGCGGTCGCGCCAAACGGTACCGGCTGCCCGCCATGTAGAAGCGTCAGGAGCGCACGCTCACCGACCCGCGCTTTAAAGTTGGCCAGCACCAGCGCGCCCTGGGTAGGCACGACGTTGACGACGGCGTCATCGATATCCACATCATCCGCCATGGAGTTCACATCCAGCGCCATGCGGTTTTGTCGATAGGTCGTGGCATAAGGCACCACGGCATAGCCCCGGCTATCGGTATGAATACCCGGTTGGTCATCAATATTGACGTTTCCTGCTCCCGGCGCGGCGATCAACACGTTGGTATCCCCAAGCGGCTGGCTCAACGTCACGCCATGCGCATGCGCCACAATGCCGCCGCTCAGGCCGTAGTTAACCTGCTGGTAATCGCCGTTATCACTGGTGTTGTAACCCGCATTAACATTGCCCTCGGCACCATCATATTCGAGACTAGCGGCACCGCTTTCACCGACGCCATGATTCTGATAGCCCTGCTGCACGCTATAGCTGAGGTTGTTTTGATCCAGCAAAGTACCGCTGAGCCCGGCGTTTTGCGTGACGCCGCCGTGCTGATCCGTGCTGGTACTGAAGGTGGCGTAGATATTGTGGTTTTTATGCGTAATGTCGTCGTTGTGGTGTAGCCACTGCCCCAGCGGCAGCGAGATGTTCAGGGCTAAAAGCTGGTCGCTTTTGTCCTCGCCCGGCGCACGGCTTTGGTTGTAGGAAAGGCTCCATGATACGCCCGCCAGGGTATCGCTATACCCCACCTGCAGCAGCGTATTCTTCTCATCGGTATGCCAGTAGCTCTGCTGGCTGCCGGTAACATACAGAGAGCCAAAATGACCCAGTTGCTGAGAGATATTCAACTGAATTTTGCCGCGTTTGGTGTAATACAGATTGTAATAATCGTTCCAGTTACGCTGATCCTCATCCTCGTCGGTCGGTCCGTTGTAGCCCGACATCCGTTTCCAGGCCGTATCATCGAGAGTATAAAAACCCGATGTCGAGTAGCGATAACCGAGCAGCTGGAAATTAGTCCCCAGGCTATTCAGCGATTTAGCGTACAGAAAACGCATCGATTGCCCCTGATGTTCGCTATCGTCCGCCAGGGTGCTGTATGCCTGAGTGACGTCGACGGATACCGCGCCCCAATCGCCCAGATTAGCCCCCGTCCCTAACGCCAACGCGCGATAGTTGTCAGAAAACTGCGTCCCGCCATAGACGGTAAAACCGTGTGGCAGACCCCGCATCAGCATCGCCTGAGCAAACTTCACATTATCTTTTTGGCTACTGTCGCCGCGATAGCTCGCCACCGTGGCCGCATATTTCAGCCGCCCTTCGCGTTGCAAAACCGGCACCGCGGAATACGGCACGCTATAGCGGGTGACGCTGCCATCGGCTTCTTTAACCTCAACACTTAAATCCCCGCTGGAGGCCGTCGAATAAAGGTCATTAATGGTAAATGCGCCGGGTGAAACATAGCGCTGGTCGATGATGTAGCCATTCTGGCGGATCGTCACCTGGGCGTTGCTTTTGGCGATACCGTGAATGGTCGGCGCAAAACCTTTCATGCTGTCAGGCAGCATATTGTCATCGGAAGCGAGCTGCAGGCCGCGAAAGGGCAAGCTATCGAATACCGCCGAGGGCGTATAGCTGTCCCCTGCCGTCAGCTCGCTTTTCAGCGCCGCCAGATCGCGTTCCACGTAGGTGCTGATATGCTGCCAGTCGCTTTTATTGTTCTCGCTACTGCTGTTGTAGTTCCATGTCGAATAGTTACGCAAACGCCAGGCACCCAGATTCAGACCGCCATTCAGGCCAAGAAACAAGGTGTTATCGTTAACGCCACCTTCACTACGATCCCGGCTGTTCGCGCCGGTAAATGTATAATTGAGCAGTAGCGCGTTGATGCCTTCATCCCAATATTTCGGCGAAATATAGCCTCTGGCGCTATTTTTCATCGCCGCCTGAGGAATGCTGATATTCAGACGTTGCTGGGTGAAATCAAACCGGGTATAGGCTGCCGGAATGGCTGCTGCGATATCCGCACACCCCTTCTTGCCGGACGTCAGTAATGTCGGAAAAGCCTCAACATTGACCTTCATCTCACTGAGCATATCGGGCGTCAGGCAAGCGCTCAGTCCGGAGTCATCGGCTGAAGCTTCCGTCACCGTAGCAGCATTCACCTTCGTGGCCTGAAAAGTGATATCGCGGGTAACCAGAAAAATGCCGTTCAGATAGACATCGACCCGATAGACGCCGGGGGCCTGGCCGTTGCCTTCGAAACGCGAAAGATCGGCGATCTTCGACGGATCGTCAGACAAGAACGCGGGATTGAAATAGTTATCTGCCCAACTCTTCGGCAGCGTCAACACGCATACCAGAGTCAGGGTCATCAGCACCGGTTTACTGACGGACGGTGAATGACGCGTCATGGCATCAATTTCCAGCACAATGTTAGTGGCTCTGGCAGGTTTGTACTGGCGTTGTTGCGCCGAAATCATTTACGGTCTGGAAAGTCGCCCGGTTTTCAGAACTTTTTAACGTCAGTTCACTTTTCGGTGCAACCATCGTATTAGGCAGTTTTTGGTTTCCAGCGTGTATTTCTACCAGCGAAACATAGTAAGGCGACGGGTTGGCGACGGTTAATCGACCATTTTGGCTATGGCAGCGAAGCATCGCGGGCGCATCCGCAGAAGGAATAGGTAAATCCTTAGGCCGAATGAACAGTTTAATCACGCTTTGGGTGGCGATTTGCAACGAGTTTTTCGCCAGCGTTGTTTTATCGACTGAGGGGACGGCCTTGCTATTGAGATAGAAAACGCTTTCCCGATCGGTTGGCAAAGAGGGGCCGACATACATAATCCGCAGCGTGTTCTCTTTTTTTGGCTGAATCACGAAGAGCGGCGGCGTGATAATGAAATCAGACGCCCGACTGCCATCGGCATTCGCAACCCAGGACTGAATTAAGAAGACGTTGCTATCAGAGGAGTTAATCACCGGAAGGGAGACTTGTTTACTCCCCTGCGGATAAATAACCCGGGTTGCTCCCAGAGCGATACCGCCCGCATGCGCCAGGTTTATTATTCCGGACATGGCCAGCAGCAGCGATAAAATTTGAATTGTTTTTTTAATCATTTTCTAAATATTCAGAAGGTTTTGTTCGCAACACACATAACGTTTCCTCGGTGATGCTTCCAATTAGTAGAACATGTGTTTTTCAATAAACGTCCCGATGACTTTTTCGTGGATCTCTACTGAACGCGAGAAGCAGATTGTTTTACGAGCCAAGCGCTTAATGCGGGTGCGCAGCGTCAGGTTATTGCGCTCAATCCGTTGGGTGAATATTTTTCCGGTCAGATGCTTATCCTTCGGCACCTCCCGGCCATAGCTGCCCCAGTCGTCGCTGGTGATCATGCCGATGTTGAATGGCGTAAGCAGTGCCAGTAGTTCCCGGCAGGTTTCATCGGTACGGGGACCAAAAGTGTAGGCCAGTACACCCCCTGTTTTGGTGTTATACGCGTACCAGAGCCAGTGTTGCCGGGCTTTACTGCCAACGAAACTCCATTGCTCATCAAGTTCGCAGATAAGCGCCACATCAGCATGAGCAACGGGCGAAGACGTTATTCGCTTTGGCGTGAGTTTTTTAAAGTCCGGATGACGGTGTTAATGCCAATTTTCAGTGTTCTGGCGGTATCGCGAACCCCGGCGCCATTGAAGGCCATTTCAGTGATCAGCTCTTTAATGCCCGGCTTACGGGCCTCATAAGTGTAAGTGAGCTGAAAAACGCGGTGGCAGTCACGGCAGCGAAATCTGTCATGGCCTTTAGGGTTCTGACCATGGCGGTAGACCTGTGCAGACTGACAACGAGGACAATGAATGTTAACGCTGGCCATGAAAGAACCTCAAAAGCCCGCATTATACATCAGATTCAACTAATTAGAGGCATCACCGATTGAATCACTACGATAACCCACAGTGCGAGTTCCTTTATAATAAGGATCATCTTTAAATAACCCGCTATCATTGATAATCATTGGGGAGTTCATTCCAGATTGATAGGTGGCATGGCGTGAGGAATAGAAATGATGCAATGAGAGTTGGGATAGTTGGCTTAACATGTGGTTACCCGCACAGATGCAGACAAAGCTCTTAAAACTATCAATCATTTGATTATCAATACCGGGTACCGCCACTGGCTCTACGCTCATCACTAAATCACACTCTGCGGTGAACAATTGCTCAATCATTCGCTCGCGACTTATATTTCTGGACGAGAAGTGGTTTATTAAGACTCGATCAAAAACATCACTATCATACAATTGTGAAAGGTAATAATTTTCAATGATATCGCTTCCCAGAACGGTGAGCTGCGCCTCATCATCCTTTTTATGACCCGTCTGAAACGTGTCGCTAACCAGCTCCATGACTTGACGAAAATTCTGATGGATTTCGATAGCTTTAGCGGTGGGTAGTAACCCCTCCTTTCCGCGAACGAACAGTTCTTCCGGGTAATAGCCCTGCAAGCGTCTGAGTGCCAGCGAGACCGCTGCGGGAGTAATCCCGAGTTTTTTGGCTGCTTTAGCCGCATTTCCAGCCGAAATAACAGCGTCAAGGATTTTGATTAAATTATAATCAAAATCCTTGTTGGCACCTTTCGATCCCATCCGCTGTTAGCCTCTAAATACGAAAAAAAGCAATATAGATAATACTCAAAATAAATCAATTCTTAGCCCTTATAAATAATAGGATAATTCAAGAAAAGCGAAGGCTAAGATAGAAAAAAAGCCTGAGCACAAAGGCCCAGGCTTGAGATAAGACAGGAAGTGAACAGCAATCAGCGGGTCAAATCGTCGAAAAACTTCTTCACACCGTCGAAGAAACTTTTGGAGCGTGGGCTATTTTTCTCGCCCGTTGGCCCACCAAAACTTTCCTGGAGATCTTTCAGTAGCTGCTTTTGCTTGTCATTGAGACCAACCGGCGTTTCGACCACTACGCGGCACAGCAGATCGCCCTGCGCACCACCGCGCACGGACTTCACGCCTTTACCACGCATGCGGAATAGTTTACCGGTCTGCGTCTCACCAGGCACTTTCAGGTTCACGCGACCATCCAGCGTCGGTACTTCAATCTCGCCGCCAAGTGCAGCCATAGTGAAGTTAATCGGGACTTCACAATACAGGTTGTTCCCTTCACGCTCGAAGATTGCATGCTGCTTAACCTGAACCTGAACATACAGATCGCCCGCTGGCGCGCCATGCTCGCCCGCTTCGCCTTCACCCGCCAGGCGGATACGATCGCCGGTATCTACGCCTGCCGGGATCTTAACCGACAGGGTTTTTGTCTTCTCAACGCGACCGTGACCGTGGCATTTGTTGCACGGATCTTTAATCAACGTCCCGCGACCCTGACAGTGTGGACAGGTCTGCTGTACGGCGAAAAAGCCCTGGCGCATCTGAACCTGGCCTGCTCCATGACAGGTCGGGCAGGTTTGCGGTTGGCTACCCGCTTTAGCGCCGCTGCCGTGGCAAACATCACACTCTTCCAGCGTTGGGATACGAATCTCTTTGGTCACGCCGCGAACGGCTTCTTCCAGAGTCAGATCCATGTTGTAGCGTAGATCGGCACCGCGCGAAGCGCGCTGACGGCCACGACCGCCACCGAAAATATCGCCAAATACATCGCCAAAGATATCGCCGAAGTCAGCACCGCCGCCACCAAAACCACCGCCGCCGCCCATGCCGCCTTGTTCAAAGGCCGCATGACCATACTGATCGTAGGCCGCGCGCTTCTGGGCATCGGTCAGGATTTCATACGCTTCTTTGATTTCTTTGAATTTTGCTTCGGCCTCTTTATCGCCCTGGTTACGGTCCGGGTGATATTTCATGGCCAGGCGCTTGTACGCTTTTTTGATTTCACGCTCTTCCGCTGTTCTGGAAACGCCTAAAATCTCGTAATAATCTTGCTTTGCCATTGGTGTTTTTCAGCCCCTTAACATGCGTGCACGGGCGGAGAGGAAACCTCTTCGCCCGTGCCAGTGTTTTACCCGTTCAAAGGGCGATTATTTTTTGTCTTTCACTTCTTCGAACTCAGCGTCAACAACATCGTCGTCCTTCGCGTTGCTCTCTTGAGCGTCAGCGCCGCCAGCCTGCTGCTGTGCATGCTGCTGCTGAGCGATTTCCATCAGCTTCTGAGAAACCTGGGCCAGCGCCTGCATTTTCGCTTCGATGTCCGCTTTATCTTCACCTTTCAGCGAAGTTTCCAGCGCGGTTAATGCAGACTCGATGGCAGTTTTATCGTCAGCCGGCAGTTTGTCGCCTGCTTCTTCAACCTGCTTACGCGTGCTGTGCAGCAGATGGTCGCCCTGGTTACGGGTCTGAACCAGCTCTTCAAACTTACGGTCAGATTCTGCGTTCGCTTCTGCTTCGCGAACCATCTTCTGAATTTCTTCTTCGTTCAGACCAGAAGAAGCCTTGATGGTGATCTTCTGCTCTTTACCGCTGTTTTTGTCTTTCGCGGAAACGTGCAGGATACCGTCAGCATCGATGTCGAAAGTGACTTCGATCTGTGGCATACCGCGTGGTGCCGGGCTGATACCGTCCAGGTTAAACTGGCCAAGATCTTTGTTATCAGAAGCACGTTTACGCTCACCCTGCAGCACATGGATGGTTACCGCAGACTGGTTGTCTTCAGCGGTAGAGAACACCTGGCTGTGCTTAGTCGGGATGGTGGTGTTTTTGTTGATGAGCGCAGTCATCACACCGCCCATGGTTTCGATACCCAGAGACAGCGGGGTAACGTCCAGCAGCAGTACGTCTTTCACTTCACCCGTCAGTACACCACCCTGGACAGCTGCACCGATAGCAACGGCTTCGTCCGGGTTAACGTCTTTACGCGGCTCTTTCCCAAAGAATTCAGCCACTTTCTTCTGAACCATTGGCATACGTGTCTGACCACCGACCAGGATAACGTCCTGGATATCAGATACGGACAGGCCAGCATCCTGCAGAGCGACTTTCAGCGGCTCGATTGAACGGTTCACCAGGTCTTCAACCAAGCTTTCCAGTTTCGCACGGGTCACTTTGATGTTCATGTGTTTCGGACCAGACGCATCTGCGGTGATGTACGGCAGGTTCACGTCGGTCTGTTGCGCAGAAGACAGCTCAATTTTCGCTTTTTCTGCGGCTTCTTTCAGGCGCTGCATGGCCAGCGGATCATTACGCAGGTCAATGCCCTGATCTTTCTTAAACTCATCAACGAGGTAGTTGATCATACGGCTGTCGAAGTCTTCACCACCGAGGTGGGTATCACCGTTGGTCGCCAGAACTTCAAAGGTTTTTTCGCCGTCAACTTCGTCGATTTCGATAACGGAGATATCGAAAGTACCACCACCCAGGTCATAAACCGCGATAGTACGGTTACCGACTTCTTTATCCAGACCGTAAGCCAGCGCAGCTGCGGTTGGTTCGTTGATGATACGTTTGACTTCCAGACCTGCGATACGGCCGGCATCTTTAGTAGCCTGACGCTGAGCATCGTTGAAGTATGCAGGTACGGTGATAACCGCTTCAGTTACCGGTTCACCCAAGTAATCTTCAGCCGTTTTCTTCATTTTTTTCAGCACTTCAGCAGAGATCTGCGGCGGTGCCATTTTCTGGCCCTTAACATCAATCCATGCATCACCGTTGTCAGCACCGATGATTTTGTACGGCATGATGGCTTCATCACGCTGTACTTCTTCGTCCTGGAAGCGGCGACCGATCAGGCGTTTAATCGCAAACAGGGTATTTTGCGGGTTTGTCACTGCCTGACGTTTAGCCGGCTGACCAACCAGAGTTTCACCATCCTGGGTATAGGCAATGATAGAAGGTGTGGTGCGATCGCCTTCGGCGTTCTCCAGCACACGTGCAGTAGTGCCATCCATAATCGCTACACAAGAGTTGGTAGTACCCAGGTCGATACCAATAATTTTACCCATCTAAACGTCTCCACTAAAATTTCATTCAACATGTGGTTGTGAACCTGTAATAAGGGCGAAACGTGCGGTTTCAACTGCCCAGACATCATTTTTTTTCAGGTTCATTCACTGCGGTTGACTACAAGATGGGGTCACCCACCGCTTCATCAAGGGGGGACAACAAAAAAAATTTGCCTTCGCAGCCCTACTGGATGGGACGAACCGGGGTCAAAAGTCGAATATGGGGGTAAAAAAACGCCAACACATAAATAATTAAAATGATTACAGGTAATATATTCATAAAATTATTGACATAATCCGCAATAATTACCGACTAAAAGCAATAAAGCTCCGGTGATAAAGTATTTTTCAGGTGTAATAAATTAAATAATTGGAAAATTCTCATGAAATCACTCATTCATATATCAACGGGATTGCTTTTAAGCACCGCATTAGTGGCTTCAGTATCTGCTAACGATCATAAAATTTTAGGCGTAGTGGCCATGCCAAGAAATGAGACTAACGACCTGACTCTGAAGCTGCCTGTTTGTCGGGTGATTAAGCGTATCCAGCTCACGACTGACCGAGGCGATGTCCAGCTCTCCGGCGCAACGGTGTACTTTAAAGCCAGCAATAGCGCCAGCCAGAGCCTCAATGTGCCGTCAACGATAAAGCAAGGTACAACCACCAACTGGATTAACATTAATAGCGACAACGATAATAAACGTTGCGTGAAGAAAATTGCTTTTTCCGGCCACACGATCAACTCCTCTGACATGGCCTCGCTAAAAATTATCGGCGATGATTAATATCACTGACTACGCATACAAGCCCCTATGAAAATTAATTATCTGGATGATGAAGATCTCTCTTTTCTCCATCAATGTAGTGAAGAACATCTGGCAACATTCACGCGTATTCTGACCCACAACGAGAATGGCAAGCCACGTCTCTCAAGCACACTATTACGTAATGAAACTTTTCAGGCGATGGAAGGACATCCTGAACGCTATCGTCGTAACTGGCAGTTGATCGCCGGGGAGCTCCAGCACTTTGGTGGCGATAGCATTGCCAATACGCTTCGTCGTCACGGCAAGTTCTATCGAGCAATCCTGCTGGATGTTTGCAAACGATTGAAAGTCAAAGCTGATAAACAAATGTCCACACCTGAAATTGAGCAACATCTGTTGGAACACTTCCTGGAACATAGTTGGAAGAAGATGGATGACCAACAGAAAGCCGATTTCTTCACTGCCGTGGAGTGTCGAGTCAAAGAGCAAAAAGAGCTACTTCCCCATCTGATCCAGACACATAAGCTGGCACAAGGGGTCTCGCATATTCTTGAAGCACGCTTGACGAAGATTCTCCGCACCCACGCTGCGGTCAGCGTTATCGGCCATGGTTTAGTCCGCGGTGCAGGGCTTGGCGGCCCCCTCGGCGCAGCGGTTAATGGTGTAAAAGCCGTTAGCGGTAGCGCTTATCGAGTCACCATCCCGGCAGTGCTCCACGTCGCTTGTTTAAGGCGAATGGCCAGGCTTCATCAGGCAGAATAATAAATTGGTGAAAAATACCCCGCCAGATCATAGACAGTGCTGCAACTCCTCATTATTATGCCGCGCCCTGTCGCTAAGTGGCGGGGTAATGCTTCCCTTTCTAATCAATATTTTGAGGAATTATGGGCAACACTAAGTTGGCTAATCCGGCACCGCTGGGCCTTATGGGCTTCGGCATGACCACTATTTTGCTTAACCTGGCGAATAGCGGCCTGTTCGCGTTCGATGTAGCTATCCTGGCGATGGGCATTTTTTACGGCGGTATTGCGCAGATTTTTGCCGGCCTGCTGGAATTTAAAAAAGGCAACACCTTTGGTTTAACCGCATTTACGTCCTACGGCGCCTTTTGGTTGACGCTGGTCGCGATTCTTCTGATGCCGAAAATGGGCCTTGCTGAAGCGCCTAACGCGCACTTCCTCGGCATGTACCTCGGCCTGTGGGGAGTCTTTACCCTGTTTATGTTCTTTGGCACCCTGAAAGCCGCACGTATGCTGCAATTTGTCTTCCTGAGCCTGACCGTGCTGTTTGCTCTGCTGGCGATTGGCCACCTGGTTGATAACGAAGGCATAGTTAAGATTGCCGGCTGGGTGGGTCTGGTCTGCGGCGCTAGCGCCATCTATCTGGCGATGGGTGAAGTGTTGAACGAGCAGTTTGGCCGCACCGTTCTGCCAATCGGCGAAAAGCATTAATTCACTTCGCCGCCCGATAGCGGGCGGCAAAGTGGGTCACCTTGATTTAAGGCAGGCGCTGCAGCTCACCTTGTGGTGCAGCGACCTGTTTATCCAGCCCCTGGCGTAGCCAAATCCCCAGCCCCAATCCCATAAACGACAGCGCCAGCACATACCAGGCAGGTGCCATCGGCGACACGCCCATCAGCATGGTCACAGCAATCGGCGTCAGGCCGCCGAAGATGGCATAAGACACGTTGTAAGAGAATGAAATACCAGTAAATCGCACCTCCGCCGGGAAAGCACGCACCATCACATACGGTACCGCCCCCACCACGCCGACACACAACCCGACCGTGCCATAGAGCAGAAACAGACGCTGCGGGCTATCGCCGGAAAGATGATAGAAAGCCCAGCTAGAGGCCGCCAGAAATAAACTCCCGACAATAAACGTACGGCTGGCACCAAACTTATCGGCCGCCAGGCCTGCCAGCAGACAGCCGATGCATAACATGATGGTGGCGATGCTGTTAGCTTGCAGGGTGATTGCAGGGGCAAAACCATAGTGCTTTTGCAGCCAGACCGGCGACATCAGAATCACCACCACCACCCCGGCGGATAAGAGCCAGGTCAGCAGCATAGAAACGACCACTGCTTTTTGATGCTTCAGCGCAACCGCCTTAACCGGCAACTCCTGCGCTAACGCTTTGCGCTGCTGCATTTCAAGGAAAATAGGCGTCTCCTGCAACCAACGACGCAAGTACATGGCGACAAGACCAAACGCGCCGCCTAACAGGAAAGGAATACGCCAGCCGCCATCGTGGATACCCTGCGGGGTCATATTGGTATTAATCAGCGTTGCCACTACCGATCCCAGTAAGATGCCCACCGTCAGACCCGCAGTCAGCGTACCGCATGCGATACCAATCCTTTTCTCTGGTACATGTTCTGCGACGAAGACCCAGGCCCCGGGAACTTCACCACCAATGGCAGCCCCCTGAAGAATACGCATAAACAACAGTAGCAGCGGCGCCAGCAGCCCCATTGATTCATAAGTTGGCAGCAGACCAATCGCCAGCGTCGGCAGCGCCATCAGCAAAATGCTCAGGGTAAACATTTTCTTACGCCCGACCAGATCGCCGAAGTGGGCCATAATGATGCCGCCGAGAGGACGTGCTAAATAGCCCGCGGCAAAAATACCGAAGGTCTGTACCTGGCGCAGCCACTCAGGAATATCTGCCGGGAAGAACAGCTCGCCGACGACGGCAGCGAAGAAGACAAAGATAATGAAATCATAAAACTCCAGCGCTCCACCGAGGGCGGCCAGCGTCAGAGTTTTATAATCCTGTCGATTCAGAGGTCGGGTGTTTTGTGACATAACGGACAATCATCCAGAAGTATGAAGGTGTTTTACGCAACGTGTAAAGTAAAAAACACTATATCGTAAATAAAACAACACACCACAGACGATGCAGGTTATGTCAGGAATGCATCAAATTCAGGATAAAGTTTCACGCCTTGCGCTTTTAGGACGAAAAGCTGCTACCACATCGGGATTGGTTTCAACATAAGGTCCCTCAAGTAACTGTACACAATACGGTACACTTGCAAACACACCGTGCACCAGCACCTTGCCTTCAGCATCTTTAACACCTTCCAGCGTTTCTTCGATGGCTTTTGGCTGGCCAGGGAGATTGAGGATCAGCGCCTGCTTGCGGATAACGCCTACCTGGCGAGAAAGAATAGCCGTCGGCACAAAGTGCAGGCTGACCTGGCGCATTTGCTCGCCAAAACCAGGCATAACCCGATCGGCAATCGCCAGCGTCGCATCCGGGGTCACATCGCGTCGCGCTGGACCAGTACCGCCGGTAGTCAGCACCAGATGACAACCCATTTCATCAACCAGTTCACACAGAGTTTGCTCGATAATAACCTGCTCATCCGGGATTAAACGGGTCTGTAATTCGAAAGGCGTGGTCAGCGCACGCGCTAGCCACTCTTCAAGCGCCGGAATGCCTTTATCCTGATAGACGCCGCTGGAGGCGCGATCGGAAATGGAAACTAAGCCGATTCGTAAGGTGTTCATGATTATTCCGTTCAAACAGTATTAATAGACAGAATAATACACCGAGGGGGGCAAGGCAGACAGTTTAATGTGGCCGACGGGCGTCGGCCACATGCGGGATTACAGCAGATCGCCGATCATTTTTTCCAGTTTTTCCTGGTCGATCGCAAACTTACGGATACCATCCGCCAGTTTGTCTACTGCCATCGGATCCTGGTTATGCTGCCACAGGAACTGGGATTCGGTAATGCGAGCCGGACGCGCTTTAACTTCACCGCTGAACGCCAGTTTGCGTTCGATTGCACCTTCGCTTTCCGCCAGCTCTTTCAGCAGGGTTGGAGCGATGGTCAGGCGGTCACAGCCAGCCAGTTCCAGAATTTCGCCGAGATTACGGAAGCTCGCGCCCATAACCACAGTTTCATAGCCGTGCTGTTTGTAGTATTCGTAGATTTCTCTTACGGAAACCACGCCTGGATCTTCTGCCGGTGCATATTCTTTCTTATCGGTGTTCGCTTTGTACCAGTCGAGGATACGGCCAACAAACGGAGAAATCAGGAACACGCCCGCTTCCGCACAAGCACGCGCCTGAGCGAAGGAGAACAGCAGAGTCAGGTTACAGTTGATGCCTTCTTTTTCCAGCTGCTCAGCAGCACGGATGCCCTGCCAGGTAGAAGCCAGTTTGATCAGAATGCGATCGTTACCGATGCCAGCATCGTTATACAATTTGATGATGCGCTTAGCTTTGGCAATCGACGCCTCGGTGTCGTAGGACAGACGAGCGTCAACTTCGGTGGAAATACGGCCTGGGATCAGCTTGAGGATTTCGAGACCGATGTTCACCGCCAGCTTATCGGAAGCATCGATAATCTGCTGTGCGCGATCGCTGCTCTGGCCACGGGCCCAGGCAACAGCATCATCAATCAGCTTACGGTACTCAGGAATCTGAGCCGCGCCGAGAATCAAAGAAGGGTTGGTCGTGGCATCCTGAGGCTGATACAGCTTCATTGCCGCGATATCTCCGGTATCAGCTACGACAGTGGTGTACTGACGCAGAGAAGTCAATTTATCCGTCATGATAGTGTTTCTCTTAAACAGCAGTTAAGGGGATGTAACCGGTCTGCCAAGATGATAACACGCTGCCGGGTCAGCGCAACCGCCGACAATGTAAGAGCGCAGAGTGTGATAAACTCAGCCAATTAATTATCTGAACACTAAAGGATTGTCACTGAATTGGTAGCGCTTACACTCGCGCGCCGGCATGGACAAGAGGATGTTTAATGCCTGATTTTCTGTCTTTTATCAATGAAGTACTCTGGGGCTCGGTAATGATTTACCTGTTACTGGGCGCTGGTGTCTGGTTTACCTGGCGAACAAAATATATTCAGTTTCGTTATGTTCGCCAGTTTGGCAAAAGTCTGAAAAAAAGTCTTCAGCCGCAGCCTGGAGGATTAACATCCTTTCAGGCATTGTGTACCAGTCTGGCTGCGCGCGTCGGTAGCGGTAATTTGGCCGGCGTCGCACTCGCCATTACCGCTGGTGGACCCGGAGCTGTTTTTTGGATGTGGGTCTCCGCCCTGCTCGGTATGGCCAGCAGCTTCGCTGAGTGCTCCCTCGCACAGCTGTATAAAGAACGCGACTCTCGCGGGCAATTTCGCGGCGGGCCCGCCTGGTACATGGCTCGAGGATTAGGCATGCGCTGGATGGGAGTCCTGTTTTCCATTTTGCTACTGATAGCCTACGGCGTCATTTTCAACACCGTGCAGGCCAACTCCGTTGCGCATGCGATGGAGTACGCATTCCATTTACCCGAGATTATCACCGGCAGTGTGCTCGCGATTCTTACCCTATTGGTTATCGTTCGCGGCATTCGTGGCGTAGCACGATTAATGCAATGGGTAGTCCCCGTGATGGCCCTGCTTTGGGTGATGGCCAGCCTTATCATCGGTCTCTGGCATTTCACCGCGCTGCCGACGATTTTTGAAACCATTTTCCGCTGTGCCTTCGGTTGGCAAGAAGCGGCCGCAGGCGCGGTCGGCTATACCATTAGCCAGGCACTCACCAGCGGTTTTCAGCGCGGTATGTTCTCCAACGAAGCTGGCATGGGTTCGACACCGAATGCCGCGGCGGCGGCGGCTTCCTGGCCCCCGCATCCTGCCGCTCAGGGAATCGTCCAAATGATAGGCGTCTTCATTGATACGATAGTGGTCTGCACTGCCAGCGCCGTGATCATCATGCTCGCGCCGAGAGACGACAACGGTGAGGCGGTGAACGGTATTCAGGCGATTCAACATGCCATGAGCAACCTCGTCGGCGGCTGGGGGTCCAGCTTTGTCGCCTTTATCGTATTGCTTTTCGCCTTCAGTTCCATCGTTGCAAACTACATCTATGCCGAGAATAATCTGATCTTTCTGCGCCTGGATAGTACACGGAACATCTGGGTGCTACGACTTCTCACGCTGAGCATGGTTGTCACCGGAGCGATGGTCAGTTTACCGGTTGTCTGGCAGATGGCGGATATCATCATGGCACTCATGGCGATTACTAACCTGACGGCAATCCTGCTGCTGTCGCCAACGGTACGGATCATTGCCAGTGATTACCTACGCCAGCGCCGACTGGGGCAGCGACCAGAGTTTGATGTCACCCGCTATCCCGAGATTCAACAGCAACTGGTGCCGGGGACCTGGGATAATCTGCCGCGTGAATAACGCGGCAATCGCAGCTATCGATCCTCCCAGGACTTTTTTTTGATAAAGTCATAACAAATTTCCCGCAAGGACTGGATATGCTGATTCTGATTTCACCTGCAAAAACGCTTGATTATCAAAGCCCGCTGGCGACCGCTCGCTATACCCAGCCTGAACTATTAGAGTATTCTCAGGAGCTTATCAGCATCGCCCGTCAGCTATCAGCACCGCAAATAGGTAAGCTGATGAGCATCAGCGATAAACTGGCTGACCTCAATGCGACCCGCTTTCATGACTGGCACCCGGATTTCACACCGGATAACGCCCGTCAGGCCATTCTGGCGTTTAAGGGCGATGTCTACACTGGCCTACAGGCAGAAACCTTTAGCGAAGCTGACTTTGATTTTGCCCAGCAGCATCTGCGTATGCTCTCCGGCCTTTACGGCGTGCTACGCCCGCTGGATCTCATGCAGCCTTATCGCCTGGAAATGGGCATTAAGCTTGAAAACGCAAAAGGCAAAGACCTGTATCAGTACTGGGGAGAGGTGATTACCGATAAGTTGAATCAGGCGCTGAAAGCGCAAGGTGACGATGTCGTGATTAACCTGGCCTCTGATGAATACTTCAGATCGGTCAAAACCAAACAGCTTGAGGGTCAGTTGATTAAGCCGGTTTTCCTCGATGAGAAAAACGGTAAGTTCAAAGTGATCAGCTTCTATGCTAAAAAAGCGCGCGGCTTAATGAGTCGTTACATTATTGAAAATCGCTTAACCAAACCCGAGCAGCTAACCCACTTTGATAGCGAAGGTTATTTCTTTGATGCCGATGCTTCAGACAAAGGCGAGATGGTATTTAAACGCTACGAACAGTAAAACAGACTCCCCTGGCGCAGAACGGCGCGTCAGGGGAGCATGCTTCAGGCTTAACCCATCATCAGCTTACGCAGCGCGGCATAATCTGCAGGCAGGTTATGTGACAGCAGTGGCAAGTCAGCACGATCGGCCAGCTCTCTCGGCAGCGGCAGCGTCTCTTGAAGAATCTCTTCCACGCTCTCTTTAAATTTCGCCGGATGTGCCGTTCCAAGGAACAGACCATACTCACCAGGCTGCAACTGGTCGCGCAGCGCGCGATAAGCAATCGCCGCATGCGGTTCTGAGGTATAGCCAATGGCTTTCAGTTCACGCATGGTGTCTTTGGTGGTTTCATCATCCACCGCCGCGTAACCTAACTCGTTCAAACGCCAGGTCTTGCGGCGGAACAGTTCTTCCACGCGCGGCCAGTTATTCGGCTGGCTGACGTCCATGGCGTTAGACAAGGTAGCCTGTGTCGCTTTCGGCGACCAGTTACCGTCCTGCAGGAAGCGCGGCACGGTATCATTGGCATTGGTTGCCGCAATAAAGCGTTTGATCGGCAGGCCCAGAGACTTCGCCAGCAGACCCGCAGTCAGGTCGCCAAAGTTGCCGCTTGGCACAGAGATAACCAGTTGATTACGGGCTTCCTGCGGCAGCTGTGCTACCGCTTCAAAGTAGTAGCAAATCTGCGCCAACAGGCGGCTAATATTAATTGAGTTTGCCGAATTCAGACCTAGCGCAACCTTCAGCTCTTCATCGTCAAAAGCCTGCTTAACCAGCGCCTGACACGCATCAAAATCACCATCGATAGCGACGGTCTCGATGTTTCCACCGAGGGTACAGAACAGTTTTTCCTGCAGCGGGCTGATTTTGCCGCTCGGATAGAGGATGACGACCTTGACGTTTGGCAGGCCATAAAACGCGTGTGCCACCGCCGCACCGGTATCGCCCGACGTTGCCGTCAGAATGGTCACCGGTTTGTCGCCCGCGATATGGGTCAGCATCTGCGCCATAAAGCGGCCGCCGAAGTCTTTAAACGCCAGCGTTGGGCCGTGGAACAGCTCCAGGCAGCCCACGTCGTCTTGCACTTTGCTGACCGGCGCCGGGAAGGCGAAGGCTGCGCCGATACGCTCTTGCAGGACCGCCTGCGGGATCTCATCGCCAATCATTGCCGATAAAATTTTCGCGCTACGCGAGACAAAATCCAGCGCCAGCATGTCATCGATTTCGCTCAGGTTGAATTCCGGCAGATCGTGCGGAAAGAACAGTCCCTGCTGCTTGCCAAGCCCCTGCGTCACGGCCTGCGCAAAGCTGACCTGTTCGTTATGATCTTTTAAGTTATAGAGTTTCATTGGTTATCCCACTACTCGAGCGCCCGCCGTGTCCAGCCGACAAATATGAACGAAGCCTTCCTGATTTTGCAGATAGTGCGTAGCCAGCCAGTCGGCGACGCGCTGCGCGGTTTCCGGTTTATCGCATAACGCGAACAACGTCGGACCGGAACCGGAAATGCCGCACGCCTGCGCGCCAATTTCCATTGCTGCCTGACGCGCTTCGCTGAAGCCCGGCAGTAGTTTGGTACGATACGGTTCGGCAATCACATCTTTCATCAATTTCGCCGCCAGCTGAGGCTGACGGGTATAGCAGGCGTGAATGAAGCCCGCCAGATGGCGACCGTGTGCAATACAGTCCTGGCGGCGATACTGTGCCGGGAGAATCGCCCGCGCTTCCGCCGTTGAGACTTTAATCCCCGGATAAGCCAGCACCCATAGCCACTCGTCAAACCCTGGAATCTGCTGACTGATGATGCCGTTTTCTTCAAGCATCAACTGGATACCGCCAAGGTAGCAAGGCGCGACGTTATCGTAATGAATACTGCCGGAAATCCGCCCTTCCATCTCGCCCATCAGCGCCAGCATCCGGGTTTCATTGAGCGGTTTACCGCAGAATTCATTCATTGCCACCAGCGCAGCGACGACGGAACAGGCGCTGGAACCCAGGCCGGAACCGATCGGCATATTTTTTTCCAGCGTCATCGCCACCGGGATCTTTTTGCCAATTTCCTGACAGAAACGCTCCCAGCATTGATAGACGATATTTTCCTGCGGAACTGTCGGCAGCTTGCTGGCGAAACGACCAACGTTTTGCAGGCTGAAGCTCTCAGCGGCTTCCACCGTCACATTGTCTCCCAACAGCGTACCGTCGACCGGCGTCACCGCAGCCCCCAGCACATCAAACCCGACGCTCATATTAGCACTGGAAGCCGGGGCATATACTTTGACCATCTTAAACTCCTAACTTCCATGACAGGGTACGCAGCAGGTCAGCGAATACGCCCGCCGCCGTTACATCGTTACCCGCGCCATAGCCGCGCAGCACCAGCGGCAGCGGCTGATAATAGTGGCTGTAAAAGGCCAGCGCGTTCTCGCCGTTTTTCACTTTGAACAGCGGATCGTTGCCGTCAACCGCGGCAATTTTCACGCGGCAGGTGCCATCCTCTTCGATGTTACCAACATAACGCAAGACTTTACCTTCATCGCGCGCTTTAGCGACCCGTGAGGCAAACTCATCATCGAGAGAAGGCAGGCGTGCCATAAAGCTTTCAACATCGCCGCTGGCGTCAAAACCTGCCGACAGCGCCGGCTCAACGATAATGTCAGACAGCTCCAGCTCACGTCCGGTTTCACGTGCCAGGATCAGCAGCTTGCGCGCAACATCAACGCCGGAAAGATCGTCACGCGGATCCGGTTCGGTGTAGCCCATCTCACGCGCCAGCTTCGTTGCATCAGAGAAACTCATGCCTTCATCCAGCTTACCGAAGATAAACGACAGCGAGCCGGACAGAATACCGGAGAAGTGCAGCAGCTCATCGCCAGCATTCAGCAGATTTTGCAGGTTTTCAATGACCGGTAGGCCCGCGCCGACGTTGGTATCGTATAAGAACTTACGCCGAGAGCTGCTCGCGGCATGACGCAGTTGGTGATAGTAATCGAGTGATGAAGTATTCGCCTTTTTGTTCGGCGTGACCACGTGGAAGCCTTCGCGCAAGAAATCCGCGTACTGATCGGCGACGGCCTGGCTGGAGGTACAGTCGACAATAACCGGGTTCAACAGGTGATACTCTTTCACCAAACGAATAAGTCGACCCAAATTAAATCCATCTTTGGCCTCCACCAGCTCATCGCGCCAGTGTTCAAGATTGAGACCGTGTACGTTGGTCAGCAAAGCGTGAGAATTGGCGACGCCGCAAACGCGCAGATCGATATGTTTACTCTTCAGCCAGCTTTGCTGGCGCTTGATCTGTTCGATCAGCGCACCTCCGACACCGCCGACACCGATAACAAACACTTCAATGACCTGATCGGTATTGAACAGCATCTGGTGAGTCACGCGCACGCCGGTTGTTGCGTCATCATTGCTGACAACAACAGAGATGGAACGCTCAGAAGAGCCCTGAGCAATCGCGACAATATTGATGTTGGCGCGCGCCAGCGCGGCAAAGAACTTGGCGGAGATACCGCGCAGAGTCCGCATCCCATCACCGACAACAGAGATGATCGCCAGACGGTCCATAATAGAAAGCGGTTCCAGTTGGCCCTCTTTCAGTTCCAGATAGAACTCTTCTTCCATCACCCGCTTCGCCCGCGCGCAGTCGCTCTGCGGTACGCAGAAGCTGATGCTGTATTCCGAAGAGGATTGGGTGATCAAAACGACAGAAATTCCGGCGCGAGACATGGTAGCAAAAACACGCGCCGCCATTCCTACCATGCCTTTCATGCCCGGACCGGAGACGTTGAACATCGCCATATTATTAAGATTGGAGATCCCCTTCACCGGCAGACCATCTTCATCAAGACTCGCACCGATAAGCGTGCCTGGTGCCTGCGGGTTACCCGTATTTTTGATTAAACAAGGGATCTGGAACTGGGCGATTGGCGCAATGGTACGCGGGTGCAGAACTTTGGCACCAAAATAAGAAAGCTCCATCGCTTCCTGATAAGACATCGACTTCAGCAGGCGCGCATCTGGCACCTGACGAGGGTCGCAGGTATAAACACCATCGACGTCAGTCCAGATTTCACAACAGTCGGCGCGCAGGCAGGCAGCCAGTACCGCGGCGGAGTAGTCAGAACCGTTACGACCCAGAACCACCAGTTCACCCTTTTCATTGCCCGCGGTGAAACCGGCCATCAGCACCATATGGTCTGATGGGATCTGACTGGCGACAATGCGGCGAGTCGATTCAGCGATATCAACTGTGGACTCAAGGTAGTGACCTACTGCTAGCAATTTTTCGACTGGGTTAATGACCGTGACGTGATGACCACGCGCTTCCAGCAGACCGGCCATAATCGCGATAGAAAGCTTTTCACCCCGGCAGATTAGCGAAGCGTTGACGCTATCCGGGCACTGCCCAAGCAGGCTGATACCGTGCAGCACATGCTTGATTTGCGCAAATTCTTGCTCAACAAAAATTTTCAGCTGAGCAAGCGGGAAACCAGGTTGGGCCTCAGCTAGCCCCTGCAGAAGTTCGGCAAAAATGCGTTCGGCATCGGCGATATTGGTAAGTGCATCCTGACCACCGATCGTTTTCTCAATCATCGCAACCAGGTGGTTAGTAATCTTCGCAGGGGCAGAAAGTACGGTGGCTACCTGCCCCTGCCTGGCATTGCTCTCCAGAATATCGGCAACTCGCAGAAAACGTTCTGCATTTGCCACTGATGTACCGCCGAACTTCAACACACGCATGGTTGTAACCCCTTAATCTTTTATCGAAAAAAAAGCCCGCACTGTTCAGGTGCGGGCTTTTTTCTGTGTTTCCTGTACGCGTCAGCCCGCACCGTTACCTGTGGTAATAGTGGTGGTGATAATCGTGGTAATCATGCCGATGCGATTCATGGATGTTGTGTACTCTGTAATTTTTATCTGTCTGTGTCCTGTGCCTATATTGGTTAAAGTATCTGTCGACTTAAGTCAACGATTTTCTACTTTTAGCCATTTTTTGCGCACCCGGTCAATGCGCCATAATTACCTGACAATCCCCCCGGGTTTACGCATAAGGACAGATGAAATCAGAATATAAAACCATATAAAAATAATATGACAGCACTTTACTCTGATAGGTTTTTTTCAATATCATGCAATAAACGATGCAGCATCGCAGTATCGCGCTGTTGTAAAAGACCGATTCGCTGCTGTAGCCAATCGGTAAGTTTTATATCATCCCCGACACCCAGTCGGGTGAGCAAGTCGAGCGTTCTTAGACGTAATGCCTGCAGCTGATTATCATCCACGCCGGCAGATGTCGCCGGGGTTTGCTGCAACAAAGAGGTCAGTTGATAGCAATACACCATCACCGACTGTCCTAAGTTCAGCGAAGGATAGTCCGCCACCATCGGTACACCAGTCAACACATCGGCAAGGGCCAGCTCTTCGTTAGTTAGCCCGGAATCTTCACGACCAAACACCAGCGCGGCATGATTCATCCACTGCGCTTTCTCCTCCAGCAGCGGCAACAGCTGCTGCGGCGTCGCGTAGTAATGGAAACGCGCCCGGCTACGGGCAGTGGTGGCAACAGTAAAATCGACATCATGTAGCGCCTGCTCCAGGGTGGGATAAGTGCTGATATTATCGAGAATATCCCCGGAGCCGTGTGCAACCCAGCGCGCCGCAGGCTGCAAATGAGCATCGCTATCGACGATACGCATGTCGCTAAACCCCATTGTTTTCATTGCTCGTGCTGCAGCACCTACGTTCTCAGCCCGAGCGGGGGACACTAATACAATTGATAAACGCATTCGGTTTCTCTTTTACCTTTTTACGCAGCGGAAATATCACTCCACGCGTTCATTTTACGCGTTGAGAATTTACAAATTTGCAACAAAAATCACTAAATTTGAGTTTGATCACCCATAAAAAAAACTAAACTATTCCCAAGGCCCCACGACACGGAGTATGTTAACAGAACGTCTTTATCCATATGTTTGGCAATGAAATTTATGTCAGAGTACGTTTCAAGGCGTTGGATTCATCATATTTATTATTTTCTTAGCGCAACTAATTGAGCCGTGTATGAATTGTGACTATGAATCGCATATCGATGCAATGATTTCACAAGACTGTTAACGTGCTACAATTGAACTTGATATATGTCAACGAAGCGTAGTTTTATTGGGTGTCAGGACTCTCTTAGCCTGTTATGTTGCTGTTAAAATGGTTAGGATGACAGCCGTTTTTGACACCGTCGGGTCCAGAGGGAAAGTACCCACGACCGAGCTAATGTTGTTGTTGACGTTGATGGAAAGTGCATCAAGAACGCAATTACGTACTTTAGTCATGTTACGCCGGGCATGTTAATTTGCGACATGTACCAGGCAGGTCAGGGACTTTGGTACTTCCTGTTTCGATTTAGTTGGCAATTTAGGTAGCAAACATGCAGACCCCGCACATTCTTATCGTTGAAGACGAGTTGGTAACACGCAACACGTTAAAAAGTATTTTCGAAGCAGAAGGTTACGATGTATTCGAAGCGACCGATGGCGCGGAAATGCATCAGATCCTGTCTGAAAATGATATCAACCTGGTGATCATGGATATTAACCTACCAGGTAAAAATGGTCTCCTGTTAGCACGCGAATTGCGTGAACAGGCGGACGTCGCGCTAATGTTCCTTACCGGTCGCGATAACGAAGTGGATAAGATTCTTGGCCTCGAAATCGGTGCCGATGACTATATCACTAAACCATTTAACCCTCGTGAACTGACGATTCGCGCACGCAACCTGCTCTCCCGTACCATGAATCTGGGTACGCCGAGTGAAGAACGCCGCAGCGTAGAAAGTTATAAATTCAACGGTTGGGAACTGGATATCAACAGTCGTTCACTGGTAAGCCCAAATGGTGAGCAGTACAAGCTGCCGCGCAGTGAATTCCGCGCCATGCTGCACTTCTGCGAAAATCCAGGCAAAATCCAGTCTCGCGCAGAACTGCTGAAGAAAATGACCGGTCGTGAGCTTAAGCCACACGATCGTACCGTAGACGTGACCATCCGTCGCATTCGTAAGCATTTTGAGTCCACTCCGGATACCCCGGAAATCATCGCCACCATTCATGGCGAAGGGTACCGCTTCTGTGGCGACCTGCAGGAATAACTCTGGTTCTCTTGCGGTAATAACGTAAAAACGGCGCTATTCGCGCCGTTTTTTTTATTTCCAGATTCTGAGTTTGTCGTCGCTCCCACTATCACCACCGTCATTGCCATCGCCACCTGGCTGCTCTTCCTTCGGCTTCGGGAGAGATAAAGCATACCAGTCAACATGGCGCGTCAGGAACATCAGCGCACTCAACGCCAATAGCAGCACTCCAGTCCCCAACAACAAGGCACTATCTTCTGAACGCAAGAGCATCCACATCACACCATCCAGCAGTAATAACGCGCAGACGAAAAGCAAACTATTACGCCACCCTTTCATGACGGCATGCAGATACACCCCGTTGATTAATGCCCCTATCAGGCTGGCGACAATCCAGGATGGTGTAAAGCCGATATGCTCAGAAAGCGCCAGCAATACCAGGTAGAACATCACTAACGACAGCCCCACCAGCAGATACTGCATCGGGTGCAAACGGCGCTGGGTTAAACTTTCGAATACGAAAAATGCCATGAAAGTTAGTGAAATCAACAGAATGGCATATTTCGTCGCTCGATCGGTCAGCTGGTACTGATCGGCTGGTGTGGTAACGTTGACGTTGAAAGCAGGCAGCTGTCGCCACTCAACCTCCCGATCGTCAACAAAAAACTTCGCCATGTTGTTGGCAAACCAGCTGCTTTGCCAGTGAGCGCTGTAGCCCGAAGCGCTGACCTCACGGTTAACGGGAAGAAAATCGCCGAGAAAACCAGGGTGTGCCCAGTTGCTGGCCAGTTGCAGTTCACTGTTGCGTCCGATCGGCACCACCGAGAAGCTCCCGGTTCCGTTCAGGTTAAGTGTGAATTCAACATCCAGCGTTTTTTGTTCAGATGATAACAACGGCATCGGCATATGAATGCCCTCTCCGCTACCGCTAAGACCGAGCCCTGGCTCTACGGACAACGTCTCACCATTAATCTGCGGCGCGACGATAGCGCCAATCCCGCGTGCATCGCTAACGCCGACCACCATAAAAGGTTGGCCCAACGCAATATTGTCTTTTTTGAGTTCAGCCAGACGGGAAACGTCGAAATGCGCTTTAATTCCGAGATCGTTGTGCCAAATTTGACCTTCATAAATGCCGATTTTCCGCGATTCAACATTCTGTTTTCCGGTTATCGCCAGCGTTTCTGGCAACCAGTAATGCAGCCAACTACGTTGATACTCAACCTCTTTTTTATCTTCAATGCGGGTCAGCGTCTCGGTAACGGGAATAGCAATCAGCGGCCCGGTCAGCTTTTGCGGCCCGCTAGTACTGCTCTGTAGAGCATCGACAACATCGCTGCGATAATCCGCACGTTCAACGATCAGTTGCCTGACGATCATCAGCGGGATCGACAACAGTAAAATGCATCCCAGCAGGGTGCTCATTTTCCAGAATAGTGGTGATTTCAACATAGCCCTCTCCTTAGTGATGGGTACACCTTAGATGGGCTATGTGGGGGGAGTTTGAAGCTATGTGAAGTGAGCGTGAAGTCTTAGCAAAGCGCACACGCCGCCTTCGGGACGATTGATCAACTGGATATCTCCCTGATGTAAGCGTGCGACTTCACGGACAAATGCCAGGCCCAGACCACTACTTTTATGACCATTTTCTCGCGGTAAAGAATAGAAACGCTCAAAGATGCGTCCCAGGGCATAATCTGGAATACCGCTACCCGTATCGCTCACCGTTAATAGCACGCCTCCATCGCTTTCCTCTGCGCCAAGCAGGATCTCTCCTTCAACAGGCGTAAAATCAATAGCGTTATCCAGCAAATTACCTAACGCCTGCGCCAGGAGTTCGCTATCGCCCTCAACTGACAGATTGGTTTCCTGCCAGCAGAGAGTGAGATTTTTCGCCGCCAGCGCTATTTCACGCTCCTCAGCCAGGCGGCTAAAAAGAGCAGCGACAGAGACAGGGCGCCGCGCAATCTCCAGCCTGTTTTCAAGACGCGCCTGCTGGAGCAAATTCTCCACCAGAGACTGCATCCGCGCATTTTGCGCGAGGATATTGCCAGTAAAGCGCGCAGCTATCTCAGGTGGAGGACCTTCATGGAGAATTTCCGCCGCGCCGCGAATTGCCGCCAGCGGACTCTTCAGCTCATGAGTCAGCGCATAAACATAGTTCTCAATCGCGTTTTTACCCTCCAGCTTGAGACGCATACTCTCCAGCGCCTGCGCCAGTTTACGCAGTTCTCTGCTGCCCACATCCGGCAACGGAACCGGCCGGTCGGCAGTCACCGAATCTGCGTAACGAACCAGCTTACCGATGGAGAAATTAATCCACCACACCATCCCAGCGCCAATCAGTAGTGCAATTCCCAGCAGTGCGCCGCTCGCCCACAGAATACGCCGCTCGCTACGTTTGATAACCGGTGCCATGGCCAGGTTCGGTTTGCCGACGCTCAGCACGCCAATAATTCGACCATTATCAGTGACCGGTGCGGCGATATACATAATCGAACTATTATCATCGTTCGGGTCACTGCGCGTGCTGCGCGCACCGTACTGTCCGCGCAATGTAAGCCAGACATCGTTCCAGCGAGAGTAGTCTTGTCCCAGCGCTTTACCCGTGGAATCAAACACCACCTTCCCTTGCGCATCGGTCATGTAGACGTGATATTCATTGCGAACTTTGTTAATACCGGCGATGTTGGCGTTGATCGGCTGACGATGAAGCGTCTGAAAGGCCTGGGCCAGGCGTCCATGCTGCGGATCGGCGGAAAGCAGGTCCTCACGAGCCAGCTCTGCGAGCAAGGTCGCGGTATCGATCAACGTGTCTTCCGTTGCCCGCCGCACGCCCGGCTTAATCTCCTGGACGAAAATGGAGAGAACAAACCACGCCGCAATCGCCACAATCAAGAAGTAGCCCAACAACAAGCGCATCCCAATGCGCATCAGAAGCCTCCGAGGCTATAGCCCATGCCGCGATGCGTATTGATGGGGGAGATGTTGGGATTCACTTCGCGCAGCTTAGCGCGCAGGGTTTTGATATGGGTATCAACGGTGCGATCGAAGCTCTCGTTCGCATCGCCCCATACCTGCTCCATAAGCTGCTGGCGGGAAAATATGCGACCAGGGGCGTGCAGTAGCGTTTTTAACAGCAGAAACTCATAGCGGGTGAGATTCAACGATTGACCGTACCACGTCACCAGGGCGGAGGCATCATTGAGCGTAAACTCCCCCACGCGCATTAGCGACGAAGGAGCCGCGAATTTCTGCAACCGCCGCAGGACAGTGCGCACTCTGGCGCAGACTTCACGAGGGGAAAAAGGCTTGGCGATATAATCATCAGCACCGATTTCCAGGCCAAGTAACTTATCCACCTCTTCACTGCGGGCCGTCAGAAACAGCACCGGCAGCGCCGGATGGCGGGCCAGCAGTCGACGGCATAGTTCAAAGCCGCTGATATCAGGCAGCCCAACATCCAGAATCGCCAGGTCGGGTACCTGAAGGTGGGCCGCATCAAGTGCAGGCAGTCCACGTTCAAACGCCGTAACGATAAAACCTTCCTGTTGCAGCATGTAGACCAGCGTATCCGCAATGCTCAACTCATCTTCCACCAACCAGATCCGCGGTTGTTGCATCGTCGTTCCCTGTTATTTATTCCATGGCATAATTGGCACGGCGCTAATGGCATTCTTCGGCGAGCCGTCAACGATTTTATCCGAATAGGTCAGATAGACCAGCGCGTTACGTTTGGCATCGTAAAAACGCACGACCTGCAGCTTTTTAAATACCAGCGAGGTACGTTTCTGGAAGACTACATCGCCCTGGGTTTTGCCTTTTTTAATTTTATCCGTCAGCTCAATGGGCCCTACCTGCTGACAGGATATCGCGGCATCAGAGGTATCTTCCGCCAGACCCAATCCGCCTTTAATTCCCCCGGTTTTCGCCCGGCTGATATAGCACGTCACGTTCTGGACATCCGGGTCGTCAAAAGCCTCAACGACTATCTTATGGTCCGGTCCGAGAAACTTAAACACGGTATCCACCGAGCCGATTTGCTCCGCCTGCGCCATCTGACAGCCGGCCAGTAAAAACATACCCGCAACTAACTTCTTGTATTTCATATTGTTACCATTTTTAAAAATTTAGCTGAGTGATTATCACACATTAAGAAGAAAAGTTTTATAGATCACAGCTTTACAAAATTACCACCATAACATCTGGAATAATCGCATTTAAAAGCAAAAAAAACACTGAATGCTAAAACATCAAAAAATGCTATTATCCGCTACCTTTAGTATCAGGCACCTGAGTTTAAGGATGGGGATATTTTATGGATCAAGCAGGGATTATTCGCGATCTCCTTAGCTGGCTGGAAGGTCACCTGGATCAACCACTCTCACTGGACAATGTGGCAGCGAAGGCAGGCTATTCCAAGTGGCATTTACAAAGAATGTTTAAGGACGTAACCGGCCACGCCATCGGTGCCTATATTCGCGCCCGTCGCTTATCCAAGTCGGCGGTAGCCCTACGCCTGACCGCGCGTCCGATTCTGGATATTGCGTTGCAATATCGCTTTGATTCGCAGCAGACCTTTACGCGCGCGTTCAAAAAGCAATTCTCACTAACGCCAGCTCTTTATCGTCGTTCTCCAGACTGGAGCTCTTACGGTATGCGCCCCCCACTGCGTCTGGGCGAGTTCGCGATGCCGAAACACGAGTTTGTCACTCTTAACACGACTCAACTGGTTGGCGTCACCCAGAGCTACACCTGCAAGCTGGAGGAAATCTCCGATTTCCGTAACCAGATGCGCGTCCAATTCTGGCGAGAATTCCTTGCTAATACGCCGACGATACCCCCGACCTTGTACGGGCTGCATGAGCCGCGTCCAAGCCAGGATAAAGACGATGAGCAAGAGGTGTTCTACACCACCGCGCTGACGCCAGAACTGGCTAACGGTCACCTGCACAACTCCCATCCAGTTATTCTGGAAGGCGGCGAGTACGTGATGTTTACCTACGAAGGTTTAGGTACGGGTTTACAGGAATTTATCCTGACGGTTTACGGCACCTGTATGCCGATGCTCAACCTCACCCGCCGTAAGGGTCTGGATATTGAGCGTTTCTTCCCGGAAGATGAAAGCCGGAATCAGGAACCACCTATTCAGCTGCGCTGTGAGTACCTGATCCCGATTCGTCGTTAACGCTGTAGTTCATCCATCGCGGGGGCATCAAGATGCGAAACATCCCCCGCGGTTTCTACAACCCAGCCTGATGCCAGCCAGGGGCTTTGCTGATAATCAACGCGGGAAATGGAGCAGTTGCGCAAGCGCAAGCGACGCTCGGCATACGCCGGCAAGCCAAGAATCGTACTCACCAGACAGCCCAGCGCCATCCCATGACTCACCAGCAGCGGCCGACTGCCCGCAGGCAGTTCCAGACAAGACGCCAGCGCCGCATGCATACGATCGCTCAGCTCTTGCATTGACTCCCCTTGCGGAATACGACCGTCTGGCGTGCCGTTAACCAGTTGCCGACGCCAACCCTCTTCTTCCTCGCTCAACGAGTCGATATGGCGTTTCTCAAGCACGCCCATATCCAGCTCACGCAAGCGGGGCTCAGGAATGATGTTGCAACCACAGGCTTCAGCAATGATTTCCGCTGTGCGCCGCGTACGGCCTAAATCGCTGGCGATAATATGCGTGATGCCCAACGTTCTGGCACGCTCGCCGACTTGCCAGGCCTGACGCTCACCGTGGGCGGTAAGTGGACTGTCCGACTGGCCCTGAATACGTCGCTCGGCGTTCCACTGCGTTTCGCCGTGGCGAACAAGGTATACCTCTAACATGCTTTATTATCCGTTCTGAGCTCTTAACCATTGAGTGACAAGCATAGCCGCCAGCAACAACAATGATTTGGAGTATACTGCGATGATGTTAAGTAATTCTGAGTTGTTTTGATTATGCACCATGTTGTCTCAGCTACCACTAATCCCGCCAAAATTCAGGCAATTCTGCAGGCTTTTAACGAGATCTTCGGTGAAGGATCCTGCCATATTGAGTCCGTCTCCGTCGAGAGCGGCGTGCCGGAACAGCCATTCGGTAGCGACGAAACGCGCGCTGGCGCACGAAACCGCGTGACGAATGCGCGCCGCGCGCAGCCAAATGCCGACTTCTGGGTAGCCATTGAAGCCGGGATCGACGAAGGCAGCACTTTTAGCTGGGTAGTGATTGATGATGGGAATCTGCGCGGCGAAGCGCGCTCAGCGACTCTGCCGCTCCCACAAGTTATTCTTGAAAAAGTTCGCGCTGGCGAAGCCCTGGGGCCGGTGATGTCGCAGTATACCGGCATCGATGAGATTGGTCGCAAAGAGGGAGCCATTGGCGTGTTTACCGCCGGGAAGCTTACGCGCAGCAGCGTTTATCATCAGGCGGTCGTGCTGGCGCTAAGCCCGTTTCATAACGCTATTTATCGTTAACTTTCAGCAGCGATTGTTCCAGCCACTGGCGAAGCTCCGCCGGGGCTGACTTCAGGCTATTTGAGCCACGGGTGATAGTCGCAATCCCGGCGCCAAGCTCGTTTTTCAGCTCGCGCTGGCTCATCTCGCCGCGCAGCAGCTCTTCAATAATACGCACTCGCGTCCCCAGCGCCTCGCGCTCGTCGGGAGTCAGCATGAGTTGTAAAAGCGGCAGATGCAAATCGTCGGCGTATGCCTGCTGCAAAAGCGCCACGAAGCGCAGCCACTCCTGATGACGCTGTTCGGCTACGGCTGCTGAATAAGGGGATTGTTGGGTCATGTTACGCCACCTGTCGTGTGTACTCACTAACGAGTACAAAGCATAACATACTTCTGTCCGTACTCTATGGATTTCGGGCAACATAGCAAAATGCTATGTTGCCCGAAGGTGATGGTATTAGTAGCGCAGCTTCCACTCCGCATCGCTCATAAGCGTATCTTTTTGTCCCATGAAGTAGCGATAGTAGGCATCATAAGACAGGACGTTTTTCACGTAACCGCGCGTTTCCGAGAACGGAATACTCTCGATAAACGCCACTGCATCGATACGCCCACCGCTGTTGCCGCGCCAGGTACGAACGCGTCCAGGACCCGCATTATAGGCAGCAGAGGCGAAGATACGATTGTTGCCAAACTGCTGATAAACATATTGCAGGTAGCTGGTACCGATGTTGATATTCATTTCCGGATCCAGCAGCTGCGACGTGCCGCTGTAACCCGGAATATTAAACATCTTCACCGTATGCGTAGCCGTACCCGGCATAATCTGCATCAGGCCGCGGGCCCCCACCGGTGAACCGGCTTTCGGGTTCCAGGCGCTCTCCTGACGCGCAATCGCCATCGCGTAGCTTTGCGGGATATCTTTACCGCTGATATAGCGGGTAAAGATGTCGTTATAAGCCAGCGGAAAACGCTCTTCCAACTGATCCCATAATTTCCCGGCGATCGTGGCCTGGACGCTGAGATCCCACCAGTTCTGATTAAACGCGTACCGCGCCAGCTGCGCCTGCTGATCTTTGGTCTTGCTGGTCACCAGGTTCGCCCACTCGCTACGCGCGGTATTATCCATATTCCAGTACATTAGCTCGCGAACCCGCGCCATTTCCGGCCCGGAGGTTAACGCCGGATCGAGATTAGCCGGCGCTTTATCGATGCGGAAAGTGTACTCTTCGCCAAGACGCTGGGCAGCGACCATCGGGTAGAAGCCGCGTTGTTGCATCAGAGAACGCAGAATGTCTTTGGCTTCATCATCACGCCCGCGCTCCAGCAGCAGATCGGCCTGCCAGTAGCGCCATTCATCCTTCTCTTTCGCCTCCATCGGCAAACGCGCCAGCCAGGTGTTCAAACCACGTCGATCTGCAGCGCCAAGCGCCATCCGCACCCGGCGTTCCACCAGCGAGGTGGATTGCGAACGCATAATGGCATCATCGCGCCAGATAGCCTGCTCTTCGGTCACGTCGCTGCCCATCAGACGCCAGGCGACAATATCCCGCAGCTCCTGGGTCTGGTCTTCATTCAGCTGCTGTGCCTGCGCTAACGATGGGATCATCAGGCGCGCATTTTCCACATCCTGACGCGCAACGCTGGCAAAAGCGACCGCCGCCATCTGGCGCGTAAAGTCCGTCGCCCCGGTAGTGCGTGCGAAAGTCATGACGCTATTGGGATCGTTAGCCAGCGCGACAACCGCCGTCGAAATCGTTTGATAATCAGACGGCATCTGCTGGGCCAGAACCCGTACCAGACTGGTATTCCCCGCTTTCATCGCCAGACGGATCCGCTCAAGGTAAGCCAGCGGATCCTGCTGGCCGGAGGCGCGCCAGGCACCAAACAGCTGGTCGCAGGCATTTGGCTGGCTTTTGCCACTCAGCCACAGCTCTTTCGCCCCATCCCAGGCTTCCTGCGTTTGGCCCACACTCCATTTTGCATAGTAGTAATTACACTGTGCTTCGGTGCTGGCTGGTTTATCCGGGCTGAAGGACAACAGTCCACGCCAGTCGCTACGACGCGCCAGCTCGTTGACGAAACGTGATTTCAGCGATCGCGCCGGGGGCAGCGTCGGGTTGGAGGCGATAAAATTGGTCACCACCAGAGCGGGTTGGTTCATCAAATCATCGGTTATCTGCCGGTACTGGAGATAAGGATAGAGCGGGTAAGTCGTCAGCGTCGGCATCAACTGGTTAACGACATCCATTTGTCGGTTGTCCCACGCCTGTTTAATTTGAGCATAGCGGCTGCGTTGTTCATCCAGTGAATCCGCATGCGCCAGTTGGCTTAGCGTCAGTAGACATACGCTGGCCGCCAGCAGGCGCCAGGTAACGTGTTTGGCTTTGTCCACAAGCTCTTCCTCTTATCGTGTTACGTCTGTGCAGCATCATGCCGCTTAATAGATTCATGCTAATCAGACATTGCAGAAAGTGCCACGTTCCGGACACTTTTTTACTTTTGTTGCGAGTGAGCTCTGCTGGCTGGGATTAGAACGTGAAAAAGGCTACACTTCGCCTTTGATAACTATTCACTACCCTACTCAAAATCATTCTGGCTGCATCAAGGCGGCAAAAGAGAAAATCCCTGCGAGCATAGATGGCTATGTAACCGGGGTTTTCGAATGCAGCCAACACAGAGGCAGCCTGAAGGATGAAGAGTATATAAAAGAGGCGAAGTCCAACGTGGCTCAATTCGTTTATACCATGCATCGTGTCGGCAAAGTGGTTCCGCCGAAACGTCATATTCTGAAAAATATCTCCCTGAGCTTTTTCCCAGGTGCAAAAATCGGCGTTCTCGGCCTGAACGGCGCCGGTAAGTCTACCCTGCTACGTATTATGGCCGGCATTGATACCGATATCGAAGGCGAAGCTCGCCCGCAGCCCGGCCTTAAAATTGGCTACCTGCCGCAGGAACCAAAGCTGAATCCAGAGCAGACCGTTCGTGAATCGGTCGAAGAAGCCGTGGCCGAAGTGGTCAACGCGCTGAAGGGTCTGGACGAGGTGTACGCTAAGTACGCTGAACCGGATGCCGATTTCGACAAACTCGCCGCTCAGCAGGGCAAGTTTGAAGAGATCATCCAGGCGCACGATGGCCATAATCTGAACGTGCAGCTTGAGCGCGCCGCGGATGCACTGCGTCTGCCGGATTGGGATGCCAAAATCGCCAATCTGTCCGGTGGTGAACGTCGCCGCGTGGCGCTGTGCCGTCTGCTGCTCGAAAAGCCAGACATGCTGCTGCTCGACGAACCGACTAACCACCTGGATGCCGAATCCGTGGCGTGGCTGGAACGCTTCCTGCACGACTTCGAAGGTACCGTCGTGGCGATTACCCACGACCGTTACTTCCTCGATAACGTTGCCGGCTGGATCCTCGAGCTTGACCGTGGCGAAGGTATTCCGTGGGAAGGTAACTACTCCTCCTGGCTGGAGCAGAAAGATCAGCGTCTGGCGCAGGAAGCTTCTCAGGAAGCGGCCCGTCGTAAATCTATCGAGAAGGAGCTGGAGTGGGTTCGTCAGGGCGCGAAAGGCCGTCAGTCTAAGGGTAAAGCCCGTCTGGCACGCTTTGAAGAGCTGAACAGCGCTGAATACCAGAAACGTAACGAAACTAACGAACTGTTTATTCCACCAGGAGCTCGTCTGGGCGATAAAGTGGTTGAAGTCAGTAACCTGCGTAAATCTTACGGCGATCGTGTACTGATTGACGACCTGAGCTTCTCAGTACCGAAAGGGGCTATCGTCGGCATCATCGGTCCAAACGGTGCGGGTAAATCCACCCTGTTCCGCATGATGTCCGGTCAGGAAGCGCCTGATAGCGGCACCATTACCCTGGGCGACACCGTGAAGCTGGCCTCCGTTGATCAGTTCCGTGACGCGATGGATAACAGCAAAACCGTGTGGGAAGAAGTTTCCGGCGGACAAGATATTATGCGTATCGGCAACACCGAAATGCCAAGCCGTGCCTACGTGGGCCGCTTTAACTTTAAGGGTGTCGATCAGGGCAAACGCGTCGGCGAACTGTCCGGCGGTGAGCGCGGTCGTCTGCATCTGGCGAAGCTGCTGCAGGTTGGCGGTAACGTACTGCTGCTCGATGAACCAACCAACGACCTGGACATCGAAACCCTGCGCGCGCTGGAAAACGCCCTGTTGGAATTCCCGGGCTGCGCAATGGTTATCTCGCACGACCGTTGGTTCCTTGACCGCGTAGCAACCCACATTCTGGATTATCAGGATGAAGGTAAAGTCGAGTTCTTTGAAGGTAACTTCACCGAATACGAAGAGTACAAGAAACGCACCCTCGGCGCAGACGCGCTGGAGCCGAAGCGTATCAAGTACAAGCGTATCTCGAAATAAAAGCAAAAGGGCAACGCAAGTTGCCCTTTTTAATGTCTGCTCCCTCTCCCCAAAGGGGCGAGGGGATCAACCCTCTGCACCGGGCAGGTCGGTTTTCTCCCTCTCCCCGTGGGAGAGGGTCGGGGTGAGGGCATCAGACCGCAGAGGTACTGAACTACCCCTGCTCACCCATCATCTCTTTGACCAGCTCGACGCAGCGCAGGAATCGGGCATCGTAATCCGCCTCTTTTACATGCACGAAGTCGATCTCATTCTCTCTGAGCAGCGACACCAGCAGCGTCTGGAACTCCTTGCGATCCACTGAACTACCAAGGCTACGCAGACCATCGGCCACCCAAGGCGTATTGTTTTCCAGCAGGATAACCAGATCAAAGCGATACTCATCGATCAGCGCCTGAACGAAAGGATGTTCCCGACCTTCATACTTCAGACAAAATGCCTGGGTGCTGACGAAATCGGTATCGATAAACGCCACCTTATTGGCGTATTTCACCGCAAAATCAATATACTGCGCATGGCCGAGAGCAATCTTGTCATAGTCGGAATATTGCAAAGCCATCTCATCGCCACCGAGATGCGAAAAGACATAATCACGGCCATATTCCCAGGCGCTGGTGGTGTTAAATATATTGGATAGCTTATTTACCAGGGTCGACTTACCGCTCGACTCGCCGCCGAGAATCGCTACCGTGCGCACGAAAAACGGCTTCACCTCGGTAGGAATATATTCCCAATAGCGGAACGGGTTTTCACGAATCTGACCACCACTGATGCTCATAAAGGTGCGTTTCGGATCGACAAGTACGGTTTCGATGCCCAGATGCTCCAGATACTGCGACGCATCGGCCTCTTCCGAGGTGTAGATCCAGTTTGGCTCGATACCCTTCTCGCTCATAAAGGCGCGGATCCCACGGCTCCAGACATCCCAGCCGTGCGGATAAGGCTCCATGCCCTCTTCATTAAAGGCATGGATGCGAATATTTTTCTGATACTTAAAGGTTTGCAGCAGCCAACGCAGGCGATCGGGGACGGTCGGCTGCTGCGACATCGCGCTCTTTTCAAACAGTTCACGATCGCGAGGATCGTCGTAACCCATAATGATATGCAGCTCATCGACCTGGCTACAGGCGCGCTGAATCAAATAAATATGCCCGGTATGCAGCGGATAAAATTTACCAAAAACCACGCCCACGCTTTTTTGCCGACGCGGAAATTCCAGCCCCAGAAACCGGTGCAGCGCTTCCAGCTTCTGCGCGCTCGGGCTTTTAATTTTGGCGTTCAGCAACTGGCTCAAATAGCCTTTTGTCATCCCGCTGGCGTCCGCCACCTGCTGTAGCGTACAACCCTTCTGCTTAATGGCGCTTTTTAAATAGTCAAATGACGACATAGCGAGTCTCCTTTTAACTTATTATATGTCTATAAGTCGTCAAAGACGCTAAGTGCGTCCGCAAGCTTCTTCACGCCAAAGATTTGCATCCCTTCCGGCGCTTTTTTCGGCACGTTGGCCGCCGGAACAATAGCCCGACGGAAACCATGTTTAGCCGCTTCTGAAATACGCTCCTGTCCGCTCGGCACCGGGCGGATTTCGCCTGCCAACCCCACTTCGCCGAAGACCACCAGATCCTGCGGTAGCGGTCGGTCGCGCAAGCTGGAAACCATCGCCAGCAGCAGCGCCAGATCGGCGCTGGTCTCGGTGACCTTCACCCCGCCGACAACGTTGACGAACACGTCCTGATCGGCCATCTGCAGGCCGCCGTGACGGTGCAGCACCGCCAGCAGGATGGCCAGACGGTTTTGCTCCAGCCCCACCGCCACGCGGCGCGGGTTAGACATCATCGAATGGTCGACCAGCGCCTGGATTTCCACCAACAGCGGGCGAGTACCTTCCCAGACCACCATCACCGAACTACCGGAGGTCACTTCATCCCCGCGACTCAGGAAGATGGCCGATGGGTTACTAATCTCACGCAGGCCCTGCTCGGTCATGGCGAATACGCCCAGCTCATTGACTGCGCCGAAGCGGTTTTTATGGCTACGCAGAGTACGGAAACGGGAGTCAGCATCACCATCAAGGAGAACAGAGCAATCGATACAGTGCTCCAGCACTTTTGGCCCGGCCAGCGAACCATCTTTGGTGACGTGGCCGACCATAATAATCGCCACACCGCGAGTTTTAGCAAAGCGCGTTAAATAGGCTGCCGTTTCACGCACCTGGGCCACGCTGCCCGGCGACGACTGCACGTCGGCCATATGCATCACCTGGATGGAGTCGATAACCATCAGTTGCGGCTTTTCTTCGTCAGCAATCTGGCAGATTTGCTCAATGCTGGTTTCAGACAACATATTGAGATTCGCAGTCGGTAGCGCTAAACGATGAGCGCGCATCGCCACCTGCTGGAGCGACTCTTCCCCGGTGACGTACAACGTTTTCATGCCTTCTGACAGCTTGCACAGGGTTTGCAGCAGCAGCGTCGATTTACCCGCGCCAGGGCTGCCGCCAATCAGAATCGCGCTGCCCGGCACCACGCCGCCACCGAGCACGCGGTCGAACTCTTTAAAGCCAGTCGAAAAACGCGGCAGCGCTTCCAGGCTGATCTCAGAGAGTTTCTGCACTTTAGAGACGCCAGCATTCCCGGCGTACCCTGACAGACGCTCATTTCTTGCCACCTGCGGCGAAGCGGCAATGCGCATCTCGGTGATGGTATTCCAGGCATGACAGGCGCTGCACTGCCCCTGCCAGCGCGGATAATCCGCACCACATTCATTACAGACAAATGCGCGTTTTGGAGCTTTCGCCACGTTAACCTCTTACTTTTGATTCATGCTGCCGGAGAGAATACAGAACACCCCCATCAGGTCAGCATGGCGGATTGTCACTTCCGCCAGTTCATTCACTTTTGGTTTCGCATGATAGGCGATACCGAGGCCTGCCGCTTTAATCATCGGCAAATCGTTGGCGCCATCGCCAATCGCCACGGTTTGCGCCGACGGGATCTCATACTTTTCCGCCAGTTTGCGCAGCGTATTGGCTTTAAATTTGGCATCAACGATATCGCCAAGGACGTTGCCGGTCAGCTTCCCGTCCATGATCTCCAGCTCGTTGGCAAACACTGCATCGAGATGCAGCTTATCGCGCAGATACTCGGCGAAGAAGGTAAAGCCGCCAGAGGCGATGGCCACTTTCCAGCCGAGACTTTCCAGCTTCAATACCAGCTGCGTCAGCCCAGGCATCAGCGGCAAAGTCTCACGTACCTGGAACAAAATATTGGCGTCGGCATCTTTCAGCGTCGCCACGCGCTGGCGCAGGCTGGCGGTAAAATCAAGTTCGCCGCGCATGGCGCGTTCTGTCACTTCCGAAACCAGCTCACCGGTTCCTGCCAGTTTGGCGATTTCATCAATGCACTCAATCTGAATCGCCGTCGAGTCCATATCCATTACCAGCAAACCCGGCGTGCGCAAATGGGGGATTTTGCCCAGCGGCGCGACGTCCAGCCCGGCGTCATGCGCCAGACGGGTCGCTCGTAACGTTAACGAACCAGCCAGACGAATCACCTGGTAGTCATCAACCGTCCAGGAGGCAACGATAACCAGCGCTGCGCCCAGCTCACGCTGCCATTCCGTCAGACGACGCTTGTTAAGGCCGCGGCCATACAGCAGCCAGCCGCTGCGTCCAGCATGGTAATCCAACGGCATGACCTCATCACCGCTCAGGGAAAGCGGCAATCCAGGCCACTGGGAAACATCTTCAGGCAGGTCGCACCAGGTCAAACTGTTTGGCATCACGGCTCCACATCACTTCATTCAGGCGAGGAAAATAACGCATGAGGCTACCTTGTAACCAGCGCTTCTGGCAACATTAAGCTGCAAATTTTCAAAGGTGGAATATGGTACGCGCAAAACTTAAATTCCGGCTGCACCGCGCTGTTATTGTTCTGATCTGTCTCGCACTCCTCGTCGCCCTGATGCAGGGTGCGTCGTGGTTCAGCCAGAATAGTCAAAAGCAGCGCAACCCGCAGTTAGAAGAACTGGCTCGCACGCTCGCTCAACAGGTAACGTTAAACCTGGCACCGCTGATGCGTAACGAAACGCCCGATGAAAAGCGGATTAGCCAGCTGCTGGAGCAGCTTACCCACAAAAGTCGGATACTGGACGCTGGCGTTTATGACGAACAGGGCGACCTGGTCGCGCGTTCCGGCGAAAGCATCGAGGTGCGCGATCGGCTGGCGCTGGACGGTAAAAAAGCGGGAGGTTACTTCAATCAGCAAATCGTCGAACCCATTCAGGGTAAAAACGGCCCCCTCGGCTATCTGCGCTTGACGCTGGATACCCATACGTTAGCCACCGAAGCCCAGCAGGTGGATAATACCACCAATATCTTACGCCTGATGCTACTGCTGTCGCTGGCCATCGGCGTGGTGCTAACGCGCACTCTGCTGCAAGGTAAACGTACCCGCTGGCAGCAATCCCCTTTCCTGCTCACCGCCAATAAGCCGGTGCAGGATGAAGATAAAGATGAATCAGAATAAGGAAATCGCTATGTCCACGCTGCGCCTGCTGCTCTCCGACTCCTACGACCCGTGGTTCAACCTCGCGGTTGAGGAGTCGATTTTTCGCCAGATGCCCGCCACGCAACGGGTACTGTTTCTGTGGCGTAATGCCGATACGGTGGTTATCGGCCGCGCACAAAACCCATGGAAAGAGTGCAATACCCGACGCATGGAAGAAGACAACGTGCGCCTGGCGAGGCGCAGCAGTGGCGGCGGCGCGGTGTTCCACGATCTGGGCAATACCTGCTTTACCTTTATGGCCGGTAAACCGGAGTACGATAAGACGGTCTCCACCAATATTGTCCTGACGGCGCTGAATTCGCTGGGGGTCACGGCGGAGGCCTCCGGGCGCAACGATCTGGTGGTGAAAACCGCCGAGGGCGACCGCAAGGTCTCCGGCTCCGCCTATCGCGAAACAATGGATCGCGGCTTCCACCACGGTACCCTACTGCTGAACGCGGATTTAAGTCGTCTGGCTAACTATCTGAATCCTGATAAGAAAAAGCTACAGGCAAAAGGGATCACCTCCGTACGCGGGCGCGTGGCGAACCTGGTCGAACTGCTGCCAGGCATTACGCATCAGCGGGTCTGCGAGGCGATTCAGGAGGCATTCTTTGCCCACTATGGCGAACGCGTTGAGGCTGAAATTATCTCTCCTGACAAAATGCCGGATCTGCCGAATTTTACCGATACCTTTGCCCGCCAGAGCAGTTGGGAGTGGAACTTTGGCCAGGCCCCCGCCTTCTCTCACCTGCTGGACGAGCGATTTACCTGGGGTGGCGTAGAGTTGCATTTCGACGTCGAGAAAGGCCATATCACGCGAACTCAGGTCTTTACCGACAGCCTGAACCCGGCCCCGCTGGAAGCGCTGGCCGCCAGATTGCAGGGCTGCCTGTATCGCGCTGATATGCTGCAGCAGAAGTGCGATGCATTATTAGTGGATTTCCCGGAGCAGGAGAAAGAGCTGCGGGAGCTATCGGCGTGGATTGCCGGGGCGGTGAGGTAACGACTCTTCCAGCATGGCACCTTCATTCCTTGTCAGTTCATCATTTCTCCCACTTAAAGGAATGGCTGCATGATTGACGCGATAAAACAAGAGCAAGCTGTTGCGCTCGTCATGGCTCAGCAAAAAGTATCGTGGCTTGCTGCGGTGCGTATCTATAAACACTTATCTCGTACTGATGCAGCAAAAATGTTGAACATCACCCCGGAATCACTTGCTCGTATTGAAAAAAAAGAACAAATAAGCACTGCTGTGAGAAGCCGCATGGCTGAAATTTATGGATGCCCGGAGGCCCTGCTTGTATGTCCATCATGGATGCAAGGTCGAACTGCATGAATAGATACCTGGATAGATATCTGAATAAATTAAAATCACATCACAATGAAAAGTATGGATAAATATTAAGAATGCGAAGATTTATGAATAAATACTTCGATAAAAAAAGCCGGATGACGGCTACGCCTTATCCGGCCTACAGGTTTTTGCGCAGGCCCGGTAAATGCAGCGCTACCGGGCGACACAATACTTACTCTTTATCGCCCAGCAGAACGGATTCCAGCGCGATTTTGATCATATCGTTGAAGGTCGTCTGACGCTCAGCAGCGCTGGTCTGCTCGTGGGTACGGATATGGTCAGATACGGTGCAGATAGTCAGCGCTTTCGCCCCGAACTCCGCAGCGACGCCGTAGATACCGGCCGCTTCCATTTCTACGCCCAGAATGCCGTATTTCTCCATCACGTCGAACATCTCGCCGCCGTCCGGTGCATAGAACAGGTCAGCAGAGAAGATGTTACCGACGCGCGCGTCGACGCCCAGCGCTTTTGCCGCATCAACCGCGTTACGCACCATACCAAAGTCTGCGATTGCCGCGAAGTCATGGTCTTTAAAACGCATACGGTTAACTTTAGAGTCGGTGCAAGCCCCCATACCGATAACCACGTCACGCAGCTTAACGTCCATACGCACGGCACCGCAGGAGCCGACACGGATGATTTTCTTCACACCAAAGTCGGTGATCAGCTCTTTCGCGTAAATGGAGCAGGACGGGATACCCATGCCGTGGCCCATAACGGAAATTTTGCGGCCTTTATAGGTGCCGGTGAAGCCCAGCATGCCGCGCACGTTGTTCACTTCACGTACGTCTTCAAGGAAAGTTTCTGCAATGTGCTTCGCGCGCAGCGGGTCGCCCGGCATCAATACGACGTCAGCGAAATCACCCATCTCGGCGTTAATATGTGGAGTTGCCATCTTCAGTTCCTTTTTTAATTTTTTTGCCGGGCGGCGGCGAGCCTTGCCCGGCCGACATTCTTTTCTCCCTCTCCCCGTGGGAAAGGGCCGGGGGTGAGGGCACCAGGCCTCACCCAACCTGACTCAGAACATAGCCTTACCATATTCCATGTCGGAAGTGCCAAAGTATTTAGCAAGGGTCTGCCCGATATCCGCGAAGGTTTCACGGTGACCAAGCGAACCCGGTTTCACTTTCGGGCCATAAACCAGCACCGGAATGTGTTCACGGGTATGGTCAGTACCGGTCCAGCTTGGGTCGCAGCCGTGGTCGGCGGTCAGGATCAGAATGTCATCTTCACCCACCAGCTCCATCAGCTCAGGCAGACGGCGATCGAACAATTCCAGTCCGGCGGCGTAACCCGCGATATCACGACGATGGCCCCAGGAAGAGTCGAAGTCGACGAAGTTAGTGAAGACGATGGTCTCGTCACCCGCTTCTTTCATCTCTTTGATGGTGGCGTCAAACAGCGCATCCAGGCCGGTCGCTTTCACTTTTTTAGTGATACCGCAGTTGGCGTAGATATCGGCGATTTTACCGACAGAAACGACCTGACCATTTTTCTCGTCGACCAGCTTCTGCAGCACGGTCGCCGCAGGTGGCTCAACAGCCAGGTCATGGCGGTTGCCAGTACGCTGGAAGTTACCCGCTTTATCACCGATAAACGGACGTGCGATAACGCGACCGATGTTGTAGCCGCCTTCGGTCAGCTCTTCACGGGCGATTTCACACAGCTCGTAGAGTTTATCGAGACCATAAGTCTCTTCATGGCAGGCAATCTGGAATACCGAGTCAGCAGAGGTATAGAAAATCGGCTTGCCGGTTTTCATATGCTCTTCGCCCAGTTGGTCGAGGATAACGGTACCGGAAGAGTGGCAATTGCCGAGATAGCCCGGCAAATTAGCGCGCTTAACCAGTTTATCCAACAACTCCTGCGGGAAGCTGTTTTCATGCTCCGGGAAGTAACCCCAGTCAAACAGAACCGGCACACCGGCAATTTCCCAGTGGCCTGACGGCGTATCTTTACCAGAAGAGAGTTCATGCGCCCATGCGTAAGCGCCAATCACTTCCGCATTACCGTCCATTCCGGCGGCAATTTTGCCGGTAGAACCTTCATGTGCTTTCACCAGACCCAGACGAGTCAGGTTAGGCAAATTCAGCGGGCCTTTGCGACCGTTATCAGCCTCGCCTTTGGCGCAGGCTTCTGCAATATGGCCCATGGTGTCTGAACCTACGTCGCCAAAGCGATCCGCATCTTCAGTCGCACCGATGCCGAAGGAGTCCAGCACCATAATAAATGCACGTTTCATATTATTCTCCGTACCTTTTGCGCTGCAAAAAAGCGATCAGATCAGTATATAACTATTCAGTGATACGACGATAGACCGTTGGCGTAATTTCAGGCGCTTTATCGTCGAGTTTAATAGCCGCTTTGACTGCTTTGGCGGCTTCCTGCCAGCTGTTTTCATCCTTAGCATGGATAACTGCCAGCGGCCGCTGCGTGTCTACGCTGTCGCCAGGGCGGACCATATCGGTGAAACCCACGCTGTAATCAATCAAATCCGATGCCTGACGGCGACCGCCGCCCATGGATACCACCGCCATACCGAGTGCCCGAGTGTCCATTTCCGCGACAAAGCCAGCACTTTCGGCGTAGACCGCTTTGCTCAGCATCGCGGTTGGCAGGTAGTTGTCGTAGTTTTCGATAAAATCGTTCGGCCCTTTCTGCGCGGCGACCATTCGACCAAAGACTTCTGCAGCTTTACCGTTATCCAGTACCGTCTGCAGTTTTGCCCTCGCATCGGCGTCGTTATCCGCCAGCTTGCCGGAAATCAGCATTTCAACGCACAGCGCCATGGTGACATCGAACAGGCGCGGGTTGCGGTATTCACCCGTCAGGAATTGTACCGCTTCACGCACTTCCACCGCGTTACCGGCGCTGGAAGCCAGCACCTGGTTCATGTCGGTCAGCAGTGCGGTGGTGCGCACGCCCGCGCCGTTGGAAACGCCAACGATCGCTTCGGCCAGCGCAGCGGAAAGCTCATAGGTCGGCATAAACGCGCCGCTACCGACTTTCACATCCATGACCAGCGCGTCCAGACCTTCAGCCAGTTTTTTGGCCAGAATCGAAGCGGTAATCAGCGGGATGGAGTCCACCGTCGCGGTAATGTCACGGGTGGCATAAAAACGTTTATCCGCCGGTGCGAGTGAGCTGGTCTGCCCAATAATCGCCACGCCGACGTCTTGAATAATTTCGCGAAAACGGCTGTCGTCCGGGAAGATATCAAAGCCCGGAATCGCTTCCAGTTTGTCGAGGGTGCCGCCGGTATGACCGAGACCGCGCCCGGAAATCATCGGCACATAGCCGCCGCAAGCTGCGACCATAGGCCCCAACATCAGTGAGGTAACATCACCTACGCCGCCGGTGGAGTGCTTATCGACGATCGGACCGTTGAGATTAAGGCTCTTCCAGTCCAGAACGGTTCCTGAATCCCGCATCGCCATGGTCAGCGAAACCCGTTCTGGCATAGACATATCGTGGAAAAAGATGGTCATCGCTAGCGCGGCGATCTGGCCTTCTGAGATGGTGTTATCGCGGATGCCGTTGATGAAAAAGCGAATTTCTTCATCGCTCAGCGCATGACCATCACGTTTTTTACGAATTATTTCTTGTGCGAGAAACACGGTAACCCCCGATTAATCAGGTTAAATGCAGCGGAAAACCCACTGCAATGAATGATTACTCTAAATAATTCGAGTCGCAGGAAGGCGGCAAGGGAACTCATCCCCAGGAGCTTACTACAGTAAGTGATTGGGGTGAGAGAGTGCAGCTAACGCACCTGCGGCTTGAAGTATGACGAGTAATTAGTAGCTGCTTGCGCTCTTGCCGTCGCCATGGCCCAGCGCTTTCAGCAGGCTTGCCAGCAGGCTGGATGCGCCAAAGCGGTAGTGGCGAGAGTCAGCCCAGTCGGCCCCGAAAAGTTCGTCGGCAATCGCCAGGAATTGCTGCGCGTCTTCTGCACTACGCACCCCGCCAGCCGGTTTGAAACCAACGGTTTTTTCCACGCCCATATCACGGATGACTTCCAGCATGATGCGAGCACTTTCCGGTGTGGCGTTTACCGGCACTTTACCCGTTGACGTTTTGATGAAATCCGCACCGGCCTTGATAGCGATTTCAGAAGCTTTGCGAATCAGCGCTTCTTCTTTCAGCTCGCCGGTTTCGATAATCACTTTCAGCAGCACGTTTGCCGCCGCGCAGGCTTCTTTACAGGCTTTCACCATGTCAAAACCAACCTGCTCATTGCCCGCAATCAGCGCGCGATAAGGGAACACGACGTCTACTTCATCGGCACCGTAGGCAATTGCCGCACGGGTTTCCGCCAGCGCGATATCAATGTCATCGTTACCGTGCGGGAAGTTGGTGACTGTCGCAATGCGGATGTCCGGGGTACCCTGCTCGTTCAGCGTCTTACGCGCAATGGGGATAAAACGCGGGTAGATACAAACCGCAGCGGTGTTACCTACCGGAGTTTTTGCCTGATGACACAGGGCGATCACCTTTTCATTAGTGTCGTCATCATTCAGGGTGGTCAGGTCCATCAATTTCAACGCGCGCAGGCTGCTTGCAGATAAATCTGTCATTTCATACTCCGACGGCCTATTGCCGATTTAAAGTTTGTTCACCTTGCGAGTCTGTTACTATTGTAACATCACCTCGCAGTCACACTTCGATATACATCACAGTTAATGAAAACTCATTACTAATTTTCATTATTGTAATGTGATAAAAATCACATAATAAAACTCAACAGATACATCACAAGCCCGAAACTCTCTTTAAGCATAATCAGGATTCTTGAGCCTGCGATAATGTTATTATAATAACATAACAACGCACTACAACTCGACATCGGTGCGCACATTTTGTGCGAAAAAATACCATTAAATCCATTATCAATTGATAATTAATGATTTTATTTCAATTAAAAAATGATGGAATTTTAACAATCAGAAGAGAGATGCCAGCGGCGACATTGCCGCTGGCATCCTGGGAGTTAACAGCGAAGTTATAACGCGAGGAATACGCCGGCAATTGTGGCGCTCATCAGGTTAGAGAGCGTACCCGCCGCAACGGCCCGCATGCCTAATTGAGCAATTTCCTGGCGGCGGCTGGGAGCCATACCGCCCAACCCGCCAATCAGAATCGCTATCGACGACAGGTTGGCAAAACCACACAAAGCAAATGAGATGATGGCCTTAGTTTGCGTTGAAATCACCTGCAAGCCAGCAGCGGCCACCTCGGCATCAGCCTTGAGATATTCGCCAAAGTTCATATAAGCAACAAACTCGTTAATGATCAGCTTCTGGCCGATAAATGAACCAGCCACGGTTGCCTCGCTCCACGGTACGCCAATCACCCACGCCAGCGGCGAGAAGACCCAGCCAAGGATCATTTGCAGCGACAGGTCCGGATGGTTAAACCAGCCACCTACGCCGGAGAGAATACCGTTGACCAGCGCGATCAGCGCGATAAACGCCAGCAACATCGCGCCCACGTTAAGCGCCAGCTGCATCCCGGAAGCGGCACCGGACGCGGCAGCGTCCAGAACGTTTGCCGGAGCCTCTGGATCGGCGTCATTTTTTTCCAGCGCCGGATCATCATGAGGCTGCTCGGTTTCGGGCACGATAATCTTCGCGAACAGCAGACCACCCGGTGCCGCCATAAACGAAGCGGCAATCAGATATTCCAGCGGCACGCCCATCTGGGCATAACCTGCAAGAACCGACCCCGCAACAGAGGCCAGACCGCCACACATCACCGCAAACAGTTCAGAGCGGGTCATGGTCGCAATATAAGGACGTACCACCAGCGGCGCTTCGGTTTGGCCGACGAAGATATTCGCCGTCGCGGAGAGCGATTCCGTGCGCGAAGTTTTCAGCACCGCACGCAGCGCCCCGCCGAGAATGCGGATGACAAACTGCATAATGCCGAGATAGTAAAGTACGGCGATCAGCGAGGAGAAGAAAACGATGACCGGCAGAACGCGCAGAGCAAAAACAAACCCACCGCCACCGAATACCTCAAACATCTTATCGGAAACCAGCCCGCCAAAAATAAAGCTGATGCCCTCGTTGCCGTAAGCAATGACGTTAGCAACGCCGTTCGACATGGCCAGCAGCGCCGTGCGCCCGGCCGGTACGTAGAGAATTAGCGCACCGATCCCCACCTGGAGGATCCATGCACCGAGGACAGTACGAAGGTTGATGGCTTTTCGATTACTGGAGAGGAGCACAGCGATGGCTAACAGCACCACCATGCCGATAAGTCCCATGAGAATTTGCATACAGAGTCCCTGTGTATTGATAGTTCAGCCTTAAAACCTCGCGATTATAACGACATGAAACCATCACGCTCATCTCAGCTCACACATTTTAAGCAAAACAATGAGATAAAAAGGTAAGAATGAGATCTAAATCACTCAGTAGAGCATCACAGGATAGAAAAAACCTCTTTTGTATTATGAATCAGAGCATTAGCGATTTCATTCGCAGACTCCTGGCGCAGCTCACACAGGGTGGCGAAAACGCGAGCAGCCTGCTCAGGCCGGTTCGGGTGCCCCTGAAAGCCATTTAATGGCATATCCGGCGCATCGGTCTCCAACAGCAGCGCCGAAAGCGGCAGTTGCGCCATAACGTCGCGGGTTTTACTGGCGCGCGGGTAGGTAATCGTGCCGCCCACGCCAATTTTATAGCCGAGTTGCACAAAACGCTCCGCCTGCTGCAAGCTGCCAGCAAAGCCGTGCACCACGCCGGTTCGCGGCAAGGCATGTTTTTTCAGCAACATCGCCAGCTTATCGTGAGTACGCCTGGAGTGAAGGATTACCGGCAGATCATAGCGTTTCGCCAGGCGCAATTGCGCCTCAAATACGCTAAGTTGACGTTCAAATTGTGGATCTTCGCGATAGAGATCGAGGCCAATTTCACCGACTGCAACCAGCTTGCTGGGACGTTGAGCCAAATAGACCTCAAGTTGCTCCAGGCTACTCTCGTCATGCCGCTCAATCACGATGGGATGTAAGCCGAGCGCGGCATAGAGCGCATTATGTTGCTCCGCTAGCGCCAGGACGCGCTCAAAGTTGTCTGCTTCTATGGCCGGAACCACAATCTGCGTGACCCCAGCCTGCACCGCTCGGGCAATGCTGGCGGTTTCGTCGCCGGTAAAAGGGGGAAAGTCGAAGTGGCAGTGGGTATCAATAAATCGCAAGGTCACGCCAGATCCTCATTATTAAAGCTGGGGTCATTGGCCTGCGGTGCCGCAACAATCGGAGCCTGAAGGACCTCATTTGCTACCGGAGCCGGCGGGACTACCACCGTTTTGGGCACGGCAATTCGCGCCGCATGACGCAGCAGCGGCGGCCTGTCGGCCAGCAGTTTACCAACCGTAGCGAGGAAATAACGTCCGCATTGGCGTCCGGTCTTATAGTCCTCCAGCAAAGCGGGAAGGCGGCTTCCCAATGCCATACTTTTCAGTGGCTTCTGCGGATAAATCTCCAGAATGCGCAGCTTGCCCGGCGGTTTCTCAATAAACTGCTGCGTGGAACGATAAGTCGATTCATGATGCTGCACCAGATTCACGAACGGCTGTAGGCTGCTTTCCCCAAGCCAGCGCTCCATACGTTTGAACCACTGCGGGGTATAGTACATCTGGGAAGGAACCGTGCGGATCACCACGATAGTTTGCGCCCCGCGGCGGGCTGCTTCCTGAACAGGGATCGCATCGCTGACGCCGCCATCAAGATAGCTCACTCCATCCAGCATCACGCCGCTACGATAAAAACCCGGAATGGCGCTGGAGGCGCGAATCAGGTCAAGCCAGGTCTGCTGGGTTGGCGCAAAATAATTCGGCGTATAGTCATCACCGCGGCAGGCACACATCCAGAACTGTTTCCCTTGGGCAAAACGATCTTCAGCGTAGGTCATCGCCAGCGGCATCTTTTTCGCGGTGCTGTCCACCAGCCAGTCGAGGTCAATAAGGTTACCGCCGCGCACAAAGCGCATCGGGTCGAAAAACTCGCGGGCAGTGGTATAACGCGTGATGACTTTGCGGGCATAGCCAGGCTGGTTGCACATATAGGCCGACAGATTTTGCGCCCCGGCAGAGGTGCCAAACATCATGTCGAAAGGGTTGAATCCCGCGCGCATAAATTCGTCCAGAACCCCGGCGGTAAAAATCCCTCTCTGTCCACCCCCTTCGCACACTAGCGCAAGTTTGCCCGGCTGAAAGGGTTTTACAGATAATGGCGTGATATTGCCCAGCGTTACGGGAATGCGATGTCCCACCCTGCTTTCCTGTCTTACTTATTATATAAAATAAAGGTAACGCAATTTTTAACGCCCTGAAACTGCGAAAGCCAGTCACATTGACTGGCTTTATGTAAGACGGTATTTCACGGGTTAACGTCTAGGGACGCCGACGCCCGGTAAAAAGGCTGACCAGAAACAGAATAATACCGACGATGAAAACAATTTTAGCAGCCCAGGCAGCGGTACCCGCCAGTCCACCAAAGCCCAGAGCAGCGGCAATTAACGCGATCACCAGAAAAATAATGCCCCATCTAAACATACGTCTCTCCTTACCATAGTTAATGACGGTCGATTTTCTGCGCACTCAGGCCGCGCATACACAACCCTGTGGTGCTACACATCCTGCGGAAAGGCCGCAGAATAAATTCTTTTAATAATGGATTTATTTAACGCTAACATCGTTCTTCACGCTTTTGACGCCGGAAACGGCTTTAGCGATATCTTCCGCGCGGTCTGACTGTTTGCTGGAAGCCACTGTGCCGGATAAGTGCACAACGCCATCAGTGGTTTCCACCGTCACATTTCGTGATGGCACGATATCGTCAGCTAATAGCTTAGCTTTAATCTCGCTGGTCACCGCCGTGTCACCGGCATAGCCCTTCAGTGAAGCAGACTTTTCATTCTGCACGCTAAGTTTGTCGTTAACCGAGGTCACGCCTTCAACCCCTTTCGCCACGCTAACCGCCTGCTCTTGCTGCGTTGTGCTATCGACCGTACCGCTCAGCGTGACGACTTTGTTCTCGGTCTTCACAGAGATATCAGTACTGCGAATATCTTTATGATCGATAAGCGCCGCCTTCACTCTGGCAGTAATGGTGCTATCGTCCATAAAATTCCCGACTTTGTTCATCGAGCTATCAACAGCTTGCCCCGCGCTACTGGCAGCAGATTTTGCGCTATCAACCGTCGAGCTTTCCGCATATGCCGAGGCGCTGATGATGGCTGAGCCTAAGAGGAGGGCCAGTGCTGTCCTGGCGTTCTTTGGTCTTGTCATTGTGAGTTCCTCGTTATTTCTAAACAGGTAAAGCAAAATAAGTAGTCTATTAAGCTAAGTTTCCAAAAATTACTTATTAAATGTAGTAGAAACACGAGAGAGTGCGGCGGGAGAGCGTAAAAAAACGCGCAAAACGGTAAGAATTAAGAACTTTCCAGAAAGGTCAAACAGAAGGAAAAACAACGTGGAGCGCGGTGAAAGCCGCGCTCCTGAGTCAATTAGTGCTCGCGAGTTTTACGGAACTGAACGTCAGGATAACGTTCCTGCGTCAGATTCAGGTTAACCATTGTTGGAGCGATATAAGTGAGGTTATCACCGCCATCAAGGGCTAACTGAATTTCGTTCTTACGCTTGAATTCCTCGAATTTCTTCACGTCTGAACACTCTACCCAGCGCGCCGTCGCCACGTTAACGGACTCGTAGATAGCCTCAACGTTGTACTCACTCTTCAGGCGGGAAACGACCACATCAAACTGCAGCACACCGACGGCACCCACTATCAGATCGTTATTGGCAATCGGACGGAATACCTGCACCGCACCTTCTTCAGAAAGCTGTACCAGCCCCTTCAGCAGCTGTTTTTGCTTCAGCGGATCTTTCAGGCGGATACGACGGAACAGTTCCGGGGCGAAGTTCGGGATACCGGTGAACTTCATCATCTCACCTTGCGTAAAGGTGTCGCCGATCTGAATCGTACCGTGGTTATGCAGACCGAGAATATCGCCCGGATACGCCTCTTCAACATGCGAGCGGTCACCGGCCATAAAGGTCAGCGCATCGGAGATAACCACGTCTTTACCGATTCGAACCTGGCGCATTTTCATGCCCTTTTCGTACTTGCCGGAAACTACGCGCATGAAAGCCACGCGGTCACGGTGTTTCGGATCCATATTGGCCTGAATTTTAAACACGAAGCCACTGAACTTCTCATCCTGCGCTTCGACCAGGCGGGTATCGGTTTTGCGCGGCATCGGCGCAGGTGCCCATTCCACAAGGCCATCCAGCATATGGTCAACGCCGAAGTTACCCAAGGCGGTACCGAAGAATACCGGAGTAATTTCACCGGCCAGGAACAGCTCTTTATCGAACTCGTTGGACGCGCCCTGCACCAGCTCCAGCTCGTCGCGCAGCTGCTGCGCCAGATCGTCACCAACGGCCGCATCCAGTTCCGGATTGTTCAGGCCCTTAACGATGCGAACTTCCTGAATGGTATGGCCTTTACCGGTCTGGTACAGGTAGGTTTCATCTTTATAAAGATGGTAAACACCCTTGAATAGCTTACCGCAGCCAATTGGCCAGGTGATCGGCGCACAGCCGATTTTCAGCTCGCGCTCGACTTCATCCAGCACTTCCATCGGATCGCGGATGTCACGGTCAAGTTTGTTCATAAAGGTCAGGATCGGCGTATCGCGCAGACGGGTAACTTCCATCAGCTTACGGGTTCGATCCTCGACGCCTTTCGCGGCATCGATAACCATCAGGCAGCAGTCCACCGCCGTCAGAGTACGGTAGGTATCTTCCGAGAAGTCTTCATGCCCCGGGGTATCTAACAGGTTCACCAGGCAGTCGTGATACGGAAACTGCATTACGGAGGTGGTAATGGAGATACCACGCTGCTTTTCCATCTCCATCCAGTCGGATTTGGCATGCTGGCTGGAACCACGGCCTTTAACAGTACCGGCAGTCTGGATCGCCTGTCCGAATAACAGCACCTTCTCGGTGATGGTGGTTTTACCGGCATCCGGGTGAGAAATAATGGCAAAAGTGCGGCGCTTGGCCACCTCCTGCAAAAAAGGAGACAACGTCATAGTTCAATCTTCTTGAGTAAGCACGGCTATGCGCCACGCATGTTGAATACGAAAAATTGCGGCTATTTTACTCATCAATGAGGGGGAGGCAATCAGTGTTTACACAGGAGTTGCTCCAGTTCGCTTAAAGAGGTCACCGTCCAGTCAGGCTGAAGATCCGCAGGCAGTTCGCGCTGATGAGGATTGAACCAGCAGGTCGCCAGACCGGCGTTCACGCCGCCGCGAATATCAGACTCCGCCGTATCGCCAACCATCAGAACCTGCGAGCGCTCCGGGTTGCCCGCCTGCGTCAGCGCATAATCAAAGATGCGCGCATCCGGCTTCGCCACCCCAACCTCTTCGGAAATAATCAGTAAATCAAAGTGATCGCGTAGCCCGGTTCGTTCGAGACGCGTCTGCTGCAGCGAGGTAAAGCCGTTGGTGATGATGCCCATTTTTACCTTTCCCTGCAGCGCATTGAGCAGCGACACCGCGCCCGGTAGCGGCGAGCAGATCTCCGCCATCGCATTCATAAAAGCGGCATTCAGCTCACCTGGCGGCACGCTCAGGCGTTCAGCCCAACCATCAAAGCGCTGATGCTGAAGCTGAAGGGATGTGATGGCACCGTTTTGATAATCCACCCACAGCGGCTTATTCACGGCCTGGTAATCCTGAAAATCCTCAGCGGAGAAGGTCACGCTATAGTCGAGAAACATCCGCAGTAAGCCGGTAAACGAATCAAACGTAAACAGCGTTTCGTCGGCATCAAAGAAAATCCAGTCCCACTTCATCATCTCACCTTGTCTTACATACTGATTGGCAGTGCCATAATTATTGCGTCCTCACGTCCGTCGACCGTGGGGTAATAGTTGCGGCGAATAGTCGCCTCGTTAAAGCCTAAGCTTTCATAGAGCGCGATGGCGGCGACGTTAGACGCGCGCACCTCCAGCCACAGCGTGACGACGCCGCGTTTTTCTACTTCATCAATCACATGTTCCAGCAGTTCCCGACCCAGGCCACGACGCTGAAAAGCGGGGTCAACGGCGATATTGAATAGCGTCGCCTCGTCGAGCACAATTTGCGTAATCGCAAAAGCCGCCATCTCGCCGTCCACCACTAACTGAAGGTTCAGATAGCGCTCGCCCTGATTGCTGGCAAACGTCTGCTCGCTCCAGGGAAAGGCATGGGCGCGTGTTTCTATTTGCCAGGCACGGGGCAAATCAGCCGTGTTGAGGGTAGAAATCGTTTTCATGTGTGCAGATTTGTTGCCAGAGCGCCTGGCGTGCGGGCGTGCTGGTCTGAAGTTCATCGAAAGCGGGCGAGGATATCTGTGCGCCCGCCAACAGCAACGGCGCATCAGTACCCAGCCGCCAGCTATTACAGCGGGCATCCTGCGGCAACATCGCCACGCGTTCAGGAGTCAGTTGCATAACCTGCTCCGGCGTCAGGGCCAGCGCACGTAAAATATCGCTGATTAGCGGCTCAGTCAGTGATGGCAGAGCTTCCGCCACCATCACCAGACGGATATGTCCAGGAAGCGAGATAGCGATTTCACCCTGTAACGCCCCAGGACGACGTAGCGACCACTGGGTAATACCCAGTTGCTGTAATTGCCAGTCTCGTCGGGATGTCATAGCGAAACACTCCTGTTAATCAAGCGCGCAATATAGCAAATCCGTCGTATCTGCGCCAACAATCACGTGCCCAGCGGATTGCATATCGCCCCAACAAAGAGGCAGCCTGAAAGATAACGTGTATAATCGCCGCCAGTCTCAATGAAGGAGTGTTTCATGTCTGCTTTTACCCCGGCAAGTGAAGTCTTGCTGCGCCACAGTGATGATTTCGAGTCCGCCCGCGTTCTGTTTGCCGGTGATCTGCAGGATGACCTGCCCGCCCGTCTGGATACGGCTGGCAGCCGCGTCCATACCCAGCAGTTTCACCATTGGCAGGTACTGAGCCGCCAGATGGGTGAAAATGCGCGTTTTAGCCTGGTGGCTGAAGCCAGCGACGTTGCTGATTGCGATACGCTGATTTACTACTGGCCAAAAAATAAGCCAGAAGCTCAGTTTCAACTAATGAATCTGCTTTCGCTGCTGCCAACAGGTATCGATATTTTCGTGGTTGGCGAAAACCGCAGCGGCGTACGCAGTGCGGAGCAGATGCTGGCCGAATATGCGCCGCTGAACAAGATCGACAGCGCACGCCGCTGTGGGCTGTATCACGGCCGCCTGGAAAAACAGCCAGCATTTAATCCAGAGCAGTACTGGGGCGAATATCCGCTGGAAAACCTGACGATTAAAACGCTGCCGGGCGTGTTCAGCCGCGATGGTCTGGACATCGGTAGCCAACTGCTGCTCTCAACCCTGACGCCGCATACCAAAGGCAAAGTGCTTGATGTCGGCTGCGGTGCTGGCGTGCTGGCAACCGTGCTGGCAAGCCATTCACCGAAGGTTCGCTTAACGCTCTGCGACGTAAGTGCCCCGGCGGTAGAAGCCAGCCGCGCCACCCTTGCCGCAAACAGCATTGAAGGTGACGTTTTTGCCAGCAACGTCTTCTCTGAAGTGAATGGTCGCTTCGATATGATTATCTCTAATCCGCCGTTCCACGACGGACTGCAGACCAGCCAGGAAGCGGCGCAAACGTTGATTCGCGGGGCGGTTCGACATTTAAATAGCGGTGGTGAACTGCGTATTGTCGCCAACGCCTTCCTGCCTTACCCGGATATCCTGGATGAGACCTTCGGTTTCCACGAAGTGATCGCCCAGACTGGCCGGTTTAAAGTCTATCGTACGGTTATGACTCGTCAGGCGAAAAAGTAACGTTCTCCTGCTCCGGCGGCAGGCGATGCTTGCCGCCGGGATCGTATCTTCCTAAGCCGTCCATTTTTGCAACAATCAATCCAGCCTGTACAATTAAGTATTGACGAATAGCTGAAAACCACTAGAATGCGCCTCCGTGGTAACGATACTTTCATAGTGTCGATGGTATGCGAAGGTGGCGGAATTGGTAGACGCGCTAGCTTCAGGTGTTAGTGTCCTTACGGACGTGGGGGTTCAAGTCCCCCCCCTCGCACCATAAACCACGTTGATATTGCTCGCACTGTGCGAAGGTGGCGGAATTGGTAGACGCGCTAGCTTCAGGTGTTAGTGTCCTTAGGATGTGGGGGTTCGAGTCCCCCCCCTCGCACCAACGAGGCAATATCAAAATTAAGAATACTGTGCGAAGGTGGCGGAATTGGTAGACGCGCTAGCTTCAGGTGTTAGTGTCCTTAGGATGTGGGGGTTCGAGTCCCCCCCCTCGCACCAATATTCTTACCCTTCTGCATTATCCCATCAGCTTAAAATTCATCATCATCAGCATAATTCCACTTATCAGTGCAACGCATGATGGCAGCAAAACGAAATGCCGTAGCTGGCGATGCCAAATCATCAGTGCTGACGTAAGCATTCCCAATGTGACTAACCCGCGCCAGGCGTCCACCGACAAATCGGCAAACCCAAGGGCGGCAATCAACACGCCAGGGATCAAAACACCCCACCCACTCCCTAAAGTTCGCTGCAACATGTTTTCACCTCTCACAACGATAATGATAACCAATATCATATGATAATTTTTATCATTTGTCATGCCCGGTAAAACGTGACTCATTATTCTTTACGTTCGTGGTAATGACATACATTCATGAAGGTGATAAATTAAGCAAACGAAAACTATATATTAAATTATCTGATAATTTCGCAAAAACCTTATTTTGCGCATTGCTTTTTATTATTCTTTTTTGACACACATCATATTGAATTTTAACGATTAATAATGACAATTCCAACATGACTGCACAATCCTGGCGATCTCATTACGAACAAAAATATCAGTATTCCTTACGGCTTTTTTTACTGCTTAATTTTGTTTCAGCCCTCTTATCCCTGGTCAGCCCACTCTTTACTGTCATTAGTTTTACCCTGCCCTGCTTCCTGATTGTTATCTGCAGTTCAGTCCTGCTGTTATGGCACTGGAAATTCTCGCAACGCAAAATAAATATTTCATTTATTTCTCTGATATTTGGCCTGTTTTGGGCATGGCACGTTACGTTAAAAGCCATGATGCTGGGGCCACCACATTTTAACTATCTGGTGATCGCCTTATTAAGCGTGTTGTTTATTGGCACCATTGCTTTTTCCAGCAATATCATTGCGTTCACCTTGCACTCATTACCGACATTCGGTGCCTGCTTGATCCTGGCCGAAGGAGAACAATGGCTGCGCATGTCTTATTGTTTTATCCTGCCTATTGCTGGTATCACCCTCCAGAGCTTAATTCAGAAGCGTAGCGATGTATTCACTCAGGGACTGATGGATAAGCTATTGAAGGAGCGTAATACCCTTAACGATCTCAGTATGTTGGATCCCCTCACCGGTTTGTACAACCGCCGCGGTTTACAAAATCGCCTGGACACGATCCTTTCATTAGACAGCACTGAACATTACGTCCTGCTGCTGGATATTGACCACTTCAAAGCCTACAACGACCACTACGGCCACATGATGGGCGATCAGGCGTTAATTCAGGTTTCCGCGGCAATTCGCAACGCCGTGCGCTCACGCGATGTTGTTGCCCGCTTTGGCGGCGAGGAATTTATGGTGCTTTTAACCAGCAGTACGGCTGAAAATGCCCTTCTGGCCGCAGATCGTATCCGCCAGCGCGTCTACGATCTAAAAATTCCGCATATGTTTAACGAAAGCGTCGCCACCAATGTGACGATTAGCATCGGCATGACGCCGCTGGTTGATGCCGACATTGATGGCGCGCTGAAACGTGCAGATAACGCGCTCTATGAAGCGAAAAACATGGGGCGTAATATTATCCTCGCCAGCTAGCTTTATACCGCGCAGCAGAAACCTGCCGCGCGGACAAATCTCTTGCCATTCGGATATCGAACAACTAGTATCAGAAATCATTATCATTTAGATTTGTATCTGACATCCGATGGCTTACCGTTCACTATCCTTCAGCGATGACATCATCTGGCGGGCTCCGCTCCCTTCGGCTGAGCGTGAACTGGCAAATGCAATCCGCGAAAAAATCACTACCCTACGCCCACATCTGCTGGATTTTCTCCGTCTGAATGAAGAAGCGCCCCATCATGCATTAACATTGGCGGAATGGTCTCAGCCAATGGCGCTGAGTTCCCTGCTGGCGACGTATTCCGATCATATTTATCGCAACCAACCCACGCAGGTGCGTGAGCAAAAGCCACTGCTATCCCTTTGGGCGCAGTGGTACATCGGTTTACTGATCCCGCCGTTAATGTTGGCTCTGCTGAGCGAAGATCGCGTCATCAGCCTGACACCGGAACATTTCCGGGTTGAGTTTCATGAAACGGGCCGTGCCGCCTGTTTCTGGATTGATGTCCATTGTGCACAAGCTTCATCAGAGCAGTCTGCTCAATCGCGAATGGAAACCCTGGTCACCTGCGCTTTACAGCCCGTCATTCAGGCGCTTGAAGCCACTGGTGATATAAACGGCAAGCTTATCTGGAGCAATACCGGTTACCTAATCAACTGGTATCTGGGTGAAATGAAAGCGTTGCTGGGAGATGAGCAGGTCACCCTTTTGCGTCAGCACTGTTTCTTTGAAAAACAGCTTTCCGACGGCCAGGATAACCCGCTGTGGCGTACGGTTGTTTTACGTGAAGGGCAGCTCGTGCGCCGCACCTGCTGCCAGCGTTATCGTCTACCGGATGTTCAGCAGTGCGGGGATTGCACGCTAAAATGACATCGATTTATAGAGCAACGGGCGGCTAATTAAGCCGCCCGTTTACGTTTACGCGGTCTGCTGGCTTTCTTGTGCCAAACGCTGCGCTTCTTCCGCCTCTTGTTCTAACAGTTGCTTCTCATACACTTTAAAGAACGGGAAATAGATAACTGCCGAGACGCATGCCAGGATAATCACCAAAATCGCCGCCCGGAAATCCCACCCCAAGGCCCACGCACCGCCAATCGGTGCCGGGGCGGTCCACGGAACGACAGATATAACCCGGCCAATCAAATCCAGCTTCATTGCCGCCCAGGCCAGCACGGCGTTAACCATTGGTGCCAGCAGGAATGGAATAAAGAACACCGGGTTCATGACAATAGGCGTACCGAAAATAACCGGCTCGTTAATGTTAAACAGGCTAGGCACAACACTCAGACGACCGATTGAGCGCAGATGTGCAGATCGACTGCGCAGGTAGCAGAATACCAGCCCCATCGTTGCTCCTGAACCACCGATTACAATAAAGAATGTCCAGAACGCCTCCATAAAGATATGTGGCAACGGTGCGCCCTGAGCCAGGGCCTGCTGGTTCATCCCAAGGTTAGTCAGCCAGAACATCTGCAGCATACCGGAAACAATAGCCGCACCGTGGATACCCGCGAACCACAGCAAATGACCAACCAGCACCGCCAGTAAAATTGCCGGTAATGAATCCGCCGCAGAAACCAGCGGCTTAAAGATGGCCATGATAGCCTGCGGGATCAGCATATCGAAATGATGCTGGATAAACAGGCTCAGGGGATAGAGCGTTAGGACTACGACCAATACTGGAATCAATAGATCGAAAGAGTTTTTGATCATTGGCGGCACCTGATCTGGCAGGCGAATACCAATATTGTGCGCCTTAAGGAAACGCATCATTTCAACGCAATAAACAGCCACCAGAATCGCGGTAAAAATCCCCGTCCCGCCCAGGCTATCAACCGGCAAATTGCCGTTTGTCTTCGGCGCCGCTACGAGCAGGAAAGCCATAATTGACAGCATCGCGCACATGAAAGGGTCGAGCTGATTCGTTTTTTCGTAGTGTTTACCCAGGTTGTAGGCAATGGCGGCACAAATGTAGATAGACATGATGCCCATCGTCATATCGAAAGGCGTTAAAATGCGCCCTTCAAACTCTTTTGCTAAATCCAGCCACGCGCGAGCAAATCCCCATGTGGTATCCGGCGAAAACGGCGGATAAGCAAATACCAGGAGAAAGGAGCCAACGATCATAAACGGCATTGCAGAGATAAAGCCGTCGCGAATAGCCATAACATGGCGCTGAGACGAAATGCGTCCGGCGACCGGGCTGATGTAATTTTCTACAAAGCGGAATATCAGATTAAATGCAGCATGGTTAGCAGACATAGCAGCCCTCCTGACAGGCTATAGAAACAGGCCCAACAATGATTATCTTGCCGTTGTGGTAAACCTAATTCGGTGAGTGGATTAGCACGGCGGATAACCCACTGGCTATACTGCTCAAATAGGTATGACTCATACACGGCTCTTTTGTTATAGATGACGCAGGGAAGTTACTATTTCAGTATTCATCGCATGACGGATAACTGCAACCGGTTACAGTAACCGGTTGCAGTGATTGTGAAGAAGATCCAGGAATTAGAAAGATTCTTGATTGTCTGCCAACAATATTTACACTTTGCGAAGCTTATTACAGATTTTTAACAGACACTCTTCAGGAGATCGCAATGAGTCTGCAGTCCGTGCGGCAATTTTTTGCTGACCACGCCCCCGATATCGAAATCATCGAACTTAACCAGAGTACGGCTACGCTGGCACTAGCTGCTGCAGCGCATAACGTTGAGCCCGGGCAAATAGCGAAAACCCTGTCTTTAAAAGTAAAAGAACGGGTTGTACTTGTTGTCGCAAAGGGCGATGCGCGTCTGGATAACAAAAAGCTGAAGGAAGCGTTCGGTGCGAAAGCACGTATGCTGAGTAGTGATGAGGTAGTTACGTTAACCGGGCACCCCGTTGGCGGGGTTTGCCCATTTGGCCTGGAAATTCCATTGGCGGTTTACTGTGACATTTCGCTGAAACAGTACCCGGAAGTTCTACCAGCAGCAGGGTCAATCCATAGCGCCGTTCGTATTTCACCCGAACGAATGGCGCGGTTGACTGATGCAACCTGGATTGACGTTTGTCTTTAATAAACGGCTAACGCTACAGGGCGAGCCGCATACCTCTGGTATCATCGTTATTCGCTGACAAGCGCATCAGAATATCTGCTGCGCTCAGGAGGCCCATATCTGAACTGACGCCAAGTTTGGTCATAGCGTTAAATTTATGAGCGCGAATAGTTTTGATGTTTCGCTCCAGCTGTGTCGCAATTTCAGGCAACGAATAACCGTAAGACATATAGCGCAGAATAGTATGTTCCGTCGGGCTCAGAATTTGGTTACATAAACCTTGTTTTTGGTTTACAACGCTCTCATTGGCCTGATGACTATGGTCGAGGAGCTGAAGCAACCGTTCCTGTAACTGTATACGACAAGCTGATTTATTAAAAATACCATGCAAACGGGAAGGCGTAAGGTGACTAATCAGTCGCATTTCCGCTTCATCAGTAGCTAAGACAATTCTCTGCATTTCAGGACAATAACGCGCAATTTCGTGGAGAAAAAGTAAACTCTCCAGTCGGGACCTGCGATTACCAGAAAGTGAAAAAATAATCGCAGTAAAATCTTTAGATTTAAGTTCTCGCTTTAATGCCTGAGTATCTTTAAAGAAGCGGACACTATAATTCTTGCCGCTTTCACGAGTTAATATGTGGCGAAGAGCCACTTCAGTCATCGCGCATTTTTCTACGACAGCGACATATCGTGTTGTGAGATCTTTTTCCATTCCGATTGGTCTCCATAGGCTGAATAAATATTCAGCTCCTTCATTCCCTGTGCACTATTAATCCAGGCATACATCTCTGCATTACTGCGCAAAGACAAACGGCGCATCGCACTATTTTTTTGCGCGCTTATGGTTTTATTACTTTTTTTCAATAACGCAGCAATTTGATTAATTCCCCACCCTTTGGCAAGAAGCCTCAGGACCTTACGCTCAGAAAGCGTCAGAATGACCAACTTTTGCTGCTCTTCGCCAATATTCGCCACCTCTGGTGAGAATAAGGTCTGACTAATTCTCTCGGCGGCAAGGCCACCAGCACGAACGACTTCAATTAAACGCTTCACTGGTTCGCTATCAGATATTAATGTGCTTTCAGGCCGCATTAATAACTCAACAGCTAATGGGAAGCAGGCGCTTCCAACCATGAAGACCCAGTGTATATCCCTGTACTGAGTCATTAAAGAATAGTAATGTTCACAAATATTTCTTGGCTGCTCAATTTCGCCAGATAAATCGGCGATGACCAACACTGCGCGACGTAATTGAAGTAGGGTTAACTCGTCCTGGGAACGACAAAAACTCAGTTCATAATCAGGGAGATGCTCCCCAACGATTGCTTTCAATCCGGACTGCATGACCGGTATTCTGCTGATAGTGATGCCGAACTTACCCTGTCCTGGTAACATAAACCCTCCGCTTCCTGTCGAAGATTCACGCCCGGCAGAAAAATAACCTGATAGATAATTGAGTATCCATCTTAATTATTTTGCCAAAATGAATCTTTATCGTCCCTGGCAAGCGTGTTGACATCACGCTCTAAAGCCAATGTAATATTATGGTGAGCAACATATTGCTGTTATCCATGCCAATGATTAACATTAACACAGGTGATTGTCAGCAATAAATTAGAAATGATTAAAACCTTCGTTAGTTACACTAACTTAAGATAAATTAAATAAAGGTTTTTTTATTTTATATTTTTCCTAAATGCTTTAGGCGATTCACCGTTATAGCGCCGAAAAAAACGGGAGAAATAAGCGGCATCAGTAAATCCTAAATAATCAGAAAGTTGCGCAATAGTCATGCTGGTGTATTGCAGGTTACGGCGCGCCTCAAGCATCAACCTTTGATGTAAAACCCCCAGCGCGCTGCAGCCGTAAAATTCACGGCATAAATAATTCAGGTGAGTCGCAGAGAGCCCCACCAGCTTGGCATACTCTATTAAAGGCATATGTTCACGATAATGGCTTTCAATGAGGCGAGAGAAATGGCGCATAACGCTACGCTTACGTTCAGCTTTGTCCTCCGCTATCCGCGCTGGGAGATACTGTCGGTTCAGCCATACCAATAATGCACCCAGCAACGAATGCAGCATCATTTCGCGCGCATCATGATCCTCGCTGTACTCTTCCCGTAAAGCAGTAAACAGCGCCCGGATATGACTCCGGGACTCTTTCACCGACACGCATTGTGGCTGACCGAGTACATCCAACTGACGACCAAACTGGTTTTCAAAACGTCTGAGCAGCGGTAGCGCCAGTGACAAAACGTATCCTTCCGTGCCCGGAGAAAACCGAAACCCGTGAATACAAAGCGCAGGAACAACCTGAATGCAGGCTTCAGTCATCACCGCGGTTGCCCCTTCGATTTCGATTTCCGCCCGCCCTTTATGCAGATAAAGCAGCTGCACCAGCTCAGCATGCTGATGCACGCGGATATGCCATTCATACAGACGACTACGCTGAAGTATCGATTCGCAGTGCAGGAGGTCGGGAGTTGGCCAGCCGCGATCTTCGCCATACAGTTTAAAAACGGGAACGGTTTTCGCTGCCTGCATGACGCCTCCTACTCATTTCGCTTATGCCACGCGCTCGATCGGCAGACCGACGTAGTTTTCAGCGATAGTGGTGAGCCCAGCACGAGACTCAAGATAATAGCGACGATCTGCCGCCTGCATTTTTCTATCAAACTCGCTTTGTTGCGGGAAATCATGCAACAGGCGAGTCATAAACCAGCTGAATCGCTCACCTTTCCACACGCGGTCCAGGGCGAAGCGGGAGTAGCTTGCCAACAGGTCAGCGCGACCATGGTGGTAATATTCGCGTAGGATTCGCCACAAATAGTTCACATCAGATGCTGCCAGATTCAATCCTTTCGCCCCGGTAGGCGGAACGATATGCGCCGCGTCCCCTACCAGAAATAGCCTCCCATATTGCATGGGTTCCACCACATAACTGCGTAGCGGCGCAATACTCTTCTCAAGTGAGTGACCAGTCACTAACCTGGTAGCCAGCTCATCGGGCAAGCGCAGCTTCAACTCTTCCCAGAAACGTTCATCAGCCCAGTCATCAACCTTTTCGCTTAGCGGTACCTGTAAATAGTAGCGGCTTCGAGTTAGTGAGCGCTGACTACACAGTACAAAGCCGCGCTCATGATGGGCATAAATCAGCTCCGGGTTAACTGGTGGCGTATCGGCCAGCAGCCCCAGCCAGCCAAACGGCCAGACGCTTTCATACTCTTTAAGAACCCCTGACGGGATACTTTGTCGGGAAACGCCGTGAAATCCGTCGCAACCGGCAATAAAATCGCACTCCAGCAGATGTTTTTCGCCGTTGCTGACAAAAGAGACGGACGGCCGGTCACTTTTCGCATCATTAATCGTGACATCGCTGACGCCATAAATAATCGGTGCTCCGCATTCCGCCCGCGCCGCCATTAAATCCCGCGTCACTTCGGTCTGACCGTAAACCATCACGCTTTTACCTTGAGTAAGCTCCGTCAGAGCAACCGGCACGCGCTTGCCGTCAAACAAAAACTCAACCCCATGATGTACCAGCCCTTCCGCATCCATCCGCCGGGCAGCCCCTGCTTCACGCAGCAAATCCACCGTTCCACTTTCCAGAATCCCCGCGCGGATCCGCCCCAGCACGTACTCTGGCGTTTGCCGTTCGAGGATGACGGTTTGGATCCCGGCGCGATGTAATAACTGCCCTAACAGCAGTCCGGAAGGACTCGCTCCGATAATCGCAATCTGTGTTCTCATAGGGTCACCTCAGCATGGTTAATTATTTGTTTGTTTTTTGTTTATTAAAAGTTCCAATTTGCATTTTTGATAAGTCGGAGGGGAAAAAGAAGGGAAGAATGAGTACAAAAATTGCACTTTTCACCAATTTTACGAAAATGCGGCAGGGATCAAATTCCAGGAGGTCAGCAGGGCGGGTGATTTTTTACACATTGTTTGATCCTGACCGCTCAGATAAAGCAAGACTTCAGGTAAAAGTATCGACAGACACTACGGCATCGGGCATCACGGACAGCAGGTATTTATGCAAGCAGATAGGGCAACTCAGCGCGCAATCACGCGATTGTGCATTCAATGTGGTCTTTTCTTATTACAGCACGGCGCAGAGAGCGCACTGGTTGAAGAGCTTTCAACACGTTTGGGCCGGGCGTTGGGTATGGATAGCGTTGAAAGCGCGATTTCCTCTAACGCGATCGTGCTCACAACAATAAAGGATGGCGAATGCCTGACGTCAACGCGAAAAAATACCGATCGCGGCATCAACATGCACGTTGTCACGGAGGTTCAGCATATTGTCATCATGGCGGAGCATAAGTTACTGGATTATAAAGATGTTGAAAAACGCTTTGCTCAAATCAAACCGCTGCGCTATCCGCGCTGGTTGCTGGTTGTTATGGTTGGCCTTTCCTGTGCCTGCTTCTGCAAACTCAATAACGGCGGCTGGGATGGTGCTCTCGTCACCTTTTGCGCCAGTTCAGTAGCAATGTATATTCGCCAGTTGTTAACCCATCGCTCAATGCATCCGCAGATTAACTTCTGCCTTACTGCCTTTGTGGCGACCACAATTTCTGGGCTCATGCTGCGCCTGCCTATTTTCACCACGACGCCGACGGTAGCAATGGCCGCCAGCGTGCTATTGCTGGTACCCGGCTTCCCGCTGATTAACTCCGTTGCCGACATGTTTAAAGGGCATATCAATACCGGCCTGGCCCGCTGGGCTATCGCCAGTCTGCTCACCCTCGCCACCTGTATTGGCGTGGTAATGGCAATGACGATGTGGGGATTACGCGGATGGGCATAATCATGTATCTCTTCGCCCTGCTGCAGGATATGGCCCTGGCCGCTATTCCCGCCGTTGGCTTCGCCATGGTATTTAACGTACCGCAGCGCGCGCTGCGCTGGTGTGCTTTGTTGGGCGCTATCGGTCATGGTTCGCGCATGGTGATGATGACGGCGGGCTTTAATATCGAATGGGCGACTTTCCTTGCTGCTCTGCTGGTTGGCAGTATCGGGATCCAATGGTCCCGCTGGTATCTGGCGCACCCAAAAATTTTTACCGTTGCGGCGGTCATTCCGATGTTTCCCGGTATCTCCGCCTATACCGCGATGATCTCGGCGGTAAAAATCAGCCATTTTGGTTACTCAGAAGAGATGATGATTATGCTGTTGAGTAACTTTCTCAAAGCCTCATCTATTGTTGGCGCGTTATCTATCGGTCTTTCTATTCCAGGGCTTTGGCTGTATCGCAAGCGCCCGCGCGTATAGCCGAGCGCGCCGCGGGGTCACCTGCGGCGCTCCTTCCAGAGCGACCTCTGTGCTACTATGTGTGCAGTTACCCCCTTTCTATATTAGTTGTTCAGAGTTGAGATTGATTTATGTCTTCACGAGTATTAACTACCGATTTTAGCGGTCTGGATGACTTCATGCAGGATCACGCAGCGGTACTGGCAAAATCGACCAGCGGCGCCGTCGCAGTATTTGCCAACAACGCCCCCGCATTCTATGCGCTGACGCCGGAGCGTCTGGCTCAGTTGCTAGAGCTGGAAGCAAAACTCTCGCGCCCCAATAGCGACATTGCCCTGGACGCGCAGTTTTTTGATGAGCCAACGGCGGTCCCTGTTGCGGTACCGATGGGAAAATTCCCGATGTACGCCGACTGGCAGCCGGATGCAGACTTTCAGCGCCTGGCCGCGCTCTGGGGTATCGCCCTGAGCCAGCCGGTCACGCCGGAAGAACTCGCCGCGTTTGTCACCTACTGGCAGGCGGAAGGTAAAGTCTTCCATCATGTCCAGTGGCAGCAGAAGCTGGCGCGCAGCGTGCAGATTGGCAGAGCCAGCAACGGCGGCCAGCCGCGACGCGACGTCAACGCGATTAGCGAACCTGATAACCATATTCCACGAGGATTCCGAGGATGAGCATGAAAAATGTCGGCGATTTAATGAAGCGCCTGCAAAAGATGATGCCAGCCCATGTCGAACCCGCGTTTAAGACAGGTGAAGAGCTACTGGCATGGCAAAAAGAACAAGGCAAGCTGCGTTCGGAAGCACTGGAGCGTGAAAACCGCGCCATGAAAATGCAGCGAACGTTTAACCGCTCCGGTATCCGCCCACTGCACCAGAACTGCTCTCTGGATAACTATCGGGTGGAATGTGAAGGCCAGATGATCGCACTTTCCCGAGCGCGCCAGTACGTCGAAGAGTTCGACGGCAATATCGCCAGCTTTATTTTCTCGGGCAAGCCTGGCACCGGTAAAAATCACCTCGCCGCCGCCATCTGCAATGAGCTGCTGCTGCGGGGCAAGTCGGTGTTGATTATTACCGTCGCCGATATTATGTCTGCGATGAAAGATACATTCGGCAATCGGGAAACCAGCGAAGAGCAGCTTCTCACCGACCTGAGCAAGGTCGATTTACTGGTGATAGACGAAATTGGTATGCAAACGGAGTCACGCTACGAGAAAGTCATCATTAACCAGATTGTCGATCGCCGCTCCTCGTCGAAGCGCCCTACCGGCATGCTCACCAACAGCACTATGGAAGAAATGAATAAGCTGCTCGGCGAACGTGTCATGGATCGTATGCGTCTGGGAAATAGCCTATGGGTCAATTTTAACTGGGATAGCTATCGCGATCGCGTGACCGGAAAAGAGTATTAAGATATTTCTTAACTCCGCCAGCGTTATACTGAAAACATTATTCCGTTACGGCGAAGAGTATGTCTATGAAATCTGCAAAAATGTTGTTCCGCACGGTAGTGGCGGCGGGTGCTTTAATGACTTTCGGTGCCCACGCCACCTCCTGGCAGGATTCTCTTTCCAGCGCCGCTAACCAGCTCAGCAGCCAAAGCGGTAGCCAGCAAAGCGGCGGCATGTCGCTCTCATCGCTCACCAGCCTGTTGAACGGTGGCAACCAGTCGCTAACCTCCAGCAGCATGAATAATGCCGCCGGGATTATGTCTTACTGCGCGAAACAGAAGCTGGCCTCGGTGACAAATACCGAAAACGTCAAAAATCAGGTTCTGGATAAACTGGGTCTGAGCACGCCAGAAAAACAAAAAGAAGATACCAGCTATCTTGATGGTCTTCAGGGGCTGTTGAGTAATAAAGACGGCCAGCAGTTGAATTTAAATACCCTCGGCAGCAGCCCGCTGGCGGAGAAAGTAAAAACTAAAGCCTGCGATCTGGTATTAAAACAGGGCGTTAGCTTCCTCTCCTGATCCTCCTCTTAATGCCGCGTTTGGCACTGTTGTTCCGCCAGCGCGGCCACAGCGCTGATTTTTAACATCTCTGCTCCTTGAGCCCCCTTCATATATGATATGAGGCGAGTCAAAAACGGCGATTTCTAAACCAATTCTGAACCACAGCACAAATTCATGACGATACAATTGCGGCGATATGGCGCTGCAATTACAGTGTAGCGTGAAAAAAGATCTATCTGGCCAGCCGACAACTGGCGTGAATGAGGATGAGCTGTGTCAGAGTTGTTATCCATCGCCCTGTTTCTTGCTTCGGTGATGATTTACGCATTAAAAGCCGGTCGTAATACCTGGTGGTTCGCCGCCACGCTCACGGTGCTGGGCCTGTTCGTTATTCTCAACATTACCCTCTACGCCAGCGATTACTTCACCGGCGACGGTATTAATGACGCGGTACTCTATACGTTGACCAACAGCCTGACGGGCGCAGGCGTGAGCAAATATATTCTGCCGGGCGTTGGTCTGGTCGTGGCGCTGGTCGCCGTATTCGGCGCGCTCGGCTGGGTACTGCGCCGCCGCCGGCATCATCCTCATCATTTTGGTTATAGTCTGGTGGCGCTGGTTCTGGCACTGGCGTCAGTGGATGCCAGCCCGGCCTTCCGCCAGATTAGCGAGCTGGTCAAATCCCAGTCGCGCGATGGCGATCCGGATTTCGTGGCTTACTACAAAGAGCCCGCGAAGAGCATAGCTAATCCGAAGCTGAACCTGGTATATATCTACGGTGAAAGCCTTGAGCGCACTTATTTTGATAACGATGCGTTCCCCAATTTGACTCCTGAACTCGGCAAACTCAAAAACGAGGGGCTGGACTTCAGCAATACCGCTCAGCTTCCGGGTACCGACTACACCATTGCCGGAATGGTTGCCTCCCAGTGCGGAATCCCACTGTTTGCGCCGTTCGAAGGTAACGCCTCCGCTTCGGTCTCCAGCTTTTTCCCACAGAATATCTGCCTGGGCGATATCCTGAAAAACTCCGGCTACGAAAACTACTTCGTCCAGGGAGCGAACCTGCGCTTCGCCGGAAAAGATGTGTTCCTGAAATCTCACGGCTTCGATCACCTGTACGGGGCGGAAGAGCTGAAATCAACGGTTGCCGATCCAACTTACCGTAACGACTGGGGTTTCTACGACGACACCGTCCTTGATGAAACGTGGAAAAAATTCGAAGAGCTTTCGCAATCCGGGAAGCGCTTTTCGCTGTTTGCTCTGACGGTCGACACTCATCATCCGGATGGCTTTATCTCCCGTACCTGCCAGCGCAAAAGCTACGACATGGACGGCAAAAAGAACCTTTCGTTCAGCGCCGTTTCCTGCAGCCAGGAGCATATCGCAGCGCTAATTGAGAAAATTAAAGCCTCGCCGTGGTTCAAAAATACGGTCATCGTGGTTTCTTCCGATCACCTGGCGATGAAAAACAGCGCCTGGGATTATCTGAATAAACAGGATCGCAGCAACCTGTTTTTCGTCCTGCGCGGTGATGAACCCCAGCAAGATACGCTGGCGGTTAAGCGTAATACCATGGACAACGGCGCGACGGTGCTGGATATCCTCGGCGGCGATAACTTTATTGGCCTCGGACGCAGCAGCCTGTCCGCAGAGTCGCTTTCGGCGATTTTCCTCAATATGAAAGAGAAAGTACTGGCGTGGAAGCCCGACGTCATCCGCCTGTGGAACTTCCCTAAAGAGATGAAGAATTTCACCGTCGATTCGCAGAAGAATATGATTTCCTTCTCCGGCAGTCATTTCCGCCTGCCGCTACTGCTGCGGATTTCAGATAAGCGCGTTGAGCCGCTGCCGGAAAGCGAATACTCCGCCCCGCTGCGCTTCCAGCTGGCAGATTTCGCCCCTCGCGATAACTTTGTGTGGGTTGATCGCTGCTACAAGATGGGCCAGCTATGGTCGCCGGAGCTGGCGATCTCCACCGACTGGTGCGTATCGCAGGGCCAACTGGGCGGCGAACAGCAAGTCCAGCGCGTAGACAAAGCCCAGTGGCAAGGCAAGACGGCGTTCAAAGATACCCTTATCGATATGGAGCGCTATAAAGGCAATGTCGATACCTTGAAAATTGTCGATAACAACATCCGTTACAAGGCCGACAGCTTTGTCTTCAACGTCGCCGGTGCGCCTGAGGAAGTAAAACAATTCAGCGGTATTTCCCGCCCGGAATCATGGGGACGTTGGTCCAACGCGCAGCTCGGCAATGAAGTGAAAATTGAATATAAAGAGCCGCTGCCGGAGAAATTCGATCTGGTCATTACCGCCAAAGCCTACGGACCGAATGCCAATAAACCGATTCCGGTACGCGTCGGCGATAGCGAGCAAACGCTCACTTTGGCCAATGATGTCACCACAACTACCCTGCACTTCGATAATCCGTCGCGCAGCAATACCTTAACTATTGCGCCGCCGGATCCGCAGTCAACCAACGAGGGCAATATTCTCGGCCACTCCCCACGCCAGTTGGGTATCGGCATGGTTGAAATCAAAGTGGTGAAAAGCGAAGGGTAAAACAAGCGCGCCCGGCGGTTTTTAAGCCGGGCTATTGTTTTAGGGTCAGGACATCAACAATGCAGCGGCTTTAGCTCATCCGCCGAAAGCCCAGTGATCCGCTGCACCGTCTCTTTATCTAAGCCGTCTTGCAGCATACTGCTGGCAATGCGCAGCGCCTCGCGTCGGCTCCCTTCCTCTAAGCCCTCCAGGTGTCCTTCTTCCCGGCCTTCCTGACGGCCTTCTTGCTTAAGTTGTTGAGCGATAGACATCAACCTCTCCTCATACTGTGGCAGACGGCGGGCCAGCCGGCGGATAAACACGCTCGGATCGGTGGTATTACCGTACTGCAGCATATAGTGAAACAGCATTCTCAGCTGCCGACGGTTAGTGTATCCCAGCATCACAACAGCCGCCAACGACTCTGTGATCCCAGTGAGATCGCGCTGGCGAATATGCTTTTGCATTAGCTCAAGTAATAGCGCGGCGGCCAGCAAGCTGACCGCCATAGACAAGACTTAGTAATCAAACTGTCGGTAATAACGGCGGATATTCAGGTCGTGACCAGTGTGGTGTTCAAAGTGGGCCGCCAGCCTGTCCACCAGCAGGGTGGACACCACGCACGGCGCCATAATCCAGCGGAAAGCGTCATCAATGCCGTTCAGCGGATAGTCGCGCGGGTCGATAACCACCAGGTGATCGGTTATCTTCTCAGCAAAGCGTTCGACGCGCTCGTCCAGCGCCCGGCATTTGCCCTCGCCCTTCACCAGGAACAGCGGAACCTCTTTCTCCAGCAGCTCCAGAGTGCCGTGGAAAAACTCGGCCGAACTCACCGACTTGGTTCGCTTCCACTGCATCTCTTCGAGAATACACATCGAGAACAGGTAGACTTCCCCCCACATCTCCGCCCCGCCAATCCACATCATGTAATCGCTGGTATGATATTGCGCAGCGATTTTATCCGCCTGCGGATCGAACTGGCGCTTGGCCTGCAGCAGATTTTCCGGCAGCAATTCCAGTTGGCTGGCAAAACGGTCATAATCAGCAAACTCGCCATGACGATAAATCACGCGGAAGAATAACCAGTACAGCAGCATATATTCATATTCCACGCCGTTCTTGTGGCACATCGGAATATGCCAGCTGGCGGCCTCAGCTAATGGTGAATCAGCATTACGTGTAATCGCCACGACGCGAATTCCCTGCGCCTTGCACCATTCAGCAATCGCTACCGACTCTTTGGTATCGCCCGATTTTGATAACGTCACAACAACCGCATCTTTATTTAATTTTTTATGTCCGTGATGAATTAATTCCGCCGCTTGTTCAAGATAAACCGGCAGCCCGGTTAATTCTTTAGCAAACTCATTAATGGCCATCATCGGAGCTAAAGAACCGCCTACTGAAACAAAAAATAATGCACTACAGCCACTCTGATAAATATCGTCGGCGACGTTTTCTGCCTGTTGGCGCGCAGAGATTATCTCGCGAGCACTGGTCAGGTACTCGTCCTGATTAAAACCCAACATAGTTTTCTCCTGAATAATCAGATTTTACTTTTTAATACGCGGTCAAAATCGTCAAAAATACGTATTGCAAGATCGATGCCCTTGAGTCCGGCGGTATGCCAGGCGAGCATTTGGATCGGCACAATCAGCAGCAACGGCGCCAGGTGATGTTCACACGGACAGTTTAGCGCCAGCGTTTGCCCATCTTCCTCACCGTTCAGCGTCAACGTAAAGGCCTGGGCAATGGACGGCGCCATATAATCGCGCAGCGCGCGGGTGCGCTCATCCGGCGCGTCTTCAATAAACAGCATCACATGATGGGCATTGGCCTCCAGATAAGGGCCGTGCATATACGCTTCCAGCTCAAAACCGCTGGAAGGCGCGCGTACCGTCTCGGTAAATTTGGTTTCGAACTCCTTCGCCACCCCAACCAGCGCGCCATAGCCAGTGGCGACAAAGCGCTCGCCGCCGCGCAGCGTTTCACCATGCAGGTCGATAAAACGCGAAGTGCGGACAATCACATCCGGGATCGCCGCCGCCAGACGCTGCAATTCGGCAAGATAGCGCTGCTCCTCAGCCTCGCTAGCTTTCCCCTGGCTGCGGGCAATTATCAGCGCCATCAGCAGCAAATTCAGCACCGTGGCGCTAAATCCTCGAGTGACAAACCCCACGCTCTCGATGCCGGTATTGATATCCAGCACCCCGTCGCAGGCCAGTGCTATCGGGCTTTGCGGATCGGAGGTCAAAGCAAAAACCGGTAGATTCGCCGCCTGCACTTTACGCATCGCCTCCAGCGTCGAGGCGCTTTTTCCGCTCTGCGAAATCGCCACCACCAGGTCGGTATGCGGGTCGATAGCTTCGTAATGGGTGAAGTTGTACGGCTCTTTAATTTCAACCAGCACGCCGAAGCGTTGTTCAAAAAAATAGCGTGCACAAAGGGCGGCATTTAGCGACGATCCGGTCGCCAGCAGCAGAATACGCCGCACCGGGTACTGGCGAGCAAAGGTGTCAATCGCCGCCAGCTTTTGCCGGTAGTCGCGAAGGATCTGCGTCAGGCAGGCGGATTCTTCACTGATGTAAGTCATCATCGTTGGTTTCATAGCTCACTCCCGTTAAAACAATCCAATCCACGAGCCCGCAATACCCACCAGCGCCATACCGCCGATGATAGAGAGCGGCTTAACCTTGCGCCCCAGCAGCCAGTAGACAATGCCGAAACTCACCAACGGCAGCATGCAGGGCATAATGTCGTTGATAATGTCCTGCACCTGCGTCTTCGCCTCCCCGGCGCCGAAAGAAATGGGGATGGTGATATCAATCATTGAAGCGGTCATCGCCCCCACCACCATCAGACCGATAATCGACGCCCCGTAGGTCAGGCTCTCCATCATTCCGCTCTTCTGGATCCGCTGTAGCACCCCGGTTCCCAGTACATAACCCCAGCGCGTAAACAGCCAGCGCACCAGAATATGCGGCACGTTAAACACCAGCAGAAATAGAATCGGCCCAAGAATGTTGCCCTTCAGAGCCAGGCTGGTGCCAATACCGGTGGCGATCAGGCGCAGAGTGCCCCAGAAGAAGGAGTCCCCCAGCCCGGCCAGCGGCCCCATCAGCGACGCTTTGACGTTATCAATCGCGTTGGCATCCATGTTTTTCTGCTGGCTATTTTTCTCCTCCATCGCCGTGGTGATCCCCAGCAACAGGGTGACGATATGCGGCGTGGTATTAAAGAAAACCAGATGCCGTTTTAATGCTCCAGCCAGCTCCTCTTTGCGCGGATAGAGCTTTTTCAGCACCGGAATCAGCGCGTAAACAAAGGCGAGATTCATCTGCCGCTCATAGTTCCAGGAGAACTCCATCTGGAAGGAGCGCCAGAACACCCGGCGTAAATCACGCGGCGTAATACGGGTTTCTTCCTGCTCCTGCGGCGGTAGGGTCTCTTCAGAAATCATCTTCGTCGTCATCGCTGACTCCTTGTTCTGTCGTCGTACGAGGTGAGCTAAACGCGGTGACGTTAACCATCACTACCGCCACGATGGCGCCGAGAATGGCGATGCCGGTCACCGGGATTTTCAGGTAGGCCATCAGCACGAAGCCGAGGAAAAAGTACGGCGCGACCTTCTTATTAATCAGTAATCTGGCGAGCATCGCGAAGCCCAGCGCAGGAATAATTCCGGTCGCCACGCTCAGTCCGTGTTTGATAAATTCCGGGATCGTATCGAGCAGGGATTTCACCGCATTGCTGCCGACCAGGAACGACACGGTCACCACCGTCGCCAGCATCAACGACAACCCAAAACCGGCAATCAGATGCATTCGTTCAATGCCGCGCGTATCCGCTTGTTCCGCATAGCCGTCAGCCTTCTGGCTAAGCATCGGAATAAACATCCCCAGATAGACGTTTTTCAGGATCAACGTCAGGGTGGCAATCGGCAGGCCGAGCAGCAGCGCCGTTTCCGTTCCCGCGCCGGAGGTAATGGCGAACGCCACCCCAAGAATGCCGCCGGTGACCACATCAGGCGGGATCGACGCGCCGACGGAGAAGGAGCCAATAAAGGCCAGCTCCAGCGTCGCACCCATGATCACGCCGGTCTGCACATCCCCGAGCACCAGCCCGGTCAGCAGCCCGGTGACGATAGGCCGTGAAATCAGCGACGTCCCCAATGCGTATTCTGATTGCGCAATAAACGCCACCAGACCGAGTAACAGAGCCTCTACCATAATCTGTCCTCCGGAATTAAACACATTCCGCAAAAAGCTGTTTGCGATCGTTAGGGACCTGGCGAATTTCAACCTCAACGCCATTCCCAACCAGTTGTTGCAGCTGTTCTATTTCTTTTGGCAGTAAATTAATTGCCTTAGAGATATTCTGGCTGCCCTCTTTCGCTTTAATCCCGCCAAGATTAATGCTCTTGATATTTCCCACCGCATTGGCAATACGCCAGGCATCGTCCACCGATTCAACAACAATAAATAAATTATATTTATCGGTAACGCCGCTTTTAATTGCCTCAATGGAGTCATCAATATTTTTAATCACCAGTTTTACCGACGGCGGCTTAGCGAGTTTAATCGTCGTTTTACGCAGTTCATCGTTAGGGACATTATCGTTAGCGATCAAAATACAATCGGCACCGACATATTGCGTCCAGGAAAAGGCTACCTGTCCGTGAAGTAATCGATGGTCTACCCTTAAAAGCGTAATCATAGTGTTCCCTCATTTCAGAAGTCTTTATCAGTGGTCATCGCACTGGCAATCGTCTGATTGCAGTACTGAATGCTCTCTTTGGCGCTTATTAATGCTTCAGAAATTAGCTTTTCGGTATTTTCTTCCCCTGCCGAAATAAGCAGGTCAATAATTAATGGCAGATTTAAACCGGACAATAAATGAAAGTGTGGGCGCGATAAAAAGCGCACAAACTCATTATTGACGCTACCGGCGAAGATATCCGTAATCACTATCAGTTCATCCTCGGCGGGAAAACGCGCCAGCAGCGTCTCCACCTGCTGCGTCAGATCGACTTCCTCCTCCACATAGGCGCACAGGGTATAAATATTCGGCTGTTTACCGAGGATCAGCTCCACGGAGTTCAACAGACCGTTAGCAAAGGTGCCATGGCTGGCAAAAATATAGTGTCGTTTCATCCTTACCTCGAAAGCGCATTCCACTGCTTTCTTAATTGCAACCGGCGTGCCAGAAACAGTGGCGCGCCGGTTAACGTAAGAACGAAAAGACGAAAGGAATTAAAACTCTTGATCTTCCTGAATAAATTCCGTTTCCCGCGTCAGGATATCGTGAATGTAATACAGCTCAACCGGGGGGATTTTGACACTATACCCACTCTCAATGACACTAAAGGCCTCGCGTAGAATAACCAGCTCACTCTGCGGACACTGCCTTCCCGAGTAATGGGTCGGTGAAGCGTTGCGAATTAACCGCTCAATCAGACAGCTTATATGCACATACAGCGCCACCTTACGATCGTTGGGCACATCGCAGCCGGCCAGGTGCTCATAGCGCAGTAAAAACTGCTCAACCTGATTGATCACCTTCCCGGTATCGAGGATCGTCACCGACTCGATCACCCTGCGCAGCGAGAAATTCTTCAGGATCAGGTTATTGATTTCGCTGACCTGCTCCGCTGTCGCCAGTTCGCCGAAGATACGCATCAGCGGCCGGCTTCCTTCGCCTGAAATCAGCGAATCGAGCGAGATCCACGGCAGTTCGGCCAGATGCGGATCCAGGGTGCCGACGATCGCCAGCACCTCGTAGCGGCTCAGCATCGACTCCCGCCGTGCGGGATCGGCGAGCGTTTCCACATCGCAGGCGACAATATCAATGCCGAGGGATTCAGGAATGCTGGCTTTTAACAGCGCCGACAAGTTAGCTGCCGCGCCCAGACCGGTGGCGCAGGTCGTGAGAATCGCCCGCGGTTTGTCGGTTTGCGGGTAATAGAGCTGATGCTCAACCGCGAGGTCATCGCCAATCTCACGGACGATATCCTCCAGCATATCGCCCTGTAAAATGCGCTCGCCAACGTACATCGCCATCCCGGTCGAGACGTTATTAATAATCGCCATCGGGGTGGTCAGGCGGCGGTTAAAGTGGCTATGAATCGCCTTCAGAGAACCCATATCGACCAGAATGATCAGCCCGGAGGCCAGCGCGTGGCTCTCAATGTAGCTTATCACCTGGTCAGCGATAGCCTCCGGCGTGACGTCGAGCGGCATATCAAATGACTCAAACAGCTGGTTTTTCAACAGCCGGTTCGCCACGTTAGCGATACTGCTGGCGGTGGCGTAGCCGTGGGCCACAATTATCGCGCGAGTCACCTGCTGCTGGCTGATTGCGCCGGTTTTTTGCAGCCACAACACCAATAACAACAGGTCAATGCGCCGGGGCTCGATATCCAACTTCAGCGCCAGCGCGGCGAGGATCTCTTCGCAAAAGCGATATAGCAGCGGGAATTTCTGCGCCAGAAAGTCCTCCAGTTGGCGGCTTTTCTCGCTGCTCATCCGGGACTGTGCCTGGCGGGAACGATGTATCAGGTAGTGGCTCAGGGCGTAGATACAGTTGCCGTTAAACTGGATATTGAAACGCTTTTCAAGGCGATAAAACTCTTCCCGCACCTGGTGGGTGATCAGCAACAGCATATGCGAGCTGTTGGCATCGTGATTATCAAAAATTAGCCGGTCAAAGAGGGTTTCAATCTCCTCGCCCATGCTTTTTTGCGCCTCTTCCCAGTGCATTTTTTTACTCAGCACCGCCTCGTACAGCGCCAGAACGCGGCATTGAGTATCGTAAATCAGCCCCTGCACCGGGTCGCGCGCGCGCAGCAGCCAGACCAGGCTGGTCTGCGGTTCGACGAGCAGCGGCTCCTCCTGGCCCATCGGTTCACTCAGCGCAGGCGTTGCGGCCATGATATTTTCCGGCAGGTCATGCAAAGTGACGTTAAGCACCTCGCTACCGGGGCATTTAGCCCATGCCGACGCCACCGCGTACTTAATCACGTTCTTCAGTTCACCCACGTTGCCGCGATAAACATAGTGAGCCAGCACCTGTAAAAGCCGCGGCGTCAGCTGGAGCCGGGCGGCGAGCGTGCGCGCCTCCTGCCAGAAAAACTGCAACGTTAACGCTTCTTTCTCGTGACGACTGCGGTTTTGCAAATCCGGCAGGCTGACGAGGATTGGAATGCGGCGAATAAAAGTGGTCAGAAAGGTGCTGTGAATATCTTCGGTGGTGGCAAATACCAGCCGCAGCGAAATCGGCAGTCCCTGCGCCGTTTCCCCCACCCGATAGATCTCCTTGCGGTCCAGCCAGGTGAAAAGCTTTTCCTGCCCCTGCGCATCCAGGCGATGGACTTCATCAAGAAACAGCATACCGCCGTTTGCCGCCTCAAACGCCCCGGCTTTATCGCTCTGCGCGCCGGTAAACGCGCCTTTGACATAACCAAACAGGTTGGCGGCCAGCAGCTCCGGGTTGCTGGCATACTGGGCGCAGTTAAAGCTGATAAACGGCGCATCCGGCTCCAGCAATCCCTGAGCGATAGCGAACTCGTGCATCAGCTCCGCCATATAGCTTTTGCCGGTGCCGCTGTCGCCGGTAATCAGCAGCGGTAGCCCGCCGTTGGGATAAAACAGCGCGGTTTTCATCTGCTCAATGGGCTTACGCAGGCTGCCATCATGGCCGGTCAGTAGTGAAAAATGATCCGCCTGCTCCGGCTGCCGGTCGCTTTCAGCAAGCAGCTCCGCCATGCTGGCGTACTCGCAGCGGGAAAGGGGGAAGAACTGCTGGCGAAAGGCTTTTTTATGCAGAAAATAGACCGGGCGAGTGTTGATCTTCACCAGCACATCCTGGGTAACCAGCTGGTTCAGATAGTGGCTGGCGGTATTTCTTTGCATCGCAAAACGCTGGGCCAGATAGCTGGCCGTGAAGACTTCGCTCAGGTTATCCGGATCAAAAAAATCCGTCTGATTTTGCAGAAAAGCCAACAGTTCTGTTTTACGCATGCATCCCCCATCATCGCCATCGCAGGCTCTTATGATGAGGGAAATCCGTCAACCATTGGCGCTTAATTCATTTTTTGCGGTTCAGAGCACAAAAAAAACGGCGTCCAAATCCGCGGACGCCGCACAACAAACCGGCTACAGCCGCGCCAGGGCCTCGCGCATTCCTGCGCTCAACATCACTTCCAGATACCGCGTGACTTGTTCAGCCAGTCCGGGAATCACCGTTAAATCCTCGCCCCAGTGCTTTTTATCCTGTAACACCTCCACCACCAGTTCATGCAGAGCACGACCGTTCGCCACCTGCGTCCAGCCTTCAGCAAAGCGGGTTAACCAGACGTCATCATCCTGTAGCGGATACGTCTGCCCGTCACGCTGGCCGCGATAGAAGGCAATCAGCGCCGCCAGAGCGAACGTCAGGCGCGGCGGAATCGCACCATGCTGGCGAATATTCGTCAGCAGCTGCGGCAGGATCCGGGTACGGAATTTGGTCATACCGTTAAGCGCAATCGACAAAAGCTGATGGCGGATATACGGATTAAGAAAGCGCCCGGTGACGGCATCAGCAAACTGCCGTAGCTCGTCGGCAGGTAAATCGAGCGCCGGAATAATCTCTTCGCCGATGGTTTGTTGCACATAATGGCGAATGGCTTCGTCCTGCATCGCTTCGCCAACGGTATCCACGCCACATAGCCACGCCACGGGAACCAGCGCGGTATGCGCACCGTTGAGAATGGCGACTTTGCGCTCTTTGTAGGGGCGAATATCGTCGACGATGCGAATATTGAGCGGGCAGCGGTCGAGCCGCAGTTTCTCCGCCAGCGTCTGCGGCCCCTGAATAACGAACAGCCAGAAGTATTCGGCGGTATCAAGGAACGCATCGTGATAGCCCAGCTCCGCTTCCAGCTTTTGCGCTTCATCGCGCGGGTAGCCGGTCACGATACGGTCAACCAGCGTGGAACAGAAGGTATTGGCCGTTTCAATCCAGTCGCTAAAAGCCGCAGGCAACTGCCACTCTTGGGCATAGCGCAGCACCAGCGCCTTCAGCGCCTCGCCGTTATAATCAATCAGCTCGCAGGGAATAATCATCCAGCCCTTATCTGCTGCGCCGTCGAAATGGCGGAACCGTTCGAGCAGGAGCTGGGTCAGCTTCGCCGGGAAGCTCACTGGCGGCATATCGTCAGGCCGGTCTCCGGCATGGTAGCTAATACCCGCTTCGGTGGTATTCGAAAATACGAACTCAATTTCCGGGTTACGGGCCAGCGCGAGATAACCGGCAAAATCCTGCCAGGGGTTGATCTCGTTATTAACGGAGCGAATAACCCGCGCCTCGCTCACCGCCTCGCCGCGTTCATCCAGTCCGCGGATCACCGTGGTGTAAAGCCCGTCCTGGGTATTGAGCGACGGCGGAAACTCGGTGTTGATCGGGCGAACAATAGTCACCCCGGCGGCCAGATCGGTTTGCTCATTCAGCAGATCCAGTTGCCAGTCGATGAACGCCCGCAGGAAATTGCCCTCGCCGAACTGAATCACCCGCGTCGGGTACTGAGCCCCCGGAAACTCTTTTCTGTTTAACGTTTTCATGGACTTCCCTGCTAAAAATGAATGACGCCTTTGATCAGCTGGCGATTGTTAATCACTTCGCTTTCATAGATTTCAGCCAACGATTTGAAATCGTAACGGTGGGTCAGCATCATACTGGCGGTCACTTTCCCCTCAGCCATCAGCCGACCAACTTTGGCAAAATCCTCTTCCGTCGCGTTACGGCTCCCCATCATGGTCGTCTCTTTTTTATGAAACTCCGGGTCCGAGAACTGCAGTTCGCCTTTAAACAGGCCGACGAAAACAATGCTGCCGCCGTGGCGAATTAAATTCACGGTGTTATTCATCGCATGCTGGTTCCCCGTCGCGTCGATCACCTTCTGCGCCAGAGAGCCGCCAAACGTCTCACACAACTGCTCGGTAAACTGCGGGTCAGAAGGGTCGAGGGTAGTCAGGCCAAGATGCTGCGCCACATGATCGCGCCGCGCCGGGCTGGTATCCGCCACCACGACCTGCGCACCGTCGGCTTTGGCGATTGCCGCCGCGCCCAGGCCAATCGGTCCCGCCCCGACTACCAGCACCTGCTCTCCCGGCTGAATAGCCGCGCGGCGCACCGCATGGGCGCTAATGGCGAACGGCTCAATCAGCGCCACCGCCTCAGGATCAACGTCATCAACCACCAGCAGGTTCTTCACCGGCACGCTGAGATACTCGCTAAATCCGCCGTCGCGATGCACGCCGATCACCGAAATCTTCTCACAGCAGTTTGTCCGCCCGCTCAGGCAGGCCGGACACTGACGACAGGCCACGTAAGGAATAACCGCAACCTGCTGTCCGCTCTTCAGATTAAGAATATTTTTACCGAGTCCAATTATCTCGCCGCATATTTCATGGCCAAGTACTCGCGGGTAGCTAAAAAAGGGTTGATTACCGCCCCACGCATGAATATCCGTCCCACAAATCCCCACCGCTTTTATTTTAATCAGAACTTCATCATTGCCAGGAATGGGAATCTGGCGTTTTTCCCAGTTAAGTTTTTTGGGTTCCTGACACACTAATGCATTCATCGACGTCATAATTATTGCCTCCGTATTTGTTGGCTTAGATATCGATGAAAAAAACAATCCAGGATAAAGTCATTGCCAAAATTGTGAAACCTCGCGCACAAAACCGTTTTAAATCCGGTTTTAATATCTAAAAAACAGGGAGTCTATGTATGAGCCGTTCACAAAACCTTCGTCATAACGTGATTAACCAGGTCATTAACGATATGGCGCGCGGCTTTATCCCCTCGCCGCTGCCCTCGCAAAGCGCGCTGGCGGAGATGTACAACATCAGCCGCACCACCGTGCGCCATATCCTCAGCCACTTATGCGAGCGCGGCGTGCTGAGCCAGGTCAATCAGGATTACCTGATCCTCCGCCTGCCCGAAGTGCAGGACGGCTTCGACGGTTCCAGCGCCTCGCTGGCCGAACAAAATCGCCTCTTTGAGCAGGCATTTTTCACCATGATCAACCAGCGCCAACTGCGCGCTGGAGAGATGTTTTCCGAGCTACAGCTGGCGCGGGCCGCGGGCGTCAGCCCGGTGGTGGTCAGAGAGTTTTTATTGAAGTTCAGCCGCTACAACCTGATTGAAAGCGAAAAACGCGGTCAGTGGAATATGAAGAAGTTTGAGCAATCCTGGGCGGAGCAGCTGTTCGAGCTGCGCGAAATGCTGGAAACCCACGCGCTCCAGCACTTCCTCAACCTGCCGGATAACGATGCCCGCTGGCTACAGGCGAAAACCCTGCTTGAGCGCCATCGGGCGCTGCGGGACAGCATCGGCGACAGCTTTCGCATGTTCTCACAGCTCGATCGAGATTTTCACACGCTACTGCTTTCCGCTGCTGATAATATATTTTTTAATCAATCACTTGAAATCATTTCCGTTATCTTCCACTTCCACTACCAGTGGGATGAGAGCGACCTTAAGCAGCGCAATATCATCGCCATTGATGAACACATGACTATCCTGAGCGCGCTCATCTGCCGCAGCGATCTGGATGCCAACCTGGCGCTACGTAACCACCTGAACTCCGCGAAACAATCAATGATTAACTCCCTCAAGCAGAATGAATCCCTGCTTTATTAAGTACCGATTAAAAACAGCAAATGATTATCAGGAGCACAAATCTAAAAATGTAATCCAATGAGATGGAAAAGGTTATTTATGCTGATAACAAGTCGACTTACTTTACTGTTAAATGTGTGGGTGGTGTTTAAAACCGCTCAATGTCACTTGTCGTTCAAATAGAATAGCCAGGAGTCCGGCGTGGAACCCAAAAATATAGCTATCGACCCGCAAACCACCTTTGAAAAAGGGAAAGCGGAGACAATTTCAGTTCCGTTAAATAATACATTGCAGCGTAGCGCTCGCATTAAGAAAATTCAGACCACGGCAATGATTCTGTTATTTCTGGCGGCGGTTATTAACTACCTTGACCGAAGCTCATTATCCGTCGCTAACCTGACCATCCGCGAGGAGCTGGGATTAAGCGCCACCGAAATAGGGGCTCTGCTGTCGGTCTTCTCTCTGGCCTACGGTATCGCACAGCTCCCCTGCGGGCCGCTGCTGGACCGCAAAGGTCCGCGCATCATGCTGGGGCTGGGGATGTTTTTCTGGTCACTGTTTCAGGCCGTTTCGGGGATGGTGCACAGCTTTACCCAGTTCGTCCTGGTGCGCATCGGCATGGGGATCGGCGAAGCGCCGATGAACCCTTGCGGCGTCAAGGTGATCAACGACTGGTTTAATATTAAAGAGCGCGGGCGTCCGATGGGCTTCTTTAACGCCGCCTCAACTATTGGCGTCGCCATTAGCCCGCCGATCCTCGCCGCGATGATGCTGGTGATGGGCTGGCGTTGGATGTTTATTACCATCGGTGTGCTGGGGATTTTTGTCGCTATCGGCTGGTATATGCTCTATCGCAACCGGGAAGATATCAATCTCACCGCCGATGAGCAGGCATACCTGAATGCCGGAAGCGTGAACGCTCGCCGCGATCCATTAAGTTTCGCCGAATGGCGCAGCCTGTTCAAAAATAAAACCATGTGGGGAATGATGCTGGGCTTCAGCGGCATCAACTATACCGCGTGGCTGTATCTGGCCTGGCTGCCGGGCTATCTGCAAACGGCGTATAATCTCGATCTGAAAAGTACCGGTTTTATGGCCGCGATCCCGTTCCTTTTCGGTGCCGCAGGCATGTTAATCAACGGCTATGTTACCGACTGGCTGGTTAAAGGCGGCATGGCCCCGATCAAGAGCCGCAAAATTTGTATCATTGCCGGTATGTTCTGCTCTGCGGCCTTTACCCTTGTTGTACCGCAGGCCACCACCTCAATCGTCGCGGTGCTGTTAATCGGTATGGCGTTGTTCTGTATTCACTTTGCCGGAACCTCCTGCTGGGGATTGATTCACGTCGCGGTGGCCTCACGAATGACCGCTTCCGTCGGCAGCATTCAAAACTTCGCCAGCTTTATCTGCGCGTCCTTTGCCCCAGTGGTGACCGGATTTATCGTCGATACCACCCACTCATTCCAGCTGGCGCTGATTATCTGCGGCTGCGTCACCGCCCTCGGCGCGCTGGCCTATATTTTCCTGGTTCGCCAGCCGATTAGCGACCCGCGTAACGGCTAGACCTTACTGCCCTGCTGACGATGGGGCGCTAAATTCCACGCTCATCTCATACTGCTTTAAGGCCAATGGCGCATAGCCTGCGGCTTTAAACAGCGGGGTAAAGGTTTCCGGGATGGTCACCGACGTGCCGAGCCCCGGAAACTGGCGGGCAAGAGCAATCAGCATTTCCCGTCCCAGCCCGCGCCCGCGGGCGGCGGGTTCAACCCACAAAAACTGGAGCTGCGGCCTGCTGGTTAACGTCGCCAGCACGGCAAAGGCCCGCTGATTGAGGGTGAACGCCCGGCATGGCAGGGTGCTGAAGGTGAGCGGGTCCATCAGCCACGGCAGCTGGCCGTTGACCTCGGCACCGGCCCTGCGCGTCAGGGCCAGCACATCACAATCTTGCAACACGGGCGGCTCATCACTTCCGACCTGTGAACTTAAATAGCCACACAGCCCGTGCCGCACCTTGAAGCCCAGCGATTGATACAGCGCCATCGCAGCGTGATTTTCACGGATCACCTCCAGCCACATCCGCCGTATCCCCTGAACCTGCAAAGAGGCAATCAGCGGAGTCATTAACCGACGCCCAAGCCCTTTACCGCGATACCCGGACCGCATCCCGAAAGCCGCTAACCGGGCTTCATCGCCGCGTCGGGCGACAACGGCCATCGCTGCGGGTACATCACCATCCAGCCAGACGCGGGAATCCAGCAGGCTCAGCCCTTCGGCGCTGAAGCGCTGGACAAAAACCTCCACCGACAGCACGACGGGAACCAGGTAATCCTCAAAACAGTCGCTAAGGATAGTCGCCAGTTGCTCGATACTGAACTGGGTAGCCGGAACGGCGGTAAGCTCCATGTTTTTCTCCCGAAGGCTGCTATGCTGAGGTGATGAAAAATACCACTATAACCGCCACCACTACATTACGCCTGACTCAGGAGAGCGATATCCCTCTCCTGCCCGCTATTGAGCGCTCTGCCGCCCAGGCTTTTCGCCAAATCCCGGCGCTGGCCTGGCTGGCGCAAAGCGAGGTGATAAGCGCCGATCGCCACCGGCTGTTTCTTGAAACCGAACACAGCCTGTTGGCCGTGGCCGATGAACAACCGATAGGCTTTCTGCTCACCGAACCACTGGATGATGCGCTGTTTATCGTCGAGATTGCTGTCCATCAGGCGTGGCAAGGACGAGGCATTGGCCGCATGATGCTGGAGCAGGTGATTGAGAATGCCCGAAGAGCGGAATATCCAGCGGTCACGCTCACCACTTTTCGCGAAGTGCCGTGGAACGCGCCGTTTTATACCCGCCTGGGCTTTTCGATGCTGGACGAGCTGACGCTGCCGTCAGGGCTGGCGGCAAAAAGGGAGCTGGAAACGGAACATGGACTGGCACCAGAAACGCGTTGCACCATGCGGCTGGCGCTGTGACCTCCGGCGCTGCTTTCATCGCCTGAATATGGTACAAAGTATCATTCAAAACTTACCCGCTGATACCCGTATGTCCTGGTCAATCGATATCATTTCCTGCATTACCGATCGCTTTGTTGAGCTGACGGCGACCGAAAAGCGCATCGCGCAATTTATTCTCGATGATGTCGCGGCGGCGGCGGAGCTGCCTATCGCCGAGATGGCGCGGCTGACCAACACCAGCCAGGCCTCGGTCACCCGCTTCGCACGGGCGCTGGGCTGCAAAGATGTTCGCGAACTGAAGATGAAGCTGGCGCAATCTCTGGCGATCGGCCAGCGGTTTATTCTCGATGTCCCGGACCTTGAAGGCGTGCAGGGGATCTATGAATCGATTATCGGCGTGCTGGAAACCAACCGCCGGGCGCTGGATATCGAAGCGCTGAAGCGCGCGGTCAGCTGGCTGAGCGACGCGCGGCAGATCCTGGCCCTCGGCATGGGCGGCGGCTCCACCATCTGCGCCCAGGAAATTCAGTATCGTCTGTTTCGCCTCGGCCTGCCGGTAGTCAGCCAGAACGACGGCCTGCTGGTGCGCATGATGAGCTCGGCGGTGACGCCAAAGGATGTGGTTATCGTGCTGTCATTAGGCGGCTATACCCAGGAAATTATTGAAAGCGCGGCGATCGCCAGCCAGTACGGTGCGAAGGTGATCGCGATTACCCCCGCCGGAACGCCGCTGGCGGAGCAGGCGGATCTGGTACTGCCGCTGCTGGTACGCGAAAACGACTATATCTTCAAGCCCAGCACCTCACGCTATGCGATGCTGGCGATGGTTGATGTGCTGGCCACCGAACTGGCGATGGCCAACAAAACCCAGGCCAAAGGCCGGCTGCGGCGTATTAAGCTGGCGCTCGACAGCCACCGCGGCGGCGTCGACCGCCAGCCGCTGGGTGACTAAACCGCGCTAGCGGCGATAAACCTCCCCGCCTGCTGGCGGGTGCGTTCCACCGCTTGTCCGGCGCGATAAAGATCGCTCCCCAACCCGGCTCCGGCACACCCGGCCTGCACCCAGGTCGTCAGATTCTCCGGCGTCACGCCGCCTACCGCCAGCACCGGCACTTCCGGCGGCAGCACCGCTTTCAGCGCGCGAATATAGTCCGGGCCAAAAGCGGAAGAGGGAAAAATCTTCAGCCACTGCGCCCCGGCATCCAGCGCGCTAAACGCCTCCGTCGCCGTCGCGCACCCGGCGCAGACCAGCATCCCGCGCGCCACCGCCTGGCGGATAACCGCAGGCTGGGTATTCGGCGTAACGATAAGCTTCGCTCCGGCATCGGCCAGAAAATCGACCTGCTCAACCTTCAGTACCGTCCCTGCACCAATCACCGCCTGCTCGCCAAACTGCGCCACCATCTGCGGGATACTTTGCTGCCAGTCCGGCGAATTGAGCGGGATTTCAATATAGCGAAACCCTGCGCCAATTAGCGTATCAATATGCTCTGCCGCTTCTGCGGGGCGGATGCCGCGCAAAATCGCCACCAGTTTAAGCTTGTCCATTCATTATCCTCGCCATGCCGCTCAGCAATGCCTCATCGCCGCTACAGCTGTTGACCGTCATCCCGCACGCCGCAAGCGCCCGACGGTAGCGGGCATTCAGCGCCAGGTCCCCCACCAGGGTGACAGTTGATGTACGGTAACGCTGACCCAGAGTTGCGACCTCAGCGCCAATCAGCAGCCCGGAGAGATAGTCGCTGACCGATGTCGCCGCCAGCGCCCCCAATACCCGCGCCGCCCTGGCGACAAACAGTTCGCTAATTAACGAGGGCTGCGCCAGCCCCTTTTCCAGCCCCAGTTCAAAAGCGGCGTCGTCCGGCAACTGGGCCGTAAGCCCCTTGCCAAGCAGCGATTGCGTCATCAGCAGATGATGCAGCTCGCCGGTCATCGCGGTAGCAAAGTGGCGCACCACGCCGCGCTCTACTTGCACCCATTTACAGTGGGTGCCCGGCATCACGTAGCACTCCGCCGGGGCCAGTTGCCACGCGCCCAGCAGCTGCGTCTCTTCCCCGCGCATCACGTTGTACTCCCCGACCTGTTCAATCTTGAGGCCGGGAATAATCCACACGCCTTCGGCAACGGCAAACAGCTGTTGCCCTGGGGCATCAATCGCCGCCGGACAAGGCAAGTACGGCACCGATTGCCAGCCCGCGTCGCTGCCGATCATCCCGGCCATCAGCACCGGAAGCTTCTCTGCGCCGCGCCAGGGAGCCAGGTGCTGCTGGAATACCTCCTCAGGCAGCTGTCCGTTGAGGCGAGTCACGCCCAGCGGCAGCTGCTTCGTCTCGACGCACTGGCCGTTGCGAATCAACCAGCCGCGCAGCTGGGTGGAGCCCCAGTCGACGGCAATGTAGTTATTTATCCCCATTTCCTTAGCCCCGCGACGTATTGCGTTTGCCAATCGGCAGCGGCGGCGCAGATGGGCGACTTTCACGTTCCTGGGTGATCATCTCCAGCGCTTCCTCACGGCTCATCTTGCTGGCAGGCGTAAGCAGTGTGACCACCACTGAGGCCACCAGGCTGGTCAGCACCGACGGAATACATGGATTGCCCCAGAAAGCCATCCAGTCGCTGTCCATCAGTACCACCACCGATGCCCCTGCGCCGCCTGCCAGCGCGGCAACCGCGCCCTGCCAGTTAAAGCGATTCCAGAAGCGGCCAAGCATGGTGCAGATAAACATCCCGGACATAATCATCGAGATCATTTTGGTGATATAGCTGATGATGTCGTTAGAGGTCAGCGCGAACAGCAACGCCAGCGCGATAACCAGCACGAGGAACATCCGCGACAGGCGAATCGCTTTTTCCGGCGCAGGCATATGCCCGGTGACGAGGGTATAGAGGTCGCGCAGCATGATGGACACCGCGGCAATCGCGTCGGAGCTGCCTGACGACATATTGGCCGACATCCCGGCAATCAGAATTGCCATCGCCAGCACCGGCGGCAATACCTGCGTGGCAAACAGGAAGGCGAAACCGCTGTTTTCCAGGTTCGCATTCATGGTCCACACCGCCATGCCGATAATCGCTGGCAGGAAGGAGAAGCCAAGGTACAGCAGACCCGTGATGGTGAAAGACTGACGTACCGAGGAGACCGTCTTCGCCGAATAGATTCGCTGACGGTAAGAAGGTGTCGCCAGCACGCCAACGCCGATGACTATCGCCAAAGAGAACGCAGGCAGAATACCCAGTTTATCCACGGCAAATAAACTTTGCGCCGCCGGGTCAACCGCTTGCTGAATATGGCTCCAGCCGCCAACGTGATGCACCGCCAGAATCGCCATCAGAATAAAACCGACAAACAGCACGATGGATTGAATGGTATCGATCCAGACTACCGCCGAGTAACCGCCGATACCGACATACACCACAAAGGCCAGGGCGATAATGATTTTGGCAACGTTAATATCGATACCACTGGCCCAGGCAAGATACAGACCGCCCCCTAAAATATGTGCACCAAGCCAACCAATTGAGGCAATAAAAATAAGGATAGCGACCAGGTTTTTAATTATTTTGCTGCCGCCGGTATAATAAGACATCTCTTCGCTCATGGTCATAAAGCGAAACTTACGTACCGGAGCAAATAGCCACGCCACCAGCAGGATCCCTACCGCGCCGCCAAGACCATACAGCATCCCCGCCCAGCCGTTAGTGTAGCCAAAGCCCACCGCACCAACGCTTGAGCCGGTACCGACCATGGTACCGACGGTTGAACCCAGAGTCAGGATCATCGGCAGAGAACGGCCGCCCAGTAAAAAATCTTCACCCGTCTTTTGCTTACGCGACACATACCAGCCTAACGTAATCATGGCGCAGGCATAGACCGAGAACCAAATCAAAAAGGACATATTATTCATTGCTCACATCCAGACGTAATAAATAATACTCGTACTGCTGAATATTATAAGTTGATAGAAACAATGCCTGAAAAAAGGCAAAGCGACACCGCTGGTGCCAGCCTGTTTATTCAGTCTGGCGCCAATATCACACTTTTTTGCTTATTCCTCCCCGAGCGGAGAAGAATGTTATTTTTCTCGCGCGGTTTTACACGCGCGCCGCGTTATAACAGGTCACATCTACTTCGACTTTGCAATCCACCACCAGGTCCGCCACGCAGCAGATGCGGGCTGGCGGGTTATCGCCAAAGAACTCGCGGAACACTTTGTTGAAGGACTGGAAATAGCGCGAATCGGTGAGGATCACTTTGACGTGTACGACGTCGGCGAGGGTATAGCCCGCTTCGGTCATGATATCCACGCAGTTCTGAATCGCCAGACGCGCCTGGTCGATAATCCCCCCTTCCACCACTTCACCATCTTTCATCGGCGTCTGACCGGAGACGTACAGCCAGCCACCCGCTTCCACCGCGCGGGCGAACGGCAGATGCTGCCCGCCGGTGCCGGTTCCGCCTTCCACACCATAACGTTTAATACTCATCTTTCACTCCTTAGCTCATTCGGCGGCGCAGGAAACGCCCTGCGCGCCCGGTAATCTTTTTATCGCTGCCGTAGCTCATCACGCCGTTGACCATCACCGCTTCTATGCCGTCCGCCGGTTGTTTCGGGTCGGAGAAGCTGGCGACATCGCGCACCGTTTGCGGGTCAAACAGCACCAGATCGGCGAAGTAGCCCACTTTCACCAGCCCACGATCCGCAAGCTGAAAGCGTGCCGCCGAGAGTCCGGTCATTTTGTGAATGGCGGTGGTCAGCGGAAACAGCTGTTCATCGCGACTGTAGTGGCCCAGTACCCGAGGGAAAGCCCCCCACAGCCGGGGATGCGGCATCGGGTCGTTCGGCAGGCCATCGGAGCCGATCATGGTGACCGGATAACGCAGCACCCGCCGCACGTCCTGCTCGTCCATGTTGTAATAGATTGCACCTGCGGGCATTAGCCGCGCCGCCGCATCATGGAGGCTCACCTGCCAGCCATCGGCAATTTGCTTGAGGGTTTTACCGGCCTGTTCCGGCTGCGCTTCGGACCAGGTGATAACGATGTCGAACTCATCGGTCACCTGCTTCATATCCAGCGTCGACGAACTGGCGGAATAGGGGTAGCAGTCGCAGGCAATCTCCTGGCGCTGGCGCATCTCATCGAAAAAAGCCAGCGTCTCCTTCGTACGGCCCCAGTTTTTCGCCCCGGCGCACTTGTGATGCGAGACCACCACCGGCACGTTGCCGTGGCGACCAATGCGGAACGCTTCGTCGAGCGCTTCCAGAATCGGTTCAAACTCCGAGCGCAAGTGGGTGGTATAAATTCCCTTCTCCGCCGCCAGCTCTTCCGCCAGCGCCATCACCTCTTCAGTGGTGGACTGGAATGCGCTGGCGTAGGCCAGACCGGTACTCAGCCCCAGCGCCCCCTGACGCAATGCGTCGCGCAGTTGAACACGCATCCCGGCGATTTCGCTTTCCGTCGCCGGGCGGAACAAATCATCCATATGATTGTTGCGCAGCGCGGTATGACCAATCAGCGTGCCAACGTTCAGTGACGGCTTCGCCGCCTCCACCGCGTGGGCGTAAGCCTCAACGGTGGGATAAATAAATTGCTCCTGCTCGCCCAGCAAGTTCATCGGGTCCGGCACGCCGTCGCGCATGGTTGCCGTCGCCGCGCTGATCCCGCAGTTGCCGACAATCACCGTCGTCACCCCCTGGCTCAGCTTGGGCAAATACTCCGGCATACGGATGACGTTGATATCGTCATGGGTATGCACATCGATAAACCCGGGGGCCAGTACACGCCCCAGCCCCTCAACCACCTGCTCCGCCGCCAGATTCAACGCCGGGGCCATATCCACAATCCGATCGCCCTTCACCGCTACGTCACCACGAAACTGCGGCCCGCCGCTGCCGTCGATGACGGTGACGTTTTTGAAAAGCCAGTTAACTTTCATCGCAATTACTCCCTTTCAACTCTGCCGACAAGTTAACCATTTACAAGGCGGAAAAACAGTGGAAAACTACGCAAAAACCAGATAAATTTATGATACTTTTATTCATTAAACATAACGATCACATATTAAATTTATATTTATCAATAAATTAAAATTGATACCCAACTTTTATCCGAGCATAAACCCTGAAAGGATAGTGTTATGAAATACCATTCCGATACGCTTGTCCCGCACAAAGCCGCCGTGATGTCCGCCCCGGCAAATCTGCTGGCAGAGGATATCTGCCTCCCCGCCGCGCTGCTGAAAAAAACGGCACTGGAAAATAACATCGCCTGGATGCAGCGCTACGCCGATGCGCGCGGCGTCTCGCTGGCACCGCACGGTAAAACGACGATGACGCCGTGGATTTTTCAGGCGCAACAGCAGGCGGGCGCATGGGGGATCGGCGTGGGTAGCGCCTGGCAAGCCAGCGCGGCGATGGCCAGCGGCGTGCAGCGCGTTTTGATGGTCAACCAACTGGTCGGCAAGGCCAATATGCAGGTGGTATCGCGCCTGAAAGGGCATTATCGGGCGGCGGATTTTATCTGCTGCGTGGATAGCCTTGCCAATGCCCGCACGCTGTCGGCGTTTTTCAGCGAGCGGCGGCAAACGCTGGATGTGCTGATTGAGCTGGGCGTGCAGGGCGGGCGCTGCGGCTGTCGCAGCGTTGAGGACGCGCTGGCGCTGGCACAGGCGGTGGCGGAGCTGCCGGGCCTGAAGCTGCGCGGTCTTGAGCTGTATGAAGGGGTTTTGCACGGCGACGATCCGCAGCCGCAGGTTGAAGCCCTGCTGCGCCAGGCCGCCGAACTGGCCTGTCGAATGGCACCGCTGGTTGAGGGCGAGTTTGTGCTGACCGGTGCCGGTACCGTTTGGTACGACGTGGTGTGTAACATCTGGCTGGCGGCGGAGAAACCGGCGAACTGCCGGATCGTTATCCGCCCCGGCTGCTATATCACCCACGACCGGGGGATCTACGATATCGCGCAGCAGGAGCTGGTGGCGCGGGATCCGATCGCCTGCGATCTGGGCGGCGACTTAACCTCGGCGCTGGAGCTGATGGCGATGGTCCAGTCGGTGCCGGAAGCGGATCGCGCGGTGGTTAACTTCGGCAAGCGCGACTGTGCCTTCGACGCCGGACTGCCGCAGCCCATCGCCCTCTATCGTCACGGTGCGCAGCTATCCGCCGAGGGGATCGCGAGCGTGGGGATTATGGATCAGCACTGCATGCTGCACCTTGCACCGGGCAGCGACGTGCAGGTCGGCGATATTCTGGTGTTTGGTACCTCGCACCCGTGCCTGACGTTTGATAAATGGAAAACGCTGCTGCTGGTGGATGACCAATACAACCTGCTGGAAGAACTGGATACGCTGTTCTAAATGGTGCCTTTCCCGGAGGCGGCGCGCTGCGCCTGTCCGGGCTACCAGCCCGTAAGCGGCTGTGGATCGTAGCCCGGACAGGTGCGCCAGCACCGCCTCCGGGGATTTTCACGTTTTCACGGCTCCGGGCCATCTTACGACGCCTCTTCCTCTCCTCTCGCCCCGTTACCCAGCGCAATAAACTCCTCCAGCAGCGCGGTCAGTTGCTGCATTTTCTCTGCGGTGAACTCGGCTTCAATCAGGCGATAAGCCTCTTCTACCTGGGTCTGCGCACTGTCATATAGCTTCAAACCCGCTGGCGTCAGCGAAACGTACAGTTTGCGCTGATCGTTAATCGGCTTTAGGCGCAACACCAAACCGTCTCGCTCCATGCGGGTGAGAATACCGGTCAGGCTCGGGCGTAAAATACAGGCGCGAAAAGCCAGGTCGTGGAAATCCATCGACGGATTTTCGGCAAGAATGCGCACGATACGCCACTGCTGCTCGGTAAGATTATGACGTTTAACGATCGGCCTGAAATGGGCCATCGCCGCTTCCCGCGCCTGCAATAGCGCGATGGTTAACGAATCATGCATCACATACCTCTAAATAAAACTATCATTCTGTTAATAAGTTAATAATTAGCGCTAATTGCGCCAGGAAGCAACCGGTTTCTGCCTCTGAAAAGTACCAGATGGTACAGGGTAAAATCATTATCAATTGATTTATAAAGAATAAAAATTATAAGTGTAAATTTATTGTTAATCACATCACAAAATATTCACTTCTGTTTGCCAAACGTTTCCGCAAAGCATAAAAGATGATCATTAACATATTAATGAAATATCTTCGATTCCGAAATCAGCAGCAAAGGAGTGGTGAATGAAAGGTACCATCTTCGCCGTAGCGCTTAACCATCGCAGCCAGCTTGATGCCTGGCGTGAAGCGTTTCAACAGGCCCCCTACAAAACGCCGCCGAAAACCGCGGTCTGGTTTATCAAACCGCGCAATACCGTGATCGGCAACGGCGAGAACATCCCTTACCCGCAGGGCGAAACCGTACAGAGCGGCGCGACCGTGGCGCTTGTCGTCGGTAAAACCGCGCGCAAAGTGGCCGCAGAAGAAGCCGCCGCTTATATTGCAGGGTACGCGCTGGCTAACGACGTCAGCCTGCCGGAAGAGAGCTTCTATCGTCCGGCAATCAAGGCCAAATGCCGCGACGGCTTTTGTCCGATTGGCGAACTCGCGCCGGTCAACAACGTCGATAATCTAAATATCATCACCGAAATCAACGGTCGCGAAGCGGACAGCTGGAACACCGCTGACCTCCAGCGCTCCGCCGCCGAGCTGCTGAGCGCCCTGAGCGAATTCGCCACGCTCAACCCTGGCGACGCCATTCTGATCGGTACCCCGCATAACCGCGTCACGCTGCAACCCGGCGATCGCGTGCGCATTCTCGCCGAGGGCTTCCCGGCGCTGGAGAACCCGGTGGTCGCAGAAGGAGAGCTGGCATGAAACAAGCACGCATTGAATGGCAGGGACAGCAGCACGATGTTCAGGTTGATGAACGCGACCAGGTTCGCCTGGCTGACGGCAGGCTGCTAAACGAGGGCGAATTCCGCTGGTTGCCGCCCGCCGACGGCACGCTGTTCGCGCTGGGCCTGAACTACGCCGATCACGCCAGCGAGCTGGAGTTTAAGCCGCCCACCGAACCGCTGGTGTTTATCAAAGCGCCGAACACCTTTATCGGCCACCAGCAGGAATCGGTACGCCCGGATAACGTCGAGTACATGCACTACGAAGCCGAACTGGTGGTGGTGATCGGCAAAACCGCGCGTAAAGTCGCCGAAGCCGACGCCATGGAGTACGTCGCCGGGTATACCGTCTGCAACGACTACGCCATCCGCGACTATCTGGAAAACTACTATCGCCCCAATCTGCGGGTGAAAAGCCGCGACACCCTGACGCCGATCGGCCCATGGATCGTCGCGAAAGAGTCGATCCCGGATCCACATAACCTGGCGCTGTGCACCTGGGTCAACGGCGAGCTGCGCCAGCAGGGCACCACCGCCGATCTGATCTTCAGCATTCCGTTCCTGATCGCTTATCTCAGCGAGTTTATGACCCTGCAACCGGGCGACATGATCGCCACCGGTACGCCTAAAGGGCTGTCGGACGTGGTGCCGGGCGATGAAGTGATCGTCGAAGTGGAAGGCGTCGGTCGCCTGGTCAACCGTATCATCAGCCAGCAAGCGTATGAGGAGAAGCTGTCATGAAAAAGATAAACCACTGGATCAACGGCAAAAACGTCGCTGGCGCCGAGTATTTTCATACCACCAACCCGGCAACCGGTGAAGTGCTGGCGGAAGTCGCCTCCGGCGGCGAAGCCGAAGTCAATCAGGCGGTAGCGGCGGCAAAAGAGGCGTTCCCGAAATGGGCCAATCTGCCGATGAAAGAGCGCGCGCGTCTGATGCGTCGTCTTGGCTCTCTGATCGACCAGAACGTGCCGGAGATCGCCGCTATGGAGACCGCCGACACTGGCCTGCCGATCCACCAGACCAAAAACGTGCTGATCCCACGAGCGTCGCATAACTTCGAATTTTTCGCCGAAGTGTGCCAACAGATGAACGGCAAGACCTACCCCGTTGACGACAAGATGCTCAACTACACCCTCGTACAGCCGGTCGGCGTGTGCGCGCTGGTATCGCCGTGGAACGTGCCGTTTATGACCGCCACCTGGAAGGTTGCGCCGTGCCTGGCGCTGGGCAACACCGCGGTGCTGAAAATGTCCGAGCTGTCGCCGCTGACCGCTGATCGTCTGGGCGAACTGGCGCTGGAAGCGGGCATTCCGGCGGGCGTACTGAACGTGGTTCAGGGCTACGGCGCGACGGCGGGCGATGCGCTGGTGCGCCACCACGACATCCGCGCGGTGTCGTTTACCGGCGGTACCGCCACCGGGCGCAATATCATGAAAAACGCCGGGCTGAAAAAGTACTCCATGGAGCTCGGCGGCAAATCACCGGTGCTGATTTTTGAAGATGCCGATATCGAGCGCGCACTCGACGCCGCGCTGTTCACCATCTTCTCGATCAACGGCGAACGCTGCACCGCCGGCTCGCGCATCTTTATTCAGCAGAGCATCTATCCCGAATTCGTCAAACGTTTTGCCGAACGCGCGAACCGCCTGCGCGTCGGCGATCCGGCCGATCCGAACACTCAGGTGGGAGCCCTGATCAGCCAGCAGCACTGGGAGAAGGTTTCCGGCTATATCCGCCTCGGTATTGAAGAGGGGGCAACCCTGTTGGCAGGCGGCCCGGATAAACCGACCGATCTGCCTGCGCATCTGCAAAGCGGTAACTTCCTGCGCCCGACGGTGCTGGCGGACGTCGACAACCGCATGCGCGTCGCCCAGGAAGAGATTTTTGGCCCGGTAGCCTGTCTGCTGCCGTTTAAAGACGAGGCGGATGGTCTGCGCCTGGCCAACGATGTGGAATACGGCCTCGCCTCTTATATCTGGACCCAGGACGTCAGCAAAGTGCTGCGTCTGGCGCGCGGCATCGAAGCCGGAATGGTGTTCGTCAACACCCAGAACGTCCGCGACCTGCGTCAGCCATTCGGCGGCGTGAAGGCCTCCGGCACCGGCCGCGAAGGCGGCGAATACAGCTTTGAAGTATTCGCTGAAATGAAAAACGTCTGCATCTCGATGGGCGACCATCCGATCCCAAAATGGGGAGTCTGATATGGGAAAGTTAGCGTTAGCAGCAAAAACCACTCACGTACCGTCAATGTATCTTTCTGAACTGCCGGGTAAAAATCATGGCTGCCGTCAGGGAGCCATTGATGGGCATAAAGAAATCAGCAAGCGCTGTCGTGAACTGGGCGTCGATACGATTATCGTTTTTGATACTCACTGGCTGGTAAATAGCGCCTATCACATTAACTGCGCTGATCATTTTCAGGGCGTCTATACCAGCAACGAGCTTCCACATTTTATCCGCGACATGACCTACGACTACGACGGCAACCCGGAGCTGGGCCAGCTTATCGCCGACGAAGCGGTCAAGCTGGGCGTGCGCGCCAAAGCGCACAACATCCCGAGCCTGAAGCTAGAGTACGGCACGCTGGTACCGATGCGCTACATGAACGCCGATAAGCATTTCAAAGTGGTCTCTATCTCGGCGTTCTGCACCGTTCACGATTTTGCCGACAGCCGCAAGCTGGGCGAGGCCATTCTTAAGGCTATCGAGAAATATGACGGCACCGTGGCGGTTCTGGCCAGCGGTTCGTTGTCGCATCGCTTTATCGACGATCAGCGTGCGGAAGAAGGTATGAACAGCTACACCCGCGAGTTCGACCATCAGATGGACGAGCGCGTCGTGAAGCTGTGGCGTGAAGGTAAGTTCAAAGAGTTCTGCACCATGCTGCCGGAGTACGCCGACTACTGCTACGGCGAAGGCAATATGCACGACACGGTGATGCTGCTCGGCCTGCTGGGCTGGGATAAGTATGACGGCAAGGTGGAGTTTATTACCGAACTGTTCGCCAGCTCCGGTACCGGCCAGGTCAACGCCGTGTTCCCGCTGCCGGAACACGCCTAAGGAGAACACAGAATGCCGCATTTTATCGCCGAATGTACCGATAACATCCGCGAACAGGCCGATTTACCGGGTCTGTTCAGCAAAGTGAGCGAAGCGCTGGCGGCGACCGGCATCTTTCCCATCGGCGGCATTCGCAGTCGCGCCATCTGGCTGGATACCTGGCAGATGGCCGACGGTCAGCACGATTACGCCTTCGTGCATATGACGCTGAAGATTGGCTCCGGACGCAGTCAGGAGAGCCGTCAGGACGTGGGCGATATGCTGTTCGCGCTGATTAAAGCCCATTTCTCCGCGCTGATGGAGAGCCGCTATCTGGCGCTGTCGTTTGAAATCACCGAGCTGCATCCGACGTTGAATTACAAACAGAACAACGTGCACGCACTGTTTAAATAAGGCGCGCTCGGTCAGTCCCCTCACCCCTTTGGGGGAGAGGGTTAGGGTGAGGGGGGCTCTCTGCGGCCTGATGCCCTCACCCCGGCCCTCTCCCACAGGGAGAGGGGGAAAACCACCCCGGCTTCCGGCACATAACACAAAGCGACACGAACCGTAGGCCGGGTAAGACGCACTCGCGTCGCCACCCGGCGCAGCAGCACCGAACGACGTAACAGGAAGCAACTATGCTCGATAAACAGACCCATACTCTGATCGCTCAACGGCTGAACCAGGCGGAAAAACAGTGCGAACAGATCCGCGCTATTTCGCTGGATTATCCAACGATCACCATCGAAGACGCCTACGCCGTACAGCGCGAATGGGTCAACCTGAAAATCGCCGAAGGGCGCGTGCTGAAGGGTCACAAAATTGGCCTGACCTCAAAAGCGATGCAGGCCAGCTCGCAAATCAGCGAACCGGACTACGGCGCGCTGCTCGACGATATGTTTTTCCACGACGGCGGCGATATTCCCACCGACCGCTTTATCGTCCCGCGCATCGAAGTGGAGCTGGCCTTCGTGCTGGCAAAACCGCTGCGTGGCCCGAACTGCACGCTGTTCGACGTCTACAATGCGACCGACTACGTGATCCCGGCGCTGGAGCTTATCGACGCCCGCTGCCACAACGTTGACCCGGAAACCCAGCGCCCGCGCAAAGTCTTCGACACCATCTCCGATAACGCCGCCAACGCCGGAGTGATCCTCGGCGGTCGCCCGATTAAACCCGACGAGCTGGATCTGCGCTGGATCTCCGCCCTGCTCTATCGCAACGGCGTGATTGAAGAGACCGGCGTCGCCGCAGGGGTGCTCAATCATCCGGCCAACGGCGTGGCCTGGCTGGCAAACAAGCTCGCACCATACGACGTTCAACTGGAAGCCGGACAGATTATTCTCGGCGGCTCCTTTACTCGCCCGGTTCCGGCGCGCAAGGGCGACACCTTCCACGTCGACTACGGCAACATGGGCTCGATTAGCTGCCGCTTTGTTTAAGGGGAACATGATGAATAACGCCTTTAAAGACGCCTTAAAATCCGGTCGCCCGCAGATTGGTCTGTGGCTGGGACTCACCAGCAGCTACAGCGCCGAGCTGCTGGCCGGTGCCGGGTTCGACTGGCTGCTGATCGATGGCGAACATGCGCCGAATAATGTGCAAACGGTACTGACCCAGCTCCAGGCAATCGCCCCCTACCCCAGCCAGCCGGTGGTGCGTCCGTCGTGGAACGACCCGGTGCAGATTAAACAGTTGCTGGACGTTGGCGTACAAACCCTGCTGGTGCCGATGGTGCAGAACGCCGACGAAGCGCGGCTGGCGGTGAAGGCTACTCGCTATCCGCCTGCAGGCATTCGCGGCGTCGGCAGCGCCCTGGCCCGCGCCTCGCGCTGGAACCGCATTCCCGATTACCTCCATCAGGCCAACGACGCGATGTGCGTGCTGGTGCAAATCGAAACTCGCGAAGCCTTGAAAAACCTGGCGCAAATTCTCGACGTTGAAGGCGTGGACGGCGTGTTTATCGGCCCGGCCGATCTCAGCGCCGACATGGGCTTTGGCGGCAATCCGCAGCACCCGGAAGTGCAGGCCGCCATCGAACAGGCTATCGCGCAGATTCGCGCAGCGGGCAAAGCGCCGGGGATCCTGATGGCTAACGAACAACTGGCAAAGCGTTATCTGGAACTTGGCGCGCTGTTTGTCGCCGTCGGCGTCGATACCACCCTACTGGCGCGTGGTGCCGAAGCGCTGGCGGCACGATTTGGCGCGGAAAAAACGACCAACGGTTCGTCAGGCGTCTACTAACGCCGGGTGGCGCTACGCTCCTACAACAACATCGAACCGTAGGCCCGGTAAGCGCAGCGCCGCCGGGCAAACAGCAGTACCCTACAAAATTCCCATTAGAGGAAAAGACAATGAGCGACACATCATCAGCACTCCCGGAAGCGCAAGATCCTGCCAATCAGCATAAACAGCTAACGGCGCAGCAGCAGTCGGTTATCAACAAGCTGTTCCGCCGCCTGATCGTATTTTTGTTCGTGCTGTTTATCTTCTCGTTTTTAGACAGGATCAATATCGGCTTTGCTGGGCTGACCATGGGGCAGGATCTGGGCCTCAACGCCACCATGTTCGGCCTTGCCACCACCCTGTTTTACGCCACCTACGTGATTTTCGGCATCCCCAGCAACGTGATGCTCAGCATCGTCGGCGCTCGCCGCTGGATTGCCACCATCATGGTGCTGTGGGGCATCGCCTCTACCGCCACCATGTTCGCTACCGGGCCAAACAGCCTCTACATCCTGCGGATGCTGGTGGGGATCACCGAGGCCGGTTTCCTGCCCGGCATCCTGCTGTATCTGACCTTCTGGTTTCCGGCCTTTTTCCGCGCCCGCGCCAACGCGCTGTTTATGATAGCGATGCCGGTAACCACCGCGCTGGGCTCTATCGTCTCCGGCTATATTCTGTCGATGGACGGTATGTTAAACCTGCACGGCTGGCAGTGGCTGTTCCTGCTGGAAGGCTTCCCGTCGGTGCTGCTCGGCATTATGGTCTGGTTCTGGCTCGATGATTCGCCGTCGAAGGCCAAATGGCTGACGGCAGAGGACAAAAAGTGCCTGCAGGAGATGATGGATAACGATCGCCTGACGCTGGTACAGCCGGAAGGGGCGATCAGCCATCACGCCATGCAGAAACGCAGCCTGTGGCGCGAAGTATTTACGCCCATCGTGCTGATGTACACCCTGGCGTACTTCTGCCTGACCAATACCCTCAGCGCGATCAGCATCTGGACGCCGCAGATCCTCAAAAGCTTTAACGAAGGCAGCAGCAATATCACTATCGGCCTGCTGGCGGCGATCCCGCAGATTTGTACCATTCTGGGGATGATCTACTGGAGCCGCCACTCAGATAGACACCAGGAACGAAAACATCACACCGCCCTGCCGTTCCTGTTCGCCGCTGCGGGCTGGCTACTGGCGTCGGCCACCGATCACAGCCTGATCCAACTGTTGGGGATCGTGATGGCCTCCACCGGATCGTTTAGCGCAATGGCCATTTTCTGGACTACCCCGGATCAGTCGATCAGCCTGCGCGCCAGAGCGATCGGTATCGCGGTGATCAACGCCACCGGCAATATCGGATCGGCCATCAGTCCGCTAATGATCGGCTGGCTGAAAGATGTTACCGGCAGCTTTAGCAGCGGCCTGTGGTTCGTCGCCGCCCTGCTGGTGATTGGCGCGATGATTATCTGGGCTATTCCGATGAAAGGATCGCGTCCTCGCGCGACGCCGTAAGGAGCCGCTATGTGCCAGAGTCCTGTCACCAATATCGATATCAACAAAGAGTACGATGAGAGTCTTGGGACGGAAGATGTGCATTATCAGTCGTTTGCGCGCATGGCGGAGTTCTTCGGTCGTGATATGCAGGCGCACCGTCACGACCAGTATTTTCAGATGCACTTTCTTGATACCGGGCAGATTGAGCTGCAGCTCGACGAGAGTCGCTACTCGGTGCAGGCGCCGCTGTTTGTCCTGACGCCGCCCTCGGTGCCGCACGCGTTTATCACCCAGTCCGATAGCGACGGCCACGTGCTGACGATACGGGAGGATCTGGTCTGGCCGCTGCTGGAGGTGCTCTACCCTGGCACGCGGGAAGCCTTCGGCCTGCCGGGCATCTGCCTGTCGCTGGCCGACAAGCCCGAAGAGCTGGCGGCGCTGGCGCACTACTGGCGGCTGATTGAACGCGAATCGACCGCGCAGTTGCCGGGGCGCGAACACACCCTGATGCTGTTGGCGCAGGCAGTGTTCACTCTGCTGCTGCGCAACGCAAAGCTTGACGATCATGCCGCCAGCGGGATGCGCGGCGAGCTAAAGCTGTTCCAGCGTTTTAACCAGTTGATCGATAGCCACTACCACCTGCACTGGACGGTACCGGATTACGCCAGCGAGCTGCATCTGACCGAATCCAGGCTGACCGATATCTGTCGCCGCTTCGCCAACCGCCCGCCAAAGCGACTGATTTTCGACCGGCAGCTGCGCGAAGCCAAGCGGCTGCTGCTGTTCTCTGATAGCGCAGTCAACGAGATAGCCTGGCAGCTGGGCTTTAAAGACCCGGCCTATTTCGCCCGCTTTTTTAATCGTTTAGTGGGCTGCTCGCCGAGCGCGTTCAGAACGCAAAAAGTGCCGGTGTCATGATCCCCCTCACCCCGGCCCTCTCCCCAAAGGGGCGAGGGAGAAAACCAGATAGGCGCTGTATTAAATGCTGCATCGATCGGTCCCCTCTCCCCAAAGGGGCGAGGGAGAAAACCAGAGCGGCGCTGTATTAAATGCTGCACCGATCGGTCCCCTCTCCCTATGGGAGAGGGCCAGGGCGAGGGGCAATCGTACGCTATAACAAACCAAACGGCACTCGGATCACATAACTCAACCCCGCCCGAAAAGTACCCACCGTTGACCTAAAAGTCTCTTCACGAAAGCCGCGTTAACCGCTTCAATTGAACAACAAAAACAAAACATAAATTTAACATCACTTTCCGATTAATACTGAAGAGGTCATCCCTATGAAACCTGAAAATTTCCGTGCAGACGCTAAACGCCCGTTAACCGGTGAAGAGTACCTGAAGAGCTTACAGGACGGCCGCGAGATTTATATCTACGGAGAGCGCGTTAAAGATGTGACTACGCATCCGGCTTTTCGTAACGCCGCCGCCTCCGTCGCGCAAATGTACGACGCACTGCACAAGCCCGAACTACAGGACACCTTGTGCTGGGGCACCGACACCGGCAGCGGTGGCTACACCCACAAATTCTTCCGCGTGGCGAAAAGCGCCGACGACCTGCGCCAGCAGCGCGACGCCATCGCCGAATGGTCGCGCCTGAGCTATGGCTGGATGGGCCGTACCCCGGACTACAAAGCTGCCTTCGGCTGCGCATTAGGCGCGAATCCGGCGTTTTACGGCCAGTTCGAACAAAACGCCCGCAACTGGTACACCCGCATTCAGGAAACCGGCCTGTACTTTAACCACGCCATTGTTAACCCGCCGATCGATCGTCATAAGCCAGCAGACGAAGTGAAAGACGTCTATATCAAGCTGGAGAAAGAGACCGATGCCGGGATCATCGTCAGCGGTGCGAAAGTCGTCGCCACCAACTCGGCGCTAACCCACTACAACATGATTGGCTTCGGCTCGGCGCAGGTGATGGGTGAAAACCCGGATTTCGCACTGATGTTCGTCGCGCCAATGGACGCCGAAGGGGTCAAACTTATCTCCCGCGCCTCCTATGAGCTGGTGGCCGGAGCCACCGGATCGCCATACGATTATCCGCTCTCCAGCCGCTTCGACGAGAACGATGCGATCCTGGTGCTGGATAACGTGCTGATCCCATGGGAAAACGTGCTGATTTATCGCGATTTCGATCGCTGCCGTCGCTGGACCATGGAAGGCGGTTTCGCCCGCATGTATCCGCTGCAGGCCTGCGTACGTCTGGCGGTGAAGCTCGATTTCATCACCGCCCTGCTGAAGCGCTCGCTGGAGTGCACCGGCACCCTGGAGTTCCGTGGCGTGCAGGCCGAGCTTGGCGAAGTCGTGGCCTGGCGCAATATGTTCTGGGCGCTGAGCGATTCGATGTGCGCCGAAGCGACGCCGTGGGTCAACGGCGCGTATCTGCCGGATCACGCCGCGCTGCAAACCTATCGCGTGATGGCTCCAATGGCCTACGCCAAAGTCAAAAACATTATCGAGCGCAGCGTCACCAGCGGCCTGATCTACCTGCCGTCCAGCGCCCGCGATCTCAATAACCCGCAGATCAACGAATACCTGGCGAAATATGTGCGCGGATCGAACGGCATGGATCACGTCGAGCGCATCAAGATCCTCAAACTGATGTGGGACGCCATCGGCAGCGAATTTGGCGGCCGCCATGAGCTGTATGAGATCAACTACTCCGGCAGCCAGGATGAAATTCGCCTGCAGTGCCTGCGCCAGGCGCAAAGCTCCGGCAACATGGACAAAATGATGGCGATGGTCGACCGCTGCCTGTCTGAGTACGACCAGCACGGCTGGACGGTGCCGCATCTGCACAACAATACCGATATCAACATGCTGGATAAGCTGCTGAAGTAATTCGCAGCAGGAGGTCACAATGCAATTAGATGAACAACGTCTGCGTTTTCGCGATGCCATGGCCAGCCTGTCGGCCGCGGTTAACGTCATCACCACCGAAGGCGAGGCGGGCCGCTGTGGCATCACCGCCACCGCAGTCTGCTCGGTAACCGATACGCCGCCGTCGGTGATGGTCTGCATCAATGCCAATAGCGCTATGAATCCGGTGTTCCAGGGCAACGGCAAGCTGTGCATCAACGTGCTAAACCACGAGCAAGAGGAAATGGCTCGCCACTTCGCCGGAATGACCGGCATGACGATGGATGACCGCTTCGGCCTCTCCTGCTGGCAGAAAGGGACGCTGGGTCAGCCGGTCCTGAAAGGCTCACTGGCAAGTCTCGAAGGCGAGATTAGCCAGGTGCAGACCATCGGCAGTCATCTGGTTTATCTGGTGGAAATCCGCAACATTACCCTCAGCCAGCAGGGCCACGGGCTGATTTACTTCAAGCGCCGTTTCCATCCGGTAATGATGGAGATGGAAGTGGTGGCGTAGTTCGCCCACACTTCGCGCTAAAAAAACGTGTGTTGCATAAACACAAATCCCCTGACGATATCGCCAGGGGATTTTTCGTGTTATCCGGTACGTTGGAATATAAAGATTATCGCTCCGCAATCTTTACTTTATTTCGTGGAAGGGATTTTCTCCGCGTTTTACGATGGCAAAAAAATTGTATACGGAAAATACTATATCTCCATCGTCCTCCATAAATACCGCCTTATTAAGGAGTCGGAGGGCGTCATCAAAATAATTCCAGTTCCAACCCCATCCGCTACCATAGCTTTCACCAATATGTAAGTGCTCAAGATCGCAGAAGTCACCGCCTTCTATGTGAATAAATTCTCCTGAGTCTGACTTACGGGGCATATGGTGGTCATATGCCAGAATATAGGCAGTAGTGAGTTGGCCTTTTATCTCCAACGACCCGTCGTTATGCTCTCCGTAAATGCCGTATTTTATATTGGCGTTACCTTGTATTAACGTGTGGCCGTCGCCAGAGTAGAGATAATCGCAGGTGAGATCTTTCGTGACTGAAAGGACCGGCAGGTCGATAGTGACATCGCCTTCAACAACGAGGTTACCATCTATCAGGATGCCATAAAGATCATTTTTCCAGGTTATACCTTCGAACTGTCTCTCACACCATTCTTCATCGAGGTTTTCTTTAATATGAACATTTCCCTTATACAGCAACAGGCAGTCTTCATCTTCGTAGTAACCATCAGGGAATAAATATTTCCCTTTTATATCTTTGATAAGAACAATTTTCTTTTCGGGGATCGATTCTTCAACCTGGGTAATACTCAATTTACCTTCAGCAGTCAATTTTTTGAAATGGGCGGTAATTTTTGCTGCTTTTTGCAGAAAAGCCGTTTCCTGCTCTGAAAATTGCATAGTTCCCGTGTCAAAGTTATTTTTCCAGTCCTGATACTCCTTTTGTTTCTTGATATCAGAAAAATCAGAGAAGTTGGGTAGTTGTTGCAGGCAAGCAAAAACAATTTTAAAAGCTTCTTCTTTTCGACCCAATTTAAGTAAGATACGGACTTTAGTATCGAAAGCGTAAAAGTAATCAGGGCTGTCAATATAGTTACAGCCAAGAGATATTGTTTCCAGCGCGCGTTCTAGTTCATCGATACTATCTGAGTGTTCGTAGGAATACCATGCTATATTGTTTGTCGCATAGCGGATCACCTCTTCATAAAACTGCCCTGTATCGGTATAATGAAATATAGCACCAGTACTTATGGTGTCAGCCATCAACTCCATACATTTTTTAGCCTGCGACAGCGCCTTTTCCGACTCACCAAAATTGGAGTAAATCCATAATGCCTGATAATTAGCATATAAAAAGTCGTATTCCTCATCCTTGCTTACATTATATGCAGCTATTCCTGCCAGATATTTCTTCAATGCATTATTTGAGGCATCGCCTTCTTCCTGCTGAATAGCAAGAGCTTGTTTGATATAATTCTTTAACATTTTTGCATCCATTCATATTTTATAAAACATCACGTTCTTGATATTACTAATAGATTAAAGCTTAAGCACTTAATATTTCATTTTAAGCATTATTTATTGTTAAAAATCATTTTCATATGCTGTAATAAATGACCATGTATAAGCTGACTAATTACTATCCCTATCGATATCAATACAGCCTTATGACTTTGACGTTCATATTCAACCTCTATAAAAACCTGCCAGCCATATTTACGTGATCCCAATCACATATTCACACCCACTCGCACTCATCCCCAACCGCTTACCCCCGCAAGTGACCGCTTAACCCCACATACAACCACTCACAGATTTACCCAACTTTACGCGCGCAAAGATCTGGCAAGATCGTCCCCAGCATAGCGAATCAATACCTCCTCAAACCCTAACTTAAACCCAAACGGCTTCGGCCCATTATTCATCTCAATAAGCCAGGTTTTACTATGGATACTAAAAAGTTATTCAAGCACATACCCTGGGTGATTCTTGGAATCATCGGGGCATTTTGCCTCTCGGTTGTCGCACTGCGTCGTGGTGAGCACGTAAGTGCGCTGTGGATCGTAGTGGCGTCGGTTTCCGTCTACCTTGTCGCCTACCGTTATTACAGCCTGTACATCGCGCAAAAGGTAATGAAGCTCGACCCTACGCGCTCCACACCGGCGGTGATTAACAATGATGGTCTGAACTACGTCCCGACTAACCGTTACGTGCTGTTCGGCCACCACTTTGCCGCTATCGCCGGTGCCGGTCCGCTGGTGGGCCCGGTGCTCGCGGCGCAGATGGGCTACCTGCCGGGTACCTTGTGGCTGCTGGCAGGCGTGGTGTTGGCAGGGGCGGTGCAGGACTTTATGGTGCTGTTTATCTCCTCGCGCCGTAACGGTGCTTCACTGGGTGAGATGATCAAGCAAGAGATGGGGCCGGTACCTGGCTCAATCGCGCTGTTCGGTTGCTTCCTGATTATGATCATCATCCTCGCGGTACTGGCGCTGATCGTAGTAAAAGCGCTGGCAGAAAGCCCGTGGGGCGTGTTCACCGTCTGCTCAACCGTACCGATCGCGCTGTTTATGGGGATCTACATGCGCTTCCTGCGTCCAGGGCGCGTGGGGGAAATATCGGTTATCGGTATCGTCCTGCTGGTGGCTTCCATTTACTTCGGCGGCGTGATTGCCCACGACCCGTACTGGGGCCCGGCGCTGACCTTTAAAGACACCACTATCACCTTTACCCTGATCGGCTACGCGTTTATCTCCGCGCTGCTGCCGGTGTGGCTGATTCTGGCACCACGTGACTACCTCGCCACCTTCCTGAAAATCGGCGTTATCGTCGGCCTGGCGCTGGGTATCGTTATCCTCAACCCGGACCTGAAAATGCCGGCAGTGACCCAGTACATTGATGGTACCGGTCCGCTGTGGAAAGGCGCGCTGTTCCCGTTCCTGTTTATCACCATTGCCTGTGGCGCGGTCTCTGGTTTCCACGCGCTGATCGCTTCCGGCACCACGCCGAAGCTGCTGGCTAACGAAACCGACGCCCGTTTTATCGGCTACGGCGCGATGCTGATGGAGTCCTTCGTGGCGGTGATGGCGCTGGTAGCGGCATCAATTATCGAACCGGGCCTCTACTTTGCGATGAACACCCCGCCAGCAGGCCTTGGCATCACCATGCCGAACCTGCACGAAATGGGCGGCGAGAACGCCGCACTGATTGCCGCACAGCTCCGCGACGTGACCGCTCACGCAGCGGCGACCGTCAGCTCCTGGGGCTTTGTGATTTCACCTGAGCAGATCCTGCAAACGGCGAAAGATATCGGCGAACCGTCGGTACTGAACCGCGCAGGCGGCGCGCCGACGCTGGCGGTCGGTATCGCTCACGTATTCCACAAAATCATGCCGATGGCGGATATGGGCTTCTGGTACCACTTCGGTATTCTGTTTGAAGCGCTGTTTATCCTCACCGCGCTGGATGCCGGTACTCGTGCAGGCCGCTTTATGCTGCAGGATCTGCTGGGCAACTTCGTACCGTTCCTCAAGAAAACCGACTCGCTGGTGGCGGGCATTATCGGCACTGCGGGCTGCGTCGGGCTGTGGGGCTACCTGCTGTATCAGGGCGTAGTTGACCCGCTGGGCGGCGTGAAGAGCCTGTGGCCGCTGTTCGGTATCTCTAACCAGATGCTGGCCGCCGTGGCGCTGGTGCTTGGCACCGTGGTACTGGTCAAAATGCAGCGCACCAAATATATCTGGGTCACCGTGATCCCGGCCGCATGGCTGCTGCTGTGCACCACCTGGGCGCTGGGTCTGAAACTGTTCAGCACCAACCCGCAGATGGAAGGTTTCTTCTTTATGGCTCAGCAGTATAAAGAGAAGATTGCTTCCGGCGGCGAACTCACCGCGCAGCAGATTGCTAACATGAACCATATCGTGGTGAACAACTACACCAACGCAGGTCTGAGTATTCTGTTCCTGGTGGTGGTCTACAGCATCATCTTCTACGGCGTCAAAACCTGGCTCAACGTGCGCAACAATAAAGTGCGCACCGACAAAGAGACCCCGTACGTGCCGGTACCGGAAGGTGGCGTGAAGACCTCTTCGCATCACTAAACCTGATGCCGGATAGCGCAACGCCTATCTGGCCTACAGAACGAGCATTAACGTAGGCCGGATAAGGCGCAAGCCGCCATCCGGCTTTATTCGTTACATGGAACCTATATGTTTGGTAACTTAGGTCAGGCTAAAAAGTACCTCGGTCAGGCGGCAAAAATGCTGATTGGCATTCCGGACTATGACAACTACGTTGAGCATATGCAGACCAACCATCCGGATAAACCATACATGACCTACGAAGAATTCTTTCGCGAACGCCAGCAGGCCCGCTACGGCGGCGATGGCAAAGGCGGCGTACGCTGCTGTTAATGGAGGCAACAATGGCACCGATTGCAGTTACCCTGCTGACCGGCTTTCTTGGCGCAGGCAAAACCACCCTGCTGCGCCATATTCTCAACGAAGAGCACGGTTTTAAAATCGCCGTTATCGAAAACGAATTTGGCGAAGTTGCCGTTGACGATCAGTTGATTGGCGATCGCGCGACGCAGATTAAAACCCTGACTAACGGCTGTATTTGCTGTACGCGTTCGAATGAACTGGAAGATACCCTGCTCGATCTGCTCGACAGTCGCGATCGCGGGGAAACCGATTTTGACCGTCTGGTGATTGAGTGCACCGGCATGGCCGACCCCGGCCCGATTATCCAAACCTTTTTCTCCCACGATGTGCTGTGCGAACGCTATCTGCTGGATGGGGTGATTGCGCTGGTTGACGCGGTGCATGCCGATCAGCAGATGAATCAGTTCACCATCGCCCAGTCGCAGGTGGGCTATGCCGATCGCATCCTGCTCACCAAAACTGACGTGGCAGGCGACAGCGACAAGCTCCGCGAACGGCTGACGCGCATTAACGCCCGCGCGCCCATTTACACCGTGACTCACGGCGACATCGACCTGAATCTGCTGTTTAACACCAGCGGTTTTATGCTGGAAGAGAACGTGGTCAGCAGCAAACCGCGCTTCCACTTTATGACCGACAAGCAAAACGATGTTTCGTCGATTGTGGTGGAGCTGGATTACCCGGTGGATATCAGCGAAGTGTCGCGAGTGATGGAAAATCTGTTGCTCGACTTTGCCGAACAGCTGATGCGCTACAAAGGGATGCTGTGGATTGATGGCGAACCAAACCGCCTGCTGTTTCAGGGCGTCCAGCGGCTATATAGCGCCGACTGGGACCGTCCGTGGGGCGATGAGCCGCCGCACAGTACGCTGGTGTTTATCGGTATCAATCTGCCGGAAAAGCAAATTCGTACGGCGTTTGCAGGATTGCGTAAGTAACCCTTTGATTGCTGACAGAGTACAGCACTATTGGAATCACCCGGCGGCGCTTCGCTGGCACGGGCCGACAAAAAATCATAACCTGATGATATTGTGATTTTTATAAGCCGGGCAAGGCGCTAGCAGCCGCCCGGCAGAAATGTGAGCACTATGGAAAACCTGCCTGATGGCAGGTTTTTTGTATTCACACAGTTATTTATGCACCACTACCAGTTTCTGATTCACAAACTCTTTAATCCCCAGATCGGAAAGCTCACGGCCAAATCCGGAACGTTTGACGCCGCCAAACGGCAGCTCCGGCGCAGTATCGGTTAACCAGTTGATATAGACCATCCCGGTTTCGATCCGCGACGCCATCCGTTTCGCCCGTTCGATATCCTGGGTGAATACTGCGCCACCCAGGCCATAGTGCGAATCGTTAGCCAGTTTCACCGCCTCATCGTCATCTTTCACCACGTAAATTTGCGCCACCGGGCCAAAAAACTCTTCAAAATATGCCGGATTATCGCGGGTGATGCTGGTCAGAATAGTCGGCTCGAAAAAGCTACCTTCCCGCTGCGCGGGTTTGCCGCCCAGGTGCAGTTTGGCGCCATTTTTCACCGCCTCATCCACCTGTTTGGTCAGGGTTTCCAGCGCGTCTTTTGAGGAGAGCGGACCCAGCGTCGTGCTCTCGTCTAGCGGATCGCCCATCTTCACCTGACGGAACGCATCGGCAAATTTGCTGAGGAACTGGTCAGCAATTTTTTCATGGAGAATAAAGCGTTTTGCGGCAGTACAGACCTGTCCAGCGTTGTTGAGTCGGGCCTGAACACCAATCTTCACCGCTTTCTCCAGATTTGCGTCGTCGAGTACCACAAACACATCGTTACCGCCCAGTTCAAGCGTCGCTTTCTTGATGTATTTAGCCGCCTGCGCTGCTACCACGCTCCCGGCTTTTTCCGAGCCGGTCAGCGCCGCGCCCTGTACCCGATCGTCGGCGATAATCTTCGCCACCTGATCCTGAGAAATAAACAGATTAGTCCACGCCCCTTCTGGCACACCGGCTTCACGCACCAGATGAGCAAAAGTTTCCGCACAGTGCGGAACGATGCTGGCATGCTTGGCGATCACCGGATTCCCCGCCGCCAGATTTGGTGCCAGTACGCGCATTAGCTGGTAATAAGGGAAGTTCCACGGCTCTACGGCCATCAGCACGCCGACAGGATGGTGTTCGACCCACGCCTCGCCCAGCTCTGACTGATACTTCACCGGGGCCAGAAACTGTTTCGCGTTGTCGGCGTAGTAGCGGGCAATTTGCGCGCACAGCTTAACCTCGCCGCGGCTTTGCTCGATGAGCTTCCCCATCTCCTGGCTGGCGATTTTGGCCAGTTCGTCCACCCTGCTGTCAATCAGATCAGCCAGCTTACGCAGCACCGGCAGCCGCTGATCAATATCCCCTTTCGCCCATTCGGAATGATAAAGCGCATCTGCTTTTTGCAGCGCCGCCTCCACGTCCGCATCGCTGTGAGCGGGATACTCTTTGATGAGTTGGTTGTTCGCAGGATTCACCGTCTGGTAAGCCATATCGTATGTCTCCTTGTTATCGCTATTAATACAGTCATAAATGCTGCACTGGATATTAAGGGTAGTCGAGATGGCCAGGGATGAGTGTAAACTCAGGTATATCCGGAATTTTCCAGGAAAAGAATAACGATAATCACCGGACAGACTTTCTCCGGGGAACTCAACAGAACAGTAATGGATTAGTGATTATTGACCGTGATATCCGCTTCCGGCAGACCGGTAATTCTCAGCACCGTGTCCAGCGCCATGCCATCAGCAAGCATGGTTCGGGCAATGCGTAACGCTTCGGCGCGCTGGCCTTCTTCAACCCCTTCAAGGCGGCCCTCAAGCCGACCTTCCCGCTTGCCCTGCCTGCGCCCCACTTCACGTAATCTTTCGGCGATAGTCATTAACTTCTCCTTGTGCTGCGGCACCCGCTGGGCCACTTCGCGGATAAACCTACCCAAACGAAGCGCTTTGCTTGAGTGAATAAGATAATTAAACAGCGTTTTTAACTGCCTGTCATTAGCGTATCCGCTAAGCAAAATGGTCGTCAGATATTCAACAATACCCAGCAGATCGCGCTGGCGAATATGCTTTTGCATCAGCTCCAGCAACGCGATTCGTCGATGCTGCACAATTTCATCATCAGGTACAACCGTAATGTCCACCAGCGGAAATGGCGCAACATACAGCTGCTTCGCCAGCGCCGGGTCGGCAAACTTATCGAGCCAGGATAGCGAATAAGGATAGGGCGTCACCACGCCGTGATAAAAAAGAATCGGCACCACCAGCGGCAGCGTTTTATGCCCGTTATCCAGATGACGCTGCATGGCGGCGATAGCGTAGCGCATCAGCCTGAACGCCATGTGCGCATCGGGTGAGCTTTGATGCTCTATGACGACGTAGATATAGCCCTCGCCCGATGCGGTTTTCAGCCGCCAAAGAACGTCAGAGTAGTAAGCCCGCAGGCTCTCCTCAATAAAGCAGCTGGATTCCAGCGTTAACGAATCCAGGTCGCAAAGCTTTCTTAATGCGGGCGGCAAATGAATATCAAGAAAATCCCGCGCGGTATCGGCATGACGTAAAAACTGTTTGAAGACCGCATCATGCGGTGTCGACGTAGTACCCTTTTCCATGGTTATCCGCCTGCGTGAGAAATCCTGCCGCCACTCTACTGCGGTATTTCTCTCGCAACACGCCCTGATTTCGACGTTTAGGAGCCGCGGCGAAAGATATCTTCTCCCGGCTGCAAACGCGGCATTTTTATCGAAGGCGACTCGCATTTCTTCCTCGGCCTACAGGCGTGTTATAAACGAGTATCCCTCTACCAAGGAGACCTCCGTGAGCCATACGCGTGATATCCCGCAAACCTTCTGGCGTGACGAGCAGTTTCCCTGGCTTGAGCTGCGCAGCACCTGGCGCAGCCGTCAGGCCTATAAACGTCATCGCCATCCGCAGCTCTCGGTGGGAGCGATTATCGAAGGGGAAACACGCTGTATCTGCAACGGACGAGAGTCTCTTCTGCGCCCAGGTGAGCTGATTATTATCCCCGCGCAGGCGCCTCATAGCTGTAATCCGCTTAACGGCCAGCCGCGCAGCTATCATATGCTTTACCTTGATATCTCTTGGTGTCGACTACAGTTGGGAAACATTCCTCACCCGGCCCAATTGACAACACCGCAGTTAGTCATTCGCGACGCTGGGCTCTTCTCCCAGTATCAGCAGATTGTCGCGATGATGTGCCAACAGCAAACAACGGCGCTGTCCACCAGCATCGCGCGATTGCTCCAGGCTCTGCCCCTACACCCTGCCGTACCGCAGGCGTTAAGCAGAACCAGCTCACAGCTATTCAGCCGCCTGGCAACCAATCTGCAAGAACCGCCGACGCTGGATAGCCTCGCCAACGAGTTCGCCTTGCGTAAAGAGACGCTGATCCGCGCCTTCAAGCACGATACCGGCCTGACGCCCGCCAGTTTTATCAATATGGCGCGCATCGAGTTCGCCAAAACGCGCCTGCGCGCCGGGGATAATATTGCCGACGTTGGCTATCAGGCCGGATTTGCTGACCAGAGCCACTTTCATAAGACTTTTGTCAGCTACACCGCCGCCACGCCGCGCCAGTATGCGCAGGGCCGATCAATATCAGACAATAATTAGCCTCCGCGCTGGCGTAGGGTGATCTCAGGTTATTACTGAGGTTGCTATGGACATACTCGCTACGCTCTTCCCTCCCGCCTTCCCCGCGCTGGCGCTCTCCCATTTCGTCGCCCTGCTGAGCCCCGGCCCGGATTTTTTCCTGCTGGTAGGCTACGCCATCCGCTATCGCCTGCGCGGCAGCATCGGCCTGTGTATCGGGATCGCCGCCGGTAACGGGCTATATATTGTGCTGGCGATTATCGGCTGGGGGATCCTGCGCCACGCGCCGCTGCTGTTTACGATCATTGAATTGCTGGGCGCGGCATATTTACTGTGGATTGGCAGCCTGCTGCTAAGAAGTCGTCCGGCGACGCTGGATTTACACAGCGCCGCAGCATCTCGCCCGTCGCTGACAAAACAGCTTGTGCTGGGGATCGGTTCATCGTTGCTCAACCCGAAGAACGCCCTGTTTTATCTGGCGCTGATGACCTCGCTGCTGGGTCCGAACGTGACCCTGGTACAGCAGACCACCAGCGGAATCTGGATGACCAGCATGGTGCTGCTGTGGGATGTCTTACTGGTCTCGTTGATTGCACTCCCGTCGGTACAGCGTCGCCTTTCCGCCGTCGTCTGGCGAGTAGAGCGGGTCGCGGGCGGGATATTAATGGCGTTTGGCTGCTGGATCGTGTGGCAGTTTATTTTTAATTAGAATTTCGCCGCCATTGGATAATTACAAAGCCTCGCCGTTCTCTATTAGAAAACTAACGAGGCTTGAATCTATCACCATCTGAAATGGTTATTATTTTGGACTATTTGCTGTCATCATATCCATCGGTACAAATATCCATTGCTGAGCTTCCGAACCATTATACTCATACAGAATAATGGGATTGCCCGGTGCAGTACCTCGGTTATTACTATCAATAACAAAGTTCAGGTTTTGTTTACTTCTGATAAAGCGGCGAGTGCTGACTAGATCCCACCGCTGCGTCATTTTATTTGCCCGAACCTGTAGCTCGATGGCAGCACCGGAGCCCATTTGCTCCCTGCGAATGCCTAATAACAGCTCATCACTGGCGACCAGCGAGATCTCACCAGTTTTGTCATCAACCGACCACAAGATTTTATTTAGCGGTGAGGCCGCTGGTAATATAACGACCTGAGCCCCGCTTTGCTGGTCGCTAATACCTAACACCATCTCTTTCTTCGCTGCATATTTGAGTATACCAATCATGTTCAACTCCTTTTATAAAAAGATCAGTGACTGAAGAAAATAAACTTATTAACCATCTCCCTTGAAATAAACAATGCACCATTTATCTTCATATATAATGTGATTAGGATCACCGTTCCATAATTAACCTAAGAAAAATCTCATTATACATTCATGCAATAAATGAATTTAACATTAATTATTTATAAAAAGGATTTAATCTATGTATATTAAATTAACGCTCATATCTCCCCACTCAGCCGAAAAATTTATCATCCTCTGAATAGTGGCAGAACCAAAGGGGCATATTTTACGCATGCGCCGTCAGGTTATATGCTTAAGCTTATGGAAAAAATCGCTGAACTGAAACGCGCCAAACTGCTGGCGCTCTCGCTGCTGCTGATCGCAGTGGCCATTTTTATCACTACCCTCGTGCTGCCGCCGACGCCGTGGGTCGGTGCGCTAAAGGCTATTTCCGAAGCGGCGATGGTCGGCGCGCTGGCGGATTGGTTCGCGGTGGTGGCGCTATTTCGCCGCATTCCGCTGCCGTTCGTTTCGCGGCATACGGCAATTATCCCGCGCAATAAAGACCGGATTGCCGATAATCTCGGCTATTTCGTGCAGGAAAAATTTCTCGATACCCCGTCACTGGTGGCGTTGATTCGCCGTTACGAACCAGCGCTGATGCTGGGTAACTGGTTCAGCCAACCGGAAAACGCTCGCCGAGTGGGCCAGCATCTGCTGCAGGTGATGAGCGGTTTTCTCGAGCTGACCGACGATGCGCGCATTCAGCGCCTGCTGCGCCGGGCGGTACACAAAGCCATCGATAAGGTCGATTTAACCCAAACCAGCGCCATGATGCTGGAGGGGCTGACCCGCGATAACCGTCACCAGAAGCTGCTGGACTCACTGATTAGCCAGCTGATCGCCCTGCTACAGCGCGACAGCTCGCGGGCGTTTATTGCTCGCGGCATTATCCGCTGGCTGGAGACCGAGCATCCGCTGAAGGCCAAAATTTTGCCTACCGAATGGCTGGGCGAGCACAGTGCGGAAATGGTGACCGATGCGGTCAACACGCTGCTTGATGAGGTCAGTCAGGATCGCACGCATCAGATTCGCCAGGCCTTCGATCGCGCGACGCTAAAATTGATCGACAACCTTAAGTCCGATCGGCAGATGGCGGAAAAAGCGGAGAGCATTAAAGCGTATCTGAAGAACGATGAGACCTTTAACCGCTATCTTGGCGAAGTGTGGGCCGACCTGCGCGGCTGGATTAAAAATGACGTCAATAGCGAAGATTCACGCATCAAACAGCGTATTGCCGAAGCCGGGCAGTGGTTTGGCGAAACGCTGCTCCACGATGAGGCGCTGCGCGAGTCGCTGAACGAGCATCTTGAGCAAGCGGCCCATCGGGTGGCCCCGGAGTTTGCCACCTTCCTGACCCGCCATATCAGCGATACGGTCAAAAGTTGGGACTCACGCGATATGTCGCGGCAAATCGAGCTGAACATTGGTAAGGATCTGCAGTTTATCCGCATCAACGGGACGCTGGTGGGCGGCACGATTGGCCTGGTGCTGTGGTTGTTTTCACAAATCCCGTCGCTGCTGCATCTTCATATTTAATGTAAATAATTGTTTAAAATACATATTTATCATGAATACAAATTAACACCTAAAAAGGCATGGATATTTCTGTTGACCCTAAATTTATTGCAGTGTGAAGTGCTGGAATAGTGTGCGCCTGTTAAGCGTGCATCGCAAAACTCAACAAGGAGTTCCCTGATGTTGCAATGGATGACCCGCTTTTTTGCCCGCCATTCCACCACGCTGTTCTTCCCGGCAGCGCTGATCTTGTATGATTTCGCGGCTTACCTGACCACCGATCTTATCCAGCCGGGTATCATCCACGTGGTGCGCGATTTCGACGCAGATGTGGCGCTGGCTCCCGCGTCGATCAGCCTGTATATGGCCGGTGGCATGGCGTTACAGTGGCTGCTCGGGCCGCTCTCGGATCGGATCGGTCGTCGTCCGGTGCTGTTGACCGGCGCGCTGATCTTTACCCTTGCCTGCTTTGCGGCCATGTTCACCACCTCGATGGAGCAGTTCCTCGCGGCGCGCTTTATTCAGGGTACCAGCATCTGTTTTATCGCTACGGTTGGCTACGTCACCGTACAGGAAGCATTCGGTCAGACCAAAGCCATTAAGCTGATGGCGATTATTACTTCGATCGTACTGATTGCGCCGATTATCGGCCCGCTCTCAGGTGCTGCGCTGATGCATTTCGTTCACTGGAAAGTGCTGTTCGGTATTATCGCGGCAATGGGGTTTATTGCCTGGCTGGGGCTACTACTGAATATGCCGGAAACCGTGCAGCGCGGCGACCTTCCCTTTAGCGCCAGCGGCGTGCTGCGTGATTTCCGCGATGTTTTTCGCAACCGAATTTTTCTGTTCGGCGCCGCCGCGCTCTCGCTAAGCTACATCCCGCTGATGAGTTGGGTGGCGGTCTCGCCGGTGATCCTGATTGACGATGGCGGATTGACCACCTCAGAGTTCGCCTGGACCCAGGTTCCGGTCTTCAGCGCGGTGATCGTCGCTAACTTGTCGGTGGCGCGCTGGGTGAAAGACCCGACCCGCCCGCGCTTTATCTGGCGCGCGGTGCCCATCCAGATGACCGGGCTGGCCGTGCTGATCCTCGGTAACCTGCTGTGGCCGCACGTCTGGCTGTGGTCGGTAATAGGGACCAGTTTATACGCCTTCGGCATCGGGCTTATCTTCCCGACGCTGTTCCGCTTTACGCTATTTTCCAACGATTTGCCAAAAGGGACCGTCTCGGCCTCGCTAAACATTGTGATCCTCAGCGTCAGCGCCCTCTCCATCGAAGCGGCGCGCTGGCTGTGGTTTAACGGCGGCAAGCTGCCTTTTCACCTGCTGGGCGTCGTGGCGGGGATCGCAGCCGCCTGCTGCCTGGCGGGATTATTAAATCGCCTTCGCCAGCATCAACCTTCGTCGCTGGCGACAGAGAAATAAACCTGTTTTAGCTATGGTGCTCGCATTTTTGCCGGGTGGCGGCTAGCGCCTTACCCGGCCTACAAAATACTGTGGGGCGTTATTTATCAAGCAATACGAGTAAATCCGGCTTCCAGATCGGCAATCAAATCCCCCACATCCTCCAGCCCGATATGTACCCTCACCAGCGTCCCGCTGAAGTCGACATCCCCCGCCGGGCGAATGCTGTTCAGTTCCTCCGGCTGGTTTGCCAAAATTAACGACTCAAACCCACCCCAGGAATAGGCCATATGAAACAGAGAGAAATTATCGAGGAAATTCGCCATCTGCTCGTCGGTCAGTCTGTTTTTCAGCACAAAGGAAAAAAGACCAGAGCTTCCGGTAAAATCACGCTGGAAATATTCATGGCCCGGGCATTCCGGTAACGCCGGATGGTTGACTCGCGCCACTTCCGGCCTTGCCGACAGCCAGCGAGCAATATGAATACTGCTCTCCTGATGCTGCTTAAGGCGAACGGCCAGCGTACGCAGCCCACGGCTGCCGTTGTAAGCGGTGTCGGCATCCAGCGTTTGCCCCATGAGATATGAATTCTCACGCAGACGATCCCAGCAGCGAGCGTTGGAAACCGCGGTGCCCAGCATCCCATCGGAATGACCAATGGTGTACTTTGTTCCAGCCTGTATGGAGATATCGACGTCATAATCCAGAGCCTTAAACAGCACGCCCGCCGCCCAGGTATTGTCGATCATAATGATAATTTCAGAGTTAACCGCACGGATAGCTTTCACCATGCCGGGCACATCCTGCACTTCCATGGTGATGGAACTGGGCGATTCAAGAAACACCACCCGGGTTTCAGGGCGCAGAAGGTCCACAATACCCGCGCCAATCATCGGATCGTAATACGTGGTCTCAACATTGAATTTACTCAGGATCTTATTGCAGAAATCCTGGGTCGGTTCATAGGCAGCCCCGGTCATCAGGATATGATCGCCGCTTTCGACGAATGCCAGAATCGCGTTAGTCACCGCCGCAGCACCGCAAGGATAAAGCGCGCAGCCCACTCCACCTTCTAAATCACTCATCGCCTTCTGAAACGCAAAGTGGGTATAAGTCCCACGACGACCGTAAAACAGTTCTCCATTAGCGCGATTCGCAGTGGCAAATTTTTTGTCCTTCACGGTATCAAATACCAGCGAAGAGGCGCGCTGAATGACCGGGTTTACCGCCCCCTGAGTGTAGCGTTTGTCACGTCCAGCGACGATCAGTTGCGTTTCGAGCTTGATAGAATCGTTCATAATATCTCCTGTTAACTGCTTAATCCGTATGGAAAACCTACACCGCCGCGACCGGCGAGTTCGCCTCAGCAATCACCTGCTTTTTCCCGGCAAACCTCTCCACTATCTGCGCCGCGTTTAAATCGTGGATCACGTTGATAAGCGTCGCCGGAGCGTCCGTTATCGCCCCCAGCACCACCAGCATTGGGATGGCTTCCATTGGTAGCCCCAGCGTAGTGACAATAAAGATTTCCCCAAGAAATGCGCCACCCGGTACGCCGCCGACGATGATGGCGGAAAGCACGGCGATCAGCATCGTCAGGAAGAACGTCTCAGCGGTGAATTCCATTCCCAATACCGAGTAAATAAAGACAATTTTCAACGCCGCGATCATCGCCACGCCGCCTTTATTCAGGTTGACCAGCAGCGGAATTGAGACGTCGACGATTTCCGGGTTAATCCCCATCGCTTTACCGGCTCGTAGCGTCACGGGTAAGGTTCCTAATGAGGAACAGGTTCCCAGCGCGGTAACTGATGGCTCGATAGCGTTCCGCCAGAAAGCCTTCACCGCTGGAATGCCGCCGCCAATGTACGAATAAAAAATCGAGCCAAAGATGTAATAGACCAGCGTGGCTGCCATAAACAGGCCGATAGCACGGGCAAAGGTCAACAACAGCGCGGAGTCCTGGCTTGCCATCGTCGCAGCGAAATAACAGCCAAGCCCCACTGGCGCGACCTTCATGATGATGGAAACAATCTTCATAATGACGGTGTTGATATCTTCCAACAGCGACGCGATGCGTTTACCCGCCTGCTCCGATTGCCCAATGGCAATACCGGCGATAATCGCCATCACGATCAGCGCAAGAATATTGGACTTAGAGAACAGCCCGATAAAATCGCTAGTGGTGATCATGCTGACAAAGTCCATCTTTCCGCTCCCTGCCTGTACAGACTGAGAGAGATCGATAGTGACGCCTTGCGCTGGGTTATACCAAAGCGCGAGCGCTACAATCCCGGCTGCTGGAATAAACGCCATCGCGATAGAAACAATAAAGATAATTGCCATAATGCGCCCCAGCCTTTTCAGGTCGGTCATACTGGCAATAGAGGACATCACGCTGATACCCACCAGCGGAACGATAATCATAAATAACAGGTTTAGAAATATCTGACCGACTGGCTGCAATTTGCTTGCTAATGCTGGAGCGTAAATACCTAACAGCCCACCAGCAACCAGAGCGGATAAAAGAATAATAGAAGATTTGTAGGGTTCGAGTCGTGTCCACATAACCGGCACCTTTTAATTTAAATTATATTAAATGAGATTAAATTCACAATTTGATGATTTTTTGTCTTTCCTCCCTTCATTTTGTGATGCAACTCACTTAAGTTGTTATTTATTCACTTTAAACGCGTTTTATTTCCTATTAATCAATAATTACATGTTTAAATTGCCAATGTAACCGCCTATTCGTACCGTTTTTGCAAATCACTTGTGAATAAAAGGAAAAAATGAGCGCACAAATATCCCTAAAAAATTTAGAATTTTTTATCAAAATCGTAGACTGTGGAGGATTATCTGAGGCCGCGGCACAGCTCAACGTGTCGCCTTCGGCAGTCAGTAAAAGCCTGGCGGCAATGGAAAACTCGCTAGGAACCACCTTAATTAAACGTACGACCCGCAGTATTACTCTGACCGATGCAGGGCAATATTTGTTTAACCGCGCTAATAAATTACTGCAGGAGTTCGATGAAACGCTCAATACCACTTCCAGCTATGACCAAAATCCGCAAGGGGAATTACGTGTCACATGTTCAATTGCATTTGGTTATTCCCATCTGGTCAACCTGGTTGATAAATACCGCACGAAATTTCCGGATGTGAATCTTTATATCGACCTGAATGATAATTTTATCAATCTGAATGAAACTGATTTCGATATCGCTCTGCGTATCTCGACCGCACCGCCGCAAAACTACGCCATGCGCAAGCTGGTACCGATCCGCTGGGCATACTGCGCTTCTCCGGGTTATCTCGCTAAAAAAGGGATTCCCCAACGCCGAATTGATTTGGCAGGCCACGATTGCCTGGTGTACCCCGGCCTCACGCCAGTGCTGAAAATAGCTGACGAGCAGGATCGCATGCATCAATTGAAACTTCATATGCCTATTCAAGCGAACAGCAGCCTGGTGCTGTTGAAGTCCGTGTTAGAGGATCAAGGCGTCGCATACCTGCCAACTTATTTGATTGGCGGGCATATTCAAAAAGAGGAAATCACGCCGCTGCTGCTTGATGGCACTATTACGTGTGAAACGCACGCCCTGTATGCACTCTATTTTCCCAGCAAATACAGTAATCCGAAGGTGCGTTCATTTATCGATTTTCTGGTTGCGGAATTGGGAACGCTGCCCACATGGGATAACTGGATCCCCGGATGAACGTTTGCGCTCCCCGTCAGTCTTCGACCCTTACCTGATAAACACCAAACGCGCCGGACTACCGGCGCTCCAGCTACTGCTGTTGGCCATCGCGTTGGGGCGGTGCACTTTGGACAGGAAGAGCGTCTCGCGACCTCCTGGAAGCGCGCTACTCCACAGTCCAGGCTTCGCTAAAGCTCTCGTCGGCGAACAGCTCCGTCAGGCCGCTGATCTGTTTAAGGCGCAGTACCTCATCGGCATCCATACCGAGCTCTTCGCCAATGCGCCGATCGTCCCATCCCTGACGGTGCAAATCGCGGACGATATCCGACATCGCCGCGATCTGGTGCTTTCCTCTGGCGCGATTGTGACGAATAGTGGCGGCAATACGTTCTTTCTGCCCCTCGCGTTCAGCATTAATCAGGGTCACCGGAAGATAGCCATGCAGGCGTCGACTCAGCTCCGGACGCGTCTTACCAATCAGGTGGCGATGAAAACCATCCACGACCAGATGCCGCCGCTGCTGGCGGGCCACCACCACCGGTTGGGTGAAACCATCCAGTTCGATGGATCGCTCCAGAAGTTTCTTTTCCACAGTCGCCATCACGTTAGGATTATAGTCATTTGCCTCTACCGTTTTGGACTCGACCCACAGCACGCAGTCAACCGGTTCGCGACAAAACGGGCTGTGCTGATGAATCAGGCTCTTCAGCTCGTTAATCGCTTTGATTTTCAGGTCAAGATCGTCAAACGACTCAAGATATTCGATCACTGTTTTAGCCACATCCGGTGACATCAGAGCGTCCTCCACTCTTTACGTTTATTGCTCATAAGCCGACAGTACCGTTCATAGTGCTTAGGCTGCGTCGGGCTGAATGACAGCATCCGGCACCAGAAATCGTTTTTCAGCAACGTCTTGCAAATCCGCCGCCATGAGGGAACATCGCGATAGCCGAGATCTTTTTCCTGCTCATCGGGGATATCGTCGGGGAAACCACGGGTCTGGTACCAGTGCAGATAGATGGCGATTTTATTGCGGTAATGTTCAGCGGTTTTTTCCGGCATGCTGTCGAGCAGGAAGAGCGCATATTCGCGCCAGCTAAAGTGCGCGGGCTTGCGGATTTTCGTCTTCAGAGCAAAGTAGTCGCCGCTGGCGTTGGCGTAAATCGCGCCGCTATGCGCGCCGCATACTCGTCGGCACATGCGCTCCCACGTCTCCGGCTCCAGAATGTGATACAGCCATAGACCGCGCCGCTGCTCAGGGCCAAAAGGCTCGCAGACGCGCATATTCTTTAGCGGTACTCCGGCGCGATGCATCAGGTCATAAAGCGGGTTGTAGGGCAGCCTCGACTTGTGGTTAAAAATCCAGATATCGCGAGTACGCCAGTCATAGAGCGGATAGCAGGTATAGCTGAACCCCTCAGGCGAGGCGGTCGTCCAGGGCTTATCGTCCTCAAAACGCAGTTTAGTTGGCGAGGTCAGCGCCATATAGCGATGCAGCGACTCATCGGTACGAATGCCGATTAGCGAAGCGAGGCTCCGGCCCGCTGCCAGCCAGTGCGAGAACGCTGGAACAAAAGCTTCAAAGGTCATTTCGGGCTGATAAAAAGGGAAAAAACCGGCGTCGGTGATCGCGTCATCGGGCGGTTGCCTCACCCATTCAACGCCGGCCCGCCAGGCAACCCATTCCGGCTCATGCTGCGATACGCCGCTCACCGTCGTCATGGGCAGCGCCACCCAGTAGAACTGGCTCACCACGTCCTGATAGCGGTCTTTCATATTTTGCACGTGCTGGATAGTTAATAAATACTGCGCTTCCCAATCCACGAACAATACCGCAAACTTTTTCCCTTTTTGACGCGCAACGGCCGCTGCGAGATGAAATAATACCGTTGAGTCTTTACCGCCGGAAAAAGATAAACAAACCTGCTCGAAAGTATCAAATACCCAATCCAGGCGCATCAGAGCAGCGTCAAAAACATTCATATTCAGTTTTACGCGTTTCATCCTTCGCCCCTGATAAATGAATCGCTGTCAGAATATACTTATAGATAAATTCCGTAAGCCAGATGACCTTAAATCAGGTCCATAGATTATTCAAATAGATATCCACATGCTGAAAAAAAGCGAGCGCAACTAAATGTTATTCACATCGAAAAAAGATATTATCCCATTTAAATTCATAAAGTTACGATAACACCCCTTATTATCTTCATTTAACCCGCAAAGATGTGATCTCTATCACATTTACCCCTTGGGATATTGTATCGATATCATCCCTTCCAGGGAGAAAAACATCACACCTTAGCGCAACTGCATCGCCAATATCGGATATAATCCCGACCCTGTTTAACGCTAGCGATATTTATAAAGGAATGCTATGAGCGATATCGATCTCAGCCCGGCACAACGCGATCTTCTGCGCGAGAAGCTATGTAAATACTGCGAAGAGAATTTTGAACTAGAGCTGGAGCAGTTTGACGCCGAGTTTTTCGTCGATTTTATCGCCAAAGAGCTAGGGCCGATGTTTTTTAACGCCGGGATTGATACGGCAATTAGCACCCACGTCGCCTGGAGCGATCGAATTCAGGAAGAGATGGATCTGAAAAAAGTCTATTAGCGCCAACCGTCCAATAGCTCGACATGAGTGGGAGATCAATAAAGACTTACTATTAATATGGTTATAATGCGGGTTCTTTCATCATCTCCCGTGTACGGGGAAGGAAAACCATGTCGCTTATCACCGATCTACCCGCCATTTTTGACCAATTCTCCGAAGCTCGCCAGAAGGGCTTTCTCACGGTCATGGATCTTAAAGAACAGAACATTCCTCTGGTCGGCACCTACTGCACCTTTATGCCGCAGGAGATCCCGATGGCCGTGGGCGCAGTGGTGGTTTCACTGTGCTCCACCTCTGACGAAACGATTGAAGAGGCGGAGAAAGACCTGCCACGCAACCTCTGTCCGCTGATTAAAAGCAGCTACGGCTTTGGCAAAACCGACAAATGCCCCTACTTCTACTTTGCCGACCTCGTCGTCGGTGAAACCACCTGCGACGGCAAAAAGAAAATGTATGAATACATGGCCGAATTCAAAGCCGTGCACGTCATGCAGTTGCCGAATAGCGCCAACGACGACTCCTCCCGCGCGCTGTGGAAAGCAGAAATCCTGCGCCTGCAACGGGCGGTAGAAGACCGCTTCGGCGCGCCGATTACCGAAGCCGCGCTGCGCGACGCCATTATCCTTAAGAACCGCGAACGCCGGGCGCTGGCGAACTTCTACCGCGTCGGACAGCTCACCCCCCCTGCGCTCAGCGGCAGCGATATTTTAAAAGTGGTCTACGGCGCGACTTTCCGCTTCGACAAAGAGGCGCTGATTAACGAACTCAATAGCATGGCCGAGCGGGTTCGTCAGGAATGGCAAGAGGGCAAACGGCTGGAAGCGCGACCGCGCATTCTCATCACCGGCTGCCCGATTGGCGGCGCGGCGGAAAAAGTGGTGAAGGCGATTGAAGACAACGGCGGCTGGGTCGTCGGCTTTGAAAACTGCACCGGCGCCAAAGCCACCGAGCACTGCGTCGACGAAACCGGCGACGTCTACGATGCCCTGACCGACAAATACCTCGCCATCGGCTGCTCCTGCATCTCGCCTAACGACCAGCGCTTAACCCTGCTCAGCCAGATGGTAGAAGAGTACCAGGCCGACGGCGTGGTGGATGTCATTTTGCAGGCCTGCCACACCTATGCAGTGGAATCGCTGGCGATTAAACGCCATGTGCGTAACCAGCACAACATTCCCTATATCGCCATTGAGACCGACTATTCGACAGCGGATATCGGTCAGCTCAGCACCCGCGTCGCGGCCTTTATTGAAATGCTGTAGGGGGCATGAGTGACGTTTACCGTAGGGATTGATTCCGGCTCTACCGCCACCAAAGGCATCCTGCTCCAGGACGGCGCGATCCAGCGCCGTTTTCTCTGCCCGACGCCGTTTCGCCCCGCCGATGCCATCGTTGAAGCGTGGGAAACGCTCTGCGCCGGGCTGGATGAACGCCCGTTTTTAACCTTAACTGGCTATGGCCGCCAGCTGGTGGACTTTGCCGATAAACAGGTGACGGAGATCTCCTGCCACGGTCTCGGCGCCCGTCTGCTGGCACCAGAGACCCGCACGGTTATCGATATCGGCGGCCAGGACAGCAAGGTCATCCAACTGGATGACGACGGCAATCTCACCGACTTTCTGATGAATGACAAATGCGCGGCGGGCACCGGACGCTTTCTGGAGGTTATCTCGCGCACCTTCGGGGCCAGCGTCGAACAGTTGGATAGCATCACTGAAGGCGTCGAGCCGCATGCGATCACCAGCATGTGCACGGTGTTTGCCGAATCCGAGGTCATCAGCCTGCGTTCAGCCGGGGTGCCGCCGGAAGCGATCCTCGCCGGGGTGATCAACGCCATGGCCCGGCGCAGCGCCAATTTTATTGGTCGTCTGTCGGCGCAGGGCCCGCTGCTGTTTACCGGCGGCGTCAGCCACTGCGCGGCATTCGCGCGAATGCTGGAAGGCCACGTCGGCATGGCGGTGCATATCCATCCCGACGCCCAGTTTGCCGGGGCAATCGGCGCGGCGCTGATCGGTTTACGTCAAAGGAGCCGCCGATGACGGAATATCTGTTTTTATTTCACTCAACGGTGGGCGTGGTGCGCACCCGCAAAGCCTTGCAGGCAGCGGGAATGACCTTCCGGGTGAAGGACATTCCGCGCCAGCTGCGCGGCGGCTGCGGACTGTGCATTTACCTGAGCTGTGAATCGGGTGAGGAGCAGCGATGGGTTATTCCAGGCCAGACGGAAGCGATTTTTCGCGTCGAGGACCAGGAATTCCAACCATTGCACTCGTTCCCAGCTCAGCACATTACTGATAGTTGATGGTGAACTCTACCGCCGTATCAGCCTTACCTGCCCGCAGCGTACTTTCATTGTTGCGGGCATAGCGCGCTCTGAGCGGTATCGCGTAGCTGGCGGTGGTTTGCAGCAGCGTCAGGCCAGAGTCGGTCAGCGTATTGGCTTTAGAATTGGTTAACACATTCACGTTATCGCGATTTTGGATCTCCAGACACATACCTTTTGCCATATCGGTATCATCAGTCAGCGCTGCACACTCGCCGCCCGCGGCCAGCGTTTGATAGCCGCTCACCGGGTTAAGCAAAAAACCAATGCTATTCGGCTTATCCGGCCCAGCGATCGTATAATCACCTTTACTTGTCCAACGTATCACCGCCGTCGACGACGAATCCGACGCGTTGCGGTTATAGCGCCCATACATCGGCGGACAGTTCAGCAGATTGATGTTGAAATCCACCCATTCGGTCGTCGTCGATTGCGCAATTGAGTGTTCCCCCATTGGCACCGTCACATCCGGCGTCTGGCAGGTACCGGCAACAACATTCACACTACCTGAGATGTTCCAGCGGTAGCCATAGTCCTGGGTCACACCGGTGGCATTCGTGGCCTGAGCAGAACGAGTAATCGCTGGGTAGTTAAATGCCACCATCCAAACGCCTGGAGATATATCCCCGACTTTCACCAGCAGAAGTTCAAAAGCCTGATCGGAGAAAACCGTGCCAAAGCGCCTCGATTCGGTGTCAGGAATGTTCGTTCGAGTGGTAGAGGAATCCGGCAACCCATATAACGATGTTGAATTATTATTGTAGGTAACAGCGACAACCACACCAATCCCGGAAACCCCTGAACTGTAAACATTGAGCCCCTGGTACTGCCCGACAACAGCAGGCAGTGCGCCCTCAATATTTAATGAATGGACGAGTTGAATTAACTCCCCACCGGCCACGTTCGAAATACAGTCATCAACACCGATGACCTGCGTATCGGCATCAAAAATATACTGTCTGTAAAGTACAGACCCCACGGGTAAATCACGTAATGCCGAAACCATCAGGGCTTTGCCTAAAACCGAGACATTTTGCTCAACGTAAGACGTACGACCAGAATAGTTTTTCGTACAGGTAATGGACGCGAATGAAACAAACGGCAGCAGTAATAACCCTGCCAGCCCCCATCGTAGCCAGCTTTTAGTTGGCATACTTAGTCCTCCCTGGAAATTAGCGGCATTCAGCATTAATGTTTACGATCTCCGACGACGATGCCGGAAGCGAGTAGTTGATGGCGCAGGAATCCTCTTTCTCCGTTCCCCAGCGCACGCGCAGTTGGCCTGAAGCATGAGAAAGCCGGGCAAAAATACGTTGCCCCTGACCGACCACGCCAACCACGTTTTGCTCCGCATCCAGCACATCGGCGCCAAACGGAATTGCCTGAGCGTTAGTCAGTCGAATCATCGCCGCCTGCCCTTGTACGGTATCAAAACGCAGCTTGACCACCGCCCCGCTATAAGGCGCGATTTTCTGACTGGTGTTTTCCAGCTCAACGTTCTCCGAAATACCTTTTGGATCAATCTCAATCAGATTGTTTTGATAGGCATTCAGGTAAGGAACGATAGCGTAGCCAAAGCGGTCGACCGTGACGCCAGGATAACCACTCACTTTTGCCCCCTGAGCGCCTTTAGCCTCGACCAGCGCCATGGTGTCAGCGGTATAAGGGGTCAACGTCACGCCGCCGCTGTGCACAACCGCTCCGCCGCTCATGCCAAAAGAGTAGTTGCTGTAGTGTTTACCTGTTCCCGCCTGCGCCTGGAGCATCGCCAGCGAACTGCGTAACGAGGTATTCAGCGAACCGCTCGTTGAGCCACCGTTATTGGTATTTGATGCTGAAAGGCCATAGCTCAGCGAATTATCTTCCAGCGCCGTGCCGCTCACCCCAAGCTGCTCGCGCACTACGCCGCCGGGATCGTGATTCAGGTTCAGCGACATCTGGCTGAACGGCGTTGAACTGCCGAGCGGGATGCTCAACGTCAGCTGATAGTGGTTTTCATAATCACCATCGCCATTACGGTTACGGCTGACGCTTAGCCCGTAACTCACCCGTCCCAGGCTGTTGTTATAGCCAAACTGGTACTGGCGATCGGTGCCTTGATTGTTGTCCCAGTAATCCTGCTGCCAGGCATTGAGATAAAAATTTCCCCATCCCTCAGGCAGGTTCTGGCTGGCGCTGATGCTCAGGCGGCTTTTTGGACGGTGAATATCCCACGTACTCTCGCCATATTTCTGCGCATCGCGGATCTGCATCGCCGTCATAAAGTCCAGGTATTCTTCGGTCGAATAACGGTACGCCGCGACGTTAAAATTACTGCCCGTCGACATAATAAACTGGCTGTACTTCAACTGATAACTTTGCCCTGACATGCGTTTGCCATAGCCCAGCAAAGGCTTATCCAGCTGAGTTTGCGCCTGAGTGGCGTCAAGAGAGAATGTCCCCACAGGCGTACCCAGTGACATACCCAGGATACCGGCCTGATAATCTTCATTCCCCTGAAGCCCCGCATAGCCGGTAAAAAAATTGTTCAGTCCGCGGCTCCACGTCAGCTCACCGAAAGCAGGCTCACTTTCCACCTGATCTTTACGCAGCTTACCCATCGTCGCGCTGTAGTGGTTAGTGCCAGAACGCAGTAAATTACTGGTCGCCGCGTAGGGGATTATCTGCTGCTGCTCGGAGCCATCCGCTTCCTTAATCACCAGCTGCAGGTCGCCGCCGTAGCCCGTAGGATAGAGATCGTTAATTTCAAACGGACCGGGCGAAACGGCCGTTTCGTACAACAAACGCCCCTGCTGAAAAATTTGCACCTTCGCTGATGTGCGAGCGGTTCCACGCACAACTGGCGCATAGCCACGCTGGGAATCGGGTAGCATCTGCTCCTCATTCGCCAGCTGAATGCCACGAAATGCGAGGGTATCAAACAGCTCACCCCGGGTATTGCGATCCCCAATTGACAGACGGCCTTTTATCGCTGGAATATCGCGCTGGACGTAGGTGTTTAGCGCCTGGTAGTGGCTTCCCACATCATCCTGCCAGCTCCAGTTGCCATTGTGACGAAAATACCAGTTACCCAGGTTAAAACCCGTCGTGATCCCCGTATAGGCGCTGTCGTTTTCCGTTCCCCGATTTTGCTGGTGGTAATAGTTTGCGTTGTAGGTTAGCAGCCCTGCGGTTACACCGTTGTTCCATAACGCCGGGCTGACATAACCGCGTGGATTGCGCATCAGATAAAGCGTCGGGATCTCTAAATCCAGCGTCTGGTTGCCGGTATCAAACTCCATCTTTACCTGCGGAATCATCACCGTCACCGATAGGCAATCGTCATCAGCGCTATCGGCTAAAAGCCTCTGCGCGTCATCACTAAGCTTCTCAACATTCAGCGGTAGCGTGCGCCACGCCCCGGTCGTCAGGCAAATAGCGCCCGAATTAGCAGGCGGCGAACTTTCGCTCACCGTAATATCCTGAAAACCCTGATATTGATTATTAATTCGCAGTTCTACGCGGTATTTACCGGGTACGGCCCTGTTACGTTCGTAATGGGTCAGATTTATTTTTTTCTGGCTACCCTGGCTCATAAACGTGCTATTAAACTGCACTTCATCTGCGTCCTGCGCGACGGCAAAAGGGCTAAAACTCAGAGTAATCGCCATGGCCAACGGCGTCGGTTTAAAATAGCAGGAACGAATCATCAAAAACCCCGTTCTATTCCATTACTGTTTACAGGGCGGCGACGTCAATAAATACCGCAGCAATTTATTTCGTATCGGGACTCACCGGGCGCAATGCACCGTAGTCATTGATAATCATGGGGTACCAGCTAGGGGTCACGCGCTCCAATGTCCAGGTATGAGTTTCACCTGGTGTTAACATGCTGCCTGCCCCTAATCTTTTCTCCCCCTTTTCATCTTCCGAAAAGTAGGCCACCGTCACATGGTACGGCGTAGCATTGTGCGCGGTAACTTTATTTCCCTGGCGCTTCCAGACAACTTTTTCCGGTGCTTCACTCGCATTTTTAATTAATTTTTGTGGGCGATAAAAGAGTTTCAGCCGAGAGCGAAAGGCCATCGATAGCATATTTTTCTCTGCTAGCTCACCTTTCACCGTTGGCGGAATTTCAAGAACATTAAGATAAAAAATAGATTCTTTATCCTGCGGCAATACTTCACCTGTATAGCGAATACGTAGCGTTTGCCCTTTCCCGGCATTAACGCGATTAATCGGCGGGGTTAATACAAACGGCGCGGTTGCCGTATCCGGGGTTGAAGTTGGATCGCCATTATCCACCCAGGACTGGATAAGTACCGGCATACTGCCTTTATTTTCCATCATCACGGTGACTTCCCGCTCGGTTGCCGGGTAAATAACACGCGTTCCGGAGATAACCACTGAGCCCCAGGCAGGAAAGACCGCAGTTATCGCAAACAGCATAGTAAGAATGCTTTTTTTCATTACGGAATCCTTCCTGTTAACCGATGGAATTCCTTCCATCGGTGTTTCACATGTCATCCAATGACGATGAATTTACTGATAGTTAATGCTGAAGCTGACGTTGCTGGTTACAAGACCTGGAGTCGTTGCACCGGTCGCATAGTACTGAACGGCATAAGGCAGAATGGTGGTACCAGTACTCGCCCCGGCAGTATTCGGAATAACAACCGGCGTGTTGGTTGAACTTTGCGAGTTATGGCCCACCTTAATAGCGCTATCGCTTTGAACATCAACCAACTGCAGTTGGACGTTGCCAGCACCGGTTGAAGTGGTATTCACCAGGTTATTGGTAACGCTGTCTACAGTTGCGCCACCTTCAAAGTAAGCGGCCGCCGTAGACGTGGTTACCAGGCCGGTACAACCAGAAAGCTCGATATTAAATTGAGTACGACCACCAGTGGTGCCCGAAGTCGCCAAAGACGCGGTTGAAAGTGTCGGTAATACGACCGTAGCCGGAGATGCTGAACCATCAATAGCAATCTGGCAGGTAGAATCAGTTAAACTACCCTTGAAATTGATTTGCCCATCAGAGGCCTGAGCGCCCGCAGCAACCAGGCAGGAAACCACAGCGGTAGATAATAATAAACGCTTCATATTTAACTCCATGTTAAAAAAGTCCCTGGATAAGGGGATGTCATTTATAAAAAACACTTCCGTTGGAATTTAAACGCCAACATACACGGTCCCATAGCAGTCAATTATTTATTAGCACTGATATAGTAATATTAGTACTGATAAAGTTGCCACCTGGTTTATATATTTACAAAATAAATATCTGCACAACCAACAATCAAGATTGGTAGAGTATTTTTATATTATCAGAGGTAATTCTGTACCCTTTCCCAGGGATTCGCTCAATCATATTCTCGTCAACGCCAGCTAACATCAGGTTTTGCTTTAAGGCTGATATCACCTGCACTAATCTGGAATGTGACGAACTCAACCCATTTTTATCCCAGACATGATGCATAATTTCATTATCGGTAATAACTTCCTTTTGATGTTGCATTAGAAGAAAGAATAAAAGATTAGACATAGTACTACGTAAAGCAATAGGACTATCCCCATGCAACTGACTAGAAACACTAACAATTTTAAGTGGGCTATCGAAACAGAAAATTGCATCATCAATCAGAAAACCAAAAACAGAGAATGACATTCACATATCCTCATATAATTATCCATAATTATATATCAAGTGAATATAATTTTTTTCCCGGCGCAGCCTAATAATAATCTTATTTCCTGAAATGATTATAATCCCAATATTAAAAAAACCTCAAGATCCATTACTTTTAGAGTAAAACACTATTGAAACCAAAAAAATAAAGAGTAAAAAACTGATGAAATTCAGAATTGTGAAGTAAAAAACCAAAACACTTAAAGAATAATCTCAATGAGATAATGCAAAATATTAAAAACATAAAACTTTATTTAGCAAAATAATCAGGATAAAAAACCATTGCAAAAGAATGTAATTTAAAAATCAACAAATTACAAACACATGAAATGCCCGGATAAAAGTATGAACTAAATTCATTTTATGTAACAAAAACCAAAAGCATTCGTATTTATGATTGTTTACCAACCAAATATTCTTTTTATTTATTTAAAATAAGCTCGCTCTTATTCGATATTATTTTAGGGGGAATAAAAAAGACCTCCCCCTTTCATTTCCAACGAAACGTTAAACCAAAACTATTATTCCTAAGCCAAAATACGGATTACTCCGTCATCACAAACCGCGTCGGCGCAAAACAGTTCAGGATTCGATGCACCAGAAAGACCATAGTCAGCGTTGCCACCAGCGCGACGGTCACCGAGGTGATGCGATACAGATCGCTGAATATTAGATCCTGGTCCGGATGCAGGTTCTGGCCGAACATAATGCCGATGGTGGTGATGCTGGCGAAGCCCACGCCCGCGCCGACTTTCTCCATCACATGCAGGCGAGCGCTAAAGGCCAGGCCGAGGCCAATCAGCGGCATCATCAGCACCATATGGTTGCTGAAATCATAGATAACCAGCTGCACCAGCAGAATATAGAGACAGGCCAGCACCACCCCCACCACGCGCCAGATCGAGCTGATCACCGCGCCGCGATAGTGCATCGGGAAGAGAATCAAAATCCCCGCCATCAGCGCCGACAGGGAATCACTCAAATCGCAGACCTGGAAGATAACAAAGATCATCGTCGCCACGCTGCCGGAGAGCAGCGATTCATGGCGAATACGCGCGGCATCTTTTTCAATGCGCGGCGGTGGCTTGCGCGGTTCCACGTCCGGGATAAAGTAGTTCAGCAGCGCGCTGAGGGCCACCGCCATCACGCAGGCCTCCATGTTGGAGAACATCAGCGTGTGCCAGTTGCTGGTGGGATAGCTCATAAAGTTGAGCATCGTGCTCTGACACACCACGCCCATCGAACCCAGCAGAAACAACGGCCCCTGGCTCATAAAGCGAAAACGCATCACATACAGGCCAAACACGACCAGGGTCATAATCACTGGCCACTGCGAAAGATAGCCGACGATCAGCACCATTTCGACGCAGTTCACCGCTGCGCTAAATACAAACTGCCGCGCCACATGACGGTTAAATACCGGCACCAGCGACAGCAGCATCAGCGGGTAAACCACGAAAAAGACGCCGTACTGCACGTCGTAGAAAGTCGAAATGCTCAGCGCGATAGTTCCGGCGACGGCGATGCGCAGCGTCTGGCGAAAATCATTCGCCGTGTAGACGATATTGCCATGCGGGGTAAAGACCCGCGCCAGAGTATTAATAGACATAATGCAGCAGGCTCACCAGATGGATCTGCGCCCCAGCAAAGGTGCGGGCAAACGGGCCATCGCTATTATAGAGCTGCACCGTGGCGCGCGCGCCGGTGGGCAGCGGCTTGTCCAGCGGCTCCTCCAGCGCCACGTGGATACGCATGCGCTGGGCATCGCGCACCCAACGGGTGGACTGCTCAGGCTGCGACAGCTGGCCGTTGACTTCTTCCTGCCCGGCCAGAATCCCGGCATCGCTGCTGGTAACGCGCGCTTTAAAGACTTTACCCGGCAGCGCATCAAATACCACCGCCGCATCGGTATTCACGCCGGTGTGGCGCAGGCTCTTCTCGCGGAAATCGGCAACAATATCGGTGTGATTGCTCACCAGCGCCAGCAGCGGGGTGGCGGCAGTGGCGTACAGTCCGGGATTGAGCTGAAGGTTGCTTACCATGCCGTCAGTTTCAGCGCGAACCTGCGTCCAGCCGAGGTTAAGCTGCGCCTCTTCCAGCGCGTTGCGATACTTTTGCAGCGTCACGTTACGCGCATCATCGCGTTCGCCGCGCTGGATCAGCAGATTCTGGATGCTGGCGCTGAGCGCGCTGACCGACTGTTCGCTGGTCTGCCAGGTGGTGCGCACCTTATCCAGGTCCGACTGGGAGACGTTCTGCATGGTGCTCAGCCGCTGATAGCGGTCAAGCGTAACCTTGTCGTTGCGGGCGGTGTACTGGGCGGTGCGCAGGTTGGCGCGGGCAGAGGCGATCTGCGCGTCCAGCTGCTGGTTGCTCAGCTTCGCCTGCTCAAGAGCGATTTGCGCGGCCTCTACTTTGTTGATAAACGGCGTCGGGTCCAGCTCATAGAGCAGATCGCCCTTCTTCACCTGGCTGTTGTTATGGACATAGACATGGGAGACATAGCCGGAGACGCGCGATGATACCGGCGTGACCACGCGCATCACGGTGGAGTCCGGGGTGAGCGGGATCCAGATATCGGCAACGATAAACCAGGCGAATATCGCCAGGAACGCGGCAATACTCACCCTTACCCAACGGGCAAACTTCTGTTCAGGGGTCATCATAGTTTTTTAGATCTTATTATCTTCTTCGCGGATAGTCCGCAGATTGCAGGCGATGTGATTTAACGTGGCGCTGAAGGTGGCGAGTTCCGCCTCGGGAATGGTTCGGGTGACGCGATTTTGATAAGTCTCAATCACGCGGTTCAGCTCGTCCAGCCTCGAGCGGCCTTCCGCCGTCAGCGTCAGCAGGCGTATGCGTTTGTCATAGGGCGATGTAGAACGCAGCAGATAGCCCTGCTTTTCCAGCTGCGTGAGGGTGCGCATCAGCGGCGGCAGTTCAATGCCCTGCACCTCCGCCAGTTCGCTGACCGAGACGTTATCCCCCAGCTGATGCAGCTGCATCAGCACCGTCCAGCTTGACTGGGTCAGGCCGGTATCGGTAATGGCAGAATCGATAATCGCGCGCCACTGGCGCACCACCATCGCCATGCGCATCCCCATCGGGCGGCGGGCAAACAGGTCGTCTTCGGTCATCTTCTTTTCCTCATTTAACGATAAGGAAAATAATACTTATCATGGTAAGTATCAAGAAACGAAGGATAGAGAAGCATGAAATGATAAATTATGTGAATGTAAATTCCCGATAGAGTATCGGTTTGGTAACCCGGACAGGCGCGTCAAGCGCCGCCTCCGGGAAAACCCCGGTCGCGCTGACGCTTACCGGGGCTACGAACGCGCGCTGGGTGAAAAACCGCACGTTTTAATTGATCTGATCCCGGCGCAATCCGACGTCTCTCAACTGTTCATCGCTCATTCGCCGCAAGATCCGTCGCGTTTGCATCCGAAGCCACCATTTTCTGATCGCCCGCCCTAAAAATACGAAGCCGATAAACGGCTGTTTTGCCCGGTTCTCGTGAAATTCCATCCTCTGCCTCCTCGCCTTGCCAGAGGCTTTATCTTCGCGGATCCGGGGCCAGACAATACAGATTCACAAAACACTTTTCTTTAACATACAGATTGATTAAAACGATATCTGCGTGCGGTTTTCACCGCCTATCTGTACTGGTTTATCCATCTGTATGGCAACAAAAAGGGATACAGCATGACTCGCTACCAACATCTGGCCAATTTGCTGGCTGAACGTATTGAACAAGGTCTGTATCGCCACGGCGAGAAGCTGCCCTCCGTGCGCAGCCTGAGCCAGGAGCACGGCGTCAGCATCAGCACCGTCCAGCAGGCGTATCAGACGCTGGAGCAGCGCCAGCTGATCACCCCGCAGCCGCGATCCGGCTATTTTGTTGCCCCGCAAAAAGCCCTGCCTCCGGTACCGCCGATGTCGCGCCCGGTACAACGCCCGGTGGAGATAACTCAGTGGGATCAAGTGCTGAACATGCTTGACGCCCGCAATGACAAAACCATCATCCCGTTCGGCGGCGGCTCTCCGGACGTATCTCAGCCAAGTTTAAAACCGCTATGGCGCGAGCTCAGCCGGGTGATCCAGCATAATATTATCGACGTGCTGAGCTACGATGAGCTGGCCGGACGCCGCGAACTGCGCGAGCAGATCGCCCGCCTGATGCTCGATGGCGGTTCCGTCGTCACCGCCGACGAGCTGGTGATCACCAGCGGCTGCCACAGCGCGCTGTCGCTAGCCCTGCTCGCGGTGTGTCAGCCCGGCGATATCGTTGCCGTCGAATCCCCTTGCTATTACGGCACCATGCAGATGCTGCGCGGCTTAGGGCTAAAAGCCATTGAGATCCCCACCGATCCGAATAGCGGGATCAGCGTCGAAGCCCTGGAGCTGGCGCTGGAGCAGTGGCCGATCAAAGGGGTCATTCTGGTGCCGAACTGCAACAACCCGTTGGGATTCATCATGCCGGACGCCCGCAAACGCGCCGTGCTGTGTCTCGCCCAGCGCCACGATATCGTGATTTTTGAGGATGATATTTACGGCGAACTGGCGACCGACTACCCGCGCCCGCGCACCATCCACTCGTGGGATATCGACGGCAGGGTCATACTCTGTAGCTCGTTTACCAAAACCATCGCGCCCGGCCTGCGCATCGGCTGGGTCGCCCCGGGCCGCTACTATGACCGGCTTTTACAGATGAAATACGCCGCCAGCGGCACCAACGTCCCCTCAACTCAACTGGCGGCCTCCACCTTTATTCGCGAAGGCCACTATCATCGCCACGTGCGACGAATGCGGCAGATTTACCAGCGCAATATGGAGATCTACACCTGCTGGCTGCGGGAGTATTTTCCCTGCGGCATCTGCGTCACCCGTCCAACCGGCGGCTTTATGCTGTGGGTCGAACTGCCCGAGCAGGTGGATATGGTCTGCGTCGCCAAACAGCTGTGCCGCATGAAGATCCAGGTCGCACCGGGATCGCTATTTTCGGCATCCGGGAAGTATCGCAACTGCTTAAGGATCAACTGCGCCCTGCCGCCGATTGAGAAGCACCGGGAGGTGATGGTGCGGTTGGGGGAAGCGGTGAAGGTGGCGATGGAGTGGGAGGCGGAGTGAGATTATAGGGTGTAGCACTCGGTGAAAGTTGTTTTCCTGCGCTGCATCCAAGTTTTCATTGTTTATTCTCCACCCTCGTCGCCCTACCGTTACATTGCTTGATGGTTCACCCATATCACGAAAAATTGACTTTGCTGTATGCGATAAATTATCGGAAAACCAGGCGGTGATGACGCAAATCGCCAATAACACCCGCGAGCAGGCGATGATGATGCAATATTTGTCGAATCCGGTGCTGGCGAAAGGGTTTGCGCGCGTGGTGTTTGATTTACTGAAAGGGGTCTAATATTAAAAAGGCTGTGATAATTTTCGCAGCCTTTTATTTTTTAACGGATATTTTGCTTTTATTATCAGATGGCACTTTGCTTATCCGGCCTGAGTGTTCCACTCCACCCCTTTAATTTCTGAATAAATATTTCCAGTAACGTTTTTATTATTTTCTATTTTTATCTGGCTTTATTTTTATTTACTGGGTAGATTTACAGTTGTTATTTAGCGCGATGTAACCGTGCGGGAACACGGCCACATCGCTAATCACAATCCCTATCGACTGAGAATAGAGACTATGACTGACGCCGATTCTATTGCAGAACTGATTAAACCTGTAGTGTTTCCTTCGACCTTACGCAGTTATACCGTGTCGTATGTGACGAATTATCCAAAACACGACCGTGTACCCGCGCTGATTTTAAAAGGTCAGTGGCTTGAGAAAGCGGGTTTTACCCCCGGCAGAAAGCTGGAGGTACGGGTCATGGACGAGTGTATTGTGCTCACCGCCAAAGTGATGGAGCCCACGCTCGAGGATGCATTTCATCGTGTGCAGAATCTGTCAAAGCGCAAGCAGCAGCAAATCATGGAGCTGATCGCGATGGTGGAAAGCAGCAAGGGAACCTTCAGTTAACAGCCTAAACTGGCGGCTAGATATGGCCGCCATATGCATTACGCCCCGACTACGATAGCCAATATAAAACACGCTAATAATACCTCGTAAGAATATTAACGAATTGATTTATCAGCAAACATATATCGTTTGTGTTTATAAAATCTTGCGTAATTGCCTTCCCGGCATAATCCCGATACATTCACTGATTCCCCGCCAGGGGAAACTCTAAATATAAAAACACAACAATATAATCGGGATGAATGTCATGAAAATAACCAAAGACCAGGTGGTTTACGCCATGTCGCGGGATAACGCCCCTGTCGCCACCGTAAGTAGCGGTAGTGAAGTGCTGTTCGAAACCTGCGACTGCTTCTCTGATCAAATCACCTCTGCCGATGCCGTATTCAACGAGCTGGACTGGCAGCGTATTAACCCGGCGACCGGGCCGGTGTACGTTGAGGGTGCCGAGCCGGGCGATGCGCTTAAGGTTACGATCAAGCGTATTACCCTGACGGGTCAGCAAGCGGTGATGGTCACCGCGCCGCAGCTGGGCGTGATTGGCGACGAACTCGATGCCCCGAAGGTCACTATCGTTCCCATTGAAAACGACCATGCCGTACTGCCCGGTAACGTGCGCGTTCCGCTCAATCCGATGGTTGGCGTGATCGGTGTCGCCCCGGCTGGTGAAGCCATCTCCTGCGGCACGCCGGATAGCCACGGCGGCAATATGGACTGCAAAATGATTACCGCAGGCAGCACGCTGTGGCTGCCGGTCAACGTGCCCGGCGCGCTGTTCGGACTGGGAGATTTACACGCCGCCATGGGCGATGGCGAAGTCTCGGTCTGTGGTCTGGAAATCCCCGGTGAAGTGCTGGTGGAGCTGACGGTGGTCAAAAACCGCAAGCTACCGCTGCCGATGCTCGAAAACAGCGAAACGCTCTTCACCCTTGCCTCTGCCCTGACGCTTGATGAGGCCGCCGCGATGGCGACTCGCCATATGGCGCACTTTATCGCGGATAACACGTCCCTGACGCTGGCGGAAGCGATCAGCATCCTGAGCATCGCAGGCGATCTGCAAATCTGTCAGGTGGTCGACCCGCTGAAAACCTGTCGTTATGCCTTACCGAAATCAGTGGCTGAACAGCTCTCCCTGCGTATTGAAGGGGAGCAGGCATGAGCGTCGAACAGTTTGGCTATAAGCAGGAGCTGCACCGGGCGCTGACGTTCCGCGACCTGCTGGTCTACGGCATGATTTTTATGGTGCCCATCGCCCCGTTTGGCGTCTTTGGCTATGTCTGGGACGGCGCGCAGGGAATGGTGGCGCTGGCCTACCTCATCGGTATGGTGGCAATGTTCTTTACCGCCATGAGCTACTGGTCGATGTCGCGCGCCTTCCCGGTTTCCGGTTCGGTATACGCGTATGCTCAGCGCGGCATTCACCCCATTGTCGGCTTTTTTGCCGGTTGGCTGATCCTGCTGGACTATATTCTGGTGCCGTCGCTGCTCTATATCGTCAGCGCAGCGGCGCTGGCGCCCATGCTGCCTGGCGTTCCGGGCTGGCTGTGGATCGTCGGCTTTATCGCCATCAACAGCCTGATTAACCTGCGCGGCATTACCTTTACCGCTCGGGCCAATAACACGATTCTGATCGCCGAAATCGTGGTGCTGTCGGTGTTCGTCGTGCTGGGGCTGATCGCGCTCTATTCCGGCGCGGGCGCAGGCCATTTGACGCTCGACCCACTCTATAACGCCGATAAGTTTAGCCTGCCGCTGGTAATGGGCGCGGTCTCTATCGCCGTCCTCTCGTTCCTGGGTTTCGACGGGATCTCCACGCTTTCGGAAGAAACGAAAGGCGGCGTCGATACCGTGGGCAAGGCTTCGCTGGGCGCATTAATGCTGGTGGGTTCGCTGTTTATCCTGCAAACCTGGATTGCCGCCGATCTGGCACAGGGGATGACGTTCAGCAGCCTCGATACAGCTTTTTACGACACCGCTAATCTGGCGGGAGGCAACTGGCTGAAGTACGTCACCATGTGGTCAACGGTGATCTCCTGGGGGATTGCCAACGCGCTGGTGGCGCAGGCTGCCGTGTCGCGTATTCTGTTTGCGATGGCGCGTGATAAGCAGCTGCCGAAACTGCTGGCAAAAGTGCACCCCAGGCTGAAAACGCCTTACGTCAGCACCCTGTTTGTGGCGCTGATTTCCCTGGTTTCCGGCCTTTGGTTCTATGGTGATATCGATAATCTTAGCCGCCTGGTGAACTTCGGCGCATTGATGGGTTTCCTGGTGCTGCATATCGCCGTGATCAACCATTACATCATTCGCAATAAGTCACGCAATCTGGTGATGCACCTGCTGTTCCCGGTGGTGGGCCTGTGCATTATCGGCTTTGTTATCTATGAGATGGACGCTCAGGCGAAGGTGCTCGGGCTGAGCTGGCTGGCGGTGGGTGTCGTCTATTACGTCATGATGCGCCTGGTGCTCAAACGTAATATCGAACTGAACCTGGAAGGGTAGTATCTCCCCGGCTACGGGTTCATAGCCGTCTGCGGACCGGTAGCCCGGACAGGCGCGTCAAGCGCCGCCTCCGGGGAAACAATGCACAATGCAGCTTCAGATTATCTTCCCGGTGGCGCTGCGCTGACCGGGCTACGGGTTCCCAGCCGTCTGCGGAACGGTAGCCCGGACAGGCGCGTCAAGCGCCGCCTCCGGGGAAACAACGCGCAATGCAGCTTCAGATTATCTTCCCGATGGCGCGACTGTTAGTCCTCGCCAAAAAACACCATGCCTTTATAGGGTTTCTCCCGGCAGGCTGCCAGGCGCTGGGCGAGGCTGCCGACGTGCAGCTCCAGCTTGTGGCCATCCGGGTCGAGAAAGTAGTGCGATGCGCCTTCGCTTTTATTCACCTTCCATACCGGGACGCCAGCCGCATTCAAGCGCTCGGCAAAACCCGCAAAATCCTCTTGCGCAATACTAAACGCGTAATGGGTGTAATCGCTCTCCTCTGGCGGGGTGACGCGCCGCTGCGGGTCCAGCGACAGGCACAGCCACAGATCGCCGCAGGAGAGATACGCGCCGGTGTCCCAACGCGCGTGCAGCGTCATCCCCAAAAGCTGCTGATAAAACGCTACGCTCGGCGCCAGCTGGCTGACCGCCAGGGTCAGGTGATTTAATCCGCTTAACATGGCTTATCCTCTAATGACATGACGATTTGCTGGCGCAGCCACCGGTGCGCCGGGTCGCGGTGCCAGCGCTCGTGCCACAGCATCAGCATATCAAACCCGGCCACCGCCAGCGGCGGTTCGACAACCGTCAGGCCGCCTGCTCCACGTACCAGACGCTCCGGTAGCACCGCCACCAGCTCGCTATTGCGCAGCGTCTCCAGCATAAACAGAAAATGTGGCACCGAAAGGACAACCCGCCGCGCCAGCCCGAGGTTCGCCAGCGCGGTATCGGTTGCCGCGCTGAATCCCCCGCCGTCCGGCGAGACGATCACCTGATCCAACTGGCAGAACTGCTCCAGGCTCAATGTAGATTGCAGCGCCGGATGCCCCATCCTACCCGCCAGCACGTAGCGTTCGCGGAACAGCAGACGCTGATGCAACCCCGGCGGCGCGCCGTCATGAGTATGGAAAAACAGATCTACTTCATCGCGATCCGCCTGCTGAATCAACCGCGAGGGCTGTAGCTCGAACACCGCCAGACGGCTGGCCGGAGAAGCAGTACGCAGCGCGTTGAGCGCCGGCAGCAGAATCGCCGATGCCATATAGTCCGTTGCCGCCACCCGCCAGGTCTGCGCCGCCGTCGCCGGGTCAAATGCCTGAACCGGCGCGACCGCCAGCTCCAGCGCCAGCAGCGCATCACGCAGCGGTCCGCGCAGTTCATCGGCGCGGGCGGTAGGCTGCATCCCACGCGGCCCCGGCAGCAGCAGCGGATCGGCGAAAATCTCCCACAACCTCGCCAGCTGAACGCTGACCGACGGCTGCGACAAATTAAGACGCTGCGCCGCCCGGGTGACGTTATTTTCGCTGAGCAGCACGTCGAGGGTGCGCAGCAGGTTGAGGTCCAGACGCTGAATATTAATCATCACTATACCTGTCATTAAAGTAATTGATTTCTACTATAACGCCGCGCCCTCTACTCTGCAGCTCTCCATTGCTCAGAGGTTATTTCCATGAAAGTGTTACTGATTTATGCCCATCCCGAACCGCGTTCGCTTAACGGCGCGCTGAAAGATTTTGCCGTCCAGCATCTGCAAAATGCCGGTCACGAAGTACAGGTTTCCGATCTTTACGCCACGCGCTGGAAGGCGGGATTTGATGCCGATGACAGCAGCGCTTTGCCGGTCGGAGATGCCTGGCGAGCAACGCGGGATTCACAATATGCCTTTGCCCACGGCACGCAAAGCGCGGATATCACTGGCGAACAGGAGAAGCTGCTGTGGGCCGATACGGTGATTTTTCAGTTCCCACTGTGGTGGTTTTCCATGCCCGCCATTATGAAAGGCTGGATTGACCGGGTTTACGCTTACGGGTTTGCTTACGGCGTCGGCGAACATAGCGACAAACACTGGGGCGATCGCTACGGCGAAGGAACGTTTGCGGGCAAACGGGCGATGCTGATCGTCACAGCCGGGGGATGGGCGGAACACTACGCACCGCGCGGGATTAACGGTCCTATCGACGATATTCTGTTCCCCATTCAGCACGGGATGCTGTTCTACCCAGGCTTTGAAGTGCTGCCGCCGCTGGTGTTTTACCGTACCGACAAACTCGATGAACATCGCTTTAATACGCTGCGCGACGAACTGGCTCAGCGGCTGGATACACTCACCGAAACCGCGCCAATTCCCTTTCGCCGTCAAAACCACGGCGACTATCTGATCCCCTCTTTGGCTCTGCGCCCGGAGCTAGCTCCGGGTGAAAGCGGCTTAGGGGTTCATCTACACCATAATTGATCTATACGCGAAATAATTCGGCCTGCGCTAACCCCCGCAGGCCAACTCACGAGGTGGGAAGTTAGCATAAGCTAAAATCGGCCTGCGCCTGCGCCAGCTTTTTCGCGGCCTCTTGCAAAGGCTCGCGCAGCATCGACATCTGCCGCTCAGACTCCAGGCTAAAACGCTGCAGCTCTAACGCACCTTGAGTTAAGACAGCCTCCAGCGCCACCCGCCGTGCGGCGAACTTCGCCTTCACCGCACGGCGGGTACCGCTTCGGCCGCGTTGAAGAAAAAGCGCCGTTCGCAACTGGCCTTCCACTCCAGAACCGCCTGGGCCAGATGATTTCCAAAACCTTTAACTGTTATTAACTTTCGTTTGCTGACATCTGCCGCAGTTTTAATACCGGACGAAAGCAGCGCCGCCTTGCGTGTAGGGCCGACGCCGTGGATCGACGCAGAGGCAATCAGGCATGTTGCGAGAAATTTATTCCGTTGGCGTTCCCGCGCCGTTTTTTGCAGATCGTCAAGCTCTGCCTTTTCCGCTGCCGGCAGACCATCAAGTTCTTCTTTGCGCAGCATCAGCGCCGCGCGTTTGGCCATAAAACCTTCGGGCCCGCAAGAGTGCTGCGCCTGATTGACGAGCTGCCGATACTCATTTTCAGCAAGATCCATCGCCGTACGGCGCTGCCGTACTTCCTCTTTGCGCATCAGCTCACCGATATGTTTTACCCCCCAGACCGCCAGAGCGCCGCCAGTCAGCGACCAGAGCCATCCCTGCGACATATAGAAAACTTTCATCGTCACAACCATTATCACGATGGCAATAAACGCCACCACGAATTGAGCGACGGTAACCGCTTTTTTCCCTGGGATATTCTGCGGTAACGGGCGAGGCGTGACCTGATAATGTAAAGCGGAGGGAAGATTCAACGGCCGCGGCGGCGATGCTGCTGCGATCGCGCCCATCACCCTGGCCATAACAAAATTACCCGCTGACGTTCTAACGGTAACATTCAAATCGATAAAATAGCTTATTCCCTGATCTTCAAGCTCGCACCAGGGGCAGTGGGTTAAATGGCGGGGGAAAACATGCATTGCGGACGCGGCGCATTTTCTTAATTGCTGGCGCAGCTCATCCAGCGCGCTAACCCACTGCTGCGCCGTTGGACGCCCTTTTTCAACCCCTTGTTCGGTGAACGCCAGATGAAACATAGCGGCCAGCGAATGGGGAAGTATCGATATGGGAATCGAGCGCGGAGGCGGCCGAAAGCCTCGCTGCTGGTTATCTTTGGCGTAAGCGTAACGAAAATGCGCGATATCCGATTCCAGCGCATTACCCGCCTCTTTTAACAATGGAATACCGGAATAAGGGTGTCGACCGCCAAACAAAACATGAAAAATAAGCAGCGCCAGACCGAAGTTATCATGATTTGGCGTACGGCTAAAACCGGAGAAGGAAGGTAATGATTGCAGCTCTGGCGGGGTAAAATGCGCCACGCCGACCTCACAAAGGTGCAGCGTGCCCCGTTCATCAATCTGGAACGAATCACTGTCTATCAGGACAACCTTGCTGTCTTTCCCCACCATAAAGCTGTTCTGATTCACATCACCGACAATATGCCCGTGCGCGTGGACAGTTTCGAAAGAGGCGGCGATATTGCGAGCAACATACAGCAAAAAATCCCATGCTGAATCAGGGTAATGCTGCCGCCGATGCGCGGGGCTATAGACCATATGGATCGGCTCTTTTCCTGTGACTTTAGGCATCAGGAAGCCCACCACCTTACCTCCGTGCCCGGCGTGCAAGGTCGTCTGCGGCCAGGCAATATAACTAAATAGCTGCTCGTCTGCTGTTGCCGCCATAAAGCTCAGCTTAGCCTGCTTCAGGTTATCCGGCGGCGTGTGATAAATCTTGGCAACGCTGTCGCGAAAATCCTTAACCTCAAATACCGAGCCTTCACCACCCTTGCCTAACTCCCTCCCCAGCGTCACCGCATCGCCGGTGGATGTATATAAGTGTCCTTTCATGGCACCCACAACGCCAGCGCCAGCGTTTTATCATCATCCGTGCGTTCATTAACCGACGGGCTGCCCAAAAATTCGACCAACAGGTCCGGTAACATTGCCGCTTGCTGCGGTGAAACGCTGGCCATCACGTTGAAAAATGGCGTAAAAAAAGGCTCATGAGGAGTATTGTCCGTAAGATTAAGCGCCAGCCGCTGGATACCGTCGGTAAACGCCGCGACCTTCAGCGCCCGCGCTGGCATGAAATGCGTCTCCAGTACGTTCACCGCGTCTTCATCCGTCACAAACCAGGTCATATTGGCATACTCGCCGGTCATCGGTACCAGCGGAACCTCCAGCCCTTCGCCGCAATCCACGGCTACGCCGCCGTCGCCAATCTGCATGATAAGCGTCGCGTTTTCCATAGAGAGTACGCCCAAAAAGGTGCAGGCATAATCGCGCGCTATCAGTGAGTGGGCTGCGGCCACCGCCAGAATTCGTTCCTTTATGACCAGTACGATATCAACTGCTAACGCTTCATTAAGCTCAAACGCGCCCTGGCGTACTCTGTCAGACAGCCAGGCCGATGCAGCTTCAACGGCCTGTTCCGCCCCTTCACCGCCCCGCTGCGCGCTACCTGCGCCGTCGGAGACAAACAGTGAAAGCAGCGGCTGCCCATCGTTGAGCATATCAACCCTTGCCTGGCTGCAGTCCTGGCAAGGGGTTTGGGTGCTGAGATGAGACGTACCAACCTCGGAACCATAAACCAGACGCCAGCTCACACCGACGCCCAGCCCTTTGGTGATTCGAGGGCGACTTCAGTGCCCGGCGTCGATCGGGAAACGGAACGCAGCGAGCTGGAAAGCCAGCTAAACAGTTCACGGAACTGCAGTCCCTGTAACGATAGCGGCTGCCGTACGCTAATTTTCGCCAGCGTGTTCATATCCGCGCTTTGTACGCCAATGGAGAAAAAGGCGAACTTTTTGGCGGCTTCGCCTTCACTGACCATAGCCGCCGCCGACTGCCAGCTATCCGTCGGCCCGCCGTCGGTGATCAGAAAGACCCACGGGCGATAATATGAAATACCGTTGGCACGATATTCGCGCTTGCGCTCTTCAACCATGTTGAGCGCCTGAGTGATAGCCGCCCCCATTGGCGTATCTCCCTGCGCGTAGAGAATCGGCGGGAAGAAGCTTTCCGCGCTAGTGAACGGTTGTTCCACTTTTACCGGGCCAAACGTCACGATGCTTAAATCCACACGCTTCATCGCCAGCGCATCTGAAAGCAGTTCATCGCGAAAGGTCATCAGACCGGCATTGAGTTCATTGATAGGGCGGCCGATCATCGACCCTGAGACATCCAGCAGCAGTACGCAAGGGCAGCGTGGCTCTGGATTACTGGCAAAATCACTGGTACCAAAGGTAATTTGTTCGCTCATGAGAATTCCTTTCTTTATTTGAGTGGTGTCATCACAACGAGGTGGATAATCCATCCCATACCTAACGTTGGCAGAGGTGATAATAACCTGGGAAATTAAAAAAACAGTAAATAATAAATGGGTTAGCGCAGAGCAGGCGGCGAAGAATACCACCACAATTAATAAGGTGAATTGTGAGCCTCCACGCAATAACCGAATCCCGTCCCGGTGCGCCTCTTCGCATATTGATAGCGATCAAGAATAATCATACCGTCTGGTCGGTATGATTCGGGCCATGAATACAGAAGCCCAACATCGAAAGAAAGACCCCGTCCGTTTATACAAGCAGTTGCTGGAATCAGCGGCCACCATTGCCGGTCGGGACGGCATCGCCGCTCTCTCGCTGAACGCCGTTGCGCGCGAGGCGGGAGTGAGTAAAGGCGGTCTACTGCACCATTTCCCCAACAAACAGGCGCTGATTTTTGCCCTATTTGCTCGTCTGCTGGCGATTATGGAAGAGGCGATCGCCGAGCTGATGGCTGCGGATAATATCTCTTATGGCCGCTTTACCCGTGCGTATTTGCGCTATCTGTCAGCCCCTGAGCTGACGGACACCCAAGAGAGCCGCCAGTTAATGGTGCTGTCGCTGGCCATGCCGGATGAGCCGGTACTGCGAAAATGCTGGCGCGACTGGATGCTTGACCATCTGGCGAAGGGCGATGAGCTGGACAATAGCCATACCGGCACACTGGTGCGCTATGCGGCGGACGGCATCTGGCTATCGGAGTTAACTGAGGGGCGCACGATGAGCGCCGGGCACCGGCAGTCGCTGGTCAGCGATCTGACGAAGATGACGCTTCCTGCGTGAAGCATATATACACTAAATAATTCGCGTTGCAGGAAGGCGGCAAGGGAGCGAATCCCTGGGAGCATAGATAACTATGTGACCAAGGTGAGCGAGCGCAGCCAACGCACCTGCAACGTGAAGTATGACGTGATAGATTGAGGCCGCGATGCGTTATAACATCCATGGCCGTCTTATTTATGATGCAACGGACGGCACACTAACTCTACCGGGAAGCGATGAGGCGGACAGCCAGCTGTCAATTACCGCCAACGCGCTGCTGTGGTTTTTCCTGCGCCATACCGCCGTGGTTAGCCGTGATGAGGTGCTTAAAAAGGTCTGGGATGATAACGGGTTAACTTCGTCGAACAGCAATCTCAATCAGTATCTGAGCATGCTGCGCAAAACCTTTCGCCACTACGATATCGATAACATTATTGTCACCGTGTCGCGCGGCCTGCTGCAGCTCAATCCGGATCTCACCATCGAGATGCTGGACGCTATCCCTGAACCAGCACCGCCGCAGCCCGCTATCGATCCTGAGCCAGACCAAACCGCCGCGCCGCCAGAACAAAAGCCTGTTTCCACGCGGCACGCGCGCGGCACCTGCTGGTATCTCGCCGGAGGCTGCCTGCTGACCATCGCCCTGCTGCTGGTGGTGTGTAGCTTTCTTGGCACCAGCGAGTCGCGCCCCATCATGCTAACGCAAATGAGCCACAGCCAGTGCGAGCTGCTGGCCAGCGATGAGATGCTGCGCTCCGTTGCCGGAACCGCCTATGGCAAGAATTTTGATGCCGTACGCCAGCGCCTGAAGCTGGAGTGCAAACCCGGCGAACGCTTCGTCTTCTTCTATGGCGACCGGCTGGAAACCAACGGCCTGGGTCGCGTATTCCTCGCCCACTGCGCGATGCATGAAGATAACCCGTTCAGCTACTGCGATAACTATTTTTACTATTCATGGAAGCCGCAATGAGACTCGCCCCTCGCCCTTTTTTCGCTCTTTCCAGCCTGGTGTTTATTGCCGCCACTGGGTTCTGTGCCTGGAAGCTGCTGCCCGTAGACAATGGCGGGATCATGAGCTGTTCCACGAAGGCGATTATGCGCTTTGAAAACATGGAAAAAGAGAACGTGAACGGCAATATCCATTTCAATTTTGCCGCCAACGGTAAAGGCTCGATGGTGGTTGAAGGCTATACCGACTCCGCCGCCGGTTGGCTTTATCTGCAACGCTACGTCAAATTCAGCTACTCCAGCAAGCGCATCTCCACCACCGAGCGCCACTACCGCATCAGCAAGTGGGAATCCAGCGCCTCATCCATCGATGAGTCACCGGACGTTATCTTCGACTACTTTATGCGTGAGATGTCGGACAGCCACGACGGCCTGTTCCTCAACGCCCAGAAGCTCAATGAGAAAGCGATTCTGCTCAGCTCCATTAACTCGCCGCTCTACGTCTGTACGCTGAAGTCCGGCAGTAAACTTGACTAAGCTCACACCCTCTTTTCTTGCACCGCTGTTCACTTCGTAAAACCGCACTTTTTGCATTTAGCCTCACCGCCAAAACACGATCTTTCCCGCACTTCACGAAGGGTTAAATTACCCCTCTCCTGCAATAAATTAGCAACCTGTTAACATCTATCGGCTTCCGACTAAATGGTGAAAAAAACGCCATAACCGTCGCCAAATCTTCCCCTCAACTGCAGCACAAACAGATAAATACCAACCTCATACAACCTAAATCACAGAGTAAAAAACTAAAAATACCCGCCTCACGGATTTAAATTTCACTTCACCGCCCACGCCCTATAGTGAACCCCGAACACCGCTTCCGCGTCCTGACGCCGTTACGCGGACGGTTTTCCCGAATCACAAAACCTGTTCTGGAGGAGAAAACATGGGTGATGCATTAGGGCTTATCGAAACCAAAGGTCTGGTGGCCTGTATTGCCGCAGCGGATGCCATGTGCAAATCCGCCAACGTCGAGCTGATTAGCTATGAAAACATCGGCTCCGGTCTGGTCACCGTGATGGTGAAGGGCGACGTCGGCGCGGTGAAAGCAGCAATAGATTCCGGTGTGGAATCCGCGCAGCGCATAGGGGAAGTGGTGACGTCGCTGGTGATTGCGCGTCCACATAACGACATCAACAAAATTGTCATTAAACACAGGGCTTAAGGCCAGGAGAACGCAAATGGGTGATGCATTAGGTTTGATTGAAACCAAAGGTCTGGTGGCCTGCATTGAAGCGGCAGATGCGATGTGCAAAGCCGCCAACGTTGAGCTGATTGGTTATGAAAACGTCGGCTCCGGCCTCGTCACCGCGATGGTGAAAGGCGACGTCGGCGCGGTGAAGGCGGCGGTTGATTCCGGCGTGGAATCAGCGCAGCGCATCGGCGAAGTGGTGACCTCACTGGTTATCGCCCGCCCACATAACGACATCAACAAAATCGTCTCGCATTACAAAATGGCCGAATAACCGGAGAAAACCTGATGAAAGAAGCACTAGGGCTTATCGAAACCAAAGGTCTGGTGGCCTGTATCGAAGCGGCAGATGCGATGTGCAAAGCCGCCAACGTCGAGCTGATTGGCTATGAAAACGTCGGCTCAGGCCTGGTCACTGCGATGGTGAAAGGCGATGTCGGTGCGGTGAATGCCGCCGTGGACTCCGGCGTGGAAGCGGCAAAACGCATTGGCGAAGTCGTCACCTCTCGCGTCATCGCGCGTCCGCATAACGATATCGAAAAAATCGCGGCGCAGCACAAAGCATGACCTGACAGGGCGCGCCCCGTCTCCACTCTTTTAGTCTGATGAAGGATAGACTCATGATTGAACTGGATAACGATTTGCAGTCCCGGCAAAACGCCCGGGAGCTGGTGCGCAATGCCAAAAAGGCGCAGGCGATTCTGGCCACCTTTTCGCAGCAGAAAATCGACGCCATCGTGAAGAACGTGGCCCAGGAAGCGGCGCATCATGCCGAAGCGCTGGCGAAAATGGCCGCGGAAGAGACCGGTTTTGGCAACTGGCAGGACAAAGTGCTGAAGAACCGTTTCGCCTCGCTGCGCGTTTACGACGCCATCAAAGATATGAAGACCGTCGGCATCATTCATGACGATCAGGTGCAAAAGGTGATGGACGTGGGCGTGCCGCTGGGGGTGATTTGTGCACTGGTGCCGTCCACCAACCCGACATCCACTGTTATCTACAAAACGCTGATCGCCCTGAAAGCTGGTAACGCCATTATCTTCTCCCCGCATCCGGGCGCACGCCAGTGCAGCTGGAAAGCGATTGAAATCGTTAAACGCGCAGCCGAAGCGGCGGGCGCTCCGGCAGGCAGCGTCGACGCAATTAGTCAGCTGACCCTCGAAGCCACTTCAGAACTGATGCACAGCAAAGACGTGTCGCTAATTCTGGCCACCGGTGGTGAAGGCATGGTGCGCGCAGCCTACGCCTCCGGCACGCCGACCATCAGCGGCGGTCCGGGTAACGGCCCTGCATTTATCGAGCGCAGCGCCGATATTCACCATGCGGTGAAAGATATCATCACCAGCAAAACCTTCGATAACGGCGTGATCTGCGCCTCCGAGCAGTCAATCATCGTCGAACGCTGCATTTACGACGACGTTCACCGCGAGCTGGAAGCCCAGGGCGCGTACTTTATGAACGAAAGCGAAGCGGCAAAAATGGCGGCCCTGCTGCTGCGTCCGAACGGCGCGATCAACCCGAAAACAGTCGGTAAAACCGCGCTGTATCTGAGCCAGATGGCCGGATTCTGCGTTCCGGCCAGCACCCGCGTGCTGATTGCCGAGCAGACCACGGTATCGCACTCCAACCCCTATTCGCGCGAAAAACTGTGCCCGGTCCTCGGCCTGTACGTGGAAGAAGACTGGAAAGCGGCCTGTCACCGCGTGGTGGAATTGCTGACCAACGAAGGCCTCGGCCACACGCTGGTGATCCACACCCGCAACCAGGACGTTATCCGCCAGTTCTGCCTCGAAAAACCGGTTAACCGCATCCTGATCAACACTCCGGCGGCCCTCGGCGGTATCGGCGCGACCACCAATATTACTCCGGCCCTGACTCTGGGCTGCGGCGCGGTAGGCGGCGGTTCCAGCTCCGATAACGTCGGGCCGATGAATCTGCTCAATATTCGCAAAGTGGGCTACGGCGTGCGCTCCATTGATGAACTGCGCGCCCCGAGCAGCCGCCCGGAACCGCAGCCCACCATCGTCAGTCCGGCAGATAACCCGAACCGCAGCATCTTTGACGACGATCGCTTTAACTCCCCGGCAGCAGCAGCGCCAGTGGCTCACGCCACCAGCAGCGCGGATGACCGTTTTGCTACCGCAGCGACCGCTGGCGCAGACAGCGAGATCAACGAGCAAAACGTGGAGCGAGTCATTCGCCAGGTGCTGGAGCGCCTCGGTAAGTAACACATTGATATAAGGCGATAAAAACAATGATTCTCGCAAAGGTAGTTGGACATGTCGTCGCCACGCAGAAGTGCGATGAGCTACGCGGAAGCAACCTGCTGCTGATCAGCAAATTAGATGATGACCAGCAGCCGATGAAAGACCAGACCTGGGTTGCCGTGGATAGCGTCGGTGCCGGTATGCACGACATCGTGCTGGCGGAAGAGTATCTGGCGCTCAATAAAGACCGCTACAAGGCCATGTCGGTGGTCGCCATTGTCGAGAACGTGTTTCGGGACGCTTAAGGAGTCAATAACCCAATGAGTGAATTTTTGCTGAAACCCCGGATCCGCTTTGGTCAGGACGCGCTTTCTATCCTGAACGAGCTGCCCGCCCGCAACGTGCTGCTGGTCACCGACCAGGCGATGGTCAAATTTGGCCTCGCTGATCGCGTCACGCAGATCTTGCGCTCGCGCGGCATCGCCTTCCAGGTCTGGGATGACGTGGTCGCCGACCCGGATATCGCCACCGTGGTGCGCGGGATGAAACGGATGGATAACAGCTATCCGGATCTGGTTATCGCGCTGGGCGGCGGTTCGGTGATTGATGCAGCCAAAGCGGTTATTTTCGCCCTGGCGCAAACCCGTCCGGACGCTCACCGCGAGCCGCCTTGCTTCGTGGCGATCCCCACCACCAGCGGCACCGGCTCGGAAGTCACCGCCTTTTCGGTAGTGAAGGCCCACGCCGAGAAGCTGGTGCTGGTGGACCCGTCGTTGCTGCCGGATATCGCTATTCTCGACCCGGCGCTGGTGGCCTCGGTGCCGCCGGCAATCACCGCCGATACCGGAATGGACGTGCTGTGCCATGCGCTGGAGGCCTATGTCTCCCGCGCCGCCAGCGACTTTTCCGATGCGCTGGCAGAGAAAGTGGTGCAGCAGGTGTTTCGCTACCTGCCGACCTGTTGGCGCAACGGTCACGATCTGCTGGCACGAGAAAAAATGCACAACGCCTCCTGCATGGCAGGCATGGCCTTCACCAACGCATCACTCGGTATCACCCACAGCCTGGCCCACGCACTCGGCGGCGTTTTCCGCGTCCCCCATGGTCGTGCCAACGCGTTACTGATGGCGGAAGTGGTGGCCTGGAATGCGGATTATCACGGGCTGTGCGATACCGATGCCGCCCGTAAATACGCCCGACTAGCCCATCTGCTGGACCTGCCTGCGGCCACGACCCGCCAGGGCGTCGCCAGCCTGCTGGTCGCCATTCAGGCGCTAAAAGACGAAATGACCATGCCGGTCGGCATTGGTGATACCGGTGTTGATGCGGCTGATTTTGACCGTCGTCTGGCAGAGATGGTCGGCCAGGCGCTGCGCGACAGCTGTACGCCGACGAACCCACGCGCGCCGGACGCTCACGCACTTACCGAACTCTATCGCCGGGCGTGGACCGGCAACGCCGTTCAGGGCCACTGATAACAAGATTTGGAGAACCTTACCCATGGCACACTACAGCTTAACGCCGCGCGTCAAAGTGTTGGCAGAACGTTTACTCTCACAAAAAAGCACCCTGTGCACCGAACATGCCACCACGCTGAGCGCCCTTGATGGCGATATCGCGGGCATTCCCGCCGCCGTCAAACCGGCGCGCCGTTTCTATGAGCTGATGCGCCAATTACCACTGTGCATCAGCGCCGACGAACTGATCGTCGGCAACCAGACCCGTAAGCCACACGGGGCGATTTTCCACGACGAAAGCGCCGCCCAGCGCCCTTCTGCTTTCCAGTTCCTCAACCTGAACAGCGACCTCGATTCGCCGGACTACAAGCTGGTGGTAGAGAAAGGCGTGCTGGCGATTAAACACCAACTGGAAGAGAAAACCCGCGCGCTGGGCAGCGCCGTCAGCCGCAGCGGCATGGACGAAGTTAACGGATGTCGTGCAGCGATTTACGCCTGCGACGCGCTGATGGCGCTGGCGCAAAACCTGGCTAACAGTGCCGAAACGCTCGCTGCTGGCGAAACCAACGCTTACCGCAAGGCGGAGTTATTAGAGAGCGCCGCCATTTTGCACCACGTTCCGGCTCACCCGGCGCGCAGTTTCAAAGAAGCCTGCCAGGCATTCTACCTGTTCCAGCTGGCGCTCCAGTTGGACAACGGCAGCTACGCGGTCAACCCGGAAGGGGCCGACAAAGCCCTGCTGCCTTACTACCAACACGATATCAACAGCGGTGCGCTGTCTCAGCAGCAGGCGTATGAAATCGTCGAGTCTTTGTGGTTCAAATTGGCTGAACTGAGTGAAGTGCGCGCCGCCTGCGCTATCGACGGCTACCCGATGTTCGATGCCATGCTGCACGGCGCAAGCCTTGAGAATGCGCGCATCAACGAACTCTCCGACATGTTCCTCAGCGCCCAGCAAAACCTCAGCGCACTGCATCTGCCGGTACGTCTGTTCAACGGCGCGAAGCTCGTTTCCGCCGCACCGTTCGCCGCCTGTAGCGAAGCGTCGACGGCTGAAGGTTTAACCCCGCGTATGCAGCGCCTGCGCAACCACTACCTGACCGTACGCCCAAGCGTCTCCATCTACCGCGCGCTGGCCTTTACCGAAGTGGTGAAAGCCAACCCAGGGATGCCGACCATTCTGCTGCGCGCCAAAGCCTTCCGCCACGCCTGTGAAACCGCGCCGATTCTGATTCAGGACGACGAGCTGATCGTCGGCCACCCATGCGGCAAGCCGCGTGCGGGCGCGTTCTCGCCGGATATCGCCTGGCGCTGGGTTCGCGACGAGCTCGACACCATGAGCACCCGTCCGCAGGATCCGTTTGAGATCAGCGAAGCAGACAAAAAGACCATCCGCGAAGAGATCGTGCCGTTCTGGGAAGGCCGCTCGCTGGACGAAATCTGCGAAGCCCAGTACCGCGAAGCAGGCGTATGGGCATTCAGCGGCGAAACCTTCGTCAGCGACCTCTCCTATCATCAGATCAACGGCGGCGGCGACACCTGCCCAGGCTACGACGTGCTGCTGTTCACCAAAGGGATGAACGGCATTAAAGCCGATGCCGAGGCGCATCTCGCCAGCCTGAGCATGGAAAACCCGGAAGATATCGACCGCATTTACTACTACAAGGCGGCGATTGAAACCTGCGAAGGGGTCATTAACTATTCTCACCGCATCGCCGCGCGCGCCCGCGAACTGGCAGCTATCGAGCAGAATGCCCAGCGTCGCGCCGAACTGCTGACCATTGCTGAAGTGAACCAGAACGTCCCGGCTAACCCGCCGAAAACTTTGCAGGAAGCGCTGCAAAGTATCTGGACCGTGGAATCACTGTTTGAAATCGAAGAGAACCAGACCGGCCTGTCGCTGGGCCGCGTCGACCAGTACTGCTATCCGATGTTCGAAGCCGATATCCGCGAAGGCCGCCTGACTCACGATAGCGCGCTGGAGATGATGCAGGCGTTTATCATCAAGTGCGCCGAGCTGATGTGGATGTCCAGCGAGCTGGGCGCGAAATACTTCGCCGGTTATCAGCCATTTATCAACCTGACCGTCGGCGGTCAGAAGCGTTCCGGCGGCGATGCCTGTAACGATCTGACCTATCTGATTATGGACGCCGTGCGCTTTGTGAAGGTTTACCAGCCATCGCTGGCCTGCCGTATTCACAACCAGTCGCCGCAGAAGTACATGGAAAAAATCGTCGATGTGGTGAAAGCGGGGATGGGCTTCCCGGCCTGCCACTTCGACGACTCGCATATCAAGATGATGCTGCGAAAAGGCTTCGATTTCGAAGATGCCCGCGACTACTGCCTGATGGGCTGCGTGGAACCGCAGAAATCCGGCCGTATCTATCAGTGGACCTCCACCGGCTATACCCAGTGGCCAATCGCCATTGAGTTCGTCCTGAACCGTGGCCGGATGGTGCTGTTTGACAGCTATCAGGGGCTGGATACCGGCGACCTGCGCGACCTGCACACCTTCGAGGAATTCGACGCGGCGGTGAAAAAGCAGATTGCCCACATCGTGCGCCTGTCGGCTATCGGTACGGTTATCAGCCAACGCGTACACCGCGACGTGGCACCGAAGCCGCTGATGTCGCTGCTGGTGGAAGGTTGCATGGAGCAAGGTAAAGACGTCGCCGCCGGTGGCGCGATGGTCAACCACGGTCCGGGGCTGATCTTCTCCGGTCTGGCGACCTACGTCGACTCCCTCGCCGCGATCCGCAAGCTGGTGTATGAAGATAAAAAATACACCCTTGAGCAGATGCGCGACGCGATGCTGGCGAACTTTGAAGGCTATGAAGACTTGCGCCGCGACTGCCTGAACGCGCCGAAATATGGCAACGATGATAACTACGTTGACCAGTACGCGCTGGACATCACCGAGTGGACCGAGCGCGAGTGCCGCAAGTACCAGATGCTCTACTCGACCCTGAGCCACGGCACGTTGTCTATCTCTAACAATACGCCAATTGGCGAGCTGACCAACGCGACACCGAACGGTCGCCTGGCGTGGATGCCGCTCTCCGATGGTATCAGCCCAACTCAGGGCGCGGATAAGCAAGGCCCGACGGCGGTCATTAAGTCAGTAAGCAAAATGAACGTGGAGACCATGAACATCGGCATGGTGCACAACTTCAAGTTCCTCAAAGGGCTGCTGGATACCCCGGAAGGACGCCACGGCCTGATTACGCTGCTGCGCACCGCGTCGATTCTTGGCAACGGCCAGATGCAGTTCAGCTATGTCGATAACGAAGTGCTGAAAAAAGCGCAGCAGGAGCCGGAAAAATACCGCGACCTGATCGTCCGCGTAGCGGGCTATAGCGCCTACTTCGTCGAGCTGTGCAAAGAAGTTCAGGACGAGATTATCAGCCGTACGGTAATTGAGAAGTTCTGATAAAAAACACGGACGTTTTTGGACACGGATGTCCCGATCGTATTTCTGGAGGTAAATGTGAGCGCAAAACAAGAATTAACCGGGCGAATTTTCAATATTCAGAAATATTCGATTTATGACGGTGATGGAATTCGCACGCTGGTTTTTTTTAAAGGCTGCAATATACGCTGCCCGTGGTGCGCCAACCCGGAAGGGCTTAATAGCCAGTTTCAGGTGATGTTTTCGCAGGATAAATGCATTAACTGCGGTGACTGCGTCAACGTCTGTCCGGCGGGTATTCATTATCGGGCAGAAGAAAATGGCGAAATGAAGCACTTCGTCAACCGCAATAAAGATTGCATCGGCTGTCGCAAGTGCGAAGAAATTTGCACCCAGAGCGCGCTGGATATTATGGGCAAAGATGTCACCGTCAGTGAACTGATGGAGATAATCATGCAGGATTATGATTTTTATATCGCTTCCGGCGGCGGCGTCACCATCGGCGGCGGCGAGATGAGCCTGCAAACCGATTTTGCCGTCGCGCTATTTAGCGAATGCAAAAAGATGATGCTCAATACCGCTGTTGAAACCCAGGGTACAACCCCACTGGCTAATTATCAAAAGCTGGCGCCGGTAACCGATACCTTCCTGTTCGATATTAAGCAAATTAACAGCGAGCACCATAAAGCCTTATTTGGCATTGGCAACGAAGGGATTCGCCGCAATCTGGAATGGTTGGTTGATTCGGGCGCTAACGTGATTGTGCGGATGCCGCTGGTGCGCGGTTATAACGACTCATGGGAAGCCATTACCGGAGCAATTGATTATGTGCAGAAGCTGGCGAAGCGCGGCAATATCCGCCGCATCGACATGCTGCCGTACCACCAGCTCGGGCGCAAAAAATATGAGCGCCTGGAGATGCCCTACCCCATTACCCAGGACCCGACTTATTCCGCCGATGAGTTGAACCGGCTGGAAACGTTCTTCACGCAGTTTGATTTTGATATTCGCTTAGTTCGTCACTAAAGGAGCCGATAATGAAAAGTTTAGGCGTAATTGAAACGCGAGGGTTAGTTGCCGCCGTTCAGGCCGTGGACGCCGCCTGTAAAAGCGCAGGCGTGGCCTGCATCGGCTACCGTAAAGTCGGTTCAGGGCTGGTGAGCGTCTGCTTTGAAGGGGAAATCAGCGCGATTCACACCGCCATCGAGCGCGGCGTGGCCGTCGCTATCGCTATCGATTCGCAGGCCCGCTCGCTGGTGATCGCCCGCCCTGAGCGCAGCGTGGTCGAAGCCCTGAGCAGTTTAAAAGGCCACCCGCCGCGCGCTGAGGTCAAAGTCGACGCGCCGGTTGAAATGAAAGATGAAGTCGGAACTGCTGAGCCGCTCCCGGCAGAAAAAAAGGATGCGGAAGAACCCGTCGCCCCGCCCACAGCGCAGCCCGCACCGGTCCCGTCGGAAGATAAAAACCCGGCGATGAGGAAAGGGAAGAAGGCATGATCGATACTCTGCTACATGAAAAAATCGCCGCCCGCCTGAGCCATGTTTCTCCGGCTATCCCGGTCGGCATCTCTAATCGCCACGTGCATCTGGCGCAGCAGGACGTCGAAGCTCTGTTCGGTAAGGGTTATGCCCTGACGCCGTTTAAGCCGCTGCGCCAACCGGGACAGTTCGCCGCCCAGGAGTGCGTCACCGTGGTTGGTCCGAAAGGCTCGCTCACTAACGTTCGCGTCCTCGGCCCGACGCGCCCGGTTTCGCAGCTGGAAATCTCCCGTGCCGACTGCTTTACCCTCGGCGTCAAAGCGCCGGTTCGCGAATCGGGTCAACTAGAGAACGCGGGCAGCGCATTGCTGATAGGCCCCGCTGGCCACGTTGAACTGCGCTCTCAGGTGATCTGCGCCTGGCGGCATATTCATATGTCACCGCAGGACGCCCGCCAGTTGAACGTCGCTAACGGTCAAAAGGTCAGCGTGCGCAGCGACGGCGAGCGCCAGCTGACTTTCGATGAAGTGGTGGTGCGGGTGCGCGAAGACTTTGCGCTGGAGTTTCATATTGATACCGAAGAGGCCAACGCCGCCGGATTGAAAAACGGCGCGCAGGTCACGCTCATCGGTTAACGGAGGCCCGCCATGACTGACCAACAGATTGAATGCCTGGTTGAACGCATACTCCAGCGCCTGAAACCGCCGGTACTGGTAATGGTGGCCGCCGCGACGGGATATCGGCATGCCATTCGCCAGCGGCTGGCGAGCTGCGGCGAAAGTCTGCATCTGGCGCTGGATAGCGGGATTGAAGACGGCGAGCAGTGGCAGGCTCTCGGTAAAACGCTGTCTGCGGCCGACTGGCAAGATACGCTGCCTTCGGTCCCGTACAAAGCGCTGCTGCTGCCGTTTCTCGATTATCCGCTGGCAGCAGATCTGGTGAATGGCTCCCTGCACAGCCCGCTTGCCCGGCGCATGCATGACGCCCTGCTGAGCGGCCTGCCGGTGCTGGCCCTGCGCTACCATTGCGACCCTGCCAGCGAACTGAACCAACTGCTGGGCGCGCAGCCGAACTCCGCTTACGCCGGGCATATGCAGGCCACGCTGGCCCGCCTGGCGGACTGCGGCGTCACGCTGTGTACCATGAATGAGCTGCTGGAAAGACTGGCGTCAGGTAGCGAAGCAGCACCGGTACTGACGAGTACCACGCGGCGTTATCTCACTGTCACAGACGTGGTGAATAATCCGGCGCTGGCCTGCGCACCCGAAGCTCAGTTGACCGATGCCGCTATCGATTTTTTAAAAAACAGAAAAAAAGAACCTTACCTTAAATAGTAAACCCGGAGTTTAATTTATGTCTTCAAAAACAAAGTGTTGGCTATGGATGTTGTTGGTTATTGTTTCCGAAACCTCAGCCACGTCCACGCTCAAAATGTTCGGTAGCAGCGAAGGTACCACCAAAATACTGTTGCTCGGGCTGCTGATTGTTCTCTATTGCACCTGCTACTACTCGCTATCGCGGGCGGTCAAAGATATTCCTGTTGGCCTGGCCTACGCCACCTGGTCCGGCACCGGCATTCTGGTCGTCTCCACCCTGGGTATGGCTTTCTACGGTCAGCATCCGGACACCGCCGCCATTATCGGCATGGCAATCATCGCCAGCGGCATTGTGATCATGAACCTGTTTTCCAAAATGGGCAGCGAAGAGAGCGCGGAAGCGCCTGCTGAGCCGGTCGCTTCATCTATGGACAAAAAAGTCGCCAACTAACAGGAAAGGAAAAGCATATGTTTAATCTCGGATTTTTATGGCTGGCACTGTCTATCGGCTCCGAAATCACCGGTACGTCCATGATCAAAAAGACCAATGGCTTTAGCAAGTTGGCCCCGTCGGTGCTGGTGATTTGCGCCTACGGTCTGTGCTATTTCGCCCTCACCCGCGCGATGAGCACCATTCCGGTGGGAGTCGCCTACTCGCTGTGGTGCGGCTTTGGCATCGTCGGCGTCACAATTTGCTCGATGATCCTCTATAAACAAAAACCGGATATCCCGGCAATCCTCGCAATGGTGCTGATTATTTCCGGCGGCATCATTATGAACGTCTTCTCCAGCATGTAACGAGATTCGGGCTGCTTTGAGCGAACACGCAAAGAAGCAGTCCGAAAACGCCTACAACGTCGTCAAATAGTCGTTAACGCTTCGGAAATTCTCCTTATGATTGGTACAAACTCCCTCCTGCCACAGCGGCTGCAAATCCTTAAGGATGCGTACCTGTCGGCAAAACCCAGCATTACGATCAACAGAGCGCTGGCCTATACCGAAGTATTCAAGAGCCATCCCGAACTGCCGAGGAATTTACTGCGGGCAAAAGGTTTTCGCCGCGCCTGCGAAACCGCACCGCTGCTTATCCAGGATCGCGAGCTGATTGTCGGTCACCCCTGTGGTAAACCGCGCGCAGGCTCCTTTTCGCCGGATACAGCGTGGCAATGGGTCGCGGATGAATTAGAAACTATCGGTACCCGGACGCAGGATCCCTATTTTATCAGTGAAGAAGATAAACGGATGATGCGGGAGGAGCTATTCCCTTTCTGGCAGGGTAAATCTCTGGCCGAAGAGTGCGAAAAAATAATACGCAAAGAGAATGAAGAGTTATGGGAATTTGGCGCACAGGCAACCATTAGCGACCTGACTTACCATATTACCAGCGGCGGCGGCGACACCAGCCCAGGTTATGACAATATCTTATTCCCAAAAGGGATTTACGGCTTAAAAAGAGAAGCGGAGCTCTCTCTCGCTGAATTATCCCCAGAGAATAAACAACACCAGGATAAAATCGCTTTCTACCAGGCGGCGATAGAGTGCTGCGAAGGCATTTTAACCTATGCTGCCAGGCTCTCAGCCCATGCCCTTGAACTCGCAGCAAAAGAAACCGACCCAAAGAGAAAAGACGAATTAAAATCGATCGCGGCGGTGAATGCCCGCGTGCCCGCGCATCCTCCTGAAACATTCCATGAGGCATTGCAGGCAATATGGACGATTCAATCGCTATTTTTACTGGAAGAGAACCAGTGCAGCACCTCACTCGGACGCATTGACCAGTATGTTTATCCGTACGGTGATGCTTCCAATTAGTAGAACATGTGTTTTTCAATAAACGTCCCGATGACTTTTTCGTGGATCTCTACTGAACGCGAGAAGCAGATTGTTTTACGAGCCAAGCGCTTAATGCGGGTGCGCAGCGTCAGGTTATTGCGCTCAATCCGTTGGGTGAATATTTTTCCGGTCAGATGCTTATCCTTCGGCACCTCCCGGCCATAGCTGCCCCAGTCGTCGCTGGTGATCATGCCGATGTTGAATGGCGTAAGCAGTGCCAGTAGTTCCCGGCAGGTTTCATCGGTACGGGGACCAAAAGTGTAGGCCAGTACACCCCCTGTTTTGGTGTTATACGCGTACCAGAGCCAGTGTTGCCGGGCTTTACTGCCAACGAAACTCCATTGCTCATCAAGTTCGCAGATAAGCGCCACATCAGCATGAGCAACGGGCGAAGACGTTATTCGCTTTGGCGTGAGTTTTTTAAAGTCCGGATGACGGTGTTAATGCCAATTTTCAGTGTTCTGGCGGTATCGCGAACCCCGGCGCCATTGAAGGCCATTTCAGTGATCAGCTCTTTAATGCCCGGCTTACGGGCCTCATAAGTGTAAGTGAGCTGAAAAACGCGGTGGCAGTCACGGCAGCGAAATCTGTCATGGCCTTTAGGGTTCTGACCATGGCGGTAGACCTGTGCAGACTGACAACGAGGACAATGAATGTTAACGCTGGCCATGAAAGAACCTCAAAAGCCCGCATTATACATCAGATTCAACTAATTAGAGGCATCACCATCCGTACTTTGCCGCAGGAATAGCCTCAGGCAAAATGGATAACCAGCAGGCGCTGGAATTAATGGGCTGTTTCATTATCAAGTGCTCCGAAATGATTTGGTATACTCCAGGTGCGACAGCCAAGTATTTCGCGGGTTATATGCCATTCATTAATATGACCGTTGGCGGTCTGAAAAGAGAAGGCGGTGACGGCACTAACGACCTGACATATCTTATTATGGAAGCGGTTGAAAAAGTGAAGGTTTATCAGCCATCCCTCGCCTGTCGGATCCATAATCAATCTCCGCAACGTTATTTAGATAAGATTGTCGATATTATTAAAACTGGCATCGGCATGCCCGCGTGTCATTTTGACGATGCGCATATAAAAATCATGCTCAGAAAAGGCTTCGATTTTGAAGATGCCCGCGACTACTGCCTGATGGGCTGCGTGGAACCGCAAAGATCGGGGCGCATCCACCAATGGACTGCTGGCGGTTTTACCCAGTGGCCTATTACCCTTGAAATGGCGCTCAACCGCGGCGTACTCAAATCTTATGGTGACAAGCGCTGGCTGGATACCGGTGATGTTGATGCTCTGGCGACCTGGGACGAATTTGCCGCCGTGGTCAAGCACCAGCTTGATTACCTGATCGAGATGAACGCGATAGGCACCAATATCATTCAGGGCGTCTTCCGCGACATCACCCCTACGCCGTATATGTCTCTCTTCGTTGATGGCTGCATGCAAAACGGGCAGGACGTCACCGCCGGAGGCGCAGTGTTGTATGACGGGCCAGGAACAATTTTCGCTGGTCTGGGCACTTTTGTGGACAGCATGGCGGCCATTAAGAAACTGGTGTATGACGACAAAAAATATACCCTGGCCGAACTCAGGAAAGCGCTCGATGCAAATTGGGAAGGATATGAACATATCCGACGCGATTGTAAACATGCGCCTAAATATGGCAATGATGATAGCTATGCCGATGATATTGCCGTAGATATTGTTGATTACACTGAAAAGAGAATGAATCAGCATCGCTCCCTTTATGCCAGACATATCCACGGAACGCTGTCACAATCGTTTAATACTCCGCTGGGTGGCATGATCGGCGCAACGCCGGATGGTCGAGAGGCTTTTGCGCCGCTCTCTGATGCCATGAGCCCAACCCAGGGTGCCGATACCCAGGGCCCTACGGCGGTCATCAAATCCGTCTCCAGAATCAACGTCGAATCCATGAGCCTGGGGATGGCGCATAACTTTAAGCTCAGCCAAAGCGCGCTGGATACTCCGGAAAGTCGCAATGGCATTATTACTCTGCTGCGGACGGCCTCGGTGATGGGAAATGGGCAGATGCAGTTTAACTGTATTGATAACGCAACTCTGGTTAAAGCACAGAAATGTCCGGAACAATATCGTGACCTTATCGTTCGCGTCGCGGGCTATAGCGCGTTTTTTGTTGAGCTTTGCAAAGACGTGCAGGATGAGATTATTAGCCGTACCGTAAATCATTAAAAACTCAATGGGAATTAATCCTCAATAACCACGATGGCTTTAAAAACACAAAATGTTATAACAAAGCCTGCTATTTAAAAAAACAAGACCAGCGTCAAAGTTTAAGACTACGCTTATCTATAAATAATATTTTGTGATTTTAATCGTGGTTATTTTCTCATTTTTCTTTATTTTTATCACACCCCATCACACACAGAGGACGATGTAATGACGCAAAAATCGATTTATCGCCTCATTGCCCAGGGTGGCCTGGACGACTGGTATAATTTGGATCATCGTATCTCCAACGACTTCCCTCGTTAATTCTCCGCTGCTGCCTGCTCCCTAAAAAATTTATATCAACACTGCGTTTAGTCGCTATTTGTTGCGCCTGTCATTTGTCGCCGAATAGCCAAACGCGGCACAGCATCCCCATGGAGAAAATAAATGAAACGTATTCCTGAGCCGTTCCGTATTAAAATGGTCGAAAACATTCGCATGACCACCTTTGACGATCGCGTCAAAGCCCTGGAAGAAGCGGGATATAACCCGTTTTTACTCAATAGTCAGGATGTTTATATCGACCTGCTGACCGACTCCGGTACCGGAGCAATGAGCGACCATCAGTGGGCTGGCCTGATGATGGGCGACGAGGCTTATGCCGGGTCGCGCAACTATCAGCACCTGTGCGAAAAAGTCAAAGAGATCATTGGCTATCCGTATACCATTCCGACCCACCAGGGGCGTGGCGCAGAGCAGATCCTGTTTCCGAGCTTGATTGCCCGCCGCAAGTCGGCGCATCCGGTATTTATTTCCAACTTCCACTTCGACACCACCGCTGCCCACGTCGAGCTTAACGGCGCGAAAGCGATTAACGTGGTGACGCCAAAAGCCTTCGATACCACCTCGTGGTACGACTGGAAAGGTAATTTCGATATTGATTTGCTGAAGGCGACCATTGCCGAACACGGCGCGGAAAACGTCGCGGCGATTATTACTACTGTTACCTGTAATAGCTCCGGCGGACAGCCGGTATCGCTGGCCAATATGCGCGAGGTGTATCAAATTGCCCGCCAGAATAATATTCCAGTGGTGATCGACTCCGCCCGCTTCTGCGAAAACGCCTGGTTTATTAAACAGCGCGAAGAGGGCTACGCGGATAAATCGGTGAAAGAGATTATTCTCGAGATGTACGAATACGGCGATATGCTGACGATGTCCGCTAAGAAAGACCCGATGGTCAATATCGGCGGGCTATGCTGCTTCCGCGATGATGAAGACTTATTTAACGAAGTGCGCATCCGCTGCGTGCCGATGGAAGGCTTCGTCACCTACGGTGGTCTGGCGGGACGCGATATGGAAGCACTGGCTATTGGTCTGGAAGAAGGAACCAACGAGGACTACCTCGCTTATCGCATCAATCAGGTGGAGTACCTCGGCGAACGCCTGCGCGAAGGCGGCATTCCGATTCAATATCCGACCGGAGGTCATGCGGTATTCGTCGATGCCAAACTGCTGCTGCCGCATATCCCGGCAGAACAGTTCCCGGCCCACGCGTTGAATAACGAGCTGTACCTGGAGGCGGGTATTCGCAGCGTGGAAATCGGCTCCCTGCTACTGGGCCGCGACCCGGAAACCGGTAAGCAGAAAGCGTCGCCGATGGAGCTGCTGCGTCTGACCATTCCTCGCCGGGTTTATACCAACGATCATATGGACTATATCGCTGATGCGCTGATTGCCGTTAAGTCCCGCGCCGCAAATATTAAGGGTCTGACCTTTACCTATGAACCGCCTGTACTGCGCCACTTCGTCGCCAGACTGAAACCGGTGAAATAACCCAAGCCCTCGGCGCTCTCGCGACGGGAGCGCCTTAAACTTCAAATAACGACTAATTAGCTCAATCACTCGGGTTGTGCCTGGGTAGCCGTTTGCCCGCAGCCCGTTACTTAGAGCCTATCCCAGTAGGCGTAATTGGCGCCGACAGTTTGAACACGGCCAGCGCGCAAGAACCGGAGCGTACACGTAGTACGTGAGGATTCTGAGCACTGCCCAGGTTCAAAATGGCAAGCAAAATAGCCCTAATGGGATAGGCTCTTAATAGATAGCCACGTGAGGAATAACCTTATGGCTACATTATCGGTCTCAAAAGCGGTCTCAAAAAATACACCGTCGCTGATTGGCGGAGCGATGATTATCGGTGGTACCATTATTGGCGCAGGTATGTTCTCTTTACCGGTCGTCATGTCTGGTTCCTGGTTTTTCTGGTCGCTGCTGGCGCTTATATTTACCTGGTTTTGTATGCTGCACTCCGGATTAATGATTCTGGAAGCAAACCTGAATTATCATATTGGCGCCAGCTTCGATACTATTACTAAAGATTTACTGGGTAACGGCTGGAATATTATTAATGGTCTCACCGTCGCCTTCGTATTATATATTCTGACCTACGCCTATATATCCGCCAGCGGTTCGGTTATCCAGCATACTTTTGCGCAAATGAATCTCGCGGTACCGGCGCGCTTAGGCGGCCTGGCGTTCGCACTGGTGGTCGCCTTTATTGTCTGGCTGAGCACCAAAGCGGTAAGCCGGATGACCACTATCGTGCTGGGCGCCAAAATCCTCACCTTCTTTATGACCTTCGGCGGGCTGATGTGGCACGTCGAGCCCGCGATTCTGTTTAACCGCTCGGAAGCCAATGCGTCATATTTGCCCTACGTGCTGATGACGCTGCCGTTCTGCCTGGCTTCATTTGGCTATCACGGTAACGTCCCCAGCCTGATGAAGTATTACGGTAAAGATCCGCTAATCATTCGTCGCTGCCTGCTGCTTGGCACACTGATGGCGCTAGTGCTGTATATCATCTGGTTGGTCGGTACCATGGGCAATATTCCGCGCCCGGCGTTTATCGATATCGCCGAGAAAGGCGGCAATATTGACGTACTGGTGCAGACCCTAAGCGGCCTGCTGAACAGCTCCACGCTGGACTTACTACTGACCGTCTTTTCCAACTTCGCCGTCGCCAGTTCGTTTCTGGGCGTGACTCTCGGCCTGTTCGATTACCTGGCGGATCTGTTTAAGTTCGACGACAGCCCTAAGGGGCGTTTTAAAACCGCGCTGGTTACCTTTGTGCCGCCGATTGTCGGTGGGCTGCTGTGGCCAAACGGCTTTATTTACGCCATCGGCTTCGCCGGTCTCGCCGCCACCGTTTGGGCTGCTATCGTTCCCGCTCTTCTGGCACGAGCCTCACGAAAACGGTTTGGTAGCCCGAACTATCGGGTATGGGGTGGCAATGCCATGATTATCCTGATTTTATGCTTCGGAGGCGCTAACGCGATAATTCATATCTTATCCAGTTTTAACCTGCTGCCGGTTTATCGCTAAATAAAAAACCGCTTTTACTGCTACTGCTTTTCGTGGCAGGATAAAAAGATGAACAGAAACGTTGTCGTAACTCACCCTTGTCGTTGGTGGCTGCCTGCATAACAGGCGGCATGATTTAACGTTTCCCATATTCAGAGCCGCCGGAAGGCGGCTTTGTTGTTTCTGAGTGGCGCCTTTCGGCTTAATCACAGCATAAGGAGTCACTCATGAGTACGACACAAACTATTCTGACCGGCGACCGTCCAACCGGCCAGCTGCACCTCGGCCACTACGTCGGTTCCCTGCGCCAGCGCGTGCAGCTCCAACATGATCACCAGCAATTTATCCTTGTTGCTGATCTGCAGGGGCTGACCGATAACGGCAGCAATCCGCAAAAAATCAGCAGTAACATCTTTGAAGTGATGGCGGATTATCTGGCCGTCGGCATCGACCCACAAAAGACGACCATCTGTCTGCAATCGGCCCTACCGGCGCTGGCGGAGCTCAGCGCGCTATATATGAATATCGTCACCGTCGCCCGCGTTGAGCGTAATCCGACGGTCAAAAACGAAATCGCCCAGAAGGGATTTTCCCGCTCGCTACCGGTGGGCTTTTTGGCCTATCCCATCAGCCAGGCTGCCGATATCAGCGCCTTTAAAGCCGAACTGGTGCCGGTTGGCGACGATCAGCTACCGATGATTGAACAGACCAACGAGATCGTGCACAAAATGAATAGCCTGACGACGACGCCGATCTTACAGCACTGCAAAGCGCTACTCAGCGATGTCAGCCGCCTGCCGGGCATCGACGGCAATGCAAAAATGTCGAAATCGCTGGGAAATACGCTCACGCTTTCAGCCAGCAAAGAGGAGATCCACCGCGCGGTCAGCGCCATGTACACCGATCCGAATCACCTGCGAGTTGCCGATCCGGGCCAGATTGAAGGTAACGTGGTCTTTACTTATCTCGACGCCTTTCATCCCGATAAAACGTTGGTTGCGGATATGAAAGCACACTATCAGCGTGGTGGTCTTGGGGACCGACAGTGCAAGAATGAGCTGGAGTCCTGTTTACAGGAGCTGCTGGCACCGATACGCGAACGCCGGGCGACCTATATTCAGGATAAAGGCATGCTGCTGGAACTACTGCGCCGGGGAAGCGAACGGGCACACCAGTTGACTCAACAAACGTTGCATGAGGTAAAACGAGGTCTGGGGCTGCCGGTGCTGTTTTGAGAGTCAGAGATATCTTCGCAGGCTCCACGAGCTCGCAGCCTGATGCGGCTATCTCCCCGGTGGCGGCTGACGCCTTACCGGGGCTACGGATTCCCAGCCGTCTGTGGACTGGTAGCCCGGACAGGCGCAACGCGCCGCCTCCGGGAAGAACTCAGCCGCTTAATTGCCGTCGCCTTCATGCATCTTCACACAATTTCGCCCATCACGTTTGGCGACATACAGCGCGCTGTCGGCGTCGCGCAGCAGCAGGTTGTAATCCGGATGACCGGTGTGGACGGCGTAGCCAATGCTGGCGGTGATCGAAATTTCGGTCTCAGCACCGACGCTAAACGCCAGTTGGCTGATTTTTTTACGCAGCCGCTCGAGGATAGTAAAGGCTTCCGCCGCGCCGGTTTCCACCAGCACCAGCAGAAACTCCTCACCGCCGTAGCGGAAAATGTAGTCACTGGAACGAATGTTATCGCTGAGCAGCTCCGCAACGTGCTTGATCGCCCGGTCACCGACCATATGACCCCAGCTGTCGTTAATTTCTTTAAAGTGGTCGATATCAATGATCGCCACCGTCATCGGCAGCTCATACTCCATCGCCAGCGTCACTTCATGCTTAAGGACTACCGGTAGGTAGCGACGGTTCAGCAGGCTGGTCAGCGTATCTTTGCCGCTTTGCATCTGCGACAGGCTGCTAAACAGAACCCCAAGCTGGCTACCAATCTGCTGACAATGGATATGGATACCCTGTAGCAGACTTTGCGTATTTTTATACTCTGAATCGTCTGCCGAAGATTTCCAGGCGGATAACAGGGCATCCACCTTGCTAATTAAGTCGGCGATTTCCTGCATTTGCGGATTTTTATTAAAATAACGCACGCATTTATGGCGGAACCACAGGCCAAATTCTGACTCAGATAATAACGCTCCGTTAATATCTGTCTTATTATCGCTGACGATATTAAAAATAGCGGTATTTTCCCACCCAGAGAGCGAAGCCTGCTGCTTACCATATTCCAATGGCACATTATCCATCAGGCTATACAGGCGATAAGCCTCTTCATTTTTCGTCGCCCGATAGTGCGATAGGGTATAGGCGTGGCACATCATCTCGACCGCCATATTAATAGCCATGATGGCGTAGTAGATGGCGGCGACGCTGGTATCACGGTCAATCTCGCTATCGCGGATATTTTCAATCAGCCCGGCCTTAAGCTGCCGCGCGCCGCGCAGGACGGCCTCAGCCGGAATGCCAATTCGCGAATGGATGCTGCCGATCAGGTACTGCCGCTCCGCCAGCGCCTGCAGATTTTCCTTCTCGCTCATCAGGATATCTCTCACACACCCAGCGAGCGAGCTACTTAGCCGCTCCTGGACTAAATCATAGGTAAGGTGCCTGGCGATGTCCGGATCCTGAAAAATAAAGTCATAAAAACGGGTCGCTAACGCCTCCGCCTGCTGATCGGCAATATTTTTAAGAACTGCCTTCACTTCCGGCGTCAGGCTGTCGTACAGCGGCAACCATTCCTTAAAAATAATGGAGATATATTTCTGGCTTTCATCTTTCATTTGAATAAAGCGCTCGCCTGGCGTTAGTGTATTTTCAGGGCCGAAGATCATACAACAGTTCTCCGGGAGCAACCAGATTAAAAATGCGACAGCCCCCCACCAATAATACCCTCTGGTTATTAGCATTGAGAAATGGCTTATAAGTATGATGATTTAATGAAGAACGATGAAGATTGTATGAGCAAGGCCCGGAGCATTAACCCCAATAAGCATCATGGGTAATATTGCCTCACCGCGCCTCAGCTGTTTTTTTATGTTAACTCTGCGACAAGTCCATGTTTTGTATATGGACATATTCATTGCGGGTGTTAGTATTGCATTGACGGTAGCAATAGATATGCGTGTTTCATTTAAGGCGAGGATTGCTGATGATGACCACATTAATCGCACCTCTTTATGACTGGCCAGTAGCGTCGCAGGACGTCATGCGCCGGTTGGCCTTATCCCCCATCCCTTCTTTTCCTGGAAAGACGATACTTCGCTACGCGGAGGAGAAACGCGCACCACTCAGCAAACGGAGCAAAGCGAGTCGCGTATGGACAAAATCAAACGGCGTTGGACAGGATACGTTATTGGTTTACTGGTGGTCATTGCCGCCGCGGCATGGTGGATGTTGCGCCCACCAGGGCTTCCGGCAGGCTTTGCCAACAGCAACGGTAGAATCGAGGCGACCGAAGTCGATATAGCCACCAAAACCGCCGGTCGTATCGACTCGATTCTGGTCAAAGAGGGACAGTTTGTGCGTCAGGGCGAAGTCTTAGCCCGCATGGACATCCGCGTTCTCAATGAACAACGGCTGGAGGCCGCCGCGCAAATTAAGGAAGCGGAAAGTTCGATTGCCGCAGCAAAAGCGCTGCTCGATCAGCGTCAAAGCGAAATGCGCGCTGCCGAGGCGGTCGTGAAGCAGCGGCAGGCTGAACTCAATTCCGCCGCCAAACGCCATGTCCGTTCCAACACCCTGTCGCAGCGTGGCGCGGTCTCCGCTCAACAGCTTGATGATGACCAGGCGGCGGCGGAAAGCGCCAGGGCTGCTCTGGAATCAGCGAAAGCGCAGGTCTCTGCGGCCAGAGCAGCCATTGAGGCAGCCCGCACCAGTATTATTCAGGCGCAAACCCGCGTTGAGGCAGCTCAGGCTACCGAGCGGCGGATTATCGCCGATATCGACGATAGCGAACTGAAAGCGCCACGTGATGGCCGCATTCAGTATCGCGTTGCCGAACCGGGAGAAGTGCTGGCGGCGGGCGGTCGGGTGCTGAATATGGTCGACCTATCTGATGTCTATATGACCTTCTTCCTGCCGACCGAACAGGCGGGCCTTTTGGCGCTCGGCAGCGAAGCACGCATTATCCTTGATGCCGCACCGAATCTGGTTATTCCTGCCAATATCAGTTTTGTCGCTAGCGTGGCGCAATTTACCCCCAAAACGGTGGAAACCAGCGATGAACGGCTGAAGCTGATGTTCCGCGTCAAAGCCCGCATTCCGCCGGAGCTGCTGGAACAGCACCTTGAGTATGTGAAAACCGGCCTGCCCGGCATGGCCTGGGTGCGTCTGGATAGCCAGAAGGCGTGGCCTGAAGCGCTGATGGTGAGGTTGCCGCAATGAAAACCGTCGCCCGTCTGGAAAACGTGAGCCAGCACTTTGGCACGACCACCGCGCTAAAGGATATTACGCTGAACATTCCCGCCCGCTGTATGGTGGGCCTGATCGGGCCAGACGGCGTCGGCAAGTCCAGCCTGCTCTCGCTGATTTCCGGCGCGCAAGTCATTGAGCACGGTAACGTGATGGTGCTCGGCGGCGACATGAGCGATGTGCGTCACCGCCAGGACGTGTGCCCGAAAATCGCCTGGATGCCGCAGGGGTTGGGGAAAAACCTCTACCACACCCTGTCGGTCTATGAAAACGTCGACTTCTTCGCTCGCCTGTTTGGTCATGATAAAGCCGAGCGCGAAAACCGAATCAATGAGCTTTTGCAAAGTACCGGTCTGGCACCGTTTCGCGACCGTCCAGCGGGGAAGCTCTCCGGCGGAATGAAGCAAAAGCTTGGCCTGTGCTGCGCGCTCATTCACGACCCACAGTTGCTGATCCTTGATGAACCAACCACCGGCGTCGATCCCCTCTCCCGCGCGCAGTTTTGGGATCTGATCGACAGCATTCGCCAGCGCCAGCCGGAGATGAGCGTGCTGGTCGCCACCGCCTATATGGAAGAGGCTGAACGTTTTGACTGGCTGGTCGCCATGAATGCGGGAGAAGTTCTGGCGACCGGCAGCGCAGAAGAGCTAAAAGTGCAAACGGCGAGCCAGACGCTGGAGCAGTCATTCATCGCCCTGCTTCCCGAAGCCCAGCGCCTGGCGCATAAAGAGGTGATCATTCCACCGCGCAACGCAGAGGAGAGCGAAATCGCCATTGAAGCTCGCGGCCTGACGATGCGCTTTGGCAATTTTGTCGCCGTTGATCACGTGAACTTTCGTATCGCCCGCGGCGAAATCTTCGGTTTCCTCGGCTCCAACGGCTGCGGTAAATCAACAACCATGAAAATGCTGACCGGGCTGCTGCCGGCCAGCGAGGGCGAGGCCTGGCTATTTGGCCAGCCGGTCGACCCGAAGGATATTGAAACCCGCCGCCGCGTCGGCTATATGTCGCAGGCCTTTTCCCTCTACAGTGAACTGACCGTTAGGCAAAACCTCGAGCTACATGCCCGGCTGTTCCATATTCCGGATGCGGAGATCCCCGGCCGGGTCGCCGAAATGAGCCAGCGTTTTATGCTGCAAGACGTTGAAGACACCCTGCCCGCCTCGCTGCCGTTAGGTATTCGGCAGCGGCTATCGCTGGCGGTCGCGGTAATTCACCGTCCGGAAATGTTAATTCTTGATGAACCCACCTCTGGCGTCGATCCCGTGGCCCGAGATATGTTCTGGCAGCTGATGGTCGATCTGGCCCGTCAGGATCGGGTGACAATCTTTATCTCCACCCACTTTATGAATGAAGCCGAGCGCTGCGATCGCATTTCGCTGATGCATGCTGGCAAAGTGCTGGCCAGCGATACGCCGCAGGCGCTGGTCGAACAGCGCGGGTCGGCCAGTCTCGAAGAGGCCTTTATCGCCTGGCTACAGGAGGCAGCAGATGCCGCACAGCCGCCAACTGCTGAGGCTGCGCCGATTCCCATGATTGAACACAAAACCGAAACCATTGCTCCGCGTCAGGCGTTTAGCTTGCGCCGCCTGTTTAGCTACAGCCGTCGCGAAGCGCTGGAGCTACGTCGCGATCCGGTACGATCGACTCTGGCATTGCTGGGCACGGTGATCCTGATGTTTATTATGGGCTATGGGATCAGTATGGACGTCGAGGATCTGCGATTTGCGGTACTCGACCGCGATCAAACCGTCAGCAGCCAGGGCTGGTCGCAGAATATCGCCGGTTCACGCTATTTTATCGAACAGCCGCCGCTGCAAAGCTACAGTGAACTGGATCGGCGGATGCGCAACGGCGAGCTAGCGGTGGCTATCGAAATTCCGCCTAATTTTGGCCGCGACATCGCTCGGGGAACGCCAGTGCAAATCGGCGTGTGGGTTGATGGCGCAATGCCAAACCGGGCGGAAACGGTGCGCGGCTACGTGCAGGCGATGCATTTGGCCTGGCTTCAGGAGATGGCCGGTCGCCAGGCCAGCCCCAATCGCGATACCTCGCTGATTTCTATTGAAACCCGCTATCGCTATAACCCGGACGTGAAGAGTCTGCCGGCGATTGTTCCAGCGGTTATTCCGCTGCTGTTGATGATGATCCCGGCGATGCTCAGCGCGCTCAGCGTAGTGCGTGAGAAAGAGCTGGGCTCGATCATCAATCTGTACGTGACGCCGACCACCCGCAGTGAATTTCTTCTGGGCAAACAGGTGCCGTATATCGTGCTGGGGATGTTTAACTTCTTTCTACTATGTGCACTGTCGGTGTTTGTCTTTGGCGTACCGCATAAAGGGAGCTTCCTGACGCTTACGCTGGCCGCACTGCTCTATGTCACTATTGCCACCGGGCTTGGCCTACTGATCTCAACCTTTATGAAAAGCCAGATTGCGGCGATTTTCGGTACCGCGATTATTACGCTTATCCCGGCGACGCAGTTCTCGGGGATGATCGATCCCGTCGCGTCTCTGGAAGGGCCGGGCCGCTGGATTGGCCAGATTTATCCAACCAGCCACTTTCTGACCATTGCGCGAGGAACGTTTTCCAAAGCGCTAAATCTGACGGACCTGTGGGCATCCTTCATACCACTGCTTATTGCGGTTCCGCTGGTGCTGGGCCTGAGCGTGTGGCTGCTGAAAAAACAGGAGGGATAATGCGCGGATTACGCAATATTTATAATTTAGGCATGAAAGAGCTACGCAGCCTGCTTGGCGATAAGGCGATGCTGACATTAATTGTCTTCGCCTTTACCGTCTCGGTTTACTCCTCCGCTACCGTTATGCCGGGGTCGTTACATTTAGCCCCTATCGCTATTGCGGATATGGATAAATCGCAGCTCTCATCGCGCATTATCAACGGTTTTTATCGTCCCTGGTTTTTACCCCCTGAGCTGATTACCGCTGATGAAATGGACGCAGGGCTGGATGCCGGGCGATATACATTCGCGATTAATATTCCCCCTAATTTTCAGCGTGATGTTTTAGCCGGACGCCAGCCGGAACTGCAGGTAAACGTTGACGCGACGCGAATGAGCCAGGCGTTTACCGGCAATAGCTATATCCAGAATATCGTCACTGGTGAGGTGAATAGCTTTGTCGCCCGCTATCGGGATAACAGCACGTTGCCAGTCGAGCTAGCCGTCAGGATGCGTTTTAACCCGAATCTGGAACAGGAACGTTTCGGGGCCGTAATGGCGATTATCAACAATATTACTATGCTGGCCATCGTGCTTACCGGTTCGGCGTTGATACGTGAACGAGAGCATGGAACCGTGGAGCACCTGCTGGTGATGCCGGTGACGCCGTTTGAAATTATGATGGCAAAGATCTGGTCAATGGGTTTGGTGGTGCTGGTCGTTTCTGGATTATCGCTTATATTGATGGTCCAGGGAGTGTTGCAGGTGCCGATTGAAGGCTCTATACCGCTGTTTATGCTTGGAGTAGCCCTGAGCCTGTTTGCTACTACCTCAATTGGAATATTTATGGGAACCGTGGCCCGCTCGATGCCGCAGTTAGGGCTGTTGATGATTCTAGTGCTGCTACCACTTCAGATGCTATCCGGGGGATCAACGCCACGAGAAAGTATGCCGCAGGCGGTGCAGGACATCATGCTCACCATGCCGACAACTCATTTCGTCAGCCTGGCGCAGGCAATTCTGTATCGAGGCGCAGATTTTGCGATTGTCTGGCCGCAGTTTCTGACGCTGCTGGCTATCGGTGGCGTATTTTTTACTATTGCACTGCTGCGTTTTCGTAAGACTATCGGCGAGATGGCCTGAGTTTATGCCGCTACCGCTGGTAGCGGCTATCGATTTATTTATTGCGGTTCATAAAGCGACGCAGTAGCCAGGTAAATCCCATAGCCATGCTGAACAGAATGACCAGCAGCAGCACCCAGCAGACCGAGATTCGCAGTAACGTACTCATCGTCATAAATGGCTGAAGATACACGGTAAATGAGTGCTCAACAGGTTTTCCCAGCAGCATCATTATCCCATCAGCTAACCAGACAAGCGCCCGACAAACCAACCAGATGATAGCTGGCCAACAGAGCAAAATCAGAAAGGTGAAGCGCTCTTGTATATATTTTATAAGTTGACGCAAAGGAGACCAGTTGATCAGAATTTTCATTTATATTCTCATATTGCCAGCCGGTAACATGCATTATTCGTCTGAAGACGTTACCGGGTTAGCTTCCATACAGGCAATGCACCCTATATTTTTATCAAATTTGAATTAACTTAAACCAGATCGAGTTAACAAAGTGTTAAGAACACTAAGTCATTTGCCTGAAAAAGTCCAGCCATTATAGCCATTACCAGGTATAGAATGAGAATATCGCATCAGTTTGTTAATATAATTACATTAACGCAACTGAATATTTTAATAAAACTTATGATGAATTTAATTTAGACTAAGCATTAAGAAATGGGTTTATATTTACTTAAATTATATTAATAAAATTTAAATAATAAATAAAACAGTCCTCGCTCAATGAGTTTATTCATTTCATTACTTATTGGGCGATTATTTTCCGATAAAAATGATGTTGAAGTAAAAATTTCCCTTAATCGTAACTACTAACGATAACCTTTCGAGTTAAATCTCCTGGAACATTAACTGTTTTGGTGACTACACCACGTGAAATAGAAGAAACATATTTCGCATCAACAGGATACAAGTCATGACCGCATAACTGTCGCAGTTGCCCGGCAACAATATCAGTATGACAGGTAAGTGATACAACTTGCCCAGTGATGGTGAGTGTTGCGGTATCAGCAGCAAAAGTTGCTGAACTCACTCCATGAGCTAAAGTCAAAATCCCAATCAGCGCCATTTTCATTGGTTTTGTAGCTCGTAACAGGATAGTAATAGAAAGATAGAAGTAAAGTGATGATAAAACCAGACGTTATAAGGAATATAGTCGTGCTGTAGTGCCAGATAAAACATTCATGCCACCAACTGGCTTGAAGATTCCTCATACCATAAAAACGCAAAAAGCCCATCCGTCAGGATGGGCTCTTCACTTATTTGATGCCTGGCAGTTCCCTACTCTCACATGGGGAGACCCCACACTACCATCGGCGCTACGGCGTTTCACTTCTGAGTTCGGCATGGGGTCAGGTGGGACCACCGCGCTATCGCCGCCAGGCAAATTCTGTTTATCTGTATCAAGCTGAAATTCTCTCAATTCCGCCAAAACATCTTCGGCGTTGTAAGGTTAAGCCTCACGGTTCATTAGTACCGGTTAGCTCAACGTATCGCTACGCTTACACACCCGGCCTATCAACGTCGTCGTCTTCAACGTTCCTTCAGGACTCTCAAGGAGTCAGGGAGAACTCATCTCGGGGCAAGTTTCGTGCTTAGATGCTTTCAGCACTTATCTCTTCCGCATTTAGCTACCGGGCAATGCCATTGGCATGACAACCCGAACACCAGTGATGCGTCCACTCCGGTCCTCTCGTACTAGGAGCAGCCCCCCTCAATTCTCCAGCGCCCACGGCAGATAGGGACCGAACTGTCTCACGACGTTCTAAACCCAGCTCGCGTACCACTTTAAATGGCGAACAGCCATACCCTTGGGACCTACTTCAGCCCCAGGATGTGATGAGCCGACATCGAGGTGCCAAACACCGCCGTCGATATGAACTCTTGGGCGGTATCAGCCTGTTATCCCCGGAGTACCTTTTATCCGTTGAGCGATGGCCCTTCCATTCAGAACCACCGGATCACTATGACCTGCTTTCGCACCTGCTCGCGCCGTCACGCTCGCAGTCAAGCTAGCTTATGCCATTGCACTAACCTCCTGATGTCCGACCAGGATTAGCTAACCTTCGTGCTCCTCCGTTACTCTTTAGGAGGAGACCGCCCCAGTCAAACTACCCACCAGACACTGTCCGCAACCCGGATTACGGGTCCACGTTAGAACACCAGCCATTAAAGGGTGGTATTTCAAGGATGGCTCCATGCAGACTGGCGTCCACACTTCAAAGCCTCCCACCTATCCTACACATCAAGGACCAGTGTTCAGTGTCAAGCTATAGTAAAGGTTCACGGGGTCTTTCCGTCTTGCCGCGGGTACACTGCATCTTCACAGCGAGTTCAATTTCACTGAGTCTCGGGTGGAGACAGCCTGGCCATCATTACGCCATTCGTGCAGGTCGGAACTTACCCGACAAGGAATTTCGCTACCTTAGGACCGTTATAGTTACGGCCGCCGTTTACCGGGGCTTCGATCAAGAGCTTCTCCTTACGGATAACCCCATCAATTAACCTTCCGGCACCGGGCAGGCGTCACACCGTATACGTCCACTTTCGTGTTTGCACAGTGCTGTGTTTTTAATAAACAGTTGCAGCCAGCTGGTATCTTCGACTGATTTCAGCTCCGTGAGCAAGTCACTTCACCTACCATCAGCGTGCCTTCTCCCGAAGTTACGGCACCATTTTGCCTAGTTCCTTCACCCGAGTTCTCTCAAGCGCCTTGGTATTCTCTACCTGACCACCTGTGTCGGTTTGGGGTACGATTTGATGTTACCTGATGCTTAGAGGCTTTTCCTGGAAGCAGGGCATTTGTTACTTCAGCACCGTAGTGCCTCGTCATCACACCTCAGCGTTGAATGACGTTCCGGATTTACCTGGAACATCCGCCTACATGCTTAAACCGGGACAACCGTCGCCCGGCTAACATAGCCTTCTCCGTCCCCCCTTCGCAGTAACACCGAGTACAGGAATATTAACCTGTTTCCCATCGACTACGCCTTTCGGCCTCGCCTTAGGGGTCGACTCACCCTGCCCCGATTAACGTTGGACAGGAACCCTTGGTCTTCCGGCGAGCGGGCTTTTCACCCGCTTTATCGTTACTTATGTCAGCATTCGCACTTCTGATACCTCCAGCAACCCTCACAGGCCACCTTCAACGGCTTACAGAACGCTCCCCTACCCAACAACGCATAAGCGTCGCTGCCGCAGCTTCGGTGCATGGTTTAGCCCCGTTACATCTTCCGCGCAGGCCGACTCGACCAGTGAGCTATTACGCTTTCTTTAAATGATGGCTGCTTCTAAGCCAACATCCTGGCTGTCTGTGCCTTCCCACATCGTTTCCCACTTAACCATGACTTTGGGACCTTAGCTGGCGGTCTGGGTTGTTTCCCTCTTCACGACGGACGTTAGCACCCGCCGTGTGTCTCCCGTGATAACATTCTTCGGTATTCGTAGTTTGCATCGGGTTGGTAAGTCGGGATGACCCCCTAGCCGAAACAGTGCTCTACCCCCGAAGATGAGTTCACGAGGCGCTACCTAAATAGCTTTCGGGGAGAACCAGCTATCTCCCGGTTTGATTGGCCTTTCACCCCCAGCCACAAGTCATCCGCTAATTTTTCAACATTAGTCGGTTCGGTCCTCCAGTTAGTGTTACCCAACCTTCAACCTGCCCATGGCTAGATCACCGGGTTTCGGGTCTATACCCTGCAACTTAACGCCCAGTTAAGACTCGGTTTCCCTGCGGCTCCCCTATACGGTTAACCTTGCTACAGAATATAAGTCGCTGACCCATTATACAAAAGGTACGCAGTCACCCAACAAGTGGGCTCCTACTGCTTGTACGTACACGGTTTCAGGTTCTGTTTCACTCCCCTCGCCGGGGTTCTTTTCGCCTTTCCCTCACGGTACTGGTTCACTATCGGTCAGTCAGGAGTATTTAGCCTTGGAGGATGGTCCCCCCATATTCAGACAGGATACCACGTGTCCCGCCCTACTCTTCGAGTTCACAGCCTGTGCGTTTTTGTGTACGGGAGTATCACCCTGTACCCTGCGACTTTCCAGACGCTTCCACTAACACACAAACTGATTCAGACTCTGGGCTCCTCCCCGTTCGCTCGCCGCTACTGGGGGAATCTCGGTTGATTTCTTTTCCTCGGGGTACTTAGATGTTTCAGTTCCCCCGGTTCGCTTCGTTAAGCTATGTATTCACTTAACGATAGTGTGACGGATCACACTGGGTTTCCCCATTCGGAAATCGTCGGTTATAACGGTTCATATCACCTTACCGACGCTTATCGCAGATTAGCACGTCCTTCATCGCCTCTGACTGCCAGGGCATCCACCGTGTACGCTTAGTCGCTTAACCTCACAACCCGAAGATGTTTCGTAAAACACTTCGTGCTGCAAAAATTTGAGAGACTCGAACACACCATCATGCTGTTCTTATTTACGGAGAACAGACGCAGCGTGTCGTTTCAATTTTCAGCTTGATCCAGATTTTTAAAGAGCAAATATCTCAAACGTAACTCACTGAGTTAGTTTTGAGATATCGGTGGGTTGTGTCTTTCACTCACAGCCAGCAAGTGGCGTCCCCTAGGGGATTCGAACCCCTGTTGCCGCCGTGAAAGGGCGGAGTCCTAACCGCTAGACGAAGGGGACACGAGGTGTCGCGACTTCGCAGCCGTCTTGCTTCTTTACATTCATCAGACAATCTGTGTGAGCACTACAAAGGCAGGTTCTTTAAGGTAAGGAGGTGATCCAACCGCAGGTTCCCCTACGGTTACCTTGTTACGACTTCACCCCAGTCATGAATCACAAAGTGGTAAGCGCCCTCCCGAAGGTTAAGCTACCTACTTCTTTTGCAACCCACTCCCATGGTGTGACGGGCGGTGTGTACAAGGCCCGGGAACGTATTCACCGTGGCATTCTGATCCACGATTACTAGCGATTCCGACTTCACGGAGTCGAGTTGCAGACTCCGATCCGGACTACGACATACTTTATGAGGTCCGCTTGCTCTCGCGAGGTCGCTTCTCTTTGTATATGCCATTGTAGCACGTGTGTAGCCCTACTCGTAAGGGCCATGATGACTTGACGTCATCCCCACCTTCCTCCAGTTTATCACTGGCAGTCTCCTTTGAGTTCCCGGCCGGACCGCTGGCAACAAAGGATAAGGGTTGCGCTCGTTGCGGGACTTAACCCAACATTTCACAACACGAGCTGACGACAGCCATGCAGCACCTGTCTCAGAGTTCCCGAAGGCACCAAAGCATCTCTGCTAAGTTCTCTGGATGTCAAGAGTAGGTAAGGTTCTTCGCGTTGCATCGAATTAAACCACATGCTCCACCGCTTGTGCGGGCCCCCGTCAATTCATTTGAGTTTTAACCTTGCGGCCGTACTCCCCAGGCGGTCGACTTAACGCGTTAGCTCCGGAAGCCACTCCTCAAGGGAACAACCTCCAAGTCGACATCGTTTACAGCGTGGACTACCAGGGTATCTAATCCTGTTTGCTCCCCACGCTTTCGCACCTGAGCGTCAGTCTTTGTCCAGGGGGCCGCCTTCGCCACCGGTATTCCTCCAGATCTCTACGCATTTCACCGCTACACCTGGAATTCTACCCCCCTCTACAAGACTCTAGCCTGCCAGTTTCGAATGCAGTTCCCAGGTTGAGCCCGGGGATTTCACATCCGACTTGACAGACCGCCTGCGTGCGCTTTACGCCCAGTAATTCCGATTAACGCTTGCACCCTCCGTATTACCGCGGCTGCTGGCACGGAGTTAGCCGGTGCTTCTTCTGCGAGTAACGTCAATCACTGCGGTTATTAACCACAATGCCTTCCTCCTCGCTGAAAGTACTTTACAACCCGAAGGCCTTCTTCATACACGCGGCATGGCTGCATCAGGCTTGCGCCCATTGTGCAATATTCCCCACTGCTGCCTCCCGTAGGAGTCTGGACCGTGTCTCAGTTCCAGTGTGGCTGGTCATCCTCTCAGACCAGCTAGGGATCGTCGCCTAGGTGAGCCATTACCCCACCTACTAGCTAATCCCATCTGGGCACATCTGATGGCAAGAGGCCCGAAGGTCCCCCTCTTTGGTCTTGCGACGTTATGCGGTATTAGCTACCGTTTCCAGTAGTTATCCCCCTCCATCAGGCAGTTTCCCAGACATTACTCACCCGTCCGCCGCTCGTCACCCAGGGAGCAAGCTCCCCTGTGCTACCGCTCGACTTGCATGTGTTAGGCCTGCCGCCAGCGTTCAATCTGAGCCATGATCAAACTCTTCAATTTAAGTTTGATGCTCGTGAATTAAACTTCGTAATGAATTACGTATGTTCACTCAGAGACTTTGGTATTCATTTAGCGTCTTGCGACGTTTAGAATCCATGTCACTTTGAGTGCCCACACAGATTGTCTGATAAATTGTTAAAGAGCAGTGCAACGCGGCTTTCGCTCACCGTTGCGAGGTGGCGTATATTACGCTTTCCTCTTTCAGAGTCAACCTCTTATTTTCAGGTTTTTCTCTTCAACCGACCCGGTTGTTTGTGTGAAGTGATTCACATCTGCCGTGTCAGTGGGAGCGCATTATAGGGAGCTCCCCGGATATAGCAACCCTTAAAATACAAAAAACTTATCAAGCGTTCATAATTTGAACTTCCAGAGTGAAGCCATATCGATAAAAGCAAAGAAAACCCAGGCTCCATGCGGCCTGGAGAGATTCATCGTCAAACATGAATTTTCGCGAAAATTAACGCTAATCTCGTTTCCCCCCTCCAGACCTCCCTTTTCTTTTCTTATGTCGTTACCTCAAGTGATGAATTAAGCAACACCCTTGACCCATGACAAAGCAGCGCGAGGTCGCGGCTTTCTATAATCAGGCCCGTTTCTTCTTATTGGTGTGAACCTATGGCTTATCAACTCAACATTAACTGGCCCGAGTTTTTAGAAAAGTACTGGCAAAAGCAGCCGGTAGTATTAAAGAAGGCTTTCACGGACTTCATCGATCCGATTACGCCAGATGAGCTGGCAGGGTTGGCCATGGAGCCGGAAGTCGATAGCCGACTGGTGAGCCTGACGAACGGGCAATGGCAGGCCAGCAACGGTCCATTTGAACATTTTGATGGTCTCGGCGAAACGGGCTGGTCATTGCTGGCGCAGGCCGTAAATCACTGGCACATGCCTGCTGCTGAACTGGTTCGTCCTTTCCGCGTGCTGCCGGATTGGCGCTTAGACGATCTTATGATCTCTTTTTCCGTACCAGGTGGCGGCGTTGGCCCGCATATCGACCAGTACGATGTCTTTATTATTCAGGGTATGGGTAGCCGGCGCTGGCGCGTGGGTGACAAACTGCCGATGCGTCAGTTCTGTCCGCATCCCGCGTTGCTGCATGTTGATCCGTTCGCACCGATTATTGATGAGGATCTGGAGCCTGGCGATATTCTGTATATTCCACCGGGATTCCCGCACGACGGTATTACCCATGAAACGGCGCTGAACTACTCCGTCGGCTTCCGTGGCCCTAATGGCCGCGATCTGATCAGCAGCTTTGCCGATTATGCGCTAGAGAACGATCTTGGCGGCGAGCACTACAGCGATCCTGATTTAACCTGCCGTGAGCATCCGGGCCGGGTAGAAGAGTATGAGCTCGAACGTCTGCGCGACATGATGATCGAGATGATTAGCCAGCCGGAGGACTTCAGGCAGTGGTTTGGGCGCTTTGCCACCACACCGCGTCACGAACTGGATATTGCGCCTGCTGAACCGCCTTTTGAAGAAGAAGAGATTGTCGATGCGTTAATGGGCGGTGAAATGCTCACTCGCCTGAGCGGCCTGCGCGTATTGCACATCGGCGATAGCTTCTTTGTGAATAGTGAGCAACTGGAGCCTACAGAACCCAATGCCCTGGATGCGCTTTGCCGCTATACCCTTTTGGGCAAAGATGAACTGGGTGAGGATGCGCTGCGCAATCCAGCCTTTATTGCCGAGCTAACCCGTTTGATTAACCAGGGCTACTGGTTTTTCGACGAATAGTATTTCAACATCAGTTCATATATAGAAGGCGCGAATAACGCGCCTTCTTCTTTTATATCGCTATAGCATCATTTTCCGAGCAAAGTCTCGTACTGCGCCTGGAACTGTGTCGCGTTCCATGAACCATCAAACAGGGTGTATGTGATATATCCTTTATTCAACCAGCCTGAGTCATTATCCCCTTCTGCTGGTTTCATCGCTTCCGGGTTCATCGTCTGTTTTGCCGTTCCGTCCGCCAGCAGTTCATAGCCAATCTGCGGCGCAGGGTATTGTTCATTCTCAATATAATGAACGCCTTTGATTTCAGCCGACGGCAGCGGCGGATAGTTGATACTCAACCCCGATCCCTGTGGCAAAATTGGACTACCCGGTTTATGAGCGGCATTAAGTTTATCCACCAGCGTAACGACATAATCCACCGAGTCAGGCCAATATTTATGAGTACTCGGCCACTTGTTTTTCATCTCTTCTTCTGTGAATCGATAGCCGATGCTGTCGGCAATCGCCGGGAAACCGTAGCGCAAGGCGCGAACCGCCGCGCTCACAGTACCGGAGTTAACCTGTGCCATGCCGGTATTAGGACCATCATTGACGCCCGAAATCACCAGATCCGGCGGCGCATCTTTCAGCACGCCCCACAGGCCAAAATCCAGCGCATCAGCGGGTGTTCCGGGGAAGCAATAGCGCTTGTCAGCAGCTTTTTTAACGTCAAAAACTTTCCCCGTCTTAAAGGTGATTGCCGAACCGATACCGCTCTGGTTGGTTGCCGGGGCCACCATCCAGACGTCATACCCTTTTGCCGCCAATTTTTCCTGCAACGAAGTGGTGCCAACAGACTGACAACCATCGTCATTAACCAGCAGTATTTTCAGCGGTTTTTCAGCAGCCTGTACTGAGGCGGCGGATAGCGCCAGAATGGCGGCAGTCAGGATTTTCGTTCTCATATTCATTCCTTATTGGGTAGCAGAGATATTTCTTAGGCGCAAAAAAAAACCTAAGCCCCCTGCCGCAAGCCAAATTGGCGTACAGGGGGCTTAGGTTTTGCCTGTGGTCAGTAACAATCCCAAAGTGAAGGAAAAATAACGCCTGATGAGTGAAGAGTCCAGCGTATGACGCTGTATTTTGTGACAGACTTCAAGCACTGAATGTTATTTCAATAAAAAACCACCAATTAATCCGAAATTTAATCATGAGAAACTTCTCAATCACAAAATCAACTCCATGAAGATGATCACATTTATTGACATCAATAATCACAAGGGATGTTTTTTAGAATATTTGGTGATACCGTAGTCGATGTTGGATTGTTACTGTTAAAGAACAGGCGAAACCTACGTCAGAAAGTTCGAGCACGCATGATGTTATTTATGCTTCGCATCGGATATCTGAGGTAGGTTTTTTTTTGCTTATAAAAAGACCATGCAAATGGAGAATAATATGAAGAAGTGGCTAATCGCATTAATGATGACGGCAGGAGCGGCAACCTGTTCCGCCGCTGAGGTCAAAAATGATGACGGCGTAAATATCTATTTTGCCCGCCATGGCAAAACGTTGCTGAATACTTTCGATCGCGTTCAGGGTTGGGTAGATTCACCGCTTACCGAAGACGGTATCCGCGTCGCACGCTATCTTGGCGAAGGGTTAAAAGACATTCCATTTGATAGCTTCTATTCCAGCGATGCCGGACGCCAGCGGGAAACCATGCAGGTAATCCTTAAGCAAGCCGGAGTGAGTAATTACCAACTCACTGAACTAAGCGGCCTGCGCGAAGCGTTCTTCGGCGGTTTCGAAGGTGGCTATAACAAAGATATGGCCGACGCAGGGGCAAAACAGTTGGGTCTTAAAGATGGCGCCGCGCTTTTCAGCCAAATGAAGGCCGGCACTCTATCTGTTGATACCAACCAGAATGCACTAGCGGCTGCCGACCCTAAAGGGATGGCGGAAGATTATCAGCAGGTCAAAACGCGTACTCAGGCAGCCCTGCATACAATCGTTGAAAACGCGCAGGCCCGCGGTGATAAAAACGTGCTGGCGATTTCATCCGGCACTGCAATGCAGATAATGATTTCAGATTTAACGGACGATAGCGCGAAAAACAAACCACTCGCCAATGCTGCCGTGGTTAAAATTGTTTATAAAGACGGAAAATATACCGTTCCTGAAATCGGCACCATGAAATATGTCGAAGCCGGAAAACAATCTCTCGATAAAAATAAAACCAGCATTTAGTTATTCATTACTGCAGGCTGCAGGCGAAATTGTCTCGCCCGGATCGCTGCGTCCCTACTCTGGGGTTTATTATGAAAATCAATACAATTACAGTCGCCATTATGATGCTGGTTATTCCCACCAGCGTCTGGTCCTCCACGACCAAAAACAGCATTCAAGAACGCGATATGGTTAATACCGTGCTCGATGACCCGTTATTTAGCCAGTCGCACATGTCCTTATCTTTTAAAAACTACTGGAAATATCTCAAGGAAGAAGAAACCGAGCCGAAAAAGGTCCATAACGCCTGGGGTCAGGGCGTCGCAGTGTGTAGTGGATCGGTAATTCAGGACACCTCGAAATCCTGTTAATGTTAAAACAGTGAAAATGAGGTGATGCATGATCAAAACTCGTCGGACTAAACGTACCTTTTCCCCGGAGTTCAAGCTTGAAGCTATCGAACAGGTGGTTAAATACCAGCGTGATGTCAGAGAAGTCGCGCTGGCACTCGAGCTCAACCCTGACCATTTGCGTAAATGGATACGGTTGTATAAGCAGGAACTTCAGGGTATTGAGCCCGCTGGTAATGCTATTACCCCTGAACAACGCGAAATTCAGCAGCTTAAAGCGCGGATAAAGCGCCTTGAGATGGAAAAAGAAATACTAAAGCAGGCTGCCGTGCTGATGAGCGAAATCCCCGGGAAGCCGTCGCGCTAATCACACGGCTGAAAGCAAAGTGGCCAGTGCGGGTTCTTTGTCATTTATTCGGTATTCACCGTAGCGTTTATTACGCGCAGGTGAAGCGTCCTGTTAATGTGCAAAGAATTGAATTACGAAGTCGGGTGAGGGCTTTCCATGCTCTCAGTCGTGGCGCAGCCGGTAGCCGGGCAATCAGTCAGATGTTGCGCCAGAGTGGCGTTGATGCAGGCCGGTGGCTGGCACGACGACTGATGCGGGAATGCGGGCTGACAAGTCGACAGCCGGTTAAACATCACTACCGGGTAAACGAAGACAAAAGTCCGCCATTGCCAAATTTACTGAACCGGCAATTTAACCCCGCCGCACCAAACCGCGTCTGGTGCGGCGACATCAGTTTTATTCGCCTGCAGGACAAATGGTGTTATCTCGCGCTCGTTGTTGATTTATATTCACGGCGGATTATCGGTTCAGCCCTCTCATTAACCGCTGATGCTGAGTTGGTGTGTAGGGCTTTGCGTAATGCACTGGAAACACGACCGCGTGATGGCCGCCTGCTGTTTCATTCAGATCAAGGTGTTCAGTATAAAAGCAATAAATACAGAAAGTTACTCTGGCGTTATGGGGTAATGCAAAGTATGAGTCGCAGAGGGAATTGCCTGGATAATTCGCCGATGGAAAGAGTCTTTCGCAGCCTTAAAAGTGAATGGCTTCCGAAAGGTGGTTATGGTGATTTTAGCCATTCGGTACGCGATATAAGCCAGTGGATTAATGGTTATTACAACGTTTATCGACCTCACACGAACAACGATGGTTTACCGCCTTGCTTACATGAAGAAAAGTGGAAACAGGTTATCCCGGTGTCCTGATTTTGTGATCCACTACAGTGGATTACCAGTCAGGTTATTTTGCCGATATTATCGGTTTTGATGCCACCTACTACGGGGCGATGAAACTCGGTGCCAGCGATTACTTTAACTCCCGTGGCGTACTCTACAATGACGGCAACGGTAATAAAAAAAGCAACGCCGAAGGTTTTTCAAAAATTGGCCAACGCAACGTCAAGCTGCAATACCGCCTGGAAGACGTCAACCTGAATGCCCGTTGGGGCTGGCAGACGATGAAAAACTACGGCGTCATCTCCAACTCCACCCGCCTCTCACCGACGACCTATTTAGGCTGGACCGGCGCGGTGAACTATGGTCCGTTTACGCTACGTGGTGCGTACATCGAAAGCTCGATGGATCGCAACTCGCCGGATAAGAAACGCTTTCAGACCAATAGCGGACAATATATTAACCACATCACCAGCGGCGATATTCTGTGGCAAAGCGAGCTCTTGAACATGCAGTACGCCTATGGTGAAAGCGATAACTATCTGCGCCGCCATATCCTGTTCACTAATCTTAAGCCGATGAAAGCACTGAATATTGGTACCCAGGTGTACGCCACCCATGCGCTGGATGAGTACAAAAACATGCCGGCCAATAAGCGTGATTTTGACGACGACGCCTGGCATATCGCTATGGACGTTAAGTGGCAGGCCGACAACTGGAGCACCAAATGGGGCCTGGGCTATACCGATGCCAATAAGGCTAATGAAGTGGGATTCTATCCACGTCACATGAGCAAAAACTCGCGCGGCACCTTTACCTCAATGGCCTATGCAGGTAATGACTATATGCGCGACGGCGAACTGGTGCTCTCCAATATGTCGGATTACAACCTGACGCCAGAACTGGCTATCGGCCTGGCCGGTAACATTGCCCAGTTTAACTACCGTGGCAACCATGTTCGTACTGGCGAAATCAACGCCTTTAGCCGCTGGGTGCCAACGCATCCGAGGTTGAAAAACCTCACCGTCTGGGCGATGTTCGGACCGGGCTGGTCTTATAAAATGAATGGCAAAACCCCGGTGCTGACCGACGGTCATTACAGCCGGGCCAACTCGCTCTCCTCGGAAGTGATTATCGAATATAAGTTTAATCTGTTCTGATATGCTCGCCCCGCCGCCATTGGCGGGGCAAACCTTCACAAATTACTTCTTCACATCATTGAGTTCATCGTTATAGCTTTCCCGCGTCACGCATACGCAGAGAATGGTAATCAGCGCCATACAGGCAAGGAACAGCGAGATAGGCCACGACTCGCCGCCGGACCACACCAGCAGCAAAGTGCCAATCATCGGCGTTAAGCCGCCAACAATATTCGCCAACTGGAAGCCTAACGACACGCCGGTATAGCGCACGCTGGTGTCAAATAGCTCCGAAAAGAAAGCGGGTTGAACGCTGAACATCATCCCCAGCCCAATGGAATAACAGAAGGTGGTGGCGAACATAAACATTTTCACCGAGCCAGAATCGATCATCCAGAACAGTGGGAAGGCAAAGATCAGCGTGATGGCAGCCCCTGCAAGATACACCGGGCGACGGCCAATTTTATCGGATAGCCAGCCAAAGAATGGGAAGGTAAAGATACCAACGAAGCTAGCTAACAGTAGGCCATTTAGCGCCGTTTCACGGGTGAAGTTCAGCTCTCTGGTGACGTACGACATGAAGAACGCCACCGTCAGCCAGCCCAGCACAATCTCCCCCATGCGCATGCCCATCGCCAGGAACACCGCTTTGCGATGGTGCTTAAGCACGGCAAGAATCGGAAACTGTTGTTCCGCCGCTTTCGGCGCGTTCTGCTGCTGTTTCTGATTTTCCTGGAATACCGGCGTCTCTTCAATGCGCGAACGGATAAACATGCCGACAAACAGCAACGCGATACTTAGCAGGAAAGGCACGCGCCAGCCCCAGGACATCAGGTCATCTTCCGGCAGCATCACCACCAGCGCAAAAACGGCAGTCGCAATAAACAATCCAAGCACGTTACCTAACTGGACAAAAGTGCCAAAAAAGCCACGACGATTGCGTGGTGCATATTCGGTGATAAGCGTGGTCGCCCCGCCCCACTCGCCGCCGATGGCGAATCCCTGACAAAGACGCAGAAAAATCAAGATCAGCGGCGCGGCGTTGCCGATGGTGTCATAGCTGGGAATTAAACCAATGCAGAACGTCGAAATTCCCATAATCATCAGCGATAGCACCAGCGATTTTTTACGGCCAATTTTATCGCCGTAGTGGCCAAAAACGATGGCCCCGATGGGTCGGCTCACAAAGGTGATCGACAGCGTCAGGAAGGATACCAGCAGCGCCATCAGCGGTGAGAGATTGGGGAAAAAGAGCGACGGGAACACCAGCGCGGCGGCGGTACCGTAAATAAAAAAGTCATAGAACTCGATGGTTGTGCCGGATAAACCCGAGCCTAGCACAGTGATCAGCTTTCTTCGTTCATGCTTTTGTAGCGATGTTTGTTCGTCTTTTGCAGGGGCAATGGCTGGCGAGGTAAGCATAGTCATCATTAAATCCTCTGTCCTGAATCATTATTGTTAAATCGGGCGGCGCCTGGCTAACAGCAGTGGCGAAGGGAAAATCGCCAGCAAGCTAACTCGAATTAGCTAATTATAACAAGATACAGAGATTCACAACGTGAATGCTAAAAGAGTGTGACCCGGATCGGTTAAATTTTAACACTCATGCAAATCACCGTTGCCGGTAAGACGATCTAAAAAATGACATAACCCATTAAAAATAAATGAAATGTCCGTTAATTAGTGATCAAGAATAACCAACCCACTTCTCTTCACCCTTTTTTCCCCACCTTCTCAACGCTTTTACAGGCATTTATCCCCCACACTCAGAAAAAATTAAATAAAAATTTAAATATCAATAACTTAACAAAACAATATTGATTGCCATCACAAAATCCCGGTAAAGGGTTTGTCCCTGTCTTTTTTTTACCCTAATTTGCTAATTCGAGTTAGCTAATGAAATCAGCAACCAAAGAAGCGGCTGATACGGCACGAAACCATGCGCAGCACGATGAACGATAACTAAGCTACCTATCCCCTACAGGAGAAATTCACATGTTGAATTTAACGTTACCCGCGGAAGCCGAGTTTATTACCCCGAAATCAGGCGAAGTTTTGATGGTCACCAATGCGGATCTCCGCGAACCGGCTAACGTCACCTGCTGGCCCACGCAAAAATTATTTGAACAGCGTCTGGAAGCGGCGCTGGAAACATTAGGCTACCGCCTGCGCCGCGCCCATCCGGTCAATGAGAGCCGCGGTCACGGGTTTATCAGCAGCCAGAAGGAAGGTAGCGATCTGTTCGCCCAAATCGATCCGGATGCGCCGGTTATCATCCTGCTGACCGCCTGGCAATACTCTCACCATCTTGCCCCTTCGCTGGTGCATCATCGCGGCCCCATTTTGCTGCTCGCCAATTTCGATGGCACCTGGCCGGGCCTGGTCGGCATGCTCTGCATGGCCGGATGCCTCACCAGCCTTGAGCGTAACTACTCGCGGCTATGGTCCGAAACCTTTGCCGATGACGCGTTTATTCGTGGCTTAGAGACCTGGCTGCGCGATGGCCATCTCAGCCATAAGCTCGGCTATCTGCACCCGGTCGCCCCCAGCGCGCCGCTGCTGGCCAGCGAAGCCGGGCAGATCGGTGTCAAAGTTGGGCAGTCGATCCTCAAACATAAAGCCATTGTCGGCCTGTTCGACACCTTCTGTATGGGGATGATCAACGGCGTGTTCCCGCAAAAAGCAATGATCGACGTGGGGATGCCGGTGGAGTCGCTGTCGCAATCGGCGCTGCTGGTTGAGATGAATAAAGTACCGGCCGCCCTGCGCGAAGCCTGCCTCGACTGGTACGAAACCCGCGGAATGCAGTTCAAATTCGGCCCTGACAGCGCGCAGGATCTCACCCGGGAGCAGGTGCTGGAACAGTGCGCAATGATGATCGCTATGGCGCGTTTCGTGAAGCGATTCGGGCTGACGGCGGTTGGCGTGCAGTATCAACAGGGGCTCAAAGACAGCTGTGCGGCCTCTGATTTTGCAGAGGGTGCTATCGGCAACGCCGAACGCTTCCCGATCCCGGATGAGCACGGCGAGATTATCTGCCCTGACTCACCAATCCCCTGCATCAACGAGGTGGATATGGGCAGCGCCATCCCGCAGGTAATGCTGGCGAAGCTGCTCGGCGCGCTGGGTATGGAGAGCGAAACCACCCTCCACGATATCCGCTGGGGTAGCGAATACAACGGCACATTTTATTGGGATCTGGAGATCTCCGGCGCGGTCCCGTTCGCCCATCTGAAAGGCGGGATCGCCGGAGCCACCGGCTATCGCCAGCCGCCAATGTTCTTCCCCTACGGCGGTTCAACTATCGCCGGACAGGGCAAAGCCGGGCGCTTTATCTGGGCGCGCGCGCACTATGAAGGCACTCAGGTGATCCTGCACATCGGCACCGGCACCGCCGTCGAACTACCGCATGACGAATTCGAACGCCGCCGCAAGGCGACAAACTACGAGTGGCCGCTACTCAACGCCGTTCTCGACGGGGTTTCGCGCGACGATTTAATGGCGGGACACCAAAGCAACCATCTCAGTCTGGCTTACGTAGAGGAGGAGGTTTTATCCGAAGTGCTGAACGCCTTTATTGCCCAGGCGCTGACGCAAAATATAAAAGTCTTTATCGCAGGCGATGCTCATTTATTAATGAAATAAAAACTGATTCGCTTATGTAATTTTTACGTTGTTAGCGATCCTGGCAAACATCCGCTTAATTCGCCTCTTTATCGCCCATAAAGAGCGGGTCAACGCGCATCTGTCCGGGCGGGCCTTTTGCTTGCCCGGACGAGAGAGGATTATATGTATCAGCAGCAACATATTGAATTTATTATCCAAAAGGCAAAGAAACGACTCGACCTACAGGAAGCCCCCGGCTGTACCAAAGCGGGATGGCTCATGATCACCGCATTATTAATCGAGTCATGGGATATTTATTCCATGGCGTTTATTTTATTCGCCCTGAAAGACATTTATGAACCCAGCAGCTGGCTGCTCGGTTTTACCGCCGCCGGTACTCAGCTTGGCGCAGTTATCGGCGCGCTGCTCGGCGGCTGGCTGACCGACAAACTCGGACGGCGCAAAATTTTCCTCTGGTCGATGATTCTGTTCGCGATTTTCGCCGTTCTTCAGGGCCTGGCGCCCAATATGTACTGGCTGGCGATTATTCGCTGCCTCGCAGGGATCCCAGTGGGCGCGGACGTGGCCAACGGCTTTACCTACATCATGGAAGTCATGCCGAAAGGCAAGCGTGAAGTGATGGCGAACCGCTGGCAGTTTATGTTCGCGCTGGGGATTATCGCCGCTATCCTGCTGGTCACTGCTCTGGTCGCGCTTGATGTTCATCCGGATATGATCTGGCGTATCGTGCTGGCGGTTCCGGCCATTCCTGCCTGTCTGCTGCTGTTTATGCGTCGTGAGCTACCGGAAACTCCAGCGCGGTTTGTGGAACGCGGCCGCTTTATCGAAGCTAAAAAAGCCTCCCGCGAATATTACGGCGAACAAGATGGCCGCCTGCTGGACGACATTCTGCCCAACGAAAACGTCGCTATCGCCGACCCGACGCTCAAAGAGACGTTGCACGATCTGTTCCGCCGCCCGTTTACCCGCCGCACAACCCTGTTCGGCTGGTTCTCCTGCGCCGTACAATCATTTGAGAACTATGCCTTCTCGTTCTTCCTGCCGCTGATCCTCGTCACCATCGGTATTTCCGGGCAGATCCAGAACAACCTCGCTCTGCTGGCGGTGAACTGCATCGCCGCGCTCTCGGCGTTCGTTGGCCCACTGCTGCTGCCGACACTCGGCCATAAAGGGCTGAGCAAATACGGCTTCCTGCTGGTGACCATTGGTATCTCGATTTCGGCGTGGGGCGTCTATAGCAGCAGCTTCGCTTTTATCATCTTCGGCGCAGCGCTGATGCTGTGGGGCCACTACTGGGACTCTGAAAGCGGGATGACGGTGATCTCTCTGGTGGCAAAACCGCGCTACCGCGGCGTGGCTTCCGGTATCGGCTACACCATCGTCAAGGTCACCGCCTTCGTCACGACTCTGGTATTCCCGGCCCTGTTTGAGGCAGTCGGCGTGCCAGTCGCCTCAATGATTATCGCTATCGCGCCGTTCTGCGCCTTCCTCGCCTCCATTTTCCTGCTACCGGAAGTCTTTGGTCATGCGGTGGGCGACGAAAACGATCAAGAACATGACGCCAGCCCGGCAATCGCCCTGCAGGGTCATGAATCCCCGGCCTCAACCTCTAAACATTAATCGCCCGGGCCGCAGGTGCGGCCCCCGCTGAACACATAAAGGAAGGAATCAGATGAACAGCACAAAAATGCCCGTGATTGAAAATATCGAACTGATGACCGCCCGCGTCCCGCTGCCGGAAGGTCCGTGGGGGGATCAGATTCACCACGTTACCGATATCGAAGTGGCGATTGTTGATGTCTACGGTTCAAACGGCCACGTCGGTACCGGTTTTAGCCACACTTCCGGCTGGTGCGGAAAAACCATCTCCGCGCTGATTGCTGAGATTATCCCGGACGTGATCGGCCAGCCGCTCTCGCCGCGCGGCCTGTGGCATCGTTCATATAAACATATTCACGACGTCGGCGGCGCAGGCGTCACCACCCATGCTCTGGCGGCGCTGGATATCGCCTACTGGGATCTGTTGGGCAAAACGCTTAACACGCCAATCATCGACATTATTGGCCGCGTGCGCGATCGCGTTCCGCTGTACGGCAGCGGCATCAACTTGCATCTGTCTATCGAAGAAGTGATCGACCAGGTCAAACGCTGGAAAAGCACCGGCTACCTGGCGGTGAAAGTGAAAGTCGGCAAACCGACGCTGGAAGAAGACGTGGAGCGCCTGCGTAAAATTCAGGAAGCGGTGCCGGGATTTCCGCTGGCGGTGGACGCCAACCAGGGCTGGAACTTCCCGCAGGCGCTACGCGCGTTCAAGCTGTTCGAGCCGCTCAACTTGTTATGGATTGAAGAGCCTCTGCCCTCCGACGATATCACCGGCCATCTCAAGCTTCGGGAACGCAGCACTACGCCTATCGCGCTGGGCGAAAACGTCTATAACTTAAACCAGTTCACGCAATACATCGAGAGCGGCTGTGCGGATTACATCCAGGCGGATCTCGGACGCGTCGGCGGGATCACTGGTTATCTGGATATCGCCGCCGTCGCCCGCGCGCACAACCTGCCGATGACGCCGCATTTTGTCATGGAGCTCAGCGCCAGCCTGCTGGCGACGGTACCGAATATCTCTTACGCCGAAATGACCGACGGCGGACGCTGGAAAGATCTGCGCATTATCGCCGAAGCGGGCGAAGAGGTGGACGGCTACTACGTGCCGAGCGAACGACCGGGCCACGGCATCATTCTCGATCGTGACTATCTCGCAACACACAAAATCTAACCACTCAGTGATGGGGAAAGGACAATGGAAGACACGTTATTCTCAGTTAAAGACAAGGTCATCATCGTGACCGGCGGCCTTGGACAGCTGGGGGCGCAGTACGTGAAGACCTTACATGAGCGCGGCGCAAAGGTGGCGGCGCTAGCCACCCGCGTCGATGCCGCACGTATCGATCGCGTGCTGGGGGCGATAAAGGACTCCGACCGCCTGCTGTGCGCGGAAGTGAATATTACCGACAAAGCCAGCATTAACCGGGTTCTTGATAGCATCGAAGCGAAATGGGGCGTGCCGGATGGTCTGGTGAATAATGCAGGTGTTGATACCCAGCCCAGCGCGCCGCCGGAAGTTTCCGGCCCGTTTGAGGAGTTTCCGGAAGAGGTATTCCGCGAGGTGGTGGAAGTGAACCTGGTCGGCACCTTCCTGATGACCCAGCAGGTTGGCAAGCGCATCAAACAGGCCGGCAAAGGCGGCTCGATTATCAACGTCGGATCGATCTACGGCGTGGTCTCCCCGGTGCAGGATATCTATAGCTACAAAAAAGAGGACACCGGCATTCCGTTCGTTAAACCAGTAGCCTATTCGGCGGCAAAGTCCGGGCTGTATAACTTTACCCGCTACTGCGCCACCTACTGGGGCCGCGACGGCATTCGCGTCAACACCCTGACCCTTTCCGGCGTTGAGCGTAGCGACCAGGATCCGCGTTTTCAGAAAAACTACACCAACCGCATTCCGATTGGACGGATGGCAAAACCGCATGAGTACAACGGTGCGGTGGTGTTCCTGCTCTCCGACGCGTCGGTCTATATGACCGGCTCCAACGTCGTCGTGGATGGAGGCTGGACCGCATGGTAAACGATAAATGGCAGGTTTTTCGCGGCATTATCTCCGCCGTGGTGACGCCGATGCATGCCGACGAATCGGTAAACTATGCGGCGCTGGACACCCTCGCCCGTGCCCAGTTGGCGCGTGGTGTTGAAGGCTTTTACTGCTGCGGCTCCTCCGGGGAGGGGCCGTTACTGCGTTTCGATGAGCGCAGGCAGGTGCTGGCAACGCTGGTACAGGCGACGGAGGGCAAAGTTCCGGTAATTTCCCACGTCGGAACGCCCCGCACCCGGGATGCCGTCGAGCTGGCAAAAAGCGCCGAGCAGAACGGGGCCAGCGCGGTATCGCTGGTTCCTCCCTACTACTACAAATACAGCCGCGAGGAGATTATCGCCTACTACCGTCGGGTACTGGACGCCATTTCGATTCCGGTGATTTTGTATAATATTCCGCAGTTTACCGGCGTCGAGCTTGACCATCATACCGCCGAAGCGCTGCTCGGCGACGAGCAGGTACTGGGGGTTAAACATACTTCGCATAACCTCTATTCGCTGGAGCGGATGATCGCCCGCTATCCGGACAAAGTGTTCTTTAACGGTTTCGATGAGATCTTCCTTTCCAGCCTCGCGGCGGGCGCGACGGCCACAGTCGGCACCACGGTCAACCTCCAGCCGGAGCTGTTTCTCGCTCTGCGCAGCGCGTTTAAGCAGGGCGATATCGCCCGGGCGCAGCGCTTACAGCAGCAGATTAACGAAGTCGTGGAAAACCTGGTGGCGCGCGGCGTGTTCCAGTCGGCGAAGTATCTTGCCGGTAAAGAGACTGTCGATACCGGGCCAACCCGCGAGCCGTTTGTGGCGCTGACGGCGGCGCAGAAAGGGGAACTGGATGAACTCTATCTGCGCTTACGGGGGTATATCGCCGATGCCCGGCAATGACAGGCTATGTACCCAGAGCCGCCTGAACGATAGCGCCGTTTGCCTGCAGGTGGCGCTATTTTTACAGGAGACCGAAGGCGATGCACAGACCCGGGGGCTGGCGATAGCGGTGGTGGGGCCGGAGGGCGAGCTTATCGCCTTTGGCGCACACGCTCGCTGTCCGCCGCTGCCGCGTCAGCTGGCCCAACGCAAAGCCTGGACAGCCCTGAGCTTTCGCCGCCCAACGGCAAGGCTTGCGGAAGAAGTCAGCGTTGGTAGCCTACGGCTGGAAGTATTTAACGACCGGCAACTGCTGGCAATGCCGGGCGGTGTGCCGGTGATGCTTGATGGGCTGGCGATAGGCGGCGTCGGGGTTAGCGGCCTGCTGCCGGAGTTAGACGCCGAGCTGGCAGCACAGTTTGTTCAGCGGCTGATTGCGTAATCGTTCCCGGAGGCGGTACTGCGTACCTGTCCGGGCTACACGTCATATGTCAGCTCCGACGCTCTTTTCCCCCTCTCCCTTCCAGGGAGAGGGCCGGGTTGAGGGTCTGTGCGCGCTCCGCTCTCCACCGCCAGGAAAGCGTCCACACTCACGCTTAACCGCACTGCTTTTCCACCGACAAAGGGCGGTGAATCAGCGTCATCGGCACCGTGATCTTCACGTCGGCATTCTCGCCCTGCAGCTTCTGCTGCATCAGATGAAACGCGTGCTGGGCCCAGGCGTCCTCGTCCTGACGCATCGACCACACCGCATTCGGCAGGAAACCTAACATCTGATGTTCATCGAAGGTCCCTATTGGAATATCCGACGGAATAAAACCATAGGTTTCCCGCAGCGCGCTTAGCGTCCCCTCCAGAATCGGCAGCGATGAGGCGATAAACGCCTTCGGCGGCTCCCGATGCTGGCGGAGAAAATCGAGCATCAGCTGTTTACCCTCTTCCTGACGGTTATGGCTGGCCGATAAAATCCACTCTTTCCCGGCTGGCAGCTCGCTAAGATAACCCTGCAAACGGCGCTGGATAGACGGCTGCTGGGTATCCCCGGCGATAAAAAAAATCGGCGAGACGTCTACAGCCTGAGTCATCGCCTGCACCAGTTTTTTACTGCCGTTGTAGTTATCACTCACCACCAGCGATACGTCGCTCTCACCAAAATCGCGGTCGAGCAGCACCAGCGGCCGCTTGCGCGCTACCTTCTGATGATGCAGCTGTGTCTCCCGATTAGAAGGCACGACAAATAATCCATCAACATTGCGCGCCAACAGCCCTTCAACCAGGCTGTTTTCATGCTCGCTGTCGCTGTAGGTACAGGCGATCATCAGTTGATACCCTGCCTGGCGGCAGCAGGCTTCCAGCTTTTCCGCCAGGGTGGAGAAAAACAGGTTCGACAGGCGCGGGATCACCAACCCTAAGGTCTCGGTTTTATTGAGCTTCAGACTGCGGGCGATGTGGTTAACGACCAGCCCGTTCTCAGCGATATAGTCATTAATACGCTGCTGCGTTTTGGCGCTGATGCGGTACTGCTCAGCTTTACCCCCCAGCACCAGCCGCACGGTAGTAATCGAGATTTCCAGCGCTCTGGCGACTTGCTCAACAGTTTTGGCCATAACATCATTTTCCATAACGAACAGAACTGCTTAATCATAAACTAATTCGAGTTAGCAATACATTAGATGGGCTGTTATTTTGAACAAGGCGTCGACCTGCTGAGGCAATGACGTTATCGATATACAGTGGCGATCGCCTTATCCTCCAGCACTGACTTTGATAAATGTGCCGGAGGGAATGATTTCCGCGTTATTTCAGCGCGTTACTTTCCAGGTTTAACATCTGCGACCCAAGTGGGGAGATCCCATGTCCCACCCATGCGTAAATATCGACACATTCCGGTCGTCGCTTCGCGGCTTTTGCGGAACGTTGTGCCATCCCACACCCAGTTTGCCATTCCCCAGCAATCACCGAGGCCGCGCCCTTTCTGGCCCAGAAAAATCTCACCCTCGCCATAATCAGAACCAGAGATAGTGATGAGCTCCGGTTTCCCCTCAAGCTTGCTGTCAATGACCCAGTAACCGTGCCCCGTGTTATATGCCGCCCGCCAGCAAGGCGCAGAAATCAGCGAGTGGGCGTCATCAAGCGGCATCAGACTGATAATTTCTGCCTCCTGCCCCTCCTCTGGCTGGATGAGATCGCACCAGTCATCTTTGTTCAGCGTTGCCAGTAATTTTGGCTTCAGCACCGCCAGTTCAGGCGCTGTCAACGCTCTTTCCTGAGCCTTCTCAGGCTTAACCTGGTAAATCACTGGCGCGGGAACGGCGGCCCGGACGCTGCTCTCCGGTTTATCACCTTTTTTGGTCAGCGCGCCCGGCGTACCGATTCGCCCCTGAACATCGTCCATTTTCAGCAGCACCGCATAAGCGCCATCGCCGGAGAGCACAAACGGGTCCGGACCGCCTTTAAATTCAATTTTTCCACTGCCTTTGACCGCATTGATGATTTCGACAGTTTGTTTGTCCGACAGTGGCCAACTCTCTTTTCCAGGCTTCACTTCGCCCGCTGGCTGGTCATTGATCCACAGCGTCAGCTTGTCAGGATAAACATCGCTATCGGTAATCTCCGCCAGCATAAGTTCCCCAGACACCGCAGTCCCCGCTCCGGCCTGACGGGTCAGCAGCACTGAACCACCAGCACCTTCGTCGGGACTGTATCCCGCCGCCCGGCAGGTCAGCGTGTTATCACAGACCACTTCCCAGTCTTTATGGCTGAATGAAACGCCGCTTTTTTCCGCCAGCGCGGGGGCGCTGAGTACGGCTAATGTCAGTAGTCCTGCCCTAATTCCCTTTTTCATACCATTTCTCCCTATCGGATAATTTTCCGTAGTCTGAACAATGCCCGTGACGGAGAGAAGTTTTTTCCCTTCTCTTTTATTCTTTTCAGACAATATCAGAGGTTGCAGGTCCCTTTGTCCTTCATCAAACATTCTCACATCACGATCGGTCCAGAGTGTTGGGTGGGAATATATTCTTTGGCATCATCCAATATCATTTGATTATCAAAAAATATCATCCGGCGTGATGTTTAATCATCTTGTGATATTTCACTCTGTCGCCTTTTTCTGGTTGTTTTTATTCTCTCACTTCATCTTTCAAATTCATTTATGAATTGCGACATTTTGTTATTAACAGCGCCTTTCTGCTGTTTATGAATTTGGATTCACATTCGCTATCACGTTATAAATAAAATGAAGATATATAGATTTTTGTGCCTGTTGCCATTGTTATTTTTAGGGCTAGCGTGCGCCGCTGGCACATCCGCTATCGATAATTGTGAAGTGGGCTGCCCGACCGGCGGAAGCGCACAGACGCTGGTTCGCGAAGCCTATACGCTGAATAACAACAGCCGCAGCAAATTCGCTAATTGGGTGGCGTATAAAATCACCAAAGCCAGCCAGGCTAGCGGACGCTCGCGCAGTTGGAAGCGCGATCCGGATTTACCCGCCGCAGATACGTTAGCCCCTGCTGCCTATAAAGGGGCAAGCACGGCGCTGACGGTCGATCGCGGGCATCAGGCCCCGCTCGCCGGGCTGGGCGCAAGCGCGGACTGGCAGACATTAAACTACCTTTCCAATATTACGCCGCAGGAGTCCGGGCTGAATCAGGGAGCATGGGCAAGGCTGGAGGATAAGGAGCGCGCTCTTGCCGAGCGCAGCGACGTCACAGCAGTCTGGTCCGTAACCGGGCCGCTGTTCGAACGGCATATTGCCACCCTGCCCGCCGCGCCCGACGTGGAGATCCCTAGCGGCTACTGGAAGATTATTTTTATCGGTTCCAGCCCGGATAAAGGCGAATACGCGGCGTTTTTACTGGATCAGGCGACGCCAAAAAGCGCCAGTTTTTGTGATTATCAGGTAACGGTGGAAGAGATTGAGCAACGAACCCATCCGGCGCTCTCTTTTTGGTCTACCCTGCCGCCGGAGATTGCCCAAAGCCTGAAGACCCATAAAGGTACGCTGGCGAAGAAATTGGGCTGCTCTTGATTTGATATTTTCATCCTGATTCAGGTATTAAATTTGTATTATTGTTCGAGACTATTTTTTGGTTATTTAAGCAATATCAGGAAAGGTATTTACCGTTGGAGCTAAATAATCGGGTTACGTATTTCATTCATTCTTAACATGCGGTTAAAGGCGTTTATTATGTTCGATTAAATTCTGGACTTTGCGTTTATTACTGGTTAGGTTTACAGGTGTTATTTAGCGCGGTGCGAATGTGTTGGCGCACACCCGCACCGCTGATCACAATTACTATTTACAGAGAATAGCAACCATGACTGATATCGATTGTATTGTAGATTCGTTTGATCCTGAAGTGTCGCCGAAGAATAAGCGTCAGTTGACGGTGAGTTATGTGAGACGTTTGCCAGATCGTAGCCGTATTCCGGCGGTGATCATGAAAGGCGAGTGGCTAGCGGCGGCAGGATTTACGACCGGCACCAAAGTAGCTGTGCGAGTGATGAACGGCTGTATCGTGTTGACGACAATCGAGCCAGAACCGGAACTGGAAGCCGCGATGCGCAAAGTGGAGAAGCTGTCGGCCAGGAAACAGAAGCAGGTCAGAGAGTTTATCGGGGTTATTGGGGGACGGGGTTAGAGAGATTATTATCACAATGAGATTTCGTGTCTTATAGACTGAATGAGGAAACCGATCATGGAAACTTATCGACTACATCGCGGCAGGCTTATCGACCATATCCAGCTCATTGTAAATGATTTCGAGGCCAGCAAAGCGTTTTATACAGCCGTACTGGCGGTTCTTGAGATCCCTATCGTGAATACCTACGACGATTACTTTTGGGCTGATGAACTTGTTGTTTCATCAATAAAAAGTCCAGGGTCTGCCGGTAAACCGACAGGACGCCATCATCTGGCTTTCCAGGCCAGGGGCCGTGAAACGGTGGATGCTTTTTACCAGGCGGCGCTGGCACACGGCGGGCGTGATAACGGAGCGCCCGGAGAGCGAACCTATCACCCCGGATACTACGCGGCCTTCGTACTCGATCCCGATGGTAACAATATTGAAGCGGTTTACCACGGAGAGGCTGAACGCAGTGCGGAATCAGTAGAGATTAGTTTCAGCCTTTGAGCAGGACGGCCTCTGGACAGGGGCCGTATTGGGCGGATGGCATTAAGTCAGACCAGGAATTCGCCATATCGAAGCCCTCATAATAATGAGGGCTACATAAAATTAATTCAGTGTTGTAGATTCATTACTTATTCATTTTATTAAGGAATAAATATGGGAGCCATTAACGAGATAGATATTGCAAAGCTGGTATTGCTACCCGCGATTTTATATGTGGCTAAAAAGATCATCGACTGGGCGGGAAAGGTGATGTCCAGCCCGCCAGCGAAGCGAATAATTCGCTTTGAAAAGGTTCCTATTGAAACAAAAATAGAGGTGCTGAATAAAATCGCGGAGATAGCAAACGCTGAAATACTCGACACCAAGATCTCAAGGACGCATCAGACGGTACAAATAAAGTTTTTGTATGAGCAGATCGGGATTACTCTCCCTGTCTGGCACGCCCATAAGCTGATAGCTTTTATCGCTGATAAAAATATCGGCTCATATGATGTACGATTAATGAGTTTCCTTAAAAACCCATCCTTATATCGTTGTGAAGAAAAGCATTTTTCTGTAGATGCTAAAAAAATAAAAAATTTCCACATCGTTAGCGGAGTTTTCTGGCTAATTTCAATAGTCATTTTTGCTTGCGCCTGGTGGACAACAATACAATCGTTACTGGCCAGCGGGGGCGTAAATTCGGTTATCGCTTTTTCACTGTTTTACTTTATTTCCGCTATTGTGGTCACTGGCTTTATCTTTAGCCAGATTGGGGATACCTGGCAAAGCACCAGATTCGCCAGGCTGTTTGAAAGGTGGTGTGAGGATGAAGCGTAGGTAGATAGTGTTGAGGGTGCTGTGCTAACCACATCGGAGCCAGAAGAACAGATACCTCAATAGGAGGTTTTCAAATGATGAAATGCAGATACAAAAAAGATTTTTAGTGGACTGATTGGGTGATTTGGTGCGAAGACCGCACCGCAATTTACGCCATAACCAATTGAAATTAATTTGTTTATAAAAACAAGAAACCACATTGTATACTCACATGTATACTCAACGCGATTCCCTGAGAATACATCTAGCTAAAAACTACTCTTCATCTTCTTCCACAGGCTCCAGCGCGTCAAGTACGACTCGTACCATGGCAATAGAACCAATACGGATAAAAGCATCTTCTCCATCTTCGTCGGTTAACATATAACGATCTGTGGTTTCAGGCTCGCAGTCCAGTTTGTCAAAGAACGCATTCAACTGACAGATATCATCCGCCTCTTCGTTTTGCGGCGCATCAGGCTCAACACTCAGCGGAATCACAGGGCCACCGTTCACCAAGGTGATATGGACATTAAAATAATCGTCTTCGTAATCATCATCTTCTTCAGCAACGATTGGCGGTAGACCATCAGACAAGAACTGGTGAAATACCACTTCACGCATATTTAACGCATAACGATACTGATCCGAGTCAAAGACAAAGAACCGCTCTACATTCGGGCTAGCTGTTTCCTGAAAATAATAATAAAACCTCCGCTTATCAGCAGCAGAAATGGGCAACAATAAATAATCCTGCTGCCCATGTAGCCAGAGTTTTACGATCCAGAGACCGCTATCCATTTCAATACCGCTTGTAGCTATCTCCTCAAGATCATCATCGGTTTTACGGCGCTTCTTGTGAAAGTCGTTAATCAACCGATCGCTTTCCGGGAATACGATGTTTAAAGGCTTATCCAAAGCATTGCATATTGCCTGTGCAGTGCCCAGCTTTGCTGCGACCTTTCCGGTTTCGATGCGTTGGATTTGCTGTTGGCTGGTGCCGACCATATACGCCAGCTCGCGCTGCGTAATCGACAGTTGAGTACGAAGCTGTTTGATGTTGTTCTGTAACATGGCATCACTCTTCTCATGAGGTTGATGGCTGACATTAAAACACAAAAACGCGTAAATACACATAAACGTGTTTTCAGATAGGAATTTGTCATAAGTGTGGAAGATTTAAAAGGCCATCACCCAAAAGAGAAGACCTTTTACACTTACTTAGCAGCCAGCATCCCCGGATAGTGTTGGGCGATGATGTCATTCAGCTTATCGACCAGTTCCGGTCGCTTAAAAGTGATATGTGCCGTTCCCTTCTGAAAGTATTTGATGGCAAACATCTCGTCCTCGTAACGATTGCTGTGCCTGTTCTCATGGATATGATCGCCGAGTCGACGAGTGACGTCGGCACGGTTGTCGGGAACTGGTTTCCCGTCCAGAAGCATCAGCATACGTTCAAGATCCGCTAACCGGTCACGTTGCCAGCCCCAGTTAAGCCCAAATCCCCAACGGTCGAATTTGACCAGTCCCGTCACAATGATTTTCGCGCCAAACTTACAGGGGCTGTTCGTCCTATAGTCCCAGCTTAAGCCTTTGAACACATTGATCACTCCGCGCTCAAACACCGCCCCCTTGTTCAGATGCAGTTGCTCAAAGGTGCTCATAATATTCTCTTCGCTGACAGCCGGAATGTCGTCCTTTTCCAGGCTGTTGTACCACTGCTCACGGGCTGCAGCATCCATCAGACTGAGCATCCCTGACTTCTTCATGAGGTCTCGCCATATACCGCGATCGAGATTGCGGGTAATGGCTTTCATCGCCACTTCTGGTTTTTCCATCAACCAGCAGCCGCAACGGAAGTTCTGCTTCATCGCCCAGTCCAGCGCGGTTTTTCCGCCGATACTGTGGGTCAGCGTTGAAATATCGTCAAGCTGCTGTATCAACGTTTCAATCTGCGCCAGCGCGGCATTACGTCCGGTGACGATGCGCTCAATGCTGGTGGAACAAATCACGTCGGTGTGACCGGTTAATACTTCGGGTGCGGTGAGAGTAAGTTCTGACATTGTTTATTTCCTTTATATAAAGCAAAGCGCCAGCCGATGAGGGCTGGCGCTTGTATGTGCGTGATGAGTAGGGTGCGAAGGCTAATCTGTACCGGCCTGTTGCAGAAGCTGAAGATGACGAAGATCGCGAACATCCCTGAGCGCCTGTTCAATCCATGGCAACAGCGCCGCTGAATCTGTGTTGTTTTCATTGTTATCGAAGATGATGTTGTCCTGCAGCCAGTCGATCAGAATATTAAGGGCGGTTTCAGTGGTTAATGGTGGCATGAAAATACCTTGTGATTACCGGGGATGCATCACCAGTCAAAGGTGGTAAAGCCGGGCAGCACTTCACCTGAAGCATCAAAGTGGATGATGTCAGCGGAATAGCGACGCATAAGCGTCACCACTAACCGGCGACAGGCCTTTGATAACCCCATTCGCTTCAGCTCCAGGACCGGGTATAAGCGGGCGTTCAGCCTGAGCAGATAGCCGTAGCCGGTGTACAATATCCAGTCGCTGTTGCTGCCGTCATGTCGCTGAAGAGAGGTCTGGTCCAGAATAGTGTTATCCTGACGGGTAATATGCGCGGTACTGCACTGGATGCCGTTAATGCGCGTGACAGGCGGCAGTGGATCTTCAACAACCAGCTTCCCGGGCTCGTCAGCAACGCGAAGTGAATAACCGTTGTCACAGACCACATCAATCAGCGCAGCCAGTTCGATACCGTCGATATCGACGGCGATCCGGCCCATGTTGAGGGCCAGTACGTTGAGGGTATCGGCCTCCACGGTGAGGGACAGCTTCATGGCTGCACCTCACGGTATTTACCGGTGGTGATGTCGGTCACCGTTCTGTAGTCATTGCGGGTCATCAGCCCGGTGGCTTTGCGGGCGCGGAGAATATCGATACTGCTGATAAGCGGCGACTGTGTTTCTGCGCTGAAACCGGGACGATCGGTGCGCACCAGATCGTACTTTTCCACGATAACATTCACGGCATCGCACAGTGAGATACCCGCGTCGATATGCTCCTGAATCACGCCATCGTGACCAAATGGCGTGTCGTTAAGCGTCAGACCGTAGTGACGATCCAGCAGGTGACTCAGAAGCTGCTGCCAGATATCCACCTGTGACGGGCGTGGCGAAGCCTCCTGCGTGGAGGATAGCGGTTGGGTTTGCATAGTGGGATCTCTTTGTTGATGGGTTAAAACAAGGGAAAGTCGTGCGAAGGTTTACGCGGTTGCTGCAGGCGTTGGATAAATCGCAATATAAATGTAGCCATGCGAGCCGAGTGAATCGGCTTCGCAGGTCAACCCTTTTGCGTAGAGCGTAACGCCGTGCTGATGGTGAGGATTGAGTTCACCGGAAACCAGCATCAATTCCAGCTGTTTGAGTAGTACCGGAAAGGCCTGGTCAAGATGGCGTAAATCCGCCTCGCTGAACTGACCGGTGATGCTGGCGCGGTCGGCGAGATAGTGCACCTGGTTGCCCTCCTGCACCAGTCGTGCGCCAAAGCACGGTGTGACGGTGGGCTTAAGGCCCCACCAGGGTTCAGCGATATCGTGGTTTACTGCCGGTATCTCATTCGACAATTTAGCTTTCCTTAAATTAACGTTAATTGAGCGTGACACTGCGCAGGACGACATACGGGCCGCTGCGGTCCTGACGGCGCTCTGCAAAGACGGCGAGTACACCGCTGATATCCTGGACTTCCCGCCCGGTATAGTGGCAGACGCTGCCGGACCATTTGTATTTGCCTGTACAGAAGCGAAACAGCCGGGACTGCGGATACTGGCGGTATATCGCCATCGCCTGACGTTTACTGATAATTTTCATCGGGTTATTTTCCTGTTGTGCTATAGCCAGCCACGCTCTGCAAACGAGGTGATTTCCATACCACCCACCACCAGGTGATCCAGCAGACGGATATCCACCAGTTCCAGCGCCCGCTGAATACGCATAGTGACCTGACGATCGGCCTGACTGGGCTCCGCCTCCCCGGAGGGATGGTTATGTGCCAGCACGGCAGCTGCTGCGTTATACCTGAGACCGGATTTCACCACTTCGCGGGGATGGACCTGCGTATGGTTGATGGTGCCGGTGAAGAGGGTTTCGTGGGCTATCAGGCGATGCTGGTTATCAAGAAAGAGGACGGTAAATTCTTCCCGCTCCAGTGACGCAAGCTGCAGACGTAGCCAGTCGCGGACGGCATGACTGGAGGTAAATGGCGCGCCTGGCTCACGTAGCTGGCACGCCAGCAGGGTTAAGGCTTCCCGAACCTTCTGCTGGTCGGCAGGGGCTAATTCACGGGCAAACAACGGTAACTGTAGTTCCATAGCGGCTGACCTCAGTCGATGATGTGCATGATGGCGTTGCATTCCGCGTGGTTGAGCGCGTAGTCCCGCAGACGGTAATAGTGCTCTGTCATGGCGTCGCATTCAGTGCGGCTGGCGTGATGGCTGTAGGCAATGAGGCAGACCGCAATCCCGGCAGCCTCTGCGCTCATCTCCGCGTCATTTCCGTTCATAGTGTTAAATAGCGACCAGAGTTCATCACTCTCCGCGTCCGGTGCCATAAATGCGCCGCCATTGCTCAGCGTATAAAACTGCCAGATACCCCCGCAGTAGTCTGCGCATAAGCGGTCCATCCACGCGAAGATGGTCGGCTCAAGGATTATCCACTGCGGTATGCTGCCGAAGTACTGCGGCCAGAAGCTGATGCGGTTCTCATCGGTGACCGGTGTGGCGACAATCTGCTGCAGAGCTGCAACAGGAACGGTTGCTTCAGGGGTAAACAGTGGCTGTGTTTTGTCGGTCATTTATCTATTCCTCATTGGGGTAGTTTAGGAGCATAAAAAAGCGCCACAGGCGGTGAGCCCGGGCGCTGTCATTTATTTCATGCGCTATTGCTGATTTGTGTCGCGCGGTTCAGGGGGATACTTAATATTGGGGCACCCGGCCTCAGATCGGGAAAAACAGATGTGTCATATAGCCGTCGCTAACCTCCGTACCGGCATTTTTTTATCGGTTTCTGACGCCGTGGTTGACCTGATAGCGGTTAAACCACGGCGTTGGCTTCAACATTCCACGCTCCCCAGATCAACTGATTATCGCTGTCGCGAATGGCCAGTCGAAAGTGTGTCCCCTGGTCATCTTCAATCGCGACGTTCTGGTACGCCGCCACGATGACCTCAGCCTGCCTGTGGGGAAACGCGCCTTCGGGCAGTAACGGACTGTCGGTGTTGTGCATCGTCATCTCCTGATAAGCGTCATAAAACAAAATGCCCCGCTCAGTGTGCGGGGCATCAATGGGTGACGTATGTGGCGATGCGTTGCAGTATCTGCTCTATCAGCGCTGCGATTAAGGCACCTGCGAGCAGGGCTGCCGTCTGTCTGGCGATATAAATACTGTCCTCGTCGTAGCCTTTTTCGCGAAAATGGTCTTCCACAAGTTGTTGTGCTTTGCTGCTGGCACACCACGTCAGTGCCCGCTCCAGCGTAGCGAGCAGTATTTTGAGTAATGTCATTGAGTCAGTCTCAGGGAACCCGGTGTGGGGTATCGGCGTATACCCCACACCGGGTTAAGATGAAAGGAACGGATTACCCGGCGGTGAGCGTTGTACAGCCGGACATATCGGCAAGGACTTTGTGGACGTTGCCGGTTGAAGGGGCAAAGTGCCCGACCTTGTTATCGTTGACGTAAATATCAAATGAGGTTGCTTTGCTGATGGCCTCAATAAACGACAGCCAGTCGTTGTCACCGTTACGCCAGCCCAGGGATGACGGCAACGGATACTGCTGGTCACTCGTCACAACGGTCATGACGGTTTTTTCATCCTGTGAATCAGCTTCTGTACCGTCCGGCAGGGTGAGCATGACGTGGTGCTGCAGGATATTCTGGTCGTCAGGGTTGCCGGTACAGCTCAGATTCAGCATCACCTTTTCCGGACTGGTGATGATGTATTCGGTGACGCCCATACCAAAACCGCTACTCCACATATTGGGGACTGCCTGTGCGGTTATGGTAAAGGCCATTAATCCTGCGGGCAGGATGGTGTGAATAAATCGCATGGTGCTGCTCCTTTAATTATCAGGGGTAACGATTGCCGGGTCCGCCATGTGCTATACAAGCTGTTTGCTCACGATAATCAGTCCCGCCAGCCAGCCAATGCACTGCGGTCCCACAAGCCAGAACAGACGGGCTTTGAGCAGACCGGTCATCCTGTAGTGGATCACAAAATCAGGACACCGGGATAACCTGTTTCCACTTTTCTTCATGTAAGCAAGGCGGTAAACCATCGTTGTTCGTGTGAGGTCGATAAACGTTGTAATAACCATTAATCCACTGGCTTATATCGCGTACCGAATGGCTAAAATCACCATAACCACCTTTCGGAAGCCATTCACTTTTAAGGCTGCGAAAGACTCTTTCCATCGGCGAATTATCCAGGCAATTCCCTCTGCGACTCATACTTTGCATTACCCCATAACGCCAGAGTAACTTTCTGTATTTATTGCTTTTATACTGAACACCTTGATCTGAATGAAACAGCAGGCGGCCATCACGCGGTCGTGTTTCCAGTGCATTACGCAAAGCCCTACACACCAACTCAGCATCAGCGGTTAATGAGAGGGCTGAACCGATAATCCGCCGTGAATATAAATCAACAACGAGCGCGAGATAACACCATTTGTCCTGCAGGCGAATAAAACTGATGTCGCCGCACCAGACGCGGTTTGGTGCGGCGGGGTTAAATTGCCGGTTCAGTAAATTTGGCAATGGCGGACTTTTGTCTTCGTTTACCCGGTAGTGATGTTTAACCGGCTGTCGACTTGTCAGCCCGCATTCCCGCATCAGTCGTCGTGCCAGCCACCGGCCTGCATCAACGCCACTCTGGCGCAACATCTGACTGATTGCCCGGCTACCGGCTGCGCCACGACTGAGAGCATGGAAAGCCCTCACCCGACTTCGTAATTCAATTCTTTGCACATTAACAGGACGCTTCACCTGCGCGTAATAAACGCTACGGTGAATACCGAATAAATGACAAAGAACCCGCACTGGCCACTTTGCTTTCAGCCGTGTGATTAGCGCGACGGCTTCCCGGGGATTTCGCTCATCAGCACGGCAGCCTGCTTTAGTATTTCTTTTTCCATCTCAAGGCGCTTTATCCGCGCTTTAAGCTGCTGAATTTCGCGTTGTTCAGGGGTAATAGCATTACCAGCGGGCTCAATACCCTGAAGTTCCTGCTTATACAACCGTATCCATTTACGCAAATGGTCAGGGTTGAGCTCGAGTGCCAGCGCGACTTCTCTGACATCACGCTGGTATTTAACCACCTGTTCGATAGCTTCAAGCTTGAACTCCGGGGAAAAGGTACGTTTAGTCCGACGAGTTTTGATCATGCATCACCTCATTTTCACTGTTTTAACATTAACAGGATTTCGAGGTGTCCTGAATTACCGATCCACTACACACCTAATAAGAGCGCATTCCCGGAGACCATCTGCGGCAGTGCGCTAAGCAGCGCTTCAATCCTGAATCTGTCATAGCACCGGACGGAATCCACAAAACGGGATCTGAACAGCGCGACGTACAGGTCCGCAATCACGCTGGCGGACATTTCTGCAAGGGGCCGGATTTCCCCGCCTGCACTTATAAAACGTTTTAGTTCACCATTTCGCTTCCGGGTCGTTTTCGTCGAAAACGACTCTTTAATTCGGTAAACCTCAGGCGCCTGGCCAAAGGCCGGAATGGAATTGAGCACGCATCCACGAAGGACCGACGAAAGTCGGTTAGTTTTCGTCGGGAGAATCACCTTATGTTCGGGAGCCGCAGGCAGAATGATTTCGTCATAGGATATGGGATAATCCTGCCAAACATTCAGGCCGGGATATTTTTTATTCGTCACGAAATATGCGGCAGTGATATCCCCATTGTTTTCGGTATGCCAGAAATCGAATGTTAGTATTTTTTCGTCCATAAAAAAGCGAACAACGTCTGGGTGCATATTCACACTGCCACCGTACTTCAGGTATGTTTCCTTGTAGAGGTCAAAATCCGAAGGTACCCATCCGCACAGCGCATGCTTTAATTTCATGTTTAATCACCCTTTATGCCGAGGTAACTATCGGTATTTTCGTCAGAAATAATCAGATAGCATCAGGTCCGTCTTTGTGTGCGCCGTCCGGGGCGATAAAAGCGAAGTAAACTGGCATTTCCATGACCGACTGCTGGTAGTAAAAAGCCGAATACTAATTCGGTAATATAGCGTTTACCAATTTACTGATCGTAGCCGGCTTAATTATGCTGTTATGAAGCTTATTCGCATAGTCAAATGTCCATGCTTCGCGGCTAAGTTCAGCTCTGAAAATAAACCATGACGTAGACCCTTATAGAAGGACGCCCCGGATAATAGGGTCACGCTATCTTTGCTGAGCGAGCGCGGTAGCGAATCCAGGACGCCTTCTTTATTCAAGGCTAATTCAATTTACTTTTATAGATCTGAACCAACTCGGTTATCATTTCGCGACACAGGATAGATGTCATCAGATGATCTTGCGCATGTACCATCACAAGCGTCATCGTAGTTTTCCCCATTCCTTCGTCTTCTTCAATCAGCTTAGTCTGTATGGCATGCGCTTCTTTACCCGCTTCAGCGGCCATCTCAAGTAATTTGCTGGCATGATCAAAATCACCTGATTTCGCATGATTTAATGCTTCATAGCATAAACTTCTTGAATGGCCGGCATTAACAATAATACCCATAACGACTTCTTCGGTATCTAACATACTATCCTCATCAAAATCCATTATTCACGGAAACTTCTGCAAACCATTCACCGCTCTGTTTCACGGTGCGAACTTGAGAATCCAGGTCCAGGCTAATGAAACCATATCGGTTTTTGTAAGCATTCATCCACGACCAGTTGTCAATAAAGGTCCATAAATGATATCCCTGGCATTGAGACCCTTCGCTAATAGCACGGTGTACCCACTTCAGGTGCTCCCGAATAAAATCAATTCGGTAATGATCTTTTACCTGCCCGTCATCAGCAATAAATCGGGTCTCGTTCTCAACACCCATGCCATTTTCAGAAATATAGCAAGGGATATTTCCATAGTTATCGCGTAGGTTGATTAAGATATCGTAAATACCCTGTTCATAAATTTCCCAGCCACGATATACGTTCATTTTACGGCCAGGCATTTCATAGTTTTCAAAAAACCAATCGGGCATGAACGGTGAATCAGGATTGATCATCGTTGCCCTGGCTTTGACTCTTCGCGGTTGGTAATAGTTAACGCCGAGGAAGTCAACCTTACCCTGCTGGATGATTTCCAGGTCTCCACTTTCGTATTCTGGCAACTGATCGTAGGTTTTTAAAATCTCTATTAGTTCGACCGGATAGATACCATTTATTGCTGGCTCCAGGAATGAACGGTTGAAGAATAGGTCAGCAATAAACGATGCTTTCAAGTCCTCTTCATTATTAGACCGAGGGTATGAAGGCGTCAGATTAAGCACTATGCCAATTTTACCGGACAGCCCCATGTCTTTATACGCTCGTACCGCTTTACTGTGTGCCAGCATGATATGAAACGCAACTTGCGCCGCGCTGCGGAAATTTACATTATTCGGGTAGTGGAAGTCGTATAAATATCCCCCTTCCACAACGACAACCGGCTCATTAAAGGTAACCCAGTGCTTAACTCTATCACCAAACAGTTCAAAACAAACTTTGGCGTAGGTTTCATAGGCTGCAACCGTTTCCCTGCTTTGCCATCCTCCTCGCTCCTGCCAGTATAGCGGCATGTCGAAATGGAAAAGCCCGAAAATCGGTTCAATGCCATTTTCGATTAAATCATCAATGACATTATTATAAAATTCGACGGCTTCCCGGTTGATTTTTTCGCCATCCGGCATCAATCGGGCCCAGGAGATAGATGTCCGGAAGCTGTTATGTCCAATACGCTTCATCAACAGAATATCTTGATGATAATTCTTGTAAAACGTGGATGTTTCAGCCGGACCAATTTGCTCATGAAATCTGTTCGGCTCAAGATTATACCAATGATCCCATATGTTTTTTGCTTTTCCATCGCCATCAACCGAACCTTCTGATTGCGTCGCAGATGAAGCGCTCCCCCACCAAAACCCATCCGGGAATTTATATTCCATACATCACCTCATGACTTAAAATATTTAAAATTAACGTATTAAACTTTTTCTGACTTTAATTCAAAACTTTCTTCATTTTTACTTTCAACGTTTGAATTATCGGCTGCCAGCAACGTTTTCTCGTATGCTTTGACGAACGGGTAATACATTAACGCGGCTATAGCCATACAGATAAAGCACAGTATTACCGGAGCAATAGCCCAGTTAGTTGCCCATGATGCGCCAATGGGGGCGGGAGTCGTCCATGCGGTCATCATAACCACTTTCTCTACCAGCCCCAGATCGATGGCATACCATGCAAGAATGGCGTTAATCACAGGGATAAACACAAACGGAATGAACAAAATCGGGTTCATGATGATCGGCGCGCCGAACAATATCGGTTCGTTGATGTTGAAAAGACCGGGTACAAAGCCCATACGGCCGATAGTCCGAAGATGAGCAGCTCTACTTCTGATCAGCAGAATTGCCAATGGTAAGGTTGAACCCACACCTCCTATAAACAGGAAATGATCCCAGAAGCCTTGTACAAAAGTATGCGGGATCGCTTCTCCTGCTGCCAATGCGGCCTGGTTAGACGCAAGGTTCGCCATCCAGAAAGGGTTCATGATCCCGGTAACAATCATCGTCCCATGTATACCCGCGAACCACAGGATTTGGCACAACAGCACGGCTAGAATCACCGCTAAAAGGCTATCCGATGCCGCGACTAAGGGCTTAAGTATCGCCATAATAGCTTCAGGTAAAATCATACCTGTAGCATGCTCAATGAAAAGATTCAGAGGATGTAAGGTAATCATAATAATAATGACCGGGATCAGCACCTCAAACGACCGGGAAACACCAGGCGGCACCTGCTCCGGTAATTTAATTGTAATATTCCGTTTTTTCAGCCAACGATAGACCTCTGTCGCATATATTGAACAAAGCAACGCGGTAAAGATACCTTGGCCAGAAAAATACTGCATTGACAGGGCGCCGTTCTTAAGGTCGGCGGCAACCAGCATAAACGACATCAGCGAAAGAAGACCCGTTGTTATAGGATCTAAAGAGTATTGTTTTCCTAAACTTGCCCCTACCCCGACTGAAATAAATATGGTCATTAACCCCATACTCATATTAAACGGTAACATCAACTGTTCGCGATAGTTTGCAGAGAAATTCAGCCAGGCTTTCGCAAATTGAAAAGTGGTATTAGTTGATATTGGAGGAAAGATAAAAACAAGCATAAAGCTGCCAACAATCATAAACGGCAGCGCGGCGATGAATCCATCACGTATTGCCAGGACATATCGTTGCTGAGCAATAACACCAGCCATCGGCGCAAGCCGTTTTTCAATGATGCCAACCAAAAAATTATAAAATGAGTTCATCTGCTGTTTCACCCTACCGTCATTTAGCCAGTTCTAATGCAATATCCAGAACCCGATCTCCGCGCAGCATCCCATAGTCCAGCATCTCGATAGGTTGGACTTTAATTCCATAAACGGACGCTTTAGACGATAAATTATTCTGCATATACTTAATTTGCGGTCCAAGCAGCACGACATGGTAGTTGGGCATGTTTTCATCAAATTCAGCCACGCCAAAAGCCTTGATTTCAACATCCAGGTTCTTCGCTTCCGCGGCTTCTTCCATTTTTTTTACCAGCAGGCTTGTAGACATACCTGCGGAGCAACAAAGCATGATCTTTTTCATTTTTAAATCTCCATATTGATAGTTCGAAGCAATATAAATCCATATCATTTTTTAGGAAATCGATTTCAAGCATAAATGCCGTAATCGTGACAGCGATCACTATCCTTATCATTAAGGCCTATATATATCAATGCGTTATAAAAATAACATTCAAATTTTATCGTTATAACCCTTTTAATTGCTCTAAGATACCGGTATCAAACACAATCTTTACCGCAGTCGTCACCGATGTAACCCACTGCGCCAGCCCGCCGTTCAGCGCAAACCTGTGGAAATTACCGATGGAGCTATCCGCTCTGCCTGCCGCTACGCCGCATGAAATCTCAAGCTGACATACCCTGACTGCTCGGTTGCTTTAGAGGTAAAACCACCAGGGTTTGAGCGCTACAGCTTAGGGAGCGAATGACTACAAGTCAGACCAATATGAAACCGATATCTAAAAATATAAAGAAAAAACCGAATTTTATGAAATGATAATATTGACGTATTTTCAATATAAAATCTATTATAATCAATATATTATCACATATTACCAAATGTGACGGAACGCACACTTCATGACAAAAGGTTAAAATTCAGTTGATCATGAAACCGATTTCTTAGAGAGTGAATGTCAACCGATGTCTAATGCTGATTTAAGGCTGCCTAAACGCCTTAAATGGAATCTAAGATGACACAAGCGAAACAGGGTCAGGTGAATACCCCTCTTATCTCATTGTGACTTTTTAATTATGCAAAACTTCGATGGAGATATGGCTCAGGAAATTAATTGATAACGGGATATCTTTGATACGCCAAAAGTGTAAATCAGCAGCAATCTCAGCGCCTGAAAACGAACGCTGTCGCAGCGTATTTAAATTCCCCTAGCATCTGGTATTAGTTTGCAGGTTAAGAATAGACAACGCGAGTCGAATTTATATAGAACAGTTATCGCTTTCACAGATACATCGCTGATGATCGGTAAAAGAATAGTCATTATTCTGTTCACTATTAAGCTATTAAGCTATTAAGCTATTAAGCTATTAACCCAAACGGTTGATCTCATCATTGATCAGCTGCGCCCCGACTTTCATTTTATTTCATGAAGCAAGGGGAGAACAGAATGCTAACAAAAAACAAAAGTAATGGGTTAATAACCCTTTGCTTTAATAGCACTACCCTCTGGATTAAAACTTTTTACTTAAAGACTTTTAACTTATCAATACATTTTGAAAAGGGATTGTTATGAAAAAGAACTACCTCGCAAGTTCAATTATGCTCTGCTGTGGAATGTTACTTTCCTCACAGGTAACGGCGAGTGAAACCATTGGTTTTCACGGCTATATAAGAGCCGGGTCCCTTTTTGATGCCAGAGATAACTTTAGCAAAGCGGGTTATGCAGATGAGATTGATAAAAACATGGGCCGTCTGGGGGCTGAAGTTGACAATAGCTGGGAAGGTCGGCTGAATAAATTATGGAATTTAAATGACGGTAAATCTGTCGATATTCATCTGACAATCGAGTCTAAAGGGGATGGTTTACAAACCCGTGCGGCACCGCGCGAAACAGGTATTTCAGAAAGCTACGTAGAACTCGGCGGCATTACCCCGACGGGTAAACTATGGGGTGGCCTGAGATACTACGATCGTGAAAACTATGTATTCACAACCGATTATTTCTATACCGATTACTCAGGTACCGGTATTGGGGTTAAAGACCTTGAATTGGGTGGTGGGAAATGGGATATGGCTTACATCGTCAGTAATGATGCTAACCATACTGAACGCCCGGATGGTAATTCGGCGATCATGCACACCGTGCACTCCAGCGCAAAATATGGCGCATGGGATTTTGAGATTGCCGCTAAACAGATGCCAGATAACTCATTTATTGGTGATGACCACAAATATGCAACTAAAGGCATAGAAGGAACCGTCATCTACTCCAGGGATGATTTCTTTACCGCCACTGGCGGTTTTTCAAAAGTCATTTTACAGGCAGGACGCGGACTGGGTTCCGGAGATCTCCTAGGCGCGACATTAACGGATACGTCGATGTATCGTAAAAGCTCTCTGTATCAGAAAACAATGCAGGATGTAAATAACGGCTATAAACCCTATCAAACTAAGGTCCAGGAGGGCGACCAGTCCTATCGTATGTTTGTATGGGGAGGCTGGTATGGTGCTAACGTCAATATTTTACCCACCTTCACCTACCAATATAATGACTATGAAGCAGGCCACCATGACTCATGGTATGCAGCATCATTACGCTCAGTTTTCCCGTTTAATGAGTTCTTCTCAATACAGACAGAAGTCGGCTACGTCGATAACGATCTTGTCGTGAATAATATGGACCAGAGCAGCCGCTCCAGTAAGATTAGCTTTGTTCCGACATTTACCGTTAACACCGGAATGGGGCCATCACCGGAGATTCGACTGCTCGCGACCTATGTCGATCGTAAATACAATGTGAGCTGGATGGACAGTCGTGGTGACTTCCTTGTAGGTGTCCAGGCCGATATGTGGTGGTAATGACGCCAGGTCGATAGTAAAGCGGATGTAACGATCCGCTTTACATCAGATGCAGCGCTCAGCCCACGATCACAATTTTACAATACGCAATCTTAAAACTTACTATCACCGAGTCTCTGTTAAGCATGAAACATAAAAAATCTTCGCTAAATCTCTCTCTGCTACTACTCAGCCTGATGGTTACTGGCTGTCATTCATTTGTAGCATCGACATCAGGCACAAGCGCTCATTCACTGCAGGAACAGGTGGCCATCGACCGGAATGCGCTTGCGGCAAAGTCAGCCATTGATAAGCTCAGCGATATTAAGTACACCCCTATCCAGGGTGATAACGTCATGGCCCAGATCAATGAAAATAGCCAGGTTTTTTCTTTTAACTCAGAGAAGAGTTATGTTGCGGCCTATTCTATCGAAGGTAAACAGGTGGGTCGGTCGGTAAAATTAAGTTCGCCACTCGATTTTAGCGTGTTCATCCCTTCCGTGATGATTTTAGATGAAAACTTTAACGTTGTTAATGTAATAAAAAGTAGCCACTTCCCCTACACCGAGGATTCATTCGGCGCCAACCTTTACAAAGGCACATTCTCATTACCGGATGGTTATACAAAACTGTATTTATTAATTTACACAACCGCTAAAGACGCTTCCGGAAGTACCGTTATTGACAATGAATTGTTACAAAATAGTATGCGTTACGACAGGGTTTCTGATGTCGGTAAATTTTCTAGGCTAGCCGTCCCCCATTCCACCACGGGACGTATAAAGCTTGAACTTATAAAAAGTGCTGATGACCGCTATGTTACAGAAGAGGCCCCGGTAAGGACGCCTGTGTGTCTGCAAAATAGGCCCAACACTGCTGCTGGTATAAGCGCACAGGAATATTATGAAAAAATAAGAAAACTATTATCTTTCAAAGACTATGAACAAGCTATTCAGTATGTTCGTGAAGCTGAGTGTTCAGGCTTTACAAAAGCCAGAGATGTTTTCTTTTCTGTGATTGAGGATAATGAAAGGAAAAATTTATAGTTGAGAACTCGCCATATCTATCGTAACCTTGCTCGATGGGTAACCATGATGATTCTATTGAACCATTAAATGTAATAGAGAGCCACGTGAAGAAAGCCAGGATGAAAAGCACGACAGTCTACGATATTGCTCGTGTCGCAGGTGTCTCTGCAAGTACTGTTTCTCGTATATTGACAGGATCGGCTAAAGTTGCTGAAGAGAAGCGTATTGCGGTCGAGCAGGCTATAAAGGAGTTAGATTTCCGGCCCAATCTCATGGCGCAATCATTAAAGAGCGGCCAGTCAATGACGCTTGGCGTGCTGACACAGCATCTTGATAGTCCGTTTTCTAATGAAATGTTGCGTGGTGTGGAAAAAACCCTTGAAGGTACCGGCTACGTACCTGTTGTCGTGAGCGGTCACTGGAAGTCGAAGCAAGAACTCGAACGTATGCAGTTACTGATTGACCGTCGCGTGGATGGAATAATTATATTAACAGGACACGTTAGCCAACAAAGTCTCATCGAGTTATCCCTTCAGGTCCCTATCGTAGCAGCCGGCCATGATATTAATACAGCGCAGGTTCGTTCATTTAATGTCAACAATAGCCTCGGCGGTTATATGGCGACGCAATACTTATTAGATCTTGGGCATCGAAAGATTGCCCATATTCTTGGCAAGATGGATCAAAAGGATGCGGTTGATCGTCTTAATGGCTACCGCCAGGCCCTGAGCATTGCAGGCATTGAGTATAATCCAGACCTCGTTGTACAAGGTGACTTCAGCGAAGAAGGTGGTCGCCAGGCGATTAAGCATCTGGTCTCCAATAATATTGATTTCAGTGCCGTATTTTGTGCCAACGATCAAACCGCATACGGTGCGATACTCGGCCTCAAAGAGGCTGATTTAGACGTGCCTGATGATATTTCCGTGATTGGCTTCGATGACCTGCCCTTTTCAACATATAGTAATCCTCCCCTTACCACCATCAAACAGCCCATTTATGAAACCGGCGTTAAGCTGGCGCAGACGCTGCTTAGCTTAATTAATGGTGGTGATGATGAAGTGACAAAAGAAAGTGAATCCCTGCTTCCTGAACTGCAGATTGTTAACCGGAAAACCGCCTTGGAATTCAAATGACTTACCCTTTATCCGTAAGCTTTTCCGAACAATATGATTTTACGGCAAGCTCACGGGAAGTTTAAATTCTCTTATTAATAATCCCGATGAAAAACCCTTGCCTTTATCGTTCGGAGGGTTTTGTCTGATGACGCCGGTCTACTCTCCTGCCCGCCTGAAAAATGAATACGGCTCTTTTCCCGGTCTGCACCCATCATTCGGTAATTGTTAAAGATATCAATTACTATAATAACCCTGTGCAATTATTATATCTTTGCAGCTACAGAGATCATGCTGTCTTTATGAAATAGCCCCGCAATACTCAGACAGCCGATATGGCGGCAATAACGGATAATCTGAATATGTGGTTTGTTGGCCAGTCGTGAGAGACCGGATCAGCGGCATTTAAGACCAGAAAAGCCGACTCGGCGCGGCTCAAGGAAATAGCGGGACTATAAACGGCGTATGGCTACCGGCGCTGCCGGCGAGGAGGTCTGAGATAGCATCCCCAGTGAACGCTCCATCGAAACGTAGTCCCGGGCGGACAAGAAAACACCAGCGGTTGGCTGACTTAAATGGCGGTGATGGTGCTGACCAATAAAACGAACAGGACATCCCCCTTCTTGCCAGAGAACGGCGAATAAGCACCCCGGTTACTGCCACCACTCAGCCCATTTCATGACCCGTCGGTCTTATTGTCAGCAATAAAAAAGGTGCGGCATATATCACAATGTCGCACCTCATATTATATCTTTAACTTTACTTATTCAGATAACCTTCATCTATATAGCTGGTTGTCCAGAAGAAAGGAGCATTCCAGTTGATAGTGACTTCATTCAGAGTCCATGCGCCAATTTCATCTTTCCAGCATGTTTGCCCGGTACAATGTCCTTTGAGACTGGCAGCGATAGGATCGCTGAAGCTGATCGAGTTTGGCCCACCGGACATCACGCCTGGCGGCACCAGCGGTGATGACGGATCGAGCTGCTGAGCCCAGAATCTATGGTGCGGATTCTTGAGCGGTCGGCTACCGTAACCCGACACATAGGATTGATCGAGCGGGTTGCGTCCAAGAACATAATCCATGGCGTCAGACATCGCCTGGACATATTTGCGGTCGCCGGTGAAATCATGCGCCAGCCCAAGGAAAATACTGCGGTTCATCAGGTTCGAGTTAGAACCCCATGGATACTCCACTGCAGAATAAGGAATCAGATACCCCTCAGTCTGTACGCTTTGCGCGTAGGCATTCGCAGTATTAATAATCGTCTGTTTGGCTTTTTTAACGTCTTCAGCAGGAAGATCGTTCGGAACCAGCGCCAGGGTAATAGTCCCGGCAGCAGAGACGTCCTGCCAGAAGAGATCGCCCGTAGCGTCTTTATCGCCTTTAGGGCTGGTTAGGTAGTAGCGTGAGTTTTTTATCGCATCGAGATATTCAGCTTTTCCTGTTGTGGTAAACAGTTCCGCCGCAGCCCAATAGAACTCATCATCCACTTTGGTATCATCATACGGGCCTGAACCGACAAAGTTGTCGTAGGCAAAAACATTTGGATGCTTATTAGCCGATTTCCATGCTTTCTCTGCCGCTGCGAGGCAGCGTTTCGCATAGGCTGCGTCCGTATCTTTCCAGACGCGCGCGCATTGCGCTGCAGTCGCCGCCAGATTTAAGGTCGCTGCAGTACTCGGCTGGCTTAAATAACGCGGCTGGGGATCTTTATGTGGCGGAAGCGGCATGCCAGTCCAGGCCTCATCGGCCACTTTATGAAACGCCATCCCTGAAGCATCGATCTCTGTCAGCTTGAGTGCCTCAAGATGACCGGACTGATCGCCGACGGGTACCCACGCCTTCTTGCCATCAGGAACCTGCATTGCCAGCATAAAGTCCATCATCCAGCGCGCTTCATCCAGAAGATCGTTCTTGCGATTGTTATTTTCGGGGATTTTTACTTTACCATCGCTAAATGCGCTTTCCTTAACGTTGCGAGAGTATTTCTCGTGTTCAAAGAAATTCATTAAGGTCCATGTGGAAATACCGCCATTCGCAACGTATTTACCCTGGTCCCCCGCATCGTACCAGCCACCGGTAACATCCAGCTTATAATCACAGCCAGGCCATTTATTGCCTTTGGCGTCGGTCTTATTAAAGCACGTTACTCGTTCTGACGGATGCCCTGCCGGACGGGCAAGATCGGGCCGTTGAACGTACTGTTTCTCGATAGGAATACCGCTACGCTGCTGATAGAAGAAAGAGAGCGCATCGTACTTCAGCTGTTGATAGAGTTTGCTGCTGATATTAAATGGGTGGCTCTTTTTATCACCCACCACCAACGTTAACTCGTCTGTTTCTTCCGTGTACTGGCTGAAATCGATAATATGCACATTTTCATTTGATGCACGGTTGATACCGAAGGGTTTAGTCTGACCCTCGGCCACTTTCGTCCCCATGCTATTGAGTAGAGTCCAGCTCAATGGCTGAGTCGAATCACTCACCATGGTTGCTCGCTTCAACGCGTGCGGCAAGTATCCGACCTGGTTTACCCTAATCGGCGCAAAGTTCGACGCGACTTTCAGCCGAGGCCCCTTCAAAGAAACGTTGCTGAGGCAAACCGTGGTCGGAGACTGAGTGCCCAGCTGTAGCTGGAACTGAGCCTTCTCGTCTGCTGATTTAGGGGTGAATTTAAAATTAAAGTCTTTCCGTGTTTCGTTTAATTCAACGTCCTGGGCGAAATAGTTCGTATATGGTGCGCCATCTTGTTGAACCAAAATTTTGGCATTAATTGGCTTCTTGGTTACCGCTGTAAAGCTAAGATTATAAGACTGGCCTTCCGCCAGAGGGATCCCGGACTGAGCAAAAATGACATCCCAGGGGTTCGCTCCACCGTTAGTGAAGGTAAAACAGCCCATATTGTCTACACGATCCAACTGGCCTCCTGCGGCCCACCAACCATCCGTCCCCGCGGCAAAACTCCCATTATTCACTAACTCCTCTGCCGGGCTGGCACTCTGTTGAGTGCTACTACCATCGCCGTTAATACAACCCTGTAAAGCAAAAAGACTTGAGAAAATGAGTGAGAACTTAACTGTTCTGCGTGTGTTCATTGAAAACTCTCCGAATTAAACACCCTAAACATAATGATTCCAAAAAATAGACAACAGAAAATAGATCACCGATGAAATAGATTGATACGGCAGCCACCATCGCCTTGTGATAAATCGACCTGTTTACGCTCTAAATGTTTTGTAGCTTATCTTGAGTGGTAAATTCTTATGCGTAGCCTATTCCAAAATAACGATCGGCGTGGTCGGTGTGACCGAAACGATAGTAACTCAATAGCGGTAAGAATAGCTGACATAGGATTTCCATCAGAAACTACATGTAATGCACCTTGGGTCATGTACGACTTCATTGCCATCATAGCCACATCACGATTCTTCTGAAATCGATTTCTAGTCAGCTGTGCGATTTTTGTGATTTCCATCTCTGTTTAGAAGATGAGCCTTGCTATTCCTTCATCAAGACATAGATCACAAAGGTTGTTCATGCTCTTATGGCTCACGGATACGGCATGCATAAAACATGAACACGTCACTAGCATGCACGTGAAATCGATTTCTATAAAACTTACTCTGGGGTTTGTGTATGAAAATCATGCTGGGGGCTAACTGCACATTGATTGCCTTATTGAGCGCAAATGTCGCGTTGGCATCTAATGAAGTTGCCGTTGCACCTTACTTTTCCGATTGGCCGGCAATACATAGCGTCATTACCAAAGACGAAACGATTGAGAATAGAGTCAAAGAGATTCTTGCAAAGATGACTCTTGATGAAAAAATTGGCCAAATGCTGCAGCCTGATTTTCGGGAAATCACCCCTGAGGAAGTGGCTCAATATAAAATTGGTTCGGTACTTAACGGTGGCGGTGGTTGGCCTGATAACAATAAACACTCTCTGGCTCGGAGCTGGGTCACTGAAGCAGATAAATACTGGATTGCAACGGATAAGGCCTTTGCTGGTCGTGGCTTCAGAATTCCCTTTATGTGGGCTACCGATGCGGTTCATGGTCATAACAACGTCTTCCAGGCCACTCTCTTCCCACATAATATTGGCCTGGGAGCCGCCCACGATCCTGATTTAATTTATAGAATTGGCCAGGCAACGGCTCTCGAAGTTGCCGCGACAGGTCTTGACTGGACCTTTGCTCCCACCGTCGCGGTGCCACGTGACGATCGTTGGGGACGCACCTATGAAGGTTATTCTGAGGATCCCTCCATCGTCTATGCCTATGCAAAAGAGATGGTCAGGGGCCTACAAGGTTCTGCATCTGATCTGAAGGGACAACATCATGTTATTTCAACCGTTAAGCACTTTGTTGGCGATGGCGGAACGCTGTACGGCGTTGATCGCGGTGATACTAATTATTCAGAGAATGACCTGCGTAATATTCACGCGGTAGGATATTTTTCAGGCCTAGACGCGGGCGCTCAGGCCGTAATGGCGTCGTTTAATAGCTGGAAAAACGATAAAAATTCCGCTATGGGAATTAAGGTCGGGAGCGAGTACAACGGCAAACTGCACGGCAGCTATTATATGCTAACGCAGGTACTTAAGGACAAAATGGGTTTTGATGGCATAGTCATATCTGACTGGAACGGCCATAGTGAAATCTCTGGTTGTAGTATGGGAGACTGTGAAGCTGCAGTGCTGGCTGGCATAGATATTTTCATGGTGACAGCAAGAAAGGACTGGATGTCATTTCGGACCAGCTTACTCGATAGTGTTAATGACAAAACCGTCCCAATGTCCAGAATTGACGACGCAGTCAGTCGCATTCTGAGAGTCAAAATGCGTGCTGGTATGTGGGACAAACCTATGCCGTCTCAGCGTACCCTTGCAGGGAAACAGAGCATTCTTGGGAATCCTGACCACCGCGCACTGGCAAGGGAGGCAGTTCGTAAGTCCCTAGTATTGCTGAAGAACAAAAATAACATTTTGCCTCTTAGCCGAGACCTCAACGTGCTGGTTGCCGGTAGCGCTGCGAATGATATCAGCAAGCAAATTGGCGGCTGGAGCCTCACCTGGCAAGGGACGGAAAATAACCTGTCTGATTTCCCTGACGCCGTTACCGTCGCAGGAGCCATTGAGAAAACCATTGGCAAACACAACGTAATGACACTCTCCTCAAGCCAGCTGGATCTTAAAGAACGGCCCGATGTGGCTATCGTCGCCATGGGCGAAGACTCATACGCAGAATGGTTAGGTGATATTCCTGATAATAAGACGCTATCCTACTCCGAGCTGAAGGCTGGCTATTCCGGAGATCTCAAGTTATTAAAACAACTAAATAAAGCCGGTATCCCGACGGTTGTTATTTTGCTTTCTGGCAGACCGCTCTACGTCAACGAAGAGATCAATCTTTCCGATGCATTCGTTGCCGCCTGGTTACCAGGCACCGAAGCAGAAGGCATTACCGATGTCATCTTCCGCGACACTAGCGGTACGATAAGTCATGATTTCCAGGGGGCTTTGTCGTTTTCATGGCCAGCACAGAAATGTGCGACCACAATCAACGCGGCACCAACCAATATCGCTGGCTGGCAGCGTCCGGAATTTGAACAGAAGCCGGATAAAGAGCATGTGTTATTTAATTTTGGTTACGGATTGACCTACAACCCGCCTTCACGAACGGCGGCTAATTATCAAGATTTGGATCGCTTACCGCTCGATAATCGTCGCCTGGGCTGCCGGGAGTTGAGCATGGAAAAATCGCCGGTGGCCACCACCCGACTCGAGCTGTTCGGTGAAAAAGCCTCCGATGAGCATCGTTTAAGAATGGGAGATGAGAGTAACTGGACCGGTACCGAGGTATCAATAAACGGTAAATCCGCGATGCAGTATATTAGCGTACGCCCTGTCGATTATAAACGTCAGCAGGATGCGCGCGAGGTAACATTTATGGGGACCAGCGAGAGTACCGGTGCATCTATCCAACTTCAGACAACCAATGTTAAAGGGATTAATCGGAATAATTATCTCAAGGCAAACAGTAACTTAATGGTGACTTTGCGCGTTAAGAAAAAACCAGATCGTAAAATGGAGATAGGTATGCAGTGCGGTTGGCCATGCGCTTCCTCTATCGCTATCAACGAGACCTTAAATACTCTCCCGTTAAATAAATGGGTCACCCTCAGCATTCCGCTAACTTGTTTCAAAGAAAATATGGATTTTTCTAAAACTAATACACCCTTTATTCTGACGACCACGGCGAATGCCAAACTCGATTTGGGATTAATTAACTGGACTCCAGCTGGCGTTAATCCGGAGATGGATAACCTCGTCCAGGTTACTTGTGATGGAACCCCGAGATAAATCCACGATGTAAATCACAGTGGCTAACCCTATTCGACAGTCTCTGTATATGGCTGTCGGATAGATAGCCTATCAGGAGCTCCTGCTATCCGCTTTCTACACCCGCAGAAATTAAGTAATGCTGGTGCGACTAATTTCTCCCTTTTCATTAAGCCCTGTAACATATTCCTTTCCCTCTTTAGCCTATTACATTATCTTGGCTATATCCTTATTTCTACCCTATATTCCAGAGCCAGAAGGCGTGCCTTGGTCAGGCTGAGAATAAAAGGTCAAGATTGTCTGAATCGCTGCTTGATTTCTGGCAGCAAGTGAGTTGCATAAGCTTCCTGGCGAATTCGCCTTATCGAGGCTATGGAAAGAATTCAGGGAGGAGATCATAGATACTTCTGAGCCGTCGATAATATTGATTTTCAAATTCCGTCGGTGGCATCTGATCACTCGAACCATGCCGACGCTTACTGTTATAAAACATTTCGATGTAATCAAAAATATCGCTGCGGGCTTCTTCCCGCGTTCCATAGATCTTTTTCTTTATCCGTTCACGCTTCAGCAACTGGAACAAGCTTTCTGCAACCGCGTTATCGTGGCAGTTACCGCGACGGCTCATGCTGCCCTCCAGGCCGTGTGATTTAAGGAACGACTGCCACTCATGGCTTGTGTACTGACTGCCCTGATCAGAGTGAACCAGCACCTGTTTTTGGGGATTACGCCGCCATACAGCCATCAGCAATGCGTTCAGGACAATGGCCTTTGTCATCCGGGATTGCATTGACCAGCCGATAATTTTGCGTGAGAACAGATCAACAACCACGGCAAGATACAGCCAGCCTTCGTGGGTCCTGATGTAGGTGATGTCCGTTACCCAACGTTCATCCGGAGCATCCGGATTGAACTGTCGCTGGAGCCTGTTGGGCGACACGATACTGGCCTCGCCTTTACGTGCTCGCGGGCTCCGGTATCCGACCTGAGCCTTTATCCCGGCACGTTTCATCAGTCGCCAGACTCTGTTGACTCCGCACTGTTGCCCGCTGTCCCGCAGATCCAGATGGATCTTGCGATAACCATAGACGCATCCCGATTCCAGTCAGAACTGTTTAATCTGTAGTGGATCACAAAATCAGGACACCGGGATAACCTGTTTCCACTTTTCTTCATGTAAGCAAGGCGGTAAACCATCGTTGTTCGTGTGAGGTCGATAAACGTTGTAATAACCATTAATCCACTGGCTTATATCGCGTACCGAATGGCTAAAATCACCATAACCACCTTTCGGAAGCCATTCACTTTTAAGGCTGCGAAAGACTCTTTCCATCGGCGAATTATCCAGGCAATTCCCTCTGCGACTCATACTTTGCATTACCCCATAACGCCAGAGTAACTTTCTGTATTTATTGCTTTTATACTGAACACCTTGATCTGAATGAAACAGCAGGCGGCCATCACGCGGTCGTGTTTCCAGTGCATTACGCAAAGCCCTACACACCAACTCAGCATCAGCGGTTAATGAGAGGGCTGAACCGATAATCCGCCGTGAATATAAATCAACAACGAGCGCGAGATAACACCATTTGTCCTGCAGGCGAATAAAACTGATGTCGCCGCACCAGACGCGGTTTGGTGCGGCGGGGTTAAATTGCCGGTTCAGTAAATTTGGCAATGGCGGACTTTTGTCTTCGTTTACCCGGTAGTGATGTTTAACCGGCTGTCGACTTGTCAGCCCGCATTCCCGCATCAGTCGTCGTGCCAGCCACCGGCCTGCATCAACGCCACTCTGGCGCAACATCTGACTGATTGCCCGGCTACCGGCTGCGCCACGACTGAGAGCATGGAAAGCCCTCACCCGACTTCGTAATTCAATTCTTTGCACATTAACAGGACGCTTCACCTGCGCGTAATAAACGCTACGGTGAATACCGAATAAATGACAAAGAACCCGCACTGGCCACTTTGCTTTCAGCCGTGTGATTAGCGCGACGGCTTCCCGGGGATTTCGCTCATCAGCACGGCAGCCTGCTTTAGTATTTCTTTTTCCATCTCAAAGCGCTTTATCCGCGCTTTAAGCTGCTGAATTTCGCGTTGTTCAGGGGTAATAGCATTACCAGCGGGCTCAATACCCTGAAGTTCCTGCTTATACAACCGTATCCATTTACGCAAATGGTCAGGGTTGAGCTCGAGTGCCAGCGCGACTTCTCTGACATCACGCTGGTATTTAACCACCTGTTCGATAGCTTCAAGCTTGAACTCCGGGGAAAAGGTACGTTTAGTCCGACGAGTTTTGATCATGCATCACCTCATTTTCACTGTTTTAACATTAACAGGATTTCGAGGTGTCCTGAATTACCGATCCACTACAATCTGTCCTGTCAGTCTCCGGTCTGCCTGATGGCGTTGTGAATGCGGCTACTGAAGCCAGGAGTAAAAGCCACTGGGATAAACATCCAGCACCCGACAGAGCAGGCGAACAGGCCAGCAACAGGTGTTGTCACGGATAAAGGCGTACCTCAGTCGGACAGCTTTGCGAAGTACTTTTAATATGTCCCGTTCGTCGGTAACCCGCTTCAGCTTTTTCTGGAGACGCGGATCTCAACCTGAGCATCTGACTGTTCTTTATTAGTGGAAGAATCCGGACCGTACTTCTTTATCCAGGCGTAAAGGCTGTGGGTGGTGATATCAAGACGTGTTGCAACGCTGGAAACAGAATAACCACGATCAACAACCTGTTTGACTGCTTCAATTTTAAACTCTTCGGGATAACGCTTACCGCTCATAGGCACCTCTCTTTAAGTCATCTTAAATGACTCCGAGGTGTCAGTTAAAACCGTGGCGATTCAAAAAATTGCAGAGCTGATTACTGTTTAGTTAATGCTCCCGTCCCATTTATCTGGTGTGCTCTTGAAGGCCAGATCTCTTTGATATCCACCCTCTTACTGACAGATTCTCATTTTTCCACATCAATTAAGGTGACATTTCTAACTGGCTGAATCAGGTGGCATTTTAAGCTTGCAATAAGGGGTCCGCTGCGTGCCAGAAGCGGACGTTATGAAAGAGTAATGCGTAATTGGTAGCTAATCGATCCTCATTATAGGCATATTCCATAAGCGGCCAAGACGTAAATCCCATTCTGCATGACTGAACTTCAGTTGACCACTTTCAGGAGTCAGCGTAATTTCACTGAAGTAGACCCTTTCGTTTTCAACCATAAGATCAACCCTGCAGTAATCAAGATCAGTAGCCAGTTTCGCTGCAATATCAAGAATGTCGTCTAGAGAGGAAGGACGATCAATGTTGTAAGGGGTGTTACCATATCCAAGCGTAAACGGCTGTAGCATCCAATTAGTGTCATAAATATTAACATATTCTCTGCCGTTCACGCAGGTAAAATCTGCTTCGATGTACATGGCTTTTTTGTGAAAACAATGTACCCGGAACATTTCTGGTGTTACATCCTGGTCTTTGCCATCAAAAACATTAAGTTTTCGCTCAACTAATATTTTAGGTTGTATATTTTTATATTGCCACTCGCGGTTTGTATAATAAGGGTTCATACGCAACCGTCGATTGAAGTGACTCACTACCCTCCTTTTATTGAGTTCACTCTTATCATGACAGATGATGGAACTTCCACTATCATGATTGCACTTAATGACAAAAGAAACTGGAAGAGCTTCAAAGTCGCGGATTTTTATTCTCTCAAAAACGGCAAGCAACGGAACCAGATGTTCATTACCTACCATCATTTCAACATAGTCCCGAACAGCAATTTTATCAGCAATAACACTCAAGAAAAGATCGCGATTAAAAACCATGCGATAGTTTATCTTCTCGTTCAGTGTTAAAGGTAGAGATAAATCCAGCTCCCGATTAAATAATTTCCTGAACTTCGTGCGTCGATAACTCTCATCGGAAACGAAAAGAGTCCGTAAGGCTCTGAACCTGTACTCAATTAACTTATATCTTTGTTTTAACATTATCATGCCCTATTGTGTTAAAGCAGTGAACATACAGGTTCAGTATCAATGAACAATCAAGTTTATATGAAGGTTATGTCGGTATGACCTTCATTTTATGTGGCATGACTCATCGTTAAGTTACAAACAAAAAAACCGCCATTAAATGGCAGGTTTTATTTTTGGCTTTCTGGTTTGACGATCAGAATGTATAGAACGCACCAATAGTGAAAGCCAGGTAGTCATCTTTTTCAACAATGGGACTATGACTTACGCGGTTTGCCAGTGTTGTATAGCGCAGGTCTGCATAACCAGACCAGTTGTCATCAAATGTGTGTTGCCAGTTGATACCGTAATCGACACTGGTTAACCCCGAGTCGGAGTTAAACTGTTTAAATCCTGTATTTGTACTTTGCTTTTCGCTCACTCCAAACCAGGTATTATTGTACCGTGCATCGCCATAATTACGAACGGTACTGACGGTAAGTGTGTCGCTGTCATTATTAAACAAAACAACATTGAGGCCGATGTTATACAGAACCCCCTGGCTTTCAGTCAGGGGGGCAATAATATTACCTTCAAATCCAATCCAGGATACCATCCACCAACCCAGCGTTGTCGTCGAGTTCAGCGCTGTTTTTATTTTACCCATTCCTTTGAGATGTCTGGAACCATCCTGTAGCCAGGAACCGTCATCATCCCTTCTCCCCCATGTATATCCCAGAGCCTGTCCCAAGTAAAAACCATTATCAAAGGAATATGTAAGCCCCGCCCCTTTTTCTGAATTCAAAAACAAGGTTCCGTCAGTCCATTCAAAGTAAGGCGCGACTGTTGAGTCAAATTTATCGGCCCCCATATATTGAGGAGCATATTGAGCTCCTATGCCAACGGTTACCTCAGATTTATGTACATCAGACGAGGCGTAGGTTGCAAACGGCAGTAAAAATATTGCCGACAGGATCGTATTTAATTCCTTCATAAAACTCCCGGAATGAATTATGCTGTCTTAACAGGTTCGGAAGTATGCCGACAAATAATCAAGAACGCTGCAAGGGTTTATCAAGGTTTAATCAAGGTGCTTATGTGAAACGTGTCTTAATCATTGAAGACGATCTGGATGCTGCGAATGTACTTGAGGCATATCTTAAAAGAGATCAGTTCAATACCTCGTTCGCCAGTGACGGGCAACACGGTCTGGATCTGGTCTTCAGCTGGAAGCCCAATATCATTCTTCTTGATGTTATGTTGCCATCCATGAGTGGTACTGATGTCCTGCTAGCGGTACGACGGCGTAGTGATATCCCGGTGATAATGATCACCGCCATCAGCGACGGGGCAGATAAAATCAGTGCGCTTCGTTACGGTGCAGATGACTATGTGGTTAAACCTTACAATCCCGAAGAAGTCGTTGCACGCGTTCATGCTGTCCTGCGTCGTTATGCCGGGCAACGTAGCGGAGATATCCTCCAGTTCAGAAATATAAAAGCCGATATGGACTCCATGATAGTCGTCGTGGAAAAAGAAGGCATACCCCCTCAGGCACTAGAGCTGACCCCAACAGAACTGTCACTTCTGATGACATTCTTGAAGTCGCCATCTAAAGCCTTTACGCGTCAGGCGCTACTGGAAGCCTGCCTTCCGGAAAGCGATGCTCTTGAGAGGGTGGTTGATACGCATATCTATAATTTGCGTAAAAAGCTGGAAGCTGCGGGTCAACCTGATCTTCTGATTAATGTCAGGGGCATTGGTTACAGGTTTGCTAACTCATGAACAGAAAATTGCGATTTCAGAAAAGTGAAAACAGCTCTCTGTGGAACTGGATATGCCGTAAGGTTATTTCGCTGGCAGTAGGCAGCATAATCCTGATTTCTTTCTGCATGTGGCTGCGCTTTTACATTGATAACAAGTGGCACGAGTACAGGATACCTGTTGAGGTCAGGGCCGAGCTCGCTGAGTTAATTAAAAACCCCTGGCTAAATATTAACCGCTATCACGCGATCATTGATCGATGGTATGGCGTGGACTACTGGAAGCCAGAATTAAGGATTACTGACTGGCTAATTCTGGCTGTACTCGTCCTAATCGTAATGCCCATCATTTTCACACTGACGCTGAGAACAGCACGCCCTCTATCAAAGCAGATAAGTGCCCTTGCTAATGCAGCTAAATCTGTTGCTCAGGGTAGCTTCGGCGCAAAAGTAAAAATCCCGGATAATCTTCCTCTGGAATTACGTAGTCTCAGCGAAAATTTTAATGGGATGTCGATGCAGCTTGAGCGTTATGAAAAGGATCTAAAAAAATCGCATGTTGCCATGGCCCATGAACTTCGTTCTCCGTTGACCGCAGCCACAGGAAGACTCCAGGGCATGATTGATGGTGTATTTGAGCCCAGCGAAACCCAGCTGAAAATGGTCATGCAGCAACTTAACGAACTGAATCGGCTGGTTGAAGACCTGCATTTGCTGAAGCTTGCTGATGCCGGTCAGTTAAATCTGAGCATGATATCCGCCGGTCTTAATGAGATTGTCAGGGAAAAAATTGCATGGATTACACCTTCTGCAGAGAAAGCGGGCGTATCCATCAGACACAACCAGAATATGATGCTGAGCGGAGTAGCAGACCCCTATCGTTTAGGACAGGTTTTCCTGATACTGATGGATAATGCATTACGCTATGCAGCTGATGGTGGCGTGCTTGATATCAGTTACGACGCCACTCCAGATACCGTTTCGGTTATTTTCAGGGACAAAGGGCCTGCCGTTCCGAATGAATTGCTTGAAGATATCTTCACACCATTTGTTCGTGAAGAGGTTTCACGCTCCAGGCATTCCGGGGGCTCTGGCTTGGGACTTTCTATTGCCCGGGCGATATGTGAAGCACATGGAGGGCAACTGGAGGTAGAGAAAAATAAAAAGGGTGGACTTGCCTTCAGGGTATCGTTGCGAAAATCTTAAATTTTTGACTATTGATGATCCCTTGACGCCAGACCAATAGAATCTTGATAATCCACTGATTAAATGCATGGTAAACGGGAGTATACCATGCAGTCATTTCTTGAGTGCGTCAGTTCTGTAGTTCATAAAATTGATGGACAAAACGCCTGCATAATAGCAGGCGCAATTTTCGGCTTTTTTATTCAGTTAATTATTATTGTTTTATGGGAGGCAAACTCGAACCGAGTCAAAAGAAAGTGAACTGGTAGATGAGTTATTAATACTTAAAAGCAGATAACTTTCCCTGTCTTCGCTGTATCGGCCCACCGTAATTTATATTCCCAGTCTTTCTCATAAAGCCCTATTGAAAATACCATTTCTTTATCCTGCGTAGTGCACAAGTCGCGCGCATCTGAAATATTGGCCCACATCAGCATGCTGCCCGGGCTGAATGCTGAATATTTAGGGTCAACACCGCCATTTGGCACGTCAAAATACACCATGTTGTCACTGTTCGCACTGAGTACCAGATCAATAGCGCAAGGCGTATCGGCATAAAACAATACGTTACCGAAAATCAGATGCGGTACAGCGGATATCAGCTCTTCAATCTTCTCTTCCTCATAGCAGCGGACAGAATCAGCAAACCGCAACTTGAACAGACGGACATACAGACTGGCTATATCTTTGGGTGACATGTCTGACAGGCGGTAACATTCCCCCCCCATGCCCATAAACTTCCTTAATTCACCGTTTCGCTTCTTGATGGTTTTACCTGAAAATGAAGTTTTAACCCGGCATATACTGCGCTTCGTTCTGTAGAAAAATGCAGAATTAAGGATGGTATCTCGGTGGCGTGATGACAAACGGTTTGTCTTATCAGGGAGCCAGATTTTTTGATCTGCAGATACCGGTAGCATGACTTCATCGAAGGATACTGGAAACTCCCGCCATACATTCAAACCCACTTCTTTATTATCAACAATGAAATAGGCAGCGACAACATCACCATTTTTACAATATTGCCAGAATGAAAATCCTCGCTGACCTTTCCTCATAAAGAACTCAACAATATCAGGATGCATATTAACGCTGCCACCAAATCTCTGGTATGTTTCAGCGTAAACGTCATAACTACAGGGCTTCCATCCTGATATTAAATGTTTCAGACTCATGGTAATAACCTGATATAAATATTAATTGTTAAATTGAATCATCCCCACCCAGGATGGTAAATACTTTCACCCCCTGAATAAGGTATTTGAGACGGGCATTAGCTTTTTGCTTACGAACAGCAAGCAGCTCATTGTTTTTTTCCAGTAGAGTTGTGTTGCTTATCTGTCCGGCGTTCCGCGTTGCTTCAGCCATTCGGTATTGTTCTTTGACAGTATCAAAGATACCGGATGTCTGGATGGTTTGCTTTTTCAGGGATGCCTGTCCGGCAAGAGCATCAGATGCATCCCTGAACGCCTGTTGTATTGCTTTCTGATAATTGACGATCTCAATTTTCTTATTCAGCTCGGCCAGACTGAGGTTGGCCTGGTTCTTACCCCCATCGAAAATGGGAAGATTGAGTGTAGGAATAAAGCTCCAGTTAGCAGTGCCACCCGCAAGCAATTTACCCATATCAGCCGTGGATGATCCGCCTTCAGCGGTGATAGAAATAGACGGGAAAAATGCCGCTCTTGCCGCGCCTATACTGGCATTGGCAGCTTTCAACTGGTACTCAGCAGCAATAATATCGGGACGTTTGAGCAGAACCTCTGATGGCGTTCCTGCTTTAATTAACGGAAAAGCCCAGTCATGCTCATGTGACACATTCAGCAGAGAGTCAGGTAGCGGGGTGCCGACAAGCAACTGAAGCGAGTTTAAATCCTGTTGTACCTGCAACTCTGTCTGGTTCAATTCTGACTGTGCGTCGTTTACCGCACTATCAGCGTCCATAAGCGCATTTTTAGTCATGTCTCCGGCATTATAGGCTTGCTGTTGCATGTGCCGGAGCTGCTGGAGATTGTCCAGTTTCTGACGGGCAATACTAATGTTTTCCTGGTCGGTGAAATAGATCAGATAGGCACTGACCACCTGCTCAATGAGGCTGATCTTCAGGGCTCTTGATGAAGCTCCCGCAGCAAGATATTCATTGAGGGATGCTTCCCTGAGGCTTCGCAAACGCCCCCAGAAGTCCACTTCCCAGGAAGCTGAGACCAGTTTAACGTTGTATTGATGATACGTTACCGAACCGGTATCAACGGTATCAAAGATCCCTGCAGGCTCATGAGCTGCGGTTTTTTCTGCGGTCAGGCTGACTGCTGGCAACCAGGATAGTCTTTCTACCCCATACTGAACACCTGATTTTTTCAGGTTCAGTGCAGAAAGTTCGAGGTCCTTGTTATTGTCGATGGTCAGTTTTATCAGTTGCTGCAGCTTGCTGTCTGTGAAAAAAGGCCCGTTTGCTGCCGTTGTATACATACCTTCAACAGAAGTGTCTTTATGTGACCAGGCTAATGGCACGGGGGCTTCCGGTCTCTGATATGCCGGTGCCATTGTGCAGCCTGAAAGTAGTAAAGAGGTCATCACCGTAATGGCTGACACACGAAGTTCTATTGATACCGGAAACACCATTTTTACTCCTGTTGCCTGTTAGGTTTTCTGCAGACCTCCAGGTGTGCCCGCCAGGATAATTATCCCGAACTCTGTCAATGAACAATCAAGGGCAATACAAGGGGGATGCAATACACCCCTGTTTTTTCGGGAAAAGAGACAGAATTGATAATTCCTTGATAATCTCTGAAATGTTCCTTGTTCTTTATGCGGTTAGATACGGTATGGAATTTACTGAGATCCCCCGTAATAACATTCCCGAATAACTCATCAAAAAGTCATCACCCTCTTTTAAACCGGTATCTGTAGTGGTCAACTAAAACTGGCCACTGTAGTGGTTTACTGAATTTGGCCACCTGAACAGAGGTGATATGCTCACCTCAGAACAACACAGGTGTCATAATGAAAAAAAGAAATTTCAGCGCAGAGTTTAAACGCGAATCCGCTCAACTGGTCGTTGACCAGAACTACACCGTGGCAGATGCAGCCAGCGCTATGGATGTCGGCCTTTCCACAATGACGCGATGGGTGAAACAATTACGTGATGAACGGCAGGGCAAAACACCAAAAGCCTCCCCCATTACCCCGGAACAAATTGAAATCCGTGAGCTCAGGAAAAAGCTACAACGTATTGAAATGGAAAATGAAATATTAAAAAAGGCTACCGCGCTCTTGATGTCAGACTCCCTGAACAGTTCTCGATAATCGGGAAACTCAGGGCGCGTTATCCTGTGGCCACTCTCTGCCATGTGTTCGGGGTTCATCGCAGCAGCTACAAATACTGGAAAAACCGTCCTGAAAAGCCAGACGGCAGACGGGCTGTATTACGCAGTCAGGTACTTGAACTGCATGGCATCAGCCACGGCTCTGCCGGAGCAAGAAGCATCGCCACAATGGCAACCCAGAGAGGTTACCAGATGGGGCGCTGGCTTGCTGGCAGACTCATGAAAGAGCTGGGGCTGGTCAGTTGCCAGCAGCCGACTCACCGGTATAAGCGTGGCGGTCATGAGCACGTTGCTATCCCGAATCATCTTGAGCGACAGTTCGCCGTAACGGAACCAAATCAGGTGTGGTGCGGTGATGTGACCTATATCTGGACGGGTAAGCGCTGGGCGTACCTCGCCGTTGTTCTCGACCTGTTCGCAAGAAAACCAGTGGGCTGGGCCATGTCGTTCTCGCCGGACAGCAGGCTCACCATGAAAGCACTGGAAATGGCATGGGAAACCCGTGGTAAGCCCGTCGGGGTGATGTTCCACAGCGATCAAGGCAGCCATTATACGAGCAGGCAGTTACTGTGGCGATACCGGATCAGGCAGAGTATGAGTCGGCGTGGAAACTGCTGGGATAACAGCCCAATGGAGCGCTTCTTCAGGAGTCTGAAGAACGAATGGGTGCCGGCGACGGGCTATGTAAGCTTCAGCGATGCAGCTCACGCAATAACGGACTATATCGTTGGATATTACAGCGCACTAAGACCGCACGAATATAATGGTGGGTTACCGCCAAACGAATCAGAAAACCGATACTGGAAAAACTCTAACGCGGTGGCCAGTTTTTGTTGACCACTTCACACATCATCCCAGGTGCGACGCACATGGATCTCTATGATGGTCAGGGTGCAACGGTTGCCGCGAGTAAGCTGGCTCCTTTCTTCAAAAAGAATCTCATTTAGGTATAACTATCCATGAAAAAACATCCACTTCTTGAAAAATTTACACTCGGTAAAGGTGTGACGCTGCGCAACCGTATTGTTATGGCACCCATGACGACGTGGGCGGGTAATGATGACGGCACAGTATCGCTTGATGAAGAAGCTTATTATCGTCGACGTGTTCAGGATATTGGGCTGGTAATTACCGGTTGTACTCATGTTCAGGAAAATGGCATCGGATTTTCAGGGGAATTTGCTGCATATGACGACAAATTTATTCCCGGTTTAAAGCGTCTTGCGGCGGCGGCAAAAAGCGGTGGAGCACCGGCAATCTTACAAATTTTCCATGCAGGTGTGAAAACCAGTCCTGAGCTGGTTTCAGATATCGTAGCTGCAAGCGCTGTTCCCGGTGATGCAGGGCCTTTCGCACCTTCCGTGACCCCTCGCGAACTTACATGCACTGAAGTTGAAACGGTTATTCAGGCTTTCGGTGAAGCAACTCGCCGTGCCATAGAAGCCGGATTTGATGGCGTTGAGTTACATGGTGCTCATGGTTTTTTACTTCAGAACTTTTTCTCACCTCATTCCAACCGAAGAGAAGATCAATGGGGCGGCTCTCTTGAAAACCGTATGCGTTTCCCACTCAGCGTCATCGAGAGTGTGCGTAAAACGATTACTGAGCATGCAACCAATCCCTTCCTGATGGGATACCGCATTTCACTGGATGAGCATTACGAAGATGGGTTGCGCATTGATGAGTCACTTCAGCTGGTTGACCGCCTGGTCGAGGAGGGTATTGATTATCTTCATATATCACTCGGTAATGCACTTGAAGCCAGACCCGTTGATGCACCGAATGGCCCGAAAGTCATCGAAATCGTGCGCGATCATCTGACCGGACGTATACCTCTGATTGTTGCCGGGCAGTTGCGAACAGCAGAGCAAGCGGAGGATGCTGTTAAAGCAGGTGTGTCTTTGGTGGCCATAGGCCAGGGAATGATTATGAACCCAGACTGGGTTAAGTTTGCAGACGGTAAAGCTGAAGGAAAAATTGCTCTCAATATTGCTGCATCTGACGCAGATCAACTAGGCTGTGTCCCTTAATTACGTAACCGTTGATAAAAGAGTCGGATGCAGCCCAGTTTCACCATGGCCAGATAATTTCTCGCCGTTTTGTCGTAACGAGTAGCGATGCGACGATATTCTTTCAGGCGACCAAAGCACCGTTCAACGACGTTACGATTTCGGTACGCATCACGATCAAGCTTCGCACGTCCATCCGATGCCATTTTCTCATTTGATTTTCGGGGGATAACTGCCTTTATGCCGTTGTTTTTCAGCTCATTGCGTAATGCGTGTCCGGAGTACGCTTTGTCGGCCAGTACTGTATGACCACGGCGTTTCATGCTGCCGTTCTGACGCTGAACGCCAATACCGTCCAGAAGTCGTTGCGTGAACAGGCTTTCATGAGCCTGCCCGGGGCTTAACACGATATTTAACGGGAGACCGCTTCCGTCTGTTGCCAGATGGATTTTGGTGCCGAAACCGCCGCGAGAGCGACCCAGCCCATTATCTCCGTCGATATCAGGATGTTTTTTTGAGCACCAGCGGCACATTTCAGCGCCCGGATATTACTGCCATCCAGCGCGGTGGCAGACCAGTCAACAAAGCCGTTCGCATCAAGTAGTGAAAGTAACCTGTTGAAAATAATGTTAATCACGCCTGACTTTGACCACCGGTTAAAGCGGTTATAAACCGTTTTCCATGGCCCATATCGTTCGGGCAAATCGCGCCATGGAGCCCCGGAACACAACACCCAGAACATGCCATTGATAATTTTACGATGCTCAGCCCATGGGCGTCCGGCTGGTCGTGTAGCAGGTTCAGGAGGCAACAGGGGCTTGATGATGGTCCATGCTTCATCAGGAAGGTCGTAGCGAGCCATAGTTCAATATGTCGTGGAAACAAACAGTTACTATAGCTCAGATGATAAAGGGACACAGCCTAGCTTATACAGTATTGCTTAACTTGAAGGCAATCGTAAGCCTTTAGTGGGTGCCATATTGCTAGTTATTTATCGGAAAAGCCAACGTCCACTGCAGGAGTTCATCAACTTAGTTGGCAGGCCTGTCGCCATAACGTAGCCAATAAACCAGTTGTAATCAATACTCGCAGGATATAAATATACTGTATCATATTCTTACATTTTTTTTGATGATATCGATAGTTTATCATTGACCATATCATTTTCAAGCTCATGAACGGTTAATATCCGGCATTTTTTTTCCGGTGCCATTTTTTCGTATTCAGTTAGATAAATATCACTATGAATATGTTCAGCCATGATTTTAACTAGTAATTTGTTATTGGTATATAAGCCATGTGTTTCTTCCCGATGGGAAAGCATTAGAGCATTTTTCATATCAATCACTAGCATGAAGCGATGTGATGGATAAATCTTTTCATCTATTTCAAATCGAGAGTACAATTCGATAGATTCATGTGGTAGCGCGAGTCGGTTAAATGAGAACACGATAATCCGAACCCCGCGCTCAACGGCATTAATGAGTTCTTGAGCAATGAGTTCAAGATGGAAGTCAGTGTTCAGGTAAACCTCGATTTGAGCCAGTTCGAGCATTTCCCTGGCTTTCTGTAGTGAATTATCAAAACCAGAGACGTTATATATGAACTCTTTCTCTTCCTGTAGCATCATACGTGAGAGTTCTTTTTTTAATACATTGATGTTTTCAATGGTTTGCTTTTCTATGTTGCTGAAAATAAGCTCGGGAGATTTTGCTTGATACTCTTTAGTATTGCCATCGGCCATAAAAATGAAGCCATTTTTATATAGACTATCAATTGATGAGTAGACGCTAGAACGTGATAATGATATTTCTTTTGCTATCTTATAGCCGCTAGAACGACCGTTTTTTAGCAAGTTGATGTATACATTGGCATCTGTCTTTGTAAAGCCAAAACCCATAAGTGTTTTTACCAGTTCGTTCATTAACATAACCTCACATGCAACATAGCCCGTCTGTTAGTTTATCATTACTTACAACGCAAGGGTAGAGGTGTATTGCGCCTTTTCCTTATTAGCCATCGCCGCATCATAGGCAAAACGATATTCTTCATAATTTAAGCGAATTATTTCTGGTAGATAATTATTTGGACAGTGTCGGCTTAATACACTTTTTAGACTTAACGGAAAGTCTGAGTGTATTGTTGCTAATCCACTGAGCACTAACAATCTAGGTTTAAAAACCATTATTGGATCAAGTAAGGCTCTGGCTAGTTGATCCATCCACATTCGGTAGACTTTTTGCGCCCATGCATCACTGCCATCAACTCCCTGAATTATTTCTAAGGCACTCTTCCGCTGAAGAGAGAACTGAAAATACTGTCTTTCGATCCCGGATGTCGAAATGAATTGATGAACGCATCCTATCCCGCAGCATTCGCAAACCGGAGATATACCATCAATGAGTGGCTGATAATTTTTCAATGGGAGATGAGCCCAGGAAACATTTATTGCATGGTCAAATACGCTATCATTGTTGTATTTATCGACTACACAAAGTTCACAGCCAAAATCAACGACAATACTCATAATATTACCTTTTAGCCCTGATAATAAGGACGTATCTAGGTTTTGTAAAACAACAAGTGCTGGGCCGAAAGACTGGCAATGAATACCAGTCTTCTTATCTATAGCCATTTCGAAAAAATTGGTTATTCTATCTAACGGCCCCCAGCGGGACACGTTGCTTTGCATAATGCTGATACCGACAAAGTCAATATTTCCATAGGTCCGCTGGATACTAAAAATCATATGTAATACGGTATCTACACTTTGCTGGCAGTCTATTGGTGTTAATACCTGAGTACGATAACAAACTTCACCATCGTCTATTAACACGCCACGTATCCAGTCAATCGCAAGTGAGATACCGAGTTTCATGATATGATGTCCTTATGGTCCAGACCGATAATATAAAACCCAAAAGGTGTCAGAGATAGTGTTCTGCCCTGATAATTAATAGCTAAAGATTCATCACTATTATTAAGGAGGAAATGTACTTCTCCTCTGCTAAAAGCGACAACTGCCGGATGGTCGACATTATTCCAGTGTATTTTAGGATCATTCCATTCGGAATATTTTTTCCTCCATAGAATAAGATCTTTAATAAATGACTTAAACTCTAAATCCTGCCTTTGTTCATCCCATATCATACATTTACGATTATCTTCCGATCCCATTGCTCTGCTGCCATTCATACCAACTTCGCTACCGTAATAAATACAAGGAGAACCCACCTGACTAAACATAAAGAGATAGGCTAACCGGGCTTTACGTTTATCATTACCACACAGACTTAATAAACGTGAAGTATCATGGCTTTCAAGAAGATTAAACATAACTTCATTAACGTTCCGTGGATAGCAAAGATAGGCATGGGTAACAATATCTATAAATGTTTTTTTGTCATATGCTTGTAAAGCGAAATAGTCAGTAGTTGCTTGCATTAGAGGATAGTTCATCAAGGAGTCAAACTGGTCTCCGCGCAGCCATGGCATGCCTTCATGCCAAATTTCACCGAGAATATAACAATCAGGTTTTATGCTTTTTACCGTTCTACGGAAAGCTCGCCAAAATTCGTGGTCGACTTCATTGGCAACATCAAGGCGCCAGCCATCAATATCAAATTCTTCAATCCAATATCTCGCCACCTGCAGCAGATAATCACGACAAGCGGGGTTTTCAGTATTAAGTTTAGGCATTTCAATAACATTACCAAAGGTTTCGTAATTGAAATTACGGAAATCCCACTCATTTTTATCACCAGATGGGTATACCGGGAATTTTTTAATCCAGAACCAGTCTGCGTAAGGTGATTTATCACCATTTTTTACAACATCTAACCATAATGGTGATTGATTACCAATATGATTAAACACTGCATCCAGCATGACCTTCATTCCTCGTTGGTGAGCTTTTTGCACCAATTCTTTAAACCGATCGTTGCCACCGAAATGGGGATCAACGTTAAAATAATCTACGGTATCATATTTATGGCTAGCGTTAGCCGTAAATATGGGACAAAGGTATAAACCGTTAACGCCAAGATCTTGCAAATAATCAAGTTTGTTAATAATGCCCTGCAAATCACCGCCCATAAAGTTTTTTGAATCTGGAGGCGTTCCCCACGGTTGTACGTTTTCTGGCGATATCGATGGATCGCCATTGCAAAATCGTTCAGGAAAGATCTGATACCATATTGTTTTTTTAACCCATTCTGGCGTAGAAAGTACATCACCTGGATTGATATAAGGGAAGCAAAAAAAGTTGGACAAGTTACTCAGTTCTGTCTCTGCTACAGGTGGTTTACTTATATCAACACAGCGTCGTTCACCAAATAATAATTTTTCCCCGTTATTTCCGTATAATATAAAACCATAGCGGCTACGTCGTTTGCACGGAGTAAATGCGGCAAACCAGTGGTCATAGCTCTCGCTTTGTCCCTCTTTTTCCATGTGAACTTCGTTGCCGCCGCTCCATCCATGCGCGTCGCTGCCGCCAAGGTTTCCACCATCTAGGCCACCTTCCTCCCATTGATAGGGATCGCCGATCCACAGAGAGACTTTCGCGACCTCGCCTTTGACTGTGCGAAACCTAATATGTAGGGTTTCTTTATTATAAGCGTAGCTATCGGCACTCTTTGCGGAGTGGCTTAATGAACTAATTGTAATCATATCTTATCCTAATCTTATTCTTTTACCGCACCGCTAACCAGTCCGGTAGTAATATGTTTCTGTGTAACAATGAAAAGTAACGTTATTGGTACAGCAACTAATAATGCACCAGCAGCAAATAGCGTAAAGTTTTCAGCTGAGTTGGAGGATATCCAGCTAAAGATACCAATTGCCAGAGTCATTTTATCTTCACTGCGTAAAATTAGAGTTGGTAAAATAAAGTCCATCCATGGGCCGGTGAATGAAACCAATGCCACAAATACGAGAATAGGTTTAGCAAGCGGTAATATAATTTCAAAAAATATAGTTAGATGCCCTGCACCATCAATTTTTGCTGCTTCATCCAATGACGTAGGGATTGCATCAAAATAACCTTTAACCAGCCATGTCATAAAAGGTAGGGAACCAGTAACGTAGACTAATAGCAAACCAATGTATGTATCAATTAGATTCATCTTTGACAATAAGATATAAATTGCGGTCATGGAAAGAAATGCCGGGAACATCTGTAACACTAAAATGCTCATGAGTATGTTTTTTTTGGCTTTGAAACGATATCTTGAAAAAATAAATGCCGTTATTGTTACTACTACCAAAGAAATAAGCATGTTACAGGTTGCGAGTATAAAGGTGTTTTTGTACCATTTTAAATAAGGCGTTCCCGTAAGTAGATTATGGTAATGTTCTAATGTAAATGATATTTCAGTAAAACCAGAACTAAAAAGATTGTTCCCAGGCTTTAGCGATGACATAACTGTCCATATTACTGGCCCAAGGACAACAAGTGCATTTAATAATAAGAAAAGATAGACTAAAATCGTCATTATCTTGCTAATAATGTTTCTCATTTACATCCCCACATCTTCTTTGAATGATTTCATTCGCCTAAATTGCCAGATCGCAAATATCGATAAGAACAGGAAAATAATGATTGAGATGACAGAAGCAATTTGATATTGCTGAAAATCAAGGGTTAATTTATAGATCCACGTAATCAAAATATCAGTATGTCCGGCAAAGCGATATTCCGGGTTTATCGGCCCACCTTCTGTTAGCAAGTATATTGCACCAAAGTTATTGAAATTATGTGCAAAGGTCATAACCAATGAAGGGGCGACCTGGTGCAGAACCATCGGTAACGTGATTTCACGGAACTGTTGGAATTTACTAGCACCATCCACCTCACTTGCTTCGTATAGGTCACGGGGAATATTGGTCATTGCTCCGGTGATTAGCAGCATAAAGTAGGGAGCGCCAACCCATACACTTACCGCAATTACAGTCATTTTAGCTATTAATGGATCGGAAAGAAAACCAATTGAATCAATACCCCAGCTATTTAATGTACTATTTACTGGACCAATTCCATTCAGAAGCAGACGGAAAATAAGCAGGGTAACGAACGCCGGGATCGCATAGGGTAAGATGAATACGACTCGCCAGGCTTTCTTAGCTATAATTTTTTTGTTTTCTAACGCGAGGGCTAACAGAAATCCAAAGCTACAAGTGCATAGAGTTGCAAAAAAAGCCCATAGCACAGTCCACACACCAATACCAACGAACGTTTTAGACCAGATCCGAAGCTCAAAGAGGGTAATGAAATTCTTTAATCCGACCCAATCAACAAGATTTTTAGGTGGGATATGATGAGGAGCCGAGTAGTTTGTTAGTGATACCAAAACGGTGATGATCATCGGCATAATAATAAAGGCAATGCAGGCAATAAATGCCGGAGCCAACATGATAGTAGCAAAACGATTATCGTAAATCGTTCGTAACTGTTCCGTAAAGCTCTGATGGCACTTTTCACATACCTGCGCATCCTTAATATTTAACCAATAAACAAAAATTGAAAAAAATAAAAAAATGAATGCAACAACACCTTCAACCAACATAAAAATTGAATTGTCACCAGCTACAATATCAAACCCACTACGTGTTTGGGCCACGGTGCCTAAAGTGATGAGTCCCTGCGTTGCGTTGAGTAATAAATTGATGTTGCTAATAACTACAATCTGGAATAATAAAAAAACGGAGCCTTTTATCCAATGACCAGAAATGAGCTGCGTAGTGCCCATAATAAGAAAAGATGCCGGAAATATACGCATGCTTTTTCCCTCAGACAATAACATAGTTACTCCTGAAATTTGATTTGCTCATCAATGATATTACGAGCACGGTCAAGTGCTGCTTTTGGCGTTTGGTCATTGATCCACATATCGGTAATCGCATTTGCCAGTGGGGACCATAAATAACCCATTTCCGGAATAGATGGCATGGCATCAGAGTGAAGCCCTTGTTTAATAATTGCGCTCGTCGCTTCATTTGCAGTTGGTAGGATTTTGTTCATCAGATTCGGTACCGGAGGTATAGATTCTGTCATCTCATAGCGTTTCATTAACATTTCATCAGATGAGAGATAGTCCGCGAAAAGTTGTGCCGCCTTAGGCGATTTACTATAAGAAGAGACGACCGCCAGGCGAACCGTAGAAAACGAACGTGGCTGTTTTCCTTCAAGAGTAGGTATGGGAACAACGCCAAAATTAATTTTACTGTTGTTATATCCCTGGATTGCCCATGGACCGTCGATGATGGCAGCTACTTTGCCTTCAGAAAATAAGCCTCGACGCACCTGTGGATTACGCATATCTACCGGATTAGATGGGTTTGCAGTTTTAAGTCGTTTCATCGCTGCAAGCCCTTTTTGGGCTAATTCGGAGTTGATTCCTAGGTCCTTGACGTTTGTCCCTTCCTGACCAAATTCGTAAGCACCATACAGGGTTAGAAACATTCTTGACTCATAATAGTTTTGTACATCCCATAACAAGGTATATTTATTTTCCTTAACATTATTAAATTCAGCACTTAGCTGGATCAACTCTTCAAATTTATCTGGCGGCAACCGAAGGATATCCTTGTTATAAAATAATGCGACGGTTGCATAACTTACTGGAAAACCATAATTTTTTCCTTCATAGCGTGAAGCATTTATTGCATTAGACATAAATTTTTTATTTATACGTTCTGACGAGATCAGATTTTCCATTACGCCACCGGCAACAACCAGTCGGCCTAAAAGATCGTGCTCGATTTCGGCAACGTCAGCAACGCGCGTGGATCCGCCATCCTGTATCATTCGCGAGGCGGTATCTATTGGCGCCAATCCCCTAAACGTAAATCTTACCTGGCTGTTATATGTTTTATTAAAGTTTTCAGCAGCATATTTCATATAATCTAGCGTAGAAATATCCGTCCATATTAGAAGATTTGCTTGTTTTTCAGGTGCAATACTCTCTCCCCAAGCTGCGGGAACAAGGGCCGTCAGACCGAAGAGCAGAACAGCGTCTAGCAATTTTATTTTCATAGTTACCCATTTTAGTAGTACGTAGTGTACCACTATGATGCATGCGTCCTTTTTTATGTCAACATGCGGTCTACCCAGACAGGTTTATTTGTGATGTTTGTCAAAAAACATCAGATGTTTGAACAATTTTTGTGATTCTGTTCTCCCTTTTATTAGGTATGAATCCAGTCCCTTATTGGCAGCAAAAAATAGGCTAAAAATGATATCCTGAATTTAAAAAAAACATAAAACGTGATTTTAGTCACAATTTTATCGAAAGATTAGTGACTTGCATCTCGTTTACGTTATTGCCATGAGGAAAAAAAAATTAAATGAGAGAAATTAAATAGGCGTCCATGAGGAACTACTAATCATGATAAAATTTAACGCTATCCCTCAGCATTCTCTTCCGATGTTGTGATAGCTGAATAAGGAAGTACTATGAAAAAAAAATTACTCTCTGCCTCTATTGCTCTTGCTCTCACAGCGCCCGTACATTCATTTGCAGCCAGCGATCAGCGTGGGTACAAACCTGAAGACGTCGCTTTTGATGAAAGCTTTTTTTCGTTTGGTGGCCATGTAGGGACTTCTGTTGAATATGAAGATAAGGTAACTCGTGGTTTCAATAACACGGATAAAAAGGAGAAGACGATTACCAATGAGGTTTTCAACTTTTTTTATAACAATCCACAATGGAATTTTATGGGTTTTTACTCTTTTAAAATAGAAAATAGAGAGCAAAAGGAGCCTGGTTATTATGAGAATGAAGATGGTATTAAGCAGCTTTTTTCATTGAATAAAGGTCATGATCTTGGTAACGGTTGGGCTACTGGTTTAATTTATGAGCTAGAATATACAAGAAGTAAAGTTTATTCTCCGTATGTTAGTGGTCTACGTAAAAACCTTGCTGAGCACAGTATTAGACCATATTTAACCTACTGGAATAATGATTATAATATGGGATTCTATTCTAATCTTGAATACCTTTTGAGTAAAGAAGATCGCAATGCATGGGGGAAAAGGCAAGAGCAGGGATATAGTGCATTGTTTAAACCCTACAAGCGTTTTGGTAACTGGGAGGTCGGTGTTGAATTCTATTACCAAATTAAAACTAATGATGAGAAGCAACCAGATGGAACCATTAATGAGAAAAGTGATTTTAATGAAAGATATATAGAGCCTATTGTTCAATATAGCTTTGATGATGCCGGCACGCTGTACACGCGGGTACGTGTCGGGAAAAATGAAACTAAAAATACTGATCGTAGTGGTGGCGGTAATGCTGGCATTAACTACTTCAAAGACATTAGAAAAGCTACCGTTGGTTATGAACAATCAATAGGTGAAAGTTGGGTAGCCAAAGCTGAGTACGAGTATGCTAATGAAGTTGAGAAAAAAAGTCGATTATCAGGATGGGAAGCTAGAAATAAGAGCGAGTTAACACAACATACCTTCTATGCTCAGGCACTATATCGCTTTTAGTCTTAACGTAAGGGGCGTTTATGTTCAGTGTTATGGAAATCGCCACTCTGTTATCCGGGAGCTATACCGGTGATGGAGCTATTCGGGTTAACTTTATACGGCCAATTCGCAGTCCTGATGTCGGCGGCCTGGCTATTGTTTTCGCCAAACAAGACTTGCAATTCTTATCTGGCTCACATGCTGACGTGCTGATAGGACCTGATGAAATACTGGATAGCCCAGCGAAGGCACATATTGTTATCTCACATTTGGATGTTGAGCGCCTTAATCTTTTTCTTCGTTCTTATAAAGTAAAAAGGTTTCATCTCAATGATCAAGGGAATACGTCGGCACTCTCAGATGTTTATATTGGAAAACATTGCCAAATTGGTGATGGCTGCATTTTTATGCCTGGTGTGAAGATCATGAATGGGGTTATTATTGGGGATAATGTTGCTATCCACTGCAACACTGTTATTAAAGAAGGAACTATCATCGGAAATAATGTAACTATCGACTCAAACAATTCGATTGGTAACTACAGTTTTGAGTATATGGCTTCAAGAAATGGTAAGTATCAACGAGTAGAAAGTGTGGGGCGAGTCATTATTTACGATGATGTAGAGATCGGGAGCAACAATACAATAGATCGTGGAACATTAGGTAACACGACGATTGGTCGGGGAACTAAAATAGATAATCAGATTCAGATTGGACATGACTGTCATATTGGTGAAAACTGCTTAATAGTATCACAGGCTGGGTTTGCCGGTCATACAACTCTTGGTGACCATGTTATCGTACAGGGACAGGTTGGGACCTCCGGCCATATAGCGATTGGTAGCCATTCTATTATCAAGGCAAAATCAGGTGTAAGTCACTCCTTCCCTGAGAATAGCGACTTATTTGGTTACCCGGCAAAAGATACCCGTGCTTATTACAAAAACATTGCCGTTCTTAACATTTTAACAAAAAATCATCAATTTAAAAAAAATCGATCTATATCGGACACATGGAGGGATCGTTTTTTTAATTTTTTAAACTCCTAAATTTTGAAGAGAATAGAATTTTATCGTGCCAGTACTTAGTCACTGACGTTTTTCGTCATTGTCCACTAAATTTTTGAAGGATGGTATTTGTTATGAAACGTTTAAATTTAATTATTGCTGCCGTATTCACTATGCTTTATGCCTCTGCTGTTTTTAGTACCTCAGTTAACGCACAGGGTTCCGCTGATAATCCTTTCTATAATTGTGCTCTGCCTTCCGTTGACGAGCGTGGACCGATTCGGCCTTCTTTATATGTTGTTGGTACCTTTCCTGAAGGACAATGGATTCAGCAAGAAAACCGTAAAATGCTCTATAAAGGCAATGGTATATATCAGTTAGTTATAGATGAAAAAGCCGGTAATCTTAGCGTTCAGTTCGCTACGATGAGCTGGAATCCGCAATTCACTGCAGCGGGTCTGGAGTTAACAGTTGGACAAGTTAAGGATCTGAAACGAGCAGGTTTTGCAAAAAATACAGCAGTAACGTTACCAGTTGCTGGCCGCTACGTCTGGACGGTCAAAATTGCTGAAGATAAAAAGCCACTTCAGGTTGCCGTTGCACAATGTAAATAATTAAGCTACTTCCAGCAGAATAGTAAACATACGTCGTGGCTAATATTTGGACGATGGTAAGTATAGTCTTGTTAGCCACAGATGTCTTTCTTCTTATGGGGTAAATCATGGCAACGGTTAGTTTGCGGAAAATTGAAAAAAGATATGAAAATGGCTTTAAGGCTGTCCATGGTATCGATCTCGAAATCCATGACGGTGAATTTATGGTTTTTGTCGGGCCTTCCGGTTGTGCGAAATCAACAACTTTGAGAATGATTGCCGGTCTTGAAGATATTAGCGGAGGCGAAATTTATATCGGAAATAGAAAGGTTAATGACCTTCCGCCCAAAGACCGTGGTATTGCCATGGTTTTCCAAAACTATGCACTTTATCCGCATAAAACCGTTTTCGACAACATGGCTTTTGGTCTCAAAATGCAGAAACGACCTAAGGATGAGATTAAACGCCGGGTTGAAGACGCGGCCGAAAAACTTGAAATTACCGAACTGCTTTATCGTAAGCCGAAAGAAATGTCAGGCGGACAGCGCCAGCGTGTCGCTGTTGGCCGGGCGATTGTACGTAAACCTGATGTTTTTTTATTCGATGAGCCTTTATCAAACCTAGATGCCAAGCTCAGGGTATCGATGCGGATGAAAATTGCCCAACTACATCGTTCTCTGAAAGAGGAGGGGCATCCTGCTACAATGATTTATGTTACTCACGATCAGACTGAAGCGTTAACTCTAGGAGATCGCATTTGTGTTCTTAACCATGGAAATATCATGCAGGTTGATACACCTACTGATCTTTATAATTATCCTAATAATAAGTTCGTTGCCAGTTTTATCGGTTCACCATCAATTAATTTGATAGATACTGCTATCCGTAAGAATAATGAGAGGTTGTATGTTGAAATTGCTCCTGGCGTTGAAATATTAATTCCACATAGTAAGCAAGTGTTGCTTGAAGGTTATATTAATAAGCCTGTGTGTTTTGGTATTAGACCAGAGCATATCTCTCTTGCTAGCGATGATGATGACCTTAATACCTTTGAGGGAGTTTTAACGGTGGTTGAAAATATGGGGAGCGAAAAATTTTTATATTTTATCGTTGGTGGGAAGGAACTTATTGCCAGAGTTAATACACAAGATATTAATCCATTTCATATAGGGAAAACTTTAAGATTTAATCTTAATACTGCCTTTTGTCATGTTTTTGATTTCTATAATGAGAACAATCTGACAAATGTAAGAGTGTAATTTTTTCTTAGCTCACCTCATCACAATATATCACCACTGCACTGCTAAATATACGTGTGTAGTGGTTCCTGAATTCACGATCCTTATGAAGTCGCTTTTATTGACGCTTCGATTATTTTCATCTCGCGTTGTAGTTGTAGTTGTAGTTGTAGTTATAGTTATTTTTCAATTTAAGTGGAGTTAATATAAAGTAAAACTAATATTTTCACTAACTTTATTAGGACTAGATAATGAAAAGAAACCGTTTTTTTAATACCTCGGCTGCTATTGCCATTTCGATTGCATTAAATACTTTTTTTTGTAGCATGCAGACGATTGCTGCTGAACCAGAAGAAACTTATCTTGATTTTCGTAAGGAGACGATATATTTTCTATTCCTTGATCGTTTCAGCGATGGAGATCCAAGTAATAATGCAGGGTTTAATTCTGCAACCTACGATCCTAATAATTTAAAAAAATATACTGGAGGAGATCTCCGGGGGTTGATTAATAAACTACCCTATTTAAAATCACTTGGTGTTACTTCAATCTGGATTACTCCCCCAATCGATAATGTGAATAATACTGATGCTGCTGGCAATACTGGATATCATGGTTATTGGGGAAGAGATTATTTTCGTATAGATGAACATTTTGGCAATCTCGATGATTTCAAAGAACTGACTAGTTTGATGCATAGTCCTGATTATAATATGAAACTGGTTCTTGATTATGCCCCTAATCATTCGAATGCTAATGATGAAAATGAATTTGGTGCACTATATCGTGATGGTGTGTTTATTACTGATTATCCTACAGATGTTGCCGCCAATACGGGCTGGTATCATCACAATGGTGGGGTAACGAACTGGAATGATTTCTTCCAAGTGAAGAATCATAATCTATTCAATCTATCAGACCTCAATCAATCCAATACTGATGTCTACCAGTACTTGTTGGATGGTTCTAAATTTTGGATCGATGCTGGTGTGGATGCTATCAGGATTGATGCCATCAAGCATATGGACAAGTCTTTTATACAGAAATGGACCAGCGATATTTATGATTACAGTAAGTCTATCGGCCGGGAAGGATTTTTTTTCTTCGGTGAATGGTTTGGTGCCAGTGCGAATACTACAACAGGTGTTGATGGTAATGCTATCGATTACGCCAACACTTCCGGGTCAGCGTTGCTGGATTTTGGATTCCGCGATACTTTAGAAAGAGTTTTGGTAGGACGTAGCGGAAATACAATGAAAACGTTAAATAGTTATCTGATAAAAAGACAAACAGTCTTTACCAGTGATGACTGGCAGGTTGTTTTTATGGATAACCATGATATGGCACGCATTGGTACCGCTCTGCGTTCAAACGCCACTACTTTTGGTCCTGGAAATAATGAAACCGGTGGAAGTCAGAGTGAAGCTTTTGCTCAGAAACGTATAGACCTCGGTCTGGTTGCGACAATGACTGTACGTGGTATTCCTGCCATTTATTATGGTACTGAACATTATGCCGCTAACTTTACCTCTAACAGTTTTGGTCAAGTTGGCAGTGATCCTTACAACCGAGAGAAAATGCCAGGATTTGATACGGAAAGTGAGGCTTTCTCCATTATTAAAACACTGGGTGACCTAAGGAAAAGTAGCCCGGCAATTCAAAATGGAACTTATACTGAACTATGGGTTAATGATGACATATTAGTATTTGAGCGGCGTTCTGGGAACGATATTGTTATTGTTGCACTTAATCGTGGTGAGGCTAACACAATTAATGTTAAAAATATAGCGGTTCCTAATGGGGTATATCCGAGTTTGATTGGGAATAATGGTGTTTCAGTAGCAAATAAACAGGCAACACTAACACTTATGCAAAATGAAGCTGTTGTCATTCGCTCACAATCAGATGATGCGGAGAACCCTACAGTACAAAGCATAAACTTCACATGTAATAACGGTTATACGATTTCAGGTCAAAGTGTTTATATTGTTGGTAATATACCTCAGTTAGGTGGTTGGGACTTAACTAAAGCGGTAAAAATATCACCGACACAATATCCACAATGGAGTGCGAGCTTAGAGCTTCCCCCTGACTTAAATGTTGAATGGAAGTGTGTGAAACGTAATGAAACCAATCCGACGGCTAATGTTGAGTGGCAGTCTGGTGCAAATAACCAGTTCAATAGCAATGACACACAAACAACGAACGGCTCGTTTTAATTAAAATTTAGTGGACCAGCGTTCCAATCGATGGTCCACTATTCGTACTCCGGCCATAATTATTTTTGACTAATACTCTTATAGATTTTCAACCTAGGCTGATGTGACTACATATTTTTGCTGTACGCGGACCTGATCGTCTGCGTCTATTTAGAGTGAAAATGTATATCCATTTCACCCTCACGAAATACTAAATAGCTGCGCCAAATAGTAGATCATTTTAAGGGAACTCAGCCCGGATTATGCGATCTGATCAATCGCCAAACCAACCATAATCACCAACCGGACTAAGCGATGTCGATCATAGCACCAATCCCCCGTACCGAACGACGCCTGATGCAAAAAACTATCCATAAAACTCGCGATAAAAATCATGCCCGCAGGCTGACCACTATGCTGATGCTGCACCGAGGAAGTCGTGTTTCCGACGTCGCCAGAATACTTTGCTGTGCCCGTTCGTCCGTGGGACGCTGGCTCAACTAGTTTACCCTGTGTGGCACTGAACGCCTGATATCACTGCGTACGGGCCGTGAACCCCAGTGGCCATTTGAGCAAATTTGTGCACTTCTGGTACAGCTTGTCAGCCGTTCTCCCGCTGATTTTGGCTATCTACCCGACCGCAGAGTGGTAGCCATTGGTGATAAGCTCCATCTGCATGACAACGCTCAGTTTATTCGTAAGCGTACAGCGAGAGCCGTCTGGTCATAACCTGATGTATTCGACAAAGTGGTGTATACCAAATAGTGGTGGGAACCAAAGTGTCAGATATGCAAGAAAAATGTGACTTCAGGCAGGCGTAAAGGCTACCCTAATTATCCTCCCTAAATTAAGCAACAGCTCGTTGCGGCTTCCTGTGAACCGGGCGTGTAGATATCAAAACTGGCGCTTAAAAACGGTATCAATGCCAATCTGTTATTTAAATGGCGTCAGCAGTGGCGCGAGGGTGACCTGCTCCCCGTTGATTAGTACACCCCGATGTTAGTAATGTCTTCATAAGCCACATGAGGACATCCCCATGAAGAAGCGTTTTTCCGACGAACAGATCATCAGTATTCTCCGCGAAGCCGAAGCTGGGGTACCCGCCCGTGAACTCTGCCGCAAGCATGCCATTTCCGATGCCACGTTTTACACCTGGCGTAAGAAGTATGGCGGTATGGAGGTGCCTGAAGTTAAGCGCCTGAAGTCGCTTGAGGAAGAGAACGCCAGACTCAAGAAGCTGCTTGCCGAAGCCATGCTGGATAAAGAGGCGCTTCAGGTGGCTCTTGGGCGAAAGTACTGACGACAGACCAGAAGCGGGAAGCCGTGATGCTGATGTGTGATGCGACCGGTCTGTCGCAACGTCGTGCCTGCAGGCTTACAGGTTTATCCCTGTCGACCTGCCGCTATGAGGCTCACCGTCCGGCTGCTGATGCGCATTTATCAGGGCGCATCACTGAGCTGGCACTGGAGCGCAGGCGTTTTGGCTACCGTCGTATTTGGCAGTTGCTGCGCCGTGAAGGGCTTCATGTTAATCATAAGCGCGTGTACCGGCTTTATCACCTCAGTGGCCTGGGCGTAAAACGCAGAAGACGTCGTAAAGGGCTGGCAACAGAACGTCTGCCGCTGCTCCGTCCGGCGGCGCCCAATCTGACCTGGTCGATGGATTTCGTCATGGACGCACTTTCCACCGGTCGCAGGATCAAGTGTCTTACCTGCGTCGATGATTTCACAAAGGAATGCCTGACGGTCACTGTTGCCTTTGGGATTTCAGGCGTTCAGGTCTCGCGTATTCTGGACAGCATTGCACTGTTTCGAGGCTATCCGGCGACGATAAGAACTGACCAGGGGCCGGAGTTCACTTGCCGTGCACTGGATCAATGGGCCTTTGAGCATGGTGTTGAGTTGCGCTTAATCCAGCCGGGCAAGCCAACGCAGAACGGATTTATTGAGAGCTTTAACGGACGATTTCGCGATGAATGCCTGAATGAGCACTGGTTCAGCGATATCGTTCACGCAAGGAAAATCATTAATGACTGGCGGCAGGATTATAACGAGTGTCGTCCACATTCAGCACTGAATTATCAGACGCCATCAGAGTTTGCAGCACGGTGGCGAAATGGAAAATGTGAAGGTAAACAAACCGACCTTACTAACTGACGGTTGTATCTAATCCTGGGGGCAGGTCAACTTGATTATGACCTCATTATCAATACTGGTAATGGTATAACGCCATACAGGAAAAGAGACCGTGCCTGCTCTGAGTTGTTCTCCATTTGCATCCACTTTTATAGGGGAATCTGATGCACCAACCTGAAAACTTGAGAGTAAAAGACTTGAAATTAAAAAACATTTACGAGCTGAAGATAGTACTTTCACGATAATATCCCTTACCTTTAACGGTATTAATTGTTAATATATTGTTCAATATTATTTTCAAAGGTGTCGCCATTTAACTTGATCTCGGTAATAAACTTATTCCCTTTCCAGACCTGAATAAATGGTCCGCCACGTAAATATTCACCTATCACATATCGATACTCACCATTGGGAATAGTGACACTTTGATCACCATTTCCAGACATACTGAACTCAACCTTTTCACGTGGAACATTAATTAAAATTTCAGGATTATCATCCTTCCCATACTCATAACGAATATTGCCGTATACGTAACACACACCAACATGTTTGCCATCCTTAGCGGTATAAGCATCAAAGATGGTTTGTTCACCGTCGCAGGAATTATCAGGATTGGCATAAACAGACATTGAGAACATGCCTACGGTTAACAGAATGGCACTACTGAGTAATTTTTTCATATAACTCCTTTAATGATAAAAACTCCTGAAATTCAAAAAATCTGAACAGGAGTCTTTACCTCCTGGTTTTATTAATCCGCTGATAACAGTTGTTTTGGAGTTTTTCACCACAACTGAAACAACGCTTGATCTATATCCCATCGGTCTCCTCTCCTTGCCAGCGACCTGCGACTAATCACTGAATAGCCTTTCCTGACCCACCACCGGTAATAACCTGATTAAAGGCAGGTTGATGTGATCTTTTCAGAAAGGTAATGAGGTGTAAAATTGTTAATACCGATCGAAATAGATAAACCGATCCGTTTTACCTATCGTTAAAAACGATCAATAAGATTAAAATGATAGTCATTGACTATTAAAATACTCAATACCGATCGGTCGTGCAGATCAAAAAGAAAAAGTATTTGAAAATATGAATGGGTTTTTACTGAGTTTTTTGGTGAGTTGATAGAAGGAAAACCAAAGCTAATTAGTCAAATGTATGTTCACAGTCACGACATTCATACTGATCGAACAGGACGCCATCAAGCGATGCTCCTGTTACCGCTCCAGTCGTCGCACCGGCGACAAATCTTCCCAGTATTGCGCCAATGACAGCCCCTGTAGCTGTTCCCACCACCGGAACAACAGAACCTATTGCTGCCCCCGTACCAGCACCACTAAGTGCTCCTGCCACTCCTCCTGCTATACCTCCTGCCTTCCTGCCAATATTTCGCTCACTTACACGGTCAGAACCACATTGCGGGCATATCGTAGTCATTTGTTATTCTCCTGATTTACGGTTGTTAAAAGCAAAAAGGCACCCTAACGTTAATGAACGGATGCCTTTCTATGAAATAACTCATGTTCAATCTAAGGGGTAATAGAGCCAGCAGTAGCACCTGTCATCTTGTCAGCATGGGGTTATTAATTTTCGCAAAATCAAACGGGCTGATAGTCTTCTCCCGGTTCGAATCCAGAAAATCCGCCCACCATTGCAGCATCAACTTGCGTTCATCCAGATGTTCCGCTTTATGGATATATGCTGCGCGTACCGAGTTACGTTCCATATGGCTCATCTGGCGCTCCACCGCATCCTTCGACCATAGCCCTGACTCAATTAACGAACTACAGGCCATTGTGCGGAAGCCGTGGCCGCAAACCTCGACCTTAGTATCATATCCCATCACCCGTAGCGCACTGTTTACGGTGTTTTCACTCATTGGCTTACGCGGATCATGATCGCCAATAAAAATCAGCTCATGCTTATCACCACAAAACTGTTTTATCTGCTTCAGGATCGCCTGTGCCTGCTTTGAAAGCGGCACCAGATGAGGTGTACGCATCTTTGATCCTCGCTGAGAATGTTTCACGCCGGGAATAGGCTCTCGCTCAGGCGGAATGGTCCACATTGACGTTTCAAAATCGATCTCTGACCAGCGAGCAAAACGTAGCTCACTGGAACGAATAAAGATAAGCAGAGTGAGTTCCGTTGCCCAGCGGGTTAGTGGCCTGCCGGTATAGCCATCTATTTTCTCAAGTAACTCAGGGATGCGCTTTAACTCCAGTGCCGGACGATGCTGCCGGTTACTGGAAGCTACCGCCCCCGCCATCTCCTGCGCCGGGTTGTAATCAATTAACCCGCTTTGCACTGCATAACGCATGATGGCCGTGGTGCGCTGTTGAAGACGGGAAGCCACTTCAAGACGTCCAGACATCTCTACGGCTTTAATGGGAATTAACAGATCGCGGGTACCCAGTTCAGTAATATTGCGAGTGCCAATTGCCGGGAAGATATTGTCCTCAAGGCTCCTTTTTACGCGATTAGCATGATCTTCCGACCATTTCTGATTGGTAATGAGCCACTCTCTGGCAACCTTCTCGAAAGTAATAATCTCTTTCGCCTGCTCTTCTTTCACAGCACGTTTATGCTCACGAGGATCAATACCAGCAGCTACCAGCTTTCTGGCTTCTTCCCTTTTCTTCCTGGCATCCGCCAGCGAAACATCCGGGTAAACGCCGAACGCCATCAAATGCTGTTTACCGCCAAAACGGAAACGAAATCGCCAATACTTTGAGCCGTTAGGTTTTACAAGTAAGGACATTCCGTCGCCGTCAACAAGTGAATACTCTTTCTCCTCAGGTTTTGCAGAACGAACTTTAGTATCCGTTAGGGCCATGATGGGCCTCCTTCCATTGGTATCTCGTGAGTATACAAACAATATCGAATCGGAAAATATACACATTAGTATACTCACAAGCTTGTTGATGTGGGTTGACTCAGGTTGACTTCAGTTGAGGAGAAAATCGTGGAAAGCCTTGTGTGGCGAGGATTTCAGACATAAAAAAAGACCTCAGTTGAGGTCTATTTACATGCTTTTGGTGCCGAAGGCCGGACTCGAACCGGCACGTATTTCTACGGTTGATTTTGAATCAACTGCGTCTACCGATTTCGCCACTCCGGCACGGAAAGGTATGCGGAAAACGTTGTGGATTATACCTGTCGCTGGCTGCTGCGCAAGCAGCAGAGTGCGATTGCCACGCTAAGTGTTGAAAAAAACAGCGCCAGCCGCATTTTGACTAACATTCAATACGTTCCCGATACAAACTACGCCCCCTTCCCTCTCCCACCAGCGACGTTCTTTTTCTCCGAGTCTGCTCGCAAAATCCTGCAAACGGCTCAATACGGTTTACATTTTCGCCAGTTTGTTATCAGATCCTGTTATTAGTACGCGTAATAACGCCTGTACTTTCCCAAACAGGATACCTGCAATGCGCTTCTATCAGATCGAACCGACGCTGGAGAACTACTGGCGCGGCATTATTCTTTTTGGCAAAAACGTCGCCTCCTATAAGTTCGCGCTGGCTCATGCGCTGTACGATATCCGTCGCGACGGTAGCGATCTGATACGCCTTGAGGATCTGGCTGTGCCGTTCAGCCAGCATCTGTGTCGCCATCTTAGGCACGCGCCCAAACAGATCACCTCGCCAAAAAGCCAGTATCTTAGTGCCTGTAACAGCTTCAATCGTAATGAAATAAACCAGGAGCAGCTCACCGCTGCGACGGTAAAGCTCGGCTTTAGCGTGGTGCTGGACAAGTTTCATAACGTCAATCAGGGTGAAATCGCCAAACGCTTTTTTCTCGACGAGCGCAAAACGCATAAAGGCATCCGTCTGACCGACAACTTTTATTATCTGACGGAACGCCAGCAGTACCAGAACCTGATCCACGAAACTGACGCACGCTGGCGTCTGGTGGAGCAGGCATGGGCCATGAGCATCGCCAGCAACCTGATCGCCATAGAATACGATGCCGCCGAACAGCAGCTATTTAGCACCCTGAATTCCCGACGGGTCGCTATCTCTAGCTGTCGCGACAGCCTGAACGGCTATCAGAAGGGGCGCTGCTTTTACTGCTATGCGCCGATTAGTCTTGAAACTGGGGATGAGAACCTGGCCGATGTTGATCACTTTATCCCCTGGGCGGCGCGTAGCGAGGTAGCAAATATCAATGGCGTCTGGAATCTGGTTCTCGCCTGTAAAAGCTGTAATCGCGGTGAAAAGGGCAAGTTTATGCGGGTACCGTCGGTAAAACTGCTGCGCCGCTTGCGCGACAGAAACGAATACTTTATTACCAGCCACCTCCCCTTGCGTGAAACCTTAATCCGTCAGACCGGTAACACGACCGCCCGGCGCGATGACTTTCTCGCCAAAATCTGGAACACTGCTCGTATAACGCTCCTTCATGAATGGGAACCTCAGGCCGCCGGAACGGATATTTTCTGATGACAATCAATTACTACCAGCAGAACGCTGACAACTTTGTAGCTTCAACCGTGGCTGTCGATATGACCTCTCTTTACGCGCCTTTTATCGGGGCGATTAAACCGAACGGACTGATCCTGGATGCCGGATGCGGCTCCGGGCGCGATGCAAAAGCCTTTGCGGATATGGGCTATCGGGTCGAGGCGTTTGATGCTTCACCAGCAATGGTTGAGCGAGCAGCGCAATTTAGCGGGCTGGCCGTGCGTCAGGCGACCTTTCAAAGCATCACGGAAAGTGCGCGTTATGATGGCATCTGGTGCTGCGCTTCGCTGTTGCACGTTCCCGCCGACGAACTCGACGGGGTGATGCGCAAACTGGCTACGGCCCTTAAACCGGGCGGCATCTGGTACGTCTCATTCAAATACGGTTCAGGCGAGCGAGAAAAGGAGGGTCGGCGTTTTACCGATCTCGACGAAGCGGGTCTGACGGCTCTGGTCGAACAGCAGGCGGATATCCGTATCGCCAAAATGTGGCAGACAGTGGATAAGCGCCCGGAACGGAACGAAATCTGGCTCAACGCGCTGTTGCTTAAAAGCTGAATTATCAAGATAACTTCTCCTTTGCGGAGAGGTCATCTTGCGCAATCTCAACCCCCTTCCCCCCTCCTTCTGCCAAGCGTCCCCTCGCCTCATGCTCTACACTTCCTTCTTAACGATGCCAAAACTACGCCAAACCCAAGGAATCTGTCATGAGCACTATTAAAAGTTACGCCGCCAAAGAAGCGGGCGCCGATCTGTCGCTGTGGGAGTACGATGCCGGCGACCTCAAGCCGGAAGATGTCGAAGTGCAGGTGGAGTACTGCGGGATCTGTCACTCTGACCTGTCGATGATCGACAACGAATGGGGCATGTCGAGCTATCCGCTGGTAGCCGGTCACGAGGTGATTGGTCGCGTGGCGGCGCTGGGCAGCGCGGCGCAGGAGAAGGGCCTTAAAATCGGCCAGAAAGTAGGTATCGGCTGGACGGCGCGCAGCTGCGGCCACTGCGATGCCTGCATCAGCGGCAACCAGATCAACTGTCTGGAAGGCTCGGTCCCTACCATCATTAACCGCGGCGGCTTTGCCGATAAACTTCGCGCCGACTGGCAATGGGTGATCCCGCTGCCGGAAAACATCGATATCGAATCCGCCGGACCGATGCTCTGCGGCGGCATTACCGTCTTCAAACCGCTGCTGATGCATCACGTCACGGCAAACAGCCGCGTCGGGGTGATCGGCATTGGCGGCCTCGGCCATATTGCCATCAAGCTGCTGCACGCGATGGGCGCGGAAGTCACCGCCTTTAGTTCAAACCCAGCGAAAGAGCAGGAAGTGCTGGCGATGGGCGCCGATCGCGTCGTAAACAGCCGCGATCCTGAAGCCTTAAAAGCGCTGGCCGGGCAGTTCGACCTGATCATCAACACCGTTGCCGTCGACCTCGACTGGCAGCCGTACTTTGAAGCGCTGGCGTACGGCGGTAACTTCCACACCGTCGGTGCGGTAATGAAGCCTTTCCCGGTCCCCGCCTTTACCCTGATCGGTGGCGACCGCAGCATATCTGGTTCGGCTACCGGTAACCCGTCCGAGCTGCGCAAGTTGATGAAATTTGCCGGACGCAGCAAAGTCGCGCCGACCACCGAGCTGTTCCCGATGTCGCAAATCAACGAAGCGCTGAAGCACGTTCGCGAGGGCAAAGCTCGCTACCGCGTGGTGCTAAAAGCCGACTTCTCATGATATCCGTGACAGGGGCGTGACCTGAACGCTCCTGACTCAGGACTTCACCGCCGGGCGGCCCGTGTGCCCGGCATTTAGCCCTCTGGTCATTAAACCGTCATCTCCCCGCCATCCTTTTGCAGTCAATCCTTCTCAAAATCCGGGCTTCTACAAACGCCTGAACGAGACGTCTGCCACCATGAGAAAAACCTGGCTGCCCTGGCTGATACTGTCGCCTTCCCTGTTGTTTTTATTGCTCTTTACCTGGTTCCCGCTGGGGCGTTCGGTCTATGACAGCCTGTTCGATACCCGCATGGTCAGCGATGGCGGCCAGTATGTCGGGCTGGAGAACTTCAGCCGCCTGTTCGCCGATAGCGTCTTCTGGCAATCGCTGGTGAATAACCTGCTTTATATCCTGCTGACGGTAGTGCCGGGCGTAACGCTCGCCCTGCTGCTAGCGGTCGCCCTGACCGAGAACCACCGCGTCAACCGCTGGCTGCGCACCGCCTTCTTCTTCCCGATGATTATCCCGATGGTCAGCGCCGCCGCGCTATGGCTGTTTATCTTTATGCCCGGCCTCGGCCTGCTTGATCACTATCTGGCAAGACTGTTCGGCCAGTTGAACAACAACTGTCTGGGGCGCAGCAATAGCGCGCTGCTGGCGCTGTCGCTGATTGGCGTATGGAAGTTCGCCGGTTACTACATGCTGTTTTTCCTTGCCGGACTGCAAAGCATCCCGGCATCAACGCGCGAAGCGGCGATAATGGAAGGCGCTACCCGAACGCAGGTGTTCTTTAAAGTGACGCTGCCGCTGCTGCGCCCGACCCTGAGCTTCGTCATTACCACAGCGCTGATTTATTCCATCACCCAGATCGACCACGTAGCGGTGATGACCCGCGGCGGGCCGGATAACGCCACCACCGTGCTGCTCTACTACATCCAGAATCTCGCCTGGGATACCCATGATTTAGGTAAAGCCTCCGCCGCCACCTTCCTGACGCTGGCCGGACTGTTCGCCTTCTCGCTGATTAACCTCAAACTGCTGGAGAAAGGAGCGCACTATGAGCGCTGAAATCTCGTCGCTGGTGTTGCGTTCACAAAGCGCATCACACCCGCTATGGCTGCGCCTGCGCCGCTCGCAGCCCTTTACGCTCACGGTATTAATGTGCTGCCTGGCGCTACTGTGGGTGAGCCCATTTTTATGGATGCTGGCGACCTCGTTCAGCGCCACTACCTTCGGCGAGGATATGGCCTCCCTGCTGCCCCGGTTACCGCTGACGCTGGATAACTTTCGCGATGCCTGGGCCAGCGCCGACTGGCTAAGCCTCTACGCCAACACCATTATCTTCGCCTTCGGCACCTTCTTTGTGCAGCTGTTGACCATCACCACCGCCGGCTACGTCTTCGCCTGCCACGAATTTCGCGGCAAGAAGACGCTATTCCTGATGTTCCTCGTCCAGTTGATGATCATGCCGGTGGTGATGATGGTGCCGAACATGCTGACCCTGAAAACCTTCGGCCTGCTCAATACCCTTACCGGGGTGATGATGCCCTACTTCACCTCGGCGTTCGGCGTGTTCCTGATGCGGCAGGCGTTTCTCGCCATTCCTAAAGAGCTGGAGGAGGCGGCGCTGATGGAGGGCTGTCGCTGGTGGCAGGTGCTGTTTCGCGTGCTGCTGCCGATGTCCTGGCCGTCGGTACTGGCCTTCGCCACCGTTAGCATTACCTACCACTGGAACGAATATCTGTGGCCGCTAATGATGCTGAACGACCCGGATAAACAGGTGCTGACCGTAGGGCTGGTCTCTTTCGCCATGGGCGCAGAATCCGGTGGTCAGTGGGGCATCATCGGTGCCGGAACGCTGATGGTCTGCCTGCCGCTGATGCTGGCATTCATCCTTTTCCAGAAACAGTTCCTGCGAAGCTTCGGCTTCTCCGGGATCAAATAAGGAGTTATTCATGCTGTTAGCGCAAATTTCCGATACTCATTTCCGCAGCCACGGTCAGAAGCTGTACGGCTTTATTGACGTTAACGCCGCCAACGCCGACGTGGTTTCCCAGCTAAATGCCCTGCAGGAGCGCCCGGATGCGGTGGTGGTGAGCGGCGATATCGTCAACTGCGGCCGCCCGGAAGAGTATCAGGCCGCTCGCCAGATCCTCGGCAGCCTGAACTATCCGCTGTATCTCATTCCCGGTAACCATGACGATAAAGCGCTGTTTCTGGAATACCTGCATCCGCTGTGCCCGCAGCTCGGCACCGACGCGCAAAACATGCATTACGCAGTAGATGACTTTGCCACTCGCCTGCTGTTTATCGACTCCAGCCGGGCGGGGACGTCGAAAGGCTGGTTGACCGACGAAACCATCAAATGGCTGGAAGCCCAGCTGTTCGACGGCGGCGATAAACCGGCGACGGTGTTTATGCATCATCCGCCGCTGCCGCTGGGCAATGCGCAGATGGACCCTATCGCCTGTGAGAACGGCCACCGTCTGCTGGGGCTGGTTGAGCGCTTCCCGTCGCTGACGCGCATTTTCTGCGGCCATAACCACAGTCTGACCATGACGCAGTATCGCCAGGCCATCATCTCCACCATTCCGGGAACCGTCCACCAGGTGCCCTATTTTCATGAAGATACCCGTCCGTATTACGACCTCTCCCCGGCGTCGTGCCTGATGCATCGCCAGGTGGGCGAACAGTGGGTGAGCTACCAGCATCCGCTGACCCACTACGCCGGACCGTGGATGTACGACGAAAATATCAGCTGCCCAACGGAAGATCGCTAATCGCCATGCTTAGTCTGCAAAACATCAGTAAACAGTTTGACGGTAAACCGGCCCTCAGCGCCCTGTCGCTGGATATTCACGACGGGGAATTCGTGGTGCTGGTAGGCCCGTCCGGCTGCGGTAAAAGCACGCTATTGCGTCTGCTTGCCGGACTGGAGCCGGTCAGCGAGGGGGAGATCTGGCTGCATGATGAGAACATCACCGAAATGTCGCCCAGAGAGCGCAATTTCGCGATGATCTTCCAGAACTATGCCCTGTTTCCGCATCTGTCGGTACGCGACAACATCACCTTCGGCATGAAGGTGCGCAAAGAGGAGAAAACCAGCTGGCAGCCGCGGGTGGATAAAGTCGCGCAAATGCTGCAACTGGATACCTTGCTGGAGCGCAAACCGGCGAAACTTTCCGGCGGCCAACGGCAGCGGGTAGCGATGGCGCGGGCGATTGTGCGCAATCCGCGCCTGTTCCTGATGGATGAGCCGCTCTCCAACCTCGATGCCCGCCTGCGCAGCGAAGTGCGCGACAGCATTATGGACCTCCACCAGCAGCTCAAAACCAGCACCGTCTATGTGACTCACGACCAGACGGAAGCGATGTCGATGGCCGACCGTATTGTGGTGATGAACGGCGGCCTCGTGCAGCAGGTCGGGCGACCGGAGTATCTCTACGCCAACCCGGCCAATCTGTTTGTTGCCGGGTTTATCGGCTCCCCGGCGATGAATCTGCTCTCACTGCCCTGCGCTGACGGCGAGGTACTGCTCGGCGAACAGCGTCATCCGCTGCCGCCGCGCTGCCGCGAAGAGTCCCAGGTATGGTTAGGCATTCGTCCTGAACATATCAGCGATCGCGTGGAGGAGAGCCATTTGCGCCTGCCTGCCACCGTACTGCAACGAGAACTGATGGGAGCAGATTATCTGCTCCACGTCAGCACCCCCATCGGCACTTTACGCTTTAGCCGCCGCCATCGCGGCGCGGTGCCGGAGAAAGGCGATTCACTGCTCCTCGGCTTTTCGCCCGGTGATATTCATCTTTTTCATGCTGAGAAACAGCATAATTTACTCCAGGAGATTGACCATGTTTAGGCCCTTGGCGACCATCACCGTCAGCCTTAGCCTCGCCCTGAGCGGCGCGGCGCTGGCGAAAGAGAAGATCGATTTCATGTTTCCAGCGCCGGTGGACGGCAAGCTGACCATGGAGATGACCCGCGTCATTAAGCAATTCAACGAGTCGCAACAGGACGTGGAAGTGCGCGGGATCTTTACCGGCAACTATGACACCACCAAGATCAAAGCCGAATCCGCGCAGAAGGCCGGGCAGCCGCCTGCGCTGGTGATTATGTCCGCCAACTTCACCACCGATCTGGCGCTGAAAGATGAGATCCTGCCGATGGACGAACTGTTCCAGTATGGCGATCAAAAAGCGGGAGATTTTCTGGTGAAGGAGTTCTGGCCTGCGATGCATAAAAACGCCCAGGTCATGGGTACCACCTATGCGATCCCGTTCCATAACTCGACGCCGATCCTTTATTACAACAAAACGATGTTCGATCAGGCCGGGATCAAACAGCCGCCGCAAACCTGGGCCGAGCTGCTGGCTGACGCCAAAAAGCTGACCGACGAGAGTAAAGGCCAGTGGGGGATCATGCTGCCGTCGACTAACGATGATTACGGCGGCTGGATCTTCTCGGCGCTGGTTCGCGCCAACGGCGGTAAATACTTTAATGAAGATTATCCGGGCGAAGTGTATTACAACTCGCCGACCACCATCGGCGCCCTGCGCTTCTGGCAGAACCTGGTTTATAAAGACAAGGTAATGCCTTCCGGCGTGCTGAATTCGAAACAGATCAGCGCCAGCTTCTTCTCCGGCAAAGTCGGGATGGCGATGCTGAGCACCGGCGCGCTGGGCTTTATGCGCGAGAACAGCAAAGATTTTGAGCTGGGCGTGGCGATGCTACCGGCCAAAGAGCAGCGGGCAGTGCCAATCGGCGGTGCCAGCCTGGTGAGCTTTAAGGGCATCAACGATGCGCAAAAGAAAGCGGCGTATCAGTTCCTGACGTATCTGGTTAGCCCGCAGGTTAACGGTGCCTGGAGCCGTTTTACCGGCTACTTCTCGCCGCGCAAGGCCGCCTACGATACGCCGGAAATGAAGGCGTATTTGCAGCAGGATCCGCGAGCGGCTATTGCTCTGGAACAGCTAAAGTATGCCCATCCGTGGTACTCCACCTGGGAGACCGTTGCCGTACGTAAGGCAATGGAAAACCAGCTGGCGGCTGTGGTGAACGATGCAAAAGTCACCCCGGAAGCAGTCGTGCAGGCGGCGCAGAAAGAAGCCGATGCGCTGATGAAACCGTATGTGGATAAGACCGCGCTGGCAGAAGTGAAGTAAGTCTTTCCCCTCACCCTAACCCTCTCCCCGATGGGGAGAGGGGACAGTTCAGCGCAGCTTATTCGGATCAGCGCGGTTGAGCAATTTACGAAAGGATTCAGGATGTGGGACGGGAAAAAAAGCAGGCCAGATTGCTGACAAAGAGCACCTGGCTGGAATTGCCCGGTGGCGGCTAGCGCCTTACCGGGCCTACGAAAAACGCACAATTTATTGATATTGTGGGTTTTGTAGGCCGGGCAAGGCGTCAGCCGCCGCCCGGCAGAAACGCGAGCACAATCTTTAAACCTGGATTGTCATCTGTCTCAGGCCATACGAGGTATGGCCTGTAAGTGAAACAACGATTATATTCCTGCCGTTTCGCGGATATATTTACGTGCTTTTACTGCGTATTCGAATGGGTTAGCCAGCGCCGGATCCTGCTCGGCCTCAACCACCATCCAGCCTTTGTAGCCATGCTCGTCCAGCAGTTTGAACACCGGACGGAAATCAATCACGCCATCACCCGGAACGGTGAAGGTGCCTTTCTTCACGCCATCGAGGAAAGAGAGCCCTTCGCGGCGCACCTGCTCAATCACCGGCGGACGCACATCTTTCAGGTGCACGTGGTTAATGCGCGGCAGATATTTTTTCAGGATCGCCAGCATCGGCTCCTCGCCGCCTTCTGAATACCAGGCGTGGCCGGTGTCGTACAGCAGGAAGACTTTGTCATCCACCAGCGACATAAACTTGTCGATCTCTTCTGTCGTCTGGATGCCGGTGCCCATATGGTGGTGCAGGCAGACCTGCATGCCTTTTTCTGCCGCCAGGCGACCAAGCGTGTTGTAGCCTTCTGCAACCTGCTGCCACTCTTGTTCGCTGAAGCACGGTTTCGCATTGCCAAGAATCGGTTTTTCCAGACCCTGGATGCTGCCGCTCTGCTCAGAACAGCCAATCACTTTTGCACCCATCGCATGGAGGAAGTTCATGTGGTTGACGAATTCATCAATGGTTTTTTCCCGCTGCCCGTCGGCAAAAAAGGTACTAAACCAGGCGTTGCAAATCTGAATACCGCGGAGATCCAGCATCGGCTTGAGAACCGCCGGATCGCGTGGATATTTGCTGCCAACTTCACTACCGGTAAAGCCTGCCAGCGCCATTTCGCTGACGATTTGCTGGAAAGTATTCTCGCTGCCCAGCTCCGGCATGTCGTCGTTAGTCCAGCCAATCGGGGCGATAGCCAGTTTCACGTTATCTTTGTTCATAGTAGGGGGCTCCTGCCGCTACGCCTTATCGGCGCAGCAATTCATGTTCGATGAGTTCACGGGTTTCCACTGCCTGGTATTTCATTTTTTCCGGGTAGCCAAACAGCGAGGTAGCCACAATCGGCTCACCACCGACCTTGAAGGTCTGCTCGGCAAATTTCATATCGCGCAAGGTACGGAACAGCGCGTCGAAATCGACATCCCCTTCCCCGACGCCCACATGCTGGTGAACGACGGCATCCACTCCCGGCGGATTAACGATATAGCGGCAATGTTTTGTATGGTTGCGGGTATCAGCAATCAGCACATGAGAAAGATCGCTTCCCGCGTAGCGCAGCATCTTCTCAACGTCACCCACACCTTTGTCATAGAAGAAGGTATGCGGAACGCTGTAGACGTACTTAACGTTATCGCTACGGAACGACTTCACAATATCGACGGTTTCGTTGTTCTCTTCGCAGAAGTCCCACGGATGCGCCTGGATTTCAACGCGGATACCTTCACGTTCGAAAATCGGCAATAGCTCTTCCATGGAGCGATAGAACATCTCATCGCAAATCTCTGGCTGATTAGGATCGCCGGAGAACTCGGTGTTGATCACCTGTACACCCATTTCAACCGCAATTTCGATCAGTCGTTTCCAGTTTTTCACTGCCGCCTGACGGCGCAGCTCATCCGGACCGGACCAGCGATAAACGCAGATAAATGAAGAGAGCTCTACGCCGGTTTCACGCAGCGCCTGCTTGTACTCAGCCATAATCTCCCGGCTGGCACGCGGGTGCTTGTAGAACGGGTTGATCTGCGGATGCGGCGATTGCTCAATGTACTTGTAGCCCCACTCCGCCACCTGGTGAACCATTCGGGTGACCCCGAGGTCTTTAATTACATCAACATCAAAGGCAATTTTCATCGTCGTTACCTGTGCAAAGAAATTCCGTCAGCGAAGCGTGCTTAGCTTTTGTAGAAGGCCGGGCACTCCGGTAGCGTCACTTTCACCGGCTCGCTGGTACTCTGTGCCTTGATGCAGGCATCGGCGGCAACGGATGCAGCATAGCCATCCCAGGCCGATGGGCCATGCAGCTGGCCTGCCTGAACATCATTGATGAAGGCTTGCAATTCAACGTCATAGGCTTTGATAAAGCGGTCTTTCCAGTCGACCAGAATGGCGGTCGACAGGTTAGCGGATTTACGCATCTGCACCGCTGACGGCTCAGGCAGGCGAGCAATACCGGTTTCCCCGACCACTTCACACTGAATGTCATAGCCGTACTGGCAGTTCACAAACACTTCAACATCGATCAGGGTGCCTTTCTTAGTTTCGAACGACACAATCTGCGGGTCTTTCAGGCGCGCGTGAGTGTGTGAGGTCGAGCGCGGGAAGCGCACCTGCACCGAAAGATAATCATCGTCCAGCAGCCAGCGCAGAACGTCCAGTTCGTGGATCAGGGTGTTAGTTATCGCCATATCGGTGGTGTAATTCTCGCCCACTGACTGGTTACGGTGCGCACAGCGCAGCATCAGTGGCGCGCCGATATCACCGTCATCGATCACTTTTTTCAGCGCCAGATAGCCTTCGTCATAAGGGCGCATAAACCCAACCTGCACCAGACGACGACCGGCTTTCATTTCCGCATCAACAATACGACGGCAGCCTTCAGCGCTCATCGCCAGCGGCTTCTCGCAGAACACAGGCTTACCGGCGGCGATAGCGGCCAGAGTGTACTCTTCGTGGGTTGGGTCCCAGGACGTGACCAGAATGGCGTCCACATCGCTGGCTTTAATGACGTCATGGCCGTCGGCGTACACTTCTGCGTGTACGCCCGGCAGTGCGACCGAAGCACGCGCGTTCTCTTCGTTGATATCCGAAACCGCTACCACCGTAGCGCCCTGTAATACCTGAGTGCAGCGGCGGATATGTTCTTTACCGATAGCGCCGGCACCGATGACACCTAATTTGAGTGACATAGTTGGTTTTCTCCCGAGATTTGTAGGGTTCAGGGTTTGTGTTCTGTTTTAGTAATCCCGCGCCTGAGCGCGTTTTTCATTAATCATTTCGGCCACTTTGCGGATCCGCTCGGACAGCGCTGACTGCGCGACGCCGACGTTCCACCAGCTGCCGTATTTATGCACCATGGTTTTCGGCAGCACTTTTATGTCGATCAGGGTGCTGACGGTTTCGCGGCGCGCGGCATCCAGCGCATGGCGTAGTTCATCCAGCGTCGTGACGCGCCAGGTTTTGCAGCCGTAGCCGGAGGCGACGGTGGCGAAATCCACCGGTACCAGGCCGCCCTGCAGCTGACCAGACTCGGCGCAGCGGAAGCGGAATTCGGTGCCGAAGCTGTCCATTCCATGTTCCATTTGCAGGTTGTTAATGCAGCCGTTAGCCATGTTGTCGAGCAGCACGATATTGATCTTCGCGCGCTCCTGCAGGGAGGTCACCAGCTCGGAGTGCAGCATCATGAACGAGCCGTCGCCGACCAGTGAATAGACCTCACTTTGCGGCTGCGCCAGCTTCACACCCAGCGCGGCGCTGACTTCATAGCCCATGCAGGAATAGCCGTATTCCACGTGATAAGTGTTGGTTGCCCGGTTACGCCAGACGCGCTGCAGGTCTCCCGGCAGGCTTCCCGCCGCCGCCACAATCACTGCATCCGCCGGTAGCGTTTCATTTAACACGCCGAGAACGCTGCTTTGCGTCAGGGTGGAGTCGGTTATCTGGCGGAATTCGCGATACACCGACTCACGATCCAGATGGTCGTCAATTTCCGGTACAAAAGATTTTTCCTGCCACACCGCCTGGTAAACGCGCTGAGTCTCTTTCAACTGGCGGCTCTGTACGCTTTCGATCTGCTCGCCCCACGCGGCCTGCCAGGTGTCGCCGGACAGGGCGTCATCCAGGGCGTCGAGGGCTTCACGAGCATCCGCCAGCATCGGAATACCATCGAGCTTCCAGGCATCGAAGTTGCTGACGTTAATATTGAGGAAGCGCACGCCCGGATGCTGGAAAATCCATTTCGACGAGGTGGTGAAATCGCTGAAACGCGTGCCGAGGCCAATCACTAAATCTGCCTCTTTCGCCAGCAGGTTCGCCGCCAGGCAGCCGGTTTCACCGACGCCGCCAACGTTAAACGGATGCGAAGAGACCACGCTGCCCTTCCCGGCCTGGGTTTCGGCAAATGGAACGCCATAACGCTCGGCAAAACGGGTCAACGCCTCACCTGCACCGGAGTATTTCACCCCGCCGCCGCAGACGATTAGCGGCTTACGGCTGGCTTTAATCGCCGCAACCGCATCCGCCAACTGCGCGGCGCTGGCCGGGCGACGGTCAAGACGATGTACGCGACGGGTGAAGAAGGACTCTGGATAATCCCAGGCTTCCCCCTGGACATCCTGCGGCAGGCAGAGCGTCACCGTGCCGGTTTCCGCCGGGTCGGTCAGCACGCGCATCGCGCTCACGCAGGCGCTCATCAGCTGTTCCGGGCGGGTAATGCGATCCCAGTATTTGCTCACTGCACGAAACGCGTCGTTGGTGGTAATGCTCAGGTCATGACTCTGTTCAATTTGCTGTAAAACAGGATCCGGCTGGCGAGTGGCGAACACATCGCCTGGCAGCAGCAGCAGAGGGATACGGTTGGCGGTAGCGGTTGCAGCAGCGGTAATCATGTTCGCCGCGCCGGGGCCGATAGAAGAGGTGCAGGCAATTATCTGACGGCGCAGAGACTGTCTGGCAAAACCGGTCGCGGCATGCGCCATCCCTTGCTCGTTACGCCCCTGATAGACCCGCATTTCACCGCTGTCTTGCTCCAGTGCCTGACCCAGCCCCAGAACGTTGCCGTGACCAAAGATAGCAAAGATGCCTTTTACGAATTTATGCTCTTCGCCATCAACTTCCAGGTACTGGTTATCCAGGAACTTCACCAGCGCCTGCGCCATTGTCAGTCTCAGTTTGCCCATGTTGCCCAATCCTTATTGTTCAGTATTTGTGTGTGGGTTAGCGCCTTGACCCTGTGCAACAATACGGCTGATGACAGAGCGAAATCGTTAACGTCACTGGAATACTTTTGGATTATAGGCAAACATTTTTTTCATTAAATAGAAATACAGAAAAAATATTTCATTTTGCGAGAGGGATCAAACTCTCCATGCATTTCACCCGTTTCATTGCCATTATTCATATGGGGTGACGCCCGACCAACGGGGCTTCGCGTTTAATATCCCTTTAAAAATCATAGATAAAGAAACACGACACCCGTATACCCTCGCAAACTTCAGTCACAGCACAGGATCCACAGTAGAATGAGGCTCAGCGCGGCATAGTGGTAGATCCCTCACATTTTTGGTTTTTTAATTTCGATCTAGTTTGCAAATGAAATATTTATTTCTCAAACTAGGGGTAACCAATAACCCTCAGGCTGTTTTCGGAGACGCTGTCGGCATTCCGACCCTTCCGTACAGCAGAAATGCAAAAGGAAACCCTAGCTATGAATGCAGCAGTAAAGCGACTCGACGTCATCTGTATTGGCCGGGTGGCAGTCGATCTCTATGCCCAGCAGATTGGCGCGAGGCTAGAAGATGTTGCCAGTTTTTCTAAATACCTGGGCGGCTCTTCCGGCAACGTTGCCTTCGGCACAGCCATTCAGGGATTAAAATCCGCGATGCTCGCTCGCGTAGGCGATGAGCATAATGGGCGTTTTTTACGTGAAACGCTGAGTCGTGCTGGCGTCGATACCGAATATTTAATAACAGATGAGCAGCGTCTGACGGCGTTAGTGATGCTGGGTATTAAAGATCAGGAGACGTTCCCGCTCATTTTTTACCGCGATAACTGCGCTGATATGGCTCTTGCGCCAGACGATATTAAAGAAGAGTACATTGCCTCTTCCCGGGCGCTGGCGATTACCGGCACTCACCTTTCGCACGCGAATACCCGTGAAGCGGTACTGAAAGCGCTGGAATATGCTCGCCGCCACGGCCTGCGTACCGCGCTGGATATCGATTATCGTCCGGTGCTGTGGGGACTCACCTCCTTGGGCGATGGTGAAACGCGTTTCGTTGAATCAGGCCAGGTGACCAGCCAGCTTCAGGAAGTGCTACATCTGTTCGATTTGGTGGTCGGTACAGAAGAAGAGTTTCATATTGCCGGAGGCAGCACCGACACTCTCACGGCGCTGAAAAACGTGCGCAATGCCACCAAAGCGACGCTGGTTTGCAAACGTGGTCCGATGGGCTGCGTGGTGCTGGAAGGCGCCATTCCTGATAGCTGGGATAGCGTACCGTTACAGCAGGGCGTGCGGGTCGATGTACTCAACGTGCTGGGCGCTGGCGATGCCTTTATGTCCGGCCTGCTGCGCGGTTGGCTGAATGATGAAGGCTGGGTGCAGGCCTGCCGTTACGCTAACGCCTGCGGTGCGCTGGTCGTCTCTCGCCACGGCTGCGCGCCGGCAATGCCAACCAAAGTCGAGCTGGATGATTACCTGTCGCGGGCAGAATCCGTTCCGCGCCCGGATATCGACGACCGTCTCAACCATCTCCATCGCGTCACCAGCCGCCGTCAGGCATGGCCGGAGCTGTGCATCTTCGCCTTTGACCATCGCAAGCAGTTGGCAGATCTGGCGCAGGAAACCGGGCGCGATGTCGCCTGCATCCCACAGCTGAAGCTATTGCTGTTGGCGGCCGCGGAAAGCGCAGCTAAAGAAGCCGGTCTTGATGGACGCAGCGGCATCCTCGCCGACGGTACCTACGGTCAAAGCTCGCTGAATGCCATCACCGGCAAGGGCTGGTGGATCGGTCGGCCGATTGAGATGCCGAGCTCGCGCCCGCTGCGCCTGGAACACGGCAACATCGGTTCCCAGCTGATCGACTGGCCGCTGGAGCACGTGGTGAAATGCCTGGTCTTCTATCATCCGGCTGACCCGGCTGAGCTGCGCGCCGAGCAGGATGCGCTGCTGATGGAAGTCTGGCAGGCATGCAACAAGTCCGGACATGAACTGCTGCTGGAAATTATCCTACCGGAGAACGGCCCGGATAAAGATGAGCGTCATTACCACGATATGCTAGAGCACTTCTATAAGTTGGGTATTCAGCCAGACTGGTGGAAGCTGCCGCCACTATCGAGCGCTCAGTGGGAGAAAATCAGCAAGCTGATCGAACGTGAAGACCGCTGGTGCCGTGGGATCCTGATCCTCGGTCTGGATGCGCCATCGGATCGTCTGCGCGCTGGTTTTGCCGAAGCCGCGAAGCACCCGATGATCAAAGGCTTTGCCGTCGGTCGCACCATCTTTGGCCAACCTTCACGCCGCTGGATGCAGGGAGAGCTCAGCGACGATGCGCTGATTGATGAAGTGAAACGTAACTACCTCACGCTTATCGGCTACTGGCGCAAAGCCCGCGGCTGATTCTGACCCGGCCCGCATTTTCTCTCGAAGATGCGGGCTTTTTTCTGGATCTTCGTGAAATGAATCGCGTATTTCATTGCAACGAATGAAAAATTCGCTTCATTTGATACACTGGAAATAATATTCCTTTTATTTTCTTAGAGCGCAATCTATGGCCAATAATCCGACCCAACTTACCATCTTGCAGGATGAAATCAGGCGTCGCTACGACACATTAAGCAAACGCCTGAAACAAGTAGCCCGTTATATTCTGGATAACAGCAATAGCGTGGCTTTCGACACCGTGGCCTCTATCGCGCAACAAGCTGACGTTCCTCCTTCAACGCTGATTCGCTTCGCTAACGCCTTCGGTTTCAGCGGCTTTAACGAAATGAAGCAGATGTTCAAGCAGCATCTGATGGAAGAGACGGCTAACTACACCGAGCGTGCCCGTCTGTTCCGCCAGACCACGACGGATGATTCTTCCCCGCCGGAAACACCGACCGAAATCCTCAATATGTTCACGATGGTTAATACGCAGGCGCTACAGCAGCTGGCGATGCAGACCTCCGGTGACGATTTGCAGCGCGCGGTGGCATTGCTGGCGGAAGCAGAAAATATCTACGTTATCGGCCTGCGCCGTTCCTTTAGCGTCGCCTCCTACCTGACCTACGCGCTGCGCCATCTGGATCGTAAAGCGTTTCTGATCGATGGCCTGGGCGGCATGTTCACCGAGCAGTTAAGCCTGGTAGGGCCGAAAGATGTGGTTGTCGCAGTGAGCTTCTCGCCTTATGCCCGTGAAGTGGTTGAGCTGGTTGAGCTCGGCGCTCAGCGTAAAGCCCGGCAGATAGCGATTACCGACAGTCAGGTCAGCCCGCTGGCGGCCTTCAGCGACGTGTGCTTTGTGGTGCGCGAGGCGCAGGTTGATGGTTTCCGTTCACAGGTGGCATCGCTGTGTCTGGCCCAGACGCTGGCGGTTTCTCTGGCGCTAAACAGCAGCAAAGATTCAGAAACGAAACAGCTGGCCTAGGTTTTTTGCCTTTTCCCGGGGGCGGCGCGCTGTGCCTGCCCGGGCTACCAAACCTCATTTTCACGGGCCGGCAACAATGGCTAAATTTAAGGCCGGTTAGCATCGCTAACCGGCCTTTTTATCATCGACTGTCATCTACAGATATCAATCGTGGCTAGGATACTCAGGGCCGTTGATCCATGCGTGATCCTCTTCCCAGGTAAACAACCACTTGCGGTCCGGCCCGGCCATGACGTTCAGATAATAGCTGTCATAACCGGCGATGGTGGCGACCGGATGATAGCCTCGCGGTACCATCACCACATCGTGGTTGTAAGGGGCCATGCAGGCATCCAGGCTGCGGTCATCGGTGTAAACGCGCTGGAGCGCAAAACCCTGCGGCGGATCGAAACGGTGATAATAGGTCTCTTCCAGGTGGGTTTCCTGGCCCGGCAGCGCCGTATCGTGCTTATGCGACGGCCATGAGCTGGTGGCACCCTCATCGGTATACACTTCCACCACCAGCAGGCAGTCCGCCTGCGCGTTGTCCGGCAGAATGTTGTGCACCAGACGCTGGTTGCGCCCTTTGCCGCGGTGCTCCACACCCACATCCTGCGGGGAAATCACCCGCGCGGGAAGCGTGCCTTTACCCGGTGCGCTGCATACGGCCAGCTCAAGATCGGAATCGGCCGTCACTTCAACTTTATCCTGCGGCGGCACATAGACTGACCACGGCGGCGTGCGCTCAAACGGCGACATACGCTGGCCGAGATTCGGAAAATCAGCCTTCGTGGTTTTTACCGAAGCCAGCCCGGCGACCAGCACCAGGCACAGCTCGCGATCGCTGCTTTCCAGCGTAATGGTTTGCCCTTTTTTTAACATCCAGGCATCAAAGCCAACGTAGCGCCACCCCGCGCTCTGCGGGGTGATATGTTGGATTTGCCCTTCTTGTTTTGCTTTAGCCAGTAAAGACATGGCGTTCTCCTTCGCCGATTAACCTAACGTCGGCATGCTGAACTCAGATACGGTTTGCTGACCTTGCGGCCAACGGACGGTGGCGGTTTTCATTCGAGTATAGAAACGCACACCATCCGGCCCATGCACGTTCAGTGCACCAAATACGGAGCGTTTCCAGCCGCCAAAACTGTGGAAGGCCATCGGAACAGGAACCGGGACGTTGACCCCGACCATTCCGGCCTGGACATCATGTACAAACTCGCGCGCGGTGTGGCCGTTGCTGGTAAAGACGGCGCTGCCGTTGCCGAATTCATGGCTGTTCACCAGCTCAAGCGCACTGTGGTAATCCGCCACGCGAACAATACCCAACACTGGCCCAAAGATCTCTTCACGCCAGATAGTCATCTCCGGCGTCACGTGGTCGAACAGCGTTCCGCCAACGTAGTAACCCTCTTCAAACCCGGGAACCCGCAGCTTACGACCGTCGACGACCAGCGTTGCCCCTTCACTGGCACCTTTATCGATATAGCCCAGCACTTTTTTCTGATGAGTGTCGGAGACAACCGGCCCCATTTCGTTCTCTTCTTTGCCGCGCATACAGCCAGGTCCGACCTTCAGCGATTCCACCAGCGGCGTCAGGCGCGCAATCAGCTTATCTGCCGTTTCATCGCCTACAGCAACGACGACCGGCAGCGCCATGCAGCGCTCGCCTGCGGAACCAAATGCGCCGCCCATAATGGCATTGACGGTGGCATCAATGTCCGCGTCCGGCATGACGATAGCGTGGTTTTTCGCCGCGCCAAATGCCTGAACCCGCTTACCATAAGCGCTGGCCGTTTTATAAATATGCTCTGCCACGCCGGAAGAGCCGACAAAGCTCACCGCCGCAATACGCGGGTCCCTATACAGCTGCTCGGCATCTTCATTGCTGCAGTGCACCACGTTAAAGACGCCATCCGGCAGGCCCGCTTCCTTCAGCAGTTCCGCCATGCGCACCGCAGCAGTAGGCGCCAGGGCCGGCGGCTTGAGGATAAAGCTATTTCCGCAGGCCAGCGCCAGCGGGAACATCCACATTGGCACCATCGCCGGGAAGTTAAATGGTGTGATCCCTGCCACCACGCCAAGCGGCTGCATCAGAGAGTAACAGTCTACTCCGGTACCTACATCTGATGAGAACTCGCCCTTAATCAGATGCGGAATGCCGCAAGCAAACTCGACGACTTCCATACCGCGAGTCAGTTCACCCATAGCGTCAGAGAACACTTTACCGTGTTCACTAACGATAATCCCCGCCAGCTCTTCAGCATGCTGTTCAAGCAGCATTTTAAAATTGAACATCACGCGGGCGCGGCGCAGTGGTGTGGTACGCGACCAGCTTTCGAAAGCATCACGCGCAACCTGAATGGCATCAGAAACTTCCTGCGCGGTCGATAACGTGACTTCGCGGACCACTTTGCCCGTTGCGGGGTCGAATACCGGCATCGTCTTATTGCTGCCGCTGGTAACGGTTTTCCCGCCAATAAAGTTTCCTGTGATAGTCATGCTCTCGCCTCATAGTATGGGGTGTCGGGGCCAACGCAGTACGGCCCATTGCTGGATCTGCTGTGCTATAACCGTAGTAAAATGAAATTAATATTTCAATATTTGCGTATAATGAAATTCTATTTTGGTGATGGTGGTCGCACTTTCTTGTAAGAAAATGTCGCCTTACAGGCTAAACCACAACTGAAAGAGATTAGACGTAGAGCGTCCTGGAAACAGAAGTCATAAAAACACACCAGGAAACTATTTTGCGAGTCGGCTCAAAAAACCACCATTTCACTCATTGCTAATTTTGGAATAAACGTTTTGACTAAGGGGCAATCGAACGAACCCGATCCATCTTGTGTCAGGAGAGTCAAATGGCTATCGCACAGCAGCGTTTCTGTATCAATCGCAAGATCGCCCCCTCACTCAGTATTGAAGCCTTCTTCCGCCTGGTGAACAGCCTGGGGTTGAATAAGGTCGAGCTACGTAACGATCTTCCCAGCGGAAAAGTGACCGACGATCTCACCCCTCAGCAGGTTCGTGAACTGGCGGATCGCTACCATATTGAGATCCTCACCATCAACGCAGTCTACCCTTTCAACTGTCGCACCGAAGAGGTTCGCAGCCTGACGGAGTCGCTGTTGAAAGAGGCGAAAGCCGTTGGCGCGAAATCGCTGGTGCTGTGCCCGCTGAATGATGGCACCGAGGTTCCGGCGAGCGAGACGCTCAACGCCCTGCGCGATCTGGCGCCGTTATTTGCCTTCTACGGTATTCACGGCCTGGTTGAACCACTCGGCTTCCCGCAAAGTTCGCTGCGTTCATCGGCGCAGGCACAAACGCTGATTCACGATGCGCGCGTGCCGTTTAAGCTGCTGATCGATACCTTCCACCACCATCTTTATCCTCAGGCTGATGAAGAGTTCGCTCAGGTAGATATGGCAGAGATTGGCCTGGTACATCTTTCCGGCGTTGAGGACACCCGCCCCCGCGAGACGCTCACGGATAACGAACGCATCATGCTGACGCCGAAGGATCAGCTGCAAAGCTGCGAGCAGGTGAAGAATCTGGAAGCGCGCGGCTACCAGGGCGTGTATGCCTTCGAACCTTTCTCGCCTGAGCTGGCAAACTGGAGCGAAGACGACATCCGCCGCGAAATAGAACAGAGCATCGACTTAATTCAGCGCCACTGCGCCTGAAGTGAGTCAATGCCAGCGCGTGTGATTTCTCCCTCCATTTGTGGTCAGGTTGCCTATACTCGCAGCAGGATAAATGGAGAAATCGATCATGAGTTCACCTCTGCTGATTGCACGCACGCTGGAAAAACAGCTGCATTTATTGCCCGCGATGGCCAACCGTCACGGCCTGATTACCGGCGCCACCGGGACCGGTAAAACCGTCACCCTGCAAAAGCTGGCGGAGTCTTTCTCAGAAATTGGCGTTCCGGTGTTTATGGCCGATGTGAAAGGCGACCTTACCGGTATTGCCGAATCAGGCCAAAGCTCGGAAAAACTGCAGGCGCGGCTGGAGAAAATAGGCGTGACGGACTGGCATCCGCACGCTAACCCGGTAGTGGTCTGGGACATCTTTGGCGAAAAGGGTCATCCGGTTCGCGCTACGGTTTCTGACCTCGGACCGCTGCTGCTGGCCCGTCTGCTCAACCTCAACGAGGTTCAGTCCGGGGTGCTGAATATTATCTTTCGCATCGCCGACGATCGTGGTCTGTTGCTGCTCGACTTCAAAGATCTGCGCGCCATTACCCAATATATTGGCGACAATGCCAAAGCGTTTCAGAACCAGTACGGCAATATCAGCAGCGCTTCTGTCGGGGCGATTCAGCGCGGTCTGCTCACTCTGGAGCAGCAGGGCGCAGAGCACTTTTTTGGCGAACCGATGCTCGATATTCAGGACTGGATGCGAGTCGATGCCAACGGTAAAGGGGTGATTAATATCCTCAGCGCCGAGAAGCTCTACCAGATGCCGAAGCTGTACGCCGCCAGCCTGCTGTGGATGCTCTCCGAGCTTTATGAACGGCTGCCGGAGGCCGGCGATCGGGAAAAGCCAAAACTGGTCTTTTTCTTTGATGAAGCGCATCTGCTGTTTAACGATGCGCCGCAGGTGCTGCTGGACAAAATCGAGCAGGTGATCCGCCTGATTCGCTCCAAAGCCGTCGGCGTTTATTTCGTTTCGCAAAACCCGGCGGATATCCCCGACGCGGTGCTTGGCCAGTTGGGTAACCGCGTACAGCACGCCCTACGCGCGTTTACGCCAAAAGATCAGAAAGCGGTAAAAACCGCCGCGCAAACCATGCGCGCCAACCCGGCATTCAGTACTGAACAGGCGATCCAAGAGCTGGGTACCGGGGAGGCGCTGATCTCCTTCCTCGATGAAAAAGGCAGCCCCTCAGTGGTTGAACGCGCGATGGTTATCGCCCCCTGTTCACGTATGGGGCCGGTCACCGACGATGAACGCAACGGGCTGATTAATCACTCGGTGCTATATGGCAAATACGAAGAAGAGATTGACCGCGAATCGGCGTTTGAAATGCTGCAAAAAGGCGTACAGGCTACCACTGACATGCAGGAAGCACCGCCAGCGAAAGGCCAGCAAAACAGTGATGACGGCCTTCTCGGCGGGTTAAAAGACATTCTGTTCGGCACCACCGGGCCACGCGGAGGTAAGCGCGATGGCATCGTGCAAACTGCAGCCAAAAGCGCGGTGCGTCAGGTGACGAATCAGATAGTCAGGGGAATGCTGGGAAGCTTACTTGGCGGGCGAAAACGATAAAAAATGCCCCCTTTCTGATTCAGGAAGGGGGCGTTAACATCAGGATTTGTGCATCATCAGCCAGAGGCTCAGCAGGAAGAAGCTGGCGCTCGGCAATAGCGCACCGATTATCGGCGGAATGCCGTAGACCAGAGTTAACGGGCCGAAAATCTGGTCCAGCACGTAGAAGATAAAACCGAAGCTAATCCCGGTTACCACCCTCACGCCCATCGCCACGCTACGCAGCGGGCCAAAGATAAACGACAGCGCCATCAGCATCATCACCGCCACCGACAGCGGCTGGAAGATCTTGCTCCACATATTGAGCTGATAACGACCGGGGTCCTGACCGCTGGACTTCAGATAGGTGACGTAGTTATGCAGGCCGCTGATCGACAGCGCATCCGGGTCCAGCGCCACCACGCCGAGTTTGTCCGGCGTCAGATTGGTTTTCCAGGTCCCGCTGACCATCTGCGTACCGGTGACCTGTTTCGGGTCAGTGAGATTAGACTCATCCACCTGAGACAGACGCCAGAGCTTATTCTCGGTATCAAACTTCGCCGATGCGGCATAGCGCACAGACTGCAAGCGACGCTGATCGTTAAAGGCGTAAATGCTCACGCCGCCCAGCTCATCGCTGCCTTTTACCCGTTCGATATAGACAAAGTTATGACCATCTTTCGCCCACAGCCCCTGCTGGGTTGAAAGCAGCGAACCGCCATACATCTGCTGAGCACGATAGTTACGCGCCATCTGCTCGCCCTGTGGCGCAACCCACTCGCCCATCGCCATAGTCAGCAGCACCAGCGGGATAGCGGTTTTCATCACCGACAGCGCCACCTGCAAGCGAGTAAAGCCGGAAGCCTGCATCACCACCAGCTCGCTACGCTGTGCCAGCATCCCCAGCCCCAGTAGTGCGCCAAGCAATGCCGCCATCGGGAAGAAGATCTGGATATCTTTTGGGACGCTAAGAATCGTGTAGATCCCGGCCCCCAACGCATCATAATTGCCCTGCCCGGCCTTTTTCAGCTGGTCAACAAACTTGATAATGCCCGAGAGGGAGACCAGCATGAACAGCGTCATCATGATGGTGTTGAAAATCGTCTTACCGATATAACGGTCAAGTACGCCAAACGCCTGCATCACGCCGCTCCTTTGTTAAAACGGGCACGGAAGCGGCGCATCGGCACCGTATCCCACAGGTTCAACAGCACGGCCAGCGCGAAATAGAGCAGATTGACCGTCCACATCCAGAGCATCGGGTCCATTTTGCCTTTACCGCCGCTCGATTTAATCGACGTTTGCAGCAGGAAGAACACCAGATACAGCAGCATCGCCGGCAGCATCGACAGCACGCGCCCTTGACGCGGGTTGACCACGCTGAGCGGTACAACCATCAGCGCCATAATGAATACCGTCGCCACCAGGGTGAAGCGCCAGTGCAGCTCCGCGCGGGCACGATCGGTATCGGTACGCCATAGGGTGCGCATGTCCATCTGCTCGGTATCATTAGGGTCAGATGCGACGGCCTGATGGCCGACAACTGCCTGATAATTTTTAAAATCGGTAATGCGGAAGTCGCGCAGCATCGCGGTACCTTCAAAGCGGGTACCCTGATTCATGGTCACCACCTGCGAGCCGTCTTTACGCAATGAGAGCTCGCCGGTATCCGCCACCACCACCGATGGACGGGCATTGCCTTTCGGCCTGAGTTGCGCAAGGAAGACATCGTTGAAGCGGTTGCCGTTGACGTTTTCGATAAACAGCACCGCGCTACCGTCGCTGGCCTGCTGGAACTGACCCTGAGCCAGGGCCGCCATGCCGGGGTTGGCTTTCGCCTCCGCCAGTACTTCATCCTGGTGACGAGATGACCAGGGGCCGGCCCACATGACGTTGACTGCCGCGACGATGCCGGTAAAGAGTGCGAGGATCATGGCGGCTTTCACCAGAACAGCCTTACTCAGGCCGCAGGCGTGCATCACCGTGATTTCACTTTCGGTATACAGTTTGCCCAGCGTCATCAGCAGCCCAAGGAATAAACTCAGGGGCAGAATGAGCTGCGCCATTTCAGGTACGCCCAGCCCTAACAGCGAGAGCACCAGATTTGTCGGGATATCGCCATCAACAGCGGCACCGAGGATCCTGACCAGTTTCTGACAAAAGAAAATGAGTAGCAGGATGAACAGGATCGCCAACTGGCTTTTCAGCGTCTCACGAACCAGATATCTTATGATTATCACTATAAATACGCCCGTAAAAACCCGTTTTATTGCAGGAAAATAGCTTGTTTCATGGCTTAAACGTCATTTATTCTCTTTGGTCGTCGAAAACATCGCTAAGATTAAATGACTTGCTGGTTCTGCGTATCAGGATCTTTTCTGACGAACCAAGGCCGTAATAACGTTAAGATTAACACGAAGTCACCACAACAGCGGACATGAGTTACGAAAGCTTTCAATTTCTATACTCTATGGATTTCGAGTTGCAGACAGGCGACAAGACTGTGAAGCCCCGGAGCTTACATCAGGTAAGTGACAGGGGTGAGCAGGCGCAGCTAACGCATCTGCAACTTGAAAGACGACGAGTATAGCTGTAGCCACCATTGTTGTCTTTAAGATTCAGGAGCATAGTGCATGGAGTTCAGTGTAAAAAGCGGTAGCCCGGAAAAGCAGCGGAGCGCCTGTATCGTGGTCGGCGTCTTTGAACCACGTCGGCTCTCCCCCATCGCCGAACAGCTCGATAAAATCAGCGACGGTTATATCAGCGCCCTGCTGCGTCGCGGCGAACTGGAAGGTAAACCTGGCCAGACGTTATTGCTGCACCATGTGCCGAACATTCTCTCAGAGCGCATTCTGCTTATCGGCTGCGGTAAAGAACGCGAGCTGGACGAGCGTCAGTACAAACAGGTCATTCAGAAAACCATCAATACTCTGAATGATACCGGCTCAATGGAAGCCGTCTGTTTCCTGACCGAACTGCACGTCAAAGGCCGCAATAACTACTGGAAAGTGCGTCAGGCGGTTGAGACCGCAAAAGAGACGCTGTACAGCTTTGATCAGTTGAAAACTAACAAAAGCGAGCCGCGTCGTCCGCTGCGTAAAATGGTCTTCAACGTCCCAACCCGTCGCGAGCTGACCAGCGGCGAACGCGCAATCCAACACGGTCTGGCGATTGCCGCCGGTATCAAGGCCGCGAAAGATCTCGGCAATATGCCGCCGAACATCTGTAATGCCGCCTACCTGGCTTCTCAGGCGCGCCAGCTGGCCGATACCTACAGCAAGAACGTCATTACCCGCGTTATCGGCGAACAGCAGATGAAAGAGCTGGGGATGAACTCTTATCTGGCAGTCGGCAACGGTTCGCAAAACGAATCGCTGATGTCAGTTATCGAATACAAAGGCAATCCGGCAGAAGACGCACGTCCTATCGTGCTGGTTGGCAAAGGCCTGACCTTTGACTCCGGCGGTATCTCTATCAAGCCTGCCGAAGGCATGGACGAGATGAAATACGACATGTGCGGTGCGGCGGCGGTGTATGGCGTGATGCGCATGGTTGCAGAACTTCAGTTGCCGTTAAACATTGTCGGCGTGCTGGCCGGATGTGAAAACATGCCGGGCGGTCGCGCCTATCGTCCGGGTGATGTGTTGACCACTATGTCCGGTCAAACGGTTGAAGTGCTGAACACCGATGCCGAAGGGCGTCTGGTGCTGTGCGATGTGCTGACCTACGTTGAGCGCTTCGAGCCAGAAACGGTTATCGACGTAGCGACCCTGACCGGTGCCTGCGTGATTGCGCTGGGCCACCACATCACCGGCCTGATGTCGAACCACAATCCACTGGCCCATGAGCTGATTGGCGCGTCCGAACTGGCGGGCGATCGCGCATGGCGTCTGCCGCTTGGTGACGAGTTCCAGGATCAGCTGGAATCTAACTTTGCCGACATGGCGAATATCGGCGGCCGTCCTGGCGGCGCGATTACCGCAGGTTGTTTCCTGTCGCGCTTTGCGCGTAAGTACAACTGGGCGCACCTGGATATCGCCGGTACCGCATGGCGCTCCGGTAAAGCCAAAGGTGCAACCGGTCGCCCGGTGGCTCTACTGTCGCAGTTCCTGCTCAATCGCGCCGGGTTTACTGGCGAAGAGTGATGTAAAATGCCGGGTGGCGGCTTTGCCTTACCCGGCCTACAAACGGCATTTAACCGTAGGCCCGGCAAGCGCAGCGCCGCCGGGCAAATCGTTTAAATCCACCACAAGAAGCCCCATATTATGAGAAACGCAACGTTCTACCTTCTGGACAATGAAACCACCGTTGATGGCTTAAGCGCCGTCGAGCAACTGGTGTGTGACATTGCCGCAGAACGTTGGCGCAGCGGCAAGCGGGTGCTTATCGCTTGCGAAGACGAGCAGCAGGCGATTCGTCTGGATGAAGCGCTATGGGCAAGACCCGCGGAAAGTTTCGTCCCGCATAACCTGGCAGGGGAAGGTCCGAGAGGCGGTGCGCCAGTGGAAATCGCCTGGCCGCAAAAGCGCAACAGCAGCCCGAGGGATATTCTGATTAGCCTGCGGCTCAACTTTGCAGATTTTGCCACCGCTTTCACAGAAGTGATAGACTTCGTCCCTTATGAAGATTCTTTGAAACAACTGGCGCGCGAACGCTATAAGGCGTACCGCATGGCTGGTTTCAACCTGAACACGGCAACCTGGAAATAATGGAAAAGACATACAACCCCCAAGATATCGAACAGCCGCTTTACGAGCACTGGGAAAAGCAGGGCTATTTCAAGCCTAACGGCGATGAAAGCAAAGAGTCCTTCTGCATCATGATCCCGCCGCCGAACGTCACCGGCAGTTTGCATATGGGTCATGCCTTCCAGCAAACCATCATGGATACCATGATTCGCTACCAGCGCATGCAGGGTAAAAATACCCTGTGGCAGGCCGGTACCGACCACGCGGGTATTGCTACCCAAATGGTGGTTGAGCGTAAGATTGCCGCCGAAGAAGGTAAAACCCGCCACGACTACGGTCGCGACGCCTTTATCGACAAAATCTGGCAGTGGAAAGCGGAATCCGGCGGCACCATCACCCGTCAGATGCGCCGCCTTGGCAACTCCGTGGACTGGGAGCGCGAGCGCTTCACCATGGACGAAGGCCTGTCTAACGCCGTGAAAGAAGTCTTTGTTCGCCTGTACAAAGAAGACCTGATTTACCGCGGCAAGCGCCTGGTCAACTGGGACCCGAAACTGCGCACTGCCATCTCTGACCTGGAAGTGGAAAACCGCGAGTCTAAAGGCTCGATGTGGCACATCCGCTATCCTTTAGCCGACGGCGCGAAAACCGCCGACGGTAAAGATTACCTGGTGGTCGCCACCACGCGTCCAGAAACTGTTCTGGGCGACACCGGCGTGGCCGTGAACCCGGAAGATCCGCGTTATAAAGATCTGATCGGCAAATTCGTGATTCTGCCGCTGGTTGACCGCCGCATTCCGATCGTTGGCGATGAACACGCCGATATGGAAAAAGGCACCGGCTGCGTGAAAATCACCCCGGCGCACGACTTTAACGACTATGAAGTCGGTCGTCGTCACGCCCTGCCGATGATCAACATCCTGACCTTTGACGGCGATATCCGCGAAAGCGCGGAAGTCTACGACACCAAAGGCGAAGAATCTGACGTTTACCCAAGCGACATCCCGGCAGAGTTCCAGAAGCTGGAGCGTTTTGCTGCGCGTAAAGCCGTGGTTGCCGCTGTCGACGCTCTGGGTTTACTGGAAGAAGTTAAACCGCACGACCTGACCGTACCTTACGGCGACCGTGGCGGCGTGGTTATCGAGCCAATGCTGACCGACCAGTGGTACGTCCGTGCCGACGTGCTGGCGAAACCGGCGGTTGAAGCGGTTGAGAATGGCGACATTCAGTTCGTGCCTAAGCAGTACGAAAACATGTACTTCTCCTGGATGCGCGATATTCAGGACTGGTGTATCTCCCGTCAGCTGTGGTGGGGTCACCGTATCCCGGCCTGGTACGACAATGACGGCAACGTCTACGTGGGCCGAACCGAAGACGAAGTGCGTCAGGAAAATAACCTCGGTGCTGAAGTCGCGCTGCGTCAGGACGAAGACGTTCTTGATACCTGGTTCTCTTCCGCGCTGTGGACCTTCTCTACCCTCGGCTGGCCGGAGAACACCGACGCGCTGCGTCAGTTCCACCCGACCAGCGTGATGGTTTCAGGTTTCGACATCATCTTCTTCTGGATTGCCCGCATGATCATGATGACCATGCACTTCATCAAAGATGAAAATGGCAAGCCGCAGATTCCGTTTAAGACCATCTACATGACCGGTCTAATTCGTGATGACGAAGGCCAGAAGATGTCCAAGTCCAAGGGTAACGTGATTGACCCACTGGATATGGTTGACGGTATCTCTCTGCCGGACCTGCTGGAGAAACGTACCGGCAACATGATGCAGCCGCAGCTGGCTGAGAAAATTGCCAAACGTACCGAGAAACAGTTCCCGGACGGCATCGAGCCGCACGGTACCGACGCCCTGCGCTTCACCCTGGCGGCGCTGGCCTCGACCGGCCGCGATATCAACTGGGATATGAAGCGTCTGGAAGGTTACCGTAACTTCTGTAACAAGCTGTGGAACGCCAGCCGCTTTGTGCTGATGAACACCGAAGAGCAGGATTGCGGCTTTAACGGCGGCGAAATGACCCTGTCGTTGGCGGACCGTTGGATCCTCGCGGAATTCAACCAGACCATCAAAGCATACCGCGAAGCGCTGGATAACTTCCGCTTCGACATCGCCGCGGGCATTCTGTACGAGTTCACCTGGAACCAGTTCTGCGACTGGTATCTGGAGCTGACCAAGCCGGTCATGACCGGTGGTTCCGAGTCTGAACTGCGCGGTACCCGCAATACGCTGGTGACCGTTCTGGAAGGTTTGCTGCGCCTGGCGCACCCGATCATTCCGTTCATCACTGAAACCATCTGGCAGCGCGTGAAGGTTATCTCCGGCATTACCGCTGACACCATCATGCTGCAGCCATTCCCGGAATACGATGCGGCCCAGGTTGATGAAGCCGCGCTGGCCGACACCGAATGGCTGAAGCAGGCGATCGTTGCCGTACGTAATATCCGCGCGGAAATGAACATTGCGCCGGGCAAACCGCTGGAGCTGCTGCTGCGTGGTTGCAGCACCGACGCGATGCGTCGTGTGAACGACAACCGCAGCTTCCTGCTGAACCTGGCACGTCTGGAAAGCATCACCGTGCTGCCTGCTGATGATAAAGGTCCGGTTTCCGTGACCAAAATTATCGATGGCGCCGAGCTGCTGATCCCGATGGCTGGCCTCATCAACAAAGAAGATGAGCTGGCGCGTCTGGCAAAAGAAGTGACCAAAATCGAAGGTGAAATTGGCCGCATCGAAAGCAAGCTCTCCAACGAAGGCTTTGTGGCCCGCGCACCGGAAGCGGTTATCGCCAAAGAGCGTGAGAAGCTGGAAGGTTATGCACAAGCGAAAGCGAAGCTGATTGAACAGCAGGCCGTTATCGCCGCGCTGTAATTTCTGGTTAAAGAAAATAAGGCCGGAGCTCGCTCCGGCCTTTTGCATTTTTGCATTAGAGGAACGGCAGCATCGGGAAAAATCCGCCGCACAGTTTTTCGGTCACCTTAGGCTGAGGTGCCGCATCCGGCTCCATATTCAGAGAATCAAGCTCGCCGATCGCCGCAGTATTGGCAGCGATATAGCGCATCAAATTAATCTTTAACCATGGATACGTCAGCCCCAGCGTGAATAGAGGGAGAAACGTCAGGCCCAATAAACGCGGCGCAAGACCAGAAAACGTCAGGGTTGAACGGAATTGAATACCGTCTCCCAGTACCAGATTATTCAAAGCATGATTGCGCAGAGCTGCCCAGGCATATGCCGTAGATAGCACGATACCAATAGCAAGAAAGAAATATCCCCCTATCACTGCCCCAAGATGCTGTAAGGCCATAAGCAGCGCCGTACTTTCAGTGCACAGGCCAAACATACAGCCGGTAATCATCTGTGAGAATGCGGAAAATAAAAAAACAATGAAAAGTAGAAAAAATGGCAATGAAATTACCGTTGCCCATAAAAATATAACCACACAACGTTTAGTACTGATATGGATATTAAAATTACCATTCCCCAGAGTTGCACCTTTAGCAATTAGTTCAAGCCAATGGCTATAAACCACTCCGTTAGTGATACCAATAATAAACAGCGCCAGCAAAGCAAGGAAAACGATACTCAGTATCATACTATTGATGCCATAGTAGAAACCAAGGGTGATGCTTCCAATTAGTAGAACATGTGTTTTTCAATAAACGTCCCGATGACTTTTTCGTGGATCTCTACTGAACGCGAGAAGCAGATTGTTTTACGAGCCAAGCGCTTAATGCGGGTGCGCAGCGTCAGGTTATTGCGCTCAATCCGTTGGGTGAATATTTTTCCGGTCAGATGCTTATCCTTCGGCACCTCCCGGCCATAGCTGCCCCAGTCGTCGCTGGTGATCATGCCGATGTTGAATGGCGTAAGCAGTGCCAGTAGTTCCCGGCAGGTTTCATCGGTACGGGGACCAAAAGTGTAGGCCAGTACACCCCCTGTTTTGGTGTTATACGCGTACCAGAGCCAGTGTTGCCGGGCTTTACTGCCAACGAAACTCCATTGCTCATCAAGTTCGCAGATAAGCGCCACATCAGCATGAGCAACGGGCGAAGACGTTATTCGCTTTGGCGTGAGTTTTTTAAAGTCCGGATGACGGTGTTAATGCCAATTTTCAGTGTTCTGGCGGTATCGCGAACCCCGGCGCCATTGAAGGCCATTTCAGTGATCAGCTCTTTAATGCCCGGCTTACGGGCCTCATAAGTGTAAGTGAGCTGAAAAACGCGGTGGCAGTCACGGCAGCGAAATCTGTCATGGCCTTTAGGGTTCTGACCATGGCGGTAGACCTGTGCAGACTGACAACGAGGACAATGAATGTTAACGCTGGCCATGAAAGAACCTCAAAAGCCCGCATTATACATCAGATTCAACTAATTAGAGGCATCACCAAACCAAGATTGCTTCCGAGCATTGAGAACAATACGACCATTAGCACGTAAATCAGTACAGGCATACCGAGCATAACCCACCACGCGCGAAGCGGGTGGCACTGAAATCCAAAACGAGTTTTACCAAAAGAGGTCATCATTGCGTGATAGCTTAGCCCCTTTGTTATCATTACAGGCAACAGGAGGAGGAACAGCAGCATCTCCCCCCCCTTCACTTCCGGGATAAAATATGGCTAACGCTAAACCGAGTATGACTAGTACGATAAATATCATCATCCAGCTGAGTAAAATCGTAATACCGCGACCATGGTATCCAAAACGAGTACCGTTTAACTCCATATTCTCGCAAAGATAGCGACGACTACGCACCCAGGCCCACGGAATAAATATCCCGCAAGTAATGATAGACAATATGATATTAACCAAACAAATAACAAAATAGGGCCATATCTGACCATGAAAAACAAAACGATAGCTATGGCTTTGTTGCTGCCCTGAGATCATACTCATAAATACGTCGTCCTTGTCATTTAAACCATATATAAAAATAATAAATCAAGCGCATCTGAAATAAACAAACAGAATATATTATCTTTTCATTGTTCGGCAATGCATTTAACGCTCTCCTTGCGCCAGTAAAAAAATAGTGGTATTAAAGCAGCGTATAGTTATTTAAGTTAAAATTGAGTGATTCTATGAATCTTGCCGCGCCACAGACCTTCACTTTACGCCGCATCTCTGCGCATGATAATGCTGCGATAGCAGCCGTTATCCGCCAGGTCTCCGCAGAATATGGCCTGACCGCCGATAAAGGCTACACGGTGGCCGACCCTAATCTGGATGAGCTTTTCCAGTTGTATAGCCAGCCGGGCTCCGCCTATTGGGTGGTCGAGCAAAACGGTCTTGTCGTTGGCGGCGGTGGGGTTGCGCCATTAACGTGTAGCGAATCCGATATCTGCGAGCTGCAGAAAATGTATTTTATGACCTCTGCGCGTGGTCAAGGGCTGGCGAAAAAGCTGGCGCTAATCGCGCTGGATCATGCCCGCGAATACGGGTTCAAACGCTGCTATCTGGAAACGACCGCCTTCCTGAAAGAAGCGATTGGATTATATGAGCATCTCGGCTTCGAGCATATCGACGGGCCGCTGGGCTGTACCGGACATGTCGACTGCGAAGTCACGATGCTAAAGACCCTGTAGTTCCCGTTAAGACACCCCTATACTACCTATCGAAAAACTAAATGAATTTAATGCAAAAAGAGCATTATTCATGGCAAATTTTCGGTAATACACTGCCTGAGCATTGGATCTTTTTCCCTTTTAGCCTGTCGCCACGACAGGCGTTGCTCAGGATAGAACATCATGACAAAAGCCCCCTTCCTGCTGGCCAGTAGCCTGATCCTTGGCGGCATAGTTGCCAGCGCTTACGCCAACGAACTTCCCGGTAATACCGAAGGTGCCCTGGTTATCCGCGTGGAAAAAACGCAGGGCCGCATCGATGCGCTGAACGATATTGTTTATAGCCAGGTGAAAAGCACCGTTGCCGTGCGTCAGCTGCATATGTCGCTGCTGGTGCCGCGTAATGGCAACCTGAAACCGGCAATCGTCTATTTCCCCGGCGGCGGTTTCACCAGCGCGGCATGGAATAAGTTTATCGAAATGCGTATGGCGCTGGCAGATGCAGGATTTGTGGTCGCCGCAGCGGAATACCGCACGGTTCCCGATACCTTTCCGGCTCCGGTTGTTGATGGTAAAGCGGCAATTCGCTACCTGCGCGAGCATGCGACGGAATACGGCATCGATCCGGCCCGCATTGGCGTTCTGGGCGACTCTGCCGGAGGCTATATGGCGCAGATGCTGGCACTGACCAATGGCGATAAAACGTTCGAGCGCGGCGATAATATGGCCCAGTCCTCAGACGTACAGGCCGCCGCAACGCTGTACGGCATTTCAAACCTGCTGAACATCGGCGAAGGCTTTCCGGAGGCGATACAAAAAGTGCATCAGTCACCGGCGGTCACTGAAGCGCTTCTGGTTCACGGCAGCGCCTTTCGCGACTGGCCGGGCGCGACTATCGGCAGCGATAAGCAAAAAGCGCTGGCGGCCAGCCCCATGGGCCATATCAGCGGTAAAAAACCACCTTTCTTAATTATGCACGGTAGCGCCGACACGTTGGTTTCGCCGCTACAAAGCAAACAGCTCTATAACGCGCTGAAAAAAGAGGGTAACCAGGCGGACTACGTGTTGCTTGAAGGCGCGGAGCATGGCGATGACAGCTGGTATCAGAAGCCAGTTATTGAGCGAGTGGTGAACTGGTTTAAAGCGACTCTCGGCGCACCGAAAGCCGCCGCTGCTGCGGAAAAAGATAAGAACGCGAATCTATAGTGATTGTCAGGCCGCAATAGCTAAACGGCGGCCTGAACTTTTTAAGCAGGCACGCCGCTGTGAAAACGAAATTCCGCTTCGGTTGCGTTAATAAGCGCCGCTTCCGCCTCGCCAAGCTGTCGCACGCGTTCGCTAATATCGTCTTCGGCAATTCTCTGCGCTAAATCCAGATAGTCTTGATAGTGACGCGCTTCGGAACGCAGTAACGACAGGTAAAACTTCTGCAGATCATCATCCAGCCATGGCGCCAGCGCGGCAAAACGCTCGCAGGAGCGGGCTTCAATATAGGCACCGCAGATTAACTTATCGATCAGCATCACCGGTTCGTGAGAACGTACTTCCCGGCGCAGCCCGCGGGCGTAGTTGCTGGCGGTGATTTTGACGTAAGGTATGTCGCGGGAGATCATGATTTCGCGCACCTGCCAGAAGTGATGTAGCTCTTCTTTGATCAGCAAAATCATACTGTCGAGCAGTTGACCTCCCCAGGGATCGTCGGTCTGCGGCATGGCGCTTTTATTTATCTGCTTATGCAGCGCGACAAAATCCGGCTCCGGACCCCAGCGATAGGTGAAGTCCTCATAGGGTTTCAGGCAGGCCAGCAGTTCATCCGCACCTTCTTTATCCGCCACGTACCGACGCACCAGCAGCATGGCGTTCTGCGCCGCTTTCAGCTCGCACACCATATGATCGGTGAGCAACAACGGCAGATTTTCCGGCTTCCGGGCTTCATCAATCCACGCCTGAGGAGTTGGGCAGTGCAGAAAATCTAAAATCGGGGAGAGTATGTGCGGGTAATCCATTGAAGTTCCTTGCTATACGGCGGCATACCGCGCCGCCGTATATCTCTGCGGCTTAGTGGCGAACGCCGTCGTCGTCTTCATCAACGAGATCTTCGTCGTCGTCACCTTCTTCATCTTCACCGTTAGGATCTTCGTAGTAGGTGCCCCAGCCGTCGTATTCAACTTCATATTTTTCTGCCAGCGTCATCAGTTGCTCAACCTGAGTATCGATCAGCTCAGCATTCAGCGCGGACTCACTGAGGATATCGCAACAAATAACAGTATCACCTTCTTCGACTTCCAGCTCTTCTGGCTCGGTCACTTCATAACCCAGTTTGAAGGCTTCTACCGCCACTTTCTCCAGCGTTTCGAAGTCGTCGGCAGAGAGATGATGCTCAATGGTGTACAGCGCGTCCGGATCGCTGCCATCTTCAAGCAGCTCTTCGATAATCAGACGCGTTTCTTCACGCTGTTCTTCCAGTAGTTCCGGGTTTGCCATGGCTCGTTCCTCATAATGTGTCGCAGATACTTCTATTGTCACATACCGCCGTGATTGCCTCCACCTTCTGAGAGAAAGATTTATGACACGGGGTTGCAAATGAATATTCATACATATAAAGTGAATTTTAATTCAACAAATGGCCTGAGCCATGTGAGGGAAACATGTCTGCGTTTTATCAGAAGCATTTTTTAAAGTTGCTTGATTTTACTCCTGCCGAAATCACCGCCCTGCTTGAGCTGGCGGCCAGACTGAAAGCTGATAAGAAGAACAATATCGAAATTCAGCATCTCACCGGTAAAAACATCGCGCTCATCTTCGAAAAAGACTCTACCCGCACCCGATGCTCTTTCGAAGTTGCCGCATTTGACCAGGGCGCTCGCGTCACTTACCTCGGGCCGAGCGGCAGCCAGATTGGCCATAAAGAGTCGATCAAAGACACTGCCCGCGTGCTAGGCCGGATGTATGACGGCATTCAGTACCGCGGTCATGGCCAGGAAGTGGTGGAAACGCTTGCCGAATATGCCGGTGTTCCGGTCTGGAACGGCCTGACCAACGAATTTCACCCAACCCAGTTGCTGGCAGATCTGTTAACTATGCAAGAACACCTGCCGGGCAAAGCCTTTAATGAGATGACCCTGGTCTACGCCGGCGACGCGCGTAACAATATGGGTAATTCGATGCTCGAAGCCGCCGCGTTGACCGGGCTGGATCTGCGTCTGGTGGCCCCGACGGCGTGCTGGCCAGAAGAGAAGTTGGTCGCACAGTGTCAGGCGCTGGCGAAGAAAAATGGCGGTAACATCACCCTGACCGAAGATATCGCTGCGGGCGTGAAAGGCGCTGACTTTATCTATACAGACGTGTGGGTATCGATGGGCGAAGCCAAGGAGAAATGGGCCGAGCGCATTGCGCTGCTGCGTGATTATCAGGTGAACAGCAAGATGATGACGCTGACCGGCAATCCGCAGGCGAAATTCCTCCACTGCCTGCCCGCGTTCCACGATGACCAGACCACGCTCGGCAAACAGATGGCGGCGGATTACGGCCTGCATGGCGGAATGGAAGTAACCGATGAGGTGTTTGAATCCCCGGCGAGCATTGTTTTCGACCAGGCGGAAAACCGTATGCATACCATCAAAGCGGTGATGGTCGCGACGCTGGGAAAGTAACTCTTCTTTAGCGATATTTTCCCGGAGGCGGCGCTTGACGCGCCTGTCCGGGCTACCAAACCGCACCAAACCGTATCCCCGGCAGGCGCAGCAGCGCCACCGGGGATTTTTTACGCCATCAGCATCTTCACAACAGCTTTGCGCACTTTTGCCGGTGCGCCGACGGCGCACAGCGGTTTATGCACTTCGCCAGGATAAAACACGACAAAATCCCCTTCGCTGAGGATCACGGTTTTCTCCTGCTCGCCTGCCGCCAGAAATGCGATATCTTTGTCCGCCAGCCAGTCGGTATCCGGCGCACCAGCAGGCAGGTTGCTGAAGGTCATTCCTTCCTGCCCGTTCAGGACAATCTGGATATCCAGATAGCGGGCGTGATACTCAGCACGACGGTCGGCCATCGGCTCGGTAGTATCTTCAGAAATCAGATAAAACAGGTTATTGCCGTCAATATCATGCTTGCCGAGCGGTGTCGCATCAGTGACATGAGCTTTAACGTGGTCGATAGCCTCGCGCAGAGACTCCGGCAGCCAGCTTTGTAGATGGTGAATGTTTCCAACAATCATAATAACCCTCGAATATAAAACAGCTTTTCATTTTCCGTTTTTATACCCCCCTTCCCGCTGCCATACCACTCCTTTTTTGTGGTTTTTTGCGCTGACGCAACGTTATCCAGGCAAACGTTTACCTGTTTGTGGATTAATCGCTTGATCCGAAATATGAGCTGCGTATAATGCCACCCGTTTTGCCGGGAGGAATTATGGTTCAGTGTGTACGACATCGCGTCTTACCGCGTCTGAAAACAGACGCTGGCCTGCCGTTTTTCCTTTCCGTTGCATCCGTATTCGTAAAGCCCCTTATTTAAGGGGCTTTTTTTTTGCCCAGGCGTCAGGAGATAAACATGGCTAACCCGCTATTTCAAAAACATATCATTTCCATAAACGATCTCAGCCGCGAAGACCTTGAACTGGTACTGGCGACCGCTGCAAAACTGAAAGCCAATCCGCAGCCGGAGTTGCTCAAACATAAAGTGATTGCCAGCTGCTTCTTCGAAGCCTCCACCCGTACCCGCCTGTCATTTGAGACCGCGATGCACCGCCTCGGCGCCAGCGTGGTCGGCTTCTCAGACAGCAGCAACACTTCGCTGGGCAAAAAAGGCGAAACTCTGGCCGACACCATTTCAGTGATTAGCACCTACGTCGACGCCATCGTCATGCGCCATCCGCAGGAAGGAGCGGCGCGCCTGGCGACCGAATTCTCCGGTGGCATTCCGGTTCTCAACGCCGGTGACGGCGCGAACCAGCATCCGACGCAAACGCTGCTGGATCTGTTCACCATTCAGGAAACCCAGGGTCGCCTCGAAAACCTGAGCATCGCCATGGTCGGCGACCTGAAATATGGTCGTACCGTCCACTCACTGACCCAGGCACTGGCGAAATTTAGCGGCAACCGCTTCTACTTTATCGCCCCGGACGCGCTGGCCATGCCGCAGTACATTCTCGATATGCTCGACGAAAAAGGCATCGCCTGGAGCCTGCATAGCGCCATCGAAGAGGTGATGGAAGAAGTGGACATTCTGTACATGACCCGCGTGCAGAAAGAGCGCCTCGACCCATCGGAATACGCCAACGTGAAAGCGCAGTTTGTTCTGCGCGCCGCCGACCTGGAAGGCGCACGAGCAAACATGAAAGTGCTGCACCCGTTGCCTCGCATTGATGAAATCACCACTGATGTCGATAAAACGCCGCACGCCTGGTACTTCCAACAGGCCGGTAACGGCATCTTCGCCCGCCAGGCGTTACTGGCACTGGTACTGAATAGCGATCTGGCACTGTAAGGGGAAAAAGAGATGACACATGATAATAAATTGCAGGTAGAAGCCATCAAACGCGGCACCGTTATCGACCACATCCCGGCGCAGGTCGGCTTTAAGCTGCTGACGCTGTTCAAACTGACCGAAACGGATCAGCGCATCACCATCGGCCTGAATCTGCCGTCAGGTGAAATGGGCCGCAAAGATTTAATCAAAATCGAGAACACTTTCCTGACCGATGAGCAGGTTAACCAGCTCTCCCTGTACGCACCGCAGGCTACGGTGAACCGTATTGATGAGTATGAAGTGGTGGGTAAATCTCGCCCGAGTCTGCCGGACCGTATCAACAACGTGCTGGTGTGCCCGAACAGCAACTGTATCAGCCACGCTGAGCCGGTCTCTTCCAGTTTTGCGGTGAAAAAACGCGAAAACGATATCGCGCTGAAGTGCAAATATTGTGAAAAAGAGTTCTCGCACAATGTGGTTCTGGCGAACTAATTGAGGTTGGTATTGTGTACCCGGCTCCCTATAATGGCCGGGTCTCTTACCCCCTCATCTTTCAGGCTATCGTGCAGTTAGCGATGTAAAAGATGGGGCGTAACTACTTCATTATGCTGTTATTCAGGAGAAATCATGTCTAAAACTATCGCGACGGAAAATGCACCAGCAGCCATCGGCCCGTACGTTCAGGGTGTTGATCTGGGTAGCATGATCATCACTTCCGGCCAAATCCCGGTCGACCCGAAAACCGGCAGCGTGGCGGAAGACGTTGCCGCTCAGGCACGCCAGTCTCTGGACAACGTGAAAGCTATCGTTGAAGCCGCGGGCCTGAAAGTGGGCGATATCGTTAAAACTACCGTTTTCGTGAAAGATCTCAACGATTTCGCCACCGTTAACGCCGCTTATGAAGCGTTTTTCACCGAGCATAACGCCACCTTCCCGGCGCGTTCCTGTGTAGAAGTGGCGCGCTTGCCGAAAGACGTGAAAATTGAGATTGAAGCGATCGCTATTCGTCGCTGATATCTGGCAGAAAGATAATCCAGAACGGCTTTCTGGATTATCTTTGCTATTCGCCACGGAGGGCCGGTAATGGCAAAAGCACGCTTTACCGATGAACAAATCGCTGATTTTCTTCAGCAGTCTAAAGACGGCGTCCCCAACAAAGTCCTGTGCGAAAAATATGAGTTTAGCGTCAGCACCCTGCGGCGCTGGCAAGAGCTGCACGCCGAAAATGTACGTGCCGAGTTGAAACAATTAGAGTCGACGGGCGCAAAGGTATTCCTGTGCTTCGTCATTACAGCCCTAATCCTCGCCATTATGTTCTCTAAATCCATCGGCGCATGCGTAATGTCCGTTTTCCTGGTGTACTGCGTTGGCTACATCCGCCGCTTTCGCCAAATATCGGCAAAACACATCCGGGAAGAAAATATCTTTCTCTCCCGCTCCGGACGCGGAGCGAGAAATGCATTTTATCAATTCAGTTGGGCCTTCATCGCCCTTTTTGTCTTTAGCGTTGGCTATATGATCGTACGCATGGCCTGAGAAATTATCGGCCTGGGTAAAAACGCGCCAGGCCGATAATGAGCGAAGAAATTACTGCCAGCCGTAGCGGCGGCTGTAAAAGCCCTTAACCATCTGGGTCAGCGTCATATAGCCCGCCAGAATGGCAATCAGCCACGGGAAGTAGCTCAGCGGCAGCGCCTGAAGCTGCAAATAGCCCGCCAGCGGCGAGAACGGTAGCGCAATCCCCACCACCATCACCAGCAGCGTCATCACGATCAGCGGCCAGGCCGCGCGGCTCTGAATAAACGGGATCCGCCGCGTGCGGATCATATGCACAATCAGCGTCTGCGACAGTAGACCGACCACAAACCAGCCGGACTGGAACAGGGTCTGGGTTTCCGGTGTATTGGCATGGAATACCCACCACATCAGGCAGAACGTCAGAATATCGAATATCGAGCTTATCGGCCCAAAGAAGACCATAAAGCGCCCGAGATCCGCCGGATTCCAGCGCTGCGGTTTACGAATCTGCTCGTCGTCCACGTTATCAAACGGAATCGCTACCTGGGATACATCGTACAGCAGGTTCTGAATCAGCAAGTGCAGCGGCAACATTGGCAGGAACGGCAAAAAAGCGCTGGCGACCAGAACGCTGAAGACGTTACCGAAGTTAGAGCTGGCGGTCATTTTGATGTATTTGAGCATGTTGGCGAAAGTCCGGCGGCCTTCGATAACCCCCTCTTCCAGCACCATCAGGCTCTTCTCCAGCAGAATAATATCCGCCGCCTCGCGGGCGATATCCACCGCGCCGTCAACGGAAATACCGATATCCGCCGCGCGCAGCGCCGGTGCGTCGTTAATGCCGTCGCCCATAAAACCCACCACGTGCCCTTCACGTTTGAGCAAGGTGACAATCCGCTCTTTATGCAGCGGCGCCAGGCGGGCAAACAGGGTGGTGCGTTTTGCCAGTTCGGCCAGTTCATCATCGCTCAGCGCTTCAATCTGGCTGCCAATCACCACGTCGCCCGCATCCAGCCCCACTTCATGGCACACTTTTGCCGCCACCAGCTCGCTATCGCCAGTGAGGATTTTCACCGTGATGCCGCTGGCCTTCAGCGCTTTTAGCGCCGGGGCGGTGGTCTCTTTCGGCGGGTCAAGGAAGGCAATGTAACCTTCGAGGATCAGGTCTGACTCATCCGCGCGCTGGTAGTCGCCCTCGCGTGCGGGTAGATATTTGGTCGCCACCGCCACCACGCGCAATCCCTGACGGTTTAGGGTATCGGTAACGCGACGGATGCGCCGCAGCATGGTGTCGTCCAGCGGTACGATGTCACCGTTGTAGCGCACCTGGGTCGAGACGTTGAGGATCTCCTGCAATGCCCCTTTGCAGATCAGTTGATGGACGTTGTCCTTCTCCTGCACCACCACCGACATGCGGCGGCGCTCAAAATCGAATGGGATCTCATCCACTTTCTGCCAGCGCTCCGCCAGCCCGCGCGCCGACTCCAGCTCGACGCCTTCCAGCACCGCAGTATCAAGTAAATTCTTCAGCCCGGTCTGGTAGTGGCTGTTGAGCCAGGCGCTATGCAGCACACGTTCGCTCACCTTGCCGGAGACATCGGTATGGTTCTCCAGCACGATTTTATCCTGAGTCAGGGTGCCGGTTTTGTCGGTGCACAGAATGTCCATCGCGCCAAAGTTCTGGATGGCATCGAGGTGTTTGACAATGACTTTCTGTTTCGACAGCTTCACCGCCCCGCGCGCCAGCGTCGAGGTGACGATCATCGGCAGCATTTCAGGAGTCAGGCCGACAGCGACAGAGAGCGCGAACAGCGCCGCTTCCCACCAGTCGCCCTTGGTATAGCCGTTAATCAGCAGCACTATCGGCGTCATCACCAGCATAAAGCGGATCAGCAGCATGCTGACCCGGCTGATGCCTTTCTGGAAGGCGTTCGGCTCACTTTCCTGCTCGCTGACTCGCCCGGCCAGTTGACCAAACCAGGTGCCGCCGCCGGTGGCGAAAACAATGGCTTGCGCCGAGCCGCTCACCACGTTGGTGCCCATAAAGCACAGGGTGTCACACTCTAGCGGGTTCGTTTGCAGCGGATCGCGGGTGCGAGCGACTTTCTCAACCGGCAACGATTCGCCGGTCAGCGAAGCCTGGGCGACAAACAGATCGCGCGCCTGAAACACGCGCAGATCCGCAGGGATCATATCTCCCGCCGACAGCTTGACGATATCGCCCGGCACCAGTTGATCGATCGGCAGCTCACACCAGCGGCTTTCACCCTGCTCATTCACCACTCTCAGCACCGTCGCGGTGTTGCTGACCATCGCCTTCAGGGCATCCGCCGCCCTGGTCGAGCGGGCTTCCTGAATAAAGTTAAGCAGCGTAGAGATCCCCACCATCAGGGCGATAACCGCCGCGGCGAACAGATCTTCCGTTGAGTAGGAGACAATCCCCAGAACGGTCAGCAGCAGGTTGAAGGGGTTGCGGTAACAGCTCCACAAGTGTACCCACCACGGCGAGGGTTTCTGCGCCGGGATCTGGTTTTCGCCGTGCTGGGCGATTTTCTGCGCAACTTCGCCTTCATTCAGCCCTTCAGGATGGCTGGCAAAAGCGCGCCAGACTTCATTTTCGTCCATTGCCGCGACGTTCAGACACTGCTTACCAAGCGAATCCGGAATCGGCGCGCTCGCCAGATTGCGGGCATCGGGCAGCGGATCGCGCTGCACCAGGCGACGCGGTAAATGGCGGCCAAGCTGAGCAAATAGCTGGCGGGTAAAATTTTTCAGCATAAACAGTCCCTCCGCGCTCGCGCGAGCGAACGCAGAATAACCAACAGGCGCGAGCAAGCTCTACCTGTCAGGTATGTTATTTTTATGGCAGGGACATCAAAGACATCACTGCTTTACGCTTTCCGGTAAAGCAGTGCTAAGCAGGCTTACCGGAAAGAAAGGTGACTCCATCGAGGATGAGGAGTGGGATCGGGGTCCATAAAATCTCCGGTAAGTGAATACAAACGGCGCGGATTATAACGCTACCAATAATCTATTTGTGGCTATTATGGCGATGATACCCCCCAGAAACTAAACCAGACGTAAACCAGACTTTGCTCATTGTGGTTTCGTTGAGTAGCATTAGGCTCACTTTAATCGGACCACGACGAGAACCCTGCATGCAAAACCGGCTGACCATCAAAGATATCGCCCGCTTAAGCGGCGTCGGGAAATCAACGGTATCGCGCGTACTCAATAACGAAAGCGGCGTTAGCGAGCGCACCCGCGAACGCGTAGAAGCGGTGATGCAGCAACAAGGGTTCTCTCCTTCGCGTTCCGCCAGGGCGATGCGCGGCCAGAGCGACAAAGTGGTGGCGATCATCGTCACTCGTCTGGATTCGCTGTCGGAAAACCTCGCCGTGCAGACCATGCTTCCCGTCTTTTATGAGCAGGGCTACGACCCGATTATGATGGAAAGCCAGTTCTCTCCGGCGCTGGTCGAAGAGCATCTCGGCATACTCGCCCGGCGCAATATCGACGGCGTGGTGCTGTTTGGCTTTACCGGCATTCATGAAGAGATGCTCACTCCGTGGCGAGAAACGCTGGTGCTGCTGGCCCGCGACGCGCCGGGGATAGCTTCCGTGTGCTATGACGATGAAGGATCCATCAAAATGCTGATGCAGCGTCTGTACGATCTCGGGCATCGCCATATCAGCTTTCTCGGGGTGCCGCATAGCGACATCACCACCGGGCAACGCCGTCACCAGGCCTACCTCCATTTCTGCCAGAAAAAACATCTCACTCCCCTCGACGCGCTGCCGGGTTTGGGAATGAAGCAAGGTTATGAGAATGTCGCCAGCGTGCTGTCGTCTGACACCAGCGCGCTGGTCTGCGCCACCGATACCCTCGCCCTTGGGGCCAGCAAATATCTCCAGCAGCAGGGAATCGACAATCTCCAGCTTGCCAGCGTCGGCAGCACGCCGTTAATGAAGTTTCTTCACCCGGAGATCCTCACCGTCGATCCCGGCTACGCCGAGTCCGGACGACGGGCGGCGCAGCAGTTGATCGAGCAGATCGCCGGGAGCAGTGAACCCCGCCAGATAGTGATTCCTGCCGTACTGAATTAAGCCTGTCTTAACGATTTATGTGATCTTCGCTGCGTTTCGGGAACGTTCCCATTTTGCAATTCAAACGGAGCGGTTAGGATTCAACCCAAGTTAAAACACAACCTCTCCCTCGGTCATGAGGCCTCATCATGAGTAAAGTGAATCAGCAGGACATCGATAAACTTATCGAGCTGGTGGGCGGGCGCGACAATATCGCCACCGTTAGCCACTGTATTACCCGTCTGCGCTTTGTGCTGAATAATCCAGCCATCGCCAAACCCAAAGAGATTGAACAGCTGCGCATGGTGAAGGGTTGCTTTACCAACGCCGGACAGTTCCAGGTGGTGATCGGCACGGAAGTCGGCGATTACTACAAAGCGCTACTGGCCACTACAGGGCAAGCCAGCGCCGACAAAGAACAGGCCAAAAAGGCCGCGCGGCAGAATATGAAGTGGCATGAACAGCTCATTTCACACTTTGCCGAGATCTTCTTCCCGCTGCTGCCTGCGCTGATCAGCGGCGGCCTAATCCTGGGTTTTCGCAACGTGATCGGCGACCTGCCGATGAGCAACGGCCAGACGCTGGAGCAGATGCACCCGTCGCTGAAATCCATTTATGACTTCCTGTGGCTGATTGGCGAAGCGATCTTCTTCTACCTGCCAGTGGGGATCTGCTGGTCAGCGGTGAAAAAAGTGGGCGGCACGCCGATCCTCGGCATCGTCCTGGGCGTCACCCTCGTCTCTCCACAGCTGATGAATGCTTATCTGCTAGGCCAGCAGGTACCGGAAGTGTGGAACTTCGGCCTGTTTACCATCGAGAAAGTTGGCTATCAGGCGCAGGTTATCCCGGCCTTGCTGGCGGGACTGGCGCTCGGCTTTATCGAGACTCGCCTGAAGCGCATCGTGCCTGACTACCTCTACCTGGTAGTAGTGCCAGTGTGTTCGTTGATCCTGGCGGTATTCCTCGCGCACGCCTTCATCGGCCCGTTTGGCCGCATGATTGGCGACGGCGTGGCCTGGGCCGTGCGCCACCTGTTGACCGGCAGCTTCGCGCCGATTGGCGCCGCGCTGTTCGGCTTCCTGTATGCGCCGCTGGTGATTACCGGGGTCCATCAGACCACCCTGGCTATCGACATGCAGATGATTCAAAGCATGGGCGGCACGCCGGTATGGCCGCTGATTGCCCTGTCCAACATCGCTCAGGCGTCGGCAGTGGTGGGGATCATCATCGCCAGCCGTAAACAGAATGAACGCGAAATCTCCGTTCCGGCAGCCATTTCCGCCTACCTCGGGGTCACGGAACCGGCAATGTACGGTATCAACCTGAAGTACCGCTTCCCGATGCTGTGCGCGATGGTCGGTTCCGGGCTTGCCGGACTGCTGTGCGGGCTCAACGGCGTAATGGCCAACGGCATTGGCGTCGGTGGCCTGCCGGGCATCCTCTCTATTCAGCCGAGCTACTGGCAAGTCTTCGCGCTGGCGATGGTCATCGCCGTGGTGGTGCCGATTGTCCTGACGACGGTCGTCTACCAGCGCAAGTTCCGCCAGGGCACCTTACAGATTGTCTGATTTCTTATTTTCGGGGCGCGCTATCGCCCCCTTTTTGCAGCAGGAACGCGATATGAATACCCTTCCCCTTTGGTGGCAAAACGGCGTTATTTATCAAATCTATCCGAAGAGTTTCCAGGACACGACCGGTAGCGGTACCGGCGATTTACGCGGCGTCACTTCACGCCTCGACTATCTGCAAAAGCTCGGCGTTGACGCCATCTGGCTGACGCCATTCTACGTCTCGCCGCAGGTCGATAACGGCTACGACGTGGCCAACTACACCGCTATCGACCCGGCCTACGGCACGCTGGACGACTTCGACGAACTGGTGGCTCAGGCGAAGGCGCGAGGCATGCGTATCGTGCTGGATATGGTGCTAAACCACACCTCCACCGCGCACGCCTGGTTCCAGGAATCACTCAACAAAGAGAGCCCGTATCGCCAGTTTTATATCTGGCGCGATGGCGAACCGACCACCCCACCGAATAACTGGCGTTCCAAGTTTGGCGGCAACGCCTGGCAGTGGCATGCGGAAAGTGAGCAGTATTACCTGCACCTGTATGCCGTTGAGCAGGCGGACCTGAACTGGGAAAACCCAGAGGTGCGCGCGGAGCTGAAAAAGGTCTGTGAGTTCTGGGCCGATCGCGGCGTCGACGGCTTGCGCCTTGATGTAGTGAACGTAATTTCCAAAGGGCAATCCTTCCCGGATGACCACCAGGGCGATGGTCGCCGCTTTTATACTGATGGTCCCCGCGCTCATGAGTTCCTGCAGGAGTTCAGCCGCGATGTGTTTACCCCGCGCGGCCTGATGACCGTTGGCGAGATGTCCTCCACCTCACTGGAACACTGCCAGCAGTACGCCTCGCTCGACGGCAAAGAGCTGTCGATGACCTTTAACTTCCATCACCTCAAAGTGGACTATCCCAACGGCGAGAAGTGGACGCTGGCACGCCCGGACTTTGTGGAGCTGAAGTCGTTGTTCAGCCACTGGCAGCAGGGGATGCACAATCGGGCCTGGAACGCGCTGTTCTGGTGTAACCACGATCAGCCGCGCATCGTTTCCCGCTTCGGCGACGAAGGCGAGTACCGCGTCCCGGCGGCGAAAATGCTGGCGATGGTGCTGCACGGTATGCAGGGCACGCCGTATATCTATCAGGGCGAAGAGCTAGGTATGACTAATCCGCACTTCACGCGCATCACCGATTACCGCGATGTGGAGAGCCACAATATGTTTATCGAACGCGCGGCGCAGGGTCAGGATGCCGATGAGCTGCTGGCGATTCTGGCGAGCAAATCGCGTGATAACAGCCGTACGCCAATGCAGTGGAGTAGCGATGAAAACGGTGGTTTCAGCGCAGGCGAGCCGTGGATTGCGCTGAGCGATAATTATCGCCAGATCAACGCCGAAGCGGCGCTGGCCGATCCGCAGTCGGTATTTTATGCCTACCAGCAGCTGATTGCGCTGCGCAAAAGCACACCGGTGCTGACCTGGGGTGATTATCAGGATCTGTTGCCAGAGCATCCATCGCTGTGGTGCTATCGCCGCCAGTGGCAGGGGCAAACCCTGGTTGTCGTCGCTAACCTGAGTCGCGAGTTCCAAAGCTGGCAGCCGGAAGGCATTGACGGCGACTGGCGGGTGCTGATGAGCAACTATGCAGAAGCCGCTAACCGCCCATCCGACATGACCTTGCGCCCGTTTGAAGCAGTGTGGTGGTTGCAGGAGTAAGTGAGCTCCAGGCTACCAGGGTTGCCGAATCGAGTGATCGGGTAGCCCGGGTAAGGCGTTTACGCCGCAACCCGGGAAAAACCTTCCCCCGCTCGCGCTACGCTTAGCGGGGCTACAACTGCCGGACAGCACCCGCTGGTTTTCGGTAGCCCGGACAGGCGCGTCAAGCGCCGCCTCCGGGAAGAAGACGGTAGAAACATTAGATGCGGTCCGCCGCTGACAACGTCGCACTGGCTTCCGTCGGCGTTGAAGCCTGCTCCTCTTTCGCCTTCAGGCGATCCCATGTGCGGAAGAACGGATAATAGATAACCAGCGAAATCGCCAGGTTCACCACCTGTAGCACCGCGCCGGAAATATGCCCTCCCGTCGCCAGGTACCCGCTCATAAAAATAGGCGTGGTGAACGGCAGCGCTATCCCCGCAGGCTTGACCACCAGTCCGGTCGCCATTGCGGTATAAGAGACAATCACCAACAGCACTGGCGTCAAAATAAACGGCAGGAAGAAGTACGGGTTCATCACCAGCGGAATGCCGAACACCATGGGCTCGCTGATATTAAACAGCGCACCCGGCGCGGCGATTTTCCCCAGCTGTTTCATCTGCTGACTGCGGCTGCGCAGCAGCATAAAGATCACCAGCCCCAGCAGCGCCCCGGTACCGCCTGGGGCAATCCACAAATCATAAAACTGCTGAGTAATGATATGCGGGATCGGCAGCCCGTTCTGAAACGCTTCAAGGTTCTCCGACATATTCGACAACCAAACCGGGCGAATAAACACCAGCACGATAGTGTCGCCGTGCAGCCCCAGGGTCCACAGAATACCAATCAGGATCACCGAGATAATCATCCCCGGCAAAGATCCGCCGACGTGCGACATTGGAATACCAATCAGCGTGGTGATCATGCTATTGATATCGCCGAACGGCGAAGCTTCGACAATCAAACGCAGCGCCAGCACAACGGCCAGCACACAGAAACCGGGGATCAGGGCGAGGAAAGATTTCGCCACCGCAGGCGGTACGCCATCCGGCATGCGGATCACCAGATTACGGCTGGCTACCAGACGGTAGATTTCAGTGGAGAGCAGCGAAATCACAATCGCCACAAACAGCCCCTGACTGCCAATCATCCCCACCGGCAGCACGCCTTTAACGATTTGCGCCGCCGAGCCATCTACGGGGGTAAACAGCGTCACCTGCGGGATGGTCATGACAAACGCCACCAGCGACATCGCTCCGGCGCTTAGCGGATCCAGGGTACGATATTTTTCCGCCAGTCGGTAAGCAATCCCGAAGGCTGAGATCAGCGCCATAATGTCGTAGGTCGCTTTGACGGGGTACAGCATCTTGTCGCGCCAGGCATCACCAAACATGCTGGCCATCATCTCGCCGTAACCCGGAATCGGCAGATAAGCAAAAATCAGGAAAAACGAACCAATCAACATAAACGGCATATTGAGAATGATGCCGTCACGTACCGAAAGGACGTGCTTCTGGCCGCCGATTTTCAGCGCGGCGGGCATGACATAACGTTCAATAAATGAAGTACGAGACATAATGGTATCCCCGAAGGCGGAAAAGTTTAGTTAAACTGCGTTAACCAGGGGCGGTTGAGGGTTAACACCTCATCAAGCAGCGCCTGGGCATCGGTCACATTGCCGACCAGTGGATTACTCACCAGCGCCAGCAGCGCGCTATCGCGACAGCCATGGACCGCCGCCTCAATCGTCAGCCGCTCAAACGCCTTCACCTGTTGGGTTAGCCCGTTCATCACCGGGGGCAGCGCGCCAAAAGCCAGCGGACGTGCACCTTGCGCATCAATGATGCTATTAATCTCCACTACCGCATCATCGTCAAAACCATGAATCGCACCGTTGTTACGGGTATTCACCACCATCTCTTTGCCAAGATTATTGTGGATGGCGTTAATCAGCTCCACCGCCACTTCGGAGTAATAAGCCCCGCCGCGAAAGCTCAGCTGTTCGGGCTTTTCATCCAGCTCGGGCCGGGCGTAAATATCAAACAGCTCCTGTTCCACCTTCATCACCTGCTCTGCACGGGTGCCTTTGGTTTTCGCCGCTTCAATCTCTTCCGCCAGCATGGTCGGGGTTAGCCAGAAATAGCGATGATACGGACACGGAATCGCCTTCAGCGCCCGGAGAAACTTCGCAGGCCACGGCAGCGATTTGATATTGTTCATCGACAGCGACTGACCATCGCACAGCATGTCGAGCACCTTGCCGGTCACATCTTCCCGCCCCTGCATCACCTTATGTACCCAGACCATATGATTCAGCCCGGCGAAACTCAGCCTGACCTCCTCTTCTTTCGCCTCCAGCATGCCGGCAATCATGTGCTGCATATTGATCGGCACGTTACACAGGCCGATGATTTTCGCTTTGCTGTAGCGGCTGACCGCTTCCGTCACTATCCCTGCCGGGTTAGTAAAGTTGAGGATAAAGGCATCAGGCGCCAGCTCTTCAACCTTGCGCGCGACCTGCAAAATCACTGGAATGGTGCGCAGGGCTTTGGCAAATCCGCCGACGCCCGTGGTTTCCTGGCCGAGCAGGTTGTACTTCAACCCCAAACGCTCATCCGCCGCTCGCGCCGCCAGCTGCCCGACCCGCAGCTGGGTCAGCACAAATTTAGCGCCGCGGATGGCCTCATCCAGAGCAAAATGCACGCTGACCTTCACCTGTTCAAGACCGTTACGTTTTAGCATGCGCTGGGTCAGCGCGGCGATAATCGCCACTTTCTCGCGCCCGGCCTCAACATCGACCAGCGCCAGCTCCGTCACCGGGATCTGCTGATGGCGAAGGATAATCCCTTCAATAAGTTCCGGCGTATAGCTGCTGCCGCCGCCGATAACGGCAATTTTCAATGCTTGCATGATGGCCTCATTTTTGGCGTACAGATCCCCGCACGCAGCCGCAGTGGCTTCGTGAAATGAACGCGGTGATGGGAAAGAGTTAGTGGTTCAGTAGCGCGAGCGCTTTATCCAGAACGGCGGCCCCACGCATCATGCCGTAATCCGCCATATCGATCACCGCAACGGCTTTACCGTGCGGCGCGGCAAGTTCCGTCAATCTGGCCGCTTCATATTTCACCTGTGGCCCCAGTAAAATCACATCAGCATTCGCTAACTCGCGTTCAAACTCGGCGACGGGAACGGCATAGATCTCCAGCGTCAGCGCGCGCTGTTGCGCCTCGGCCTTCATTTTGTTGACCAGCATACTGGTGGACATTCCGGCGGCGCAGCACAGTACAATACGTTGCATCATTCCTCCCGTTGGGTTTTGCTTGAGCGATCGCTAAATAGACACCATCGACTATATGACGAGGTGAGGTATGGGTGAAGGCTATATGAAAATTTTTTTCATGTACGTGATCGGAACGTAACTTTTCACCCTTTTACTCATGCAAAAAAAGCAAAGTTGATAATAAACCCAGGCATCACGAGTGATTAAGTGGTATAAAAAGCCATCATTAATTGAAAAATATTTTCATTCCGGTGATGACGGAGATAAGGGCTGAGACCATGGATATCGTAGGGCAGTTGCAGGAAGGGATGACTCGCTTTAGCGCTCAGGAATCGAGAGTCGCGGCGTTTATTCTGGAGAATTTAAGCTTTACCGCCAGCGCATCAATTGATGAACTGGCGATACGCGCTGGCGTCAGCCCGGCGACCATTACCCGCTTTGCTCGCTCCGTGGGCTGCGATGATATCCGCGATTTGCGCAAACAACTGGCGCAGGCCTGCGAACGTCGCACCAGTTGGCTCAGCGAAGACAGTGCAACGCTGCCCGCCGCATGGCGCGATAAGCTCAGCCTGATTAACGAAAATCTGGAGCAGCAGCTGGTTGGCACCCCGGAAGCCACGCTGCAAAAATTGCGTACCCGTCTGCAGAATGCCCGCGCCGTACACTGTTTCGCCCTTGGCGCTCAGGACATCGCGCTGGCGACGCTGCTTCAGCATCAGCTGCTGTCGATAGGGATCGTGATTAATCTGTGTCAGGACAGCGCCCTGATGCGCATGATAGCCAGCTCGCTCAGCGACGATCATCTACTGCTGGTGCTGGCAACCGGCGAAGCTGATGCTATTTTGCAAGGCGCTACCCTGCTGGCCCGCGTACAGGAAGCGACGATTTTTGCCCTCACCCCGGCTAATCATGCGTTGAGCAATATGGCTTCCGCCCTGCTGCCGTTGCCTGAAAATGCGCAGGCCGCGCGCTACGCTATGCTGCTGCTGGTCGACCTGCTTAACGATACGCTAATCGCCTGAAATCCCTCTTATCGGCCTGAGCAATAGCTGTTCAGGCCCAATTTTTGCTTATTAAATAGGCAGATAAATTTACATTAAGCGCTAGCGCCCATCATTGCTACTCTCCTCTTTTTACTTTGTTCTGCATCAATAAAATTGCAAACATCTTTGATGCAAAGCACTACATATAGAACTTAAAATGCGCCCCGGCCCTACATATTGTATTAATAGTCTATTATGTCACCACAACCCATCGTACTCTGGCGGTGATGGGATGTGGATAAAAAGGGCCGGAATCGAAGGGAAGCGGCGGCAGCTGTAGCGTCTCATGACTTCGGTTGACCTTCCGCCACTGTGGATAACCTGTTCTATAAAAAAGTATGGAGTGATCATGACACCGCATGTGATGAAACGCGATGGCTGTAAAGTGCCGTTCAAGTCAGAGCGCATTAATGAAGCAATTCTACGTGCAGCTAAAGCAGCGGGAGTCGATGACGCAGACTATTGCGCCACCGTCGCAGAAGTCGTTAGCCAGCAAATGCAGGGCCGCGCCCAGGTTGATATCAACGAGATCCAGACCGCCGTTGAGAACCAGCTGATGTCCGGTCCGTACAAACAGTTAGCGCGCGCCTACATTGAATATCGCCACGACCGCGATAGCCAACGTGAAAAGCGCGGTCGTCTGAACCAGGAAATTCGCGGCCTGGTTGAGCAGACCAACTCGGCGTTACTCAACGAAAACGCTAACAAAGACAGTAAAGTCATCCCGACCCAGCGCGACCTGCTGGCGGGTATCGTCGCCAAGCACTACGCGCGTCAGCACCTGCTGCCCCATGACGTGGTGATGGCCCACGAGCGCGGCGTGATCCACTATCACGACCTCGACTATTCGCCGTTCTTCCCGATGTTTAACTGTATGCTGATCGATCTGAAAGGCATGCTGACCCAGGGCTTTAAGATGGGCAACGCCGAGATTGAGCCGCCGAAGTCTATCTCTACCGCAACCGCGGTAACGGCGCAGATTATTGCTCAGGTCGCCAGCCATATTTATGGCGGCACGACCATCAACCGTATTGATGAAGTGCTGGCGCCGTTCGTTGCCGAAAGTTTTAACAAGCATCGCAAAATTGCCGAAGAGTGGCAGATCCCGGATGCCGAAGGCTATGCCCGTTCTCGTACCGAGAAAGAGTGCTACGACGCCTTCCAGTCTCTGGAATATGAAGTGAACACGCTGCATACCGCTAACGGGCAGACGCCGTTTGTAACCTTCGGTTTCGGCCTCGGCACCAGTTGGGAATCGCGTCTGATTCAGCAGTCCATTCTGCGTAACCGCATCGCGGGCCTCGGTAAAAACCGCAAAACGGCGGTGTTCCCGAAGCTGGTATTCGCGATTCGCGACGGCCTGAACCACAAGTTTGGCGACGCTAACTACGATATCAAACAGCTGGCGCTGGAGTGCGCGAGCAAGCGCATGTACCCGGATATCCTCAACTACGATCAGGTTGTGAAGGTAACCGGTTCGTTCAAAACTCCGATGGGCTGCCGCAGCTTCCTCGGCGTGTGGGAAAACGAAGACGGCGAGCAGGTTCACGATGGCCGTAACAACCTCGGCGTTATCAGCCTCAACCTGCCGCGCATCGCGCTGGAAGCGAAAGGCGATGAAACTGCGTTCTGGAAACTGCTGGACGAACGTCTGCAGCTGGCGCGTAAAGCGCTGATGACCCGTATCGCCCGCCTCGAAGGGGTGAAAGCTCGCGTTGCACCGATTCTGTATATGGAAGGGGCCTGCGGCGTGCGTCTGAAAGCGGACGATGACGTTTCTGAAATCTTCAAAAACGGTCGTGCGTCGATTTCTCTTGGCTATATCGGCATCCATGAAACGATCAATGCGCTGTTCGGTGACGAACATATGTACGACAGCGCTGCGCTGCGCGAAAAAGGCGTCGCCATCGTTCAGCATCTGCGCGAAGCAGTAGACCAGTGGAAAGACGAAACCGGCTACGGCTTTAGCCTGTACAGCACACCGAGCGAAAACCTCTGCGACCGCTTCTGCCGTCTGGATACCGCCGAGTTTGGCGTGATTAAAGGCGTGACCGATAAAGGTTATTACACCAACAGCTTCCACCTCGACGTGGAGAAGAAGGTGAACCCGTACGACAAAATCGATTTTGAAGCAGCCTACCCGCCAGTGGCTAGCGGAGGTTTTATTTGCTACGGCGAGTACCCGAATATTCAGCACAACCTGAGAGCGCTGGAAGACGTGTGGGATTACAGCTATCAGCACGTGCCGTATTACGGGACCAATACGCCAATCGATGAGTGTTACGAGTGCGGCTTTACCGGCGAGTTTGAGTGTACCAGCAAAGGCTTCACCTGCCCGAAATGCGGCAACCACGATGCCTCCCGCGTGTCGGTGACCCGTCGGGTGTGCGGTTATCTCGGCAGCCCGGACGCCCGCCCGTTCAACGCCGGTAAGCAGGAAGAAGTGAAACGCCGCGTTAAGCACCTGGGTAACGGGCAGCTCGGTTAATTCTTCCCCTCACCCTAACCCTCTCCCCAAAGGGGAGAGGGAATCGCCCAGTCGCTGTTTGACCATTCGGAAGCCGTTCCCTTTACAAATGCAAAACACGCCCAACGTTTTCGCAAAGCAATTAGCGTCAGAGCAAGGCGGCAAACGAGGGAATCCCCGGGAGCGTACATTAAGTACGTGACCGGGGTGAGTGAGCGCAGCCAACGCGGCTATGGCGTTAATTGAGAAGCGAAAAATGAATTATCATCAATACTATCCCGTTGACATCGTCAATGGCCCCGGCACCCGCTGCACCCTGTTTGTCTCCGGCTGCGTTCACGAATGCCCCGGCTGCTACAACAAGAGCACCTGGCGGCTAAATTCCGGCATGCCGTTTACTGCCGAAATGGCCGATCGCATCATTGCCGACCTCAATGACACCCGCGTTAAGCGCCAGGGGATCACGCTTTCCGGCGGCGACCCGCTGCATCCGCAGAACGTGCCGGAGATCCTCAAGCTGGTTCAGCGCGTCCGCGCCGAGTGTCCCGGCAAAGACATCTGGGTATGGACCGGCTACAAGCTGGACGAACTCAACGCCGCGCAGATGCAGGTGGTGGATTTAATCAACGTGCTGGTTGATGGTAAATTTGTGCAGGATTTAAAAGACCCGGCGCTGATCTGGCGCGGCAGCAGCAACCAGGTTGTGCATCATTTACGTTAATTCCAGCATGTCGCTCATCAGTTAATCCTCACCATCCCGCCTTTGATGGTCAGCATCCCGCCACCATCCACGGTTTGCATCGCGCTGGCTTTGCTGGTCAGAGTCGCCTTAGCTTCATGGCTGATAGTTGCGGCTTTCTGGGTCAGCGAGGCTTTGGCTTCACTGGCGATGTTGGTGGCATCCAGCTTCATGCTGCCCAACGCGCTGGCGTTAAGACCCGCCCCGCTCTTGATGTCCAACGTTTTACCGCTCTCCAGGGTGAGCGTGCCGCTGACCTTAATCGTCAGATTGCCGTCGACGTTCAGGGTGTAGTTGCCCTTCACTCTATGCGTCTCGTTGCCGTCGATGGCATGTTCCTGATCGCCCTTCACCGTCACGCTGCGTTTATTTTTCACACTCAGGATCTCATCATGGCCAACGGTGGTTTTGCTGTCGTTAAGCACGGTGAGCTGGAAATCCTTCTGCGCCTGCATCGCCAGCAGTTCGGCGTCTTTTTTGTCGTCGAAGCGCAGCTCGTTAAAGCCTTCTTCGCTGTGAGTTTTGATGCCGGACTGGGTTTGATTGTCCGGGAGCGCATACGGCAAGGCATTCGCGCCGTTGTACACGCAGCCGGTAATTAACGGCTTATCCGGGTCGCCGTCGATAAAGCTCACCACCACTTCCTGACCGATGCGCGGGATAAACTGTGCGCCGAAGCCGTTGCCGCTCCAGGCTGTGGCGACCTGCAGCCAGCAGGAGCTGGATTCGTCGTTTTTGCCTTCCCTGTCCCATGGAAACTGCACCTTTACCCGGCCCAGGTTATCGGTCCAGATCTCCTCCCCCTGCTTGCCGACCACCGTCGCCGTTTGCGTATGCATAAACGGCTTCGGCGTGGCGCACTGCGGGCGATACGGCGTGGCCTTCGGGATGGCGGTAAAGCGGTTGCGATAGCGCTCGCCGTCGTACTCGTGGCTAACGGTGGTGATTAGCCAGTTGATGTTTAGCGCCTTGTCGTCGTGATCGGTTAACGTGAACCAGTGCCCGGCCATCAGCGCCGCGCAGTCGCTTTCACCGACCAGCCGTTTGGCCTGCGCGAACAGCGCCGCTTTCGGCTGCTCATAGCTGAAATCGCTGGTCTGGCCCCCCTGCAAAGTCGCCTGCAAACGCAGCTCTGCCGAACGAATCATTCCGCTTTCTCGTGCGCTGCTTGATGCTGCCTGATACTTCACCTTTTTATCACCAGTAATCGGCGGGAAGGCGCTGTTATCATCCGCCAGCACCAGCGTGTGCTTGCCTTCTTTATGGGTAAAGAACCAGAAAATTCCCTCCTGCTCCAGCAGCCGCGAGACAAAATTAAAATCGCTTTCGTTATATTGCAGGCAATATTCACGTTTTATTGGTTTGCTTTTCAGCTGGAATTTATAGTCGCTAAATCCAGCGTCCTTAAACACCTTCTCGACGATCTCCTGCACGCAGAGGTTCTGAAACACACGATCATGGCTGGCAAGCGTCAGCCACCACAGCCAAGGGCGCAGGACAAACTGGTAGCGGTCGGCGTTACTGGTCGCCGGAAGCTGGTGCACCTCGGCAATCAGCCCGTCGTAATCAGCGTTGTTGATGGTGGCGGTAAGATGGGTTGCCAGCGCGGTGTCAAGGGTTAGCGGCGCGGAGGTGGTTCCCGCGACGGTGGCGGCGGTCAGGCCGTTAAGTTGGGAATCGGTATGGGCGGTCGCAGCGGTAAGGCCGGCTAGAGTTGGGGCGGTGAGTTTTATGATGGTGGAATCTGGCATGGGGAATTCCTTTTATTTTTGAGTGTCTTTTAATATTTTTTCATCCGGCACGCGATACACCACCGTGGTCATCCGTGCTAAAAACGCCGGACGAAAATGACGCAACAGTTCCTCTCGCAATTCCTCATTAAACCGCTCGCTATTTAATTCAGAAGCCAACGTGTCGAGAACCAGCTCCGCGCCGACATTGCTGGTCACCAGCATTACCGTATTTTTGAAATCAACGATCAGCCCGGTGCCATCTTCCATCACGCCTCTGTCGAAAACGTTATAGAACGCTTCCAGCACGTCCGGGTGCGCTTTTTCGATTTCATCAAGCAGCACCACCGAATACGGGCGGCGGCGCACGGCTTCGGTTAACGCTCCGCCGCTGCCGTAACCGACGTAGCCCGGCGGCGCGCCTTTCAGCTGACTGACGGTATGCGCTTCCTGGTATTCAGAAAGGTTGATAGTGATCAGATTGCGTTCGCCGCCGTACAGGGCGTCGGCCAGCGCGTAGGCAGTTTCGGTTTTGCCGACGCCGGTTGGCCCTACCAGCAGGAACACGCCGACCGGCTTTTGCGGATCGGTCAGGCCGCTGCGGTAAGCACGCAGCCGCTGGGCAATGGTTTCCAGCGCGGTTTGTTGCCCCTTCACCCGCTCGCTCATCCGTTCGACCAGCGTACGCAGGGCGTGGGCTTCATCAGTCAGCATCTGGCTGAGCGGGATGCCGGTCCAGCCGCCGATCACCGCCGCAACGGTGGCGGGATCCACGCAGTCCGGCACCTCGTCATGCTGCACCAGCGCCACTCGCGCACAGGCGGTGTCGAGCACGCTGATGGCTTTATCCGGCAGCTGACGTCCGGAGATGTAGCGCTGGGAGAGGTGCACCGCCTCGCGAATAGCGGTATCGAGGATCTGCACCCCGTGTTGCGCCTCCAGCTTGTCGGCCACCGCCCGCAGCATAAGCACTGCGCTGTTCTCATCCGGCTCTTCAATCTGGATGCGCTGAAAACGCCGGTCCAGCGCCGGGTCTTTCTCAAAGTACTTTTTGTACTCCAGCCAGGTGGTGGCGGCGATAGTGCGTAATTCACCGCGCGCCAGCGCTGGTTTCAGCAGGTTGGCGGCATCGCTGTCACCCGCGCCAAGAAGCGTGTGGGCTTCGTCGATAAACAGAATAATCGGCTGCGGGGATTTTTTGACCGCCTCAATCACCCCTTTCAGCCGCTGCTCAAATTCCCCCTTCACCCCCGCACCGGCCTGCAACAGACCGAGATCGAGGGCCAGCAGCGATACGTCACGCAGCGGCGGCGGCACGCTGCCTTCGGCAATGCGTCGCGCCAGCCCCTCAGCGACGGCGGTTTTCCCCACGCCTGGCGCGCCAACCAGAATCGGGTTGTTTTGCCTGCGGCGCAGCAGGATGTCGATACACTGACGGATCTCCGCATTGCGCCCGATGATCGGATCGATCCGCCCTTCCCGCGCGTCCCGGGTCAGATCGTGGGTGTATTGATCCAGCACGCCACCTTCCCGCTCCGGGTTTTCTCCCGTATGCGTGTCGCTTACTTCTTCAACGGAGCCACGACACCAGCTTTGCCACTGGCTTTCCATCACCCCAGCCGGAAGCTGCAACAGCAGCGGCATCCCTTGCGCCAACTGGGCGCGCAGACGTTCTCGGGTGAGTAAGGCTTGCAGCAACAACGCTGAACGGACCTTCAACAGGCGCTGAAAAGCCGCCAACAAAACCGCCCCTTCCAGCAATTCCACCAGTTGCACGGAAAACACCGGCATCCGCGTGCAGCCGGTTTTAAACTGCGCCTGGGCGCTGCGGATCTCTTCACGCAGCGTATCGACGGAAATCGCCGCGCCGCTCAGGCAATACGCGAGGTCGCAGTGTTCATCATCCAGTAGCGCCAGCAGCAGATGCTCCGGCTCAACAAACCAGTGTCCCTGCGCCCGGCTGCGTTCGGCGGCCTGCTCCAGCGCACGAAAGCAGACCGGATTGAGTCGTTGTACCAACGCTTTTAAATCCATTTTTGATTCTCCTCAAGATGCTGTTGGCGGCGCGAGTCGAATGAATGACTTCACCATCAGCGACCTTTCTGGTCCATCGCCATATCCCAGACCGAAGAGACGTTGCCTTTTTTCTCACCATCCAACTTCTGAGCAACGATTTCCCATTTAATTTTGGTAAAGTTCAGCGACATCGTTTCGATCGGCTTGCCGCCGGAACCGCCGCTGACGCTCAGGTGGGAGATGATCACGTTGGTTAAGGTGTAGACGATAAACGGCAGCATTTTACCGTCATCATTACGGCACAGCGTTAATATCGCCGTGGGGATATTTTTTCCGCTACAGCAGTACTCATTGAGCACCGGCGTGGAGAGATCGATAAATTTGGTCAGCGACATTTCACCAACATGCACTCGCCCCGAGGTGCGCTCAGTGTTACTGACGTCGTTGGTAACCTGCATTGCCACGTTATGGCTGAAGGACATTATTTCTATCTGATCTTTAAATCCATCAGCCTGGCTTTCGCCTTTAATGCCATCGCTCAGCTTTAAAAAAATCGCATCCATGGCCTATCTCCTTACTTGATCAGATGGGGATGTCGATTGGCTGGATAAATCAGCTAAAAGACCCACCATCAACGGAAGTTCTTTTTCTTAATCATGCTACCTATTTTCCTGGCACAGATTATTTTTATGCACAGATTCCTAATGCAGCTGACTTTATGCTGAATGTTCCCTGCATATTTAATATTTTTTTAATGCAATAGTATTCCTTATGCTACTTCTGTCGTACTCTCATTCTCAAAAAAATATTTACGAATAGTTATATGCAATATAAAAAACACAACCAAAAATAAATATCAACTTTATTTTTCACTTTTCACACCAAATCAATACATTTGATAAAAATCAATTAACTAAAAATTAACCAATAAAAATCAACAGTATAACCAACGGAAAATAAAAATTATTATATTTACATGCAAAATCATTCACCAAATCAATTTATGATATGTTAAAATTTTTATTCTGTAATATGTAATGAATAATGATTTGAATCAAAAAACAAACCACCGTCATTAATTATCTTCTTTATAGTGACATCCCCCTAAATAAATCAGAGAGATATTAAAATAATTTCACATATCGCCAGAATAATATCTCTCATTTTTTAATTTTACTGAATAGCCGCTTTTCATTCTGGCAAAACTGCTGTCCGAACAGGAATAATCAGGAGGAAAACGATGGAGCATCTTCAGGCATCACCAGCCACGATTCAGACGGATAACCTCAGTGCAGACGCGATCCGCTGCTCACCGGAGATGGACAACACCACCGCATTTGCCCATCGGGAGCAGGCGTATCAGATGATTAAACAGGTGGCGGATTATCTGGCGCGCACCGAGCCGCACAGTCCGGTACCATATTTGCTGTACCGCGCTTTTGCCTGGGGGCACACGCCGCTACCGGAGCTGCTCTCAGAACTGATTACCGGCGATGAATCCGCCCGCCGATTGTGGCGGCAACTAGGGGTATTACCATGAGTTGTCCAGGAGTCTGTACCGGCGCATTGTTGCAGTGCTCATTTGGCGTTGCGCCCTCAACACTGATGGTTATGCCTATCAACCGCACACTCGTCAGCGGCCTGCCGATGGCGAATATTATGGATAACAAACCGTTTGTGAACATTATGCCATTCGGGATGTGCCTCAGTATTGCCAACCCGACGGTTGCCGCCGCCACCGCAGCAGCGCTTGGCGTCCTGACGCCGATGCCCTGTATTCCTGCAACGCCCGCACCATGGATGCCCGGTTCGCCAACGGTGCTGGTAGGAAATATGCCCGCCCTCACCGCCCAGTCGCAGTTAATCTGCATGTGGGGCGGGGTAATTCAAATTAGTTTTCCGGGACAGGTGACGACGGTCGTGGCGTGATTTTGTGAACGGTGACAGATGCATAAAACGTGGCGAAGGGCCGTACGGTAAAAATCAAAACCGGCTGACGCACTCCATCGCCACCGTTTTAAACTCATCAAAACTGCGGGTGGCGGCAAGGCGGGCCATGGCGCGTTCGCGCAGGAAAGTGACGAAAATATCGTAGATCGCCATCGCTTCTTCATACTCGCTTTTACTGATCGCGAGCAGGAAGATGATATGTGCGGTTTCATCGCCCCAGGCGATACCGTGCGGAGCGATCACCGTATAGACCACGGTCTTTTTCGCCAGTAGTCCAAGGGCGTGGGGTAACGCAATACCGTCGCCAAGCATGGTGCTGACAATAGCCTCACGCTCCACTACCGAATCATGAAATTCCGCATCAACAAACCCCTCCTGCTGTAGCTGTTGGCACAGGGTGGCAAACAGCGTTTGCTGGTCCATCGGCGTATCAATCACCTGAAAATGAGCTTCATCGAAATACTTGTCCAGCATCCACGGGCGGGTCCTGTCCACCAGCACCAGCTTGCCGATTTGATCGAGCTGATAGTCGGTAGGAAACGGCGCGATGGTCACCACCGGCTTATCTTTTTCGCTGATGCGTACGGTGGAGATCACAAAATCTTCTGCGATCTCTTGTCGTTGCTCATACTCGCGCTGCGACAGCGTGGCGGCGATCTCCAGTTGCGGATACTTACGTTGCAGAATGGCTTCAATCATCCGCACCATCGCGTTGCTGGTATCGCACACCAGCAGCACCTGCGGCTGACGCTGATAGCCAATATTGTAGTGGCGCTCCAGCCCGACGCCGATATGCAGCACCAGAAAGCCAATCTCGTTTTCGCTGATGGCATAGGGTGTATATTTCCCCCAGCTGGACACCGCCGCCAGCGTCATATCCCACGCCATCGGATAGTGCTGCTTGATGTTATCAAGCAGCGGGTTAGGGATCATTATCTGGTAGCGCACGCGGGTGATCATGGTCTTAATATGCGTCAGCAGGTCGGCATGCAGCTGGTCGTCATTCAACAGGTTGTAGTTATATTGCTGATTGATATAACGCAGGATGTAGTTCACCAGCGCTTCATCATCATCAGCGCTGATGGTCCCCGGATCGACGTCTTGTACCTGACGCGCGGCTAAGTGCACGCACAGCCACTCCTCTTCCGCTGGCGCAAGCGGTTTATCCGCCAGTTGCTGCATGGCATTTGCCAGCTCCCGCGCGGCATCACGAACGTTATGCGCCACATCATCGGCGCTGAAATCCGCCAGCGGATACCCTTCGCTCACGCGGCGCACCACTACTGCGCCGTACAGGCAGACAAAACGCTCGCCCACGTCGGTCAGGCGGATCTGGTGGCGGGTCAGCGTCTCTTGCAGTATCTGCTCCAGCCGCTCCGGCACGCCGGGAGTCAGCGCTTCTTCGCTGAGCTGCGGATTCAGCGCTCCCTGCTGCGTCAGCTCCCACAGCAGATCGGTCAGACAAGCGCGAATCGACACTTCGCTGCCAAACAGCTTCATACCGTGGCGTGGACGCGTCTCCAGAGTCAGCTGATAACGCTGAAAACGTTCGCGCACCTCGGCCATGTCGCCTTGCAGCGTCGCCCGGCTAACGAACCACTCATCGGCCAGATCTTCCAGCTTGATAGAGAAGGCCGAAGTCAAAAAGCGCACCAGCAAAAAGTGGATCCGATCTGCCGCTGTGCGCGGAATATGCTGCGCTTTTGGCGCGCTCTCTTCCAGGGTCTGATAGCGCAACGGATCGTTAATGACCAGTTGATAACCGCTGCCGCGGCTAAGAGTAAACTGCGCCCCATAGTGCAACAGCAGCTCGTTCAACGCGGTGATATCAGCGCGTACCGTCCGGGTAGAAACCGACAGCCGCTGCGCCAGCTCATCCTGCGGCAGCGTTTCGTTTTGCAGCAGGGTAAACAGCTGCGCTAAACGTGGGTTGGGAAATCGCATGTCGGTTCCTTTTTCTTACGGCTCAGGGTTGAGCAGATATCACCATCTGAGACGGGCTGCCCACCGGGGTATAGTCTGGCGAAAACGTCAGCTTGCCGTCCTTCGGCGCGACGCTAAAGCGGGTGATGTTGTCGCTACGCTGGTTCATGACGTACAGCCACTGGCCCTGGTTATCCAGAGTTAAGGTGCGCGGATAGTCGCCGCGGGTCCAGATATCCTCCTGATGGCTCAGGCTACCGTCGGCCATCACCGTAAAGTGGGCGATGCTGTTATGCAGGCGGTTGGCGACGTACAGCTGTTTACCATCCTGACTGAGGACCAGCCCGGCGGCAAAGCTGGTGCCTCTATACTCTTTGGGCAGCGCGGAGACCGTTTTCCCCTCGCGTAACAGTCCGCTTTGCTTATCAAGATGATAGAAGGTGAGCGTCGAGGCTTCTTCGTTAATCAACCATAGTCCATCACCCTGCGGTGTAAAGACAAAGTGGCGCGGGCCAGCGCCAGGGGACGACGCGGCGATAAACGGCGGATCGTTCGGTGTCAGCTTGCCGCTGGCGTTATCCATCCGGTATTGGTAGATCCTGTCCAGCCCCAGATCGGTAGAGTAAACATATTTACCGCTGGGATCGGCGGCGATCATATGAGCATGTGGGCCGTTATGATCGCTAATGGCAAAGCTGCCTTCGACGGCTGCAGCTGGACGTTCAGCCCCCGCTGGCCCTTGATCCTGGTGGACATCTACCGATTCGCCCAGGCTGCCATCTTCTTTCACCGGCAGCACCGCGATGGTACCGCTAACGTAGTTCGCCACCAGTAGATGACGGCTATCGGGAGTCAGGGAGAGATAAACCGGCCCGGCCCCGCCGGAAGCCACCTGATTCAGCTCGCTCAGTTCACCATTGCTGGCGATACGCCACGCCTGCACCACGCCCTTTTCTACTTCGCTGGCGGCGTACAGGGTTTTACCATCTGCCGAGACGGTAAGCTGGGCGAGGTTCGGCAGCGTGCTAACCAGGGTTTTGTCACTCAATACGCCGGTTTGGCTATCGACTGTAAAACGGTATAGACCTTCCCCGTTAGGGTTGTAGGTGCCGACCCAGGCGTAGTGGGTTTGCGCAGCGGCGCTAGCGGCGAGCAGGGACAGTGAAGCAACAAGCAGGTGACGGGCGGTAGGCATGGTGACTCCTTGATGGTTCGGTGGGGGTTTCCCCTCACCCCGGCCCTCTCCCCAAAGGGGCGAGGGAGAAAACCGAGCGGTCCCCTCTCCCCTTTGGGGAGAGGGTTAGGGTGAGGGGCAATCGACGCTATTTAACTAACTGCTTCGTCATCTCCAGCAACTGACGCACATCTGCCGGACGAGTATTGCCACTGGCTTTATCGATAATTGAACTGTAGATATGCGGGATAATTTTACTCACCCCTGCGTCCAGCGCAATTTTCAGGATTTCGCCGTAGTTTTCCAGATCGATCCCACCGGTTGGCTCCAGCCAGAAATCATGGCGAGCGCAGGCCTCAGCTACCGCAATAAACTCATCGCGATGCTTTAACCCACCCATCGGGAAGTATTTAATCGAGCTGCCGCCCATATCCTTCAGCAGAGCAATTGCGGTTTCTAGCGGCACAATGCCGTCCGGCGCGCCGCTGCTCAGCGGGCCGGTTGAGATCTTCACCATGCCCGGCGTGCCGGTTGGCGACACCAGACCGTTGACCACGGTTTCGTTCTGCCCCAACAGTGCGCGGCTGGTGCCCACGCCAGTAAAGACCTGATTCACGTGCTGCGGCTGCACCTGACGCGAAATTTCGCTGACCATCGCCGACTGGTTTGGATCGCCCGCCCCCAGCCCCACGGAAAGCGCGTTATCAATCAGCTGCGCGTACTCGCGCATATCGGCCACCGCGCTGGCGATATCGGGATAGTTTTTAGAGAGCACGCCGACCAGCACATGACCTTCCGCCGCTTCATAAATCTCGCGAGCGTTGTCTTTACTGCCCGCCAGCACGTTCAGGCAGACGCGGTCACGGTAAAAGTTAGGGGTCAGTTTCATGCGTTTTTCTCCTGGTTCAGAACCTCAGCGATGCGACGGGAGACAATCTCCAGTTGCTGCGCGTTGACGCTGCGCACATCGGCTTCAATAATCCCTTCGTTAGCCTTATAGCCGCGGAAGTAAATAGCGTATTCACCCTGCTTCAGTGCGTTCACCAGCTCGCTGGTGTCCACGCCGGTCACGGCTTCATCAAATTTAATTTCAGCACGCGCGATATCACGACCGGCACTATCCCAGACGACTCGCGCAGTCACGCCGTTGAGGGTATTGAGCTGGTTAATAAACGGTGTCATCTTCTCCACCATCTCTTCACCGCTCTCTTTGGTCGCCGTCAGGTAGTGTTCGATGGCGCAGGTCAGGCCAAGGATCCCCTCTTTGCCGACCTTCATCGCCCGGCCAATACCCATCGACTGGCGTTTGACCCACTCAACGTACTGAGTTTTGCCAATCACCAGTCCGCTGGTTGGCCCTTCGATGGCCTTAGCGCCGCTGTAAATAACCAGATCCGCACCCGCGCGGTAGTAAGCCTGTAAATCCTCTTCTGCCGCCGCATCAACGATCAGCGGCAGATTATGGAGCCGCGCCACCGCTGCCGCCTGCGCCACATTGAGCATGCTTTTCTGCACGCAGTGGTGAGATTTGATATACAAAATCGCCGCGGTACGCGGAGTGATCGCCGCCGCCAGCTGCTCGGCGGAACATTCGTTGGCGTAGCCCGCTTCCACCAGCCTGCCGCCGCCCAGCGCCACCATGGTACCCACCGGCGCGCCAAAGTTGACGTTATGGCCTTTCGGCAACACGATTTCGTTGTTTTCAATCGGCGTCACGTGCAGGTTTTCCAGCAGCCAGTCGCTGTCTTTCACCAGCACCGCCGCCACCGACTGGGCAATGCCTGCTGATGCGCAGGAGACGACGGTCGCCCCTTCCACGTCCAGCAGTTTCGCAATGTAAGCTCCCGTTTTATTCACCAGATCTTTCATCTCGAAGTACTGGTTCATGCCCGCCATCGCGGCTTCAACCACTTCCGGACGCGGAGTGGATACGCCCAGCGCCGTCATGCGCCCGGAGGTATTAATCACCTGTTTTAAATCGTATTTCTCAAAAATCGAAGGCATTTTCCGCGCTCCCTTGTTCGGTCAAATAGCCCTTGCCCGCGCGAATCGCGGCAAGCGGCAGCAGAATCTTGTCGGCCTGAAGACTCTCTTTTTCGGCATCCACCAGCACCGTTGGCGTCTGCGCGAGGGTGAACAGCGTGAGATCGGCGTCATAGCCCACGTCAAGCTGCCCTTTGTGCGCCAGGTGAAGACCGTCGGCGACATTTGCCGTCACGCAGTCGATAACCTGCGGTAGCGACATACCGATAGCGAGGAATTTGGACATCACCAGCGCCAGCGAGCGCACCGGGCCGTCAATACGGTTGCGGCAGTAGATATCGGAGCTGATAGTGTGCGGCAGAATGCCCATCGCAATCGCCCGGCGCGCGACTTCAAAGCTGAAGCTGGCAGTACCGTGACCGACATCGAGGCACACCCCGCGCTGTAAAGCCCGGGTAATCGAGCTTTTCAGCTCGCCGGACGGCGTCAGGATGCGGTTGGGTTTGCCGTTGTAGCAATGGGTAATAATGTCGCCAGAAGTCAGCAGGTCGGCGATTTCATCGAGGTTCGGCGGATTATTGCCGATATGCACCATCAGCGGCAGGTCACCATTTTCCTGCTGGATAGTCTTCGCACGCTCCAGCGGCGTAATGCCGTTTTCGCCCACCACGCTGCTGCTCATCCGCGCCTTCAGGCCGACGATGAAATTCGGGTAGCGGTTGACCGCCTGCTTCACCGCATCAGCATCAATATTCGCCATATTGGCCAGTTCGTTCTGAGCAATCAGCCCGACGCGGGAAATGTTGAGCAGCGCATAAACCTCGGTCGCCGCTTTGCGGGTTAACTGATAGAAATCGTCAACGTCGTCAGCGCCGGTGCTGCCTGCGTCAACCACGGTGGTCACGCCGGTGGCAATGCCCACGCTGTCCGGCTCATCGTGATAAATCGGTGAGTTCGGGTAGCAGTGGACGTGAGAGTCAATCCAGCCTGCGCTGACGTAATAGTTGCCGTCCAGCTCGACGGTTTTTCGCGAGGGCGCGCTAATCTCGCCCAGCGCCGCGATCTTTCCGTCCCGAATGGCAATATCCGTGATGGTATCGTCAACGAGGCGCGCGCGGCGCAGGAGTAAATCAAACATAGCTATCTCCTGTTAGAGCGGGCGCAACGGCGCCCGCAGGACTTAACTAATCGCAATCGGGAAGAGGGTACCGAGGATCATCGCGCCAAGGATCGCGCCGCCGGTAATCGGCTTCTGCCAGATATAGAACAGCAGCGCGCCCAACAGAGAACCGATACCGATAGGAATCGATGCGCTCATCGCGCTGAGGATAATCAACGGTCCAAGGAAGCGGCCGGAAGCATTACCCGCGCCCATCATGACGTCGGCACCGTAGGTAGAGTCACTCTGGTTGATGGTGAATTTACGCGCCAGAATGATGATGTAGCCAATCGCCAGGCCAATGACCAGACCGGTAACCAGGGAAGCAATAAAGTTGGTCACCGGGAACATGATGCCCGCGCCGAGCAGCAGCGCTGGAACGCCCAAGCCGACGCCGGTCTGAATCGCCCCGCCGATATCCAGAATCCCCACCAGCGAGCCTTCAATAATACGAGCAAACAGGAAGCTGGCGCCGAACGCCGCCACCGCACCGTAGGCTCCGGTATCAATTCCCGCCTTCAGCATCGCCACGAAAGCTACTTCGTTAAACGCGCCGATGCCGTAGAGGTAGTACATATGCGTCCCGGCGAAAACACCGGAAGAGAGAAGACCAACAAAGATCGGGAACGACCAGTCGGCATACCAAAAACCTTTATTTTGTTCCATTGCGAGGCTCCTGTTATTTACCGCTGAGCGAGTTGTGGATCAGTTCCAGCCAGTTCGGCACGGTCATATGGAAGGATTCAATCATCTTCATATCGAAGCCGCGGAAGAAGCCGCTCAGAACAAACAGCGCGACAATAGCGACCATCATCACCTTAGTGACGCGATGCCAACCGCTCTCTTCCACACCCTTACCAATCAGGATACCCAGCACCAGCCCCGGTACGGCATTGCCCATAATCAGCTGCGCCGCACCGCCGAAAATCGTCGCCCAGAAGCCCGATTTCTTACCCGCATCAATCGCCGCCAGCCAGAAGATAACCGGCATCACGATGTTCACCAGCAGGTTTGCCGCCGGTACCAGCACTTTGACTGCAGTTACCTGCAGCGCTTCCGGTACTGAAGAGGCGGTCAGGTTAAGGAAGGTGACGACAATCATGCCGATGATGCCGCAGGAGATAGCCATCTTCCTCGGATCGTGCAGCGTTTCGCCGACGTTGCGGTTTTTGATCATCAACGCCGCCGCGCCCCAGTTGGGAATAATGCGGTGATCGACGTCCTGAGTGAAGGAGCCTGCTGCGACGGAAGAAGCCCAGGCGTTAAAGAAGAAACCAAGGCCAAAAGAGAAGTGGGAAGCCGGATCGCCTTCACATGAATTCAGCTCGCCCAACGTACGAAATGCGCCCATCCCTTGCGTGGTGGGCGCATGAAACATACGTGCCGCTCCGGCGCCCACGCCGACGCCAACCAGGCCGCCGATGATGAGCGATTTTATTAAAATTATCAGGAACATAATCTGACCCTTTGGTAAAATCAGGTTTGCGTGACGAAATCCACTTTATCGAGATTAATGGCGGTCACGGTGACGGTGACGTTCAGCTCAACGCTGTAGGTCCGTCGTTCACGGCGCAGAAAGATGAACAAGAACGCCTCTTTCCGTACCGCTTCTCGCGCATGAACAACCTCCACATCCTGTGGTTCAATACGCAGTAAGATGTGCGGCGACGTTTTCATTACCGCCGCCTGGACATGGTTCAGAGCATCGGCGAAAGCGCGTGTTTTGCTCTCGCCTTTGCCGGTAACGCTCACCGTGGTGGTGAATTGCTCTTTCATACTCACACGCCGTATTTCTTCTTCCAGGCTTCAACCAGGCGCTCGCCCAGCTCTTCTTTATCCATAAAGCCGAAGCCCAGAACGTTGTAACCTTCGTTGATAGCGGTGACGCCCTCATCAACGGAACGCATGCCATATTTTGCTTTGTAGCCGTGCTTATTCTGTGCGGTGATAGCTCCTGCCCCGCCGCTGCCGCAGAAGGAGATACCGAAAGTGGCGTTTTCGGCTTTCATCATGTCGCCCAGTTTCATATCCGCTGCGACGCCCGGTACCACAACGGCACGAGCACCGGCTTTTTCCGCACCTGCGGCAACTTTTTGTCCTTTACCCAGGCGATCGCCAATGACTACGGTGATTTGTTCCATGTTTTGCTCCTTACAGGTTTTCTTTTGCGACTTCGAAGTGGACGGACAGCAGCCAGGCTTCTTCATCTGGCAGATTGCCGAACTGCGCGACCACTTCGCGGGCCAGCATCATTGAATCTTCTGAAATCTCTTCGAACAGGCTGGCATCCACGTCCGGCAGCGGCTCGCCGCTGATTGACCGATGGGCCATCGCCCGCACGTGGGAAGTCAGCATTTGCTCCTGAACGTCGTTGGGGACGATATTGCGGCGGCTTAACAGTGCGAAGACCTGCTGCAGCATCTCGTCGGCCAGCCTTTCGGTTAGCGTGGCCTGCTCCTCTGGGACGTGTGTTACCGCTCCGTTATTCACTTGAATTACCCCGTTGATGTCTCTGGGGATAACACTAATGCCAGGGGGAAAGAGTTTGTAGCGAGTTGTTTTCCACTTCGAAGTGGAAAGGAAGAAGGCAGGCGTGATCTATTTCACATAGTTATTGTGAATGTATTAATTTCAATGAATGCGTGTGATGAATATCACAAGTTCATCGGTTTAAAAGTGGCTAAAACAGACGTGCAGGAAAAGTGAAAAATGTGATGGTGAAGGGTTTTTGGGGAATCCATCCGCTTGCGCGAGCTTTAAGAACAGGTTTGGGTTTGGTAGGCCGGGCAAGGCGTTAGCCGCCGCCCGGCAGAAATACCAACGATCTAAAGACGATTAACGGTACTTCTTGTGGTACTCATTGCGGGTGGTTTTAAACTCTTCCGCTGCGGCCTGGGCCTCTTTGACTTTGCCTTCGTCAGCCAGCTTCAGCGCACCGTCGATCTGGCCGATTAGCACATCAAAACCGTGACGATAGTCTTTCATTTCCGCACTGTCCGCCGCTTTGCCTTCCAGCTTCGGCGGCGTCTCTTTCTGCGCGTCTACCGCCGCAGTACGCATCTTGTTCAGCGCGGTTTTCAGCTCACCGGCATCCGAGGTTTTTTGCACCACTTGCAGGTTCTCAGCAAGGGTATCCATGTCTTCGCCCAGATCGGCGAAAGCCGATGCCGAACCGAGCGCAAAAGCCGATACAGCCAGCATCGTTAATAGTTTTTTACGCATTGCTCACTTCCTTTTTTATTATTGACACACAGGTGTTATTGCCCGGCGATCTTCATCTCCGGCAGCAGCACGGAACCACACTGAATGTTGCTGCGCGTTTCGATATCGTCGCCGATGGTCACGATATTACGCCACATATCTTTCAGATTTCCTGCAATGGTGATCTCACTGACGGGATACTGAATTTCGCCGTTTTCTACCCAGAAGCCGGATGCGCCGCGTGAGTAGTCGCCGGTGACGCCGCTAACACCCTGCCCCATCAGTTCAGTCACCACAAGACCGGTGCCCATCTCTTTAAGCAACTTTTCAAAACTCAGGCCACGGCCGTTAATGCGCCAGTTGTGGATCCCGCCCGCGTGGCCGGTGCTCTTCAGCCCCAGCTTACGCGCGGAATAGTTGGTCAGTAGCCACTGGGTCAACACGCCATCTTTAATAATGTCGCGACGCTCTGTACGCACGCCTTCGCTATCAAACGGGGTGGAAGCCAGCCCTTTCAGCAGGTGCGGATGCTCTTCAATGGTCAGCCAATCCGGCAGAATTTGGCTACCCAGGGAATCGAGCAGGAAGGTGGATTTACGATAAACCGAGCCGCCGGCAATCGCTCCGACCAGGTGACCAAAAAGCCCGGTCGCCACTTCATTAGCGAAAATCACCGGCGCTTTCATCGTTGACAGTTTACGCGGAGCCAGACGCGACAGGGTGCGGCGGGCGCACTCTTCGCCGACCCACTCCGGCGATTGTAAATCTTCAAGCGCCCGGCCGATGGTGTAGGCGTAATCACACTCCATGTCGCCGTTTTCTTCGGCAATCACGCAACTGGAGAGTGAATGACGAGTTGAGCAGTAGCTTTGCAGCATGCCGTGGCTGTTGCCGAACACCTTAATGCCGTAGTGGCTGTTAAAGCTGCCGCCTTCGGTATTGCTGATGCGTTTATCCGCTTTCAATGCGACCTGCTCTGCACGAGAGGCCAGCTCAATCGCTTCGTCCGGGGAGACTTCCGCCGGGTGGAACAGATCGAGATCCGGAGCCTCAAAGGCCAGCAGTTCTTTATCCGCCACGCCTGCGAACGGGTCCGGTGAGGTATAGCGCGCGATATCCAGCGCCGCCTGTACCGTACGGGCAATGGCCTGCGGGCTGAGGTCGGTCGAGGAGGCGCTGCCTTTGCGATTCTGGTGATAAACGGTGATGCCCAGAGCACCATCGCTATTAAATTCTACGTTCTCCACTTCACCGTAGCGGGTGCTGACGCCAATGCCGGTGGTTTTGCTGACGGAGACTTCAGCCCCGTCGGATTTGCCTGCCGCCAGTTCCAGCGCCGTGGTCACGGCTTCTTCCAGCGTCTTACGCTGTTGTGCAACTTGAGAGATAACTTTCATTGCTAATGCCATAATGTAAGAAGGAGTTAACTGAAGTCTAACAGAGAACCATTTTTCAGTGCGCGCCTTAACTGGTAACATTAGCCTCTTTTTTAAGGAGCCTGAGATGACAAAGCAGCCCGAAGACTGGCTCGACGATGTCCCTGGTGATGACGTCGAAGATGAAGACGATGAAATTATCTGGGTCAGTAAAAGTGAAATTAAGCGCGACGCCGAAGAACTGAAGCGTCTTGGCGCGGAAATGGTAGAGCTTGGGAAAAACGCGCTGGATAAAATCCCGCTGGATACCGACCTGCGCGATGCCATTGAACTCGCCCAACGCATCAAGAAAGAAGGCCGCCGCCGCCAGATGCAGCTGATTGGCAAAATGCTGCGTAACCGCGATGTCGATCCGATTCGCCAGGCGCTGGATAAGCTAAAGAACCGCCACAACCAGCAGGTTGCGCTGTTCCACAAGCTCGAACAAATCCGCGATCGTCTGATTGATAATGGTGATGACGCCGTTGCTGAAGTGCTGAACCTGTGGCCGGACGCCGACCGTCAGCAGCTGCGTTCGCTTATTCGTAACGCCAAAAAAGAGAAAGAAGGCAATAAGCCACCGAAGTCCGCGCGTCTTATCTTCCAGTATCTGCGTGAACTGGCCGAGAGCGAAGGCTAATTCCGAATGACTCCCCCGGATTAAGGTCTGTGCCTGATCCGGGCGACCAAACCGATCGTACATCTTTTAAAATCGGTTTTAATTTTTCATTTTCATTTAAGATCACTTCTTAATTTAACGTTTATTTCACAAAACCAGTTATCTTTTCCAGACAATCTCTCGATCCCTCTACGCTATCAGCGACTCCGCAATAAATTCAACAATCTGTTTTTATTCGATTAAATAAAAAAACCTTTCTTTAAAACGCTAACGTTACCAGCAGTTTGCTTATCTTTGATCCACCTCTCAAAACGATTTTTGTATTTCATTCATTATTATAATGAAAAATTAATTTCATTAACGCACAAAACAAGAAGTCATACGCAAGCGCACTCTGGCCAGTCAGTTCTGTTAATTAAAACCAGGCATCTGCAGTGGCGGAAGGTTTGGCGTCATTACAGTAAGGCACATGTTTTACTTAAGAGAATTCAATCCCTTATGGAGAAAACTTATGTCACTCACCACCAGTAATGATGACCTCGACGCGCTGGTCGCCCGGGTACGAAAGGCGCAGCAGGCGTATGCGAACTTTCCTCAGGAGAAAGTCGACAAAATATTCCGCGCTGCCGCTTTAGCCGCCGCTGATGCCCGCATTCCGCTGGCGAAAATGGCGGTCGCCGAGTCCGGCATGGGCATCGTGGAAGATAAAGTGATTAAAAACCACTTCGCGTCTGAATATATCTACAACGCTTATAAAGACGAAAAAACCTGCGGGGTTCTTGGCGAAGACGAAGCCTTTGGCACCATGACCATCGCCGAGCCCATTGGGCTAATCTGCGGGATTGTCCCCACCACCAATCCGACTTCTACCGCTATTTTTAAATCGCTAATTAGCCTGAAAACCCGTAACGGCATCGTCTTCTCGCCGCATCCGCGGGCGAAAAACGCCACCAACCGCGCGGCGGAAATTGTGCTGCGCGCCGCAGTCGAGGCTGGTGCGCCGCCTGACATCATTGGCTGGATTGATGAACCGACCGTGGACCTATCCAACCGCCTGATGCACCACCCGGATATCAATCTGATCCTCGCCACCGGCGGACCGGGTATGGTGAAGGCCGCCTACAGCTCGGGTAAACCGGCAATTGGCGTCGGTGCCGGTAACACCCCGGTGGTCATTGATGAAACCGCTGACGTAAAACGCGCGGTGGCCTCCATCCTGATGTCCAAAACCTTCGATAACGGCGTGATCTGCGCCTCCGAACAGTCGGTGGTGGTGGTCGATGCCGTCTATAACGCGGTGCGCGAGCGTTTCGCCAGCCACGGCGGCTATCTGTTACAGGGAAAAGAGCTGAAAGCGGTTCAGGGCATCCTGCTGAAAAACGGCGCGCTAAACGCGGCGATTGTCGGGCAATCGGCGGTTAAAATTGCCGAAATGGCCGGGATCAGCGTGCCTGCCGATACCAAAATCCTGATTGGCGAAGTTAAAGCTATCGACGACAGCGAGCCTTTTGCCCATGAAAAGCTCTCCCCGACGCTGGCCATGTATCGGGCGAAAGATTTCGCCGACGCCGTGGAGAAAGCGGTGAAGCTGGTCGATATGGGCGGCATCGGCCACACCTCCTGCCTCTATACCGACCAGGATAACCAGGCTGCGCGGGTGATGACCTTTGGCGAAAAAATGAAAACCGCGCGCATCCTGATTAACACCCCGACCTCCCACGGCGGCATTGGCGATCTCTATAACTTTAGTCTCGCGCCTTCCCTGACCCTGGGCTGCGGCTCCTGGGGCGGTAACTCTATCTCAGAAAACGTCGGGCCGAAGCATCTGATCAACAAGAAAACAGTGGCAAAGCGAGCTGAAAATATGCTGTGGCATAAACTTCCGAAATCCATCTATTTCCGCCGCGGCTCTCTGCCCATCGCGCTGGATGAAGTGATCACCGATGGCCATAAGCGCGCGCTGATCGTCACCGACCGCTTCCTGTTCAACAACGGCTACGCGGATCAGATCACCTCGGTGCTGAAAGCGGCGGGCGTCGAAACCGAAGTCTTCTTTGAAGTGGAAGCCGACCCGACGCTGACCATCGTGCGCAAAGGCGCAGAGCTGGCTAACTCCTTCAAGCCCGACGTCATCATCGCCCTGGGCGGCGGCTCGCCGATGGATGCGGCGAAAATCATGTGGGTGATGTACGAGCATCCGGAAACCCACTTCGAAGAGCTGGCGCTGCGCTTTATGGATATCCGCAAGCGTATCTACACCTTCCCGAAAATGGGCGTCAAAGCCCGGATGGTGGCGATCACCACCACTTCCGGCACCGGCTCCGAAGTCACGCCGTTTGCGGTGGTGACCGACGATGCCACCGGACAGAAATATCCACTGGCGGACTACGCCCTGACCCCGGATATGGCGATTGTCGATGCTAACCTGGTGATGGATATGCCGAAGTCCCTGTGCGCCTTCGGCGGCCTGGATGCGGTGACCCACGCTATCGAAGCCTATGTTTCCGTGCTGGCCTCAGAGTTCTCCGATGGCCAGGCGCTACAGGCGCTGAAGCTGCTGAAAGCGTACCTGCCAGCTTCTTACCATGAAGGCTCGAAAAACCCGGTGGCCCGCGAGCGCGTCCATAATGCGGCAACCATCGCCGGGATCGCCTTTGCTAACGCCTTCCTCGGGGTGTGCCACTCCATGGCGCACAAACTGGGCTCACAGTTCCACATTCCGCACGGTCTGGCGAATGCGCTGATGATCTGCAACGTCATTCGCTATAACGCCAACGATAACCCGACCAAGCAAACGGCTTTCAGCCAATACGACCGTCCACAGGCCCGCCGTCGGTACGCAGAGATTGCAGATCATTTAGGCCTGAGCGCACCGGGAGACCGCACAGCGGCGAAAATCGAGAAGCTGCTGGCGTGGCTGGAGAGCATCAAAGCCGAGCTGGGCATTCCGAAATCCATCCGCGAGGCGGGCGTGCAGGAAGCCGATTTCCTCGCCCACGTCGATAAGCTGTCCGAAGACGCCTTCGATGACCAGTGCACCGGCGCTAACCCACGCTATCCGCTGATTTCTGAATTGAAACAGCTGCTGTTAGACAGCTACTACGGAAATAAATACGCGGAAAAATTACCGGCCGCTGCCGCAGAAAAGCCCAGCAAAGCGGAGGCCGTCGCGCAGAAATAATCAGTTAATCAACATTCAAAAGAGTGGCTGACCCGGCGGTAAGTGATTACCGCCGCTCAGAGCCAGATTTTTAGAGAGAGTCGAAAGATATCATCATGGAGAAAAATATGACTACTGTACCAAGATTGAAATATTTCGTTGATGGTCAATGGCGCGTTTCGCAGACCGAACGCTATATGGACGTCTACAACCCAAGCACCGGCGAAGTCATGGCTCAGGCCCCCTGCTGCACCGAGCAAGAAGTGCTGGATGCCGTTGCTGCGGCCCGCAAAGCCTTCCCGGCGTGGTCAGATACTCCGGCAATTAAACGCTCGCAAATTATGTTCCGCGTTCGCGAATTATTAATGCAGCATCAAGAACGCTTAACCGAGCTGGTGGCAAAAGAAAACGGTAAAGCCTGGGGCGATGCCCAGGGCGACGTCTTAAAAGCCAAAGAAGGCACCGAGCTGGCCTGTTCTATCCCCACGTTACTGGCGGGTGAAAACCTGATGGATGCTTCCGCCGGTATTGACACCAACCTGTACCGCGAACCGATTGGCGTGTTCGCTGGTATCGTGCCGTTTAACTTCCCGGCGATGATCCCGATGGGATGGATGGCGCCATTATGCGTCGCTTCCGGTAACACTATGGTCATTAAAGCCGCCAGTATGACGCCGATGACCTGTATGGAAATCACCAAACTCTATCAGGAAGCGGGCGTGCCGGATGGGGTTATCAACGTCGTGACCTGTTCGCGTAACGAAGCCGATATTCTGCTGACCCACCCGGATGTTAACGGCGTCTCCTTCGTCGGTTCCACCTCCGTGGGCCTGCACGTTTACTCCAAAGCCGCCGCCCATGGCAAACGCGTCCAGGCGCTGTGCGAAGCAAAAAACCACGCACTGGTGCTGGCTGACGCGCCGATTAACCGCACCGCCGCAGGGATTATCAACGCCGCCTTCGGCTGCGCGGGTGAACGCTGCATGGCGCTGCCGGTCGTCGTGGTGCAGGAAGAGATCGCCGATAAGCTGATTGCCGCCGTCGTCGAAAAAGCCAAACAGCTGAAAATCGGCCCCGGGTATCTGCACGATACCGATATGGGTCCGGTGATTTCCAAAGATCACAAACAGTCGGTTATCAACTGGATTAATAAAGGCATCGAAGAAGGCGCGAAGCTGGTGCTCGATGGTCGCAATACCACGGTGCCGGGTCTGGAAAAGGGCTTTTACGTTGGTCCAACCGTGCTGGATCATGTGACCGAAGAGATGAGCGTCGGGACCCAGGAAATCTTCGGGCCAGTGCTGTGCTTTAAACGGGTGAAAACCTTCGAAGAAGGTCTGCAGTTAATGAACAATAACCCGTTCGCCAACGGTTCGGTTATTTTCACCCAAAGCGGCTACTACGCGCGTGAGTTCCAGAAACGCACCCACGGCGGCATGGTGGGAATTAACGTTGGTATCCCGGTACCGGTTGGCGTGTTCCCGTTCTCAGGCCATAAACAGTCGTTCTTCGGCGACCTGCACTGCCTGGGCAAAGACGGCGTGCGTTTCTATACCGAATCAAAATGCGTGACCTCGCGCTGGTTTGATGAAGAAGAAGCGAAACGTGAAAAAGTCGACTCCTGGGACGGTACGATTTAATCGGAAATATAAATATTATCCTAAATAATTCAAGTTGCCGGGAAACCAGCACACCAGTAGCTTGAAGTATGACTAGTATAGCTCCCTCCAGATATTGCCCCGGCAATATCTGGAGCATTAATAGGATTTTTTTACTCTGCACGTGTCGCTGAGTTTCAAATGACGAATGCACACTAAAAAAATCCTTAATATTAAATGGAGTTTCCTATGACCCAGGCCTTCTCAATTCCACGCAGTATTATTTATGGCGAAGATGCTTTAGAACATCTGTCGACGCTGAGCGGTAAAAAAGCCGCATTAGTCACCGGCGGAAGTTCAATGAAGCGTTTTGGTTTTCTGGATAAAGCCATCGGCGAACTAAATAAAGCGGGTATGGAATGCATTGTTATCGATAATGTCGAGCCCAACCCGTCCATTAAGACCGTCTGGCGCGGCGCAAAAGAGATGCTGGCGTTCGAACCGGACTGGATTGTGGCGATTGGCGGCGGCTCCGCGCTGGATGCCGCCAAGGTGATGTGGTGTTTCTATGAGCACCCAGAGCTGAAGTTTGAAGACATTATCCCCGTCGGCTCCATGCCGCCGCTGCGCAACAAAGCCCGGTTTGTGGCCATTCCCTCCACCAGCGGCAGCGCCTCTGAAATCACTGCATTCTCGGTGATTACCGATACGGCGAACCATATCAAGTACCCCATTGTTGCCGCCGACCTGGTGCCGGATATCGCCATTCTTGACCCCACAATTCCGGCCAAAATGCCGCCGCACGTTACCGCTCATACCGGGATGGACGTCATGACCCATGCGCTCGAAGCTTATGTGTCCACTGCAGCCAACTCGTTTACCGATCCCTATGCCATCGAGGCCATTCGTCTGGTGTTTGAGCATCTGGAAACCGCATACCGCTCACCTGATGATTTAAACGCGCGTATGCATATGCATAATGCCTCTGCGCTGGCGGGGATTGCCTTTACTAACGCATCATTAGGGTTAGTGCATTCGATGGCGCATAAAATAGGTGGTGAATTTGGAATTACCCATGGCCTGGCGAACGCCATTATGTTGCCTTATATCATCCAATATAATGCGAAGTTCACTAAAAAATATCGCCAGCTGGAAGAGGCCTTAGGAATAAATAATTTGATTGAGGCGCTCAATGAGCTGAATAAACGTCTGGGCATTCCGAAAACGTTAAGTCAATGTGATGAAGTTGAGATCAATGAAGTCACCTTCGTTAATGTACTCGACAGAATGAGCGGTAATGCCGTTGACGATCCGTGCACGTTAACTAACCCTAATTATCCTTCAGTTCAGGATGTGAAGGGGTTATATACCAAAGCATTTTACGGCGCATGATGCTCATCGCACCCGTTTTTTAAGCTAAAAAGTCGTTAAAGAAGGCCGCATGGGTAACCAGATCCCCTGCGGCCTTCTTGTTTCTGTAAGCATATAACATCCCACGCAAAACCAAAGCTGAATCGTTAAAGCTAAAATTGATTAAATTCACATAATTTTTAGCAACAACACATTTCTGTTACCGATTAAAGCGATCAATTCCTCATTTACAAACATGAAATAGCGTGTTTTCTCACCAGGTGAGGCACTTCACATTTTCATCATCCACTTGCCACTAAATTCCTTACATCAGCAACACAATCGATTCAGCAAAAGGAATGAAAAATGAAAAAGACATTAGCTTTGACAGCAATTGCGATGCTTATCTCTGCGCCAGCCATGGCTAAAACGTGGGTGCTGACAAGCGCTGAAAGCGGCATGGATAAAGGAAATTGGCAGATAACCAGCGACCAGCTGAAGATTAAAGATCATCATTTCAGCATTGAGCAAAAAGTCCTTCACGGCGGTAAACAAGAAGGCAGCAAAATCCTTGTGATCCAGAGTAAAGACGGCCTGACTATCACTCTAAGCCCAACTCGCGGCATGAACTTGCTGAAAATCGAAGGATTCGGTTCACGAATGGGTTGGGATTCGCCGGTGAAAGAGGTAGTCAACCCGGCCTTTATTAACCTCGAAAGCCGCAACGGTCTGGGATGGCTGGAAGGTTTCAATGAGATGATGGTGCGCTGCGGCTACGAATGGACCGGTCACCCGGTGACTGCTGATGGGCAGATTTATACCCTGCATGGCAAAGTCGGTAATACGCCCGCCTCACAGGTGGAAGTTGAAGTGGCAGATACCGCGCCGTATGAAATCCGCATTCGCGGACTGGTGAAAGAGAGCACTTTCAAGAAAGCAGATTTGCAGACCATGACCGAGCTGCGCTATGTGCCCGGCAGCAATAGCTTCAGCCTGCATGATGTGTTAACCAACCATGCCGACTATCCGCATGACTATCAAATTATCTACCACAGCAATTTCGGTAAGCCGATCCTCGAAGAGGGCGCGCGTTTCCTGGCACCGATAGCCAGCATCAGTCCGTTCAATGATTATGCCAAAGCCGGTTTAAAAACGTGGCAAACCTATGCCGGTCCGACTAAAGATTTCGATGAAATGGTGTTTAATATGCAGCCGTTAGCGGACGAGAATCACCAGACGCTAGCTGCAGTGGTCAATAAAGCCGGAGATAAAGGGGCATCGATTCAGTTTGATACCCGCCAGTTGCCGGTGCTGACGCTGTGGAAAAACACCGATACCGAGAAACAGGGCTACGTCACCGGTATTGAGCCGGGCACCAGCTACGCCTATCCGGTAACCATTGAGCGTGAACAAAAACGCGTTAAGCAGCTTCAGCCTGGGGCCAGCACCCAATTTGACCTGACCTATACGCTGCTGCACAGCAGCGAGCAGGTGGCCGACGTTGAGAAGAGAATTGCGGCGATTCAGGGCGATACCAAAGTGGCAGAAAACGAAACGCCGATCGCGAAGGAGTAGCGCTGTTTCCCGGAGGCGGTGCTATGCATCTCCCCGGGCTACCGGTCCGCAGACGGTGATGCACCTGTAGCCCGGGCAGGCGCTTTGCGCCGCCCCCGGGGCAGAGTGGCTGAATTCCCGGAGGCGATGCTGCGCATCTGTCCGGGCTACAGAACTACAGAACCTTGACCACGCCAACCTGATCCATGACCACCTGACGCAAATCCTGCGCAAAGCGCTGATACTGCGCCTCATCAATCGGCTGCGGATAACTCAACACAATCAACTCATGATCGGCTATCCCTTGATGATAGGTCGGGTGGCTATGTAACCAGGTATTCGCGTAAAAGCCCATCGTTTCATAGAAGCGCAGGCGTTTGTGGGCTATCTCGCTGGTCAGCGGATCAATTTCCAGAATAGTTAGCGGTTCACGTTTGAGGATTTCAGCCAATAGCTGCTTGCCGTAGCCGCGCGAGCGCAGCGTATCGTCAATAGCCAGATGCTCAATATAGCTGTAATCGGCAAAACGCCAGCAACCGCTCAGCCCGATAAACAACGCGTCGTCAAACCAGGCTTCCAGCACATAATTCTGATTGTGAAGCGCCTGCAGTTTAGCATCGGCTTCACGTTGTTCATGCCACGGAAACGCCCGACAGTACAACGCATCAAGCGCGGGAAAATGAGCGGAATTGGGGGAGGTCACTCTTTCAGAGATCAACATGACGGCTCCTGGTCACAAAAGACAGCTGCCCTCGCGTGGAGGGCAGCCAAACGAAGAGTATTGCTTACTCGGTCGCGGCGGCTTTTTGAGCCAGTTTATCCAGCAGCTTCTGATGGATACCGCCAAAACCGCCGTTACTCATCACCAGGATGTGGTCACCCGGATGCGCCGTTTTGACAATCATATCCACCAGCGTATCAACATCAGCGCTCCAGTGAGCAGGCTGTATGCAGGCATCGGCAACTTCAGCCACCAGCCACGGAATATGCTGCGGCTGCAGCAGGAAGACTTCATCTGCACGCCCGAGAGACGGCGCCAGATCGTCTTTGCTAAGCCCCATCTTCATCGTGTTGGAACGTGGCTCAAGCACGGCAAGAATACGCGCAGTGCCGCCGACCTTGCCGCGTAATGCCTGCAGGGTCGCCAGAATCGCCGTCGGATGGTGGGCAAAGTCGTCATATACGGTAACGCCGTTGGCTTCGCCGCGCAGCTCCAGACGACGACGGGCATTGATAAAGCTGCCCAACGCATTGGCCGCGTCAGCAGGCAGCACGCCCACATGACGGGCGGCGGCAATCGCCATCAGGCCGTTATGCATATTATGCTCTCCGACCAGCGCCCATTTCACTTCACCGACTTTCTCGCCGTCCAACCACACTTCCCATGAGGAAGCGTCGGTGGTGAGTTTTTTCGCCTGCCAGTGCCCCTGCTCGCCGACCAGCTCCTGCTCGCTCCAGCAGCCCATCGCCATCGTCTGTTTTAGATTGATGTCATTTTCCGGCAGGATAATCTTGCCTTTGCCCGGCACGATTCGCACCAGGTGATGGAACTGTTTCTGAATCGCTTTCAGGTCGTCAAAAATATCCGCATGATCAAACTCAAGGTTGTTGAGAATCAGCGTGCGCGGGCAGTAATGAACAAACTTGGAGCGTTTATCAAAGAAAGCGCAGTCGTATTCATCGGCTTCAATCACGAAGAATGGGCTGTCGCCAAGTCGCGCGGAAACATCAAAATTACCCGGTACGCCGCCGATGACAAATCCCGGCTTATAGCCGCAGACTTCGAGGATCCAGGTCGCCATTCCGGCAGTGGTGGTTTTTCCGTGCGTCCCGGCTACCGCCAGCACCCAGCGATCGCGCAGCACGAAATCGTGCAGCCACTGCGGCCCGGACATGTACGGAATGTTGTTTTCCAGCACCGCTTCCACGCATGGATTTCCTCGCGTCATCGCGTTACCGATGATCACCAGATCCGGCTGAGGATCCAGCTGGCTGGCATCATATCCTTGAATTAACTCAATTCCTTGATTTTCCAGCAGGGTACTCATTGGCGGATAAACGTTCTCATCCGACCCCGTTACCTCATGACCGAGGGAACGCGCCAGCATCGCCAGCCCCCCCATAAACGTGCCACAGATTCCTAAAATATGAATGCGCATTCGTCATTTCCTTCTCTTATCTGAAGCACAGTTTACCGGGATGTGGGGGGGGAAAGAAATGCATTTCAGGCGAATCCGTATTTTGCTGGCGCGATTCACCTGTGCGAGATTTTTTTATTCTTTGTTAAGATTGTTGCGTTCGTTTTACTTCACATAAACATGCAGGGAACGGGTTATGAAAACGTTAGGTGAATTTATTGTCGAAAAGCAGCACGAATTCTCTCACGCGACTGGCGAGCTGACTTCGTTATTATCGGCAATAAAGTTAGGCGCCAAGATCATCCACCGCGATATCAACAAGGCCGGTCTGGTCGATATCCTGGGTGCCAGCGGTGCTGAAAACGTTCAGGGCGAGGTGCAGCAAAAACTCGACCTGTTTGCTAATGAAAAATTAAAAGCAGCACTGAAAGCACGCGATATTGTCGCCGGGATCGCCTCCGAAGAAGAAGATGAAATCGTCGTCTTTGAAGGGTGTGAACACGCTAAATACGTGGTACTGATGGACCCTCTGGATGGTTCCTCTAACATCGACGTTAACGTCTCCGTCGGAACGATTTTCTCTATCTACCGCCGCGTCACGCCGGTAGGTACGCCTGTTACCGAAGAAGATTTTCTGCAACCGGGCAGCAAACAGGTCGCGGCAGGCTATGTGGTTTATGGTTCATCGACCATGTTGGTCTATACCACCGGCTGCGGCGTTCACGCCTTCACCTATGACCCGTCTCTTGGCGTCTTCTGCCTGTCCCAGGAGCGCATGCGCTTCCCGGAAAAGGGCAACACCTACTCCATCAACGAAGGCAACTACATCAAGTTCCCGATGGGTGTGAAGAAGTACATTAAATATTGCCAGGAAGAAGATATCGGCACCCAGCGCCCGTATACCTCGCGCTATATCGGCTCTCTGGTGGCGGATTTCCACCGCAACCTGCTCAAAGGCGGCATCTATCTCTACCCAAGCACCGCCAGCCACCCGGACGGTAAGCTACGTCTGCTGTACGAATGCAACCCGATGGCGTTCCTTGCAGAACAGGCGGGCGGCAAGGCCAGCGACGGTAAAGAGCGCATTCTGGATATCATCCCGGAAAGCCTGCACCAGCGCCGTTCCTTCTTCGTCGGCAACAACCATATGGTTGAAGACGTTGAGAACTTAATTAAAGAGTTCCCGGACGCGTAATCAGCTCGAAGATACCCCCTCTCCCCCGTGGGGAGAGGGTTAGCCCCAAATCACGCCACGCTATAGCGCTGAATCAATGTCTGCAACGTATTCTTCAGCACTGCGCTGCGCGCCTCCCCCAACTCACTTAGTACGCTCTCTTCAAAGCGCGCAGCCTCGGTGTTCAGCTCGCGCACCAGCCGACGCCCTTCCTCCGTCACCGTCACCCAACTCTGCCGCCGATCGCCGCTCTGGCTTTCACAGCGCTCCACCTGTTGCTGTTTCTCCAGCTGATGCAGTAGTCGGGTAATGGTCGGCTGCTTGCTCACCGTTTTTAACGCCAGCTCGCTGACGCTGGTTGGCCCATTGCCTTCCAGCACCGACAGCACGCGCCACTCCAGCACCGAGAAGCCGCGCGCCTCCACTACCGTGTGGAACTCCGATGACACCACCAGCCACGCTTGCCCCAGCAGCGCCGGTAAATAGCTGTTAATGAATGTCGGTGAGCCTGACATCGGTACCTCCTGCGGTTAATAGCGCCCGGACAGCAGCGAACCAAAGCCCGGCACCCTGGTATCCAGGCGCAGACGGTTGAGCATCATCCATGTAGTGGCGACGGACGACGAGATCACCGGCAGTCCCACGCGATCCTCAATCAGTTGGATAGAGGGCAGCGACGGCATCTGAACACAGGCCGAGGCGACAATCGCATCAACATTGGTATTGAGCTTTTTAGTCAGCTCAACCGGTGCCAGCGGATTCTGGCGGCCTACTTCGAGGTTATAGGGGATCTCCAGCGACAGGCTATCCACCACTTCGATCCCTTCATTTTCAATGTAGTCGATCACCAGTTGCGTCAGCGGCTTCATATACGGCGTGAGGATCGATACCCGCTTCGCGCCGATCGCCTGTAGCCCTTCCACTAGCGCGCCCGCGCTGGTAATCACTGGCGACGGATGGCCGTTTTCCACGGTCCGCGCGTGCAGACGCTCTTCGGAAATGCGGTGGTAGCCTTTACCCATACTCATGATGGCCACCAGGCACGCGTAGCCCAGCACGTCCACAGCGGCGTCGGACAGTTCCAGCGCGCAGCGATCGCTGTCCGCGTCCATCGCCGACAATTCCTCTTTCGATACCTTCTTCATGCGCATCCGGCTGGAGTGGAAGGTAAAACGCTCCGAGGCGATCGCCTCTCTGGCGCGCAGGATCGCCGGGATCTCCGTCTCCATGGTGGTGTTCGACGACGGTACAATCTGGCCAATACGGAAATGACGTGGGGTCTGCATCAGTTTTGCTCCTGGAACGGCTCCGCCGCCTCATTCTGACCGCTAAAATCCAGTGAACTCTCAACGGAATCATGGAAAGTCGCCGCGTTCTGGGCACGACGGTTAACCTGCAAATCGAAAATATCGAAACGGTTATAGTGGCCGGTGATGTCGTGCATCTGCCGCGGCTGAATACAGCGGTTGAGGTCAATCTCGGCGTAGACGATGCCCTCTTTATCAATCAGCGGTTCGCCCACTACGCGTCCGTCCGGGCCAATCACCCCGGAGAAGGCACTATTCGGCCGCGCCAGCAGTTCACGCGCTTCGGGATGGGTTTGCGCCATTGCCTCAACGATCTCTTCGCTAACGGTCGAACAAGCGATCACTGTAAACACCTTGCCCTCAAAGCAGTGCGCCGAGGCGCGCAGGCGAATAGCCTCCGCCATGTCGTAATCCTTCGGCGCCACCGGCAGCGCGATATAGCTGGCCACGTGTACCAGTTCGCCCTGCGCCAGCAGCGAAAAACGCGCCAGCGTGTTGGTGTTCTCGCCGCAGGCCAGCGCCCCCAGCGGGCCTATGCTGGTTTTGTGCACTCGCAGCGACGACGCGTCGCCGTTGGCCCACGTCAGTTTTTCCGCCCAGGTCGGCACCAGTTTGCGATGGCGGCCAATAATTTTGCCTTCGTCGTTGATGGTCACCAGCGTGTTATAGAGCGTGGCGATACTCTGCGGATGGCGTTCGTTGACGCCAATCACCACGTTCACCTTATGGCGTGCGGCGGCCTGGGCGATTTTACGAATCTCCGGCCCGGGTACTTCAATCGCGCTACGGCACAGCTTTTCAAACCACGGGCTTCCTTCCACCGGGTTCATCACCCAGCTCCAGTACGGATAACCGGCGATAAACACTTCCGGGAAGGCCACCAGCTTCGCGCCGTTGCTTGCCGCTTCGGCAATCAGGCAGCAGGCTTTATCAACGGTGGCGTCAGTGTCGAGAAACACCGGCGAGGCCTGTACGGCTGCGGCGGTAAATTTGGCTAATTCCAGCATCATTCGTTCTCCTCTTACACCGCCACAACCGGGTGGCGCAGCTTGCCGATAAACTCCACTTCGGCGTCAATCACATCGCCCGGCCAGACCCACTCCTGCGGGCTGCGGCCCGCGCCAACGCCTTCCGGCGTGCCGGTGGCGATAATGTCGCCCGGCTCGAGGGTGATCCCTTTGCTGATGTCGGCAATCAGCGTTGGTACTTTGAACAGCATGTGGCAGGTGTTGGAGCTTTGTTTGGTGACGCCGTTCACGCGCAGGCTGAGGTTGAGATTGTGCGGATCCGGAATCTCATCAGCGGTGACAATACACGGCCCGAACGGCGCATAGGTGTCCTGACCTTTTGAGTAGATCCACTGTCCGGCGCGGCGGCAGTCGCGGGCGCTCATGTCGATCATCAGGCTGTAGCCGAAGACATAGTTCAGCGCCTGCGCTTCGCTAACGCGTTTGGCGCGCGAGCCGATAATCACCGCCAGCTCAACTTCCCAGTCCAACTGCTGGGTGATCTGCGCGTTGTGTTCAATGGCATCATCCGGACCAATCACCGAGGTCGGCGGCTTGGAGAAAATCACCGGCTCTTTCGGCAGATCTTTGGAGGTGTCCAGCGTGCGGCTGGACTCCGCCACGTGCTCAACATAGTTCAGGCCGATGCCGAAGATGTTTTTGCGCGGACGCGGGATCGGCGCCAGCACTTTCACGTTGACCAGCGGCTGAGCACAGCCGACCGGCCAGTTGCCCTCACAGGCGTTCAGCAGTTCCGTGCCTGCTGCCACCGCCGACGGACCAAGGTCGATGAAATCCAGCATGTTGTCCGGTAGCGACTGGCTGCGGTACTGCGCCAGCCTGGCTAAATCCACCACATAATCCCCGACGATTGCGCCCAGACGGGACGCGGCGTTGACGTTGCTACGGTAGGTAATCAGGCGCATTATTTTTTCTCCTCAGACACTATTTTTTGCTGACCATCGTTGTCCAGCAGCGCGTCCTCGTAATAGAGGCTGAGCGACTGCATCACGGGCAAGTCGTTGAAACAGAAAAGGCACGCATCGTCGGTTTGCGACAGGTTGACGTGCTCATGGAAGGCCCAGGACGGCACGCAGAAAATATCGCGCTCCTGCCAGTCAAAGCGCTGCCCGTCGATAATCGAGTAGCCTTTACCCTTCGCCACCTGGTACATAAAGCTGCCGGTATGGCGGTGCGCCTTGCCGACAAATCCGGGCCGCAGGCGCTGCATACTGGCGCCGATGGTCGGCATCACATGGCCACCGGTCACCGGGTTGGTGTAGTGCATCAGTACATCGTCAAACGGCGAGCCGTCGCTAACCTTCGCCGCACGGCACAGCGCTTCGTAAGTTGGTTGCCACTGATACTTAAACAGCGGCGAATAGGGTTTATCCCAACCGACGTTGTGCGGGCGCAGCGCGGCGGCGGCCCACAGCGCCACGCGGTCATCAACCGGCGCGGTGACCTGCTGATGCATATCCGGGTGTACCTTGTAGAACCCGGCCTCCATCGCGTTAACCAGCGGAATATCCAGCCCGTCCTGCCAGATACACGGCAGGCCGTCGGCTTCTACACCGTGTTCGTGCCAGGTGCCGTTCGGCGTCAGCACAAAGTCGTTGGCCTCCAGCGGCATCTTGTGACCGTCGACGATGGTGTAAGCCCCGCATCCTTCCATAATGAAGCGCAGCGCCGATGAAGAGTGCGCGTGCGCCGACGCCGCTTCGCCGGGGTGCATCACCTGGAGGCCGGAGTAGAGCCAACCCACCGCCGCCGCCACGTCCTGACGGCCAGGGTTATTCAGATAAATGACGCGACGCCCGGCTTTCTCCGGGGTCACCAGCTCCACCGAACGCAGCACGTGCTCGCGCAGATCCTGATAGCGCCACAGCACCGGTACGGAAGCGGATTTCGGCTGCCATGGTTCGATTTTGTTTGCCACCGTCCACAGCGCGCCGGTTTTCAGCTCCGAGAGTTGCTGGTAGTAGGCCACCAGCTCCGGGGTATCTTCTACGTCCGCGCGACCGGCGGTGCTTTCACGAAAGTCGTCATATTTCATGCTGATTTCTCCTGTGGATGTAACGCGCGCTGCAACAAATCGCGGCCATAGTGATAGGCCGGATGCCAGGCCACCTGATTCCAACCATAGCGGGCGCATTCGCGCTGTAACCAGTTGGCATCCGCCAGCGCAGGGCGGCCAATGGCGCACAGATCGGCACGCCCGGAAGCGATAATGCTGTTCACCTGATCCGCATCGCTAATCGCGCCCACCGCCATGGTGGCAACGCCGCCTTCATTGCGCAGACGGTCGGCCATCGGCGTCTGGAACATACGGCCATACACCGGTTTTTGATCGACAGAAACTTCGCCGGAGGAGCAGGTGATCATGTCCACGCCCGCTTCGCGCAAACGGCGGGCTATCTCTACCGCCTCGTCCACCGTAGTCCCCCCTTCCACCCAGTCGGTCGCGGAGATACGTACCGAAATCGGTAAATGCTGCGGCCACACTTCCCGTACCGCGCGAAACACCGCCAGAGGGAAGCGCAGACGGTTTTCCAGCGAACCGCCGTATTCATCCTGGCGCTGGTTGGTTAACGGCGAGATGAAACTGGAGAGCAGCACACCGTGCGCCGCCTGAATTTCCAGCCAGTCAAACCCGGCTTTGGCGGCACGACGAGCGGCATCGGCAAACTCAGTAATAACCGTTTCCAACTGTTCCGCCGTCGCCTCCGCCGGCACCTGAGACACGCCAGGACGGTACGGCAGCGGCGACGCGGAAATTAGCGGCCAGTTGCCCTGCGCCAACGGGTGATCCGGCTTCTCATCCCCACGCTGGGTGGAACCGCGACGCCCGGAGTGCCCCAGCTGTACACCAATGCTGGCACCGCTGTTTTGATGGACAAAATCGGTCACCTGCCGCCAGGTAAGCACCTGTTCGTCGTTCCACAGCCCCGGACAACCGGGTGTGATGCGCCCCTGCGGCGACACGGCGGTCATTTCGGTCATGACCAGCCCCGCCCCGCCGACGGCACGGCTGCCCAGATGCATCAGGTGGAACATGCCCGGCACGCCCTCTTTCGCCTGGTACAGCAGCACCGGCGAAATCACGGTGCGGTTTTTCAGCGTCACGCCGCGTACCTGATATGGCGTGAGGATCGGCGGCACGCCCGGCGCTTTCGCCAGCCACTGCTCGTATTGATTTAACCACTGCGGATCGCGCAGGCGCAGGTTCTCGTGAGAGATACGCTGGGAGCGGGTCAGCAGCGAGTAGGCAAACTGCTGCGGGGCAAAATTTTCATAGCGGGCGACGTTCTCAAACCACTCGGTGGAGTTACGTGCCGCGTTCTGGATTTTCAGCACCTCGACGCTACGCACCGCCTGATAGTGGTCGAGGCCGCGACGCAGGTCGCCGCTGGTGTGCTGTAAGCTGTTAGCCAGTTCGATAGCATCTTCCAGCGCTAACTTTGTGCCGGAACCAATCGAGAAGTGGGCGGTGTGAGCAGCATCGCCCATCAGCACCAGCGGTACTGGCTTCTTCTGATGTTCAATCCAGTGCACCCAGTTCTCGCAAATCACCCGCGGGAAACGGATCCAGATCGCCGCGCCTCGCAGGTGGGCTGCGTTGGCCATCAGCGGCTGGCCGTCCAGCCACGGGGCGAATAGCTTCTCGCAGTAAGCAATGCCCTCTTCCTGGCTCATCTCATCCAACCCGGCGGCCTTCCACGTCTCTTCGGTGGTTTCGATAATAAAGGTCGATAACCCCGGCTCGAACTGGTAGGCATGTACCTGGAACCAGCCGTGCGGCGATTCGGCGAATAAAAAGGTAAAAGCTTCAAATACTTTGCGCGTGCCCAGCCAGACAAAACGACACTGACGGTTGTCGATATCCGGCTGAAACTGCTGCTGATAGCGGCTGCGAATACGGCTGTGAATGCCATCGGAGGCGATCACCAGATCCGCCTGATAACGCGCCACCAACGCTTCTTCATCTTCCACCAGGGTGTCGAACACCAGTTCAACACCGAGCGACTGACAGCGCTCCTGCAAAATGTTGAGCAGCTTTTTACGGCCAATACCGATAAAGCCGTGACCGCCACTACGGTTCACCGAATCCTTAAAGTGGATTTCGATATCGTCCCAGCGGTTGAACTGCCGGGCAATCTGCTCGGCGCTCACCGGGTCGGCCTGGCGCAAATTTTCCAGCGTGGCGTCGGAGAACACCACGCCCCAGCCGAAGGTGTCGTACGGGCGGTTACGCTCCACCACCACGATGTTGTTGGCAGGGTTTTGCAGCTTCATCAGTAGGGCAAAGTAAAGCCCCGCCGGACCGCCGCCGATACACACAATGTTCATAGACTCTCTCCTGATGATTGCAACGCGGCCAGCAGCTCCGCCGGGATATCGATAGAACGATGGGTTTCAAGGGAGGTAGTCACCAGCGTCTGGGTAACCTGCATGCGCAGTTCGCCTTCAAGGCTGGTGCAGTTCAGCGCCAGCTTCAGCGAGCGCGAACCAATGTGAATCACTTCCAGATGGAGAATGACGTCGTCGCCCATACGGCTGACGGCTTTAAAATCTGCTTCCAGGTGCACCGTCGGCATGCCGAAGCGGCGCTCGCCGATAAAACCGGCAAAACCATACGGCAGCAGCGAATCAACCCACGCTTCCAGCAGGTTGTTGAACATCACGAAATATTGCGGATAGAAAACAATCCCCGCCGGATCGCACTCGGCAAAGCGAATGCGGTGCGGCTGGGTAAAGGTTGTAGCACTCATAAAAGCTCCTTAGTTCAGCGCCAGGCGCACCTGGCACTCGCGCAACTTATCGCCATGTTCATCCGCCAGCGCCGCATCGCGCAGCTCGCGCAAAGTGGCGGGCGGCAGACGACAATCGTGGCGCTCCACAATGCCGATTAACGTCTGGTAGTTACGTAACCCGCGGGCGTGGGTATCGCCGTAGCCTTTCACCAGCCGCTGGCACTGCACGATTTCCAGCGCCAGCGCCGGGTTGAACGCCGCCGCGCGGATAACGTACTGCAGCCATTCGTCAATACGCGCCGTTTCCAGCTGGTAGCGCAGGGTCAGGCGACGCCCGCGACGCCAGCGCGCCAGCGTCCACAGCAGCAGGTAGCCACGCAGCGAACTGGTGGTTACCACGCGTCCTTTGCGTGTGGCATTGCTCAACAGGCGCTGACAAAAGCCCGGCTGTTGCAGCCAGCGCCCCAGCCCGGTGGGCAGGGTTTCGCAGATCTCTTCCAGCCGTGGGTGCATGTATTCGTTGATACTCAGATGTTGGTTTTCCTGCAGCTTCACGTCGCTGCGGATACGCTCAAAGCGGCTACCGCGAATCTTCAGGTCCGCCACGCGAATGGTGTCTTCCCACGACATCCACAGCGCCAGATGACGCGCGGCCTCACGCAGCAGCAGCTCATCGTTACCGCCGGGCTGTGCGGCAAGTGCTGCCAGACGATCGAGATAGTTCGCCGCGTAGGCCACGTCCTGGTAATCCAACAGGCGGCGCACGCCTTCAATGGCAGTCGGCTGTGCGCTTTCCGGCAGTTCCTGATGGATGCGCGTCAGCAACGCCGCCACTTTCTCATTGGAAGGCTGAGGCGCCTGAGTAGTGACCACTGCCGGTTCCGCCTCTTCCAGACGGGTGTTCATCACCCCCTGGGCGAAGGCGACAAGGCTGGTTTTCACCCCTACGCCGCCGCGGGTAATGGTTTCTTCAAACTGCTGCTGGTTGAACGGCAGCACGCCGGAACCGCACAGCGCGCCAAAGAGTACGGCGCTAATCACGCTGCGGCTCTCTTCCGCCGTTTTCGCCATGTCGAAGCGGATAAATTTGCGCGCGGCCCTGCTGGCGTGGTCGATCAACGTGGTGTTATTCACACGACCGTCGCCCATCGCCGTTTTTTCACCAATGGAGTAAACGCGGTGGGTGGAGGCGATCAGCGTGGTGCGCTGCTGCGTCACTAACCCGCGCTGCACCGCGCGCCCGGCTTCCATCAGCTCGGAGGCCAGCACCACGTCTACGTCGCCCGGCATCGGCATCAACGCCAGCACCGGCGGTTTATCCAGCTCGTGCAGGCCGGGAAACAACTCGACGTAATAAATGGTGGAGCCGGTACGTTGCGCCACGCCCGGTACCGAGGTGGTCTGGGCGAAATAGCCGTTCTCTTCGCCCAGGTTGACAATCCAGTCGGCGAGCACGCCGCCCCCTTCCCCGCCCATCGCCAGAATGGCGATTTTGATGGGCTGTACTTTCGGCATCTGAGTGCTCCTTACAGGCTAACGCGGGCCAGGCGACGGGCGTTCCGGCGCTGTAACCAGTTGATTAATGGACGACGAATCGCCTCTCTCCAGCGTTCGCTGCGCCCCGGATGGGTGACGATGCGCGCTCGATAAAACGAGGGGCACAACACGGCGGCATGCGACACTTCGCCGCACAGGCCGCAGCCGACGCAGCTGTTGATCACCGTTGCGACCGGGTCGGTGCGCAGTGGATCCGGGTTCGGTTTAATCGACAGCGACGGACAGCCGGAAAGACGAATGCAGGAGTGGTCGCCGGTACAGGTGTCGCTATCCACGCCGAAGCGCTCCGCCACCACGCGTTTGCCGCTCTCCAGCGCTTTACGCACCTGCTGCTTTTCGCGGCGCTGGCGGTTGAGCATGCATTCGCTCTGGGCAATCAGCACCTTCGGGCCCGGCGTTTTGCTGGTTAAAGCGTCGCGCAGAGTAGCGGTCATAGTTTTCAGGTCGTAGGTGCGACGCACCGTTTTCACCCATTTCACGCCAACGCCCTTCACCGCCTGCTCAATAGCGTGACCGGTACTGCGGGTGGCGTTTTGCGCGGTGGACGACAGAATGTCCTGTCCGCCGGTGGCCGAGGTGTAGCTGTTGTCAACCACGATGGTCAGGTTGTTGCTCTGGTTAAATACGCTGTTGGCGATGCCGCTGGTCAAACCGTTGTGCCAGAAACCGCCGTCACCCATCACCGAGATGGCGCGCTTGCCGTCTTTGCTATTGAGCGCCGCCGCTCCCGCGCCGCCCAGGCCGTAGCCCATGGTGGTATTGCCGAGATTAAACGGCGGCAGAATCGAGAACAGATGGCAGCCGATGTCGGCGCTGATGTGGTGCGGGCCAAGCTCGCGCTCAATCAGCTTCATGGCGGTAAAAATCGGCCGCTCCGGGCAGCCGGTGCAGAATCCCGGCGGGCGAGCGTGAATCGCATCAGCCAGCGCAGGCGGCGCGGCGTTGACGACGTCCGGCATCACGTTGGCCAGCGGAATACGCACCTGGCGCGCGGCTGCCAGGGCATCCGGCTCCAAACGATCGTAACGTTCAAAGAAGGCGCGCAGCCCCGCCAGCACGGTGGCGGTGTTGTACTCGCCGGCCAGCGGCAGCAGGTCTTTACCGTGCAGTTTGGCGCTTAGCCCCTTCTGGCGCAGGATGTTAGCAATATTCTGTTCAACGAAGTTCGGCTGTCCCTCCTCCAGCACCAGCACCGCGCGCTTGTTGCAGCAGAACTCGTCCAACTCTTCTTCTACCAGCGGGTAGGCGACGTTCATCACGTACAGCGGGATTTTGCTGTTGCCAAACACATCGGCCAGATCCAGCTGGTTAAGAGCGCGAATCAGCGTGTTGTAGTTGCCACCCTGCAGCACGATGCCAATATCATCGGCGTCAGAGGAGAAGAACTCGTTCAGGCGACGTTCGCGAATGAAGCGCACCGCAGCAGGCCAGCGCTGATGAACTTTCTCTTTTTCATGCAGGAAGCTGGCGGGTGGCAGCACGATGCGGCTGACGTCGCGCTGCGGATTTTCCAGCGCCTGTTTCACCGTAAACGCCGGAGCACGGTTTTCCGAGGTGACAAACTGGCCGTGAACGTGACAAGAACGAATGCGCATTTGCAACATCACCGGGGTGTTGCTGGCCTCAGACAGTTCAAAGCCATCCTTCACCGCCTGCACGATGCACGGCAGGTTCGGGCGCGGGTCGAGCAGCCACATCTGCGATTTCATGGCGAACGCATGGCTGCGCTCCTGCATGATTGATGAACCTTCGCCGTAGTCTTCGCCGACGATAATCAACGCTCCGCCCAGCACGCCGCCGGAGGAGAGGTTGGCCAGCGCGTCGGAAGCCACGTTGGTGCCAACCGTCGCCTTAAAGGTCACCGCGCCGCGCAGGGGGTAGTTGACCGACGCCGCCAGCGTCGCCGCCGCGGTAGCTTCGCTGGCGCTGTTTTCAAAGCGAATGCCATACTCGTCGAGGATCGGTTGGGCATCGGCCAGCACGTCCATCAAGTGGGAAATAGGCGCGCCCTGATAGCCAGCCACGTAGGAGACACCGGATTCCAGCAGCGCTTTAGTGACGGCCAGAATACCTTCGCCGCTAAATACAGAACCTGCCGGTAAAGTCAGTTTCTTTACCTCTTCAACAAACGAACGTTCAGCCATCACAACCTCACTTTCATTTCAATTTGGTCTGATTAACTTGTAAGCAACGTGCGAAGGAGGGGCAATCCATGATTTGTCATGGAATTGTCATTTGTGCGGAAGATGGATAGCGATTGCAGAAGGGGGATAAAAATGGGGGGATTGGTGCGCATCCCCTCACCCTGGCCCTCTCCCCAAAGGGGCGAGGGAACCGTTGGGTGCTGAATTGAAGTTTTGTGCTGAACATGAATATCTCAGCTCGGTGCGCCCCCTCTCCCCAAAGGGGCGAGGGAACCGTTGGGTGCTGGATTGAGGCTTTGTGCTGAACATGAATATCTCAGCTCGGTGCACCCCCTCTCCCCAAAGGGGCGAGGGAACCGTTGGGTGCTGGATTGAGGTTTTGTGCTGAACATGAATATCTCAGCTCGGTGCACCCCCTCTCCCCAAAGGGGCGAGGGAACCGTTGGGTGCTGGATTGAGGTTTTGCGCTGAACATGAATATCTCAGCTCGGTGCGCCCCTCCCCCCAAAAGAGCGAGGGAACCGTTGGGTGCTGGATTGAGGTTTTGTGCTGAACATGAATATCTCAGCTCGGTGCGCCCCCTCTCCCTTTTTAAGGGAGAGATACCGTCTTGCCGGTTATCCGGCAAGTGGTATTTCAGCGTTAAATTCATGCCCGGATTTCACCACACCATAAGCCAGCTGCAGTAATTTCCTCATTCCTGCACACACTCGCTCTTTCCCTGTCTTACCCCGGGCTGCAAGCCTTTCCATCAGGTTTTTCACCACCTTATTGCATCTTCCTGCCACTACCGCTGGCATATACAGTGCGCTACGCAGCTCTGCATGGCCCACTTTCGACAGCCTGCTTTTCCCTTTCCACATCCCTGACTCACAACGACGAGGATTCAAACCAGCATACGCCACCAGTGCCTTGCTGTTGCTGAACCGTCGCAGATTTCCTGCGAACGCCAGCAGGCTCACACTCAGCATGTCTCCTATTCCGGGGATACTTTTCAGTAGCTCCCGGTCCCGCTTCAGGTCCGGGTTATCATCGATATGCCGGTTGATTTTATTGAGGGTTTCTTCAATCAGCTCATCCAGCATCGTAACGTGTTCATTCAGGGAAGGAACGATGACTTCATCTGCCGCCTCAAGGCGGTTCACCTCCATCTGACGCATCTCTTCCAGGTTACGCAGGTGGCGTACCAGAGCCGTCAGTTGTCGTTCGCTCAGCGGCACAGGATGCCAGGGGGCCGGCTGATACAGAGCGCAGTAGCGCGCTATCAGCGCCGCGTCGCTTTTGTCCGTTTTATTGCGGGTCAGTTCAGTGTTTGCGAACGCATGGATACGTGCCGGGTTTTCAAGGCTGACGCAGCAGCCATTATCGGCCAGCAGGGTGGCCAGTTCAGTGCTGTAGCAACCTGTTGCCTCCATGCAGACGTGACAGTGACCAAAACGCGCCAGCCAGTTCAGAAATTCGCGGCATCCGGCTGGGGTATTGGCGAATTTTTTGGTTTTGTACTTCTGGTTTGGCAGCTGGACAGCAACGTCGAATTTGAGTTTGGCGATATCAACGCCGACAGGGACAAGATTCATCATGGTACTCCGTAACCTTATGAATATTATCGCCGGACCATCCTTATATGTGGGTGCTCAGGGCACAGGATACCGTTCGGTCTTGAGGCGACAGGGAAACAGGTTACCGGGGCATAATCTCTCCCGCGGGCTCAGGGGCTCCAGGGCTGGGTGATGCTCACCGGTAACCTCCCGATGATCAGTCGGGGATCTTCTCCGCCGGAACGGAGAAGGTCAAGACATAAGGGTTGGGGTGAGGGTTAACGCACCATAACTTAAAAGATTATTGTTCTTCTGATTTCCGGCACCCTACCGCTTAGGTAGCAACATCACCGTCACCGCCGCGACCAGCGACACCAGCGCAAACGCGCCAAAGTTCCACGACAGCGATAGCCCGCTGCTGGCTATCCACGCGCCGAACAGTGGCCCGCTCATCGCGCCGATACGCGCAAAGCTCAGCGCCCAACCGGTGGCCGCCGCGCGGCTGTTGCCCGGATACCAGGTCGCCAGATAGCCGGTCAGAATCAGCGATGCAGAAATACTGCCGACACCTGCCAGAGCGGTCAGCAGAATGTTGATCGGCAGCGAGTGCGGGAACATCAGCGCGCAGATGCCCGCGCCGCCCACGAGGTAAGAAAGCGCCACCGCCCGCTTCGCGCCGATACGATCGGCAATGCGCCCGAGGAACAACCCGCCCACCGCCGAGGCGAGGCTAAACACCACCAGAAACAGCAGGCTCGGCCCCAGCGCATAGCCGCTTTTGCGCATGATGCTCGGCAGCCAGGTGTTGAGACCATAGACCAGCAACATGCCGCAGAATAAGGCGACCCAGAAGCAGGCCGTGGCGCGCAGATAGTCGCCCGAGAACAGCAGGCTGCCGGTTTTACGCCAGCCCTCCTGCTGCGGACGCGGCGTTTCCGCTTCCGGCAGCGGAACGCCGAGACGCGATGACAGCTCACGCGCCTCAATCATTCGCCCACAGCTGACCAGATACTCTAGCGACTCCGGCAGCAGGCGCGACATCGGCCACAGCACCAGCAGCGGCAGTGCGCCCACGCCAATCACGCTGCGCCAGCCGAAGTGGGGAATCAGCCACATCGCCACCAGCGCCGAGCACAGAATGCCCAGCGAGTAGCCAGAATACATAATCCCGTAGTTGTAGCTGCGCCGCTCCGGCGGCGAATATTCAACGGTCAGCGCCGCCGCCACCGGGATCACCCCGCCCAGCCCCAGCCCGCCGATAAAGCGCGCCACGCCGAACAGCAGCGGCGTCGGCGCCCAGGTAGTGGCAATCATCGAAAGCGAGAACAGCCCGACGCACAGCAGCAGCATCCGCCGCCGCCCGATACGTTCGCTCAGAGAACCGGCAGCGAATGCGCCGAAGAACATTCCCACCAGCGCGTAGCTACTGAGCGCCCCCAGCTCCAGCGGCGTCAGCCCCCATCCAGCGTCTTCCGCCATACTGGAAAGCACCGCCCCCATCACGCCAACATCATAGCCTTCAAATAAAATACTCAACCAGCACACCAGTAATACCCGGCGGGTCACGGCGTACGGACGCACCGCACTCTTTGTCATCGCAATGGTCATGGCAAACTCCGGTTAGTGGACACACCATCAGCGATAAGAAAAGTGGCGCAAAGGATCAATCCTCCCTCCGTCGGCCAGCAGTTATATCTGCACAAGCCGGATAATCACCGCGCAAAATGGCATTTCTCCGCCCTCAGCGATAACAAAATCTGCGCGATCCATCTCTCGTTATCGGAATTTGCTCTGACATAACTTCTGAATTCCAGTTAACGTGTATGCGTTAGCAAGTTGTTAATGGAATGTTGATTAAAGCAACGCGTTCGCGTATGACGGCCAGAAATCAACAACAGGCAGGACGTTTCACCTTTACGTCGTCTCCACGAGGAGTCTGTTATGTTGATCAACGATATCGTCTCACCGCGCCTGTCCGCTGCGCTTAGTCATCTCAATTCGTCCGCCAACTTGCTGTTTACCTCCGCCACGCTGGAGCAAGCAGGTGCCGTCGTAGGACGGATCTTCAAACCTTGCCAGGTGGATCTGGTCGATCGCGGCGCACGCGCCGACGTGCGGATGCACCACATTCCGATGGGTGAAATCTCACTTAACCGCCTGCGCTACAGCTCGCGGGTGGATATCGCGCCGTGCCTGATGAAGGATTTTTTTCTGGTGCAGATGCCGCTGCACGGTAACGCCACAGTGGTGAGCGAAGGTCAGGAGATCCTATCCGGTCCGCAGCTGGCCACGGTGATTAACCCGGAAGATGTCACCCGCATGCGCTGGGAGCCTGGCAACGATCAGTTTCTGCTGCGCATCTCTCGCTCGCTGCTGGAGAACATGCTGGTCGGCCAGCTTGGCCAGCCTCTGAACGAACCGCTGCGCTTCGGGACCGCGTTCCGCTGGCAGGAGAATCCGGCGTGGTGTGCGCTCATTGGTTATCTGCTGGAGTGCGCCAGCCAGGGGCTGGACCTGGAGAAACACCGTCTGATTCGCCAGCAGATGGAGCAACTGGTCGCCACCACGCTGCTCAATAGCCACCAGCATAACTATCGCCAACCCGCTGATAGCAAGCGTTCCAGCATTCGCCCGGCCCACGTCCGCCGCGTGCAAGAGTACATTCACGCCCACGCGCACGAAACGCTGAGCGCGGAAGCGCTGGCGGGGATTGGCGGCGTTAGCCTGCGTGGACTGTATGCGGGGTTTAAAAATTTTCTTGGCGTCAGCCCGATGCAATATCTGCGAGATACCCGTATGGAGCGGGTACGTGCCGAGCTGCTTTCCGGCGAGGTAAACAACGTAACAGGCGCTGCGCTGCGCTGGGGATTCGCCCATATGGGGCGCTTTAGCGCCGAGTACAAAGCGCGCTTTGGTGAGACGCCCAGTCAGAGCATGCGTAAGCGCTGACCGGCAATACACGTCGTACTTCAAGTTGCAGATGCGTTGGCTACGCTCGTTCACCCCAGTCACGTACCTATGTACGCTTCAGGGGATTCACTCACTTGCCGCCTTTCTGCAACTCGAATTACTTAGTGTATTTGTGTTGAAGTTATTCGCTAATCAACGCCAGTACGCGTAACGGGCTACCGGAACCCTGCTCAATTTTGAGCGGGGCCGCGATAATCACCGCACCGCGCGTCGGTAATTGATCGAGGTTGGTCAAGCATTGCAGGCCATATTTATTAGCGCCGTGCATCAGGGTATGGCAGGGATAGGGCACCGGCCAGGCGTAGGATTGCCCGGCGTCGGTGTTAATGGTTTCCACGCCAAAGCCACGTACGTTGCGCGCTTCAATCAGCCATTCGACGGTTGCCTGCGCCGGGCCTGGCGTGTGGGCGCCATCTTCGCGCATGTTGAGGAACGCCGCGCCGTCATCAGCCTTTTTCGACCAGTCGGTGCGGAATAGCACCCAGGCGCCTTCCGGGATCTTCCCGTGCTGTTTTTCCCAGCTTTCCAGGTAATCTACCGACAGGATCCAGTCCGGATTTTCCGCTACCTCGCGGCTGGCATCCACCACCACCGCCGGGCCGATGAACGCCGCAGGGTTGATGGTATCAACGGTATTTTCATGATGCTCACGACCGCTCACCCAGTGCGCCGGCGCATCAAAGTGAGTGCCGGTGTGTTCGCTACAGGTAAAGTTGTTCCAGTACCAACCGGGGCCATTTTCATCGTAGTGGGAAATGGTCTCTTTTTTAAAGCCCCAGGCCTGGCCGAATTGCGGCGGCAGCTGCAGCGTCGGGAAGCGTTCGCTCAGCGTTTGCGTTAAATCGACAATCCGGATCGCGCCCTGAGCGATCCCCTCAGAAAATTCAGTCAGCAATGCTTTGTTCATACGCGGTCACCTGTTTGGGAAATTGAAATTAACAAACAAGTAACATTGTAAGCAGGCCCGGCAAACGCTCTATCCATTTCCTGAAGCTGTTATCCAGAAAGTGAAAAAACTTCCGTTGGCGTTACATTCCTGGGAACTGGCTCTTAAAATTGCCCAGTAGCGTATAGAGCTGATCTTTTTCTTTCACCGGCAGAGCGGCCATCAGTTCGTTCAGCCAGCCCTGGTGCGCCGCCGCCATCAGATCAAACTGCTGTTTGCCGGACGCGGTCAGTTTGATCCGACACGAGCGACGATCGTTGGGATCGTACACCCGCACCGCCATGCCCTCTTTTTCCAGACTATCGGCAAGCCCTGTAATGTTGCCGCCCGTCACCAGCATCAGTCGCGACAGTTCGCCCATCTTGATACCGTCTGGGAAGCGATCCAGCTGCGCCAGCATATCAAAGCGCGGCAGCGTGCTGCCAAACTGCTCACGCATCCGCTGACGAAGTTCGGTTTCAATGATGTTGACGCACGATAACAGCCGCAGCCACAGTTTGACATCGCGCGAGCCGGCTTCAAGTGAAATAGCAGATACATTTGATTTCATTAATTATTTACCTCTTTTTCTCATCAAATCCCAGCCTAATCATCACATTTTATTATGTGATTGCTCTCACAGGTGGGTGATTATTAAGCAATCGATATTGTTTAAGCATAAAATATTCATGTATAAAATATATACCCATTGCTTAGTTGTGTTAAGTCATCACCTACTTTCGAAAGGAGCCACCTCATGGCAAACACTAAAGTAAACCGGATCCTGAATAACAATAAGTTTAAATTGGGTTTCTTTGCAGCGAACTGCTCCGGCGGTATGGCTGTCACCAAAATTGAAGATCGCTGGAACAACTCCTGGGAAAACAACCTGAAAATGGCACAGCTCGCCGATGAAGCCGGGATCGAGTTTCTGCTGCCGATCGCCCGCTGGATCGGCTACGGCGGCGAAACCAACTTCCACGGCAACGTGCTGGAGACCGTCACCTGGGCCTCCGCGCTGCTGGCGGCGACTCGCCATATCAGCGTCTTTTCTACCGTTCATACCTCTTTTAACCATCCAGTGGTAGTGGCAAAACAGCTGGCAACGATGGATCACATCAGCCAGGGCCGCGCGGGGCTGAACGTGGTTTGCGGCTGGAACCGCCCGGAATATGAAGCGCTGGGCGGCGACCTCGCCTACGATCACGAAAGCCGCTACGCCTACGGCCAGGAGTGGTTTGAGGTGATCCGCAAACTGTGGCGCGAAGAGAAAGCCTTCAACTGGGACGGCAATTTCTTCAAGCTGAAAGACACCTACGGTCTGCCGTTACCGCTGCAACAAGACATCCCGATATTTAACGCCGCCGGTTCCGGCGAAGGGCGCGATTTCGCCATTCGCAACGCCGATTTCCTGTTCACCTCCGCAATCACCCTGGAGCGCTCCGCAAAAGAGATTGTCGAGTTGAAGCAGAAGGCCCTCGATGCCGCACGCCAGAAAGCGCTCAATATTCTGACCTTCTCCTACGTCGTCTGCCGCCCAACTCGCGCGGAAGCCGAGGAGTATCACCACTACTATTCCCAGCAGAACGCCGACTGGGCAGCGGTGGATAACATTATTCGTCTGATGTTCGAGAACGCCGAATCGTTCCCGAAAGATCAGCTCAAACTGATTCGCGACCGCTTCTCTGCCGGCCACGGCGGCTTCCCGCTGGTCGGGACGCCGGACGATGTCGCCGACGGCCTGGAGCAGTTGTATCGTACCGGTTTCTCCGGCACCACGCTGTCGTTCACCGACTATGTCAGCGAGTTCCCCTATTTCCGCGACGAAGTGCTGCCGCGCCTGGAAGCCCGTGGCCTGCGTGAGCCGTTCCGTCCGTATGATTCCGCCTCAGGAGAAGCCGCATGAGTTCTCTGTCTGCTGATGAGTTCAAACTGGGCATGCGTCAACTGACGCTGCCGGTGGCGGTGATTACCGTCCATTCCGACGAGCAGCGTAACGGCTTAACCGCCTCGTCGTTCTGCTCGGTGAGCGTCGATCCACCGCGCGTGTTGGTCTGCGTTGGCAAAAGCGCCAGCGCCCATCGCCAGCTGAACGTTGGCGAGGGGATTGGCATCAACGTGCTGGCCAGTGAACAGCTCGACCACGCCATGCGTTTCGCCAGTAAAGCGTTTCACGGCGAGCAGCGCTTCAGCCAGGGAAACTGGTATCCGCTGAAGTCAGGCGCACCAATGCTGGAAGGCACCGCGGTGAGCTTCGACTGCGTGGTGGATCAGATCATTGATGACACCACCCACAGCATCGTGACCGCCACGGTCGTCGCCATTGAGCGGAACGACCGCGATTGTCTGCTCTATCGCAACGGTGAGCCAGTGCAGACCCGTCGTATCGCCTAGTTCCGTTCCTGATAAGCCTGGTCGATGTATTCCAGAAACGATTATTTTATACCCTAATGGATTTCGAGTTGCAGGAAGGCGGGTCAATTCCGATGTGTCGACTTGGTTCCTCCCTGCAACTGGAAAGACGGTAGGTCGTTAAAAGGTAGAAAATCATGTCCGTATCATTTACCAGGCTCTCTCGCAGAGTCGGGGGGCTTCTTGCGCTCATTTTACTGGCCCATGCTCCGGCAGAAGCCGCTACACCGTCGGTGGCGGAGCCTGCTGGCATCAACCTCGGCCTGACCAGCTTTTTTGACGGCTTCCCGGCCGCCGCGCCGGGACAGCTGTCCTATCTGGGCTATTATCGCTATACCCATGCGAATGCGATTAAAGACAGCGCCGGGAATAAAATAGATGCCTTTGGCAAAAGCAATGTGGATACCTGGCTAACCAGCCACCAATTTCTCTATACCTTTGCACATTCCCCGTTTGAGAATGCCTCGCTGGGTTTAGACCTGATTATTCCGATCGTCGGCTTTCATACCGATTTCGGCGATGCTCCGGCAAAATTGCAGGCCAATGACGCCGGGTTTGGCGATATTTTTATCGGCACCTATCTGCAAATTAACCCGGTGATGGATGCACAGGGCACGCCGCTGTTTGCCCAGCGTTTTGAAATCGGCTTCAACGTGCCCACCGGAAAATATGACGCGAAGCAGGACATTAATCCGGGGGCGAACCAGTGGTCGTTTACGCCAACCTGGGCCGCCACCTGGCTCTTCGCCCCGCGCGCCTCGTTAAACTGGCGTTTACAGTACCTGGTGAACTTCAATAATACCAACCCGGCCAGCAGCGCCCCGCTGGACTGGAAAGGCGAAAGCGTGCAACGCACCCGCGCCGGTCAGCTGGCCTGGCTCAACTTTGCTGCCGAATATGAAGTGGCGCCCAAGTGGCATCTGGGTATTAACGGCTATTATCTGAAGCAAATTTCCGACGATAAAGTAAATGGCGATGACCTACCAAACTCACGCGAGCAGGTATTAGGCATTGGCCCCGGGCTGATGTGGAATCATTCGGCCAATAACACCCTGACGCTAAACTTCTACACCGAAACGGCGGTGGAAAACCGGCTCAGAAACAGCGCGATCGTGAACCTGTTTTATATTCATGGATTTTAAAAAAACCAGTGCCTGATGGCGTTTTGCTCATCAGGCCCGGTCACTTCACCACTTATCGGTCGCGCCAGCATGATTGGCTGGCACGTTATTCACTCGCGTGACCGGTGAACTCTGCCGATTCTCCCACAGCACCGTCAGGCCGCGCTGAAGCGCAATAAAGACAAACAGCAGGATCCCGATGGCGATTTTGGTCCACCACGAACTCAGGGTGCCGTCGAAGTTGATGTAGGTCTGAATCAGCCCCTGAATCGCCACGCCAAACAGCGTGCCCAGCACCGTTCCTACCCCACCGCTTAACAGCGTGCCGCCGATAACCACCGAAGCAATGGCGTCCAGCTCAACGCCAACGCCCGCCAGCGCATAGCCCGCTTGGGTATAAATGGAGAAAACGATTCCGGCCAGCGTCGCCAGCCCGGTGGAGAGCATATAGATGCGAATGGTGGTGCTGCGCGTAGAGATACCCATCAGATTCGCCGAGGTGGCGCTGCCGCCAATGGCGTAAACCTGATTGCCAAAGCGAGTGCGGTGGGCCATAAAAATCCCGGCGACCACTACCAGCAGCATCAGTAGACCCATCGCGCTTAAGCGACCGCCGCCGGGGATCATCCATGCCAGGCTGGAAAGGGTGTCATAGACCGGGTGATCGATGGGAATCGACTCTTCAGAAACCAGGTAGCTGACGCCCCGCAGGAAAAACATTCCGGCGAGAGTGATGATAAACGCCGGGATCTTCAGCGCATCGATCAGCAAGCCCATAAACGCGCCAAAGGCGCAGCCCATCACCAGCACCAGCGGAAACGCCACCAGCGGCGAGATCCCCCAAAAGCCGATCGCTTTGGCAAGAAAGACCCCGGTAAACGCGATCACCGAACCCACCGACAGATCGATCCCGCCGGAGAGGATCACAAAGGTCATGCCGACGGCAATGATCCCAAGGAAAGCGTTATCGGTCAGGATATTGCAGATCACCCGCGTCGAGGCAAAGCCGGGAAATTGGGTCAGGCAGTAGAGATAGCCCAGCACAAACACCGCCAGAGTGATCATTAACGGTAAATTACGTTTTATCATGGCCACGTATCCCCTTCAGTAAGCTGATAAAGCGCGGCGACTGAACGATCAGTACGCACAGCACCACCACGGCTTTGACCACCTGGTTAAGCTCCGGCGGAAATCCTGACAGCAGGATCCCGGTATTCATCCCCTGGATAATCAGTGCCCCGACCACCGAGAGCAGCAGGTTAAAGCGCCCGCCCATCAGCGAGCCGCCGCCGATCACCACCGCCAGAATAGCGTCCAGCTCCAGCCATAATCCGGCGTTATTGGCATCGGCACCGCGAATATCCGCCGCCACGATAATCCCGGCAATAGCCGCACAAACGCCGCTTAATACGTAGGCCAGCATCACCACGATGCGGGTATTCACCCCGGCGTTTTTCGCCGCACGGATGTTAATGCCCACCGCTTCAATAAACATCCCCAGCGCGGTCTTACGGGTAAACAGCCAGAATAGCGCCAGCGTAACGATGGCAATGATCACCGGCGTCGGGAACAGCAGCAGAGACCCGCTGCCGAGCCAGGCAAGATGTGGAGAATCAAATGTCACGATCTGCCCGGAAGTGATCAGTTGGGCAACTCCGCGTCCGGCCACCATCAGGATCAAAGTGGCGACGAACGGCTGGATCTTCAGTATCGCGACCAGAATCCCATTCCACAAACCGGCCAGCGCACCGGCCGCCAGTGATGCCAGCAGCACAACGGTCAGGCTATGGCCCGCCACGGTCATCGACGCCGCCGTGGCTCCGGCAATCGCCATCACCGCGCCCACAGACAGGTCAATCCCACCGGTTGCGATAACCAGCGTCATACCAATTGCCAGCAGAGCTACCGGCGCTGCACGGTTCAAAATATCAATCGGGCTGCCGAACAGCCGTCCTTCCTGCAACACTATCTGGTAGAAATGCGGGGCCACCAGGCTATCAACGACCAGCACCAACAGCAGCGCAATAATTTGCGGCATCCCTTTTGGCCAGCTAAAGCGTCGTTTTGGCTGGTCGGTTTTCGGAACAGATCGAGGCATCATCGGTTACTCCTTATGCCGCAATAGCGTTCATGATCGCCGGGACGGAGAGCTCGCTCAGAGCCAGTTCCGCCACCTGTTGGCGATCGCGCATGATAATCACTCGGTCGGCATAACCCACCAATTCTTCCAGCTCCGAAGAGATAACCAGCAGCGCCAGACCATCGGCGCAGAGGGTTTCAATCAGGCGGATGATCTCCGCATGGGCACCCACGTCGATACCGCGAGTCGGTTCATCCAGGATCAGAAACTGCGGTTTGGTCAGCAGCCAGCGCGAGAGCAGCACCTTCTGCTGATTGCCGCCGGAGAGGAACTCGATCGGCTGCTCGGCGCTGGGGGTACGGATCCCCAACTGACGGATAAAACGCTCGGCAATCTCATTTTGTTCGCGCCGACCAATCGGGCGCAGCCAACCGCGCTGTGCCTGGAGCGCGAGAATGATATTTTCCCGCACCGAGGCGGCGGCGATGATGCCGTCGGTTTTACGATCTTCCGGGCAAAAGCCGATTCCAAGGCAGGAGGCCTGATGCGGCGAGCGCAGGGTTTGCGGTTTGCCTTTGATCCACGCTTTGCCGCTGTCGGCGGGTTTGATGCCGAAAATGACCTCAGCGGTTTCCGTGCGCCCTGAGCCTAGCAGACCCGCCAGGCCGACGATTTCCCCGGGGCGAACCTGCAGATTAAACGGGGCGATGGTGCCTTTTTTGCCAAAACCCTCGAAGGCGGCAACCGGTTTGTCGCTTAGCAGAGTGCGGCCCGCACGCTGCAGGGCGTTATGCTCCAGCTCGCGGCCCAGCATCATTTTCACCAGTTCAATTTGCGGCAGCTCGCGGGTTTCCCGACAGCCGACGAAGCCGCCATTACGCAAAACGGTGATCCGGTCGCTGACGGCATAAACCTGGTCGAGGAAGTGGGTGACGAAAATCAGGCTGACGCCGCTATCGCGCAGTTGGCGCATCAAGGTGAAGAGCATCTCCACCTCCTGGGTATCCAGACTGGCGGTGGGTTCATCAAGAATTAAGACTTTTGCTGACAGATCGATCGCCCGACAGATAGCAACAATCTGCTGCATCGCGACCGAAAAGCGGTTGAGCGGTTCGCGCACGTCGAGGGAAAAACCGTAGGATTCCATTAGCGCCGTGGCGCGCTTTTCCATCTCTTTGCGCCGCAGCAGGCCAAAACGCCGTGGTTCACGACCAATAAACAGATTATCCGCCACCGACATATTCGGCAGCAGGTTCACTTCCTGGTAAACGGTGCCGATCCCCAACTGCTGGGCATGGGCGGTATTCTTCGGCGAGATCTCCTGACCTTCCAGCCAGATGCTGCCACTGTTGGCATGGTAAACACCGGTCAGCGCTTTGATGAGCGTTGATTTTCCAGCACCGTTTTCGCCGAGCAGCGCCATAATTTCACCACGCCGCAGGCTGAAGTTAACGTTATCCAGCGCTTTCACGCCGGGGAAATACTGGCAGAGCCCCTCAGTGCGGAGGATTTCCAGGTTGGTTTCAGTGGTCATGCTGCGCTCCCCCTCACCCTGGCCCTCTCCCCGAGGGTGAGAGGGAACATATTGTGCCCAACTAGCAACCCGCACCGCCCGGCTCCCTCTCCCTTTCAGGGAGAGGGTTGGGGTGAGGGTATCAGCCGCTTAGTAGCCCATATTTTTCTTCTTCTCTAACTCTTCTTTCGCCGTATCCGGTAAGTAGAGCGTCGATTTGGTGATGGTCACTTTCTCCGGCAGAGTGCCGTCTTTTTTGTATTTCTCCAGCGCGTCAAACGCCGGGCCGGCCATATTCGGCGTCAGCTCTACGCTGGCGTTCGCTTCACCGGTCATCATCGCTTTATAGATATCCGGCACGCCGTCGATAGAACCGGTCAGAATATCTTTACCCGGCTTCAGCCCGGCCTCTTTAATCGCCTGAATCGCGCCGATCACCATGTCGTCGTTATGGGCGTAAACCATGCAAATGTTCTTGCCGTTATTTTCCGCTTTGATAAAGCTCTCCATCACTTCTTTGCCTTTACTGCGGGTAAAGTCGCCGGACTGGGAGCGGATAATTTTGATATTGGAGGCTTTAGAAATCGCTTCAGCAAAGCCTTTCTTACGGTCAATCGCCACGCTGGCCCCGACGGTGCCCTGTAGCTCAACGACGTTACACGGTTTACCGTCAACGGTTTTCACCAGCCACTCGCCAATCAGCTGGCCTTCCAGCACGTTGTTGGCGGTGACGGTGGTCATGTAGAGATCTTTGTCTTTAACATCAATAGAACGGTCGAGCAGGAATACCGGGATTTTTGCTTCTTTCGCTTCTTTTAGTACCGGTTCCCAGCCGGTCGCGACCACCGGGGCAATAAAGATGGCGTCGACGCCCTGAGCAATAAAGGAACGTACGGCTTTAATCTGGTTTTCCTGTTTTTGTTGGGCGTCAGCAATCTTCAGAGTGATGCCGCGCTTGGCGGCTTCCTCTTTCGCAACGTTGGTTTCAGCCGCACGCCAGCCGGATTCAGAGCCGACCTGAGAAAAACCTACGGTCAGAGGGGCAGCCATAGCCATAGACGACATAGCTGCGGAAACTGCTGTGACAAGAAGTAAGCGCTTCCACATAAGAGGATCCTCGTAGGGTTATTGTTGGTTAAAGCCTCACCTGCGGACAAACTATAGACAATCGGAGATGTAACTGAATGCGTTACATCACACTTCAAAAAAGTTAATCAGGTGTTAACTGACGTGATTCACGGCAGTAGAGAGCCGGTGAGGCTTCGCGACCTACGCCATCCTCACCATTTATGCCGGAATTTTTCACACTTTGAGATATCAAGCATATGCGATGAAAACGGTTACATAAATTTATTCAGGATGCAGCTATGTTTATGGATTTTCAGGTTGTCTTGCGGCAAAAAATTCAGACTTCGCCCACCTGTTCTGGGGAAAAAGAAGCAAAGACATTCGATGTGAGTTGGCTATAATACCGGGCACTTGTTTGCCATACATTTTAAAGGAAACAGACATGAGCTTACTCAACGTACCTGCGGGCAAAGATCTGCCGGAAGACATCTACGTCGTGATCGAGATCCCGGCGAACGCAGACCCAATCAAATACGAAGTCGACAAAGAGAGCGGTGCACTGTTCGTTGACCGTTTCATGTCCACGGCGATGTTCTATCCGTGCAACTACGGTTACATCAACCACACCCTGTCTCTGGACGGTGACCCGGTAGACGTTCTGGTCCCGACTCCGTATCCGCTGGAGCCAGGTTCTGTGATCCGCTGCCGTCCGGTTGGCGTTCTGAAAATGACCGACGAATCCGGCGAAGATGCGAAACTGGTTGCGGTACCGCACACCAAGCTGAGCAAAGAATACGATCACATCAAAGATGTGAACGACCTGCCAGACCTGCTGAAAGCGCAGATCACCCACTTCTTCGAGCACTACAAAGATCTCGAAGCGGGCAAATGGGTAAAAGTTGACGGTTGGGACAACGCTGAAGCAGCTAAAGCTGAAATCGTTGCTTCCTTCGAGCGCGCTAAGAAGTAATCTCTTTCAGGCAGGGCGCCCGCCCTGCCTGTTTGCAGCAACGGATCGCTGCAGCCTTGCACAAGAGGGAACCTTGTGAAAAACACCCGCTATTTCACCCTGAATTTTACCGGATTTACCCCTGCCGCTTCTGAGAAACAAAGCTATCTGCGCCTTGTCGCTGGTGACCACGTTTTTTATACCGATACGCGTTACTTCCAGGATCCCACACTTTTTGAGCAGCTTAAGCTCAACCAGCCGCTGCATATTGGCGCTCGCCGCCTGCCGGATGGCAGCTTCTGGATCCACTGGCTGAGCGACGGCAACGTTCTGCTCGAACCGGCCAGGCCGTCGCTGAAAGGTAAACTACTGGCGTTTTTTATCGGCACTCTGGCGTTTATCTCTATCGCCTGCCCAACCTACATTTATTTAACCGCAGTCTGGGCTGTCATCACTTTCGGTGTCATCGCGGCGCTGGCGCTGGGAGTTGCGCTGGTGGGGCTATGCGGCCTGGTGCACCGCTTTGCCCAAACGGCACATCCCGAAATGCGCGAGCTACTGCTGAAAATGGAACGGGTCCGGCGCGGAGATTTCTCCTTCTGTCAGCCTGTAGCGACCGCCACCAGGCGCAGCATCCCCCCCTTTCCCGACGATACTCCCGTTCCAGAGCGCTTCAGCGTTGAAGAAGGGATAATCAAAAGCCTCTATTTTAAGAAGTGGTCCACCGGCGCAGGAAAAACGCATCGCGACTATCACGGCGTCCTGTTCCAGTGCAACGCCGCGCCGCTCTCTTTCTCCTGGCAAACCACCGGCACCCGATGGGACCTCCACCCTCTTTTTTACCGCCGTCATCCGCCTTTTCTGGCTGGCGGCGATCGAATAATCGCCGTATATCGGCGCGACAATCGCGATATTCAAGCGCTCTATAACGGCAGCGATGGCGGCGCTTATCTGAAAGCTCATCCGTTCTATCCCGGCGAACAACAAATGTCGCTGGTCTATAAGGTATTTTATAGCATCGCGCTAGTCATGTTCCTGTTTATGTTCGGCCTGGAGATGAATGATATGCGAGTATCCGGCTGGGACGGCTGGATATTCGCCACAGAGATGCTCGACCTGTTTTCCTTAACGTTGTTGTGTATCGGCGGGATAATCGCGCTCCTCGAACTGTGCAGTCTGGCGACCCGTATGCTCTCAGGCCGCGTGGGCGACTGGCTAACGTTACAGCGTGCATTTAAGCGCTACCTCGGTCGCGCCAAAGCTAATACCACGCTTCAGGAGCTGATGTAATGTTCAGCACGATAAAGCGCCGGTTACTGTTTCTCGCGATAGTCACGCTGGCAGCTTTCCTGTGGTCCGCGACGTTTTCGTTTAACCTCTTCCTGCCCAACATCTCGTGGCAGCAGCACCAACTGAGCGGCGAGGAAAAAGAGGTTGAAGACCCGATTATCAGCAGCTTTTCCAACGGTGCGCTGTTTATCAGCCACGAACAGCTGTTTACCGTCAAACGCTATGAGCTGGATAAACAACAGCGGCGCGTTATTCACCATTACAACCCGCCGCTTGAACGAATAACGCCTCTTATATCCCAGTTGCTTAACGTCCGTCTCGTGGCAAAAGAGCAGCTGGAACGCGATATTAAAGGCCGGTATAACCGGTTTACTTCTACCGACCGCGGGGATGACAGGTTTAACATTCCTCTGACCAGCATCATGCATCTCGCTCGCCAGGGCCAGCTCCAGACTTCCGCGCTATGGCTGGGAAACATCGACGCCCCTGTTTGCACGCTTCAGGGTGAGTGCTATCTGATTGCCGATGGGCCTTTTCACGCCAACAAGAGCGTCTGGTATAGCCCGGGCGGCGGCATCAGCTGGCAGCAGCTGACGCAGTGGCGCTTTCCTGAGCCAGATATGCCATCACGCTTTTATTCCCAGAAGCTGGTCAGCGCCGAGGCAGGCAAGCTATGGCTGGCGGATCAGTACACGCTTTCCGTTTCAGAAGACCAGGGACAAAGTTGGCAAATCGCAGCCGATATTCGCCCGCTACTAAAGCGCAACACTATCCAGTGGGACAATAGCGCAGAACAGTCTGCCAGGCTGAGCCAGCTACGCTGGTATATCGATAACCGCCAGCGACTACTGGCCGACGTGACCGTTTCGCTTCCTGAAGGCCGGGGAGAACGCCGTTTTCTCTATCAAATTATCTCCGCACAGCAGGAGCAAATTCTCGCCACCAATATCCGCGATATCGTCCGTTCGCCGCAGGGAGAGATTCTTTTCACCAGCAGAATAAGCGCTTCACGCTATGGCCTGTATCGGCTAGAGGAAAACGGCACGCTGGAGCTGATGCTTGAGCATATCGATCGGTTAGGGAAAATTTATGCCGGGCTTAACCTGCTGGCAGTAGAAAAAGATATCGGCGACAGAACGCATTTGTACCTTTCCCGCGATGACGGCAAGAACTGGCAACGCTATAAGCTACCGGGGAAAAACGTGGTATTTGATGGCGCTGGCGATCGGTTTATCCGTTTCCCTGAGTATTACCGTACGTTGAACTATCAGATCGGTACATTTGAATAATCCGGCCGACCATATGGATAGGGTTTAGCTGATCCTGCCGACCGGTTTCCAGCCGTCTGCGGGCCGGTAGCCCGGACAAGGCGCGCTGAGCGCCGCCTCCGGGGAACTAAGCGCTACGCTAAGCCGGGCGGCAAAAACCAGCCGGTGCTAACCCGCAAAAAACAACGCCACCCGAAGGTGGCGTTATCGTTATTAATACTGGTCTTTATCCAACCAGTTGCCGCTTTCTATCAGCGTGAAGCCCTCGACAGGGCGCTGATAGACGTACATCCAGGCGCTGCCATAGGGCGTCTGGATCAGGTGACGAGCATACTCGCCGCCTTTGGTACGCAGCGCATCTAATTCGGCCAGCGTCGATGCGTCAATACGATAGACCTCACCATGTACCGTGCCATCTCCGGGCACCGCGCCTGGATAGTGGCCCAGGCTATACAATTGATAATCGTTGACACTATGATCGCCCAGCCACTGAGCGTTGGTCATCCAGTGGCTGTTGCCTTGCTTGCGTCGTAAACTGCCGTAAACAAATATTCGCATTGCTAAAACTCAAACTGATAGAGCACATCGAGAGCCTGATCTACGCCAGACACGGCTTCCATATATAGCTTAGGCATCAGACGATAGCGTAACGTCAGCGTCGCCAGGGAGTCAAAAATCCCGACCCCATATTTTACCTGCAGACCCGGCAATACATAGCCGCTAACTACCACCTGGGAGGAGTCGCCCACTCCCTCGGTGTCCAGCGCCAAATTGCTTACGCCAAACGTCTCACCGATTTTACCCACAACCTGACCACTTTGTGCAACCCCCATACCAATAAGCATTGAGGTCATGGCCGCACTATCGCTCTGTCCGCTGCTTAAACCCTGCCCTCGCAGCAGGTAAGAAAGCGCTTCTTGCTGCGACATCACCGGGTCGGAGAAGATCTCCGCCTTCGGCTGATCGGCTGAGCCCGTTACGCGAACCCCGGCGATCACGTCGTCTTCTGTGGCATCCGGGTTGCGAATAGCTTCGATATTCAACAACGGCTGATCCGGTGGACCGGAGAACAGCAGCTCGCCTTTACGCACGATCAGATCCTGCCCATAGGCATGGAAGCGACCGTCCGGAATGTTGATCTGCCCGTTCAGCCCCAGCCCTTGTTTATCCTGAGCCACCTTCAAATCGCCGGTTAAACGCGCTTTCAGGCCGAATGCTTCCAGGCGAACGTTATTACCGACGTGGATCGTCAGGTTACTATTGATGGGGATACCGGCGCTCTGCTGCTTAATCGGTTGCAGGTTTTTATCCAACATCACCTCGTCAGAAGAGACCCCGACGGCGCTCTCCGGAACATCTTTGACGATGATACGCGCCCACGGTATATCAACGTTGCCGTCAAGGCTGAACAGGCTTGGCGTGGCGGTGAAGACCACATCCGGCGACACGTCGAGACGCACCATCGGCGGCACGGTAATTCGTACCCGGCTGCCCTTCGCCGCAATTTGCGCACGCCAGTTGTCAATCTGCGTCCAGTCGGCGTTGCCGCTAAGCGCAATCTGCCCCTGTCGGGTATTCACCGTGCCCTGTAGGGTCGAGCGGGTACCGGTGAAATTCATCGCCAGCTGGCTCGGCTGCATATCAAACGGCATAAAGTTGCCGTCAATATCCACGCCGTTGAGCTGCATCTGACCGAACAGCTGCGGGCTCTGGAGGTTACCACCAAGAGTCAGACGCGCGTTAAGCTTCCCTTCAGCCTTCTCGCCGCGCGAGAAGATAGGGTTGATCATCGCTAGCGAGAAGTTGCTGATATTAACGCTACCGCCCAGATTACGGCGACCCTGCGGATCGGTGACATCAACCTGTCCATCCAGTTGACCGTTATTGGTCAGGCGAATCAGCCAGCCCAACTGAGCACGGTTATTATGCAGATCGGCAGTGAGGTTCAGCGTATCGAACGCCACCGGCAGCGGCGCATCGTTAATGGTCTGAGTCACCTTCACGTTACGCCCGTTCAGCGTCACTTTGCCCTGCGGCAGCCCCTCTTTGGTGGTGTCCCAGCTCACGTCAGCGTTACCGCTAAACACGCCGCTGGCCAGCGTCTCTTCTGGCATAAACGGTTTGAGCATCGCCAGGTCGAAACGGTTGAGGTTGACCACTGCATGCCCGATTGCCCCGGCGTCGATAGTCTGCGGCACGCACAGCTCGGCGTTCGGGTTGGTCCAGCAGTGTGGCCCGATACTGATTTTCTGCTCGAGGTTACGGTAATCCAGCGCAATATCACGCGTCAGCGCAACCGGCCCGACCGGCGTCTGGAAGCGGGTATTGCTCAGCGTCCCTTTCCAGCGCTCCTCTTTACGGTCAAAACTCCCCGCCAGCAACAGCTGCCCTGATACCGGGTCACCCTGCACTCTCAGCTGCAGGTCGTGCTGCTTCTCGTTGCCCTTGGCATTGAGCTGCACCAGGCTGATATTGACGCCCGGCTGGCTAATACGGTCAACGCGCACATCGAGGGTGCCGCCAATTTGGTCGGTTGATTTAACGTCGCCCTTCACGTTCACCTGAGCAACGGACAGCTCCTGCCAGCGCAGCGCACGGGCGGTGATATCTGCCAGCAACTGCGGCGCATCAACGGTGCCGCGCACTTTCACCAGCCCCTTCGCCGTGCCGCCGAGGCCCGGTAGCGCGTTGTCGAGATGCGGGGCATCAATGGTGGCGTCGAGGTTAAGGTCTTTGACCCCCAGCTCGCCTTTCACGTCGGCACTATTAGGGCCTAGCGCCAGATGCAGACCGGGGATTTTCCACTGCATATAGCTGTTGCCCTGCAGCGAGCCACTCACATCAACTTTATTTTGTTTCACGTTACCGGTGATCTTCAGCTCCGGCACCGACATCTGCCAGCTACCACCGTACAGGCTGCCCTGAGTCTTAATCAGACCGTTGAGCTTCGACGGCCAGTCCGGCACCTCTTTGGCGGTATTGATGCCGTCAAGGGTCAACTCGCCGCGCCAGCTGATTGCCTGCTGCCAGTCGAGCAGCGCTTTCAGCTCGGTCTTCCCTTCCAGTGCGGCGACGGTCAGCTTATCGAGATTGACCTGCTGCTCATTGCCCTTCGCGTTCAGGTTAATCTTCGCCGGAGGCAGGGATTTCCCTTTCACCGCAGTGCTGAAGGCCAGGGTGTAGTCGGTCATTTTGCCGTTAAATTTCAGCAGCACATCGTCAGCCTGGAACTCTTTCTCGCCGGTAAACGGCCAGTAGAGCTGCTTGCTTTTCACTTCCATATCCAGCGGCAGCCCAGCTTCCGCCAGCTGCGCTTCGGCGCGTAGCGTCATCGCCACGGAACCGGCTAAATCCACGCCGATAGCCAGCTTTTTACGTACTTCGCCGCCGACTTTCAGCTGTACCTTCTCGCCCTTGAGCGGGTCGATGTTCAGCGTACTGTTGAGGGTGATATCAACCGGCCAGTTGTCCTGCAGCTGAGCGCTACCGGAAGCGGTGACTTTCCCCTGGTCAGAGTCCACGTCCAGCGCGTCCAGCTTCATCTGCCCATCAATGCTGCTCACTTTAAGCAGCAGATTGTAGATGGTCATATCGGTATCGCCGGTCAGGCGCAGCTGTTCGCCGCGGAACTCCTGGATATTGAGATTCAGCGGCAGATGGACGTCGGCCATTTCCGGCAGCACCGGCTTCGAGAAGAGGTCTTTCATCGTCTCGCCGAGCGGCTTTTCTTGCGGCTGCGGGTTGTCAATTTTCGGCTCGACCACCTGCTCCTGGGCCACCTTCGCCACCTTCGGCAGCGCGATCAGCAGCCCTTGCAGGGAGGTCGGCGTCAGGGTCAGGTTTTTCTCCTGCCAGTTCAGACCGGTGGAAAAGTCGCGCAGCGAAACGGCGGTATCGTCGATTTTCACGTTAACGTTATGCAGCGCCACTCGGCTCAGGGTAATCGGATACGGGGTAGAAAGATTTAGCGGACCGCTATCTTCTTCCTCAACCGGCGCCGCTGGCGGCATCTTACTGGTATCGATCGCCACGTAGATATCGCGCAGCGAGATATCGTTAACGCACAGGCTGCTGTCCCACAGGCAGCGCAGCTTGACGCCAAGGTGAAACTGACCGGCGGTAACCGCCACGCCCGGCTGTTCAAAGCGTACGTTCTCCAGCGTCAGGTCGCGCCAGCCGCCGGTGGCTTTACCGATATCCAGCCCCGGAACCCAGCGGTCGGCGGCTTTAATCACCAGATGCAGGCCGGTGGTGGTGCCGACCAGAAATCCAACCGTCCCCAGCAGCAACACCAGAAAGATCAGCACGCCGAGGCTTATTTTCTTCCATAAACTCATTAAATAGCCCTCCGGATACCTCGCCCAATGCGGGCGGGGAGGAAAGAGGAAACTAACCATATTTTGGGTCTACCTGTATACATTTACAGTCCCACTGATTTGTGTATATGATGTGAAATATGAAACGCGCATATAAATTTCGATTCTATCCAACAGCCGAACAGGCTGAGCTTCTGGCCCGGACGTTCGGCTGCGTGCGTTTTGTCTACAATTCAATCCTTCGCTGGCGCACTGATGCGTACGACGAACGGAAGGAGAAAATGGGGTATATCCAGGCAAATGCCCGCTTAACGGCCCTGAAAAAGGAACCAGAATTTGCCTGGCTCAATGATGTTTCCTGTGTGCCATTGCAGCAGTCTTTACGCCACCAACAGACCGCCTTTGTGAACTTCTTCGCCGGGCGTGCTGCATACCCGACATTCAAAAGTAAGCGCCATAAGCAGGCCGCTGAATTAACCGCCAGCGCATTCAAATACCGCGACGGCAAGCTGTATATGGCAAAGAGCAAAGCGCCGTTAGATGTGCGCTGGAGCCGTGAATTGCCATCTGCTCCGTCTACCGTCACCCTTTCCAGAGACACCGCCGGGCGATATTTCGTCTCCTGTCTCTGCGAGTTTGAACCTGTATCACTGCCGGTCACAGCTAAAACAGTCGGCATTGATGTGGGTTTAAAAGATTTGTTCGTCACCGATACCGGATTTAAATCCGGCAATCCCCGCCATACCGCTAAATACGCGGCACGCCTGGCGCGACTCCAGCGCCGGTTAAGCAAAAAGGCCAGAGGCTCAAAGAACCGTGCCAAAGCCCGCTTAAAGGTGGCCCGCCTCCACGCGAAAATAGCCGATTGCCGTCTGGATGCCCTGCATAAGGCATCCCGCAAACTGATAAACGAGAACCAGGTTGTTTGCGTTGAATCCCTCAAAGTGAAGAACATGCTCCGCAACCCGTCGCTATCAAAGGCGATAACAGACGCAGGCTGGGGGGAGTTTACGCGCCAGCTCCGGTACAAAGGCGAATGGGCCGGGCGTTCAGTGGTCGCAATCGACCCGTTTTTCCCGTCCTCAAAACGCTGTAGCTGTTGCGGTTTCACCATGCAAAAAATACCTCTGGATGTTCGTAAATGGCATTGCCCGGAATGCGGCGCGGACCATGATCGCGACATTAACGCGGCGCGTAATATCAAAGCTGCCGGGCTGGCAGTGTTAGCCCATGGAGAGTCTGTAAATCCTGAATCGCTCATTGCGGCTTAGGTTCGACTCCGTGAAGTGGGAATCTTCGCCGTTTACGGCGGGGAGCAGTCACAATTCAGGCCCCAGACCGATGTAAAACTGTAAACCGTGCTCTTCTTTGTCGCCTATCGGCCTGGCGATATCCAGCTTGATCGGCCCGACCGGTGACTGCCAGCGAACGCCAAGACCCGCGCCGGTTTTGAAATCACTCTTACGGATATCGCTCACCGCTTCGCCGCTATCGACGAACACCGCCCCCCACCACTTGCCGGTCACGTTGTACTGATATTCCAGCGAGCCAGTGGCCAGCTTCGAGGCCCCCATCAACTTGCCATCATCGTCTTTAGGCGAGATAGATTTGTATTTATACCCACGAATGCTGCGGTCGCCACCGGCGAAGAAACGCAGGTCTGGCGGGACCTTGCTGAAGTTATCGGCTTCAATCCAGCCGAGGTTACCGCGCACCACGAAGCGGTGGCGATCGTAGAGGGTACGGATCCAGACGTCCTGCGCCTGCATCACGATAAAGTTAATGTCCGAGCCCCACATGGTGTTGGAGTAGTCCACCGAGTAGCGCTGCGAATCACCCCAGGTCGGCATCAGGCCGCCGCGCGAGCGGGTCCGGTTTACCGACACGCCGGGGTAGATCAGCATGGTCGTGTTGGTGACGTTAGCCTGGGTAAAGTGGTCAAGGCTCCAGCGCAGGTTGAGCGCGCGCTGCCAGCCGCTCGACATCTCCCAGTAGCGCGACACGGCCAGAGTTGTGGAATCGGCTTTGGTGTCGTTGAGATCCGTACGCTTGAAGCCGCCCTGCATCAGGTAGTACTGCTCAAGCGGGCTTTTTAACAGCGGGACTTTATAGCTGAAATCGAGCTGCTGTTCAGGGGCGGAAACGCTGAGGCTGGAGGTCAGGCTATGACCGTAGGAGTTCATCCACGGCTTTTTCCACGTCCCTTTGACGCGCGGCCCGACGTCGGTGGAATAGCCGACGCCGGTTTCAACGGTATTCTCTTTACGTGGGGAGACCACGCCTTGTAAAGGCAGAACTTTGGTCTGACGGGACTTTTCAAACTGCGGTGCCACAACGACAGAGCTAAACCAGCCGGTTGCCGCCAGGCGGCGGTTGAGTTCGGCTAAATCCTGCGAGGTGTAGTAGTCGCCCTGCTTAAACGGCACCAGGTTTTGCAGGTATTCATCGCGAATCTGCGAACCTTCAAAGGTCACGGGGCCAAAACGGTAGCGTTCGCCGCTGTTGTAGTCGATATCCCAGAAGGCCTGATGTCTGTCGAGAGAGACGCCGAGCTGGCTTTTATTAAACTCGCTATCAAAGTAGCCTTTACGCAGCGCAACGCGGGTCAGGGAGCTTTTGAAGCCATCATAGTCGCTGTGATTTAGCACGGTGCCGATAGCCGGGCGCGTTTTGAGCAGACCCAGATAGTCGCTGTCGGTTCGGGCCCCACCGCGCAAAATCACTTCGGTGCCGCCAATACGCACCGGCTCGCCGGGCGTCACTTTAGCGATCAGGACCTGACGCCCCTTCGCCGGCGGCGGACGTAAATCAAAATCGATCGTTGGTTCGTAGTAGCCCAGCGCTTTCAGGCCTTCGCGGATGGCGTCATCAACGCGCGCACGGAAGCGCCGGTCCGGCGTCACTTCATCGCTCTGGATCGTGGATAGTTGGGCGCGGACGTTTTTTTCCAGTTCCCCGGATAACCCCTCAACCTGCAAACGCACGCTCGCTGCGCTGGCGACCCCGCTGACCAGCAAAAGGCTGGTGATACATAACTGGCGGATTTGTAGCACGTTTTCTCCTGAATATCCTTGTTTCCCCCCGAAGGAAACGAAAGTGCCGCTCCACGGCTTAACAAAACCCTAACAACTAAGGGTTGAAAAAGTGACGATTGCCCAAATTATTCTTATGGTTAAATCTAGACGTATTGAGCGTGTCTATTGTGTTAAAAGACACGCTTCGTTACAACCTTAACCACATAAACCACATTTTCTGTTTTGAGAGGCCAACCGTGAGTCTATTTGATAAAACGCATCTTGTCGCCCAAGCGGATGCGCTGCCGGGGCGCAACACGCCAATGCCGGTAGCCACACTCCACGCCGTTAATGGCCACTCGATGACTAACGTACCTGCAGGAATGGAAGTCGCCCTGTTTGCCATGGGCTGTTTCTGGGGCGTCGAACGCCTGTTCTGGCAGTTGCCTGGAGTTTACAGCACCGCTGCTGGATACACTGGCGGCTATACGCCAAACCCGACCTATCGCGAAGTGTGCAGCGGCGATACCGGTCATGCCGAAGCCGTGCGCGTGGTCTACGATCCGCAGGTCATCAGCTATGATCAGCTGCTACAGGTATTCTGGGAAAATCACGACCCGGCACAGGGGATGCAGCAGGGTAACGACCACGGTACGCAATATCGTTCCGCGATTTATCCGCTGACGCCAGAGCAGAGTGAAGCGGCGAAGGCCAGCCTGGCGCGTTTTCAGGCGGCAATGAATGAAGCGAACGACACCCGCGCGATCACCACTGAAATCGCCACAGCGAAACCGTTCTATTATGCGGAAGATGACCACCAGCAGTATCTGCATAAGAACCCGTATGGATACTGCGGTATCGGCGGGATTGGCGTTTGTTTGCCGCCGCAGGCCTGATTTCACCGATCTGCAGGCCGCCGGATTGAATAATTAACGCTCTGGCGGCTTTACAGTACCTTACGCTATACTACCCCGTGTTATCGCCGGTCCAGAGCCTTCGGACCGGTTTTTTGTGAATTCCACTTAGCGTTATCCACTTCCCTTCCGAGGATCTGATCTCAACGGTCAGATAAGATATGTTAAACAGTATTTTAGTAATACTTTGTCTGATAGCCGTCAGTGCGTTCTTTTCGATATCGGAAATTTCGCTGGCCGCGTCACGTAAAATCAAACTCAAACTGCTGGCCGATGATGGCAACGTCAACGCTCAACGCGTGCTCAAAATGCAGGAAAACCCCGGTATGTTCTTCACCGTGGTGCAAATCGGCCTTAACGCGGTAGCAATTCTTGGCGGTATCGTCGGCGACGCTGCATTTTCACCGGCTTTTCACGGCCTGCTGAGCCGCTATTTATCACCGGAGCTCTCCGAGCAGTTAAGCTTTATCATCTCCTTTACCCTGGTCACCAGCCTGTTCATCCTGTTTGCTGACCTGACTCCGAAACGCATCGGTATGATTGCGCCCGAAGCCGTCGCTTTGCGCATCATCAACCCGATGCGCTTCTGCCTGTTTATCTTCCGCCCGCTGGTGTGGTTGTTTAACGGCATGGCCAATAACATCTTCCGCATCTTCAAAATTCCGATGGTGCGTAAAGATGACATTACCTCCGATGATGTCTACGCGGTGTTTGAAGCCGGGGCGCTGGCCGGGGTGCTGCGTAAGCAGGAACATGAGCTGATTGAGAATGTGTTCGAGCTGGAATCACGCACCGTGCCTTCATCAATGACCTCGCGTGAAAACGTCATCTGGTTCGATCTGCACGAAGATGAACAGAGCCTGAAGAATAAGGTGGCGGAACATCCGCACTCCAAATTCCTGGTCTGTAATGAAGATATCGACCACATCATCGGTTACGTTGACTCCAAAGACCTGCTGAACCGCGTGCTGGCGAACCAGAGCCTGGTGCTGACCGGTGGCGTGCAAATTCGCAATACGCTGATTGTTCCAGATACCCTGACGCTGTCTGAAGCGCTGGAAAGCTTCAAAACCGCCGGTGAAGACTTCGCGGTGATCATGAACGAATATGCGCTGGTGGTCGGGATTATCACCCTCAACGACGTGATGACCACCCTGATGGGCGACCTGGTTGGTCAGGGGCTGGAAGAACAAATCGTCGCGCGCGATGAAAACTCCTGGCTGATTGACGGCGGCACGCCGATTGACGACGTGATGCGGGTGCTGGATATCGATGATTTCCCGCAGTCCGGCAATTACGAGACCATTGGCGGCTTTATGATGTTTATGCTGCGGAAAATCCCCAAACGCACCGATGCGGTGAAATTCTCCGGCTATAAGTTCGAAGTGGTGGATATCGACAACTATCGCATCGACCAGCTGCTGGTGACCCGAATCGACAATAAACCGACGGTGCTGGTACCTAAACTGCCGGATGCCGCGGATAAAGAAAAAGAGTCGGCGTAATTTTTTCTCGAACACAATCGTGCTCGCTGTTCCTGCCGGGCGGCGGCTGACGCCTTGCCCGGCCTACAAAACCCACACTATCAACGAATTCCGCATTTGTCGTAGACCCGGTAAGGCGCTAGCCGCCACCGGGCGATTTCAGAGAAGTGCACTTTACCAATAAACTGAGGTGGATTAAAAATCCGCCTTTTTTATTGCCCGAATGTGAAGCGGCTCACGCCTCACTGGCGATAGCAGATTTTTACTGCTCCATAGCGAAACTTTCATGACTCCCCCTTACGCAAAAAGGTAACTTTGCTCGCGACAACACGATCATATTCCTGCATAAAGGAAGCGAGGGTTACCATGATAGAATCAAATAAAAATTACTATATAAGCTGTCTGTTTTTCCTGTTCTTCTTTATTGGCTGGGGATGCTGTTACCCCTATTTATCTCTGTGGCTGACGGAGACTATCGGTATTAATTACACCGATGTGGGTCTGGTTTATTCCTTCACTGCGATTATTGCCGTTTGCGTTCAGCCATTATTCGGCTTTGTCTCTGATAAATTAGTTTACCGTAAGAATCTGATGTGGATGCTGGCGATAATTATTACCTTATTCGCGCCCTACTGGATTTACGTCTTCGCCCCCCTATTAAAAATTAACGTCTTTCTCGGCGCGCTGGCAGGAGGCATCTATATTGGTCTGGCCTACGGTGCAGGCTGCGGTATTTGCGAAGCCTACATTGATAAGGTCAGCCGCGCTTCCGGGTTTGAGTTTGGCCGCGCCAGAATGTTTGGCGGCATTGGCGCCGCTATCGGCACCTTTGCGGCAGGTAAGCTCTATGGGATCGACCAGAATATGATTTTCTGGCTGGCCAGCTGTGCCGGGGTTTGCCTGCTGGTGATTGTCTGGAAAATGCAGATTGATACTCGTAAGCAGGGTGCAATGCAGCCTGGCAAGGCTTCACCGGTCACCTTAAGCGATGCCACCTCGCTGCTGAAAATGAAGAAATTCTGGTTCTTCGCCATTTATATGGTTGGCGTTGGCGCGGTGTATGAAACCTACGATCAACAGTTCGCCATCTATTACAGCCACTTCTTTGAGAGCAAAGCACGCGGTGCAGAGGTCTTCGGCTATTTAACCACCGGTCAGATTTTCCTTGATGCCATCGTGATGTTCTTCGCCCCGTGGTTCGTCAATAAAATTGGCCCGAAAAACGCCCTGCTGTACTGCGGGATGATTATGAGCCTGCGTATTATCGGTTCCGCCTGGGCTGTTGGTCCGGTCTCCATCAGCCTGATTAAACTGCTCCACGGTTTCGAAAGCTCGGTCCTGCTCGTTGCAGCATTAAAATATATTTTTGCCAATTTCAACCCGCTGCTTTCCGCCACCGTTTATTTAATCGGCTTCCAGTTTTCTAAAAGCTTTAGTTCTATTTTCCTTTCTACCGGTATCGGTCATATGTACCAGAGCATGGGCTTTACCAGCAGCTACATCGTTCTCGGCGGTATTGCGCTGTGCTTTACGCTGATTTCGTTTATTACTCTCGACAAAGCCCGAACTTTTGTTCCACAGCCGGTCCCCGCGCATTAATTTAAGGAGGTAAATTTTATGTCTGCTTTATATTATGGTGTTGCTTATTACGATGAATATATGCCAGAAGATCGGCTGGCGAAAGATATCGCCTTAATGCAAGAAACGGGCATTAACGTGGTACGTATTGCCGAGTCCACCTGGAGCACCCTTGAGCCGCAAGAAGGAGTGTTCAACTTCTACCATATCGACCGGGTACTGGACGCCATGCACGAAGCCGGGATCGCGGTAATTATCGGCACGCCGACCTACGCCGTCCCGACCTGGCTGGTGGCGAAACACCCGGACATTCTGGTCACTACTGTGGACGGGCAGCAAAAATATGGCCCACGACAGATCATGGATATCGTTAACCCAGTCTTTCGTCGCTATGCCGAAAAGATTATCCGTACCCTGATGGCCCACGTGCAGCACCACCCAGCGATTATTGGCTGGCAGTTGGATAACGAAACCAAGCATTACGATAATATCGGCCGCTATATGCAGGAGGGCTTTGTGCGCAGCCTGCAAGAGCAATATCCCGATCTGGCGCAGTTGAATAAAGACTTCGGTCTGGATTACTGGAGCAACCGCATCGATAGCTGGCAGGATTTTCCGCCGGTCGAAAATACCATTAACGCCAGCCTCGCCTGCGCGTTCTCCCGCTACCAGCGCCAGCAGGTGACGGAATATCTGGCCTGGCAGGCGGAGATCGTGCGCGAATATGCGCAGCCGCAGCAGTTTGTCACCCATAACTTCGATTTTGAATGGCGCGGTTACTCCTATGGCGTACAGCCGCGAGTCGATCACTTCGCGGCTGCACAGGCGCTGGATATTGCCGGTGTCGATATCTATCACCCGAGCCAAAAGCACCTGACTGGGCGGGAAATCGCTTTTGGCGGTGCTATCACCCGTTCGCTAAAGCAGGGCCGGAACTACTTCGTACTGGAGACCCAGGCACAGGGCTTCGCCCAATGGACACCCTACCCCGGTCAGCTACGTCTACAGGCTTTTAGCCACGTGGCATCCGGTGCGGCGATGGTCTCCTACTGGCACTGGCATTCAATTCATAACTCATTCGAGACCTACTGGAAGGGGTTGCTAAGCCATGACTTCTCGCGCAACGCGACCTGGCAGGAAGCCACCACTATCGGCGCTGACTTCGCCCGTCTGTCGCCACAGTTGGCGGATCTGCGGGCAGAAAACGACGTCGCGCTGCTGGTAAGCAATGAGGCGATGGACGCCCTAAACCAGTTCCGCCCCGGCGACGCGCAGGGCAATATTTACAACGATATTTTCCGCCGTTTCCATGATGCGCTGTACGACCACAATATCAGCGTCGATATCATCCACGACGTCAACGAAGAGACCTCGCGCTATCGCACGCTGGTTATCCCCGGGTTATACGCCGCCGACGATGGCCTGCTGGAGCGGATCAACCGCTATATTGAACAGGGCGGCAGAGCGCTTATCGGCTTTAAATCAGGCTTTAGTGATGAAAATGTGAAGGTGCGTAGCGGCACGCAGCCGGGGATTTTGCACCGGGCCTGCGGTGTGAGCTACAGTCAGTTCACCCTGCCGGAGGAGACCACGGTGGCCTCATGCAGCGCAGCGATCGATTGCAGCAAGGATAACCAGGCCGAGCTATGGATGGAGCTGCTGACGCCGGATTCCGGCACCTGCACGTTATTACGTTATCAGCATCCGGCGTGGGGCGAATATGCTGCCGCCACCGAGGCGGCTTACGGTCAGGGTCGCGCGATTTACGTAGGCTTTCTGCCGCAGAAGACATTGATTAGCCAGCTGTTTGACGCCCTGACCGCGGGTCTGGATCTGCACTCGCGCACGTCTGAATATCGCTATCCACTGGTGGTCAAAAAAATGCGCAATCGCAATGGCAACAGCATCCACTTCTTGTTCAACTACTCCGGTGAGCCGCTGGAGTTTATCAGCGAAACGGCAGGCAAAGCGTTATTGAGCGGGGATGAAGTGCGCTGCGACCAGCCGTTGCGTCTCAAGGCATGGGAATTTAGTATCATCGAAAGTTAATCAAGCAGCGGCGCTCAGGCGGGGGAAATATGGAGCTGGATATCAACGAGTTACTTAATTTCTCACCCTTGATGAAGACCTTTACCTTCAACGCCTGGGTTGTCGCAGGCTTTACCCCCATCACTCGCGGTTCAAAGCTGGATTACTACATTAACCGCCCGCAGGGAATGAAAGGCTATATCATCAATCTAACCTTGCGTGGGCAGGCGCGCGCCAAAGCGGGCGACGGCTCCCTTCTGTTCCGTGAAAACGATCTTTTGCTGTTCCCGCCCGGCGTGGCTCACCATTATGGGCGGGACGAACACAGCGAGTACTGGGATCATTTATGGATCTACTTTATCCCCCGGCCCTACTGGATAGACTGGCTGAAATGGGATCAATCCACCCACAGTATCGGCAAGACAACGGTTAACGATCCTGAGCAGTTGCAAAATCTGCGCGATCTTTTCTATGAGGTCATCCGTCATCACTCGGCATCTGCCCCACTCTCAGAAGCGCTGGCGATGAACGCACTGGAGCGCCTGATCCTCAGTTGCTTCCAACTACAGCCGATCAGCAACCGCCACGCTCACGATCCGCGTATTAACGCCATATGCGACTACCTTAACGAGCATATCGCGCAGGAGGTTAAGATTGAGACTCTGGCGGCGATGGTTTTTATCTCCCCGTCGCGACTGGCGCATCTGTTCAAAAATGAGCTGGGACAAACGGTATACGCCTGGCGCGAGACCCAGCGTATCAACCGCGCTAAGTGGCTGATCCAGAGTACCTCGCTGCCGCTTAATAAAATCGCGCTGTCGGTGGGTTATGGAGATCCGGTCTATTTCACGCGAATTTTCCGTAAACATAACGGCATCCCGCCGGGCGAGTACCGTAAACGCTATGCGGAAATGAAGGGATAAGCCCAGAAACATCAACGGCTCCCGTTGGGAGCCGCCTTTTTACCGTGTTGCCATACCACTATTCAGGTTAAGCCATCTCTGTTTGCAGACGGATAACCTGACGATTGACTTCGGACATCACTGACAAATGCAGCTTGTCCCTAACCTTCGGGATAAGGATTTTGCCCTTATCGAACTCAAAAGCGCCAACATCCTTGATATACAAACGTCCACGGAACAGGATTTTCACGTACTTCGCTACTTGTAGCGGGTTGTAGCGTTGGAAAATTTTCATTGTTGTCTCCTGCCAGGGTTACGCTCTTGTGGTGCCACAGTTAGCCCACGTATCGGGAGCGCAAATTTTAATGCCCTGAAACTATAGTCCAGAATCTGAGTGATACCCAGTATGTATAAGTTTATTTACTCTTTGATGACATTAATTCAGAGTTTTCGTTTCAGGCATCCGATGAAGGTAGTATAAGTCGCCGATTTTGGACGAATTTGTGCGTTAACCCGCAAACTGGCACCATCATTGCGGGTAATGCTCATAGATCGCACTTATGATTAAAGAAGACCAAGTGGTCGGATCACCTGCAAAAATAATAAAAGGAAACACCATGACCCTACGTAGATTACTGGCCGCTTCATGTCTCCTCTTCCCACTGGTGGCGTCGGCACATAACTTTGTCGACGGTCAGCGCGTCGCGCCGGTCGGCGTGGCGGACCGGGGAGAATTAGTGCTGGATAATGATAAGTTTAGCTATAAAAACTGGAATAGCTCGCTGCTGGCAGGAAAAGTGCGCGTCGTACAGCACATTGCCGGACGCTCATCGGCAAAAGAGAAAAACGCAACGCTGATTGAGGCGATTAAAAGCGCGAAGTTGCCGCACGATCGCTATCAAACCACCACCATCGTCAATACCGACGATGCTATCCCCGGCTCGAGTATATTTGTCCGCAGCAGCATTGAGAGCAATAAGCAGCTCTATCCGTGGTCGCAGTTTATTGTCGATAGCAATGGCGTGGTGCGCAAAGCGTGGCAGCTTAATGAAGAGAGTTCCGCAATCGTGGTGTTGGATAAAGACGGTCGCGTGCAGTGGGCCAAAGATGGTGCGCTCACTCAGGATGAAGTGCAGCAGGTGGTCGCCCTGCTGCACAAACTACTCAGTAAATAGAGACCCGGAAGCCGGGGTTGAGGAACGATTCACGCGGCGTGTAATCAAGGGTGCGCCCCTGCCAGTCGTGAACGTGCGCCCCGGCAGCGCTGGCTACGGCGTGACCAGCTGCGGTGTCCCAGGTACAGGTCGGCCCGAAACGCGGATAAAGTTGGGCCTGACCTTCAGCCACCAGGCAGAACTTGAGCGAGGAACCGATTGAGGTGGTCTGGTGTTCACCAAGCTGCTCCAGATACTCCTTCAGCTCCGGATCATTGCCGTGGGAGCGGCTAATCACCACCAGCGGCGGGCGCGCATCACGAACCTGAATCTGCTTATGGACGCCGCACTCTTCTTTCCATGCTTTCCCCTTTTCCGCGCTGTACATCACCTTCATTACCGGGGCATAAACCACACCAAGCGTCGGTTTCCCGTTTTCAATCAAGGCGATATTGACGGTGAATTCACCGTTACGTTTGATAAATTCTTTGGTACCGTCCAGCGGGTCTACCAGCCAGTAGCGCTGCCAGTGTTGGCGGATTTCCCATGCCGGCGGATCCTCCTCCGACAGAACCGGGATATCAGGAGTCAACGCCATCAGGCCGCTAATAATCACCTTATGCGCTGCAATATCCGCCGCCGTGACCGGAGAATCGTCCTTCTTGCTGGCAACATCCATCGGTTGTTTTCCATCGTAAACGTCCATGATGGCATCACCCGCGATCCGTGCAAGCTGACATACTTGTTCTAACATTCTCCACCTCTTCTGGTTACAGTGGCGTTAACTCGTTGTTTTATTTATATCGCATCATGGTGAGTTCCGCTATCTGTGATAACGCTGGCGGTTTCATTGACCGTTTTTCTGGCATGATTCACATTTCTGTAAGCAACAGAATGTAAAAACATTTTCTACTGTGTCATAGCTCATGAAAGGATGCCTCTGATGATTAAGTTTAGCGCAACGCTGCTGGCCACGCTGATCGCTGCCAGCGTAAATGCGGCAACGGTCGATCTACGAATTATGGAAACCACCGATCTGCACAGCAACATGATGGACTTTGACTATTACAAAGATACCGCGACGGAAAAATTTGGTCTCGTACGCACCGCATCTTTGATTGAAAAAGCGCGTCAGGAAGCCAAAAACAGCGTGCTGGTTGATAATGGCGATGCTATCCAGGGAAGCCCGCTGGCTGACTATACGGTTGCTGAAGGGCAGAAAAAAGGCGATATCCACCCAGTATATAAAGCGATGAATACCCTGGATTATGTGGTAGGCAACCTCGGCAACCACGAATTTAACTATGGTCTCGAGTTCCTGCGCAAAGCGCTTTCGGGTTCGAAATTCCCCTACGTAAACGCCAATATCATCGACGCCACGACCAACAAACCGATGTTTACCCCTTACCTCATTCAGGATACTCAGGTTCAGGATCATGACGGTAAAACTCACACATTGCGTATTGGCTATATTGGCCTTGTGCCGCCGCAAATCATGAGCTGGGATAAAAAAAATCTCCAGGATAAGGTCACCGTCGAGGACATTACCGAAACTGCCAAAAAATACGTTCCGGAGATGCGTGAAAAAGGCGCTGATGTGGTGGTGGTGATCGCCCACTCCGGCCTTTCTGCCGATCCCTATCAGGCGATGGCGGAAAACTCCGTTTACTATTTAAGCGAAGTTCCCGGCGTCGACGCCATTATGTTTGGCCACGCTCATGCGGTGTTCCCGAGCAAAGATTTCGCCGATATTAAAGGCGCAGATATCGACAAAGGTACGCTTAACGGCGTTCCGGCGGTCATGCCTGGAATGTGGGGAGATCATCTTGGGGTCGTCGATCTGGTGCTAAATAACGACAGCGGTAAATGGCAGGTCACTCAGGCGAAAGCCGAAGCTCGGCCAATTTATGATGCCGTCGCAAAAAAATCGCTGGCGGCGCAGGACAGTAAAATGGTGGCGGTATTAAAAGCCGACCATGACGCTACACGCGAGTTCGTCGGTAAACCGATCGGTAAATCGTCGGACAACATGTACAGCTACCTGGCGCTGGTACAAGACGATCCGACCGTGCAGGTGGTGAATATGGCGCAGAAAGCCTATGTCGAGCGCCATCTTGAGGAGAATTCTGACCTGGCGGATCTGGCGAAACTGCCGGTACTCTCCGCCGCCGCGCCGTTCAAGGTTGGCGGACGTAAAAACGACCCGGCTGGCTTTGTTGTTGTGGAAAAAGGCGAGCTAACCTTCCGCAACGCGGCAGACCTGTATCCGTTCCCAAATACTTTGGTGGTGATGAAGGTCAGCGGTACAGAGGTCAAAGAGTGGCTGGAGTGCTCCGCCGGGCAGTTCAATCAGATCGACCCAACCAGCAGTAAACCACAATCTCTAATTAACTGGGACGACTTCCGCACCTATAACTTTGATGTCATTGATGGTGTGGATTACCAGATTGATATTACTCAACCAGCACGCTACGACGGCGAATGTAATGAAATTAATCCGCAAGCCGAGCGGATTAAGAACCTGACCTTTAACGGTAAACCTGTTGACCCGAATGCCACATTCCTCATTGCCACCAACAACTACCGCGCCTACGGCGGTAAATTCAAGGGCACCGGCGAAGACCATATTGCCTTCGCCTCGACCGATGAGAACCGCACAGTGCTGATAGACTGGGTTGACGCACAGACGAAGAAAAATGGAGAGATCCACCCAACAGCGGATAACAACTGGCGCCTGGCCCCCATCCACAGTAAAACACCGCTGGATATTCGCTTTGAGACTTCACCGGACAATAAAGCCGCAGCGTTTATTAAAGAGAAAGCACAGTATCCGATGCATCAGGTAGATACCGACAAGATTGGTTTCGCCATTTATCAGCTGGATTTGAGTAAGTAATGACCTGTTAGCCGGGAACTCTCCCGGCTCACGCCACTTGCTCGTGGTTCGCCAGAACTGCGGGCAGATTCAGCTCTATCCAGTCAGCCAGTTCCGCCACCTTCTCACTCACCTGCTCGCCGAGCGGAGTCAGACTATATTCAACATGCGGCGGTACAACGGGATACGACACGCGATCGATAAACCCATCCAGCTCCAGCGCCTGCAGCGACTGGGCCAGCATCTTTTCGCTCACGCCGCCTATCTTGCGGCGCAGATCGCTAAACCGATGGGTGCCATCACGCAGGGCCACCAGAATCAGTACGCCCCAGCGGCTGGTCACATGCTTGAGCACTTCGCGTGAAGGGCACTGTTCGGCAAACAGGTTGCCGTTGCGTAGCTGCTCACTCAACGTCAGATTCGCCATATTCATACTTACCTTTTTGTACGTACTTACTAAAAGTTAGTTAAGGTGTTAGCTTACCACAACTACTCATGAACACGAAGGAGAAGACCCATGATCGCAATTACTGGTGCTACCGGCCAGCTTGGTCAGCACGTTCTGGAAAACCTGTTAAACACCATCCCTGCCGGGCAGATTGTCGCTATTGTGCGCAATCCTGCCAAAGCCGAATCTCTAAGCCAACGAGGCGTAGTGGTTCGTCAGGGCGACTACAGCGATGAAGCCGCGTTGACCGCCGCCCTGCAGGGTGTCGATAAACTGCTGCTGATCTCATCGAGCGAAGTGGGCCAGCGCGCCGTCCAGCACCGCAACGTGATTAATGCCGCTAAGGCCGCTGGGGTGAAATTTATCGCGTATACCAGCCTGTTGCACGCCGATACATCCCCGCTGGGGCTGGCGGATGAACATATCGCCACCGAAAAAATGCTCGCTGACTCCGATATTGCGTATGCCCTGCTGCGCAACGGCTGGTACACCGAAAACTACCTCGCCAGCGCGCCGCCGTCGATTGAGCATGGCGTGTTTATCGGTGCCGCCGGTAACGGCAAAATCGCCTCCGCCACCCGCGCTGATTACGCCGCCGCCGCGGCTCGCGTGATCGTCGAAGAGGGCCATGCCGGGAAAGTGTATGAACTGGCGGGTGACGACGCCTGGACGCTGAGCGAACTTGCCGCAGAGCTGGGCAAACAAAGCGGTAAAAACGTGGTATATCAAAACCTCAGCGAAGCCGACTTCGCCGCTGCGCTGAAAGGCGTCGGCCTGCCTGCTGGTCTGGCTGATATGCTGGCCGACTCTGATGTTGGCGCATCAAAAGGCGGCCTGTTTGACGATAGCCGCACCCTGAGCGCGCTGATTGGCCGCCCGACCACTACGCTGGCTGAGAGCGTCAAAGGCATTCTGTAACTGTTACATACTGGTTAATTTTTGTAGCATCCCGGCGGGCCATCCTCAATAATGAAAGGATGTTCGTCGGGAGTAATTACATGCAAGGCGTACCAGAACAGTTCAATGATGAAAAAGACAGCGCGCGCTTTCGCCACCTGGCGCAGGTGCCAGGCGTCGAACTGTACCATGCCCATATCTCCCGCTACGCCTTTGAACCACACACCCACGAAGCCTTTGGTATTGGCGCGATTGAACTCGGTGCCGAGCGTTTTCGCTATCGCGGCAGCCAGCACGTGGCGTCGGTCAACTCCATCGTTACCATGAACCCCGATGAACTGCATACCGGCGAGGCGGAAACCGCCGATGGCTGGCGCTATCGAATGATATATCTCGATCCGGATATGCTGGAAGAGGTGACCGGCGTGCGCCACTGGTGGTTCAGGGAAGTGGTACGTCAGGACCCGCTGCGCTCCCGGCAAATTGGCAATTTGATCTACGGCCTGTGGCACACCGACGATCCGCTGGCGCAGCAGGGTCTGCTGCTGGATTTAATCGACACCTTCCGTCCGTTCGCCCACCACGCCGCTATATTGCCCGAGGCTGCTCACCGCTTTGAGCGCGTACGCGAATATCTGCACGACAACTATATGCGCACAGTTACCCTGGATGAGCTGGCGCAGGTGGCGGCGCTCAGCCCGTATCATTTCCAGCGCCAGTTTAAGGCCCACTTCCACGTTACGCCACACCAGATGCTGATGGCTATCCGCCTGTGGCGCGCCAAAGCTTTTCTCACCCACGGCATGCCCGCCGCCGATGTCGCCCTCGCCGCCGGATTAACCGACCAGTCGCATCTGACCCGCGCGTTCACCCGCCGCTATGGCATTACGCCAGTACGTTATCAAAAACAGGTTCTCCCGCGCTAAAGCGCAATCTCATACAATATTCTCGCATTCACCCCACCTATACTTTCGCCAACAGAAATAGCGATGGAAGACATGATGATTAGCGGTGTGCTGTATGCCCTGCTGGCAGGGTTGATGTGGGGATTGATATTCGTCGGTCCATTATTGGTCCCGGAATATCCGGCGGTATTGCAGTCGATGGGGCGCTACCTGGCGCTGGGGCTAATTGCCCTGCCGCTGGCCTGGCTTGGTCGCGCCCGGCTGCGTCAGCTCTCCGGCAAAGACTGGTGGACGGCGCTGGGGCTGACCATGATGGGCAACTTAATCTATTACGTCTGCCTGGCCAGCGCCATTCAACGTACTGGCGCGCCGGTCTCAACGATGATTATCGGTACCCTGCCGGTGGTGTTGCCGGTCTTTGCCAACCTGCTCTATAGCCAGCGTGACGGTAAGCTACCGTGGCGACGTCTGTTCCCGGCGCTAATTTGCATTGCCGTCGGCCTGGCGTGCGTCAATATCGCCGAACTGCGTCAGGGTCTGCCTGATTTCAGCCCCTGGCGCTATGGCTCCGGCGTTGGTCTGGCCTGCATTTCTGTGGTCTGTTGGGCCTGGTATGCCCTGCGCAATGCGCGCTGGCTGCGGGAAAACCCCGATAAACCGCCGATGATGTGGGCCACGGCGCAGGCGCTGGTGACGCTGCCGGTTTCGCTGGCCGGATACCTTGCCGCCTGCTGGTGGCTGCACGGACAGCAGGTTAGCTTTCCGCTGCCCTTTGGCCCGCGCCCAACGGTGTTTATCACGTTGATGCTGGCGATCGCCGTGTTCTGTTCATGGGTCGGCGCGTGGTGCTGGAACGTAGCCAGCCAGCGCCTGCCGACGGTGATCCTTGGGCCGCTGATTGTCTTCGAAACCCTCGCCGGTCTGCTGTATACCTTTATTTTGCGCCAGAGTCTTCCGCCGTTTCTGACGTTCAGCGGCATTCTGCTACTGGTGCTCGGCGTGGTGTCCGCAGTGCGTGCTCGTCCGGAAAAACCCGTATTACAAGAACTGGTCAGCGAGAAAAAATAGCCAGGTACCCTAAAGGGGTATTCCCTTGCCAATAAGATGCATTTAAAATACATCTTATATTTTTGATAACGAGGTAACTGCATATGGCTTTCCGTGACCAACCTTTAGGTGAGCTGGCGCTGACAATTCCGCGCGCCTCCGCGCTGTTCCGTAAATACGATATGGACTACTGCTGCGGCGGCAAACAGACGCTGGATCGCGCGGCATCCCGCAAAGAGCTGGACGTCGCGGTGATTGAGGCCGAGTTAGCGAAACTGGCGGAGCAGCCAGTCGAGCGCGACTGGCGAGTGGTGCCGTATGCGGAAATCATCGATCATATTATCGTTCGCTACCACGACAGGCACCGCGAGCAGCTGCCGGAGCTGATTTTACAGGCCACTAAAGTGGAACGCGTTCACGCCGACAAACCTAACGTTCCTAAAGGCTTGACCAAATATCTGACCATGCTGCATCAGGAGCTTTCCAGCCATATGATGAAGGAAGAGCAGATTTTGTTCCCGATGATCAAACAGGGGATGGGGACTCAGGCTGGCGGCCCCATCAGCGTGATGGAAAGTGAGCATGATGATGCTGGCGAGCTGCTGGAAGTGATTAAACACATCACCAACAACGTGACGCCGCCACCAGAAGCCTGCACCACCTGGAAAGCGATGTACAACGGCATCAACGAACTCATTGATGACCTAATGGAGCACATCAGCCTGGAAAACAACGTGCTGTTCCCGCGTGCACTGGCTGGCGCTTAAGACATCCCACGCCGTCGCAGTGTTGCGGCGGCGCACGATTTAACGCCAGGGTTCCGGCTTTTGCGCTTTGGCCGGAAAAAATTCATTGTTAGAAGAGCTGTACGTTCCTTCCACTGTGATCAGATCGCCACTCTCACTGAGGTGAGCGGCATCAAGTTCGCGCGTTTCGTGACGCCGTAAGCCATCGTGGATAAGCCATTCGCCTAAATAGTAGATATAGCGCCCGTCATGAGCAAAGTCTGGAGAGCGCACGCCATCAGGGCGTTTAAACCACGTTAGCGGCCCGGTCGCTTCGATAGTTTGCACATTATCAGCATCAATAACGTAGATCTGGTTACCTGCAATATTAAAACCGCGCTTCAGCTCCAGCTTAGGGTCAGGCAACCGCGTCACCGTCAGCGCTTTATCCTGTGCAGAAATAAACTTCACCTGATACAACAAATCCTTATACTGCGCCGCCGTCTCATTAAGCGGACGGAAATATTGCGGGTCGACATCGGGAATAGTTGCTACCCGGCAGTCATCGCCTCGCCGGGAAGCATCACGCATAAGCCATGTGACTTTATCCTGCTGAACATCAAAAGTGTTGAGACAGTCCTTGCCGAATGAGTAACGTTTCTCACCCGCTTTATCGCGATAAATCAGCAGCGAACCGGGGATCCAGCGCACAATATGGAAGGAATCCGCGTCGCCATCAATCGCTACGCCGTTGACAAAAACCTGCGTGGCGGTACGCAGAATGGTATCCCACGGCCCGGGATTATTACTGAGATCGCAGGACGTTTTCGGCGACAGCGGGCCGCGCGGATCCCAGGATTTAATCCCCAGGATAGCGTATCCCTGCGCTTCGCCCAGCCAGCGCCCCTGAAAATAGAGGTTGCGGTAATCTTTGAGCACTTCCCCGGAATCATTGAATTGAAGGTTACCGCCAACCTGTTGTAGCGAGGCGATATCCACCCGCTTTTCACCATGGTTATCATCCGTGCGCACGCCGTCAAAATAGAGGTTGTCTTTATCGGCGGCAAAGCGGCCGTATGCGCGGAACGACACCACATCAACCTTTGGCGTACCCGCAGGATTTTGTACGATTTTCCCCGCCCACAGAACATGGCGACCATCGGTCAGCCAGTCAAAGCGCCAGCCGCCATTTTTAATTAATTCGGAAAAAGCCGCCCGCATAACAGCGTCATGATTAATCTCGCCAGGTGGGTCGTATTCATCATACTCACGCGGGATAGCGTCAGGGACGTGCCGCAGTTGGCTAAATTTAACCTGCGGCAGAGGGATCGCCGGAAAATCGATACCATAATCATTGTAGTCTTCAACAACATATTGCGTTCCCTGTCCCATTGGCTGATAGGAGAACGAGGCCGATGGAATACCGGAGCAGGCCAGAGAGAGCGGCGGGGCCAGCATGAAAACCAGGGAAAGACAGAGCTGTTTTTTTCGCAACATGGCGTCATCCTGATGCTGTTAGCGCGATGAATTTGTCTGAGGATATAGAGAAATAAGGCCCGTCGGTTTTTGCGACACCGTTATCCATATTGATGATTGTGGGTTATAGCGTTGCCATACGTTTTCAGATAACTGGCGATATAATTGCCCGTTCGCCGTCATCGATAAATTTCGGGAGTACAGTGTCCCCATCGCGAAATAGTCTTCATTGAGAAACGATGGCAGTTCCTGCGGGGTGATGATGCGCAGATCGCCCTCACCAAGCTCATTTGTTTTCACCAGATAAATACGGCCTTTATAGCTGGCCACCTGCGCATTCAGAAGATAAAAATATTCAGGGTCAACGCCATCCAGGGTTTCAACGTTGTAATCGTTGCCTGCGGCGGTTTCCTCATGTTTAAGCCATGTCACCTTATCCTGGCCGATATTAAAAAAGCCGCAATCCTGCAGCCACTCATGACACTCCATACTCCAGGCGGCCCCGGTGAATAAAGGTAGCGCTACAACTAACCACCGGACTTGTTTAGCCATAATATCGCCCTGAGATAAGTCACAAATTTTGATGATAAGCCTCAGCCCTGGCGTACTGTCCAGTGCATGTCGACTTTTTAGGATTCTATCAAGATGGTCTTCAGGGCATGAAAAAGGGCGTCCGTAGACGCCCTCAAACGGGGTAAACCCAGTCGATATTTTATTTCGCCAGACGTTTCTTACCAGCAAACAGCCAGCCAGCCCCCAGCAGAATAAACCACAGCGGGGTCACGATCAGCGCTTCGCGCGTATCGGCTTCCAGCGTCAGCAGCACCAACACAAAGACGAAGAACGCCATGCATACCCAGCACATCAGCTTGCCCAGCGGCATCTTATATTTAGACTGCTCATGCAGTTGCGGACGCTTTTTGCGATACACCAGATATGAGCACAGGATAATCGTCCAGACGAACATGAACAGAATCGCTGAAACCGTGGTGATCATGGTAAAAGCAGCAATCACGCTCGGGTTGACCATCAGCATCACCACGCCGCCAAGCAGGCACATGCAGGAGAAGGTCAGGCCTTTCGCCGGGACAGCACGCTTAGACAGTTTGGCGAACATTTTCGGTGCCTGTCCATCCTGCGCCAGACCAAACAGCATACGGCTGGTCGAGAATACGCCGCTGTTGGCGGAAGAAGCCGCCGAAGTCAGCACCACGAAGTTAATCAGGCTGGCTGCCGCTGGCAGACCGACCAGCACAAACAGCTCAACGAACGGGCTCTTCGACGGTACCACTGAGCTCCACGGCGTCACCGACATAATCACAATCAGCGCGAAAACGTAGAACATAATGATACGCAGCGGGATGGAATTAATTGCGCGCGGCAGGGATTTCTCCGGATCTTTGGTTTCCGCCGCCGTGGTGCCCACCAGCTCGATACCGACAAAAGCAAAGACTGCTATCTGGAAGCCGGCAAAGAATCCGCTAATACCTTTCGGGAACCAGCCGCCGTCATTCCATAGATGAGCGAAAGAGGCTTCGACGCCGGTCGGTGACTGGAAGTGCATCAGCACCATCACCAGCCCAACCACGATCAGCGCCACAATGGCGACGATTTTGATCATCGCAAACCAGAACTCCATCTCACCGAACATCTTCACGGTGGCGAGGTTAAGGCTCAGCAGCAGCAGAATAACCGCCAACGATGCAACCCAATCGGAAAGCCCCGGGAACCAGAACTGAGCGTAGGCGGTGATCGCCACCACGTCCGCCATGCCGGTGACCACCCAACAGAACCAGTAGGTCCAGCCGGTAAAATAGCCTGCCCACGGCCCCAGCAGGTCGGCGGCAAAGTCGCTAAACGATTTATATTCGAGATTCGAAAGCAGTAATTCACCCATGGCGCGCATGACGAAAAACAGCATGAAGCCGATTATCATATAAACAAAAATAATTGATGGCCCGGCGAGGCTAATAGTTTTGCCGGAGCCCATAAACAGCCCGGTGCCTATCGCACCACCGATAGCAATAAGCTGAATATGCCGGTTAGTGAGATTTCGCCGCAGCGATTGTTCAGTCGGAGCCTGCTCGTCGGCAGCGACTTTGACCTGATCTACCATGTGATTTTTTCCTGTTGTACCTGTCTGTGTTGTTCGGGCTCTATTGGCCCTTAATTCGTCTTAACCCTGGAACGAGGGGTTTATCGATATTAGGTAAGAATCGGAGGGATGAATACTATGATTTAGAGATAATGTTAATTTTATGTTTAAAGTGAGTGTTATATCACTCCAGTTGCGCGAAAGAGCTCACAAAAATACACCCATAAAGCAGATATGCAATACAAAGCTCTAATAAATTCCTAACTTAAGGGTTTTACACTATTTAAAGCGCCCCCTCCCCCTAACGGGAGAGGAAGCCCCTGCTGTTTAGATAATATCCAGCAGTTCAACTTCAAAAATCAGGGTGCTGAACGGAGGAATGGATGCTCCCGCGCCGCGCTCACCGTAGGCCAGGTTGTGTGGAATGGTCAGTTCCCATTTGGAGCCCACCGGCATCAGGGTCAGCGCTTCAATCCAGCCGCCGATAACGCCGGTTACCGGGAACTCAGCCGGCTCGCCGCGCGCGACGGAGCTATCAAAGACGGTACCGTCAATCAGTTTACCGGTGTAATGAACGCGAACGTGGTCAGTACGGGCCGGGATCGGGCCTTCACCCTGGGTCAGAACGCGGAACTGCAGGCCGGATTCGGTGCTGTTCACACCTTCGCGTTCGCGGTTTTCATCCAGGTATTTCTCGCCATCCGCGGCCATTTCCTGGAAACGCTCGCGACGCACGGCATCCGCACGTTCGTGGATTTCACGCAGCGCGCGATGAACGGCTTCCACCGGCACCTGCGGCTGTTTACCTTCCAATGCATCAGCGATACCGGCGACCAGCGCTTCCGGTAGCAGCCCCTGCAGGCCAGATTCGCTCAGCTGTTGTCCAACCTGCAAGCCGATACCGTAACTTGCCTGTGCTTCAGTCGTGTCAAAAGTCGGGGTTGCCATCTTTGTTCCTTTTTTCAGGGGGAATCTCATACTCTATGGATCTCGAATTGCGAGAAGACGACGAGTAGAGAAAAATAGGTGGGAAGCATAGCAGTCGCAGCACGACGGGTAAAACTTTGTCGCCTGGATGATGACAAATCTAAGGGAAACAGAAACAATAGAGAAGTAAGGTTAACCTCACGAAACATATCTTTGTCTCGTCCTTCAGGAAGTTAGCCATCTATACTCTAGAGAGCAGGATAAAAATATGCGGAGCAGGAGGAAAGCCATGCCCGGGCGCTTTGAACTGACATCTACCCTGGCGAAGATCTGGCACGCCCCGGATCGTATTCGCATCATGGACCCATTACCGCCCATGCATCGCCGGGGCATCATTGCTGGTGCCCTGCTGGTGATTATCGGTATTCTGCTCCCGTCTGAAGATAACAGCAGCCCGGCGCAGGCCAGCCGTGAAGCGAATCTCGACCTGCAATCTCAGTCGCAGCCGCAATCTTCAGGCAATCAGGCCGTCCCGTTGCCGCCTATCACCAACACGCCGCCGGTCAACGACGCCGACCAGATGGCACCGGTTGCGCCGGAGCCCATTCAGGATGAACAACCGGACCAGGCACCACAGCAGACTGCATCTCAACCGTACCAGGAGCCACAATCAACCCCCGGTATAGAGCAGCAGTGGCGGACCTATCGCATTGAATCAGGTAAAACTCTCGCGCAGCTATTCCGCGACCATAACCTGCCGCCAACCGATGTTTACGCCATGGCGCAGGTGGAAGGCCCGGGTAAACCGCTCAGTACACTGCAAACCGGGCAGACGGTGCAGATTCGCCAGAACGCCAGCGGCGTGGTGACCGGGCTGACTATCGATACCGGCGGCGGCCAGCAGGTGTTGTTTACCCGCCAGTCGAACGGTAGCTTTATTCGCGCCCGCTAAGAGAACCAGGCGTCACGAGAAGCCAGCTCAGAATGGTTTCTTTGATGACCCGACGCCTGACTTCCAGAGCCTGCGGCGAGACCATACTAATGTGGTAAACCAGCCCTAAAGTATGCTGGTTAATTAAGTAATACCCCCCAAGGGCGGCAATACTAATATTGACCTGGAGCGGGTCGATATCGGCTTTGAAGATATTTTGTCGCTTCCCTTCGTCAAGCAGCGAAGCCATTAGTTGCAGGTGCGAGTGGTTAATTTCCGGCAGACGCGTTGATTTTGCATAATGAACACCTTTGCTCTGGTTTTCACTATGAACGATTTTGAGAAACCAGGGATTGTCGATGTAATAATCCCACGTAAAATCGATAATCTTCTCGATGGCTTTATTAGGGGAAAGCCCTGATACATCAAGATTTTTCTCTTTCTGGCGAATATCGTTCCAGATATATTCCAGGACTTCGATAAATAAATTTTCTTTATTACCGAAGTGGTGGTAAACGGTTTGTTTACTGCACTCTGCCGCTTTAACAATATTATCAACCCTGGCGCCTTCATAACCATATTCGGCAAATTCATTGACTGCGCTTAAAAGCAGTTTTTCTTTCAGGCTTTGTGCATTGCTGGTATCAAGATACATTCCGGTTCCCCATTCGCCCCACGCGGTACTTATCATAACGTTATTTTGCACCAGCTCCAGTAAAAAGCATAAAAACAATACAATTCAGTATGTTATTAAGAACCCAGTGATCGAACTCACAAACCAACCAACTAGATGGTTGATCTTTTAATGTTCCGGAGGCATTTTGATACCACCAGGGGATGCCCTTCTTCATTGTGAGGTTACAAATGACATCGAATAAATCCGTCGCCATCATCACCGGAGCCGCTCGCGGTATTGGCAAAGGCTGCGCGCTTGAGCTGGCTCGTGCCGGATTCAATCTTTTAATCAACGATCGTCCGGATGCTGAAAGTATTGAAAAGCTGAAAGCCACCCAGCAGGAATGCATCGCCGAAGGCGCGGAGGTTATCAGCTTCCCGGCGGATATTGCCGACCTGTCGCTGCACGAAGAGATGCTCGACGCCGCGCAAAATCAATGGGGTCGGCTGGATTGCCTGTTGAACAACGCCGGGATCTCGGTCAAAAAGCGCGGCGATATTCTCGACATGCAGCCGGACAGCTTTGACGAAAATATTGCCGTCAACACCCGCGCCCCCTTCTTCCTCGCGCAGTCGTTCAGCAAGCGCCTGCTGGCGCAGCCGAAGCCGGAAAACGAACTCCCGCATCGCTCGATTATTTTCGTCAGCTCAATCAACGCCATCATGCTGGCAATGAATCGCGGCGAATACACGATGGCCAAAACCGCCGTCTCTGCCGCCGCTCGCCTGTTCGCAGCCCGCCTGTGCAACGAGCAAATTGGCGTTTATGAAGTCCGTCCCGGGCTGATTAAAACCGAAATGACCGTTCCCGCCACCGCCTACTATGACGATCTGATCGCCAAAGGGCTGGTGCCGTGGGGCCGCTGGGGCTTCCCGGCAGATATCGCTTCAACCGTCCGTGCCATGGCGGAAGGCAAGCTGATCTACACCTGTGGGCAGGCTGTTGCGATTGATGGCGGCCTGAGCATGCCGCGTTTCTGAGGTCGAAGAATGAGAGATTTGTTGCAACGCCCCGACCTGTTTAGCATCAATACCGCGACGCTCGGCTACAAAATGCCGCTGCCCGCCATCATTGATGCCTGCGCCGAGCGCGGTATTGGCGCGATTGCGCCGTGGCGAAGAGAGCTTGCGGGCGAAAATTTAGCAAACATCGCCCAGCAGCTGAAGGCGAACAATATGGCGGTGTCCGGATACTGCCGCAGCACGTACTACACCGCGCCGACGCTGTCAGAACGTAAGATCGCCATTGATGACAACCGCCGTGCTCTGGACGATGCCGCAACCCTGAATGCCGCCTGCTATATGCAGGTGGTGGGCGGACTACCGCAGGGGAGCAAAGATTTATACGAGGCGCGGGAGCAGGTGAAGTACGGCATTCGCCAGTTATTGCCGCATTCAAGGGAAGTCGGCGTGCCTATCGCCCTGGAGCCGCTGCACCCGATGACCGCCGCCGACCGCTCCTGCCTGTGCACCCTGCGCCAGGCGCTGGACTGGTGCGATGAACTCGATCCCGACGGCGAATACGGGCTGGGCGTAGCGGTGGATGTTTACCACGTCTGGTGGGATCCGGATCTGGCGAATCAGATCCTGCGAGAGGGGAAACGCATTCTGGCCTTTCACGTCTCAGACTGGCTGGTGCCGACCACCGATTTAGTCAATGACCGGGGTATGCCGGGCGATGGCGTGATTAATATCCCGTCGATTCGTCGGCTGGTGGAAAACGCCGGTTTTAACGGCGCGGTGGAATTAGAAATTTTCTCACCGCACAACTGGTGGCAAAAGGATATCAACAGCACGCTGGATATTAGCGTCGACCGCATCGCGCATTATTGCTAAGGATGAATCATGAATGAACAACCCGTTCTGTTTAGCAGAGCGGCGGCTTCCTGTCGCCTGACGCTGAACCGTGAAGATAAATGTCACGCTATTAATGAAGAGATGATCGAATTACTCGATCGCTATTTAAACGAAATTGAAAATGACACCTCGCTGCGCCTGGTGGAATTAACCGCCACCGGGGATAAATTTTTCTGCGCAGGCGGTGATATTAAATCCTGGTCCGCTTATTCACCGCTGGATATGGGCCGAAAATGGATTAAGCGCGGCAACGAGGTTTTTTCCCGCCTGCGCAATTTACCGCAGCTTACCGTGGCGAATATTAACGGTCACACCATCGGCGGCGGCATCGAACTGGCGCTGAGTTGCGATGTTCGCATTGCCCGGCCGACGGCAAAATTCTCTACCCCAGAAGTGATGCTCGGCATGGTCCCCGGCTGGCTGGGCATCGAGCGGGTGCTGAATCAGGTCGGTCCGGTGGTGGGCCGCCAGATGCTGATGCTGGGTCAACGTCTTAACGCCCAGGAGGCGCAATCCGCAGGGCTGATTAATGAAGTCGTGGAAAAAGAGGCAGCGGAGAGCTGGCTTGCGAATCAGCTTAGTGCAGTAGAGAAATGCGGCCCGGTCGCCCTGGCGCATATTAAGCAGCTCATTCTGGCACTGGAAAATAAACATGCCGACTACTCGCACCAACTACTGGCTGGATTAATGTCCGCCACCCAGGACTGCCAGCAGGCGACGCAGGCTTTTGCCAATAAAAGCCAGGTGAGTTTCCAGAATCAATAAGGAAAGGATGATGAATAAAATCACAACCGCCGACGCTGTCGCCGCGCAGATTAAAGACGGTGCCACCATTGCTATTAGCGGCAACGGCGGCGGCATGGTCGAAGCCGACTATTTACTGGCAGCGATTGAAAAACGCTTTCTGGAAACCGGGCACCCTCGTGACCTGACGCTTATCCATTCGCTGGGCATTGGCGATCGCGACCACAAAGGCACCAACCGCTTCGCCCACGCCGGGATGCTCAAGCGGATTATCGCCGGGCATTTCACCTGGTCGCCCAAAATGCAGGCGCTGGTGAAAAACGAAGAGATTGAAGCCTACTGCTTTCCCGGCGGCGTGATTCAGGCGCTACTGCGTGAAATCGGCGCGGGTCGGCCGGGACTTATTACCCACGTTGGGCTGGGATCGTTTGTCGATCCGCGCCATGGTGGCGGAAAGTCCAACGCCTGCACCACTGACGATCTGGTCGAACTGATTGAGATCGATGGCGAAACGAAACTACGCTACCGCCCGTTTAAGGTGGATTACGCCATTGTGCGCGGCACCTACGCCGATCCGCGCGGCAACGTCAGTCTTGAAGAGGAAGCGATCAATATGGATAGCTACTCGATGGCGCTGGCAGCGCACAATAGCAGCGGCAAGGTGTTCGCTCAGGTACGCGACGTGCTGGAGTCGAGCGCAATTGCCCCGCGTAGCGTCACTCTGCCGGGGATTCTGGTCGATGGTATCGTGGAGTATCGCGAACAGCCGCAGACCTACCTCGGCGGCTACGATCTGACGATCAGCGGCCAGCATCGCCGCCTTTGTTCCAGTGATGCAATAGAGCTGGTCAGCCATCCGGTTCGTCGCCTGATTGCCCGCCGCGCCGCCCGTGAGCTGGTGGCTGGTGCATCCACCAACTTCGGCTTTGGGATTCCCGGCGGCATTCCCGGCATCGCCCTGCGCGAAGGTGTGCCTTATCAGAGCTTGTGGCTCAGCGTGGAGCAAGGCGTGCATAACGGCATGATGCTGGACGACGCATTTTTTGGCTGCGCGCGCAACGCCGATGCCATTATTCCTTCGCTGGACCAGTTTGAGTTTTACAGCGGCGGCGGGATCGATATCACTTTCCTCGGCATGGGTGAGATGGACCAGCAGGGCAACGTCAACGTGTCGCATCTCAACGGCAATCTGATTGGACCCGGCGGCTTTCTGGAAATCGCGCAGAACGCCCGCAAGGTGGTGTTCTGCGGCACATTTGACGCCAAAGGCAGCAGGGTTAACGTCACGCCAGACGGCCTGCAAATCGAGCAATCAGGGCAGATCCCGAAGCTGGTTACCGCGGTGGAAAAGATCACTTTCAGCGCCAGCTACGCCCGCCAGAGCGGACAGGAAGTGCTGTATATCACGGAACGCGCGGTGTTTCAGTTAACGGAGGCGGGCGTTGAGTTAATCGAGGTAGCCCCTGGCGTCGATATTGAGCGCGATATTCTGCCGTATATGGCTTTCCGCCCATTGTTCAACCAGCCGCGCCTGATGGACAGCGCGCTGTTTAGCGCGATGGGGGAAGCATGAGCCAGATTAATGACGCCATCCTTGACGCCCTGACGCATGTCTCTTTTCCTAAGGGATTCACTCAGGCAGAACCAAATTCCGTTCTGACGCTTGATAACGTCAACTACCCGGTATGGAAAGCCGATGCGCTGGTGGTCGGTAGCGGCGCTGCGGGGCTACGCGCTGCCGTTGAGCTAAAACGCCGCCAGCAAAACGTGCTGTTGGCAACCGCCGGATTATATATGGGGACCTCCGCCTGTTCCGGTTCGGATAAGCAGACGTTGTTTACCGCCGCCACCGCAGGCAATGGCGATAATTTCCTTAAACTGGCCGACGCGCTGGCCAGCGGCGGCGCCATGGATCACGACACCGCCTATGTGGAAGCGGTAGGTTCTCTGCACACGCTGGGCGGGTTGCAATTCCTTGGGCTGGAGCTGCCGGAAGACCGATATGGCGCGATTCTGCGCTATCAAACCGACCACGATGAAGCTGGGCGCGCCACCTCATGCGGCCCACGAACTTCGCGCCTGATGGTGAAGGTTCTGCTGGAAGAAGTGCAGCGGCTGCATATCCCGCTGCTGAGCAGCGCGACGATTATCAAGCTGCTGCGTCAGCGCGATGACTCAGGTAGCGAACGCGTTGTCGGGGCGATTATGGCAACCGGCTCCCGCGCCCATAATCCGTGGGGACTGGCGCTGGTCGTCGCACCTAACGTGGTGCTGGCCACCGGCGGCCCTGGAGAGTTGTATCGCGACAGCGTCTACCCCCATAAGTGCTTCGGTTCACTGGGGCTGGCGCTGGAGGAGGGAATGACGCTGGCCAACCTGACGGAAAGCCAGTTTGGTATCGGTACACCGCGCAGCCTCTTTCCGTGGAATTTATCCGGCACCTACGTGCAGGTGATCCCCTATATCTATTCGGTTGATAGCGACGGTAACGAGCATAATTTCCTCGCCGACTACTACCGCACCACCCAGGAGCTGGCGTCCAATATCTTCCGTAAAGGGTATCAATGGCCGTTCCATGCGACCAGGGTGATGGACTTTGGCTCCAGCCTGTTAGATATGGCGGTGGCGCATGAGCAGCAGTTGGACCGCAAAGTCTATATGGACTTTAACCGCAATCCTGAAGCGGTGCCGGGCGATCTCCCCTTCTCGCTGGAACGGCTCGAAGACGACGTGCGGGCTTATCTGGACAACAACGACGCGCTGGCGGCGCTACCGATTGAACGCTTGCGACAAATGAACCCGCTATCGATCGCCCTGTATAAAATGCACGGTCACGACCTGGCGCAAGAGCCATTGCAGTTCGCCATGAACAACCAGCATATGAATGGTGGTATTGAGGTCGACATCTGGGGGCAAACGTCCCTGCCCGGCTGCTTTGCAGTAGGTGAAGTCGCCGGAACCCACGGCGTCACCCGCCCCGGCGGCGCGGCGCTCAACGCCGGACAGGTCTTTGCCGTGCGGCTGGCACGTTATATTGCGCAAGCGGGCAGGCATGATCATCCGGACGATCTGCACGCGCTGGCTGCAACGGCGATGGCGACGGTCAGAGAGGTCATCGGCCAGGCGCTGGAGAATCAATCCGGAATGTCGTTACTGATGGTCAAAAAGCAAATTCAGGCGCGGATGTCCGATTCAGCCGGTTTTATTTGCCGTGCTGAAGATATTGGCCATGCCAGCCGCGATGCGCAGCTCCTGCTGGAGTTTGTCCGGCAGCATGGGCTGACCATCAACCACCCGGCTGAAATTGCAGAACTGTTTATGTGGCGGCAGCTAACGGTGACGTCGGCAGCGGTTCTCACCGCATTGGACCATTATGTCACGGCTGGCGGGGGAAGCCGGGGCGCAAGAATGATTCTGGATGCCAACGGAGAATGCCTGCCAGTCGCTCGCCAGGGCGCGGTAGAAGCCTGGCGCTTCCGCCCCGAAAAGAGCCATGATAAAGAGTGTAAAATCACGATCAAATATCATCAAAACAAATGGATTATTGCTGACAAAAAACTAAGGAGCCTTTGCGATATTAAGAATAATTATTTTGAAAAAAACTGGCCAGACTTTCTTTGCGGTAAAATCTATTTAAGCGAAAGTTCAAAGTAGATATTTAACACACCACCGCGCCCTACGGCCAATACATAAAAACAGCTCTGTGACATGCCTGACTTTCCCTGGTGAGTGAATCAACACCAGGGAATCAAAATATATATCTATTATAAAGGTCTGCCCATGAAGAAAATTAAAAATTATAGATGGCATATGATTGCACTCGTATGCTTTATTACCGTGATAAATTATTTAGACCGTACGGCATTAGGCATTGCCGCTCCCACAATAATGGAAACAACAGGGATTACCAAAGAGCAATATTCCTGGGTTGTCAGCGCTTTCCAACTCGCTTATACGCTTGGCCAACCCATTATGGGATTCTTTATTGATACCGTAGGATTAAAAATTAGTTTTGCCATCTGCGCCGCTATCTGGGGTCTGGCAACGATGGGACATGCTCTGACCGGGACATGGCAAGGTCTGGCATTTATGCGTAGCATCATGGGATTTAGCGAAGCCTCGGCAATTCCCGCAGGCGTCAAAACGGCTTCCACATGGTTTCCGGCAAAAGAACGCGGTATTGCCACTGGCGTCTTCAACATGGGGACATCTCTGGGGGCAATGCTCGCACCGCCGCTTATCGCCTGGTGCATCATGTTCCATAGCTGGCAATTTGCCTTTATTGTCTCAGGAGCCATGGCTTTATTTGCCGCCATCTTCTGGTTCATTTTCTATAAAGATCCAAAAGACGCCAAAGGATTATCTCAGGAAGAACGCGACTATATTGAATCCGGGCAAGAAAAACATCTTAGCTCGGAAAAAAAGGAGAGAGCTTCAGTTATCTCAATTCTTAAGCAACGTAATTTCTGGGGAATTGGCATTGCGCGTTTCCTGGCAGACCCGGCGTGGGGGACAATTAATTTCTGGGTACCGATATTCTTCGTTGAAACGCTGCATTTCAGCTTAAAAGAGATAGCGATGTTCGTCTGGCTGCCATTTCTTTTAGGTGATTTGGGTTGTCTGGCAAGCGGTTTTGTAGCGAAGTTCTTTAATGACAGGGGTATCAGCCTGATCAACTCTCGTCGTATTACATTCACTATCGCTGCCATCATTATGATGACAATTGGGTTAGTCAGTATTGTTGACAACCCCTACATCGCGGTGGTTCTCATCAGTATTGGTGCCTTCTCTCACCAGTTGCTGTCCACGGTAGCGGCAACATTGGGCGCAGATTTATTTAAAAAAGACGAGGTCGCTACCGTTGTGGGAATGGCCGGCGCATGCGCATGGTCAGGACAGTTGCTGTTTAACCTGTTCATCGGCGCTTTCGTCAGCATCATTGGCTTCGCCCCTTTCTTCGTTGCTCTGGCGTTCTTTGATATTATCGGCGCAATCGCGCTATGGGTATTAATTAAAGAACCAACGGTAACAACTGAAGAGATGCAGTTGGCGACCAACTAACGCTTCTTAATGAGGGCCAGGCACTATAACCTTGTTTATAGTGCCTGTTTATCTTACCGTGCCTGGCTTTTACTCGCCTTATTCACCCACCAGATCCCGGTACACACCAGTACCAACGCAACAACGTATTTCCAGTCCCAAATATTTTCGCCGAGGAAAATAGCCGACAGTACCGTGCCGGAAACGGGGATCAGAAAGTTAAACGGCGCGATCATGCCCACGCGATTATGCTTGAGTAAGATGCTCCATAGTGCAAAAGCGACTGAAGAGAGGAGCGTCAGATAGCCCAGAATCAACACGGATGCAGTGCCATGTACGGCGAGCGTTCCTCCGCTCAAATAGCCGCCAACTAGCAGGGCAATACCACCAAAAGACAACTGCCAGCCGGTCATCACCGTTGGGTCTACCGTCTGCGAAATGCGTTTACCGTAGAGCGTCGCCGCCGACAGAACAAAAGCCGCCAGCACCACAAAGCCATCACCCAGCCAGATAAAACTAAAGTCGCTTAGCGAGTGGTTAAAGTTCACCAGCAACACGCCAGTAAAACCAAGAATACAGCCGAGCGTTTTGTTGTAGCTTAGTTTGTCATTTTGGTAGATAAAATGTGCCAGCAGTACGCTGAAGAAGGTACCGGTGGCGTTCATAATCGACCCTTTGACGCCGGTGGTAAACGCTAATCCAATATAGAAAAAAATATACTGGATGGAGGTTTGCGTCAGCCCCAGCACCACCAGCTGTCCATACTGGCGGCCCTTCAGGCGACTGATAGGTTTATGCTGTAGCAGGGCGAAGAGCAGCAAGAGCATGCCGGCAAATAAAAAACGGTAGCCAGCAAAAACTATCTTTGACGCGATATCATCAGTGGCGATCTGAAACAGTTCATAACCGCTCTTGATCGCAGGGTAGGCGCTTCCCCACAACAAGCAGCAGAGGGTTGCACAGGCATAGGCTACATTCTTACGGGAAAAAATTGAGGGTGCATCCATTCACTTCACCAGAAATAAAATAGTGTTTTATTTTATTATCCAGAAAGTTGCTAAGAATAGCTACCATACAGGGAAAAGATTGGGCAAAGGTAGAAAAGCAAAACGCCGGCACAAGGCCGGCGTCTCGACGCGAGTTGAGTAAAAAATTACTCAGCTACAACGTTAACAACCAGTTTAGCGAAGACTTCGCTGTGAACCTGGAAGTCCACTTCGTGCTCACCGGTGGTGCGCAGAACGCCGTTCGGCAGACGAACTTCGCTCTTAGCTACGGCAACGCCAGCTGCAGTTACAGCGTCAGCGATGTCGCGGGTACCGATGGAACCGAACAGTTTACCTTCGTCGCCAGATTTAGACGCGATGGTAACGGTGCCCAGTGCGTTGATTGCTTCAGCACGTGCGTTAGCAGCGTTCAGAACGTCAGCCAGTTTGGCTTCCAGTTCAGCACGGCGTGCTTCGAAGAATTCAACGTTTTTCTTGGTAGCAGGAACAGCTTTACCCTGTGGTACCAGGAAGTTACGAGCATAGCCCGCTTTAACGTTAACCTGATCACCCAGGCTACCCAGGTTTGCTACTTTATCAAGCAGAATAACTTGCATTACCTTATCCTCTTAAAGTCGTTAATAGACAGCGGCCGATTACTGATGACGATCGGTATACGGCAGCAGGGACAAGTAGCGAGCGCGCTTGATGCAGCGAGCCAGCTGGCGCTGGTATTTTGCACGAGTACCGGTGATACGGCTCGGGACAATTTTACCGCTTTCGGTAATGTAGTTTTTCAACGTTGCGATGTCTTTGTAATCGATCTCAACAACGCCTTCCGCGGTGAAACGGCAGAACTTGCGACGACGGAAATAACGTGCCATATGGCTAGTCTCCAGAATCTATCAATTCAATCTGCTCGGCATGCAGAACCATTTTGCTCAAGCCGTTCTTTGCCTTGTGGCAAGAAATGAACCCTCGAACGATTACTGCGCTACCGACCGTTATACTGTGAGTAATGGCCTGGTTTTCGTGTCCGCTAATAATAACGGGCATTTGGCACCATGCCTGCCGATGAAAACCGGCTTCCTCCTGCACTGAACGATGCTCAAGCACGAACTGGCAGTGTGGAATTCCTGACGGGCTGACCTTACGAAGTGGAGTCCTGCAGATTATGCCGGACAGTTCCAGACGATTGGTCATCAGGATTACTCTTCAGAATCCCCAGCTTCGGAATCATCTGCGGTTTCGTTTGCGAAATCTTCGCGACGCTCACGGCGCTCGTCTTTCGCTTTAACCATCGGAGATGCTTCGGTAACTGCGTGCTTAGTACGCATTACCATGCTGCGGATAACGGCGTCGTTGAAGCGGAAGTTAGTTTCCAGCTCATCGATCGCTTCCTGCGGGGCTTCAACGTTCAGCAGAACGTAGTGAGCTTTGTGCAGTTTGTTGATCGGATAAGCCAGCTGACGGCGGCCCCAGTCTTCCAGACGGTGGATCGTACCTTCTGCTGCAGTGATTGCACCAGTGTAACGTTCGATCATACCCGGAACCTGTTCGCTCTGGTCAGGATGGACCATAAAAACGATTTCGTAATGACGCATCGAATTGCTCCTTACGGATTATTCAGCCTCCTGTCTGGGTCAGCCGCGGCCCATGGAGGCAAGGAACGTGATTAAAGGGCGGCTGAAAAATTGACGCGTCATAATACGTGCGTAAGCGGTTTAAGACAAGTGAATTGCGTAGATAATTCGCACTAAGCGCAAAGTCACACTAAACCAGTGATTTAAAATTCATCAATAACGGATGCGACAATTTTTTGAACAACTGCATCAGAAATGGTCGCGATACGCCCGGCAGACAGCTATTACACTTAGATCAGCAGCAATCCATAACCTAAAGGAGCCGGGTTAACGTCAGGACTGTCAGTAAGGAGCGTAGAGTATGAAATATATCCTCATTACCATGATGGCTGCGCTTTTGCTGAGCGCCAACGCGCTGGCCGCCATCAAAATCGATGGGCGTCAGGCACGCAACATGGACGATGTGCAGAGCCTTGGCGTTATCTATATCAACCACAACATGGCCACTGAGCAAGAAGCCGATCGGGCGCTTAGCCAGCAGAGCGATGCCGAGGGAGCGAAATATTTTCAGCCGATCCTGCTCCATGAGCCAGGAAGCAATGGCCTGATTCATGCCAGTGCAGCTATTTACCGTTAACTCCCCGTCTTTTTGACTTCGCCTCCATTGCGGGGCGAAGTCTTAATGCGATTGCGCATTATTTCGCTTCCTGGCTTATCAACAAAATTAAAAAAGGCTCCGGAGCCAGACCGGTTGATTCATCATTACGATGAAAAGCTCCGGAGCACGTACCTTACTTTTGCCCGTAATAGGCGTTTGGCCCATGTTTACGCATAAAGTGTTTGTCCATCAGCCAGCTATCGATGGGCTTTAGTTGCGGGTTAATCGCGCGGGCAATCCACGCCATTCTCGCCACCTCTTCCATCACTACCGCGTTATGCACCGCATCATGCGCATCTTTGCCCCAGGCAAACGGACCGTGCTGATAGACCACGATACCCGGCGTATGCAGAGGTTCAGCCTCGCCCAGCGTTTCGATGATGACGTGCCCGGTGTTCAGCTCATAGGCCTCTTCAACCTCCTGGGCACTTAATGCCCTGGTGCAGGGAATATCGCCAAAGAAGTAGTCCGCATGGGTCGTCCCTAGCGCGGGAATGGCTAACCCCGCCTGCGCCCAGGCCGTTGCATGAGTAGAGTGGGTATGCACCACGCCGCCAAGACTCGGATAGCGACGATACAGCGCCAGATGGGTGGCGGTATCAGAAGAAGGACGGTACTGGCCTTCTACGATATTACCGTCCATATCCACCACCACCATGTCGTCTACCTTCATGGTTTCATAAGCAACGCCGCTGGGTTTGATCGCCACTAGCCCGCGTTCACGGTCGATAGCGCTGACGTTGCCCCAGGTAAAGGTCACCAGCCCGTAGCGCGGTAGATCCATGTTGGCTTCAAAAACCTGCTGTTTGAGCTTTTGCATTACGCCGCCTCCACCAGACCGGCGCTTGCCATGCGCGCCTTCACCCAATCGCGAGCCTTCGCCACTTCGAGCGCAGGGTCGTCAGTGGTCTCACTCCACATCTCAATCAGATACGGCCCGCAATAGCCGCTCTGCTTGAGGGTTTCGAAACAGCGCTCGAAATCGACAATCCCTTCACCAAACGGCACGTTCTTGAATACGCCGGGTTTGGTATCTTTCACATGCACCGCCACGATGTGCCCGATCCCCGCCTGGAGTTCCATCTGCACGTCGTTATCCCACGCCGACAGATTGCCGATATCCGGGTAAAGCTGGAACCATGGATTGTTTAGGTAGTGCGCGTAGCCCAGCGCCTTGCTGATGGAGTTCATCAGCGGATAGTCCATAATTTCCATCGCCAGCGTCACCTGCGCGCGGCTTGCCATCTCGACGCTCTCTTTCAGTCCATCACGAAAGCGACGACGCGTCTCGTTGTTGGCTTCCTGATAGTAAACGTCGTAACCGGCCAGTTGGATCACGCGAATGCCGACGTCCTGGGCGAACTGGATCGCTTTACGCATAATCTCCAGCCCCTGCGCACGTACTGCGTCGTCTTCGCTGCCAAGTGGAAAGCGACGATGTGCGCTCAGGCACATGGACGGAACGCGCACGCCGGTTTCAGCAATCGCGTTGACCAACGCCAGACGCTGCTCGCGGCTCCAGTCGAGACGCGCCAGTCGGGCATCAGTTTCATCCACCGACATTTCGACGAAGTCAAAACCCAGCTTTTTCGCAAGCTTCAGCCGCTCCATCCAGCACTCCCCTGCGGGGAGCGCTTTTTCATAGATGCCGAGCGGAATTTGTTTCGACAGCATAGTTGCTCCTTAGCCCCAAAGCTGGGCAATAGAGCGTTTAAACTGACGCGCGGCTTCAACCGGCGAAGCGGCATCACGAATGCTACGACCAGCGATAAAGACGTGAATTGGAATGCCTTTGAACAACGGCAGATCTTCCAGCGCCAGGCCGCCGGTGACGGTAACCTTAAAGCCCATATCAGACAGGCGCTTGATGGCGCTGATGTCCGCCTCGCCCCACGCCACGCCTGCGGCCTGCGCATCGCGACTGCGGTGATACACGACCTGCCCGATACCCGCGTCGCGCCACTCCTGAGCCTGTTCCCAGGTCCAGTATCCGGTCAGTTCGATCTGCACATCGCCGTTAAACTCTTTCGCCACGTCCAGCGCGCCTTTGGTGGTGTTGATATCCGCACAGCAGATCACGGTCACCCAGTCAGCATTGGCTTCAAAACACATACGGGAGAGAATTTTGCCCGCATCGGCGATTTTGGCATCCGCCAGCACGATTTTATGCGGATACAGCGCTTTCAGGTCGCGAACCGCGCGAACGCCTTCGGCGACGCAAAGAATGGTGCCGACTTCAATAATGTCCACTTCATCAGCAATCAGGCGCGTCGTTTCATACGCAGAAGACATTGATTGGTTATCCAGCGCAACCTGCAACATAGGTAATGACATTTGATATTCCTTTTAAACAGCCGCCGCGGTGGCGTTATCAATTAAATCCAGCACTTCCTGCGCGGTGCGGCAGGCGCGTAAACGGTCGAAGTTGGCTTCATCGTCAAACAGATTAACGATCTGCATGATGCCCACTTCCTGATGAGTGTTGGCATCGACCGCCGCCATCGTTATCAGGATATCGACCGGGTCGTTATCTTCGTGGTTAAAGACCAGCGGCGTTTTCAGCGTCACCAGTGCAAAACCCGTTTTCTTCACGCCCTCTTCCGGGCGCCCGTGCGGCATCGCCAGGCCCGGCGCAATCACAAAGTACGGGCCAAATTGTTCAACTCCGTCAAGAATGGCCTGATAGTAACGAGGCTCGACCACGTCAGCCTTAACCAACAGATCAACGCTCAGTTTTACCGCTTCCTGCCAGGTGCTGGCGTCGGCTTGTAAGAGGATCGAGTTATTTTCCGCCAGCGAATCTCGTAATTTCATGGTGCGTCCTTACTTCACGTCCTGCGGGAAATGTTCTTTGATCACTTCCAGCAGCTTCGGACCAAAGTCAGCAGGCGATAGCATGTTGCGTACGCCAACCACATATTTGTTGCCGGAGACGGTGATCTCACCGGCGATATGGGTGGAGGCAATGATGATGTCTGCTCCGCTTAATTCGCTTTTGTATTCACCCACCGCGCAGCTATTCACCGTGTGATCAATATTTGACTGGGTCAAAAACTGGTCCACTTTCATTTTCATGATCATGGAACTGCCTTGCCCGTTGCCACATACAGCCAGGATACGTACGGTCATAGTCAAAACTCCTTATTGAGCAGAAGCATCTGCCAGTTGTTTTTCCGCATCTTCTTCAGCACGCAGCGTGCGTCCTGCGAAGAACATATAAGCCAGTGAAATCAGAATAATAACGGCCATAAATGCGATGCCGACGGAGGCGAAGCCTTGCATCATCGGCGGCGCCAGAATTGACCAGTCCGCCATGCCCATCCAGGCGCTCATGCCCGTCAGCTTCACCGCCCAAACGCAGCCGAAGATCTCTATCATGCCCATCACCAGGCAAATCTTGAGCGCCGCGCGCCAGCCGCCAAAATGGTTAGCAAACACGCCAATGGTGGCGTTAGAGAAGAACATCGGGATAAAGCCTGGAATGATCAGAATGGAAGAACCGACGCCCACCAGAATACCGACGGCGATCAGTTGACCGATGGTGCCCCACATAAATCCCCAGACCACGGCGTTCGGCGCGAAGCTATAAATCGCCGCGCAGTCGATAGCCAGTACAGCGCCAGGGATCAGACGCTGAGAGATACCGTTGAAGGCCTCAGAGAGCTCGGCGACAAACATGCGCACGCCCTGAGTGATGATGAAAATTGCCACCGCGAAAGAGAAGCCGGTTTGCAGGATATAGACCGTCCAGTGGGTTTTACCCGCCATCGCCTGCACCGTGTCAATGCCGAAGGAGAGCAGGATCGCGCCGAAGAAAACCGTCATTACAATGGCCGTGGAAACGATATTGTCGTGGAAGATGTTCAGCCAGCCCGGCAGCTTAAGATCCTCAACGCTCTCTTCTTTTTTCCCCAGATATGGCGCGACTTTATAGGCAATCCACGAAGCGAACTGCTGCTGGTGGCCAATCGAGAAGCCGCAACCGTCGGTCACTTCCTGGGTCGGTTTGTACATCATGTTGGAGGTGATACCCCAATACAGGGAGACCAGGACCGCCGTGCAGATAATGGTAGTCCACATCGAATAACCGAAGATGTAGAACGAAACCGCAATCAGCCCCGCCTGCTGAAACATGATGTGTCCGGTCAGCATGATGGTGCGAATACCGGTAATGCGGCGCAGCAGGACGTAACAGATGTTCAGCGCCAGCGCTAACAGTACCGCATAGCCGACCCAGCTATAGGCATCGCCCATACGCTCAATGGTTGCCATCATGGAAGCGTAGGTATCGGAAATCGCCCCGTTGATGCCGTAAACCTCAGACATCTTCGCGACGACCGGCTTGAAGGTGCTGGTCAAAATGCCGGAACCCGCCTGCAATAACATAAAACCGATAATGGTTTTAATCGTTCCTTTGACAATAACGCTGGCGCTTTTACGCAACAGGATGTAACCCAGACACGTCACGATACCCAGCAGCAGCGGGGCATTGGTCATGACCTGATTAAAGAAAACGGTAAAGATGTTGTAGAGAATCTCCATAACACGCTCCAGAAGGTGAAAGCTCTGAACGTACATTACGCCCAGGGTTTGTTGTTACGATCACTCTAATAATCAAAAATAATCACAACAAGATTATATTTGATTAAATGTGACGCACGCCGCAAATAATTATTCAATCTGTACACGAATTAATTCTCATTTATCAAAATCAAAAATTAACCCATTAAAATCAACATGGTAATAAATAATGGAGTCAATAAAGAAAGCCTGATATCACCTGAGCCGCCCTTTTACATCCCTGTAAAGCGTAAAATTCAGGATTGCATTCCTGAACAAACGATGGCAGCATTCTTCAAAACAAATCACAATGTGATTACTTTTGACAATATGTGAGGGAAAGCGCAATGAGTAAAGTACAAACCATCACCCGCGAATCATGGATCCTGAACACCTTCCCTGAGTGGGGTAGCTGGCTGAATGAAGAAATTGAACAAGAGCAGGTTGCACCTGGTACCTTTGCCATGTGGTGGTTGGGTTGTACGGGCATCTGGCTGAAATCAGAAGGCGGGGCCAATATCTGTGTCGATTTCTGGTGCGGTACGGGCAAACAAAGCCATGGCAATCCGCTAATGAAAACAGGCCACCAGATGCAGCGCATGGCAGGCGTCAAGAAACTCCAGCCAAATCTGCGCACCACCCCGTTCGTACTCGATCCGTTCGCTATTCGCCAGATTGACGCCGTTCTGTCTACGCACGATCACAACGATCATATCGACGTTAACGTTGCCGCCGCGGTGATGCAGAATTGCGCCGATAACGTACCATTTATCGGCCCGCAAACTTGTGTTGATCTGTGGATCGGCTGGGGCGTGCCGAAAGAGCGCTGCATCGTGATGAAACCGGGCGATGTGGTAAAAGTGAAGGACGTTGAAATCCACGCGCTCGACGCCTTTGACCGTACCGCACTGATTACCCTGCCAGCGGATCAAAAAGCGGCGGGCGTACTGCCGGATGGAATGGATCAGCGTGCGGTGAACTACCTGTTCAAAACGCCGGGCGGCAACCTGTATCACAGCGGCGATTCACACTATTCCAACTACTACGCTAAGCACGGAAACGAACATCAAATTGACGTCGCGCTGGGTTCCTACGGCGAGAACCCGCGCGGTATTACCGACAAAATGACCAGCGCTGATATCCTGCGCATGGCTGAGTCGCTGAACACCAAAGTCGTCATCCCGTTCCATCACGATATCTGGTCAAACTTCCAGGCTGACCCGCAGGAAATCCGCGTCTTGTGGGACATGAAGAAAGATCGTCTGAAATATGGCTTCAAGCCTTTCATCTGGCAGGTTGGCGGGAAATTCACCTGGCCGCTGGATAAGGATAATTTCGAGTACCACTATCCACGCGGATTCGACGACTGCTTCACCATGGAACCGGACCTACCGTTTAAGTCCTTCCTGTAACACTTCTCCGGCGATCGGTAATCGTTGACCGCCCGCCGGAAATTATCCCCGTCGGCATTAGTATTTTCACCTGATTTCAAATATCATCTTTGCTTATCACTTTTAATCGGATTTGCTCATGACGGAAGCGCAAAGACATCAAATTTTACTGGATTTGCTGGCACAAACGGGATTTGTCACCGTGGAGCAGGTGATTTCCCGGCTAGGAATTTCGCCAGCAACGGCACGACGCGATATCAATAAACTCGACGAAAGCGGCAAGCTGAAAAAAGTTCGCAACGGTGCGGAGGCTATCAGTGAGCAGCGCCCGCGCTGGTCACCTATGAATATTCACCAAGCGCAAAACCACGATGAGAAAGTGCGCATTGCGCGCGCGGCTTCGCAGTTGGTTAACCCAGGCGAAAGCATCGTTATCAACTGCGGCTCTACCGCATTCCTGCTGGGCCAGGAACTGTGCGGAAAGCCGGTACAAATCATCACTAACTACCTGCCTCTGGCCAACTATCTGATCGATCAAGAACATGACAGCGTTATCATTATGGGCGGGCAGTATAACCGCAGCCACTCCATCACTCTGAGCCCACAAGGTAGCGATAATAGCCTGTATGCCGGGCACTGGATGTTTACCAGCGGCAAAGGGCTGACCGCCGAAGGGCTCTACAAAACCGATATGCTGACGGCAATGGCGGAGCAAAAAATGCTTAACGTCGTCGGTAAACTCGCGGTGCTGGTCGATAGCAGCAAAGTTGGCGAGCGTGCCGGAATGTTATTCAGCCAGGCCGCACAAATCGACCTGGTGATTACCGGCAGGCAGGCGGATGAAGCGATCCTCAAGCAGCTTGAAGATCAGGGCGTTCAGGTGATTCGCGTTTAAAGATGACGCTGAAAGAACGCCACCGTCGCCGCTAATGCCTCAGGCGTAATGCGGTGACGGACGCCTTTCTGCCAGATACAAGTCAAATTGTCGGCCAGGTCGTTTTGCTGCAATGAGCGCTGAAGGCGGAACGTTTCTCCCGGTGGTACGACATCATCTTCGTCACCGTGCCAAAGCAGCAGTGGTCGGCTGGCAAGTGTATCTAGCTGCTCGCTAACGTCCCACTCGACCAGTTGTTTTACGCAAAAATCGGGCGACGGGAATAGGTTCTGCGAAAGCGAACTGAAATAGCCAGACCCCATCAGGCAGGCCACGCTTTTCAACTCCGGGTGATGAGTCATCATGCCCAGCGCCGTCATTCCGCCCATTGATGCTCCAGCGACCGCCAGTCTATCGTCAGCAAGCCATCCCTGTTCGCGAATCGCCTCCCGCAGCGCCGGGAATTCAACAAAATTCTGCATCAGGATCGGCCAAAACCGCTGCATCCTGCCTTGTTCATCGCCGACATAGCGCGCACCGTGTTCTGCAGCATCTGGCATTATCACCCGAAACCCGGCTTCTGCTAACGCGACAGCAAAATAGCTGTAGACCAGCTTAGAAGAAGTGAAACCATGATAAAAGACGATACACGGCAACGGTTTATCTGCCGCGTTCTGTGGATATGCATGCAGAATCTCCCCGCCCGCAAGGCTACGCATTTCTAGTGCAATCATTTATCGTCTCCTTTCTCTATAGTGATGTTGTGTTATTGAGCACGAAACTCGTTCGCGCATGATTCATAATGTTGAGAACCCGGTTACGCTTTCAGAATATTTTCATTCGAAAATCGCGTCCGAGATAACAATTTGGGAACATTCCCCGGAAATGACATTCAGGCTACCACTACACTATGACTATCAGGAAACGAGATATGGTTATGCGTAGGTTTACACCATGGTTACTGGCTATCGTCTTGACTGGCTGTAGTGCCTTACAAGGAACGCCAGAAGCACCACCGCCCGCAACCGACCATCCGCAAGAGATCCAGCGTAACCAGACGACGGGTCTACAAAAGATGGGCACGGTGAGCGTATTAATGTACGGCTCACCGATGGATGTAGAAGCTGCGTTAAAGGTCAAAGCAGAGAAAGCGAAAGCAGATTACTACGTCATCATCATGATTGATGACACGATGGTTCCCGGCCAGTGGTATTCGCAAGCGATTCTCTACCGTAAATAGCGGTTAATCTTTAAACGAGCTTTACACTGCTTTGCGCCCATTCACGTTTTCCTGTGCATAATAACGTTCGGCCAGCTGTAACCTGGCAGGACGTTAGCAACGGACTGCCCTCAGGACTACGTAAAATGGAGCTGACGATGAAACGATCTTTTACCCTACCCAGCCTAATGCTGACCTCGGCAACGGCCAATACCTCCGCGCAGTCAGCGGAATTTGCCAGTGCGGATTGCGTAACGGGCCTCAATGAAATTGGCCTGATTTGCGTTAACAACATCTCCGGTAGCCAGCAGGATGTTGAGCATGCCATCGCCGTACAGGCCGATGAGCAAGGTGCATCCTGGTATCGCATCGTCCAGATGTATGAAGAGCAACAGCCGGATAACTGGCGGGTGCAGGCCATTCTTTATGCCTGAATGTGCTAGCATGCGTTCGTGTTTCATTTCTCATGGCAGGAAGTCATGTTTACCCAGGGACGAAAGATCATTTGGTTGCTGCTGGCGTTAGCGCTATTCGCCGGACTGACCAGAATTGCCTTCTATGAAGGCTGGCTCCGCTTTAATTACCCTTCTCGTCAAACGTTCCCAATCCAGGGAATTGATGTTTCCCACCACCAGCAATCCATTGACTGGGCGCAGCTCAAACAACAAAACATTCAATTCGCCTTTATCAAAGCAACGGAAGGCGAGAGCTTTAAAGATAGCGCTTTTGATGCCAACTGGCGTAATGCCCGCAAGCAGGGAATCATCACCGGCGCCTACCATTTTTTTACTTTTTGTAAATCCGGTATTGCGCAGGCGGGCAACTTTATCGCCACTGTGCCCGTCAGCCCTCACGCGCTGCCGCCGGTGCTGGATCTGGAATACGGAGGTAACTGTATGCCTCAGAGCCACCAACAAATCGTTGCTGAAGTGCGGGCCATGACCGCCATGCTGGAGACGGTTTATCAGCAAAAAGTCATTCTTTATGCCACCCGCGAATTTTATGACGACCACCTACAGAATGAATTTAACGATAATCCGTTGTGGAACCGTGATATCTGGCGCCAGCCCAGGCTGGAAAGTTCGCGCCAATGGGTCTTCTGGCAGTTCGCTAATCGTGGTCGCCTTGCTGGAATAGACGCCTTTGTGGATTTGAATGTGTTTCAGGGCAGCGACGAGCAATTTACCGCCCTGCTCCATCCCTAGAAGGCACCGCCGGTCGCCCGGCTCAATACTTCGCTTAGCATCGGCTCGCTAAGCAACAAGCCGCCGCGCGCGTCGAGCATCATACGACACCAGGCTTCAGCCGTCGGTGGTGAAGCATAGCGCAATACCTGCGCGCCCACGCCTAACATATAGACCAGTTGGGTTATCTCCCTGGCCTGCCCTTCCGCTGGTCGCCGTAACCACTGTTGCAATTGCCGCCATGAGCGATCGAAATGACGATTTTGCCCTTTCACTTCCGCACATTCCGCCGCCAGAAGTTCCAGCGCCGCCGGTTGCTTCGTCAGAACGCGTATCACGTCCAGACACATGATATTGCCAGAGCCTTCCCAGATGCTATTGACCGGCATTTCGCGATATAAGCGCGGTAGTTCACTCTCTTCACAGTAACCAGCACCACCCAAGACCTCCATCGCCTCCGCGACAAACGGAATCCCGGATTTGCAGATAGCAAACTTCGCTGCAGGAGTGAACAACCTTGCCCATAGCGCTTCCTGCACATCATCACGCTTATCCCACGCGCGCGCGAGGCGGAACAAAAAGGCGGTTTGCCCCTCAAGCCGCAATGCCATTTGCCCCAGAACCTGGCGCATCATTGGCTGGTCGACCAGATTTTTTCCAAATGCCTGACGTTGCAGCGCATGGTACAGCGCCACTGAATAAGCCCGGCGCATCAACGCGTGACTGCCCAGCGCGCAATCGAAGCGGGTCATACCGCCCATTTTGAGGATTTGCCGGACGCCATCCCCCTCTTCCCCAACCAGCCAACCGCAGGCATCAAAAAACTCGACTTCGCTACTGGCATTCGCACGGTTACCTAATTTGTCTTTCAGTCTTTCCAGACGAATACCGTTACGTTGTCCGTCAGGTAACAGACGCGGGACAAAAAAACAAGAAAGACCCGCGGGTGCCTGAGCTAATATCAGATGGGCATCGCTTTGCGGTACTGAGAAAAACCATTTGTGCCCAATCAGATGATAAAAGCCTCCGGCCGTTTTTTCCGCCCGGGTGGTATTGCTCAATACATCAGACCCACCCTGCTTTTCGGTCATTCCCATCCCAATAAGCAGCCCGCGTTTCTGATTACCCGGCACAAGATGTGGATCGTAACGATCGCTCAATAATGGCAATAGCCAGTCGCTAAATAGTGTCGACAGCGAACGCTGCAATAGCGGAGTGGCGGCGAAGGTCATGGTGATGGGGCATAAGGTTCCTGCTTCCACCTGCGCATGCAGCATAAAGCGAGCAGCGCGGGCAACGAAGGAACCAGCACGAGCCTCTTTCTGCCAGGCAAGATTATGTACCTGGTTAGCGCACAACCCCTGCATCAGCAGATGCCATGCGGGATGAAAGCGCACATCATCAAGGCGTGAACCTGTTGCGTCGTAACGCAAAAGCTCCGGCGGATTGCTGTTTGCCAGGCGCCCAAGCTCCAAAGACTCTGCGGTTCCCAGCTGCTGACCGATACTCGCCAGCAGGTCACCGTCCCAGCCAGCGCCTTCGCGTACCACCGCTTCACGCAAAGCAGTATCTGACAGGAATAAGTTGCTGTTACAAAGTGGGGTGGGCTGATTGAATACGGTGTGAGTTTGCCAGTGCATTGTGTTTCCCTCCTTCAATGGCGTTGCCATTAAGTATGGTCACGCTGGGCAAACCCGCTCGCGAAAGGAGTCACAAAAAAACCATCCCGAAGGATGGTTCTGGTATTTAGCTTATGGCTGCGGCGCTTAACTGCGCTGGCGCACCGCTTCAAACAGACAAATCCCGGTCGCGACAGACACGTTCAGCGATGAAACACTGCCAGCCATCGGAATACTGATTAACTCATCGCAGTGTTCGCGGGTCAGACGGCGCATACCTTCGCCTTCCGCTCCCATCACCAGCGCCATCGAACCGGTCATCTTGCTCTGGAATAGAGTGTGGTCGGCTTCGCCAGCGGTACCCACGATCCAGACGTTCTCTTCCTGCAGCAGTCGCATGGTACGCGCGAGGTTAGTAACGCGGATAAGCGGAACGTTTTCTGCCGCCCCGCAGGCGACTTTTTTCGCCGTCGCATTGAGCTGCGCGGAGCGATCTCTCGGCACAATCACCGCGTGCACGCCAGCGGCATCGGCACTACGTAAGCAGGCGCCGAGGTTATGTGGATCGGTCACACCGTCGAGGATCAAGAAGAACGGCTGCTCGAGAGAAGCGATCAGATCCGGCAGATCGTTCTCCTGATACTGGCGCCCAGGCTTCACGCGAGCAATAATCCCCTGATGAACAGCACCTTCGCTTTTCTCATCAAGATACTGGCGGTTGGCAACCTGAATCACCACTCCCTGAGCCTCCAGGGCATGGATCAGCGGCAGCAAGCGCTTATCCTCACGGCCTTTCAGAATAAAGACTTCCTGAAAACGCTCAGGAGCGCGTTCCAGCAGTGCCTGCACCGCGTGGATGCCGTAAATCATTTCACTCATTTATGTACTCGTTTTAGGTTCTGTTAGCCGTTCCCTTCACCCAGACGTTCTCCGCTACATTAGACGGAATCAGGATGAAGGGAATCCAATCACTCAGCGATTTTCTTTTTCGCCGCGCGCTTGGCTTTGGTCGCCGCAGCGATTTTTTGGGTTTTCACCGACGGTTTCTTCGCTTTTTTCTCGCCTTTTGGCTGAGCAGCCTTCGGTTGAGATTTGCCTTTCTCTTTGCGGAATGCGCTATCTGGCTCAAAGTTCACTTGCTTTCCTGCCTGACGACGACGCCCGGAGGATTTGCCAGCGGAACCCTTTTTCGCCTTCTCTCGCTCGGTTTTACCCACGTTGCGCGGAGCGCGCTCGCTGGAGATAAGCGAGAAGTCAATCTTACGCTCGTCCATGTTGACTGCTTCAACGCGCACTTCTACGCGATCGCCCAGACGGTAGGTTTGGCCACCGGACTCGCCGATCAACCGCTGACCCACCTGGTCGAAACGATAGTAGTCATTATCGAGCGAAGAGACGTGCACCAGACCATCAATAAACAGCTCATCCAGACGCACGAAGAAACCAAAACCGGTCACGCTGGCGATCACGCCTTTGAAGACGTTACCCACCTGATCCAACATGAAATCACACTTCAACCAGTCCGACACATCGCGGGTAGCTTCGTCAGCACGGCGCTCCGTCATCGAACAGTGAGCCCCCAGTTGCAGCATCTCTTCCATGCTGTAGTGCCAGCCACCGGTCTCAGTGCTGTTGCCTTTATGCCCCTGCTCTTTCGCCAGCAGATACTTGATAGCGCGATGCAGAGAGAGATCCGGGTAGCGACGAATCGGCGAAGTGAAGTGAGCGTAAGATTGCAGCGCGAGGCCAAAGTGACCGCGATTTTCCGGGTCGTACACCGCCTGTTTCATCGACCGCAGCAGCATGGTTTGCAGCATTTCCGCATCTGGTCGATCGGCGATCGACGTCAGCAATTCGGCATAATCACGCGGCTCCGGCTTATTACCGCCAGGCAGTTCAAGTCCAAGCTCAGCAAGAACTGAACGGAATGCGGTGATCGCCTCCGTGCTCGGCTTATCGTGAATACGGAACAGCGCCGGCTCTTCAGCTTTCTCCACAAAGCGCGCAGCGGAAATGTTCGCCAGAATCATGCACTCTTCAATCAGCTTATGCGCATCGTTACGCTGAGTTTGCTCGATGCGCTCAATGCGGCGTTCAGCATTGAAGATGAATTTAGCTTCTTCACTCTCAAATGAGATGCCTCCGCGCTCTTCACGAGCAACATCCAGCACTTTGTAGAGGTTATGGAGCTCTTCAATATGCTTAACCAGCGGCGCATACTGCTCACGCAAGTCCTGGTCGCCCTGCAGCATATGCCAGACTTTGGTGTAGGTCAGACGAGCATGGGAACTCATCACCGCTTCGTAGAATTTGAAGCCGGTCAGACGGCCTTTTGATGAAATCGTCATCTCGCAAACCATACAGAGCCTGTCGACCTGAGGATTCAGCGAGCACAGACCGTTGGAAAGCACTTCCGGCAGCATCGGGACGACCTGAGATGGGAAGTAGACCGAGGTACCACGGCTGCGTGCTTCACCATCCAGCGGCGTGCCGGGACGCACGTAGTAGCTCACATCGGCAATGGCCACCCACAGACGCCAGCCGCCGCCGCGTTTCTTCTCGCAGTATACGGCGTCATCAAAGTCGCGAGCATCTTCGCCATCAATGGTGACCAGCGGCAGATTACGTAAATCAACACGTCCAGCCTTCGCCTCTTCCGGCACCTGTTCTTTCAGACTTGAAACCTGTTTTTCCACCTCTGGCGGCCAGACATGGGGGATTTCATGGGTACGCAGGGCCATATCGACCGCCATTCCGGTTCCCATGTTATCGCCCAGCACTTCGACGATTTTACCCACCGCTTTGGTGCGGCGGGTCGGGCGCTGGGTGAGCTCAACCACGACCACAAACCCCATGCGCGCGCCCATCACTGCTTCCGGCGGAATCAGGATGTCGAAGCTTAGGCGGCTGTCATCGGGAACGACAAAGCCCACACCCGCCTCGGTAAAGTAGCGGCCGACGATCTGCCCGGTTTTTGGTACCAGGACACGAACGATACGAGCCTCCCGGCGGCCTTTACGGTCCGCACCCAGAGGCTGTGCCAGCACCTGATCGCCATGAATACAGGTTTTCATCTGTTCAGATGATAAATAAAGATCATCTTTACGGCCTTCGACGCGCAGGAAGCCATAGCCATCGCGATGACCGATAACGATGCCTTTCAGCAGATCGAGACGCTCAGGCAGCGCATAGCACTGGCGACGAGTGAAGACCAGTTGACCATCACGTTCCATTGCGCGCAGTCGACGGCGCAATGCTTCTTGTTGTTCTTCGCCTTCGATATTCAGCTCTATTGCCAGCTCATCACGGCTGGCCGGTTTTTCGCGTTTTGCTAAATGATCGAGGATGAATTCCCGGCTTGGGATTGGATTTGCGTACTTTTCAGTTTCGCGGTCCAGGAAAGGATCTTGTGACATGTCGGTTCCTCCGTTGTCATCTCCAGTGAAGTTTACGTCACTCCACCAGTAATAATTTATAAAGTGGTTGATTCTTTTCAACCAAATCGGCCAACGTGTAGTTATCTAGTTCCTTAAGAAAACTTTGTGTGGCTTCTGCAAGCGCCTGCTTCAGGCGGCAGGCGGGCGTAATATGGCAAAATTCGCTGCTGCAATTGACCAACGATAACGGCTCCAAATCGCGGACAACATCGCCGACTCGAATCGTGTTTGCCGGTTTGCCAAGGCGAATTCCGCCGTTCTTTCCCCGTACTGCCGTGACGTAGCCGACACGACTTAACTGATTGATTATTTTTACCATATGATTACGAGAGACACCGTAAACCTCCGTGACTTCGGAGATACTGGTCATCCTTCCATCCGGCAACGACGCCATATATATCAGCGCACGTAATCCGTAATCAGTGAAACTCGTTAACTGCACAATCAACCTCAGGGAAAAGAAAAACAGGGTATGTCGATAGACGTAATTACTATTGATGATAAACCAGCCAGCGCTCAGGCCGCTAATTTATTTAAATGGGGCGGGCGAACAGCAAAAACAAGAGGCGCCTGAACGGCGCCCCTGGGGATAATTATGCGTCGAACGGGTCGCGCAGAATCATCGTCTCGGTACGGTCAGGACCGGTAGAGATGATATCAACCGGTACGCCGGTGAGTTCTTCAATGCGCGCGATATAGTTCAGCGCTGCCTGCGGCAGGCCGCTGCGCTCTTTCACGCCGAAGGTGGTTTCAGACCAACCTGGCATTGTTTCATAAATCGGTTCAATACCTTCCCAGTTGTCAGCAGCCAGCGGAGTGGTGGTCACTTCACGGCCATCCGGCATACGGTAAGCTACGCAGATTTTAACTTCTTTCAGGCCGTCCAGGACGTCCAGTTTAGTCAGGCAGAAGCCAGACAGGGAGTTAATCTGCACCGCACGGCGCACCGCAACGGCGTCAAGCCAACCGGTACGACGACGACGGCCGGTAGTAGCGCCGAACTCGTTACCCTGCTTGCACAGGAACTCGCCGATGTCATCAAACAGTTCAGTCGGGAATGGACCCGCGCCTACACGAGTAGAATAGGCTTTGATGATACCCAGAACGTAATCAACATAACGTGGGCCCAGGCCGGAACCGGTGGCCACGCCACCTGCGGTGGTGTTGGAAGAGGTTACGTACGGGTAGGTACCGTGGTCAATATCCAGCAGCGTACCCTGCGCACCTTCGAACATCACAAAGTCGCCACGTTGACGCGCCTGATCCAAAAGATCGGAGACATCAACAACCATGGCAGTCAGGATGTCGGCAATCGCCATTACATCATCCAGGACTTTCTGGTAGTCAACCGCTTCAACTTTGTAGAAATTCACCAACTGGAAGTTGTGATATTCCATCACTTCTTTCAGTTTGTCAGCGAAGGTTGCTTTATCAAACAGGTCACCAACGCGCAGACCGCGGCGAGCGACTTTATCTTCATAAGCCGGGCCGATACCGCGACCGGTAGTACCGATAGCTTTCGCGCCACGCGCTTTCTCACGCGCAACATCCAGCGCAACGTGATAATCGAGGATAAGCGGGCAGGCTTCAGACAGCAGCAGACGCTCACGGACAGGGATACCACGGTCTTCCAGTCCTTTCATCTCTTTCATCAGCGCAGCAGGAGACAGCACGACACCGTTACCGATGATGCTGGTAACATTCTCGCGAAGAATACCTGATGGAATGAGATGGAGGACGGTTTTTTCACCGTTGATTACGAGAGTATGGCCTGCGTTGTGACCACCCTGGTAGCGCACAACATATTTAGCCCGTTCAGTCAGGAGATCGACGATCTTCCCTTTACCTTCGTCACCCCATTGGGTGCCCAGTACGACGACGTTGTTACCCATTTTTCAAAATCACCGTTTGCTTAAAAATGGATTCTACCATCGCTTTTTCAGAGTTACAGCACTTTTTGCACTCAAGATACGGTAAATTAGGCTACTTGTTAATCAGCCAATCGTTTTCCTCAACATGTAGTAGATCACGATACCGGCAACCACAAGACCCCCACCAAAACGGCGCAATAAATTATCCGGCAACTGACTCATCGTGGCGACCATTCGCCGCCATGCCCGTGGGTAAAGTAATGGCCCGAGTCCTTCAAGTACTAAAACCAGCGCCAGTGCCAGTGCCAACCAGATTGTTGAGTTCATTATTCACCTTTATATAAATATCGCGCTGTGTAGTACCAGTGGTTTATCAATGTTGTGTTTACTCTCACTTCATATTGTCCGGCATTTCCTCTTTATTATGAACTTATTTTATGAAACAAAATTCATAACTCATTGTATTGCAGGTTATTTTTAAAATTGCAAGTATGCCCGTGCGTATCAACTTTGGATACGAGCATAAAATAATTAGGATGATTATTATGAGAGAATTAACTGCAATCGAAATCGACGCGGTAAGCGGCGCAGGCTGGCTACAAGATGGACTGGCATCACTGGGGAGTAAAACAGGTGCTGCAGTATGGTCGCTCGGCAGTAATCTGAGCATTGATTTACCTATTCTGGGCACGGTAAACCTTGCAACCATCGCGCCGGGCCTGGGCGAAACGATCGGTAATACGATTGGTTCAACTATCGGTGGAACGATTGAAAGCACTCTGGCAAGCGTACCTGTGATCGGTGGCCTGCTGAATAAACTGCTGGGCAACTAAATTCACGCTCAGTTGTAAAAAAGGCGCCTTAACAGGCGCCTTTTTGCTTACAGAATCACTTATCAGTGGGTGGTCGCCGCAGGTGATTTCATATAGCGGAAGAAATCACTATCCGGGCTGAGAACCATCACATCCTGATTGCTCTGGAAGCTATTCTCGTAAGCACGCAGGCTACGGATAAAGGCATAGAAACCCGGATCCTGGCTGAAGGCATCAGCAAACAGCTTCGCTGCTTCAGCATCACCCTCACCACGCATGATACGTCCCTGGCGCTCAGATTCTGCCAACGTTTTGGTGACTTCATAGTCCGCAGTCGCGCGCAGTTTTTCAGCTTCTTCCTGACCCTGCGAACGGTGACGACGAGCTACTGCTTCACGCTCAGCGCGCATACGGTTATAGATCGCTTCAGAGACTTCAGCAGGAAGGTTGATCTGTTTGATTCGTACGTCGACAACTTCAATACCCAGTGCCGCCATACTATTCGGGTTGATTACCTTCACCTTACCGTTAGTTTCTGCTTCAACACGCTCTGCCGCTTTGGCAATTGCATCATCAGCAGCCGGGGTGCTGACTTCATCTTCTGTGCCTGCAGAACCAGAGTTCAGCGCATCACGCACTTCCAGAGTCAAACGACCACGTGAGTCCGTTACGATGTCTTTCACATCCAGACGCCCAATTTCAGAACGCAGACGGTCAGAGAATTTACGCTTCAGCAGAACCTCAGCCTGGGAGACGTCGCCGCCGCCAGTTGCCAGATAGTAACGACTGAAGTCGCTGATACGCCACTTGATGTACGAATCAACGATCAGGTCTTTCTTCTCTTTGGTCACAAAGCGATCGGCCTGGTTATCCATGGTCTGGATACGCGCATCCAGCATTTTCACTGATTCAATGAACGGGATCTTAAAGTGCAGGCCCGGCTCATAGACCAGTGGTTTGTTTTCATCGTCGCGCAGAACTTTACCAAAGCGCAGGCTAATACCGCGCTCGCCTTCTTTAACAACAAAGACGGACATGTAGAGCACCACCAGCACGATGACAATTATCGCGATAACAGATTTACGCATCGTTATTCCCCCTGACGCTGGTAGTCGTTACGCTGCGCGTTGGCGCGGCGTTGGTCCATAATGTTGCCTCCCGTAGAGGTCTGAGCGTTACTGGCGCTGCTTGAGCTGGATGCAGGCGGCAGACGCAGCAGATCGCTTGCGCCACTGCTATCACTCTTTGCCGCTGGTGCGCCAGCACCTTTCAGCATCTGATCCAGAGGCAGAACCATCAGGTTGCTCCCCTTATCGTTAACCAGCACTTTGCGAGTATGGCTCAGCACTTTTTCCATGGTTTCGATATACAGACGCTCACGGGTAATTTCCGGAGCTGCTTTATATTCAGGCAGGATCTTCGCAAAGCGAGCAACCTCACCCTGGGCTTCGAGAACGGTCTGAGTTTTATACGCACGCGCTTCTTCAAGGATACGCTGTGCCTGACCATTCGCTCGCGGCTGAACTTCGTTGGTGTATGCTTCAGCTTCACGAATGTACTGTTGTTCGTTTTCACGCGCGGCAATCGCATCGTCAAACGCGGCTTTCACTTCTTCTGGCGGACGCGCCGTCTGGAAGTTAACGTCCAGCAGAGTAATCCCCATGTTGTACGGACGAATCGTCTCTTCCAGTTCGCGCTGGGTATCGCTACGAATCACGGTACGGCCTTCAGTCAGGATACGATCCATGGTGTATTTACCGATAACACCACGCAGAGCGCTGTCGGTGGCCTGACGCAGGCTATCATCTGCGCTGGTAACGCTAAACAGGTAACGTTCCGGATCGGTCACGCGATACTGCACGTTCATCTCGACGCGCACCACGTTTTCGTCAGAGGTCAACATGACGCCAGAAGCCGCCAGTTCACGTACTGATTCAACGTTAACCGCCTGAACGTTATCAACGAAAGTGGGTTTCCAGTTAAGGCCAGGCTCAACCAGATGGCTGAATTTACCAAAGCGTGTGACCACACCACGTTCAGCTTCCTTAATGGTATAGAAACCGCTGGCTGCCCAGATAATCACCGCAGCGGCGGCAACGATGCCGACGACACGTCCGCCCATTGGGCCACGAGGTCCCTGAGAGCCGCTACCGCCCCCCAGTCCACCTTTTCCGCCACCCAGACCGCCGAGTTTTTTACTTAGCTTACGGAAGATATCATCCAGATCGGGAGGTCCCTGCTCGCGACCACCTTTGTTGCCATTTCCCCCAGAGTTGCCGCCTTGGTTATTGCTGCTTCCCCACGGGTCGCGGTCCTGTCCGTTATTACCGGGCTGATTCCACGCCATGTATATGCTCCATATTTGTTTTTGATATCCCCACAGGGGTTAATATCTTCAGGCAAGCTGCAAGGTCAAATCACGTATTCAACCAGCGCTGGCTCTTGTTTACAAAGGCGACGCCAGTCAACGATCGGCATGCGTACCTGCAGACCAACGCTACCGTCATCCTCCATCCACTCTTTTTCTATCGCCTGAAGCTGATAAAACCGGCTTCTTAGTCGACCTTCCTGCGGTGGTAGACGCAGCGTGTGCTGAGCTACTTCACCGGAAAGCCGTTCCGTTAAAGCCTGAAAAAGGAGTGGTACGCCAACCCCGGTCTGGGCGGAGAGCCAGACCCGGATCGGTTTATTCTCTTCATCCCGGTCAATACGCGGCTCAAAATCGTCCAACATGTCGATTTTGTTCATAACCAGCAGCACCGGGATCTCATCGGCCTCGATTTCGGCGAGGACCGTATTCACTGCATCAATATTTTCCTGCACGCGGACATCGGCCGCGTCAATGACGTGCAGCAGCAGCGTCGCCTGACGAGTCTCCTGCAGAGTTGCTTTAAACGCCGCAACCAAATCATGTGGCAGATGACGAATAAAGCCAACGGTGTCCGCCAGTACGGTTTCGCCAACATCAGTGACATCAATGCGGCGTAGCGTCGGGTCCAGGGTAGCGAACAGTTGGTTCGCGGCATAAACCTCGGCTTCGGTTATCTGGTTAAACAGCGTTGATTTACCGGCGTTGGTATAACCTACCAGCGACACGGTAGGAATATCGGCTTTGGCGCGTGACCGCCGTCCTTGCTCGCGTTGTTTTTCAACTTTTTCCAGTCGCGACAGGATCTGCATAATACGGTTACGCAGCAATCGGCGGTCGGTTTCGAGCTGGGTTTCACCCGGGCCACGTAAACCAATCCCGCCCTTCTGCCTTTCAAGGTGGGTCCAGCCACGGACAAGGCGAGTCGCCATATGCCGCAACTGCGCCAGCTCGACCTGCAGCTTCCCCTCGTGGGTGCGCGCTCGCTGGGCAAAAATATCTAAAATCAGGCCGGTACGATCGATAACCCGACATTCGCATAAGCGTTCAAGGTTTCGTTCCTGTGCCGGACTCAGGGCATGATCGAAGAGCACGACCGATGCACCGGTCGCTTTTACGGCTTCCGCAATTTCGACTGCTTTACCTTCACCAACAAAATACTTCGGGTGCGGTGCTTTACGGCTACCGGTAATCACCTGCATTGCTTCGACACCGGCGGAAGAGGCCAGAGTTTCAAACTCCTGGAGGTCTTCCATATCTTTGTCTTGCGAAAAATAGATGTGTACCAGTACCGCCTGCTCACCGGCATCATAACGGTCAAACAAGCGTAAACCCCTTATAAAATACCAGCGGGGAACGCAGAAAACCTGGCTCCCCGACGTGGAAAAACAGCATCAGCCTTATTCGGCGTCTTCGCTGTCTTGCTGCGACGCAGAAGAGCCTTGCGCGCTACCACCGTGGTGATAGTTACTTGTGCCGCCGCCAGCATTATTGCTGTGGTGAGACACCGGGCGAGACGGGACAACTGTAGAAATTGCGTGCTTATAGACCATCTGGCTGACCGTGTTTTTCAACAGGATCACGAACTGATCGAAAGACTCAATTTGCCCTTGCAGCTTAATACCATTCACCAAATAAATAGAAACCGGAACGCGTTCCCGACGCAAAGCGTTCAGGAACGGATCTTGTAAAGATTGCCCCTTAGCCATTCTCTCTTTTCCTTATATGTATGCTTGTTTTGTACTCAGAACCTTACGATTCTTAAAAAAATTACGCACGATAACCGTTCAATTGTACACGTTCAGTCCAGGCTAGCACCAACTACCTGTAATACTTTGTTGAACGCCTGTTCAGGTTGTTCACTATCTAACCAGTGGACACCTTCCCAACCGCGCAGCCAGGTGACCTGACGTTTAGCTAACTGTCTCGTGGCGCAAACACCTCGATAAACCATCTCATCATACGGGATCTCGCCATTAAGGTACGACCACATCTGGCGATATCCGACACAACGAATGGAAGGCATATCCGTATGCAAATCTCCCCGGGCAAATAGCGCCCGTACTTCTGCTTCAAAACCCGAAGCCAACATCTGATGAAAACGCTGTTCTATGCGTTGATGGAGCAGTTCACGGCTCGCCGGGGCGATGGCGAACTGATGCACCTTATACGGCAGAGCGTCACCTGACGTTTGCGTCAGTTCCGTTAAAGTTTTACCCGAAATGAAAAAAACTTCCAGTGCTCGGGAAAGTCTTTGCGGATCATTTGGATGAATACGCGCCGCGGCAACCGGATCAATCTCCTGTAATTGCTGGTGTAACGCGTTCCACCCTTGCTCTGCGGCCTGTTGCTCAATTCTGGCTCTGACTGCAGGATCCGCCGAAGGTAACGGCGATAATCCTTCCAACAACGCTTTGAAATACAACATTGTTCCGCCGACCAGCAGCGGAATACGCCCGGCAGCAACAATATCAGCCATCTCTGCCAACGCATCGCGACGAAAATCTGCCGCAGAATAAGCTTCAGCCGGATCAAGAATATCCAGCAGTCGATGCGGCGCAGCGCTTAGCTCTTGCGCATCCGGCTTAGCCGTACCGATATCCATTCCTCGATAGATGAGGGCTGAATCAACGCTAATCAACTCTACGGGCAAAACTTTACGTAAAGCGATAGCTAACGCGGTTTTACCGGAGGCCGTCGGGCCCATTAAAAATATTGCCTTAGGCAGGCTCGCCTCGGTTACATCACTCATCTTTCAGGGCATTCATCGCCGAATGTAAATCAACAGGTTGTAACAGACCACCCGGCGGCGCTTTAACCAACTGCGGGCACAAACGTTCTATATCCGCCAGGACAGCAATCGCCTGCGCCATATTCCACTGCCCGTGCTCACTCGCCAGATTGCGCGCTATCCACTGGGCAATATTGTTGACGTCGAATGTTTTTTGCTGCGCCAGGTAGCCTATCAGTTCAGGAATCAAGATTTGTAAATTTTGTTGTCTTAAGGGTAAAGGCACCGCCCGAATCGTCACGTGCTGCGCATCAGATTGCAGCTCAATACCGACCTGCGTCAGCGCCGATTGCGCGTTATCCAGCGAGACTTTTTCCCCTTCAGACACTTTTAGCCGCAGCGGGATAAGCAGCGGCTGGGCGCAAACCGCTTCTACGCCGGGCGTCAGTTGCGCCTGACGCAGCCAACGTTCTGCGACCGGCAAAGCCAATAACGCTAACTTGCCATCGCGCTCTAGCAGCGCGCAGTCGCCATCAACAATCGTCAACACGCGACCAAAGCTTTGACTGTGTCCAGCCAATCCTTCTGTCACTGGTGTGGGTGATACTGGCTTTCGCTCCGGGACCGGAGTATCCAGCAGTTGGCGATACAGCGCACCCTGCTGTTTTTGATAGCCTGGCTGCGCATGGGGCCAACTTGCTCCACTAGCGGAACCCGAAGCGGTGGATTCTCGCGAGCCTCCCGCATTAAAGCGCGGCACGGCAGTCTCATCATGATATCGGGGAGGCGCCGCTTCACGCGCAACCGCCGGCTGGGCGAAATGGTTGCCGCCTGCCGCAATGCGGTTCTCCGGAACCTGGCGAGGTGCAGGTTCATCGCCCTCTTCTGCCAATGGCGCACTCAACTGCTGCTGAAGCACGCTCAGCACACCTTGATAAATAAAATCATGAACCAGTCGCGACTGATGAAAACGAACTTCATGCTTGGCCGGATGAACATTCACATCCACCTGGTGCGGATCGATTTCCAGGTAAAGCACAAAAGCGGGCTGCTGATTGGCCCCCAGCTTATCTTCACAAGCCTGACGAATTGCATGATTAATCAGGCGGTCACGCATCATCCGTCCGTTGACGTAGCAATACTGAATTTCTGCCAGCGCCGGATTCGTATGCAGAGGATCGGCCACCCAGCCGCTAAGGGTAAGATCGCCGTGCTGCCACTCGATAGCCAGGGCATGTTCAAGAAACGGCGTACCGCAAATCGCCCCCAGCCGCCGTTCACGCTGACCATCCTGTGACACGGCACGATACTGGCGCACCGCTTTACCGTTGTGGCTGAGGTTAATCGTGACGTCGAAACGCGCCAGCGCGATGCGCCGCACGATCTCGTCGATATGATTAAACTCGGTTTTTTCGGTACGCATGAATTTACGGCGAGCGGGGGTGTTATAAAACAGATCCAGTACTTCCAGCGTTGTTCCCACCGGGTGCGCCGCCGGTTTGACGGTAACGTCCTGATCGCGCCCTTCTGCGTAGGCCTGCCAGGCTTCTTGCTGCTCCTCAGTACGCGAGGTTAGCGTCAGGCGGGCGACAGAACTGATACTGGCTAAGGCTTCACCACGAAATCCGAGGCTGATTATCGCTTCCAGATCATCAAGCGAGGCGATTTTACTGGTGGCATGACGCGCCAGCGCCAACGCCAGTTCGTCTTTTTTAATCCCGCAGCCGTTGTCGCGGATGCGGATCAACTTCGCACCGCCGCGCTCAATATCAATATCGATACGCGTAGCCCCTGCATCGAGGCTATTTTCAACTAACTCTTTGACGACAGACGCCGGACGTTCCACCACTTCACCAGCGGCAATCTGGTTGGCGAGCTGCGGCGGTAGAACCTGAATCGGCATAGCCGTCTCCTTAATTTAACAACGTTCCGTCTGATGACCCCGCGCTGGCAGTCTGCGCCGCTGTCCCGCGCGGCGCTGATTGCAGCGGATGCTGCATAAAGTAGTTACGCAGACCGTTATAAATCGCCTCGGCGACCTGCTGTTGAAAAGCATCACTACCCAGCAATCTCTCTTCGCCGGTATTGCTGATAAACCCGGTTTCGACAAGGATTGACGGGATATCCGGCGAGCGCAGAACGCCCAGGCTGGCATGCTCAGGGCGACGTTTATGCAAGTCGCCGATTCGCTGTAGCTGGCTCAACACATTAGTCGCCACATCATACCCGACGCGCTGAGAATGGCCGAACTGTAAATCCAGCACCGCCTGGCTCAGGTAAGGGTCCGACTGACTATTCGCCAGCACATCGCCCGCGCCGCCCAGCAACTCAGACTGTTTCTCATGCTGTTCGAGCCAGCCGGCCATTTCACTGTTGGCACGACGGTTGGAAAGCACCCAAACCGAGGCCCCGGTTGCATCACGGTTTGGCGCAGCGTCAGCATGAATCGATACGAGGAAGTTAGCATTTTGCTTACGCGCTACGTCTGAACGTCCCATAACGGAAATGAAATAATCGCCATCGCGCGTCAGTACCGGCTTGAACTGCGGATCGGCATTCAGCAACGTGCGAAGCTTACGGGCGATAGCAATGGTCACATTCTTCTCTTTTGTGCCATTCGGACCAATTGCTCCCGGGTCCTGACCGCCGTGACCGGCATCTATAGCGATAATCACTTTATCGTCGGTCGATACAGTGCGAGTCGCGGGACGCGTGATGGTACTTGTGCTTGTGCTGGTCACCGCAGTCAGCCGATCGTTATCGGCTTTAAACGGATTACGCGCCGGTTCACTCGGACGAGAAGGTTGCACAATGGGTTTCTCAACCTGTTTCACTACCACTGGCGACGGAGGTGGTGGTGGAGGCGCATCAGCATTGATGGTAAACACCACGGTATAGTTAGAACCATTCTGTTGCTTCACCGCACGAGTTTTCCCATCGGCGGTCAGATCCACCAGCAGACGCAGCGACTGCGCGTCCTGCGGCGACCCGGAACGGATACTTTTCACCAGATTATTGCCGCTAAACTGCAGCGGTAGCCCCTGGAGCACGCCAGTCTGTTTTATATCCAGCGCCACGGTTCGCTTGCCCTGTGGGCTAAACGAATATTCAGGATCGCCGATAAAACTAATGGTAATGCGGGCCTGCTGATCTCCATTTGAGACCTGGATGTCGGATAAACTTGCCGCGGTGGCCTGAATGCTAAACAGCATCAGTGCAGCGGCCAGCCAACTGGTTATGCGATACATCATCCCGTCGTCCTTCAGGCTAATTAGCCAAACGCGCCAATAGAGACTCACCCAATGTGGAGACCGCCGTTACGCTCGCCTCCCGCCCTTGAGCCTGGTATTCAAGGTGAATTTCAACATCCGGGTCAGGCAGTACACCTGTGCCTTGTTGCGGCCATTCCACCAGGCAGATGGCATCATCGGTAAAATAATCGCGAATCCCCATAAATTCGAGCTCCTCAGGATCCGCAAGGCGATACAGGTCAAAGTGATAGACCATCAGATTATCGAGACTATAGGGTTCGACCAGCGTATAGGTTGGGCTTTTGACATTACCACGATGGCCAAGCGCATGAAGAAAGCCGCGGCTAAAGGTGGTTTTACCCGCACCTAAATCGCCATACAAATAGATAACCGTGGCGCCAGTACACGCCTGCGCTATGCGGTCGCCAAGGTTTAAAGTCGCCTGCTCGTCGGGTAAAGAAATCACTCGGTTAATCATGGTCTACGTCAATCACATCCGGGTTAACAACACGCCTGAGCGTGGAAAAAAGATCGGTCGCCAGCATTCCGCGAGTGCCATTTCTGGCGGCCAGACGATCGGCGGCTTCGCCATGAGCAACGCATCCAGCGCAGGCGGCATCATACGGCGTCAGGCGCTGGCCTAACAATGCGGCAATAATACCGGTCAGCACATCGCCCATTCCACCGCTGGCCATGCCGGCATTACCCACGTCGATAATGCCCATCTCGCCTGATTCGTTCGCGACTATCGTACCCGCGCCTTTCAGCACTACGACACCACCATAACGTTTTACCAGACGTTGTGCAGAATGTAAGCGATCGCTTTCAATTTCTGCCACACTCGTGTTCAGCAAACGGGCGGCTTCGCCGGGATGCGGCGTTAGCACGCGATTGTGACGTTTATCGGGATTGATTGCCAGCAGGTTCAGCGCATCCGCATCCCAGACCATCGGTTTACGAAAGTTCTCCGCCTGACGCAGCGCTTTTTTACCCCATTCGCTCTGGCCCAGCCCAGGTCCAATCGCCACCACATCGGCCCATTGCAAGCTCTCTTCCAGCGACTGAGCCGTCAGCTCGTGGACCATCAACTCTGGTCTGGCGGTTAGAATGGGGACGATGTTGTCTTTGTGAGTTAATACTCGCACTAACCCCGCCCCCGCACGCAGCGATGCCTCACCGGTCATACGGATGGCCCCCGCAGTACCCGGTTCACCGCCGATAATCACCAGCTTACCGTGATCGCCTTTATGTGATGTGGGGCGTCGCGGCGGTAGCCAGTCGGCGAGTTGCGAGGCATCAAAGCGGCGCAGTACGATAGCCTGACCAGCTAACCACCCCTCCAGACCGAGCGCGTGGTGATGCAAGCGGCCGACGACATCGCGGGCCTTACCGGTCAACAACCCAGGTTTAAGTGCGATAAAGGTGATGGTGTGCGCGGCGTTGATAACGGCTCCCGGCGTCGCGCCGGTCTGCGCGTTTAGCCCGGATGGGATATCCAGCGCCATAACCGGTGCCGGATATGCGTTCGTATGGTCGATAATCTCCGCGATGTCTTGTCGTGGAGCGCTATGCAACCCGGTACCCAGCAGGGCATCAATAATTAAAGTGATATTTTCCGGCCAGGGAATGTTAGCGGCATGAATCATACCGCCCGCACTGAGCCACTCTTCGCGCGCGGCGCTAGCCTCTTCCGGCAACGGTTTCTCGCTCTCTAGCGCCAGCAGCGTTACCTGAATCCCTTGCGCCTGCGCCAGGCGAGCCACCACATAGCCATCACCGCCGTTATTACCGTGACCGCAAAGAATCAGCCAGTGCTGGCTATCAGGATATTGTGCACGAGCGAGTTGGAAAGCCGCTTCACCCGCGCGGCGCATCAGTTCAAACAGCGTGAGCCCTAAACTATCTGCCGCTTCTTTTTCCGCCAGCCGTAGCGCATCCGCAGGCCAGATGATGTGTGGTATACTGTCAGCGTTTTTCGTCATCAGATGGTCCATCATGTCACAGCCCCTCGATCTCAATCAGTTAGCGCAACAAATCAAACAATGGGGCAAAGAATTAGGGTTCCAGCAGGTTGGCATCACCGATACCGATCTCAGCGCCAGCGAACCTAAACTGCAGGCCTGGCTGGATAAACAATACCATGGCGAAATGGAATGGATGGCGCGCCATGGCATGATGCGCGCGCGTCCTCATGAACTCCAGCCCGGTACGTTACGCGTGATTAGCGTACGGATGAACTATCTGCCTGCTAACGCCGCTTTCGCCCGCACCCTGAAAGATCCCTCCCTGGGTTACGTTAGCCGTTATGCCCTCGGGCGGGATTATCATAAGCTGTTACGTAACCGCCTGAAAAAACTCGGTGAGATGATTCAGGAACACTGTGCTTCGCTCAATTTTAGACCGTTTGTCGATTCCGCGCCGATTCTTGAACGTCCTTTAGCTGAAAAAGCCGGACTTGGCTGGACAGGTAAGCACTCACTTATCCTCAGTCGCGACGCCGGCTCGTTCTTTTTCCTTGGCGAACTGCTCGTCGACCTCCCTTTACCTGTCGATCGACCCGTCGAAGAAGAGTGCGGTCGCTGCGTCGCCTGTATGACTATCTGCCCAACCGGTGCGATCGTTGAGCCTTATACCGTGGATGCCCGCCGCTGTATCTCCTACCTGACCATAGAACTGGAAGGCGCAATCCCGGAAGAGTTTCGTCCACTTATTGGAAACCGCATCTACGGCTGCGATGACTGCCAGCTAATTTGTCCGTGGAATCGCTTCGCACAGCTAACCGATGAAGAAGACTTCAGCCCGCGTAAAGCGTTGCATGCCCCGGCGTTACTGGAACTATTCACCTGGAGTGAACCCTATTTTTTGAAAGTGACGGAAGGATCGGCCATTCGGCGTATTGGTCATCTGCGCTGGCTGCGTAATATCGCCGTCGCATTAGGCAATGCCCCCTGGAATGAAGCCACTCTGAAGGCTCTGGAAAGCCGCCGAGGTGAGCACCCACTTCTCGATGAGCACATTGAATGGGCGATTGCGCAGCAAATTGAGAAGCGAAATAGCAACGTGGTTGAGGTGCAGTTGCCGAAGAAACTACGGCTGGTCAGGGTAGTTGAGAAAGGGTTACCACGAGATGCCTGATTCATTCACAGGGTGTGAATAAAAATAAAAACACATTGCGTTTCAACGTGCAGTCGTTCGTCAAGTGATCGAATTAACACTTTGAAATGAAATTTTATTCTTATATTTCAACAAAATAAGAAGATACTATTTATATAGCGAAGTATTTTTCCGACTAATGGCAAAAGATTAACCTGTGGATAACTCTGTTCACAGTATTTTCCTGGGTACAACGAAAATCATCCCCGGCGCGATTTTGCGCTGTGGATAAAATGAGTATCGGAAGAAATTTTGGAGCGGGAAACGAGACTCGAACTCGCGACCCCGACCTTGGCAAGGTCGTGCTCTACCAACTGAGCTATTCCCGCTTGGGTGTGGTGACTTTCAAATTTTGGAGCGGGAAACGAGACTCGAACTCGCGACCCCGACCTTGGCAAGGTCGTGCTCTACCAACTGAGCTATTCCCGCTTAGGATGGTACTTTTCAAATTTTTGGAGCGGGAAACGAGACTCGAACTCGCGACCCCGACCTTGGCAAGGTCGTGCTCTACCAACTGAGCTATTCCCGCATACTTCTGGCCATATTTCTATAGCGTCGTGATTTGCATTTCTGCTTCGTCACGGGAGGCGCATTATACGAGAATTCGATTTACCTGCAACCCCCCTGAGAGCAATTTTTTTTGTTTTTGATTCAAGTGACCACTTTATCACCAGACATACTCTTAAATTGCCTAAATAACCATCACATGCGGCAAAATAGCTTTTTCCAGCCCGGCTAAAGGCGCAAAATCGTTCACGTTTATGGGCAGACATCGCCCGCTGACGGTCAACAACGATGACAACCAGGGAAATAAAATGAAAAAAGCGCTTACCGTCCTGCTGCTGACTACGCTTGCCGCAGGAACAGCATCGGCAACAACGCTACATTTTGGGACAACCACGGCCAATGCGCCGTATGAAACCGTCAACAGTAAAAATCAGCCTGCGGGTTTTGATATCGACCTGGCCAATGCGCTCTGCAAGCAGATGCAAGTCGAATGTAAATTTACCCCCCAAAGCTTCGATACGCTCATCCCGGCGTTGCGATTTAAAAAGTTCGACGCCGTTATCGCTGGCGTCGAAGTGATTCCGATGCGAGAAAAACAGGTCGCTTTTACTCATCCCTATCGACAAGAGCTCTCTGGCGTCGTGGTGACAGCCAAAGATGCGGCCCACACCTTTGCCGATCTAAAAGATAAAAAGCTCGGCGTCGTGAAAGGTACAATTCACCAGCACTATCTGCGGGATAAGCAAAAAGCGGTGCACGCCATTGCGTATGAAAGCGACGAAAGCGCCTTAAACGCGCTGAAAGAAGGCGCTATTAGCGGAGTAATCGGCGACCAGGAAACGCTGACTAAATGGCAGCAGGATAACCCTGATTACGGCATCATGGATGAACGCGCAACGGATCCCGCCTACTACGGCAAGCAGTTCGCCATTGCAGTGCGCAAAGATGACCCGGAGCTGCTGAATAACCTCAATGCCGCACTGGACGTCGTCAAAGCGTCGCCAGAATTCCTGGAAATGGAGCAGAAGTGGTTTAAATAGCAGAAAGTATTGCCGGGGCGTTTCTGGCCCCGGCACAGATATCAGAGCTGAATGAAGTGCTCGCGGTAGTAAGCCAGTTCCGCCACCGACTCACGGATATCGTCCATCGCCTGATGGGTCCCTTGCTTCTTAAAGCCGTCAAGAATTTCCGGTTTCCAGCGACGCGCCAGCTCTTTTAGCGTGCTGACGTCCAGATAACGATAGTGGAAGTAAGATTCCAGTTCCGGCATATATTTAAATAAAAAGCGACGATCCTGGCCGATGCTGTTACCGCAAATCGGTGATTTACCCGCAGGCACCCACTGTTTGAGGAATTCGATAGTCGCCAGCTCCGCTTCACGATCGCCCTCAGTGCTCGCTTTCACGCGCTCCACCAGCCCGCTACCGGTATGGGTGCGTACGTTCCACTCATCCATCAGCGCCAGCTGCGCATCAGACTGATGCACTGCGATCGTCGGCCCTTCCGCCAGGATGTTCAGGTTCGCGTCGGTCACCAGGGTGGCGATTTCAATGATGCGATCGCGCTCCGGATCCAGTCCCGTCATTTCAAGATCGATCCAAATCAGGTTGTTTTCATCTGCACTCATGTTATTTTCCACCCTTCTTACGTAACTATATTGATCTAAAATAGCGTGTATCATAGAGGTTTTGCCCACACAGGGCGACCAGGAGCCAGTTCGATTGAGTAAAAATAAACTCTCCAAAGGCCAAGAGCGCCGCGTGAAGGCCAACCACCAGCGCCGCCTGAAAACGACTTCGGAGAAGGCCGATTTTGATGACAATTTGTTCGGCGAGAAATCCGAAGGTATCGTCATTAGCCGCTTTGGTATGCATGCCGATGTCGAATCCGCCGACGGTAGCGTCCATCGCTGCAATATTCGTCGCACCATCCGTTCGCTGGTCACTGGCGATCGCGTCGTCTGGCGTCCAGGCAAAAGCGCAGCTGCAGGGGTTAACGTTAAAGGTATCGTTGAAGCGGTGCATGAACGAACCTCAGTGCTGACGCGCCCGGATTTCTACGACGGTGTGAAACCCATCGCCGCCAATATCGATCAGATAGTCATTGTTTCAGCAATTTTGCCTGAGCTATCACCGAATATTATCGACCGTTATCTCGTCGCCTGCGAAACGCTGAACGTTGAGCCGCTGATTGTGCTCAATAAGACCGATCTGCTGGATGAAGACGCCATGGCCTTTGTCAACGAGCAAATGGATGTTTACCGCAAGATAGGTTACCGCGTACTGATGGTCTCCAGCCGTACTCAGGATGGTCTGAAGCCGCTTGAAGAAGCGCTCACTGACCGAATCAGCATCTTTGCCGGGCAGTCCGGGGTGGGTAAATCCAGTTTACTGAATGCTCTCCTGGGCCTGCAGGAAGAAATCCTCACCAATGACGTCTCTGACAACTCAGGGCTGGGCCAGCACACCACCACTGCCGCGCGCCTTTATCACTTCCCGCACGGCGGCGATGTGATTGATTCCCCAGGCGTACGCGAGTTCGGCCTGTGGCATCTCGACGCGGAACAAATTACTCACGGCTTTGTCGAATTCCATGACTATTTAGGCCGCTGCAAATATCGCGACTGCAAACACGATACCGACCCAGGCTGCGCAATTCGCGAAGCGGTAGAGAATGGCGCAATTGCAGAGAGCCGGTTTGAAAACTATCACCGCATTCTGGAAAGCATGGCGCAGGTACAAGTAAAAACGCGTAAAAGCTTTTCATCAACCGATGACTGACATTTAAGCTGAGCATCGTTAGAATCGCCCCCTTTTTTCAGACCCTCGCTAATGCGGGTGGTCAGGAACGACAAATAATGGCCTGGAGGCTACCTTGTTAAACGATCTTAAACTTTCGCTGCAATACATTCTGCCTAAACTGTGGCTCACCCGCCTCGCAGGCTGGGGTGCACGCAAGCGAGCAGGTTGGCTGACAAAACTGGTCATCGATCTGTTCGTGAAATACTACAAGGTCGATATGAAAGAGGCGCAAAAGTCGGATACCGCTAGCTACCGCACCTTTAACGACTTCTTCGTTCGCCCGCTGCGCGATGACGTGCGCCCATTAAACACCGACCCGAGCGTGCTGGTGATGCCTGCTGATGGCGTAATCAGCCAGTTGGGCGCCATTGAAGAAGATAAAATTCTGCAGGCCAAAGGCCACAACTACAGCCTTGAAGCTCTGTTGGCCGGTAACTATCAGATGGCTGCCCTGTTCCGTAACGGGAGCTTTGTCACCACTTATCTTTCACCGCGCGATTACCACCGCGTTCACATGCCGTGTAACGGTATTCTGCGCGAGATGATCTATGTGCCAGGCGATCTGTTCTCAGTAAACCATCTGACCGCGCAAAACGTGCCAAATCTTTTTGCCCGCAACGAGCGCGTCATCTGTCTGTTTGACACTGAGTTTGGGCCAATGGCGCAAATTCTGGTGGGTGCCACTATCGTCGGCAGTATCGAAACCGTCTGGTCCGGGACCGTGACTCCACCCCGCGAAGGTATCATCAAACGCTGGACCTGGCCTGCCGGTGACAACGAAGGATCTGTCGCACTGCTTAAAGGCCAGGAGATGGGTCGCTTCAAGCTTGGCTCCACGGTGATTAACCTGTTTGCCCCAGGCCAGGTGAAGCTGGTTGAGCAATTGCAAAGCCTGTCGGTGACCAAAATTGGCCAACCGCTGGCGATCGCGCCTGAAGCCGTCACTCCCGTTGAGCCTGCACCGCCGTCGGAAGAAGAAGTCCGCGCCGAACACGCAGCCAGCCCGCTGGTTAGCGATAAACAAGACGAAGGTTAATTCCTGAAAAAAGGTTACGCCGTGCGCCTGATATACACTTTCCTGTTGGCCTTGAGCCTCAGTTTTGGGGCGTACGCAGCAACCGCCCCGGATGCAAAACAGATAGCGCAGGAACTGGAGCAGGCGAAGGCGGCAAAACCCGCCCAGCCTGAAACCGTTGAGGTTCTGCAATCTGCCCTGAACGCGCTTGAGGAACGTAATGCCTCCCTTGAGCGCGCTCGTCAGTACCAGGACGTTATCGATAACTTCCCCAAGCTGTCGCAAAACCTGCGCGCGCAGCTCAATAATCTGAGCGATGAGCCGCGCGAGGTTTCAACCACCCTCTCCTCTGATGCCCTGAACCAGGAGATTCTCCAGGTCAGCAGTCAGCTACTGGAAGCCAGTCGTAAGGCGCAGCAGGAGCAGGATCGCGCCAGAGATATCGCCGACTCGCTCAACCAGTTGCCGCAGCAGCAGACCGACGCCCGCCGTCAGTTAAACGATGTTGAACGTCGGGTTGGTGCGCAAAACAGCAATACGCCGCTGGCGCAAGCGCAGAATCTCGGACTACAAGCGGAATCTGCACGTCTGAAAGCGCTGGTTGATGAACTGGACCTGGCGCAGCTTTCCGCAAATAACCGCCAGGAGCTTTCGCGCATGCGCTCCGAGCTGGCGCAGAAACAGAGTGAACAGCTCGACGCCTGGCTACAGGCGCTACGCAACCAGCTTAACAACCAACGGCAGCGCGAAGCGGAAAAAGCGCTGGAAAGCACCGAACTGCTGGCGGAAAACAGTGAAAACCTGCCGCCGGATATCGTGACCCAATTCAAGGTTAACCGCGAGCTTTCGCAGGCGTTGAATCAGCAGGCCCAGCGCATGGATCTGATTGCCTCGCAGCAGCGTCAGGCCACCAATCAAACACTGCAGGTGCGCCAGGCGTTGAACACCCTGCGCGAGCAGTCTCAATGGCTGGGTTCTTCTAATTTGCTCGGTGAAGCTTTGCGTGCCCAGGTCGCACGCCTGCCGGAAATACCGCGCCCGCAACAGTTAGATACGGAAATGGCGCAGCTGCGCGTGCAGCGCTTACGCTATGAAGATCAGCTCGGTAAACAGCCGCAGCTGAAGCAGATTCGTCAGGTGGACGGTGAACCGCTAACCAACGAGCAAAACCGCATTCTGCAAGCCCAGATGCGTACGCAAACTGAGCTGCTTAACTCATTGCTGCGCGGCGGTGATACGCTCATGCTCGAACTGACCAAGCTGAAAGTGGCTAACGGTCAGCTAGAGGATGCGCTTAAAGAGATAAACGAAGCCACCCATCGCTATCTGTTCTGGACCTCCGACGTTAGCCCGATTGGTTTTTCATGGCCGCTGGAGATAGTTCAGGATTTACGCCGCCTGATCTCACTCGACACCATGAGCCAGCTCGGCAAAGCCAGCATGATGATGCTGACCAGCAAAGAGACGATACTGCCGCTGTTCGGCGCGCTCATCCTGGTCGGGTTCAGTATCAGCTCACGCCGTCACTTCACTAGCTTCCTTGAGCGCTCCAGCGCGCGCGTCGGCAAGGTTACACAGGATCACTTCTGGCTCACGCTGCGCACGGTTTTCTGGTCGATACTGGTGGCCTCGCCGCTGCCGGTATTGTGGATGACGCTGGGCTACGGCCTGCAGGCGGCCTGGCCTTTCCCGCTGGCGGTAGCCATTGGCGATAGCGTCACCGCTACGGTACCGTTGCTGTGGGTAGTGATGATTTGCGCCACCTTCGCCCGCCCAAACGGCCTGTTTATCGCCCACTTCGGCTGGCCGCGCAGCCGCGTCAGCAAAGCAATGCGCTACTACCTGATGAGCATCGGATTGATTGTGCCGCTGATTATGGCGCTCATCACCTTTGATAATCTCAACGATCGCGAGTTTTCCGCCTCTCTCGGCCGCCTCTGCTTTATGCTGATTTGCGGCGCACTGGCGATGGTTACCCTGAGCCTGAAACGCGCCGGAATACCGCTGTATCTCGACAAAGAAGGCAGCGGCGACAATATGGTGAACCGGCTGCTATGGAATATGCTGCTCGGCGCGCCGCTAGTGGCAATGCTGGCGGCTGCGGTTGGCTATCTCGCTACCTCACAGGCGCTACTCGCCAGGCTGGAAACTTCGGTCGCCATTTGGTTCCTGTTGTTGGTGGTTTATCACATTATCCGCCGCTGGATGCTGATTCAGCGCCGCCGCCTGGCGTTCGATCGCGCGAAGCATCGACGGGCGGAAATCCTCGCCCAACGTGCCCGTGGCGAAGAAGAAGTGCAGCACACCAGCAGCCCGGAAGGCTCAATGGAAGCCGAGGTCAGCGAAATCGATCTCGACGCCATCAGTACCCAGTCTTTACGCCTGGTACGCTCCCTGCTGATGCTGATCGCACTGGTGTCGGTCATCGTGCTGTGGTCAGAAATCCACTCCGCATTCGGTTTCCTGGAAAACATCTCTCTGTGGGATGTCACCTCTACGGTGCAGGGTGTTGAGAGCCTGGAGCCGATTACCCTCGGTGCGGTGCTTATTGCCATCCTGGTGCTGATTATCACCACGCAGCTGGTGCGTAACCTGCCCGCATTGCTGGAGCTGGCAATTCTTCAGCACCTGGAACTGACGCCGGGCACCGGTTACGCCATCACCACTATTACCAAGTATCTGCTGATGCTGATTGGCGGCCTGGTCGGCTTCTCAATGATTGGGATTGAGTGGTCGAAGCTGCAATGGCTCATCGCCGCCCTCGGTGTCGGCCTCGGTTTTGGCTTACAAGAGATTTTCGCCAACTTTATCTCCGGCCTGATTATCCTGTTCGAAAAACCGATACGTATTGGCGATACGGTGACTATCCGCGATCTCACAGGGAGCGTGACGCGCATTAATACCCGCGCCACCACTATCAGCGACTGGGACCGCAAAGAGATTATTGTGCCGAACAAGGCGTTCATTACCGAACAGTTCATCAACTGGTCGCTGTCGGATTCGGTCACGCGCGTAGTGTTAACCGTTCCCGCTCCGGTGGACGCTAATACTGAAGAGGTCGCGCAGATCCTGTTGACCGCTGCGCACCGCTGCTCGTTAGTCATCGACACCCCAGCACCGGAAGCCTTCCTTGTTGACCTACAGCAGGGGATCCAGATTTTCGAGCTGCGTATTTTCGCCGCCGAAATGGGCCACCGCATGCCGTTGCGCCACGAGATGCACCAGCTGATTCTGGCAGGCTTCCGCGAACATGGTATCGACATGCCGTTCCCACCGTTCCAGATGCGTCTGGAAAGTATCGATGGCAGAAAGAGCAGCAGAGCGCTGACATCAGCAGGGAAATCCAGCCGTGCGCCTGGCGGTCTGTAAGAATGGCCTTGCCCGGCAGCGGGCAAGGCCAGCGCTTTAGCCTTCGGAAACCACAAACGATACCGCCGTACGTCGGCGGTAATTCTCATAAATTCCCAGCGCCAGCAGCGAAAAGAAAATCGGCCCGCCGACCATCCACAGCGCGTTGCTCCAGTCCCCTGCGTCCATCACCGGTTGAATCACGGTAAAGATATTCGCAAAAGCCACCACCAGCACGACAACGGCAGTCGCCAGCAGCGTCGATAGCCGATTTTTGAAAATCACAAAGGGGCGATCGAGATTCTGTTTAGCTTTAAAGAACGGAAACGCCAGCGTTAAAAACAGGTACGGCAGGGTCATTGAGACGTTCGCCATCAGCGTCAGTTTGTTATAAAACGCCGATGCAGTATCACCGCCGAAGGAAACCAGCAGAATAAACACGCTCACCAACAGGCACTGCCACCACATGGCATTAGCAGGCATCCCGTTAGCGTTAATCCGCGTCATCGATGAGGGCCAAAGCGCTTTTGGCGTGCCCTGAATAATCGCTTTCAGCGGTGAGTAGCTCAGGGTAAAGAAAGCGCCGGTATAGGCGAGGAACATCGACAGGCCGGTAATTCTGGCAAACCACAAGCCGGTCGCCGCAGCGATGGCAGGCGGCAAATGCATCGCATTGCCCAGCGTCGCGCCAAGGCTGGTCATCAACACGTAGGTGATATTACCAAGGTTAGTCGAGCGGTTGCTCAGCACCTGCTGCCAGTTGGCGCTTACGCCCCACAGCACAATCGCCAGCGAATAGCCGATAGAAATAACAATCGCGGCAATAATAATCCCTTTGGCGAAATTCTTTTCCGGCTTCTCGGTTTTATCCACCAGACCGCCAACCGCCTCAATACCGCCGTAGGCGAATATGGCAAAAACCACGAACGACAACATCGCCAGTCCAGATTGATATCCCGGATTTGGCGACACCGTAAAATCCAGCGGTTGGGCAAAATGGCCGCCGTTAAGCAGCAAAATAGCCGCACTCACCAGCAACAGCACCAAATTAAGGCCCATCACCGCAATCCCGCCGACGGCGGTAATTTTAGCGATTTTATTAATTCCCTTTACCGCGACAAAAGTCACCAACAGCATCCAGCACGCGGCAAGAATACCGACCGTTTGCGTGGAAGTAAGTCCGGCAATGGTCCAGGACTGCGTTTTATCGGCGCCGAATAAGAAAGTGGAAAACGGCACCCAGATTTTAGCCGCCGTACTAACCATCCAGACCACATAAGAGGAAAACCACATGAAGGTGCCGATAAACGCAAAACGCGGCCCGACGCTATGGTTCATCCATGAATAAATCCCGCCCTCTTCTTTGCGATAGGTCGACCCCATCTCGGCCATCATCAGCGCGAAAGGAATAAAGAAAAATAATGCGGAGAAAAGGTAAAACGGCATCGCGCTATAGCCCATCAGGTAGAACGCGGAAGGACTATTTGCGAAACCGAATACGGAGGTGAAGATCATTAATATCAGCCCGATCAGGCTCATCTTCTTAATTTGCTGGTGCATAAATCTATCCAAATGCGGGCGTCACAGGCAGGAACGCCAGGCCACAAAAAATTGAGCGCGGATAGTAGCAAAAGACCAAATCATTATTGTGGGTATAAGGGCTAAATGCCGGCTTCCCTCTTCATGGCGAAAAGGGAAGCGCAGGGGATAATCAGGCGCGGTCGACAGTAAAGGAGATAACGTCGCCGATGCTTTCAGCACCCAGCGCCAACATCACTACGCGGTCAACACCCAGCGCGACGCCTGAGCAATCTGGCAGTCCTGCCTCCAGGGCAGCCAGCAGGTTGCGATCGATCGGCTGCTGTGGCAAGCCACGAGCCGCACGCTTACGGTTATCCTGCTCAAAACGCTGTTGTTGTTCGCGCGCGTCCGTCAGTTCGTGAAAGCCGTTTGCCAGCTCTATGCCCTTGTAATAGACCTCAAAACGCTCCGCCACACGGTGATCTTCGGTGCTAATTTGCGCCAACGAGGCCTGGCTTGCCGGGAAGTGATAGATAAAGGTCGGACGATCTTTACCAATATGCGGCTCAACGCCCATGACAAAGAGCAACTGGAGCAGCGTGTCTCTGTCTTCTTCGGTATCAGCAATATTGCTCAGATCCAGCTTCGCCGCCACTTCACGCAGTTGCGTTTTATCCGCCGACAGTGGGTCGATTTCCAGGTGACGCTGGAAAGCTTGTTGATAAGAAAGGCTCTCCGCCGGCTGGCAGTCCAGCACCTGCTGCAACAGATCGTCGACTTCGTTAATCAACCGGTACATGTCATAGCATGGACGATACCACTCCAACATCGTAAATTCAGGGTTATGGTGACGCCCCATCTCTTCATTACGAAAGCTACGGCATAACTGAAACACTGGGCCGCAGCCGGCCGCCAGCAGGCGCTTCATGTGGTATTCCGGGCTGGTCATCAGATACAGGTTCAGTCCCTGAGAATGCCCCGGTCCTACGAAACGCGTTTCAAACGGGACCATATGGATATCCGTCACCGTCGCCTGACTCATGCAGGGCGTCTCCACCTCCAACACGCCGCGGTCGGTAAAGAAACGACGAATTGCCGTCATCACCGCTGCACGTTTTAACAGATTTGGAATGGACGCGCTCGGCTGCCAGGTTGCCGTTTCGCTCATGGTACTTTCTCCGATTTGAAACAAGGGCACGAAGTCTACTCGTAACTGGCAGGTGAAACAAATTTTGTGCGAATTCGCGAATCCATTACATATCGTTATATTTGTTGTTAACCGCAACGCATAAAAGAAATGAATAAACCGCCGCACAGATCGATAAAAAAATCGAACACGTCAATTTTCCCTGGTGACCCTACGGCTATACTCCTTAACCATAAAGGAGCAGTGATACATTTTCGCCAGCCCGGCGGCGAAATAAACAAAAACTGGAGGAATGTCGTGCAAACTTTTCAAGCCGATCTTGCCATAATTGGCGCTGGCGGAGCAGGTCTTCGCGCCGCAATTGCCGCCGCGCAAGCTAATCCAAATGCTAAAATCGCTCTAATTTCTAAAGTCTATCCTATGCGCAGCCACACCGTGGCCGCTGAAGGGGGTTCCGCTGCCGTCGCGCAGGATCATGATAGCTTTGAGTACCATTTTCACGACACCGTTGCCGGTGGCGACTGGTTGTGCGAACAGGATGTCGTTGACTACTTCGTCCACCAATGCCCGAAGGAAATGACCCAGCTCGAACAGTGGGGATGCCCCTGGAGCCGTCGCCCGGACGGCAGCGTCAACGTCCGACGCTTCGGCGGCATGAAAATCGAACGCACCTGGTTCGCTGCTGATAAAACCGGTTTCCATATACTGCACACCTTGTTCCAGACTTCCCTTCAGTTCCCGCAAATCCAACGCTTCGATGAACATTTCGTCCTCGATATTCTGGTCGATGATGGTCAGGCGCGTGGTTTGGTCGCGATGAATATGATGGAAGGCTCGCTGGTGCAGATCCGCGCCAACGCAGTCGTGCTGGCGACCGGTGGTGCGGGACGCGTTTATCGCTACAATACCAACGGCGGTATCGTCACTGGCGATGGTATGGGTATGGCGCTGAGCCACGGCGTACCGTTGCGTGACATGGAGTTCGTGCAATATCACCCGACCGGCCTGCCGGGTTCCGGCATCCTGATGACCGAAGGCTGTCGCGGTGAAGGCGGCATTCTGGTCAACAAGGACGGATACCGCTATCTCCAGGATTACGGTATGGGGCCGGAAACGCCGTTGGGCGAACCGAAAAACAAATACATGGAACTTGGCCCACGCGACAAAGTCTCCCAGGCTTTCTGGCACGAATGGCGTAAAGGCAACACCATTCCAACTTCGCGTGGCGATGTGGTTTATCTTGATCTGCGCCATTTGGGTGAGAAAAAGCTGCTTGAACGATTACCGTTCATTTGTGAACTGTCGAAAGCCTACGTCGGCGTCGACCCGGTGAAAGAGCCGATTCCAGTTCGCCCAACTGCACACTACACCATGGGCGGTATCGAAACCGATCAGCAATGTGAGACCCGAATCAAAGGACTGTTCGCCGTCGGCGAGTGTTCTTCTGTGGGCCTGCACGGCGCGAACCGTCTGGGCTCCAACTCGCTGGCAGAGCTGGTGGTCTTTGGCCGTATGGCAGGTGAGCAGGCCATCAAGCGCGCCGCTGAAGCCGGAGAAGCCAATAGCGCGGCGCTGGACGCGCAGGTCGTCGATATCGAAAAACGCCTGAAAGATCTTGTGAATCAGGAAGGTAACGAGAACTGGGCGAAGATCCGTGACGAAATGGGTCTGTCGATGGAGGAAGGCTGCGGCATCTACCGTACGCCAGAGCTAATGCAGAAAACCATCGATAAGCTGGCCGAACTGCAGGAACGCTTCAAGCGTGTACGCGTCACCGACACCTCCAGCGTGTTCAATACCGACCTGCTTTATACCATTGAGTTGGGTCATGGCCTGAACGTCGCTGAATGCATGGCGCACTCAGCCATCGCTCGTAAAGAGTCCCGCGGCGCGCATCAGCGTCTGGATGAAGGCTGCACCGAGCGTGACGATGTCAATTTCCTCAAACACACGCTCGCTTTTCGCGATGCCGATGGCACCACGCGCCTGGAGTATGGTGACGTAAAAATCACCACTCTACCACCAGCAAAACGTGTGTACGGTGCTGAAGCGGAAGCAGCCGAGAAGAAGGAGACGACGAATGGCTGATATGAAAAATATGAAAGTCGAAGTGGTGCGCTACAACCCGGAAGTGGACATTGCACCCCATAGCGCTTTCTATGAAGTTCCCTACGATGAGCAAACCTCGCTACTTGATGCCCTGGGCTACATCAAAGATAACCTTGCGCCTGACCTGAGCTACCGCTGGTCCTGCCGCATGGCGATTTGCGGCTCCTGCGGCATGATGGTGAACAAAGTGCCAAAGCTGGCCTGCAAAACCTTCCTGCGTGAATACACCAAAGGCATTAAGGTTGAGGCGCTGGGCAATTTCCCGGTTGAGCGCGACCTGGTAGTCGATATGACCCACTTTATTGAAAGCCTGGAAGCGATTAAGCCGTACATCATTGGTAACCCGCGCACAACTGACCAGGGGCCCAACAAGCAAACCCCGGCGCAAATGGCGAAGTATCACCAGTTCTCCGGCTGCATCAACTGCGGTCTGTGCTATGCCGCCTGCCCGCAGTTTGGTCTGAATCCAGAGTTTATCGGCCCGGCGGCGATCACCCTCGCCCATCGTTATAACGAAGACAGCCGCGACCACGGTAAAAAGGAACGTATGGCGCAGCTTAACGGCCAAAATGGCGTCTGGACATGCACCTTCGTGGGCTACTGCTCCGAAGTCTGCCCTAAACACGTCGACCCGGCGGCCGCGATACAGCAGGGTAAAGTAGAAAGCTCGAAAGACTTTCTTATCGCCACCCTGAAACCACGCTAAGGAGTGCAGTATGACGACTAAACGCAAACCCTACGTGCGGCCAATGCCGTCCACCTGGTGGAAAAAGCTGCCGTTTTATCGCTTCTATATGCTGCGTGAAGGAACAGCAGTACCCACGGTCTGGTTCAGCATTGTGCTGATTTACGGACTGTTCGCGCTGAAGCATGGCGCGGAGAGCTGGGCGGGCTATATTGGTTTTCTACAAAACCCGATAGTAGTCATCCTGAATTTGATTACGCTGGCGGCCGCATTGCTGCATACCAAAACCTGGTTTGAATTGGCGCCGAAAGCCGCCAATATTATCCTGAAGGGCGAAAAAATGGGGCCAGAGCCGGTTATCAAAGGGCTTTGGGTGGTGACCGCAGTGGTCAGCGTGGTGATTCTGTTTATCGCCCTGTTCTGGTAAGGAGACTGGCATGATTAACCCTAATCCAAAACGTTCCGATGAACCGGTATTCTGGGGACTGTTTGGCGCAGGCGGCATGTGGAGTGCGATTATCGCACCCGTAATGATACTGCTGGTCGGTATTTTACTGCCGTTGGGCCTCGCACCCGGTGACGCCTTCAGTTATGAACGCGTACTGGGCTTTGCCCACAGCTTTATTGGTCGCGCATTCATTTTCTTGATGATTGTTCTGCCGCTGTGGTGCGGACTCCACCGTATTCATCATGCGATGCATGATTTAAAAATTCACGTTCCCAACGGTAAGTGGGTATTTTACGGCCTGGCGGCGATTCTGACCGTCGTGACTCTGGTCGGTATCATATTCATTTAAAACCGAGAGTCGACTCCGCGTTCACCTCGACTCCGGCAAGCCCGGTAGCATTTTGTTACCGGGCTCTCTTCTCAAGAAAATTCTTCCGCACTTTTCCTGCCGAAATCTACACTTAGCTTAAAAGCTGGCAAGGAAAAAATTATGCGTCTGCTTCCCGTCATTGCGGTTGTTGCCGCTTCATTTCTGCTTGTTGCCTGTAGCACGCCCACGCCACCACAAGGCGTGACTGTTGTGAGCCCATTCGCCACACAGCGATATCTGGGGACCTGGTATGAGATTGCCCGCTTTGACCATAATTTTGAGCGTGGTTTAGAGAAAGTCACCGCAACTTACAGCCTGCGCGAAGACGGTGGACTGGATGTGGTTAATAAAGGATACAACCCCGATCGAGGCATATGGCAAAAAACTGATGGCGTGGCCTACTTTACCGGTGAACCCACACGCGCCGCGCTGAAGGTCTCATTTTTTGGCCCCTTCTATGGCGGCTATAACGTGATTGCGCTGGACAAGGATTACCGTTACGCGCTGGTTTGCGGCCCAGACCGCGATTATCTCTGGCTACTGGCACGCACGCCGAAAATCCCACCGGAAGTGAAACAGCAAATGCTGGATATCGCTACCCAGCAGGGCTTCGACGTGAGTAAATTGCTATGGGTCAATCAACACTATTAATGGGCGCTGATTTTCAAGCCAATAATGCCAATCACAATACACGCCAGGCTGGCAATGCGCATCGGGCTGGCGGATTCACCTAATAGCAGAATACCGGTTATCGCCGCACCAACGGCGCCAATTCCCGTCCACACCGCATAGGCTGTCCCTACGGGCAGGCTTTTCATCGCCCATGACAGCAAGGCCATGCTGACGACCATCGCAACAATGGTAATCACGCTTGGTACCAGGCGGCTAAAACCGTGGGTATATTTCAGGCCGACTGCCCACACAACTTCCAGCAGACCAGCAACAAATAACACTATCCAGGACATATGGCTCCTTGATGGGGCCGTCCCCAGATGTGAAACGCTTACGGGTCGTCCCGTAAGGTGGATGATAACTCGCTGAGATTATACACAACGAGGATGAGTCGAGAAAGAACGGTACGACCGCTGGCCGTACCGTCATGGTCTATTGCTGAGCTTTGGTTGCGGCACCTGAAATCGCGCTACCGCCTTCTGAAATGTCCTGACCCACACCGCGCGTAGTGTTGCATGCGGTCAATACAGAAGAGAGAGCCAAAACCGTAAAGAACGCTGCAATCGCTTTTTTCACCATAATGTCATCCTTATTTACCAGTTTTAGTTATCGTGCCCTATAAGCATAGACAACCTGGCCCGGGATAAAGGAAGCTCAACGTTTTTTAAGAGAAAAAGAGATTACAAGTGTGAAGCAAAGAGATTGTGGGGATATGAATAAGAATTGCCTGATGAAATCAAATTAACCAGCAGCGTGAGAAATCGCGTGCCCTAAACTCTGAATATCTTCGCCAACACCGCGAGCCGTATTGCATCCAGCCAACAGCGAGCAACCGAGAGCTAACAGTACCAACAATTTGATCGCACGGTTCATCTACCCTACCAGCTATGTCAATTCGTAGAGGGCGCAGCGTCGCGCTGCGCCAACCATCTCATCGCATGAATTACTTCACACGGGATACGTATTCGCCGGAACGAGTATCCACTTTGATGACTTCGCCAATCTGCACGAACAGCGGAACTTTAACGACTGCGCCAGTGGTCAGGGTCGCTGGTTTACCACCGGTACCTGCGGTGTCACCTTTCAGACCTGGGTCAGTTTCAACGATTTCCAGCTCAACAAAGTTTGGCGGAGTTACGGAAATAGGCTGACCGTTCCACAGGGTCACGATGCACTCGGCCTGATCCAGCAGCCATTTAGCGCTATCACCAACTGCTTTTGAGTCCGCAGCCAGCTGTTCGAAAGTAGAGTTGTTCATGAAATGATAGAACTCACCGTCGTTGTACAGATAAGTCAGGTTCATATCGACAACATCTGCACCTTCAGCAGAGTCAGTTGACTTGAAGGTTTTCTCAACGCGGGTACCAGTCAGCAGGCGGCGCAGCTTAACGCGTGCAAAAGCCTGGCCTTTCCCTGGTTTAACGAATTCACTGGCTTCAACTGCATAAGGTTCGCCGTCCATCATGATTTTAAGACCGGCACGAAAATCGTTGCTATAGTAAGTCGCCATAAGGCCCTCTGAAATTTTGTTAATTGGTAGCTAAGCCACAAAATGGCGCATATTGTAACCCTAAATACCCCATCCAGAGAAGATTGGTTAGCGCAACTTGCAGATGTTGTGACCAGTCCTGATGAACTGCTGCATCTTTTAAATGTAGACGCAGATACGAATCTATTGGCAGGACGCGATGCAAAGCGCCTGTTCGCACTACGTGTTCCACGAGCATTTATCGCCCGCATGGAACCAGGAAACCCTAACGATCCTCTTCTTCGTCAGGTACTTACCTCTCAGGATGAGTTTATTGCTGCCCCCGGATTCTCCACCGACCCGCTGGAAGAACAACACAGCGTGGTGCCTGGTCTGCTGCATAAATACAGTAACCGTGCGCTCCTGCTGGTTAAAGGCGGCTGCGCGGTAAATTGTCGCTATTGTTTCCGTCGTCATTTCCCGTATGCCGAAAATCAAGGCAATAAGCGCAACTGGCAGGCGGCACTGGAGTATATTGCGGCCCATCCAGAGCTTGATGAAATTATTTTTTCCGGCGGCGACCCGCTGATGGCGAAAGATCATGAGCTTGATTGGTTAATGACGCAGTTGGAAGCTATTTCACATATCAAGCGTCTGCGAATTCACAGTCGATTACCCATTGTCATCCCAGCACGTGTTACCGATGCGCTAGTTGCGCGTATTTCTACATCATCGTTACAGGTACTGTTGGTGAACCACATCAACCACGCCAACGAAATAGATGCAGAATTTCACACGGCTATGAAGCGGCTTCGCATAGCGGGTGTTACGTTGTTGAACCAAAGCGTACTTCTACGCGGCGTAAACGATAACGCGCAGACTCTGGCAGACCTGAGTAACGCGTTGTTTGATGTCGGAGTCATGCCTTATTACCTGCACGTTCTGGACAGAGTCCAGGGTGCAGCGCATTTTATGGTTAGCGATGATGAAGCCCGGTCGATTATACGAGAGTTACTCACCCTGGTATCCGGTTATTTGGTGCCAAAGCTAGCGCGGGAAATCGGCGGGGAGCCTAGTAAAACGCCACTAGACTTAGGTTTAAAGCAGTGCTAGTTACATTTTCTGCCGAGCATCGCCCGGCAGACTGTCAATTAATCAGTTCATATTTGATCTGATATACAGATATTTAATAAAGTTTACATAACTACCAGAAAGTGAACCCAGTGGTCTATTAGGCGTAAATATAAAAGGAAGTTATAAGCTTATTCATTAGTTATTACTTACAAAAAGAGAGCAATTATGTCAGCTGCTATCATCACCAATAGCAAAGGTAGGATCCACTTAGGTAACTTAAACGCTGCATCAACACTTTTCATTTTATCCTCCTGAGTAAGCAAATTATTAACTTTATTTCTCTCTAACGGGGGCGAAGAGGCATTATTTATTACTTGAATATTTGAAGTGTTTTCCGAGTTTTCCTCTTCCGTTCTGAAGAACGACGCGATATGCGATCCTGAAGCGAGAACAAAACCACGCTGCCTTACCGTCACTATAATATCTTGCGATAGTCCCGCCTTAAGTAACGATTTTCTTAGTAAGGATATATTTTGATAAAAGGTGTTTTGAGATACAACAACACCTCTGGTTTTCCACACCGTATCCAGAAACTCCTCTCTGGATATAATTTTCCCATTACTTTCCAATAAAAGCTGGAGACAGCGTGCAGTAGGCGCGTTTAAGCTCACACCTTCGCCGTTCTCGCCCAGAGGTTGTAGTTCGTTTACATTTACATTAAAAATAACTTCATTATTAATGATATATTCATTGAATATCATAGTCCCTTTCCGCCCTCATTAACTATGTGAAATAACGATGAATTAAATTCAATTTCATCTTTAGAAATCAGGATACATCCCTATAAACCAACCAGATTAGATAATTTCAAGTATAAATTAACAACTCCAGACCTGGAGCAAAGATAAGGTTATCATGATATTTGAACTGAATGGAAGACCAATTTTACCACTATCCATTTCATCCATAGCTATTATTATCAACGTAATCATCATGTGAATTTACCACCTTCAAAAAACAAACTTTAAATTCAAACAAAATTCACATGCACTTTATCGTTCTTCGACTTAGATTTGTCGTCGCTCCTGCCCATTAGGCTCTATGCATACGGATGCACAACAGCAACGGCAGGGGAAAGAAAACGATAGAGCTCAGGCATAGATAGCGGGATGTTAGTTATTACCAATACCACTAATTAACAACCGAGCCGGGTATCTATTCAGGACTTTAGTATCTATAAATGGATTAAATAAATGAAAAAAACAATCGTAGCTGTAATGGTCGCTGCTTCTGCAGTTCTGAGCGCTCAGGCTTTCGCGGCAGGGAACAGTTCTCAACTAACAATTCTGGGCAACGTCACTGATACCGGTGAATCCTGTAACGTTACTCCATCAGCACTGATCCAAGGTGGTTCTTTAACTCTGGATGATGTTCAAGCCTCTATCCTGGAAGGCCAGGCCGTAAACTCTCCGTATATGGCTCTTGCAAAAGATATTGAGTACAAAATTGAAGACTGCCAGAAAGGCGCGACTGATTACACCGGAAACCTGAACATTACCGTTACTGGTGACTACATCAGCGGCCAGGATAACGTTCTGACTAACACTGCTGTAAACCCGGCAACCAACGCAGCGGTGACCGTTGTTAACACCGATGGTTCACGTGTAAGCTTCACCGGTACCACACCTAAAGTTGTTGCTTATACCGCGGGCACCCCGTCTTATATGCGTTACAAAGCTGCATACGTTAAAACTGCTGCTGGCGTTACCGATGGCGCAGTTAAAGGTGTAGCTACCTTTACCATCAGCTACTAATACTCAATAGGGCTTGCCTCAGGCAAGCCCTATTTTTATTCAGGGAATGAATTATGTTGAAGTCATTATTAAAAATAGTGGCAGTTTTTTCGTTTTCAGTAAGCTTTGCCGCCTATAGCGGTGTGGTTGTTGACTCCACACGACATCTTTATAAAGAGGGAGCGCGTGAAATTAACGCTAACCTGGAAAATAAAGATAATATCCCTTATTTAATCAAATCGTGGGTTGAGCCTCGTGAAGGTAGCCAAACGTCTTTTTTTATGGTGACCCCTCCTCTTTTTCGCCTGGAAGCAAAACAGAAAAATACTGTACGTATATTTCCTAATGCGAACATAACTAGCGCACCCAAAGACAGGGAAACCGTTTATTATTTCAACGTAATGTCGATCCCACCGACCAGTGATGCAGACTCGGATAAAAACAAAATCCAATTGGCTGTACGTCATAGAATGCGCCTTATCTACCGCCCAAAATCCTTACAAGATCTTTCGATCAACCAGGAAGCCAAGAAATTAGAATGGCGTAAAAGCGGTAATAAAATCACGCTAAAAAACACAACACCATTTTTTATCTATTTTAAGTCAATCAAAATCAATAATACAGAAGTGAGTGGTTCCATTAACAATATCGATGCATTCGCCACCAAAGAATTTACATTACCAGCGGGTGTAAATGGCTCAGAAATAGTATGGAAAGTCGCAACTGACAACGGAGGCATGGGTTCTGCCTATTCGTCATCAATATAATTTTTGTTCTTTTTTGACCGACCAGGGTGAAAAGTATGTCTATTTTAATAAAAAAAAGGGATGGTGTTCTTTCTGGTGTGTCCCACCCATTTTTCGTTCTTGTTCCTGCGTTAGCCCTCGGTTTTTGTAACAATGCCCTGGCGCGTGATTTTTTTGATCCTGATTTTATTAAATCAGTCGGTCAAAGCGATCCTTCCTCAATACCGGACTTATCGCTGTACGCAACGAAAGATGCGCAGGCTCCGGGAGAGTATCGCATTGATGTCGTTTTAAATAATAATCTGCAGGAAACAACAGATATTCGGTTTGTCGAAAAAAAAGATCCGACTACAGGCGAGCTGAAACTAGTTCCCTGCCTGAGTATCGCTAAACTAACCAGCTATGGTTTGCGTTCAGAGGCGTTCCCTCACTTAAAAGAAGATGCTAACGGATGTGCTGACACCAGTGGGATACCTAACTTCACGACAGATTTTAACTTCAATACTCAGCAGTTACTGATATCCATACCGCAGGCTGCGCTATCTACTATTGCTCAAGGGTTAGTCCCACCTGAAGAATTTGATGATGGAATTAACGCACTGCTGACTAATTACCAGTTCAGCTCAGGGAAGGATTATGAGGCGAATAATGAATACTATAACCTCAATTTACAATCTGGCCTGAATATTGGGCCATGGCGCCTACGTAATCTAAGTACCTGGAATAAATCGGCTGGTATTCAGAGCGATTGGGATTCTGTGTATCTTTATGCTCAACGGAGCATCATTCCGCTAAAAAGTACCCTGGTAATGGGGGAAAGCAGTTCACTATCAAGTATTTTTGATAGCGTCCCGTTTACCGGTATTCAGCTTGCTACCGATACTGACATGATTCCAGAAAGCCTGCGCGGCTTCGCACCTATCGTTCGTGGTATTGCCCGAACTAACGCCCGCGTTGTTATCAAACAGAACGGTTACCAGATCTATCAAGCCTTTGTCGCTCCTGGTGCCTTTGAGATTACCGATCTCTACTCAACCGGCGGTAACGGTGACCTCTATGTTACTGTGGAAGAAGCCGACGGTTCCCGGCAAAACTTCATTGTACCTTACGCCTCTCTGCCATTAATGCTCAGAGAAGGCCAAATGGAATACGAAATCACCAGCGGTAAATATCGCCCCTATGATGGCGATATTGATGAGAAACCATTTACTCAGGCGACCATAAGCTATGGCGTCTTGAGTAATACTACTATTTACACGGGTATGCAGGCCGCCTCCAACTATCAGGCACTGGCATTCGGCGTTGGGCAAAACCTGGGCGACATCGGTGCGGTTTCAGCCGACGTCACCGAAGCCTGGTCGAAAAAGAAAGACCTGGATAAAACGTCGGGTCAGTCCTGGCGTATCCGCTATGGTAAAAATATTCTTGAAACGGGTACGAATATCACCGTCGCGGGCTATCGCTATTCAACATCTGGCTATAACACGCTTACCGATGTAATGAATACTTATAATAATCGCTACGGCAGTTATACTTCTCGTTCTTTACGTAATAGAACTAATATTACCGTAAATCAAAGCTTGGGTTCAGGGCTCGGAAGTCTGTCCGTCTCCGGTATATTTGAAGACTACTGGGACAGCAATCGCCGTAACAATTCATTAAATATTGGCTATAACGGCGGGTTCCGTCGCTTTAACTATTATGCAGGCTATAGCTACAGTCGCTATTCCTGGGGTAGTAATGGCACAAGCCGCACCGTCGAAGACGACCATGTCGTTTCATTTAACATCACAGTGCCATTAGGCGACTGGATACCGAATACCTACGCAACGTATAACGTCACCAACAGCAGCCCAGGTTCTACCGACCAATATGTCTCTTTAAGCGGTGTAGCGCTGGAAAACCATAATCTGGACTGGAACGTACAGCAGGGTTATAGCAATCGGGAAGATGCCAGCGGTGGTGTATACAGTAACTACCGCGGCTCAATGGGTTCAGTGAATGGTGGCTACAGCTATAGCAAACATAGCCAGCTCATTAACTATGGTATGAGTGGTGGAGTCCTGGTTCACGCTGATGGTATTACACTGGGACAAGAAATGTCTGAAACTGCCGTCCTGGTTAAAGCGCCGGGCCTAAATAACGTTCGCCTCGAAAATGACGCGACGATTGAAACAGATTATCGCGGTTACGCCATTATTCCTTACGTGACGCCATACCATCGTACCAGCGTGGCATTAGATAACACCACTTTGAGCGATAATATGGAACTGCCGAATACCACGCAGAAAGTGGTGCCAACTCGTGCCGCAATCGTACGGGCAAATTTTGAAGGCAATATTGGTCGCCGTGCGTTCCTGATCCTGAAAAGATCATCGGGTGAGAATGTGCCTTATGGTGCGACGGTTACCTTAACCACAGATAAAAATGCTCAGGCCAGCATCGTATCCGACGGCGGCATGGTTTATATGTCCGGCCTGAAAGATAGTGGTGAAGTTTATGCCCAGTGGGGATCAAAAACCGGCCAACAGTGTAAGGCAACTTATAGTTTACCTGCGTCAAATGAAGGCATAGCGCAGGCTAATGCTGTTTGCCGTTAACAGGAATAATACATACTATGAAAAAATTAATTATTTCACTTGGTTTATTATGTATAAGCTTTCAGGCCACAGCGACATGTTCTTATGATGGTACAACAGGTGCCATCACCGTTAGTTTTGGAACCCCCTCCGTCCTGGCTGATTCAACATTACCCGATGGTACGATATTGGCTACCGCAGTTCGTGGCAATGTTAATCCAAAGATTTATTCAAAATGTAGCGTAAGTGATGTCTATGTTATAAGAACAACACCTGCAGTTAATGAATCAAATGTAAAGAAAATTAATGGCCAAACAGTCTATGAAACAGGTATTCCTGGTATCGGCTTCCAGATATCTGATATAACAAAGCCTAAAGGGCGCTTTATCCCATCAGAAATTAATCAGGCGGAACAAGCAACTCAACGATACTTTTCATCATCAGATATATCAAAGCAGGTTATGGTCTGGTTAGTTAAAACAGGACCTATAACGCAACAAAAACTTGACAGCTATATTACTGTTTACTATATGGCAGGTACTCCTGTACAAACAAGTACAGGGAGTAATAATTCGTCCGCATTATATAGGATAAATATTGACCTCACAAATATTAAATTTAAAGAAACAACATGTGAAATTTCCCCAAGGAATGGAAGTACGGTAAGATTACAAAACATCGATTTATCTGAACTCACTTCCATTTCCATCGGCGCTGCAGCCGGAAAACCAAAAAACTTTACACTAGACATAAGCTGTCCAACATCTGAAGTGAATAAGAATTTTATTTACTGGTTCAACCCAATATCAATGAACTCACCTTCAGCAGATGGTGTATTACTAAATGCTCTTCCTGGTGGTGCTACTAATATAGGCTTTATTCTTAAGAAGGATTCTACTGCTATAAAATTTAGTGACCTTAGTTATTCGTTCACCACAGTAAAGAGTCAGAGTTTAACCTTCAATGCTGATTACTACAAAATTGCCAACCCTGTAACATTAGGTACGGCGGGAACAGGGGAAGTAAAAGCAGATTTTGAAATTGTTCTCCAGGAAAAATAAAGGTTAAACATTCTAAAGCTAAAACCTCATCAACTAATCTTTCATGAGGTTTTTATCACGATAGTTACACTGATAGCACGAAATTATATATCTATTTTCAACCACAAATTAAACATGAACTAAACATGAACTAAGTTCGATTACTAACTGAACCACTAAAATTCAACATAAATAAAAACAAAAAGCATTGTATTTTTATTTTTTACGGCCAGAATCTGCTCTAGAAAAATCGCAGATGTTCTCATCTGATGAGCGATTTTTCTGAATACTGGAAGCATCCAAGTTATCACTTTGATGTTAATCAGTAATAATGGATTATTTTAATTAAGGAAAAAAAATGAAAGAATTGACAATCGTAGAAATGAATGATGTATCAGGTGCCGGTATAGAAGCCATGCTTAAGGGCACCCAAGGAATTATTGAAGGTGCTTTTGATGCAGTTGTTGGTGGAGTGTTACTTGCTCTTGGTACGTCTGCAGCGGGTGGTTTGCAAGGGGGAGTCACTGGTAATGGTTCTGGTGGCGGTATACTTGGCTTCGGTGTTATTACTACCGGCATTGGCTCTATTTGGGGAGCAATCCAGGGTGCCGTAACGGGTGCTATCTGGGGAGCATATATTGGTGCTGATAAATCGATGGAACTAATCAATAAAGGTATGGATAGTTGGTTTGCTGGTACAATTGGTGGCTGGACCCCTAACTGATTAATATTTTTTTAATATAAAGATACACTTGCAGGGTTAGATAACGCTGCAAGTGTTATTTATTAAAGTGTAACATCAACCTCATAAATATATTATATTAATTTTTATGAGACATTACTAAAAGTGATTTCTGATGCCAAATAGTCTTTATCGCAAGGAAGCAATTGAACATAAAAAAAATCACTGGAAAGGAAAAGCATTATTGTTAGCAGGAATGCCCGCATGGCTTATTCTTACCATTTCATTAATATTTTTATGTTTACTCATCATTACAATCACGTACTGCAAGTATACACAACGTATTGACGTACGCGGTGAAATTATTACACTGCCCCACTCTATTAATGTCTTTGCACCTCAGCAAGGTTTTGTTGTAAAAAAACACGTGGACATTGGTGATATTGTGGTAAAGGGAACACCACTCTACGAGCTTGATGTATCTCGCTCGACTATCAACGGTAATGTCACCGACACAATGAGTGCCGTTATTACAGAAAAAATCTCCAACGCTGAAGAGATCATAGAAAAAACACGAACAAATAAAGAGGAAACTCTAACCGCCTTGAATATTCAGGTTAATCAATATTCTAACTCATTGAGTGAAACAAATAAAATGTTGATCAATGCTGATACAGGCCTGAAAAAAATGAAAGATAATCTCTCCAGCTATGATCAATACCTCAGGCAAGGTTTAATTACTAAAGATCAGTACAACTATCAACACTCACTCTACTTTCAACAACAAAGTACATATCAGTCACTGATTAGTCAAAGAATGCAACTAGAGTCTCAATTAACACAACTTAAGAGTGATATTGTGACTAAAGCTTCTGATTTTGACAATCAAATTTCAAATCAAAAAAACCAAATTAATGATTATAAAAATCAGCGTGTAGAATCAAACGCCAATGGTAATCTGGTAATTAAAGCCACATCTGATGGTAAAATTGAGTCAGTCGCAGTGACAGCCGGGAAAATGGTGGACAAAGGAAGCAGCCTTGCTCAAATAAAACCAACCGGTAATGTTGAGTACTATTTGATACTGTGGCTTCCCAATAATAGCATTCCCTATATTAACCCTGGTGATACGGTAAACATCCGCTATGACGCATTTCCGTCAGACAAGTTTGGTCAATTTCCTGGTAAAGTATTATCTATCTCTTCAGTGCCTGCTTCACGGCAGGAAATGTCTGAATATACAAATGTCGTTACAAATCCGAATCAACAGGAGCTTGCTCTATATAAGGCCATCGTTAAAATTGAAAACTCTAAATTCTTTTATAAGAATAAAACCCTTGAATTATCTAATGGCCTAAAAGCACAGGCAATTGTTTTTCTCGAGGAACGGCCTCTATACATGTGGATGTTTACACCATTATACAAGATCACCCAGAGCGTAAGTGGGCCAATAAATGACTGAATCATTATTTAAATCCATCATAGAAAAAATTAATTTCTCACTTAGAAAAAAAATCCCTGTCATTCTACAATCAGAAGCTGCTGAATGTGGGATTGCATGTCTGGCGATGATCTCTGGATTTCATGGGCTCAATATCGATCTGTTTAACTTCCGGCAACGCTATGGCAGTCCTGCACAGGGCGTAACGCTGTTGTCGCTAAGTAAAACGGCCGAACGTGCTGGTTTAAAAAGCCGAGCATTATCGTTAGATATTGATGAAATAAACCAGCTTAAACTCCCTTGTATCATTCACTGGGGAATGAATCATTATGTCGTTCTAACCAAAGTTCGCAAATCCAGTTTTATTGTACACGATCCAGCTCTCGGTAAACGCATTATTGGTATGCAGGAGATGTCCAATTACTTTACCGGGATTGCTCTTGAACTTTGGCCAGACCAAAATTTCCAGCAGGAAAAGGCAAAGTCACGTCTACGTTTACTTGATTTAATGCGTAATATTGTAGGCTTGAAAAGCACACTACTAAAAATCTTTGCCTTCTCCGTAGTCATTGAAGCCATTGGTTTATTACTCCCTGTTGGCACACAAATGGTAACAGATCATGTAATCATGGCTCACGATCAAAGTCTACTTGCTGTTATATGTATTGGTTTAGTATCTTTCACCTTATTCCGTACATTTATCAGCATGCTTCGCGCATGGATTTCTTTAACATTAAATACATTAACAAATATACAATGGAAAACGACACTTTTTGATCATTTAGCCAGTCTTCCATTATCATTTTTTGAGAAACGTCATTTAGGTGATATTCAATCCCGTTTTTCTTCTCTGGATGTTATTCGTTCAACTTTCACCAATAGCATTGTTACCGGAATTATCGATACTATAATGACCATCGGTCTTCTAATCATGCTAACCTTATATGGTGGATGGCTTGTCTGGGTCGTTGTCGGCTTTACATTATGTTATGCTATTATGCGTTTAGCCACATATAGATTCTATCGCCGGGTTTCAGAAGAACAGGTTATTAAAGGTGCACGTTCCAGTTCGCATTTTATGGAATCATTATATGGGATTGCAACAATTAAGGCTCTCAATTTAAAAGAGAGACGTTCACAACATTGGTTAAATCTAAATATTGATGCCTGTAATGCAGGAATTAAACAAACACGTTTTGATATGATGTTCAGTGGTATTAATACATTTATTTCTTCAATTGACCAAGTTGTAATTTTGTGGTTAGGGGCATTAGCAGTAATTGATAATAATATGACTCTAGGGATGTTTATGGCATTCAACGCCTACCGAGGACAATTTTCTCAGCGAGCATCCAGCTTGATCGATCTATTTATGCAACTACGTATACTATCTCTACATAATGAAAGACTTTCTGAGATTGTTTTTAGCGAGCCTGAGAGTGAGATGCCTTCTCGTCGCGTATTTGAGGAAGATAAGGGAGTTAAACTAGAAGTTAAGAATTTAAGCTATCAGTATGATCCCTTTACTCAACCTGTATTTTCCAACCTAAGTATTTTTGTTGAACCAGGTGAGTCAGTTGCCCTTGTCGGTCCATCCGGTGTGGGAAAGACTACTTTACTGAAAGTTATGTGTGGCCTGCTTTCACCAACCAGTGGAGATGTCTTTGCTGATAATCTGGATATCAATAAAATTGGATTAAATAACTATCGCCTCAGTACTGCATGTGTTTTACAGGAGGATCGTTTATTCTCTGGCTCTATTTTGGAAAATATTAGTGGATTTGAAGACAATGCAGATGAAGAGTTCATAATTCAATGTGCCAAAAATAGTAATATTCATGACGAGATCATGAAAATGCCTATGGGTTATGAAACGCTGATCGGTGAACTAGGGACAGGAATATCTGGCGGACAAAAACAACGTTTATTAATCGCAAGAGCTCTCTATCGCAAACCAGGGATACTGTTTATGGATGAAGCTACCAGCCACCTTGATTTGAACAATGAGGCGAGCATTAATAATGCAATATCAAACTTAAGTATTACACGCATTATAGTTGCACATAGACCTTCAACGATTGCGTCAGCAGACCGCGTAATTGACTTATCCAGCTATAATTCAATGTCACTACCTTGCTAAAAAAAGAATAATAGGAATGAATCATATGATAATTAAAGGAATAAATACAGCACCTATCAAACAAGGTGACCATCTCTGCCTGATGACGTTCAAGGTGAGAGATACTAGCGACGAACATCGTATTTTTTATATGCAGGTAACCACATTAGTTGATTTCCTCATTATTCTACGAAGCCGTATGATAAAATTCACACAACGTTTAACTGATAAAGATTCTCTTTATCAAGAAAAAGCTCAGGATGATATTAAGCTATTAACAGCTAATATTCCCGAGATTGTTCCAGCAGAGGTTATGCAACCCGACCCTGCAAACCTTATTGCATCTATAACCCCTAAATTCAAAGATGATCAATTTTCTCTCATTATCATATTACAAAACGAGCAAGTTGTTATTCTTGAAATAAATGACACACAGGTTGAATTTATTATTCTGGCTATTCAGAAAGCTATTGAAACTATAGATGATAAAGAAACTATGCAGATTATTGGTTCACTACTTGACTTCTTATTATTTTACTCTGTTGACTTAACTAATCTCGAGTATCTAAATTTCAAGGTGATCAATCACGAACCATGGAAACAGCATCTGTTTTCAGATTATCTGGCAGTACTTTACTGTTTCGAAACGAAACAAGGTAAAGAAATTCTCGCAGGTACAGTTATCAAAGCTAATGTGCAGCCAGATTCTCAGGAAGCGGAAAGCATCATTCAAAGAGTTGCTCGCCTGGTTCCAATGTTAAAAGCGCTCCTGGAAAAATATCCGCTATGCCAGACTTTTTACCAACGTATTCCGTCTCAACCAATGCAGATATTAACTAAAGAGGAGTGCCTTGCTCCGTTACACGCCTTCTGCCTTAAAACTCAGGCAACTCTTAAGCAGTAACACATTTGGGTATCTACATGGATGTAGAAAAAATGGCTCTACCTTTCCAGCCGTTGCACGGGTTCCCCTCTCCATCTGGAGAGGGGAACCCGTGATTAAATCAATTCGGGCACTTATAAACCTGGCCATTCATTTGGCTATCGGTCGGGACAAAGCTCGACAGTAGGTTCTGCGTCGGGCTGCTGACACCGTAAATCACGTTGCCGCCCATTTCTGCCGCCTGGTTACGCAGGGCGTTTGCTGCGCCGCGCATAGAGCCGCCTTCGTCGCCATTCTGCCCGGATAACCAGTTACTTTGCGTACCCGTCGCGGTTCCTAACAGCTGGCATTCCGAACCCGGTTTATCTTCGACGAAGCGGACGTTCTGGCCCCCAGAGCTCAGTTCGTTGCTGGAGCTGCAACCTGCTAACAATAATGCTGCGCCGACAATCCCTGCTAAATATTTTACCTGCATGTTATTCCCCACGATCAATGAGCTGGACGCGCTGGCCCGGATGTACAACCTTATACTAAAAAGACGACAAAAAGAAAAACCCCCGAGCATTTCTGCCCGAGGGTTTCTTGGTATCTAAGGGGTATAGCGCACGATTACATCATGCCGCCCATACCACCCATGCCACCCATGCCGCCAGCGCCACCTAAATCAGGTGCGTCGCTTTTCGGCAGGTCGGTGACCATGCACTCGGTGGTGATCATCAGACCAGCTACAGAGGCCGCGTACTGCAGAGCAGAACGGGTCACTTTAGTTGGGTCCAGGATACCCATGTCGATCATGTTGCCGTATTCTTCAGTTGCAGCATTGTAGCCGTAGTTGCCATCACCCGCTTTCACGGTGTTAGCCACTACAGACGGCTCTTCGCCACAGTTCAGAACGATCTGACGCAGCGGAGCTTCCATTGCGCGCAGCGCAACTTTGATACCCACGTTCTGATCTTCGTTCTGACCGCGCAGGTCGCTCAGTTTGCTTGCCACGCGAATCAGCGCAACACCACCACCGGCAACCACGCCTTCTTCTACTGCAGCACGGGTCGCGTGCAGAGCATCGTCAACGCGTGCTTTTTTCTCTTTCATTTCAACTTCGGTAGCCGCACCGACTTTGATTACCGCAACGCCGCCTGCCAGTTTAGCAACGCGTTCCTGCAGTTTTTCACGGTCGTAGTCAGAAGTCGCTTCTTCGATCTGCTTACGGATCTGAGTCACGCGGCCCTGAATTGCAGCTTCCTCACCCACGCCATCAATGATGGTGGTGGTGTCTTTGTTGATCAGAACACGTTTCGCCTGACCCAGATCTTCCAGAGTCGCTTTTTCCAGCTCCATACCGATCTCTTCAGAGATAACGGTACCGCCGGTCAGAGTTGCGATGTCCTGCAGCATAGCTTTACGACGGTCGCCGAAGCCCGGTGCTTTAACCGCTGCCACTTTCACGATGCCGCGCATGGTGTTAACCACCAGAGTCGCCAGCGCTTCACCTTCAACGTCTTCAGCAATGATAACCAGCGGTTTACCCGCTTTTGCTACTGCTTCCAGAACCGGCAGCATTTCGCGGATGTTGGAGATTTTTTTATCAGCCAGCAGGATGAACGGGCTTTCCAGCTCAACAGCGCCAGTTTCCGGCTTGTTGATGAAGTACGGGGACAGGTAGCCACGGTCAAACTGCATACCTTCAACTACGTCCAGTTCGTCTTCCAGACCGGTACCGTCTTCAACGGTGATCACGCCTTCTTTACCGACTTTATCCATCGCTTCCGCGATCAGTTTACCTACGGTTTCGTCGGAGTTAGCGGAGATGGTACCAACCTGAGCAATAGCTTTAGAGTCGGAGCACGGTACGGACAGCGTTTTCAGTTCTTCAACAGCAGCAACGACAGCTTTGTCGATACCACGTTTCAGATCCATCGGGTTCATGCCCGCAGCAACGGCTTTCAGGCCTTCAGCGATGATAGCCTGCGCCAGTACGGTTGCGGTGGTGGTACCGTCGCCAGCAGCGTCGTTCGCTTTAGAGGCAACTTCTTTCACCATCTGCGCGCCCATGTTTTCGAACTTGTCTTCCAGCTCGATTTCACGTGCTACAGAAACACCATCTTTAGTGATGGTCGGCGCACCGAAGGATTTGTCCAGAACCACGTTACGGCCTTTCGGGCCCAGGGTTACTTTAACTGCGTCTGCCAGTACGTTTACGCCGCGCAGCATTTTCACACGAGCGTCGTTACCGAATTTTACGTCTTTAGCTGCCATTTTAATCTTTCCCTTAAATTCGTATGTTCAGTGTCGTTCGCGGATTACGCTTCAACAATTGCCAGGATGTCGCTTTCGGACATGATCAACACTTCTTCATTGTCGATCTTCTCAGATTTCACGCCGTAGCCATCGTTGAAAATCACGATATCGCCAACTTTAACGTCCAGCGGCTGCACGGTTCCGTTTTCCAGAATGCGGCCCTTACCGACAGCGATGATTTCGCCACGAGTTGATTTGGCTGCCGCAGAACCGGTCAGAACGATGCCGCCAGCAGATTTGGTTTCAACTTCTTTACGTTTGACGATCACACGATCATGTAACGGACGAATACTCATTTGATAGCTCTCCTTTGAGAAAGTCATTATCAGTTATGGATGACGCCGGTCCGCACACTGTTTTCCGGCTAGTGCCCTGAGAGATGGGGATGGGGATTTCCCGCTTCAAGGGGAAAACTAAAAAAAAATTTGCCGTCGTGCTCTTACGCACACAAAAATGCGGCTGCAACCACCCGTCATAAGCAAAAGCGATTGTGATACCATCCATTTTTTGCCGGGCGCAAGGTTGAATCATGAGTGGTTTGAAACAGGAGTTGGGGCTTGCTCAAGGAGTTGGGTTACTTTCCACATCATTACTGGGAACCGGTGTCTTTGCCGTTCCGGCACTGGCTGCACTGGTCGCCGGTGACAATAGCCTGTGGGCCTGGCCGGCGTTGATCCTGCTGGTGTTCCCGATAGCTATCGTCTTTGCCATCCTTGGTCGCCATTTTCCCAGCGCAGGCGGCGTCGCGCATTTTGTTGATATGGCCTTTGGCCCGCGCCTGGCTCGCGTTACCGGCTGGCTATTTTTATCGGTGATCCCGGTAGGACTGCCTGCTGCGCTGCATATTGCCACCGGCTTTGGTCAGGCGCTTTTTGGCTGGCATGATAGCCAGTTGCTGCTGGCCGAGCTGGGAACGCTGGCGATCATCTGGTGGGTCGGCTCACGCGGGGCCAGCTCCAGCGCAAATCTGCAAACGTTGGTTGCGGTCCTCATTGTCGCGTTAATCGTCGCTATCTGGTGGCGTGGTGGAATCAACCCAACGCAGATCCCCTTTCCTGCCGCTACTGATATCGACAGTTCACAGCTTTTCTCTGCGCTCTCGGTGATGTTCTGGTGTTTCGTCGGCCTTGAGGCTTTCGCTCATCTGGCGTCTGAATTTAAGCAACCGGAACGTGATTTTCCCCGTGCGCTGATGATTGGCTTATTGCTCGCAGGTTCCGTCTACTGGGCCTGTACCGTACTGGTTCTGCATTTTCATGCCTTTGGCGAAGAGATGGCCGCCGCTGCGTCATTGCCCAATATCGTCGTGCGTCTGTTCGGCGTTCAGGCACTGTGGATTGCCTGTGTTATTGGCTACCTCGCCTGCTTCGCCAGCCTCAACATTTATATTCAGAGCTTTGCCCGCCTGGTCTGGTCACAAGCGCAATACAAGCCAGATAGCTATCTGGCCCGGCTGTCGCCACGACAAATTCCGCGCAATGCATTGAATGCAGTGCTGGGCTGTTGTGTGATCAGCGCTCTGTGCATTTATGCACTCAATATCAATCTCGATGCCCTGATCGTCTACGCCAACGGCATTTTCATCATGATCTATCTGCTGTGCATGCTGGCGGGTTGTCGGTTACTTCAGGGGCGTTATCGCGTACTGGCGGCGATTGGCAGCGTGCTGTGCCTGCTGCTGCTGGCGATGGTTGGCTGGAAGAGTCTGTACGCATTTATCATGCTGGCGGTGCTGTGGCTGTTTTTACCAAAGCGCAAAATAGAAAAATCTGAAGACTGATGACAAGCCTGTTTTGACCTCTGTGCTCGCATTTTTGCCGGATGGCGGCAGACGCCTTATCCGGCCTACAAATTACACTATCTCATCCGGTTACTCATTTCCCGTAGGCCCGGTAAGGCGTTAGCCGCCACCGGGCAATACCCAAAAAACATACTTTGTCAGCAATCTAAATCTATTAACATTCATTCTATATTTTTCCTTTCAAGCTTTTTGCAATTTTTTTCTCACCGTCAGGAAGATAAAACGTAACACAAGGATAAACCGCTAAAAAAAGTATCGATACAATAAACAAGAACATAGAGCGAGCTATTTGACTGTCATTTAAGAAAAGTAATGCTGTAAATGACAGCGATCCAGAGAAAATTAAGAAAAGCACTGGAACCATAGACTGCAATTCAGATAAGATCTTGAAAATAAATGACTTTTCATTAACGCCATAACAATGAAGGATTATTTTAAAAAAAGTTGAAACAATGAGAGTGATGATACATAAGACATAATAGACATTATCTTTAGGGAATAATGTCTCAATCATCCCTCCAAGTTGACTACTCCCGCCCCAGATCCATGCTATTGCACTAAATCCAAAACCAATGATGCAATAGCTAACAACGAATCTTGGCAATTGATTTTTAAAGTAAAGACCGAATTCATTCATGAGATAATTTCCCAATATAATTCTTCCTCACCATTCCATTAGCGATCGTCTTTATGATCCAGACGGTCGCGCTCGTCGTCTTTACGCTGATACTCACCTTCAAAAGTATCACCGCCGCCCGTTCCGGCGCTAAATCCACCGCCCGGCATCCGGCTAAAGCGCAGATGCGGCATCAGCTTCAACGTCAGGTGTTTCTGTACCGGCGGCAACAGCAACAGCAGACCCAGGAAGTCGGTAAAAAATCCCGGCAACAGCAGCAGCAGACCCGCGATAATCAGCGATACGCTTTTGATCATCTCAGCAGCCGGACTCTCCCCTGCCGCCATTTTCTGCTGCATCAGCATGAGGTTTTTAAAGCCCTGGTTTTTCACCAGCGATATCCCCACTACCGAGCTAAAGATCACCAGAATCAGCGTCAGCAGCACCCCAAGCACATGGGCGACCTGGATAAAGATCGATATCTCAATGTAAACGTATAAAAAAACGGCAATTAACGGAATCCAACGCACCGGCGTCTCCTTCATTAACGGACGCCGATGTCGGCGCCCGTAGTCATAGATGTGCTATTCGCATTAGTAAGATGTTGGGCCAAAGCGCCATTTTTCAATCGTAAAAAAAGCTTATTTTTTTCAAGAATGGAAAAGCGGTGATTCATTTCACAAATTAATAATTCTTATAGAATTCACTACATAATAAGTGATCAGGATGACTGATATTCGCTATCATCAGCATATGATCGTGGGCACCGGGCCGGTTAAAGAAATAATCTGCGGCTAGAAAATGCGCGAGATCTCATAAATTCTGCGTATTGGGTGAATTCATATAGCAGCTTGAAAAGAAGGTTCACATGTTAAACAACATTCGTATCGAAGAAGATCTGTTGGGTACCAGGGAAGTTCCAGCTGACGCCTACTACGGCGTTCATACTCTGAGAGCGATTGAAAACTTCTACATCAGCAACAGCAAAATCAGCGACATCCCTGAATTTGTCCGGGGTATGGTGATGGTGAAGAAGGCCGCAGCGCTGGCTAACAAGGAACTTCAAACTATCCCCAAGAGCGTAGCGAACTCGATTATCGCCGCCTGCGACGAGGTGCTGAACAACGGTAAATGCATGGACCAGTTCCCGGTTGACGTATTCCAGGGCGGCGCAGGTACCTCCGTTAACATGAACACCAACGAAGTGCTGGCGAACATCGGCCTTGAGCTGATGGGTCACCAGAAAGGTGAATACCAGTACCTCAACCCTAACGACCATGTTAACAAATGCCAGTCCACCAACGATGCCTACCCGACCGGTTTTCGCATCGCGGTCTACGCCTCAATCCTCAAGCTGATCGATGCTATCAACCAGCTTGGCGAAGGCTTCCAGCATAAAGCCGTTGAATTTCAGGACATTCTGAAAATGGGCCGTACCCAACTGCAGGATGCGGTACCGATGACCCTCGGCCAGGAATTTCATGCATTTAGCGTTCTACTGAACGAAGAAACCAAATGCATTCTGCGTACTGCTGAACTGCTACTGGAAGTGAACCTCGGCGCAACCGCCATCGGTACCCGCCTGAACACCCCGGATGGCTATCAACAGTTGGCGGTACAAAAGCTGGCAGAAGTCAGCGGCCTACCGGTTGTACCTGCAGAAGATCTGATTGAAGCCACTTCAGACTGCGGTGCCTACGTAATGGTACACAGCTCCCTGAAGCGTCTGGCGGTCAAAATGTCCAAAATCTGTAACGACCTGCGCCTGCTCTCTTCTGGCCCGCGCGCTGGACTAAACGAAATCAACCTGCCGGAACTGCAGGCGGGTTCTTCCATCATGCCAGCCAAGGTTAACCCGGTGGTGCCGGAAGTTGTGAACCAGGTCTGTTTCAAAGTTATCGGCAACGACACTACCGTCACCATGGCTTCCGAAGCCGGTCAGCTACAGCTGAACGTCATGGAACCGGTGATTGGCCAGGCGATGTTTGAATCTATCCATATCCTGACCAACGCCTGCTACAACCTGCTGGAAAAATGCGTGAGCGGCATCACCGCCAACAAAGCGGTATGTGAAAGCTACGTCTATAACTCGATTGGCATCGTCACCTATCTCAACCCGTATATCGGCCACCACAATGGCGATATCGTCGGCAAAATTTGCGCCGAAACGGGTAAGAGCGTCAGGGACGTAGTGCTTGAGCGCGGACTGCTGACCGCAGCCGAGCTGGATGACATCTTCTCTGCGCAGAACCTGATGCATCCGGCCTATAAAGCGAAGCGATACACCGATGAAAGCGAACAGTAAGCTTTCAGATTAAACTAACCACAGGCATGTCAGCGATGACATGCCTTTTTTGTTCTTATAGTTCCACCAAATTACAACAATCCAATATCAACTTGTTAATAAAACAAGGAAGGCATATATGTTTAGTGCAGAACTCGTTATTGTCCTGCTGGCTATTTATCTGGGAGCCAGACTCGGAGGCATCGGCATTGGTTTTGCCGGTGGCCTGGGCGTCCTCGTCCTGACCCTCGTCTTTCAAATTCAACCCGGCGCGATCCCCTTCGACGTCATCGAAATCATTATGGCGGTCATCGCCGCTATCGCTGCCATGCAGGTCGCCGGGGGGATGGACTATCTGGTCAGCCTCGCCGAACGAATGCTCCGGCGTCATCCTAAATACATCACCTTTCTCGCCCCGCTGGTCACCTGGTTTATGACCGTGCTGGCGGGAACAGGCCATACCGCGTTCTCCACTCTGCCGGTTATCACCGAAGTGGCGAAAGAACAGGGTATTCGCCCCTCACGCCCGCTCTCTATCGCCGTGGTGGCCTCGCAGATTGCGATTACCGCCTCGCCGATTTCCGCAGCAGTGGTGTTCTTTGCCGGGATCCTCGAACCGCTGGGTGTGAGCTACCTGACCCTGCTGGCGATCTGTATTCCGGTAACCCTGGTTGCCGTCATGCTCACCGCCATCGTATGTAACTTCCTCGGCTGTGAGCTCAAAGATGACCCTGTCTACCAGGAGCGTCTGGCAAAAGGGGAAGTCAAACTGCGCGGTAGCCAGGTGTTTGAGCTTAAGCCACACGCCAGACGCTCCGTATTGCTGTTCCTGGTCGGTATCGTGGCGGTAATGTTCTACGCCACCGCCATCAGTGACACCGTTGGCCTGATTCAAAACCCGGTCCTGCCGCGTAATGAAGCGATTGTGGTGTTTATGCTGACCATCGCCACGCTGATTAGCATCACCTGCAAAATCGATACTGGTGAAGTGCTCAACGCCAGCACGTTTAAATCCGGCATGAGCGCCTGCGTCTGCGTGCTCGGCGTCGCCTGGCTGGGGGATACCTTCGTCAAAGCGCACATTAGCGATATCCAGACCGTCGCGGGCGACCTGCTGCACAACTATCCGTGGCTGCTGGCGGTGGTGTTATTCTTCGCCGCGACGCTGCTTTACTCCCAGGCCGCCACCACCAAGGCGCTGATGCCCGCTGCGCTGATGCTGGGCGTGACGCCGCTGACCGCCATCGCCTCGTTTGCCGCCGTCTCCGCGCTGTTCGTCCTGCCAACCTATCCAACTCTGTTGGCAGCAGTCGAAATGGATGACACCGGCTCGACCCGCATTGGCAAATACGTCTTTAACCATGCCTTCCTGATCCCCGGCGTGATCGCCATTACGCTGTGCGTGATCCTCGGGTTTATTTTTGGCGGCATTCTGCTGTAAATCTCTTCAAATTCGGGCCAGATCCTGGCCCGTTTCGTTAATCCCTTTACCTTGCGTGCTATAGTGCCTCTTTTCGCTGATACGAGGTTCACGATGACTACGCCTGATGCTGTTGTTGTACTCTGTACCGCGCCGGATGAAGCAACCGCCCAGGATCTGGCGGCCAAAGTGCTGGCGGAAAAACTCGCCGCCTGCGCCACTCTCCTGCCGGGAGCGACTTCGCTCTACTATTGGGAAGGGAAGCTGGAGCAGGAGTATGAAGTGCAAATGCTGCTGAAAACCGATCTCGCCCACCAGCAGGCGTTGCTGGACTGCCTGAAGTCCCATCACCCGTATCAAACCCCTGAACTTCTGGTTCTGCCCGTCATTCACGGAGACAACGATTACCTCTCATGGCTCAACGCATCATTACGCTGATCCTGCTGCTTTGCAGCACATCAGCCATTGCCGGACTGTTCGACGCACCTGGCCGTTCGAACTTTGTTTCTGCTGATCAGGCTTTCGCCTTTGATTTTCAGCAGAACCAACACGACTTAAATCTGACCTGGCAAATCAAGGATGGTTACTATCTCTATCGCAAACAGATCAAACTGACGTCCGCCGATGCGACGTTTACCGAACCCTCCCTGCCGTCAGGCGAATGGCATGAAGATGAGTTCTACGGCAAAAGTGAAATTTACCGCCAGCGCCTGAGCGTACCGGTAACCCTGACTCAGGCAGCCGCAGGCGCGACGCTTACCGTGACTTATCAGGGCTGTGCGGATGCCGGTTTTTGCTATCCGCCAGAAACTAAAATCGTGCCGCTCGGCAAGGCGCTCGCACTCTCCAGCAGCGACGCTGTAGCCCCCAAACTAAACCCACCTCTACCACTGGAAACGCGCCCGACGCTACCGGTAGAGTCGCCGTCTGATCTTTCTCCCCCGGCCCCAGATAACAAAGGTTCTGACCTGCCCTTTACCGCGCTATGGGCGCTGTTAATTGGTATTGGCATCGCGTTTACCCCCTGCGTGCTGCCGATGTACCCGCTGATTTCCGGCATCGTGCTGGGCGGTAAGCAGCGGCTTTCCACCGCCCGCGCTCTGCTACTGGCGTTTATTTACGTTCAGGGGATGGCGTTAACCTATACTGCGCTGGGACTGGTGGTCGCCGCTGCAGGTTTACAGTTCCAGGCGGCGCTACAACATCCTTATGTGCTAATCGGTCTATCGGTGGTATTTATCCTGCTGGCGCTGTCGATGTTTGGTCTGTTTACGCTGCAACTGCCTTCGTCGCTGCAAACGCGTCTGACGCTGATGAGCAACAAACGTCAGGGCGGTTCGCCGGGTGGCGTATTTGCGATGGGGGCGATTGCCGGACTCATCTGCTCGCCTTGCACGACCGCACCGCTGAGCGCCATTTTGCTGTATATCGCCCAGAGCGGTAATCTGTGGCTGGGCGGAGGGACGCTGTATCTCTATGCGCTCGGTATGGGACTACCGCTGATCCTGGTGACCGTATTCGGCAACCGCCTGCTGCCCAAAAGCGGCCCGTGGATGGCTCACGTCAAGACCGCCTTTGGTTTTGTGATCCTCGCCCTGCCGGTATTTTTACTGGAACGTATCATCGGCGATCTCTGGGGCCTGCGGCTTTGGTCTCTGCTTGGTGTCGCCTTCTTTAGCTGGGCGTTTATTACCTCGCTTGGTGCCACCCGTTCATGGCTGCGCATTGTGCAGATTGTGATGCTTGGAGCCGCGCTGGTCAGCGCTCGTCCTTTACAGGACTGGGCTTTCGGCACAGCGGTCGCCCAACAGCAGGCGCATCTGGAATTTACCCGCATCAATAATATCGCCGAGCTCAACCAGGCGCTGACTCAGGCTAAAGGCAAACCGGTGATGCTCGATCTGTATGCCGACTGGTGCGTGGCCTGTAAAGAGTTCGAGAAATACACCTTTAGTTCGCCTGACGTACAGCAGGCCCTAAAAGATACCGTTCTGTTGCAAGTGGATGTCACAAAGAACAGCGCTGAAGACGCGGCTCTGCTGAAGCACCTGCAGGTGCTCGGCCTACCCACGATTCTGTTCTTCAACGAACAGGGAGAGGAACAGCCCGCACAGCGCGTCACGGGTTTTATGGATGCTGCGGCATTCAGCGCCCATTTGCGCGATCGACAACCGTGAGCGACACTTTAGGAGGAAAAATGGAGGAGAAGACCGTGCAACGTGAAGATGTCCTGGGTGAAGCCATCCAAATCCTCGAAATCGAGGGTATCGCGAACACCACGCTGGAAATGGTCGCCGAGCGCGTGGCTTACCCGCTCGATGACCTCAAACGTTTCTGGCCCGACCGCGAAGCCCTGCTGTATGACGCGCTACGCTATCTCAGCCATCAGGTCGACGTCTGGCGTCGTCAGCTATTGCTGGACGAGTCGCTAAGCGCGGAGCAGAAGCTGCTGGCGCGTTACGCTGCGCTGACCACATGCGTGAGCAATCATCGCTATCCAGGCTGCCTGTTTATTGCTGCCTGCACGTTCTATCCGGACGCCCAGCATCCGATCCATCAACTGGCAGAGCAGCAAAAGCAGGCTTCGCTGGCCTACACTCATGAGCTGCTTAGCCAGCTCGAAGTTGACGATCCGGCGATGGTCGCGAAGCAGATGGAACTTATCATCGAAGGCTGCCTGAGTCGCCTGTTGATCAAACGCAGTCAGGCCGATGTCGATACCGCACGTCGCCTGGCGGAAGACATTTTGCGTTTTGCTCAGTGTCGAATGGGCGGGGCTCTAACCTGATTCCGATATCTTAACCGATACATCACGCATATAATTTCCCCCTCACGGATATGCTGACAGGGTTTTATATGCGTTCTCTTCTTTGGGTTGCCATCATGGGGCTGTGTTCGACACCGCTTCTGGCAGCTTCCCCGCAAGGTTTTTCTTTCGCGCACAAAGACTGGGAACTTGCCTGTGACAACACCGGCACCTGTCGGGCTGCGGGCTATGGCGCGACAATGGGTGAAGTCAGCGTCTTGCTGACACGCAACGCGGGCGAGGCACAGCACGTCATCGCCCTCGCCACCTTCGCCCAGACCGAGCACGATATTCCGCCCGATGCGACGGTGAATTTATTCATCGACGGTCAGGATAACGGCGCGCTTGATGCCAACGACGAGAGCCATTTTCGCTTTGACGATACCCAGACCGCCGCGCTAATTCAGGCTCTGGAGCACAGCGGCAAAATTGAGCTGGCGCTTAACGACGAGCGCAAGCAGCTCTCCAGCACAGGCAGCAGCGCAGTATTTCTGAAAATGGATGAGTTTCAGCAACGTCTGGGCACCGCCGATGCGCTAGTGCGTAAAGGCGATGCCGGAGATGACAACATCCTGGCGGCAACGCCTGCGCCGGAAATTATCGCCGCGCCGGTCATTCACAATGCAGCCTCCACGACGCTCACGACAAAGCTACGGGAGAAACTCCTGCCACAGCTGACGCCAGCGCTTAACAGCCATTGTGATGACTGGCAAAACGCAGATATCCCGGCGTCGGAACGACAACTCACCTCAACTCCGCTGGATAAAAATCATATGCTGATTGAGGCGCTGTGCTGGCGCGCGGCCTATAACGACGGCTACGCCATGTGGGTCGTGGATAAAACGCTGCTGACCCAGCCTCAATTGGTGACCACCGATGCCTCCAGCTATGCCGATGGCGTTATCACCTTTTTCCACAAAGGCCGCGGTATCGCCGACTGTATTAGCGGAGAAGAGCGCGTCTGGGATGGCAAAACGTTTGTCCAGAGCCTGAAATACACCACCGGCGACTGCCGTGAAATCGCCCCCGGCGGTGCATGGATGCTGCCAACGTTCGTTAGCCAGGTGATCCCAAAGCAGCAGAAAGATGCCGATAACAGCGCACTGAAGGCGTTGTACAGCGCCGTGTTAAAAGAGCAAAAGGCCAACCCGGAACTGGATCTCAATAAAATCGCCGAACAGTTCCCGCTAAGCGGTCATGTCAGCCATTTTACGCTGAGCTATGCGGACGACTCTCTGGTAACGACGACGAAGCCTTCCGCCGATATTAGCGATGATGAGTGGCAGGCGTTTCTCCAGTCCGATATCAGCGCCGACTCCGAAAACGGCAAAGTCAGCTTTACGCTAGTGGACCTCGACGGCGACGGCAGACGCGATTTAATCATCGACAGCTACGTCGGCGGCACGGGCCTCTTTAGCTACACCGGCGTATTAAAACGCGGGGATGATGCTTTTGATGCGGTCAATAACGACGACAGCGGCAACGGCGATGACTTTGACGCAGGCGTTCCTGGCGCGCTCTATTCCCTTAACGGTCGCGGCGCTAACCAATGGAGCCATTGGGTGCGAATTAACGGCCAGGTGTATGCCCTCTGGTACAACGGCCAGTTTGGCGAAGATAATCTCTATCTATTGCGCCCGTTTAGCCCCTCCAGCAGCACCCCGGCGGTGACAATTCGCTATCGCTACACCCTCGACGGCATCAGCTCGCCGGAAAAAGACCAGCCGCTGACGCCTGCACTGAGCGACCGGGAAAAGTCAGATCTGCTGAAATCGCTGGAAGTGATGCAGAGCAGCCTGCTGAAGGATAAGCCACAGAGCGACAGCGACGCGCCGATTTGCCCTATTCCCCCAGGTACGTCAGCCGACGATGCGGATAGCTACTACAGCGGCGTGGCGTCTAATTATATTTATGAAACCGTGGCTTACATTCCGGTTTGGCTGAACGAAAAATGTTTTATCGGTACCATCTTTAGCCACCACGGTGCATACCGTCACGGCGTTGATGCGGAAATCACCATCAGCTCTCCGCGCGATGATGAAGAGGTCATCGGCGACTACACGATATCCGGATTACGCCACGCCATCTCGGTGACCAGCGGCTGGAAAACCCGCGAAGGCGATAACGGCATGATGTGATTTTAAGCAAAAAAGCGCCTCCGGGCGCAGAATTGCCGCAAAGTTAAGCAACCGGTAGATAAATCGAGAAATTTGATTGACGGAGCGTACGGATTACGGTTTAATGCGCCCCGTTGCCCGGATAGCTCAGTCGGTAGAGCAGGGGATTGAAAATCCCCGTGTCCTTGGTTCGATTCCGAGTCCGGGCACCACTATTTAAAGAACCCAGCCTATGGCTGGGTTTTTGCTTTTCTGCTTTCAGCTAAACATCGTCCTTCCAAGCTGATGCCCCGCTTCCAGATGAGCTTCCGCCGTTTCCAGTTCCGGCAACAACATCATCTGAGAACTCACCACCGTAGCTCCGCAATAGTCAAAAATTCCATGGGAGATTTGTGCATTAAACGCATCCGTAAACCCATGCTTATCATACGTTTTCTGATTCGCTGCGCCTAAGGCAACCAGATGCACCCGCAGGTGGCCCAGCTTCTTCACTACGTTACCATCGGCGGTCTCCTCATAAGCCCAGCCATTTGAGAACACGCGATCGATCCATCCTTTTAGCAGCCCTGGCATCGACCACCAATAAATAGGGAAAACCAGCACCAGCGCGTCGGCGTTGTCGATCCGGGCCTGTTCAGCAATCACATCTGCCGGCGTGGCGTCGGTTTGCAGGAAAGCTGCGATATCCGGCGCAGCAAAAACGGGGTTAAAACCTTCCTGAGTTAAATCAGCGAGTTCAGCAGTATTGTGCGGGTTAGATTCAGCGACCCCTTGGGCAATCGCCGTGGCGACGCTATGCGTCAAAGAAGTGTTGAGGGGGTGAGAAACCACGATTAATGCATGCATGACGGAGACTCCAGTTGCCATATGACGATATCGGACGTAGTCTTATATACTAACAGTAACCTACTAATGGTAAGTTACCTTTGGTATATAAGCTTGTCAACGGGAGAATGCTCTATGTCTGAACCACTCGTACGGCAGCGTTTATCGCGAGAAGAGCGGCACAAGCAACTGGTTGATGTCGCCTGGCATATTATTCGTGAAGAAGGGACCGAAGCCCTGACGCTAGGCTACCTGGCGACACAGGCGGGCGTCACCAAACCGGTGGTTTACGATCATTTTGACAGCCGTTCGGGACTTTTCGCCACACTTTATACCGAGTACGACCAACGCCAGACGGTGAAGATGGATGAGATATTGCGCAACACCGAGCCTGATGCGGAAAAACTGGCCTCGGCGATAGCCAACGCTTACATCGAGTGCGTGTTACATCAGGGACGGGAAATGCCGAGCGTGATGGCCGCGCTGGCCGGGACGCCTGAGCTGGAGAAGATCAAACAAGAGTGCATCGCCGCATTTACCGCAAAATGCCGGCAATACTTTTCACCGCTTTGTGGGAGCGATAATCTCAGCAAGGCCGCCATTCTTGCCATGCTCGGCTCCGCTGACGGGCTAGCGGCCGCGGTAGTGAACGGCGTCATCACAGAACAACAGGCTAAAGATGAGCTATTTCAGGTGATTATGTCGATGTTGCAGCGCTGCTGCCGTGGTTAAGAAGCGTCCGCTGGCGGCGGACGCTTTGCTTATCAGCCGCCTGCTTTCTTAATCGCCGCATCCAGCGAGGCTTTATCCGCCAGCCCAGGGAACACGGTAATTGTTGCTTCCGTGGCACCCGTTGTCGGCATCACGATAACCCCGGGCGTGCCGCTCAGGCCGATTTCCTGCGCCAGTTGATTCGTGCCATCCAGCACCGCTCCAACATCCGTCGCTTTTTTCGCGTCGAAATTCACTTTCTTCGCCTGCTGCTGGATGTCGGCAGCCGTCAGCTTGCCTTCGTTATGCCCGGTGGAATAGATCCCGTTGTGGTAGGTCAGATAGGCCTCTGCGCCCTTCTGCTGGTAAATCTGCAGGCCGGTTTTCGCCGCTTCCAGAGAGGTTTCCCAACGGCTGCCGAAAATAGGCCACTCTTTGAAAGCGAAGCGGGTTTGCGGGTTCTCTTTGATCACCTGCTCCATAACCGGCGCCAGACGACTGCAGTAAACGCATTGATAATCAAAGAACTCAATGACCGTCACTTTGCCCTCTTTAGGGCCGTAAGTTGGCGTATTTTTATCCTGAGTCAGCGCGGCGGCGTTCTTCAGTACTGCCTGAGTTGCGGCGCTGGCCTGCTGCTGCTCCTGAATCTGTTGCAGCTTCTGGCTGGCCTGCAATAGCACTTCAGGATGCGCAACTAAATAATCCGCGGCAATTTTGCCAATACGGGCTTCCTGTTCGGGCGTAAACGTCGGCGCAGGCGCCTCAGCGGCGGTCGCCATCACCGGAAGCAGAGCGGCGCCAATAAAGGCGAGAGTCAGTAAATTCTTATGGCCGGGCATGTGGGTAGTCCTTGCGATAGGTAAACGGCAGGTGAGTCTTATGCACAAAATATCATCCTTTGCCGGCGAATCATCACCAGACAGGGCAATGATTGGTAACTATATTTTTCAATAACCAGATACGTTACGGCTTTCCGCCCGGTGGTCAACGCGACCGAACGGGAGTACGCTTCGCCCCCTGCTTTTCCCTGTGGGATCCTTTTTTAGTTAGATGAGTTAGGTATGAACGAGTTTTTCAGTCAGTGGGACGTGGCGGTTATTCTGCTGCAAATTATTGCTATCGACCTGTTATTAGGCGGCGACAACGCGGTGGTGATCGCGATGGCCTGCCGTAAACTGCCGCCACATCAGCGAACCAAAGCCATTATCATCGGCACCTTCGGCGCGATAGTGGCGCGCGTGCTGCTGCTGGCAGTGGCTATCTATTTGCTCTCACTACCGTGGTTAAAAGTGGTCGGTGCGCTGATGCTGCTGTGGATTGGCATCAAGCTGGTCACCAATCAGGAAGAAGAGAGCGAAGTCAGCAGCTCCAGCAGCCTGTGGCGCACCGCAGTCACCATTACCGTCGCCGATGTGATTATGTCGCTGGATAACGTACTGGCGGTTGCCGCTGCCGGGAAAGGCCACCTGGTGTTGGTCGCGTTGGGTGTACTGATCAGCATCCCGATTATCGTCGCAGGCAGTAAACTGGTGCTGGCAATCCTTAACCGCTTCCCGTACGTGGTGATGCTGGGCGGCGCGCTGATTGGCTGGATTGCCGGTTCGATGATGGTGACCGACGTGACCATCGTGCATCTGTTCCCCAACGCGCCTGCGGCTCTCCCTTTGATTGGCGGTGCCATCGGCGCAGCCCTGGTGCTACTGGAAGGGCTACGCAGAAACCGCAGGCCCTCCGCCGAATAGCGCCCACTCTGGCGCCGTCAATCCCGACGGCGTCAAGTTTGCGCCACTTTTCCCCCACACCTGCTCTCATTTGCCCTACGCTTATTAAAGACACCTGATCCAGGGATCTGTAACCGTAATATTGCGCATAAATGAGATAACATCATGGAATTAAAGGATTATTATGCCATTTTAGGGGTTCAGCCAACGGACGATCTGAAAACCATCAAGACCGCCTATCGCCGTCTGGCACGCAAATATCACCCCGATGTCAGCAAAGAAACCGAGGCCGAAGCCAAATTCAAAGATCTCGCCGAAGCCTGGGAAGTGCTCAAAGACGACCAGCGCCGCGCCGAATATGACCAGCTCTGGCAGCACCGCAACGATCCGCAGTTTGGTCGTCAGCAGCAACACTCCCACGAGCAGAGCTACAGCCAGCAGGATTTCGACGATATTTTCTCAACCATGTTTGGCCAGCAGGCACACCACAGCCGCCGCCAGCACGGCGTCCGGGGGCACGATTTAGAGATAGAGGTCGCGGTATTCCTCGAAGAGACTCTGGCCGAGCAGATGCGCACCATCAGCTATAAGCTGCCGGTTTATAACGTCTTTGGCATGGTTGAAAGCGAAACGCCGAAAACGCTGAACGTGAAAATTCCTGCGGGCGTGGTTGACGGTCAACGCATCCGCCTCAAAGGCCAGGGCACCCCCGGCGAAAATGGCGGCCCGAACGGCGACCTGTGGCTGGTGATTCATATCGCTCCGCATCCACTGTTTGATGTCGTCGGCCATAATCTTGAAATCGTCCTGCCGCTGTCGCCGTGGGAAGCTGCGTTAGGTACCAAAGTCACCATTCCAACGCTGAAAGAGAGCATTCTGCTGACAATCCCACCGGGCAGCCAGGCCGGGCAGCGCCTGCGCGTGAAAGGTAAAGGGCTGGTCAGTAAAACCACCACCGGCGATCTGTATGCGGTAATTAAAATCGTTATGCCGCCAAAACCAGATGAGAAGAGCCGCGCGCTCTGGCAACAGCTGGCCGATGCGCAAGCCAGCTTCGAGCCGCGTAAGACATGGGGGAAAGCCTGATGGCTAAGATAACAGTGACGTTCACGATTACCGAGTTTTGTCTCCACACCGGCGTTTCCGAGGAGGAGCTGAACGAAATCGTCGGCCTCGGCATGATTGAACCACGCCAGCCGCAGCGGGAAAACTGGCTGTTTGATGATAGCGCGGTGACGCTCGTTCACCGCGCCCTACGCCTGCGACAGGAGCTGGAACTGGACTGGCCGGGTATCGCCGTGGCGCTGACGCTGCTGGATGAGAACGCGCGCCTGAGCCGCGAAAATCAAATCCTGCAGCATCGGCTGGCGCGCTTTCTGACGCATAGTTAAACCCGTCCGCAGACGGCGATGAACCCGTAGCGCCAGCAGGAAGATAATCTGAAGCTCCATTGCACGTTGTTCCCCCGGAGGCGGCGCTTGACGCGCCTTGTCCGGGCTACCCATCCACAGACGGCGGTGAACCCGTAGCCCGGTCAGCGCAGCGCCACCGGGAAGATAATATGAAGCGCCATTGCGCGTTGTTCCCCCGGACAAGGCGCTTAACGCGCCTTGTCCGGGCTACCCGTCCACAGACGGCGGTGAACCCGTAGCCCGGTCAGCGCAGCGCCACCGGGAAGATAACCTGAAGCAACATTGCACGCTGTTTCCCCGGAGGCGGCGCTTGACGCGCCTTGTCCGGGCTACCCATCCGCAGATAACAGTGAACCAGTAGCCCGGCTAAGCGCAGCGCGAGCCGGGAGAAAAACGCAAAGCCGCCATCCGGCACAAATACCGCACAATAATTAACCATGCACCCACGCCGGCAGCCAGTCGCCGTGGCTGTCGATCAGGTCATCCACCAGCGCATAGATCTCTTCAATACCCAGCACCGCCGCCGTATGCGGGTCCATCATGGTCGCGTAATAGACGTAGTCACGGTTTTCGGTGAGGATCGCCTCGGTCAGCAGAGTCTGCACGTTGATGTTGGTTTGCATCATCGCCGCCAGATGAGCTGGCAGCTTGCCCACTTTGGTCGGCTGAATGCCGTTAGCATCCACCAGACAGGCCACTTCCACGCAGCACCCCTGCGGCAGGTTGTCGATAAGATTATCGTTGCGCACGTTGCCGTACACCACGCTCGGTTCACCGGTCCAGATGGCGTTCATAATGGTGCTGGCGTATTCGCGCGACGGTTTCACCTCAATACGCTCGCTGGTTTTATACAGCTCCAGCTCCTTGTGCCAGTTTGCCACCTGCTCCACGCAGCGTTTCGGGTATTCGTCCAGCGGTATCTGATAACGCTCGATAAGGTCCTCACGCCCCGGCTTGATAAACCACGGCGTGTATTCGGCGAAGTGCTCGGAGGATTCGGTGACAAAGTAGCCGAGCTTTTTGAACATCTCATAGCGGACGATGTTCTGGCAGCGCGAATCCTCGCGGTGCTTCGGCGCGCGACCTTCGGCAAATGCCTGCAACATCTCCGGATAAATACTGACGTAGCTGCCGTCACCAAGCTTTTTCTCCAGCGACAGGTAAAAAGCCATATGGTTGATACCGGCGCAGCGGTAGCGTAAATCCGCCGGGTCGAGGTCCAGATCGTGAGCCAACTCCTCCGCCGTCCCCTGCACCGAATGGCACAACCCAACCTGCTTAATATGCGGGTAGCGAGCGTACATCGCCCAGGTGTTCATCGCCATCGGGTTGACGTAGTTAAGCATCGTGGCATTCGGGCAGACCTCGGTCATGTCGTCGCAAATACGCCACAGATGCGGAATAGTACGCAGCGCGCGCATGATCCCACCCGGGCCAAGGGTATCGGCAATGGTTTGCTCCAGGCCATGCAGCTTACAGACTTCAAAATCGGTCACCGTGCAGGGCTGATAGCCGCCGATCTGGAAGGCCACCACCACGAAATCCGCATCCTGTAGCGCCGCTTTCTGGTCGCGATAGCAGCTGATTTCTCCATCAGCGCCGAGTGAATCCATCAGTTTACGCACCACAGTATGTGACTCTTCCAGACGGGTCGCATCCCGATCCATCAGGGCAATATGCGCCGATTTCAGCGCCGGGCGTTGAAAAACATCACCGAGAATATTTTTGACGAACACCGTCGAACCGGCACCGATAAAGGTAATTTTTGGGGCAGACATAGGGCTCTCTCCATAAGGTCATTGAACGGTGACAGAGTGGCACGCCGGGCCTTTGCCGCGCTGCCCTGTTCCCCCTGGAGCATTCCCGGAAGCTCAGATCGACAATCTGCAAGCATAAAATATGAGGTTCTGGGAATAAATAGACGGAAAAGAAGAGAAAACGGGCCGTTATTTCGACTAAGATGAGGGCTCACTGGCGCAAAAATCGGCAAGTATGATGATTCAGGAATCCACATCATGATCGATAAATCTCACGCGGCGCAGCCTGCCGACTCCTATATGAGCAGTAGCGATGAGCATCAACCCCGCAGCCCGCTGGCGCTCTACTCTGAATATCAGCGGATGGATATCGAACTGCGCACGCCTTATGCGATGACCGCCAGCCACTGGCACGGTCAGGTGGAGGTAAACGTTCCCTTCGATGGCGATGTGGAATATCTGATCAACGATGAAGTAGTACGCATTAAGCAGGGCTATATCACGTTGTTCTGGGCCTGCACGCCTCATCGGCTGACTCGTCCCGGCGACTGCAAGCAGATGGCTATCTTTAACCTGCCGATGCATCTGTTTTTGTCCTGGCCGCTGGACCGGGAGCTTATCAACCACGTCACTCACGGGATGGTGGTGAAATCGCTGGCCGCCCAGCAGTTGAGCGTGTTTGAAATCCAGCGCTGGCAGCATGAGCTGAACAGCGAAAACGAGCAGATTCGCCAGCTAGCTATCGATGAAATTGCCCTGATGCTCAAACGCCTAAGCCTCTCCGGTTGGCAGCCGATTCTGGTGAACAAAACCTCACGTACGCACAAGAACAGCGTGTCGCGCCACGCTCAGTTTTACGTCAGCCAGATGCTGGAATATATCGCCGCCCATTACGATCAGGCGCTCACCGTCGACGACGTCGCCGAACATGTGAAGCTGAATGCCAACTACGCGATGGGGATTTTTCAGCGGGTGATGCAGCAGACCATGAAGCAGTACATTACGACGATGCGCATTAATCACGTTCGCGCTCTGCTCAGCGACACCGATAAAACCATTCTTGATATTGCCCTGGCCGCCGGTTTTCGCTCCAGCAGCCGCTTCTACAGCACCTTTAACAAGTATGTCGGCATGCCGCCGCAGCAGTATCGCAAGCTGAGCCAGCAGCGTCGCCACAGCCTGCCACCCGCGGAAGCATAAAAAATGCCGCCGGGGGAAGCCCGCGGCGGCATGATTCACAACGCTAACAGATTAGTCGTTAATACGCGGATGCTGATCCACCAGACGAGAACGTTTTTCCTGTAGGTCGGCGATTTCCTGATCGATATCTTCGATTTTATGCTCGATGTTATCGTAGTGCTCACCGAGGATTTCCTTCGCTTCCTGAATATCGGATGCCGCAGGCGTCGCCCCTTTCAACGGACGATTGGCGGTCTCTTTCATCGACAGGCCAGTAACCAGACCGATAACCGCAATCACCATCAGATAGTAAGCTGGCATCATCAGGTTCTGCGTGGTTTCCACCAGCCAGGCGGCCAGGGTTGGCGTCAGACCCGCAATCAGCACCGAGATGTTGAAGGCGCTGGCCAGGGCGCTAAAGCGAATATGGGTCGGGAACATCGCCGGCAGCGACGAAGCCATCACCCCGATAAAGCAGTTCAGAATCACCGCCAGCAACAGCAGGCCGGCAAAAATCAGGCCGAGAACGTTACTGTTGATCATGATAAAGGCCGGAATCGACAGCGCAAATAGCGCAACGCTACCAATAAGAATAAACGGACGACGGCCAAAGCGGTCGCTGAGCATACCGATAACCGGCTGCACAAACAGCATCCCGACCATAATCGCGATAATAATCAGCACCCCGTGGTCTTCCGAATAGTGCAGGTTATGCGACAGGTAGCTCGGCATGTAGGTCAGCAGCATGTAGTAGGTAACGTTAGTGGAGATCACCAGACCGATACAGGTCAGCAGGCTGCGCCAGTGTTTGGTGGCGATTTCTTTAAACGAGACTTTTGGTCCTTCCTGCAGGCCTTCACGATCGCCCTGCTCCATGCTATCAACATGCTGCTGGAACGCCGGGGTCTCTTCCAGCGCGTGACGCAGATAAAGGCCAATAAGCCCTAACGGCAGCGCCAGGAAGAACGGGATACGCCAGCCCCAGTCGAGGAAGTTCTCTTCGCCCACCACGCTGGAAATCAGCACCACCACGCCTGCACCCATGACAAAACCGGCAATCGAACCAAAGTCCAGCCAGCTGCCCATAAAGCCACGCTTGCGGTCAGGCGAGTATTCAGCGACGAAGATGGATGCACCGGTATATTCCCCGCCTACCGAGAAGCCCTGCGCCATTTTACATAGCAGCAGCAGGATCGGTGCCCAGATACCAATGGTGGCATACGACGGAATAAGACCGATACAGAATGTACTTATCGACATAATGACGATAGTTATCGCCAGAATCTTTTGTCGACCATATTTATCGCCCAGCATCCCGAAGAACAGGCCGCCTAGCGGACGAATTAAGAAGGGAACCGAGAATGTACCGAGTGCGGCAATCATCTGCACGCTGGGGTCTGCACCGGGGAAGAAGACTTTACCTAAGGCATACGCAACAAAACCATAAACCCCAAAATCGAACCATTCCATCGCGTTACCCAGCGAGGCTGCGGTAATCGCTTTCTTCAGTTTGCTGTCATCAATGATGGTCACATCCCGAAGCGTGATGGGCTTTACTTTTTTCCTTTTAAGCATAATTTTCCTCTTTTGCTCTCGCCTTGAGCGCACGAATCTCCGCCGAATGACAAGGTCATTCGCGTCATGCGTTGGGAGCAATTCATTGCTGTGCTCCACCTTTCAAGCGTAGCAGGTTTGCCTGCACTGTCTGCTGACAGTCTGTACAACCGAACCTGTTGACGCCTGCTCTGGCCATAAATGAATAAACGGAGTCGCTATAAGTATGGTGAATTTACGATCTCGCCTTTTTACCCTAACAGCGTTTAATTATGGGATCAACTTCACAAAAATTTACCTACCCTTAAACAGAGTCACCCAAAACCAATAAGTTCAATGAATATTGGAAGTTAACGATACATTTCCGGAAATATCTGGCCGATTTTATGGAAATAACCTGGCGGTTTTTCGCGATATATATTTGCTTTCTTCCTCGAGAACGCCCGTAAAAAAGGCCCGACAAAAGTGCGGGATTGCGTTATAATCAGCGTTACTTTCGGCTATCAGCCGCCATTTAATGGACCAACGTCCTGTTTTACCCAGTAATCGCGAGGAACGTCATGTCACTGCCACACTGCCCAAAATGCCATTCTGAATACACTTATGAAGACAACAGCATGTTTATCTGCCCAGAATGCGCCCATGAATGGAACAATGCCGAGCCTGCGGACGATAACGATGCGCTGGTCGTCAAAGATGCCAACGGTAATTTACTGGCCGACGGCGATAGCGTTACCGTAGTGAAAGATCTGAAGGTTAAAGGTAGCTCTTCTATGCTGAAAATCGGCACAAAAGTGAAGAATATCCGCCTCGTTGAAGGCGATCATAATATTGACTGCAAAATCGATGGTTTTGGCCCGATGAAGTTAAAATCTGAATTTGTTAAAAAGAACTGATTTATTTCCTGCCCGGCGTCGCTATTATTCCCCAGCGCACGCCGTCGGGCGGGAATATATTTCTCGATAGAAAAATCTGAAAAGTGGTCATTATTCCCCGGTCACCCTACGCTGACCTGCTGGCCGTATCGGGTATTCCGCCGCTGCCGCCTGGCTTAATTTTGCAATCCCCTTCTACGCTTAATGAGATATTCGTTACCTGAGGTAATGGTTATGCCCTTAAGTCCCTACATCGCTTTTAGCGGCAACTGCGCCGCAGCCATCGCGTTCTACCAGAAGGCATTGGGTGCTGAGCTCATTCACCAAATCACTTACGGCGAAATGCCGCAGGATATACAGGATGCCGAAGACGGTTGCCCTTCGGGCCAGCATCTCGCCGCCGACGGGATCGCCCACGCCAGCCTGCGCGTGGCGGACGGCATCCTGATGCTCAGCGACAGCCCCTCCAGCAAAACGGAGCGCTACGCCGGGTTTACACTCGTGCTGGATCCAAAAGATATTGAGGAAGGTAAACGCTGGTTTGACGGCCTCGCCGACGGCGGGCAGATAGAGATGGTCTGGCAGGAAACCTTCTGGGCCCACGGTTTCGGTAAGGTGACCGACCGCTTCGGTGTCCCGTGGATGGTCAACGTGGTGAAAGAGCCTTGAAGCCTATATTTCCCCCCTCACCCTAACCCTCTCCCCAAAAGGGAGAGGGGATAGGACGGTACTATCTTCAGCTACTGAGCCGTTCTGTTAGCCCCGCAGGCAGACCACTCCGAACCCGCTTTTCTCCCTCTCCCTCCGGGAGAGGGCCGGGGTGAGGGTCAGCGCGCAGATATCCCCTCGCCTTGTCATCTCACTGGCACCCACTCTTCATCCTCCGGTCATCATGTTTTAACCGAAATGTAACAATAATCCGTCAGGATCGGCCCACGCTCAGAGGGAAAAACCTTCTTGTCCTTAGTGAGGCTCGATTGACATGTACTTATCCAGACATCCGACCAGTTACCCGACACGATATCAGGAAATTGCCGCCAAACTTGAGCAAGAGCTTCGCCACCACTACCGCTGCGGCGACTACCTTCCCGCTGAGCAGCAGCTGGCGACCCGCTTCGAAGTCAACCGCCACACCCTGCGCCGGGCTATCGATCAGCTCGTTGATCGCGGCTGGGTCCAGCGCCGTCAAGGCGTCGGCGTACTGGTGCTGATGCGCCCGATTGATTATCCGCTCAATGCCCAGGCACGCTTTAGCCAGAATCTTCTCGAACAGGGCAGCCATCCGACCAGCGAGAAGCTGCTGTCGGTCCTGCGCCCGGCCAGCAGTCACGTGGCCGAAGCCTTTGCCATTAACGAAGGCGATAACGTTATTCACCTGCGCACCCTGCGCCGCGTTAACGGCGTCGCCCTGTGCCTGATTGACCACTACTTTACCGACCTGCGCCTGTGGCCGGTGCTGCAAACCTTTACCCACGGCTCTCTCCATGACCTGCTGCGCGACCAGCTTGATATCGAGCTGACCCGCGTACGCACCAAAATCAGCGCCCGCCGCGCGCAGGCCAAAGAGAGCAAGATCCTCAACATTCCCAATATGGCGCCGCTGTTGTGCGTGCGCACGCTGAATCATCGTCAGAACGAACAGAGCGCGACGGAGTACTCCGTCAGCCTGACCCGCGCCGACATGATTGAATTCACGATGGAGCACTGAATGCACTTTGATACCGCCACCCGCCAGCGCTGGATGTCCGTGCTGGCCCACAGTGAACCACAAGAACTTGCTGCGCGGATGCAAACGCTAAACCTCGCGCCGCAGTATGAGCTGATTCGCACCCCGGAAACCGGCCTGGTGCAGCTACAGGCGCGCATGGGCGGCATCGGCGATCGTTTCTTTGCTGGTGATACCACATTAACTCGCGCCGCGATTCGCCTGGCCGACGGCACGCTCGGCTATAGCTGGATCCTGGGCCGCGACCGTCCGCACGCCGAACGCTGTGCGGCTATCGATGCCCTGATGCAGTCGCCACACCATTTTCACACCCTGATGGAAACCCTGATAACCCCGCTGGAAGAACAACGTAGCGCGCGCATTGAAGCCCGACGCGCCGAAGTCAACGCCAGCCGGGTCGACTTCTTTACTCTGGTTCGCGGAGATAACGCATGACATTACAACCCGCTTTTACCCTGGCTGTGCAGGACGCCCAACACAGTTTCCGCCGTCTGCTGAAAGCGATGAGCGAGCCGGGGGTGATAGTCTCCCTGCAACAGCTCCAGCATGGCTGGCAGCCGCTAAACGTTGCCTCCACCAGCCTGTTGCTGACGCTGGTCGATCACGACACGCCGGTCTGGCTGGCTCCAGCGCTGCATAACGACCTTGTCGGGCAGAATCTGCGATTTCATACCGGCGCGCCGCTGGTTGAACAGCCGCAGCAGGCGACCTTCGCCATCGCCAACGACAGCATCAGCGCCGAACAGTTGAACGTACTTTCCTCCGGAACCGTCGTCGCCCCTGAAACTGGTGTGACGCTGATTGTCCAGCTTGCCAGCCTTAGCGGCGGACGCATGCTGCGTCTGACCGGCGCGGGTATCGCTGAAGAGCGCATGATCGCCCCGCAGCTGCCGGAATGCATTATTGAAGAGTTGACCGAGCGCCCGCACCCGTTCCCGCTGGGCATCGACCTGATCCTGACCTGCGGCGAACGGCTGCTGGCCATCCCACGCACCACCCATGTAGAGGTCTGCTAATGTACGTAGCCGTCAAAGGCGGTGAGAAGGCGATCGTCGCCGCTCACGCCCTACAGGAACATAAACGCCGGGGCGATGGACGGCTTGCGGAAATCAGCGTTGAACAGATTACCCAGCAGCTCAACCTGGCGGTGGACCGGGTAATGACCGAAGGCGGCATCGCCGACCGGGAGCTGGCGGCGCTGGCGCTAAAGCAGGCCAGCGGCGATAACGTTGAAGCCATCTTTCTGCTACGCGCTTACCGCACCACGCTGCAAAGGCTGGCGGTCAGCGAGCCCGTCGATACCGCCAATATGCGCCTTGAGCGCCGAATTTCGGCGGTCTATAAAGATATCCCCGGCGGCCAGATGCTCGGCCCGACCTACGATTACACCCATCGCCTGCTCGATTTTACCCTGCTGGCTAACGGCGAAACACCGCCGCTGGCAGCCAATAGCGCACCACAGGAACCGACGCCGCACGTCTTTAATCTGCTGGTCCAGCAAAAACTGGCAAAAGCCGAGCAAGATAGCAACGCGCAGCCCGATGACATCACCCGTAATCCGCCGGTTTATCCCTGTTCGCGCTCGTCGCGCCTACAACAGCTGGTGCGCGGCGACGAAGGCTATCTGCTGGCGCTGGCCTACTCCACCCAGCGCGGCTACGGGCGCAATCACCCGTTTGCTGGCGAAATCCGTAGCGGCTACGTTGCGGTGGAAATTACCCCTGAAGAGCTGGGATTCACTGTCAATATCGGCGAACTGCTGATGACCGAATGTGAAATGGTTAACGGCTTTGTCGACCCGCAGGATGAGCCGCCGCACTTTACCCGCGGCTACGGCCTGACGTTTGGCATGAGCGAGCGCAAAGCGATGGCGATGGCGCTGGTGGACCGTGCGCTTCAGGCGCCGGAGTACGGCGAAGAGGTGGGGGGCCCGGCCCAGGACGAGGAGTTTGTGCTGGCTCATGCCGATAACGTCGAGGCCGCCGGTTTCGTTTCGCACCTCAAACTTCCCCACTATGTCGATTTCCAGGCCGAACTGGCGCTACTCAAACGCCTGCAACGGGAGAATCCACGTGGCTAACGCGCTGACCGGTTACAACTTTGCTTATCTCGACGAACAGACCAAACGCATGATCCGCCGCGCTATCCTCAAAGCGGTGGCGATCCCCGGTTACCAGGTGCCGTTCGGCGGACGCGAAATGCCAATGCCCTACGGTTGGGGAACCGGCGGTATTCAGCTTACCGCCAGCGTCATTGGTGAAAACGACGTGCTGAAGGTCATCGATCAGGGTGCCGACGACACCACCAACGCGGTGTCGATTCGCCAGTTTTTCCAGCGCGTCACCGGCGTCACCACCACTGAATGCACCGAAGACGCCACGCTGATCCAGACTCGTCACCGGATCCCGGAAACGCCGCTGGCTGAAGATCAGATCCTGATCTTCCAGGTGCCGATCCCGGAGCCGCTGCGTTTTATCGAGCCACGCGAAACTGAGACTCGCACCATGCACGCGCTGGAGGAGTACGGCGTGATGCAGGTGAAGCTGTACGAGGACATCGCCCGTTTCGGCCATATCGCCACCACCTACGCCTATCCGGTAAAGGTCAATGGCCGTTACGTGATGGACCCGTCGCCGATTCCTAAATTCGATAATCCGAAGATGCATATGATGCCTGCGCTACAGCTGTTTGGTGCCGGGCGCGAAAAACGCATCTACGCGGTGCCGCCCTATACCCCGGTGGAAAGCCTCGATTTCGACGATCATCCGTTTACCGTCCAGGAGTGGGACGAGCCGTGCGCCATCTGCGGGTCGCGCCATAGCTACCTTGATGAAGTGGTGCTCGACGACAGCGGCAAGCGAATGTTTGTCTGCTCCGATACCGACTATTGCCGCCAACAGAGCGAGGCGCAGAAAAAATGAGTCATCCGTTACTGGCGGTCAATAACCTGACCCACCTTTATGCGCCGGGCAAAGGCTTCAGCGATGTGTCGTTTGAACTGTGGCCGGGCGAAGTGCTGGGTATCGTCGGCGAATCAGGTTCGGGGAAAACCACTCTGCTGCAGGCGATTTCCGCCCGCTTGAGGCCGCAGCAGGGCGAAGTGCTGTATCAGAGTCGTTCGCTGTACGCGATGAGCGAAGCGGATCGCCGTCGCCTGCTGCGCACCGAATGGGGCGTAGTGCATCAGCATCCGATGGATGGCCTGCGCCGCCAGGTGTCGGCGGGAGGCAATATCGGCGAGCGCCTGATGGCGACCGGCGCGCGGCACTACGGTGATATTCGCGCCACCGCCGAGCAGTGGTTGCAGGAGGTAGAGATCCCGCCTTCACGCATTGACGACCTGCCCACCACCTTTTCCGGCGGCATGCAGCAGCGTTTGCAGATCGCTCGTAATCTGGTGACCCAGCCGAAGCTGGTGTTTATGGATGAGCCTACTGGCGGGCTGGATGTTTCGGTACAGGCGCGCCTGCTCGACCTGCTGCGTGGTCTGGTGGTAGAGCTGAACCTGGCGGTGGTGATTGTGACCCATGACCTCGGCGTCGCCCGCCTGCTGGCTAACCGCCTGCTGGTGATGAAGCAGGGTCAGGTGGTGGAAAGCGGCTTAACCGACCGGGTGCTCGACGATCCGCACCACCCCTATACCCAGCTGCTGGTGTCGTCGGTATTGCAGAACTGATGTTGCTGTTGCCCGGCGGCGCTTCGCTTGCACGGGCCTACGAACAGCGCACCTGTAGGCCGGGTAAGGCGCAGCCGCCACCCGGCAATCAACCCCCAGAGGCCAACATGATCCGCGTTGAAAACATCTATAAAACCTTTGTTCTGCACCAGCAGCACGGCGCTCGTCTGCCGGTTCTCGCCGACGCCTCGCTGACCGTCAATACCGGTGAATGCGTGGTGCTGCACGGCCACTCCGGCAGCGGAAAATCAACCCTGCTGCGCTCGCTGTACGCCAACTACCTGCCCGATAGCGGCCACATCCATATTCGCCACGGTGACGAATGGGTCGATCTGGTCAGCGCCTCGGCGCGTAAAGTGCTGGAAGTACGTAAAACCACCATCGGCTGGGTCAGCCAGTTTTTGCGGGTGATCCCGCGCATCTCGGCTCTCGACGTAGTGATGCAGCCGCTGCTCGAACTGGGTATTCCACACGAAGAGAGCGCCGCAAGGGCCGCCCGCTTGCTGACGCGCCTGAACGTCCCTGAACGCCTGTGGCACCTGGCTCCTTCCACCTTTTCCGGCGGCGAACAGCAGCGCGTCAACATCGCCCGCGGCTTCGCGGTCGATTACCCGATTTTGCTCCTCGACGAACCTACTGCCTCGCTGGACACGAAAAACAGCGCTGCGGTAGTGGAACTGATTAACGAAGCTAAAGCGCGCGGCGCGGCCATCGTCGGCATTTTTCACGATGAGGCAACGCGTAATCAGGTCGCCGACCGCCTGCACCCTATGGGGATTTCAGCATGATTATCAATAATGTAAAGCTGGTCCTCGAAGATGAGGTGATCAACGGTTCGCTGGAAGTGCAGGATGGCAGAATTTCTGCCTTTGCCGAAAGCCAGAGTCGCCTGGCAGAAGCGATTGACGGCGAAGGCGGCTGGCTGCTGCCGGGGCTGATTGAACTGCATACCGACAATCTGGACAAGTTTTTCACCCCGCGTCCCAAGGTGGACTGGCCCGCCCACTCGGCGATGAGCAGCCACGACGCGCTGATGATCGCCAGCGGCATCACCACCGTGCTGGATGCCGTCGCCATTGGTGACGTGCGCGATGGTGGCGACCGTCTGGAGAATCTGGAAAAGATGATCAATGCCGTGGAAGAGACGCAAAAATACGGCCTCAACCGCGCCGAGCACCGGCTGCATCTGCGCTGCGAGCTGCCGCATCACACCACTCTGCCGCTGTTTGAGAAGCTGGTTAGCCGCGAGCCGGTAAGCATGGTCTCCCTGATGGATCACTCACCGGGCCAGCGCCAGTACGCCGACCGCAGCAAATATCGCGACTACTACCAGGGGAAATATCATCTGACCAACGAAGAGATGGATAAATTCGAAGAGGAGCAGATGGCGCTGGCGGCGGCCTGGTCACAGCCCAACCGGCAAACCATCGCCGCCATGTGCCGCGAGCGCAATATCGCGCTGGCCAGCCACGACGACGCCACCCATGAACATGTGGTCGAATCGCACCAGCTTGGCAGCGTGATCGCCGAATTTCCTACCACATTAGCCGCAGCGCAGGCATCGCGTCAGCACGGGATGAACGTCCTGATGGGCGCGCCGAACATCGTGCGTGGCGGCTCGCATTCAGGCAATGTCGCCGCTCATCACCTGGCGAGCAACGGCCTGCTGGATATTCTCTCTTCCGACTATTATCCCGCCAGCCTGCTGGATGCCGCTTTCCGCATCGCCGATGACGACGGCAACGCGTTTACCCTCGCCCAGGCTATTCGTCTGGTGAGCAAAAACCCCGCGCAGGCGCTGGGGCTACACGATCGCGGCGCGATTGCCGAAGGTAAGCGCGCGGATCTGGTGCTGGCACACCGTCGCGGCGAGCATGTCCATATCGATAACGTCTGGCGTCAAGGTAAGAGGGTCTTTTAATGGCAGGGAAACTGATTTGGCTGGTCGGCCCATCCGGCTCCGGCAAAGATAGCCTGCTGGCGGCGCTGCGCCAGCGCGAACACCCGCAGCTACTGGTGGCGCACCGTTACATTACTCGCCCGCACAATGCGGGCTGTGAGAACCATATTGCCCTCAGCGAGCATGAGTTTTTCACCCGCGCCGAGCAGCATCTGTTTGCGCTTAGCTGGCGCGCCAATAACAATTACTACGGCATTGGCATCGAGATTGACCTGTGGCTGCACGCCGGGTTTGACGTCGTCGCTAACGGTTCCCGCGCTCATCTGGCTCAGGCAAAAACGCGCTATGCTGACGCCCTGCTGCCCATCTGTTTGCAGGTTTCGCCAGAAGTACTGCGTCAACGTCTAGAGCAGCGCGGGCGAGAGAACGAAACGGAGATCGCTCAGCGGCTGGAGCGCGCGGCACGTTATACGCCAAGTGCGTGCCTGACCCTCAACAACGATGGTCGCCTGAGCCAGTCAGTGGATGCCCTGGTGTCGCTGATCCGTGTTCACGGCAACCGACGCGAACAGCAGCTTGCCTGAATGACGCGAGGTGAAAACATGAGCCTGACTATCCGCTTAACCGGCACCGGCAGCGCGCAGCTGGTGCCGGTTTTCGGCTGCGATTGCCCCGCCTGCCGCCGCGCCCGCAGCGACGAGACTCACCGTCGTCGCCCCTGTAGCGCGGTGGTCAAATTCAACAGCGCGGTAACGCTGCTCGATGCCGGGCTGCCGGATCTGATGGAGCAATGGCCCGCCGGTAGCTTTCAGCAGTTTTTGCTCACCCATTATCATATGGATCATGTTCAGGGCCTGTTCCCGCTGCGCTGGGGCGTGGGCAAGCCTATTGCGGTCTACGGCCCGCCTGATGAACAGGGCTGCGATGACCTGTTTAAGCATCCGGGGCTGCTCGATTTTAGCCACACCGTCGAGCCGTTTGTCATGTTTGAGCTGCAAGGACTACGCGTGACCCCGCTGCCGCTAAACCACTCAAAACTGACTTTCGGCTATCTGCTGGAGGCAGCCCATAGCCGGGTTGCCTGGCTGTCCGACACCACCGCCCTGCCGGAAAAAACGCTGAAGTTCCTGCTTAACAATCAGCCGCAGCTGATCATCATTGACTGTAGCCACGAGCCGCGCCCGCAGCCGCCGCGCAACCACTGCGATCTCAACACCGTGCGGGCGATTAATCAGGTGATTGGCTGCCCGCGAGTGATCCTCACCCATATCAGCCATCAGTTCGATGCGTGGATGATGGCGCATTCTCTGCCTGCGGGATTTGAAGCGGGATTTGACGGTATGGAGATTGTGCTGGATTAAGAGCCTATCCCAGTAGGCGTTATTGGCGCAGCCAGCTTGAACACGACCAGCGCGCAAGAACCGGAGCGTACACGTAGTACGTGAGGATTCTGAGCACTGCCCAGGTTCAAAATGGCAAGCAAAATAGCCCTAATGGGATTGGCTCTAAGCGCACTTCATCGTCTCTTCACTAAACATCACTACCTTCCCTTCAGACTTAACCATCTGAAGGGAATCATATGAGCACAACGCGCCCCATCTTTCATCATGCCTGCTGGTTTGCATTACTGGGACCCTATGTTGGCGTACTGTGGGCGATTGTCGCCATCACATTACAATCTCGAAATCCGTCATTCAGCTTTCTGTGGGACATTGTCACCATATTGCCGTTTTTTCTCATCATCACATGGTTGATTGGCGTCGTCCCTGCGCTGTTAGCGGGCATTGCCATTGCCTGTTTACCTGCGGAAATCTACGCGTTTCACTATCGGCGTATCCTCGCTAGCGCAATAATCGGCGCGGCCATTAGCGCAGCAGCCGTGATATTAGCGATGCTGCTTCTTTCCAACCCAAACCTTAAAAATTTTATCCTCATCTTCCATGACAACGATTTCAGGACAATTGCGGGTTCAGGCCTGTTTGCCGGTCTTGTCATGGGGGGGTTAATACCTTATCTGCCGGGAATGAAGTCGGAGGAAAACGCTGGATAAACGGTCCCCGACAGCGTTAACATAACGACGTTTTACTCTCCGTATTATCGCGGCTGCTGAACCCGATTAATCTGAGAGAGAAAACATAATGGAAACAACCCGTAACCGGGACTGGCGCATTGCGCAAAAGCAGCGCAATAAGTCTCGCGATGTTCACACCGCCCTTTTACGTTTTCGTAGTGAAAAAAACTGGAAGCTGCTCTATATGCGTTCAGAAAAATTGCTACGGGCCGCACAGCTGGGAATGGAATATCCCCGTAAAACCCGTCGCCAATTGGCGCACCAAGGAATAGAAGAGCTGTTATCAAATTGATCAACGTGCTTTTTGTTTGTAGCCGCAATCAATGGCGAAGCCCTACGGCGGAACAGGTGTTCCGCCGTTATCCTGGTATGAACGTTCGCTCTGCGGGCACCAGTCGGAACGCCAGAAAACCCCTATCCCCGGAACTCCTCAATTGGGCGGATATCATCTGCGTGATGGAGCAAAAACATAAAAATCGTCTTGTCGCCGAATATCGTCGCCTGGTCGAAAATAAACCGCTTTACGTGCTGGATATCCCCGACGACTATCGCTATATGGACCCCGAACTCGTCGCGCTGCTGGAAGAGATTGTCCCCACCCTGCCCGAACTAAACTCACTTTAGACCGCCGCTTCACCCTGACTTCATTCTCACTTCACAATAATGAAATACCTTTCCTGAAGGACAAAAAAGAACTCAGGGAAAGGAAATGACGACAACACGACGAATTATTCACCATGCTGGCTGGTTTACATTGCTGGGGCCATTAGCGGGTATACCGGTTGCGATGATAGCGATAGTCGCCATTGCATTGCAGTATCATGATTCGCCAGGCGGCTTTCTGCGGCATATTGCCACCATATTGCCAATCATGTTCATCGTCACATGGTTAGTTGGCGCCACCCCGGCGCTATTGGCGGGTATTGCCGTTGCCTGTCTGCCTGCGGAAATCTATGCGTTTCACTATCGGCGCATCCTCGCCAGCGCGGCGATCGGTCTGGTCATTAGTGTGGCAATTACGCTATCAAGTGTGCTGTTTTTCACCGATAAAAATCTTATGCACTTTATCCTGCGTGAAGAAATTTTCCTGGTAGTGGCGATTTCCGGCCTGTTTGCCGGTCTTGTCATGGGATGGCTGATACCTTATCTGCCGGGGATGAAGCCGGAGGAAAACGCCTGATGAATAAATTTCTGCACCATATTTGCTGGTACGTGGGGCTTGGACCGTTTATCCCGCTGCCATTGATCCTCTTTTTTCCCGGCGGAGGTTCGATAACCAGACTCTTAGGGCAGCTTCCTGAGATATTATCCCTTACCTGGATTGTTGCCGCGCTGCCCGCACTGCTTTCAGGCGTTTTTATGGCCATTCTGTCAGGGCAAGTTTATCGCATCTGGTTTTGGCGTTTATTGACAGGGGGAATAGCGGGCGTTGTGATAACGGTTATTTGTTGCGGCATCATCGGCGCATTTATCCCGATGCTTTTCTATGTGCTTCCGCTCCTCATCGTCTCGGCGCTGCTGTCCGGTATGGTCATGGGGCTGATCATCCCCTGGCTACCGCCGCGAGTCGCCCCACATCAATAATCATCATCCAGCCGACGCTGATCGCTCTCCAGTTGCCGACGATCCTGGTCCAGCTGGCGCTGACGATCGTCAAGCTGGCGGCGACGATCCTCAATTTGCCGCTGCCTGTCGTCATACTGCCGCTGGCGATCGCTATTTTGCTGACGGCTGCCCTGATAGCGCCCGTCATCATAATCATCATCCGAACGGCTATCGCTGGGGTGATAGGCATCATTAATGGCCTGCTGAATATTACCAATGGCGTCGTCAATAATATCAGCGTGCGCCAGCGGGTTGGCCAGCGCCAGGGTGCAGAAAAGCAAAGCGGTAGAGTAACGTTTCATAAAGCCAGTCTCATCGGTGGGCTGGCTCTACGTTAATCAACGGCTATCATCGCGAGTAGCGGAGGAATCTCAAATCCGCTGTTGTTCAATCGCGCCGATAGCATCTACCCGACCCTGATGACGCCCCCCTTCAAACTCGGCTGCCAGCCAGGCATCGACGATCATTTTCGCCAGTTCAAGACCAATCACCCGCGAACCAAAAGCCAGGATATTGCTGTCATTATGCTGGCGTGAAAGCTGCGCGGAATAAGGCTCGCTGCACACGACGGCGCGAATACCGGGGTGTTTATTAGCGGCGATAGAGATGCCGACGCCGGTACCGCAGATAAGAATTCCGCCGTCCACTTCCCCGGCGGCAACGGCCTGAGCGACGGCGCTGGCGTAGCGCGGATAGTCGGTGCGCTCCGTTGACCATGCTCCTTTATCCACGACCTCGATACCGCGCTGGTGCAGGTGCGCCAGAATATCGTCTTTCAGGATAAACCCGACGTGATCGCAGCCAAATGCAATCCTTTTCATACATAGCCTCGCCTGTTGTTAACTTTACGAACATAGGTTGTCTTGTGATTTAAACGGCAATTTTTGCCGATTTAAACAGCAAACCTACCGTCATCTGCGCCTGTTCTACACGGCACCATTTCACAAATCAAGTGTAAAAAACATTTAATCCGAGTATTTTCAATTTTTAAAACGTTAAAATAAACAACATAACTAAATGATTTTTATGCATTTAAATCATAAATTCATTTTTTAAAGATTCAATGAAACTTCACAAAATACAAAACTTTATAAAAATACATTTTTTGTGAAGTTGATTGTATCTTTTCTGTTTTGCCTGTGGTGATATAGTGGCGTCTTCATTTTATGGACAAAGAGAAAGCGATGAGTCAGTCAGAATCCAGTTCGCTCCCCAACGGTATCGGCCTCGCCCCCTGGCTTCGCATGAAGCAGGAAGGTATGACCGAAAACGAAAGCCGAATCGTCGAATGGTTGCTTAAGCCCGGCAATCTGAGCGATGCGCCAGCTATAAAGGATGTCGCGGAAGCGCTGTCGGTATCCGAAGCCATGATCGTGAAGGTTTCTAAACTGCTGGGCTTTAGCGGTTTTCGTAATCTGCGCAGCGCGCTGGAAGCGTATTTTTCGCAATCTGAACAGGTCCTCCCGGCAGAGCTCTCTTTTGATGAAGCGCCGCAGGACGTGGTGAACAAGGTCTTTAACATCACCCTGCGCACCATTATGGAAGGCCAGTCGATCGTCAACGTTGATGAGATTCACCGTGCGGCGCGCTTCTTTGCCCAGGCCAATCAGCGCGACCTGTACGGCGCGGGCGGCTCTAACGCCATCTGTGCTGACGTGCAGCACAAATTTTTACGCATCGGCGTGCGCTGCCAGACTTATCCGGACGCGCATATCATGATGATGTCCGCGTCGCTGCTGAAAGAAGGCGACGTAGTGCTGGTGGTTTCCCACTCCGGGCGCACCAGCGATATTAAATCGGCCGTGGAACTCGCGAAGAAGAATGGGGCGAAAATTATTTGTATCACCCACAGCTACCATTCGCCGATTGCCAAATTATCTGATTTTATTATTTGTTCGCCAGCACCAGAGACACCTTTATTGGGACGAAACGCCTCAGCACGTATATTACAACTGACACTATTAGATGCGTTCTTTGTTTCAGTTGCACAACTAGATATTGAGCAAGCGAATTTAAATATGCAAAAAACCGGCGCAATTGTTAATTTCTTTTCACCAGGCGCGCTGAAGTAAATAAAAAGCTGATCCCACATCAGTGGGATCAATAAAACTGTACCTTACACCGAGAGTATTGATATGAATAAATATCTGAAAATTTTCAGCGGTACGCTCATGGGCGTCATGTTATCCACCAGCGCCTTTGCCGCCGCCGATTACGCTGTCGTATTAAAAACATTATCCAACCCATTTTGGGTTGATATGAAAAAAGGTATTGAAGACGAAGCAAAAACGCTGGGTGTGAGCGTCGATATTTTCGCCTCCCCTTCGGAAGGCGATTTCCAGTCGCAGTTGCAGCTATTTGAAGACCTGAGCAACAAAAACTACAAAGGTATCGCCTTTGCGCCGCTCTCCTCCGTAAACCTGGTGATGCCGGTGGCTAAAGCCTGGAAAAAGGGCATCTATCTGGTCAACCTCGATGAAAAAATCGATATGGATAACCTGAAGAAAGCCGGCGGCAACGTGGAAGGGTTTGTCACCACCGACAACGTGGCGGTCGGGGCAAAAGGCGCAGACTTTATCATCGACAAGCTGGGCGCTGAAGGCGGCGAAGTCGCTATTATCGAAGGCAAAGCCGGTAACGCGTCCGGTGAAGCTCGTCGTAACGGCGCCACCGAAGCCTTCAAAAAAGCCAGCCAGATCAAGCTAGTTGCCAGCCAACCCGCCGACTGGGACCGTATTAAAGCACTGGATGTTGCGACTAACGTGTTGCAGCGTAACCCGAACGTCAAAGCGATTTACTGCGCTAACGACACCATGGCAATGGGCGTCTCGCAAGCCGTCGCTAACGCTGGCAAAACGGGCAAAATTCTGGTCGTCGGCACCGATGGCATTCCGGAAGCGCGCAAGATGGTCGAAGCCGGGCAGATGACGGCTACCGTCGCGCAGAACCCGGCGGATATTGGCGCAACTGGTCTTAAGCTGATGGTCGAAGCCGAGAAGAGCGGCAAGGTGATCCCGCTGGATAAAGCCCCGCAATTTAAGCTGGTGGATTCTATTCTGGTGACGAAATAATTTAGGTTTCTTGCGGTCTGGTGCCCTCACCCCAACCCTCTCCCACAGGGAGAGGGAGAAGGGCAGACCGCGCCAAACTCACCAATAGCGCCAGGCGGGTTAGGGTGAGGAGAAGACAGCACGTTCCCAGTAATAGGTAATAAAGGAAATTCTCTATGCTCACGCCATATATTTCGATGGCGGGGATCGGCAAATCCTTTGGTCCGGTTCACGCATTAAAATCGGTTGATTTAACTGTTTACCCTCACGAAATACATGCGTTATTAGGGGAAAATGGTGCCGGTAAATCAACGCTGATGAAAGTTCTGTCGGGAATACATGAACCGACCAAAGGCACCATTACCATTAATAACGTCAACTACCACAAGCTGGACCATAAATTAGCGGCCCAGCTCGGCATCGGTATTATTTATCAAGAACTCAGCGTTATTGATGAATTAACGGTGCTGGAAAATTTATATATTGGTCGTCACCTGACGAAAAAATTCTGCGGCGTCAATATTATCGACTGGCGAGAAATGCGCGTGCGGGCGGCAATGATGCTGCTGCGCGTTGGATTAAAAGTCGGCCTGGACGAGAAAGTGGCGAACCTGTCCATCAGCCACAAACAGATGCTGGAAATCGCCAAGACGCTGATGCTCGACGCCAAAGTGCTGATTATGGATGAACCCACCTCTTCGTTGACCAACAAAGAGGTGGATTACCTGTTTCTGATCATGAACCAACTGCGCAAAGAGGGCACCGCCATCGTGTATATCTCGCACAAGCTGGCGGAAATTCGCCGCATCTGCGATCGCTATACGGTGATGAAAGACGGCAGCAGCGTGTGTAGTGGGATGGTCAGCGAAGTGAATAACGATGACATCGTGCGCCTGATGGTGGGTCGCGAGCTACAGAACCGCTTTAACGCCATGAAAGAGAGTACCGGCAACATCGTGCGCGAAACGGTCTTCGAAGTGAAAAACGTCACCAGCCACGACAAGAAAAAAGTTCGCGATATCTCCTTTAACGTTAATCGCGGTGAAATTCTCGGCTTTGCCGGACTGGTGGGCTCCGGGCGCACTGAATTGATGAACTGCCTGTTCGGTGTCGATAAGCGCGCAGGCGGCAAAATCTACCTGAATGGCAAAGAGATCTCTCCTCGCTCGCCGCTGGACGCTTTAAAGAAAGGCATGGGCTACATCACCGAAATTCGCCGGGAAAACGGCTTTTTCCCCAATTTTTCCATCGCCCAGAATATGGCGGTCAGCCAGAGCCTCAAGCGCGGCGGTTACAAAGGCGCAATGGGGCTATTTCACGAAAGCAGTGAACACAAAACGGCCGAAGAGCAGCGCCAGCTGCTGGGGCTGAAGTGTCATTCCGTCGATCAGAATATTGGCGAGCTTTCCGGCGGAAACCAGCAAAAAGTGCTGATATCCAAATGGTTATGCTGCAACCCCGAAGTCATTATTTTCGATGAGCCAACGCGCGGTATCGACGTCGGCGCAAAAGCCGAAATTTATAAAGTGATGCGCCAGCTGGCCGATGACGGAAAAGTCATCCTGATGGTGTCGTCCGAACTTCCTGAAATTATCGCCGTCTGCGACCGCATTGCCGTGTTCTGCGAAGGGCGACTGACGCAAATCCTGACCAATCGCGACGATCTGAGCGAAGAGGAGATTATGGCATGGGCACTACCACAAGAGTGAAAGGCGACATGGACGAGAAAAAACCGTTTAACTTCGCGCTGTTCTGGGATAAATACGGCACCTTTTTTATCCTCGCAATCATCGTCGCGATATTTGGCACCCTGTCGTCGGAGTATTTCCTGACGACCAACAATATTACGCAGATCTTCGTGCAGAGTTCGGTGACCGTGCTGATCGGCATGGGCGAATTCTTCGCGATCCTCGTCGCCGGGATCGACCTGTCGGTCGGAGCGATCCTCGCGCTCTCCGGGATGGTCACCGCCAAGCTGATGCTGGCGGGCGTCGATCCGTTCCTTGCGGCGCTGATTGGCGGCGTGCTGGTGGGCGGTGCGCTGGGAGCGATTAACGGCTGCCTGGTCAACTGGACCGGCCTGCATCCGTTTATTATCACCCTTGGCACCAACGCTATTTTCCGCGGCATTACGCTGGTGATTTCCGATGCCAACTCGGTGTACGGCTTCTCATTTGGCTTCGTTAACTTCTTTGCCGCCACGCCGCTAGGCATTCCAGTACCGGTCATTTTCTCGCTGATTGTGGCGGTTTTGCTGTGGTTTTTGACCACTCGCACCCGGCTGGGACGCAATATCTATGCGCTGGGCGGCAACAAAAACTCCGCGTTCTACTCCGGTATCGACGTCAAATTCCACATGCTGCTGGTGTTTATTATCTCCGGCGTTTGCGCTGGCCTTGCGGGCGTGGTTTCTACGGCACGTCTCGGCGCGGCGGAACCGCTGGCGGGCATGGGCTTCGAAACGTACGCCATCGCCAGCGCCATTATCGGCGGCACCAGCTTCTTCGGCGGCAAGGGACGCATCTTCTCAGTGGTCATTGGCGGTTTAATCATCGGTACCATCAACAACGGACTGAATATTCTGCAAGTACAAACCTACTACCAACTGGTGGTGATGGGCGGATTAATCATCGCGGCTGTCGCTCTCGACCGTCTTATCAGTAAGTAAGGAATTTATAATGAAAATTGCTCCCTCTTTAATGTGTATGGATCTGCTGAAATTCAAAGAACAGATCGAGTTTATCGACCAGCACGCAGACTATTTTCACATCGACATTATGGACGGCCATTTTGTACCGAACCTGACGCTGTCGCCGTTTTTCGTCAGCCAGGTGAAGCGGCTGGCCAGTAAACCGCTGGACTGCCATCTGATGGTCACTCGCCCGCAGGATTACATCAGTCAGCTGGCGCAAGCGGGCGCGGACTTTATCACCCTGCATCCGGAAACCATTAACGGCCAGGCCTTCCGCCTGATTGAGGAAATCCGTCGCCACGGTATGAAAGTAGGGCTGATCCTCAACCCGGAAACCCCGGTTGAGACCATGAAATACTACATTCATAAAGCCGACAAAATCACGGTGATGACCGTCGATCCAGGCTTCGCCGGACAGCCGTTTATCCCGGAAATGCTGGAGAAAATCGCTGAGTTGAAAGCCTGGCGCGAGCGCGAAGGACTGAGCTACGAAATCGAAATCGACGGCTCCTGCAACAAAGCGACCTACGAAAAACTGATGGCGGCGGGCGCAGATGTCTTTATCGTCGGCACGTCCGGTCTCTTTAACCATGGTGACAACATCCATGACGCGTGGCAGGTGATGGCGGAGCAGATCCTGGCGGCGAAAAACGAGGTACTGCCTCATGCAAAAACAGCTTAACGTCGTCGCGGGCGTGGATATGGGGGCGACCCATATCCGTTTTTGCCTGCAAACGGCGCAGGGCGCAGCGCTGCACTGCGAAAAACTGCGCACTGCGGACGTTATCGCCGCCAATGGCCTGGTCAGCGGTATTCAAAACCTGCTACAGCGACAGCTTGCCAGCCACTCTGCCCACTGTTGTGGGCTGGTGATGGGCTTTCCGGCGCTGGTGGCGAAAGACAAACGCACGATTATCTCTACCCCCAATCTGCCTCTGACCGCCGACGATCTGTATAACCTGGCCGACCGGCTGGAAGCAGCATTAGGCTGCCCGGTGGAGTTTTCCCGCGACGTTAATTTGCAGCTCTCGTTTGACGTCCAGGAAAATGGTCTGCAAGAGCAGGAGGTGCTGGCGGCTTATCTCGGTACCGGAATGGGCTTCGCTATCTGGCTGAACGGCGCGCCGTGGACCGGGGCGCACGGCGTGGCGGGCGAACTGGGGCACATTCCACAGGGCGATGACGCTCTCACCTGCGGCTGCGGTAATCCCGGCTGTCTGGAGACCGTCTGCTCCGGCATTGCGCTTAAGCGCTGGTACGAACAGGAGCCGAGGGCTTATGAACTTGGCGAGCTGTTTATTCACGCCGTACAGGAACCGTTTGTCCAGACGTTGTTGAACCACGCCGCTCGCGCCATCGCCACCAGTATCAACCTGTTCGACCCCGACGCGGTGATCCTCGGCGGCGGCGTGATGGACATGCCCGCCTTTCCGCGCGATGCGCTAATCGAAATGGTCAAAACCTACGTTCGCCGTCCTCTGCCGTACCAGGCGCTGCGCTTTATTGCAGCATCCTCATCGGCCTTTAACGGCGCACAGGGCGCGGCGGCGCTGGCCCGCAGCCGTTATTTACCTCTGCTTGTGACAGCTTAATTTATTAACGTTGAACCTGATGTCAGCAAATTCGGCATCGGATTCAACGTTTCATGAAATATTACATTCAACAAAATAAATTCTGCGCCGTTAAACATATCAAATGCAATTATATCCATTATTCATCCCTCTGTATTTCGCACAAATACCTTATAAAAATAGTTAACTACCTCACACTTCTTATTCTGAAAAAATAAAAAAAAGTCATATTATTTGAAAAAGCGAAACCGCGTTTATTTCATTAAGATAAACATTCACAAAACAAATAAAAAATAAGGATATATATGAATAACTCAAAGTTATTCCGTTTAAACAGGACTTTTATTGCCATCACTGTAGCAACAGGCTTTTTTACTCACTCTTCGTTTGCCAATGAAACCCCTAAGGCCGCAACTGAATACACGCAACAAATTAACCAGCAATATACTCAGTCACTGCCGTTCAGCGATCGCCAGGATTTTGAAGACGCCCAGCGCGGGTTTATCGCACCGCTGCTCAATGAAGGCGTGTTAACCAATGACAAGGGTAACGTTTATTATCGCGCTCACGATTATCAATTTGATATCAATGGCCCATCACCAGAGACCGTAAACCCTAGCCTGTGGCGGCAGTCACAGCTCAATGGCATTTCCGGTTTGTTTAAAGTTACCGATCGTATGTATCAGGTGCGCGGCCAGGATATTTCCAATATTACCTTTATTGAAGGTGATACCGGTATTATCGTTATCGATCCGCTGATTTCCGCGCCTGCGGCTAAAGCCAGCCTCGACCTGTACTTTCAGCATCGACCAAAAAAACCTGTCGTAGCGGTCATCTATACGCACAGCCACATCGATCATTACGGCGGCGTAAAAGGCATTGTCTCTCAAGACGACGTGAAATCTGGCAAAGTGCAGATTATTGCCCCAGCCGGCTTTATGGAAGAAGCCATCAGCGAAAACGTGCTGGCAGGCAATATCATGAGCCGTCGCGGTTCTTATTCTTATAGCTCTTTATTACCACACAACCCCCAGGGCAATATCGGCAACGGTTTAGGCGTGGCCGTCACAGGCGGCTTACCAACCATTATTCCGCCAACCATTTCCATCACTAAAACCGGCGAGAAGCGGGTAATTGACGGTCTTGAATTCGACTTCCTGATGGCTCCAGGCAGCGAAGCGCCTTCTGAGATGCATTTCTATATTCCAGCGCTAAAAGCCCTGTGTACCGCAGAAAATGCCACCCATCTGCTGCATAACTTCTACACTCTGCGCGGCGCAAAAACCCGTGATACCAACAAGTGGACGGCGTACCTGAACCAAACGTTGGATATGTGGGGCAGTCAGGCCGAAGTGCTGTTTATGCCGCATACCTGGCCTGTCTGGGGCAATCAGCACATTAACGACTATGTTGGCAAATATAGAGACACCATTAAGTACATTCACGATCAGACTCTGCACCTGGCCAACCAGGGCTATACGATGAATGAAATCGGCAACATGATTAAGTTGCCACCGGAGCTGGAAAAAAACTGGGCCAGTCGGGGTTACTACGGTTCCGTCAGTCATAACGCCCGTGCGGTTTACAACTTCTACCTCGGCTATTTCGACGGTAACCCGGCGAATCTGGATCCTTACGGGCAGGTCGATATGGGTAAACGCTACGTCGAAGCGTTGGGTGGTGAAAAACACGCAATAGAACTGGCACAGCAGGCTTATGACAAGGGCGATTATCGCTGGACGTCAGAACTGCTCAAGCAGGTTATCGCCGCTGACCCTGACAACCAAACAGCAAAAAATCTGCAGGCGAATTCTTTTGAACAACTGGGCTATCAGGCCGAGTCTGCCACCTGGCGCGGTTTCTACCTGACTGGTGCGCAAGAGCTTCGCAACGGCGTTAAAAAACTCCCAGTTGGTGCGACCACCTCCCCGGATATGCTCAAAGGTATGACGGTAGAAATGCTGTTTGATTACATGGCTGTGCGTCTGGATAGCGAGAAATCTGCGGGCAAAGATATTAGCCTGAACTTCAATCTGGATAAGGGAGATACTCTCAACCTGACGCTTAACGACAGCGTATTAAACTACCGTCAGACCCTGCAGCAGAAAGCCGATGCATCGTTCGATATTAGCCGAGCGGATCTACACGCCGTACTGGCAGGCCAGGCGAAGATGGCTGATTTGATCAAAGAGAAGAAGGTTAAGGTCACTGGCGATGCGGCTAAACTGGATGAAATCGTCAACTGCCTGGATAACTTTGATTTCTGGGTAAATATCGTTACGCCTAATTAAACCACCGCTCAAAACGCTGAACGGCGGCTATCAGGCCCACAGCTAAAAAATACCCCCATGCCGCGTGACGTCCGTCGCGCGGTATTTTTTCGACACGTCAAAACTGACGATAGCCTGTTTTTCGTCATCATTTAGCACAAAAAAACGACGTATTATCAGTCGATACCCACAATGAAAACATGGCATAGAAGATGCATAGTAACGGCGCGATAGCGCGTATGCGCCAATTGATTAACTGGAGCAAGACCGATGAAAAAAGTCGTCACGGTTTGCCCATATTGCGCATCAGGTTGCAAAATCAACCTGGTGGTCGATAACGGCAAAATCGTCCGGGCTGAGGCGGCGCAGGGGAAAACCAACCAGGGTACCCTGTGTCTGAAAGGCTATTATGGCTGGGATTTCATTAATGATACCCAGATCCTGACCCCGCGCCTCAAAACCCCAATGATCCGTCGCCAGCGTGGCGGCAAACTGGAATCCGTCTCCTGGGATGAGGCGCTCGACTACGTCGCCACCCGTCTCAGCGCCATTAAAGAGAAGTATGGCCCTGACGCAATTCAGACTACCGGTTCGTCCCGCGGGACGGGTAATGAAACTAACTATGTGATGCAAAAATTCGCGCGCGCCGTTATTGGTACTAATAACGTCGACTGCTGCGCTCGCGTCTGACACGGCCCTTCGGTTGCAGGTCTGCACCAATCGGTCGGTAACGGCGCTATGAGTAATGCCATCACTGAGATCGACAATACCGATCTCGTATTTATCTTCGGGTACAACCCGGCAGATTCACACCCTATTGTGGCGAATCACGTAATTAACGCCAAACGCAATGGGGCGAAAATTATTGTCTGCGATCCGCGTAAAATCGAAACCGCGCGCATTGCCGATATGCACATTGCGTTGAAAAACGGCTCGAACATCGCGCTACTCAACGCCATCGGGCACGTCATTATTGAAGAGGATCTCTACGATAAATCCTTCGTCGCCAGCCGTTCTGAGGGCTTCGAGGAGTATCGCAAAATCGTCGAAGGCTATACGCCGGAGTCGGTGGAAGAGATTACCGGCGTCAGCGCTCAGGAGATCCGCACCTGCGCCCGCATGTACGCCAGCGCGAAATCCGCCGCGATCCTGTGGGGCATGGGCGTCACTCAGTTCTACCAGGGCGTGGAGACCGTGCGTTCACTGACCAGCCTGGCGATCATGACCGGCAACCTCGGCAAGCCGAGCGTCGGCGTCAACCCGGTGCGTGGTCAGAACAACGTTCAGGGCGCCTGCGATATGGGTGCGCTGCCGGATACTTATCCCGGCTATCAGTACGTCAAGTTCCCGGAAAACCGCGAGAAATTCGCCAAAGCCTGGGGCGTTGACAGCCTGCCGGAACATACCGGTTATCGCATCAGCGAACTGCCGCATCGCGCGGCGCATGGTGAAGTGCGGGCGGCGTACATCATGGGTGAAGATCCGCTTCAGACCGACGCCGAGCTGTCCGCCGTGCGTAAAGCGTTTGAAGAGCTGGAACTGGTTATCGTCCAGGATATTTTCATGACCAAAACCGCATCAGCGGCTGATGTCATCCTGCCGTCCACTTCGTGGGGCGAGCATGAAGGTGTCTATACCGCAGCGGACCGCGGCTTCCAGCGCTTCTTTAAAGCGGTAGAGCCGAAGTGGGACCTGAAAACCGACTGGCAGATCATCAGCGAAATCGCCACCCGGATGGGCTACAAGATGCATTACAACAACACCCAAGAGATCTGGGATGAGTTGCGTCATCTGTGCCCGGATTTCTACGGTGCCACCTACGAGAAAATGGGCGAACTGGGCTACATCATGTGGCCGTGCCGCGATGAGTCCGACGCCGATCAGGGGACCTCTTATCTGTTTAAAGAGAAGTTCGATACCCCGAACGGTCTGGCGCAGTTCTTCACTTGCGACTGGGTCGCGCCGATTGACAAGCTCACCGAGCAGTACCCGATGGTGCTGTCGACGGTGCGTGAAGTCGGCCACTACTCGTGCCGCTCGATGACCGGCAACTGTGCGGCGCTGGCCGCGCTGGCGGATGAACCTGGCTATGCGCAAATCAATACCGCCGATGCCGAACGTCTGGGCATTGAGGATGAAGCGCTGGTGTGGGTTAACTCGCGTAAAGGCCGCATCATCACCCGCGCGCAGGTTAGCGATCGCCCGAACAAAGGGGCGGTCTATATGACCTATCAGTGGTGGATTGGCGCCTGTAACGAGCTGGTGACCGAGAACCTGAGTCCGATAACCAAAACGCCGGAGTACAAGTACTGCGCCGTCAACATTGAGCGGATCACTGACCAGCGTGCCGCCGAGCAGTACGTGATTGACGAGTACAATAAGCTGAAATCCCGCTTGCGCGAAAGTGCGATGGGTTAATCAAGCCGCCTCCCCGGAGGTGGTGCTTCGCACCTGTCCGGGCTTGTATGATGACTCCATCAGAAAGAACCGGCCAGTTCTCTCTGATGGCGGTCCGGATGCCGTGTCCGGGCTTAGGCTTTCGCGCCTGTTCCGTAGATCCTTTGCACCGGACCGCCGTTCTTTCTCATGTGATAAACCGGACAGTATCATGGACCGGCTTTCACCGGTAACCCGTATTCGCAAGGTTGGTTTCACTATGGAAAATGAACTGCACTTCATCGGCATTGATGTTGCCAAAGCTAAGCTCGATGTTGATATCCTGCGCCCTGATGGTCGACATCGCGGTAAAAAATTCGAAAATACGCCCTCCGGACATGAAGCGCTTGTCCGCTGGCTTCGCAGCCATGATGTGAACCATGCCCATGTCTGCATGGAGTCCACCAGTACCTACATGGAAGAGGCTGCCGCGTATCTGAGTGATGCCGGTTATACCGTCTCCATTATCAACCCCGCCCTGAGTGCCGCCTTCGCCCGTAGTGAAGGGTTGCGCAGTAAAACCGACAAAGTCGATGCCCGTATGCTGGCGCACTTCTGCCGGGAGAAACGTCCGTCAGCATGGGAGGCACCGCACCCGACAGAGCGAGCCCTGAAAGCGCTGGTGTTACGGCATCAGGCGCTGACAGAGATGCAGACGCAGGAGAAAAACCGTCAGGAAACAGCCCCGGAGGTCCAGTTAGCGAGCATCGATGTGCTCCTGGAGTGCCTGAGTGCTGAACTGAAACGTATCGAAAAACAGATAAAAGACCTGACGGACAACGACCCGGATATGAAGCAACGGCGGAAGCTGCTGAACAGCATCCCGGGTATCGGCGAGAAAACGGCGGCGGTCCTGCTGGCGTATACGGGACTGAAGCTGAGGTTTGCCACAGCGCGGCAGTTCGCCGCGTATGCAGGGCTGACGCCGGTGCAGCATGAGTCAGGCAGTAGCGTGATGCGGGCGAGCCGGATGAGTAAAGCGGGTCCGGTTCAGTTGCGCAGAGCATTATATATGCCAGCAATATCAGCGCTGTATCACACGGCGTGGGGAAAAGCGTTCAGAAAGAGACTGGAAGGGAATGGCAAACGCGCGAAAGTTATCATAGGGGCGATGATGCGCAAGCTGGCGCAGGTGGCGTACGGAGTGCTGAAGTCAGGGGAGCCGTTCGATGCGTCACAACATGGAATAGCGGTAGCGTAGGGACGAAAAGACTGCGGGAATAGAAAAACAGCACCCAGAGGGTGCTGTCGGTGGTGTGTCTGTCATCCAGAAACCGGAGAGAGCCCCGCAACTAAAAATGGTTGCCGATGCTCACAGTATCTACCGGACCGCAAACGGCTGTGAATTTGTAATCCCGGATGGCGGCTAACTCCTTATCCGGGCTACCGGACCGCAAACGGCTGTGAATTTGTAGCCCGGGCAAGGCGCGCTAGCGCCGCCCCCGGGAAACAGGCGGCACTATTGTTCGGGTAAAGCATGAGAACTCCCCACGAGTTCCCGTCGTTTTCTTCTTCTTCGCCTCCCTTTATACTGCTCACTATGTCCTCTACCGATAATAAAAAATGAAATACCTCTCTTTACTGCTGGTGATGGTAAGCCTCACCGCAGGAGCCATGGAACCTGGCAGCCAATACAAACAGCAAGCCGAAGCGGGCGATCCGCGCGCACAATATTACCTGGCGGATACTTACGTCAGCTTCGGTGATTTTCCGCAGGCCGAATACTGGGCGCAAAAAGCGGCTGACAAGGGTGACGGCGATGCGCTAGCGCTGCTGGCCCAACTTAAGATTCGCAATCCGCAGCAGGCCGACTATCACCAGGCCAAAGCGCTGGCGGAACAATCCGTGCAGGTTGGCAGCAAGGCGGGTGAAATCGTTCTCGCTCGGGTACTGGTGAACCAGCAGGCCGGAACGCCGAACTATCCGCACGCCATTACGCTGTTGCAGGATGCCGCTCGGGACCCGGAAAGCGACTCCGCCGTCGACGCCCAAATGCTGCTGGGATTGATCTACGCCAGCGGCGTTCATCCTCCGGAAGATGACGCAAAGGCGACGCAGTACTTTAAAGAGAGCTCCGCCCTCTCCCGCACCGGCTATGCCGAATACTGGGCCGGAATGTTGTTCCAGCAAGGGGAAAAAGGCTTTATCGAACCGAATAAGCAGAAAGCGCTGCACTGGCTCAACGTCAGCTGTCAGGAAGGGTTTGATACCGGGTGCGAAGAGTTCGACAGGATCAGTAAAAGATAAGAAAAAGCCCGGTGCGATATGTCACCGGGCTTTTTATTTGGACAAGCCTGCTTTAAACATTGTGCCCGCATTTCTGCCGGGCGGCGGCTAACGCCTTACCCGGCCTACGAAACCCACAATATCAAACGCTAGCGCAAGTGAAACGTAATTCATTGCGCCGTTTTATCAAATTTGCCCAGCACTTCACGCTCATACGCCAGCGCTTTTTTGCGGTCAAACTTGTGTTCCCATTTGGCGATAACCAGTACCGCCAGCGCATTGCCCACCACGTTCAGCGCGGTACGCGCCATATCGAGGATACGGTCAACGCCAGCGATAAACGCCAGCCCTTCCAGTGGGATCCCCACGCTGCCCAGCGTCGCCAGCAGCACCACGAAGGAGACGCCCGGCACACCCGCAATCCCTTTCGACGTCACCATCAGCGTCAGCACGAGGGTAATTTCCTGCCAGATAGAGAGGTCAATACCGTACAACTGGGCGATAAAGATAGCCGCGATGCTCTGGTACAGCGTTGAGCCATCAAGGTTAAACGAGTAGCCGGTCGGCACCACGAAGCTGGTGATCGCCGCCGGTGCGCCATAGGCTTCCATCTTCTCAATAATACGCGGCAGCACGCTCTCAGAGCTGGCGGTGGAGTACGCCAGAATCAGCTCGTCTTTCAGAATACGAATCAGGATCCAGATACTTAGCCCGCATACACGCGCCACGATGCCCAGCACCACCAGTGCGAAAAACAGAATCGCGAAGTAAACCAGAATCACCAGCTTCGCCAGCGGCCACAGTGAGGCGAAGCCGAAGGTCGCCACGGTCACCGAGATCAGCGCAAATACCCCGATCGGCGCATAGCGCATCACCATGTGCGTCACTTTGAACATGGTTTCGGAGATGGAACGGAACACCGTGACCAGCGGTTCACGATGGGTGGCGGGCAGCGAAGATAAGCCTAAACCGAACAGCACCGAGAAGAAGATGATCGGCAGCATGTCGCCTTTCGCCATCGACGCCACGATGTTGGTCGGCACCAGCGAAAGGATCGTGCCCATGAAACCATGCGCGTGGCTCTGCACTTCCGCCGTGGTGCTCTGATATTTCGAGATATCGACCGCCGCCAGCTGCGACATATCGATCCCGGTTCCCGGCTGGAAAACGTTAGCCAGGGTAATCCCCAGCACGATCGCCACCGTAGTGATCACTTCAAAATAGATAATGGTTTTCGCGCCGATACGGCCCAGCTGTTTCGCATCACCCACGCCCGCAATGCCAACCACCAGGGTCGAAATCACAATCGGTACAACGATCATTTTTATCAGATGGATAAAGATATCGCCGGCAGGCGTCAGGAGATTCGAGATTAACCAGTCGCGGCTTTCAGCGTGGTAATGCAGGTAACTACCCAGAAGTATGCCCAGCACCAGGGCCAGCAAAATTTGCCAGGCCAGGCTGACTTTTGTTTTTTTCTTCACTACAGACTTCCTCAATGAAAGGCACCATTCCAGGAGGTAATGACGCCTGCTGAAAGGGGTATGAATTGTGTTGCGTTGCTTTATAGGATTATTTAACGCGCAGTATCAGTATCATTTGCACGGCATGCTGCGCAAGTCTTTAAGAACAGGGGTTTAATCTTGTTTTCTGCATAAACTCGCTAATATTGTCGCCTTACATTGCATAAGTATTTGTTATAAAAAATATTTAATAAATTCAATTTCTATAAATCCACTCAAGAAATTATTTCACCTCAAAGTTTCATTTGATTGCTTTTCATTCAGTTTAATTAATGCGTGATCTGCCCCCCAAATAGTAAACAAAGCCGCCAAAAGCCCTACTATTAACGTTTATTTGACATATATTTAACAACCTACAGGAGAAAAAAAGCCATGAGCCAAATACACAAACACTCTATTCCCGCTAATATTGCGGAACGCTGCCTGATTAACCCGGAACAGTACAAGGCGCAATATCAACAATCCATCACCGACCCCGACGCGTTTTGGGGTGAGCAGGGCAAAATCCTTGACTGGATCAAACCCTATACTCGCGTGAAAAACACCTCTTTCGCGCCGGGCAACATTTCCATCAAATGGTACGAAGACGGCACCCTGAACCTGGCCGCTAACTGCCTCGATCGCCATCTGGCGGAGCGCGGTGACCAGACGGCGATCATCTGGGAAGGCGACGACGCCAGCCAGAGCAAAAACATCTCTTATCGCGAACTGCATCATGACGTCTGCCGCTTTGCCAACGTCCTGCTCGACCTCGGCATTAAAAAAGGTGATGTCGTCGCTATCTATATGCCGATGGTGCCGGAAGCAGCGGTGGCTATGCTGGCCTGCGCCCGCATCGGCGCTATCCACTCGGTGATTTTCGGCGGCTTCTCGCCGGAAGCGGTCGCCGGGCGCATCATCGACTCGAACTCCCGTTTGGTTATTACCTCTGATGAAGGGCTGCGCGCCGGTCGCGCGATCCCTCTGAAGAAAAATGTTGATGACGCGTTGAAAAATCCAAACGTTAAAAGCATTGAGAACGTGGTGGTCTTCAAACGTACCGGCGGCAAAATCGACTGGCATGAAGGCCGCGACCTGTGGTGGAGCGATCTGATTGAGAAAGCCAGCGCAGAGCATCAACCGGAAGAGATGAACGCCGAAGACCCGCTGTTCATCCTTTATACCTCCGGCTCGACCGGTAAACCAAAAGGCGTACTGCACACCACCGGCGGCTACCTGGTCTATGCGGCCTCAACCTTTAAATACGTTTTCGACTACCATCCCGGCGATATCTACTGGTGTACCGCTGACGTCGGCTGGGTCACTGGCCATAGCTACCTGCTGTACGGCCCGCTGGCCTGCGGCGCGACGACGCTGATGTTCGAAGGCGTGCCAAACTGGCCAACCCCGGCACGCATGTGCCAGGTGGTCGATAAGCATCAGGTCAGCATTCTCTATACCGCACCCACGGCGATCCGCGCGCTGATGGCGGAAGGCGATAAAGCGATTGAGGGCACCGACCGCTCCTCCCTGCGCATTCTCGGCTCCGTCGGCGAGCCGATTAACCCGGAGGCCTGGGAGTGGTACTGGAAGAAGATCGGCAACGAGAAATGCCCGGTGATGGATACCTGGTGGCAGACCGAAACCGGCGGCTTTATGATCACCCCGCTGCCGGGCGCCATTGAGCTTAAGGCTGGCTCCGCTACGCGTCCATTCTTCGGCGTTCAGCCGGTGCTGGTGGATAACGAAGGTACGCCGCTGGAAGGCGCAACCGAGGGCAACCTGGCCATCGCCGACTCCTGGCCGGGCCAGGCGCGCACCTTGTTTGGCGATCACGAGCGCTTCGAGCAAACCTACTTCTCCACTTTTAAAAATATGTACTTCAGCGGTGACGGCGCGCGCCGTGATGAAGACGGTTATTACTGGATCACCGGCCGCGTGGATGACGTGTTGAACGTTTCCGGGCACCGCCTGGGCACTGCCGAAATTGAATCCGCGCTGGTGTCGCATCCGAAAATCGCTGAAGCGGCAGTGGTAGGCATTCCGCATAACATCAAAGGCCAGGCCATCTACGCCTACGTCACGCTTAATCATGGTGAGGAACCTTCGCCGGAGCTGTACGCCGAAGTACGCAACTGGGTACGCAAAGAGATTGGGCCGCTGGCCACGCCGGACATCCTGCACTGGACCGATTCACTACCGAAAACCCGCTCGGGGAAAATCATGCGCCGTATTCTGCGCAAGATTGCCGCGGGCGATACCAGTAACCTTGGCGATACTTCAACGCTCGCCGATCCTGGCGTGGTGGAAAAACTGCTCGAAGAGAAGCAGGCCATCGCTATGCCATCATAAAAACCGATCCCCTACACCCTCTCCCCACCAGGGGAGAGGACATAAATAAATACTCCCCCAAGGATTTCAGGTAGCAGGAAAGCGGTAACCAGGCTGATTCCCGACAGTTAACTGCCGGGCGGATGAGTGTTGCCGACAGATGGCGCGTGGATGACGAAAAGGGAACCTCTGGAGACGCTACGATGAACGATCAGATTTGTCAGCGGATAGAAAATAGTGCGCATTTTAGGGAGCTTGTTGCAGCCCGGCAAAGGTTTGCCACCATCCTGTCACTGATTATGTTGGTGATTTATGTGGGCTTTATTTTGCTTATCGCCTTCGCCCCCGGCTGGCTGGGCACGCCGCTGCATGCGGGAACCAGCGTCACCCGGGGTATTCCGATCGGTATCGGCGTAATCGTTATCTCTTTCGTACTAACCGGAATTTACGTCTGGCGGGCAAACGGTGAATTTGACCAGCTGACGAAGAGCATTCTCAGCGAGGTTAAAGCATCATGAAGAAAGTTCTGACGGCGCTCGCCGCCACGCTCCCTTTTACCGCCAACGCCGCAGACGCCATCACCGGCGCGGTACAGCGCCAGCCGACCAACTGGCAGGCGATTATCATGTTCCTGATTTTCGTCGCTCTGACGCTGTACATCACTTACTGGGCGTCAAAACGCGTGCGTTCGCGTAGCGATTACTACACTGCAGGCGGCAATATCACTGGCTTCCAGAACGGCCTGGCAATTGCCGGTGACTTTATGTCGGCGGCCTCGTTCCTCGGGATTTCCGCGCTGGTTTACACCTCCGGCTACGACGGATTGATCTACTCCCTCGGCTTCCTGGTCGGCTGGCCGATTATCCTGTTCCTGATCGCCGAGCGCCTGCGTAACCTCGGACGCTACACCTTTGCCGACGTGGCATCTTATCGTCTGAAACAGGGGCCGATTCGCATCCTCTCCGCCTGCGGTTCGCTAGTGGTCGTGGCGCTGTATCTGATTGCCCAGATGGTTGGTGCCGGTAAGCTTATCCAGCTGCTGTTCGGCCTCAATTACCACATCGCGGTGGTGCTGGTCGGCGTACTGATGGTGCTCTATGTGCTGTTCGGCGGCATGCTCGCCACCACCTGGGTACAAATTATTAAAGCGGTGTTGCTGCTGTTCGGTGCAAGCTTTATGGCCTTTATGGTGATGAAGCACGTCGGTTTCAGCTTCAATAACCTGTTTACCGAAGCGATGGCGGTCCATCCTAAGGGCTCAGCGATTATGAGCCCCGGCGGGCTGGTAAAAGACCCGATATCAGCGCTGTCGCTCGGTCTTGGCCTGATGTTCGGTACTGCGGGGCTGCCGCACATTCTGATGCGTTTCTTCACCGTGAGCGACGCCAAAGAAGCGCGTAAGAGCGTGTTCTACGCCACCGGCTTTATGGGTTATTTCTACATCCTGACCTTTATCATCGGTTTCGGCGCCATCATGTTGGTAGGCGCAAATCCGGCGTTTAAAGACGCGGCCGGGCAGCTTATCGGCGGCAATAATATGGCGGCGGTGCATCTGGCGGATGCGGTCGGTGGCAACTTGTTCCTTGGCTTTATCTCAGCGGTCGCCTTCGCCACGATTCTGGCGGTGGTTGCTGGCCTGACGCTGGCGGGAGCTTCGGCTGTTTCGCATGACCTGTACGCCAACGTCTTTAAGAAAGGAGCAACCGAACGCGAAGAGTTGAGAGTGTCGAAGATTACCGTGCTGATTCTGGGCGTGGTGGCGATTCTGCTGGGCATCCTGTTCGAGAATCAAAACATCGCGTTTATGGTCGGTCTGGCGTTCTCTATCGCCGCCAGCTGTAACTTCCCGATTATCCTGCTGTCGATGTACTGGTCGAAGCTGACCACGCGTGGGGCGATGATTGGCGGCTGGCTGGGCCTGTTGACCGCAGTGATTCTGATGATCCTCGGCCCGACCATTTGGGTGCAGATCCTCGGCCACGAAAAGGCGGTATTCCCATATGAATATCCGGCGCTGTTCTCTATCGCCATTGCCTTTGTTGGTATCTGGTTCTTCTCCGCTACCGATAACTCAGAGGAAGGATTGCGCGAGCGCGAGCGGTTCCGCGCGCAGTTTATCCGTTCGCAGACCGGTATCGGTATTGAGAAGGGTCAGGCGCATTAAGTTCTTTCGTTCCCCCGACCTGACGGTCGGGGAACGTTTCATTTTAGTTATAGCTAAACGTTATTGTGCCGCTCGCATTAGCGGTCCCCGGCGTCACTTCAGCGCCAGTTTTATAATAGTTAGTCGAAAACGCCAGCGAGTTTGACGCCGCCGCCCCGCCTGGGTTAGCAGGATCGGTGAATTTCGTATAACTGGCCTCTGCGCCTGAATTCGTTATCGTGGTTCTGTTAGTTTCTGCAAATACCCTGTAGGTAGTGGTATTCACAGACAGCGGCGCGCCGTTGATATTCAACTGAACCCCTACACCGGTAGCCACGTTTTCACCAGGCGTTAACGCAATCACGGTGTGGTCCGGATTATCCCCCTCCGCTTCTGTCGCCGTAATACGCATCGTCACGTTAGTCCCTGGCTCACAGGTCAGCGCCAACGTTTGCTGGGCGGAGCCAACTTTGCTGGAGAGATTAAATTCACTCGTTTTAACCGAACCCATTGGGAAATTTAGCGCGGTCGTACTTGCCGTGCAGCCCATCGGCGTCAGCTGGATTTTCGTCGTTCCGGTCACGTGCAGTTGAGAAATAACCATCGTTCCAGAACTATCTTTAATAGAAACTGAGGAGACGGGATCCTTCAGCGTCAGGGAGCTATTGCTGGCGATCGCCCCGCCCGTAGCAATAAGCTGCAGCTGATACTTTGGGGTATAATTTGTAGCAGCCCAGGTATCAAGAATCCCATTTGGCTTGCCCAGGTAGAAGTTTGCATCACCGATATAATGCTGGCTATAATCCGCATTAAAATCATCAGTATCACCACCATATTCCCCGGTAACATTCAACCACACCTTAACTCTGAGACCGATACCGGGCACGCTAGTTGTATATATCCCGTCGCTAACAGATGAAATGGTATTTCCTGAAGACCATGCAAACTGAGCATATATATTACCCTGGCAGTTAAGAACCGAGGTTTGCGATCGGGTGATTTGGCCAGAATCATAAAGAACCGTCCCGGCCGAGTAACTCCCAGCATTAATCAATATTTGCTCTGGAAGATTCGTCATCGACACATCACCATAATTGGTGCCGCTGGTACATGACCAACCATAAATTGGGAAGAGACAAACCAGCAATAGTAAAATATATTTTTTCATAAATCTCCCTGACGAAAAACAAATCACTTATATGACACATTAAAAGTGACCGTATAGACGACATTTCCTGCCGTTACATGACCGTAGGGTGTATACATTCTGGCGCTCATATCAAAAGTATGCCCCGAGGAGCTATCATTGAATACATAGGTATAGCTATCGTTTGGCCCCAACGTTTTCTGATCCTCTGCACTAAGCAGTTGCAGCCCGACGTCCTTGGCACCATAAATCAACTCATTTTCATAAATCGCGGTGTAGGTACTATCAAACGGAACACCATTAAATGTTATCGCTGCTGAAGTCGTGCCTGTCGAGCAATTATCAAAGACCAGTGACACTGCTGTGGTTTCACTCGTCGCCCCCGGTTTGCCGGTCAGATATTGATAGGAAACCGTGCCCAGGTCGATAGCATTGGATGGCTTCACGGACACTTCACATACGGGCTCTTCAATCGTACCGGTGACATTAAAATTAACGGTACTCGTCGCATCATAAGCCCAGGCAGGCATCGTGCCGCTCAGCAGAAGCCCTGTAATCAATAATAGCGTTCGAGATTTCATCGATGGTTTAGCATGATTTACCCGCATCGCTACCGTTCTGACTTTCTGGTTTAAACCGAATATATTGATATTCATCATCGGCAATCCGCTTCATAAAAAACAATATCATCAACTGATTTATTGGACGACAAATCATATTTGAGATAGCACTGGGTATTTTGAGCATCACCCCACTTCACAAATAGCCGGCCTTTTTCCGGGAGCCCGGTAAGATAGGCCTGCCCGGAATCACCAACAATGGAACTGCGGTCTTCTTTATGGTCCCGGCTTTCATCATCTAACGTAATAACGGCGCCAAAAGGCACAGCTTTATTCTGGTAACGCAAGGTCATCATCGCTTTATAGCCAATCCAGGTATCGTATTTTACCTTAACGATAGCGCTGCGCGTCGGTACCACCGTTCTGACGATATTATCAATTTCCGCCCCCGAGACCTGTTGCTCATCAAGGGAGAGATTATTTTCATGGTAGGGCCGAACAAAGGGCACGACGGCGTATCCAGCAGAATCGGTCATCACGTTAGTCTGTCCACGTACTGCTACATCGCTGACGCCGGGCGCTTCAACCAGCGCCACGCTTTCGCCAAGATAGCGTGAAAAAGTGACGCCACCGGAGTGGGCAACCATCCCGCCGCGCAGCGAGTAATTATAATGAGAGCTATAGCTGTCATAACCGTATCCAGCCGCCACTTCACCTTTTGAACCTTGATAGTTCAGGTTGACGTTCCCCGAGGTACTTCTGTCGTTTGCGTTATATCCTTCCTGCACGTTCCAGTTCAGGGAACGGTCCGTAAAGGCTGTGCCATTTAAACCAAGGCTATGCGTGGTGTCGCCCTTCCGACTACTGTTCATATTGTAGTTAGCCGACATATCTGCGCCGAAAGGTACGCTCACGGTGAGGGAAATAATATTATCGCTGGACGGCGAACTATCACTGTCCTGGCTAGTGCTCTGCACATTTCGGTTATAGGAGTAGTTGATAAAATATGACACCCGACCAAAGGTGTTGCTATAACTCACCCCCAGAGACTCCATACGTGAATTATCCCAGTAGGACTCACTGACCAGTGAAAGGGAGAGTGAGCCAAAACCAGAGAATATCTGCGAAGCCGATGCGTCAAAACGATCTTTCGTCCGCCCGGTTGATGAACAACAACCGCTGTAAGCATTCTCGTTATCGATAAAATTTTGCAGCGAGTAGTAGCCATGCGTTGAATAACGATAGCCAGCGACGGAAAAGTTGGTTCCCGTCAGCGGGAAATCTTTACTAAAGCGCACGCGATAAGACTGCCCTTCGCTGGATGACGTTTTATCCGATGCAGGATTTTCTTTTATATCAGCCACAGACTGGGAAGCATCAAATGAGAGCGCGCCGACAGAACCCAGATTAAACCCAGCCCCCAGCAGCAAATTACTATATTTATCTTCTAATTGCTGGAAACCACTGTATAGCGTGACGTTACTCAGTGCCCCCCAGGCAACCGTTGATTGCAGGAAGTTATACTCCTTTCCTCCTGAACTCCCCGAGCGCGTTTTACCACTGCTGAAAGAGTAATCGACCTGTCCCTCACGTTGCAAAATCGCCAGCGAAGCGAAAGGCACAACAAAGCTCTGTTCGCTGCCATCGGACTCTTTTACCGTCACATAGAGATCGCCCGCGCTCCCGGTTGGGTAAAGGTCGTTTATTTCGAATGCGCCAGGAGAGACCGTGGTTTTATAGATGCTGTATCCGTTCTGATAAACCGTCACGTCGGCGGTCGTGCGGGCGATCCCTTTAATCACCGGCGCAAAACCATTCATGCTATCCGGGAGCATCTCTTTATCTGAGTTCAGTTGCAGACCGGTGAAGCTGATACTGTCAAACACGCCTGATGAGGTATAGGTCTGCCCCATTATCATCTGGCCTTTCAGGGCGTGAATATCACGTGAAATATAGCTGTAGACGGAGTCCCACTGATTACCATCATTATTATGATTGAGGGTGCTGTAATTTCGTAAACGCCATGGTCCAACGTTCAGACCTGGTTGCAGGCTGACAAACTGGCTGGACGTCGATTCGCCGCCGTGTCGCGGATCGGTTTTTTGCCCGGAAAGATTATAGTTAAACAACCCGGCAGTAATGCCCTGCTGCCATCTGCTTTCGGGAACATAACCCTGCGGACGGTGCAACATGGCGACCTGAGGCAATGTGAAATCGACCCGCTGATGCGAAAGCTGTACCGCCGTCTCCCATCCGGGGATCGCGGACAGCTTTGCGCACCCGGATCCAGCCACCGTGAGTTCGGGATAATCTTCGGTTTTGATCGACCACTCTTTCAGTTGCGCAACGCTGATACACGGCTGAACAGAAGAATCATCACCTTCATTTTGCGGCTTGAAAACGATGGATTCAGAAGTAATAAACTTGTCGTTAAGATAGACATCGAGATTGTATTTACCCGGAGGTACGGTTTCCTGGGAGATATAGGATAAGTCTACGGCTGTCGCACCCGTTTCATTCACTTCAAGTAAGTGTGGGTTAAAGTATTCCCCAGCGACAGTCGGTAATGGGATTGTGCCAAGACAGCAGAGAATAGCAATGTAGCTGCTTTTCAATACAAATGTATTATTACACTCAATATCATTGAATGATGGCAGTATATTTCGGTCCTGACATACCATAATCATTGATCACGCTCCATGTGACTTCTCTTTTCCCAGATGAAGATGCGCTTGCTGCCGGTATTTTTATCGTTGAGTAAGGGGCAACAAACCACGCTTCAGGCACTGCCTTGCCATTAATAAATATCCCTGAGAAATTCATATATAGTGGAGAGTCGTTTTTCACCTTCAGCACTCTTCCTTCACTGGACCATTGCAGTTTCTCAGAGTAGTTTTCTGGAATGGCTTTTTTTAAGGCTGCGGGTCGATAAATAAGTTTAATTCGGGAGTTGATAGCAAATTGCACCATGTTCTTGTCTGGTGCGTTTTCCATTGCAGGAATCCCTTTAACATTAAGCCAAAACATCGACTCCCGATCTTCCGGCAGAGGTTTACCTGAACGGAGAATGCGCACAAACCCTTGTTCACCCGCCTTCAATCGGAAAAGAGGAGGGGTAGTAATAAATGAATCTTTCGCGGGTGTTGTCCCATCCACAATGGAGATCCAGGACTGTACTATATTTGTAACATTATCTTTATTTTGAACAGACACTGTCGTTGTCTTTTGTGTGCCATCGAAGATAACGCGCGTGCCACCAACAACCACACTCGCCTGCGATACGGAGATACAGGAAAATAAAAAAACACAACATAATAATCTGTTCATAGCAGTGTCCAAACAGGGAAAGCAAACTGCTTTCCCTTTATATATTTTTACTTAATTAATAATAGGTAACGTTATAAGTTACTGTCGTCGACACCGGACCTTTAGTTGGGTCAGAGGCACCAGATTTAGCCATTTTTACGGTAAACGGAACGGTTGCTGAACCGGAGGTGATATCAACATTAGAGCCTTCGGTATTGTTCTTCTGTAAAGCTCCGGCGTTATCAAAAATAGCGACAGCTACATTGGCAGCTGGGGTCCCTGAAGCCTGGTTTTTAAAATAATCACTATTGTAAGTATCCGCTTCACCACCAAAGGTAATTTTGGCTTTAGTCAGTGCCCCTGCGTCCGTAGGGCAAGCGGTCAAATTGAAAGTGAAACTTTTCGCCGCGCTATAGGTATTAGCTTTTAAGTCTGCTACCGAGACAGTCCCCATCTCAATAGAGGAAACGCCGCCATCAATAGTGGCAGTACACGTCGTATCGGAAACCGTTCCGGTAAACTTGATAGTGTTATCCGCATGAGACATTGCAACCAGAGAGCAGCCCGCAGATAAGGCCAGAATTTTAGCTAAAGTTTTTACATTGGTTTTCATTGGTATTCCCCTATTTATCCAGATTAACAATCAATCCATCAATTGTTTATGGCGATATATTAGAGAATGGGATTGGATACCAACCTGATATACAGGTTGATATATTTCCTGGGAAATGAATTGCTTGCATATAATATTAATTATAAATACCAATGCAAGAGCTTTAGCTCCACATGAATCCATTCAATAATAAAAGCTCACGTCGCTAAGATAACCGAAAGTAGGAGTATTCTCAACAAGGTTGAGACATCTCGCTTAAGGATATAATTAGTCACCATCAATAATCACGATGTATAACTTGAAAATAAACAAGAAAAATCATGATATTATAAAATAAATACATTCACACAAAAAATATAAAATACAAAACACATACTCAAAACAACTATAAAATCACTAAAAAATGAAACATTTAGTTACAATTCAAACGTAAAGCAATTGAGAAAATTCGCGAAAAAACCAATAAAAAACACACCTAATCTCTATTTAACATTAATATCGCAACTGATTGAATCATCAATTACATAAGTATATACATGTAGCGTTAATTAACATTTTCTATTAAAAATACTTAATACACCATTATATTTCCCAGTCTATCCGCAAAGATAATAATCGTGATAATGATTATCAAAACATCGCCCATCGCACCAACGGCGCGGCCAATACCATCACCACACCGGAAAGCATCATCACCAGGCTGGCGACCACGCCCTCCTGCGGCCCTAGCTCATAGGAACGAGCCGTTCCGGCACCATGAGACGCCGCGCCAAATCCCGCCCCTTTCGCCATCCCCTCTCGAATAGAAAGACGCAGAAACAGCACATCGCCCACCGCCATACCAAATACCCCGGTCACGACCACAAACAGGGCGACTAAATCAGGCTGACCGCCCAGCGGTTTGGCTGCCGCCAGCGCAAAGGGCGTCGTCACCGAACGTACCGCCAGGCTACGCTGGATCTCATCAGGCAGCGTAAACAGCCGCGCCAGCCACACCGAGCTGGTCACCGCAACAACCGACGCGGTAGTGACGCCAGCGGCCAGCGACATCCAGTGGCGCTTAATAATCGTCAGGTTGTCATACACCGGGACGGCAAAGGCGATGGTCGCCGGACCCAGCAACCACAGCAGCCAGTGGGTTTCCCCGATATAGCTTTGATAGGAGATATGGCCAAATACCAGGATCAGTACCAACAGGACTGGGGTAAAAACCAGCGGCATCAGCGGGAGCTTATGAAAGCGTCGATAGAGACGTTTGTTGGCAAAATAGAGCCCCAGCGTAACGATAAGACACAGGACGCTCAGCTGAAAATCACTCATGTTTCATCCTGCTCACTTCATAGCGATACACTTTATCGACCACCCACGCCGTCGTGCCCAGTACCATGATGGTGCTCAGCCCAATAACCAAAAAGATGCGCCAGCCATCAACCATCAGCAGTTGGGCGTAGTTCACGACCGCAACCACTGCTGGCACGAAAAACAGCAGCATCTCCGCCAGCAGCCAGCGAGCCCCGGCGCGTACCCAGTTTAAGGGGATAACCCGACAGACAATCAGCGCCAGCAGCAGCAACATGCCGACTAAATTTGCCGGAAGCGGCAGGTGCAACCAGTTAACCAAATATTCAGCGCAGACAAACAATCCGGCATAGATCAGTACCTGAATCGGTACCTGAAGGCGTTGCATGACGAAAGGCGTCACGCGAGCTGGCGCGAAGGCCATGAGCGGAATTCCTGAAAAAGATGACAGGCGTGCAGTATAGAGAGCCGCCAGGCCTGGTAGAAATGAATTAAAATCATCACAGGTATAGTCTCAGGGAATAATTATGGATATCCGAACGCTGCGTTATTTTGTTGAAGTAGTCCGCCAGCAAAGCTTTACCCGTGCGGCGGAGAAGCTATTCGTCACGCAGCCCACCATCAGCAAGATGCTCAAAAATCTGGAAGATGAGCTGAACTGCACCCTGCTGATTCGCGATGGGCGCAAGCTATTGCTGACCGATACCGGGCGGGTGGTTTTCGAGCGCGGACAGGCCATTCTTGGTGAGTTTCATCAGCTCGAGTCGGAGCTGAGCGATATTAATCATCTGCACAAAGGTGTGCTGCGTCTGGGGATCCCGCCGATGGTGGGAATGCTGATGGCGGAACCGATTAGCCACTTTCGCCAGCGCTACTCGGGCGTTGAACTCAAGATTGCCGAGTTTGGCGGATTGACGGTGCAGCAGGCCGTGAGCAACGGCGAGCTGGATTTGGCGATGACGGCGCTCCCCGTTGATGAGGCCAGCGGCCTGAGCACGCTGTCGTTGTTTAGTCATCCACTCTGCGTGCTTACTCCGAGAACAGCGCAGTGGGAAAGCATATCGTCACTGTCTCCGAAGGCGCTCGCCGAGCATCCTCTGGTGATTTATAACGAAGATTTTGCCCTCAGCCAGCAGTTGATGCAGCTTTTTACCCAGCACGAGGTTAAGCCGCGTATTGCGGTGCGTAGCGGGCAGTGGGATTTTCTGGCCGCGATGGTACAAGCGGGGATTGGGATAGCGATTCTGCCGGAGCCGATTTGCCAGCGTCTCGATGCGCAAAGTTTTTGCTGGATACCGTTGCAGAGCGAGCTGCGTTGGGAATTGGGGATGATTTGGCGGGAGGGCGTGTATATGTCGCACAGCGCGCGGGCATGGCTGGAGTGCAGTAAGGCATTCTGGCTGGAGTGAGCTCCCGGGTTGCGGCGTAAACGCCTTACCCGGGCTACAGATTCCCAATCGTCTGAGGGACGGTAACCCGGACAAGGCGCGTCAGGCGCCTCCGGGGAACAGGTTCGGGATTAATGATCTTCGATTAACAGCGCTTCCAGCAGGTCGAGATCGTGCAACATCTTCTGCAGCGTCTCGTTGCTGATCTGCCGGGTGGCACGCAGGTGGTATAGCTCCCCGCGCTCTGAACGCAGCGCAGCCAGGCGGAATCGACGTTCGAGGCTCTCTTCCAGCATCGACGTTTCCACATCGTTACGTCCATCGACCCGACGACGCAGGTTACCAATTACCCGCGAACTAACCTCGGTCAGCAGCTGATTATCGATATTCTCTTTAGTGTCTGATGCCAGGCGCTCTTCCATTTTCTGAATCGCGACAATCGCCACGTCCGCCGTTGCCGCCCGCGCCAGACGCTCTTCTTTGCGCTGCTGAACGTGGTCGCTCGACTCGATATGGCGCAGCAGAATCGGCAGCGCAATCACACCAACAAACAGGGAGAACAGAATCACCCCGGCGGCAAGGAACACCAGCTCATAGCGCGCCGGGAAGACGTTACCGTCCGGCAACAGCAGAGGAATCGACAGCACACCGGCAAGAGTAATCGCCCCGCGCACCCCGGCGACGGAGGAGATCAGCAGTTCACGCGTGGTCCAGGAGCCAAACTCCATCGGTTTCTTTTTCAGGAAGCGCTGGCTCAATTTACGCATCGTCCACAGCCAGCCAAAGCGCACCAGCATCAGGGCGGCGTAAATCAGGATGATATCGGTAAATAGCATCCAGGTTTCAACGTTCGGATCCGCCTCTGCCGCCACCAGCGAGCTCGACAGAATATCCGGCAGCTGCAGCCCCAACAGCAGGAAAACCATGCCGTTAAACACGAATTCCAGCATCGCCCAGGTGCTGTTAGCACGCAGGCGCATCGCCAGCGGTGCGCTGCGCATCACGCCGGAACGGGTGATGGTCATCCCCGCAGCAACCGCCGCCAGGATCCCGGAAAAACCGATATGTTCGGCAATCAGGTAGGAAGCGAACGGCAGCAGGAACAGCAGGACAATCTGCGTTGCCGGTTCATCGCCGCCCCAACGGCTAAGAAAGCGCATTGAACGCCCGTACAGCCAACTGACCACGAATCCTGCAAGAATGCCGCCCACCGCCACTTTGAAGAACTCTACCGTCGCTCCGCCGACGGTAAAGACCATCGTGCCCATCGCTACCGCGACGGCAAACTTCAGGGAGACCAGGCCGGAGGCGTCGTTCATCAGCGCCTCACCCTGCAAAATCCCCATAATTTTTTTCGGGATGCGCCCTTCACCAACAATCCCTGAGAGCGCTACGGCATCCGTCGGTGACAGCACCGCCGCCAGCGCGAAGGCCGGTATCAGCGGAATGCCCGGCACGATCCAGTAGATGAGGTAGCCAATACCGACCACCGTCACCAGCACCAGCGCTAGCGCCAGACCAAATATTTCTCGCCCATGCTCAATGAACTCGCGGGTCGGCGTCTTCCAGCCATCAGCAAATAGCAGCGGCGGGATAAACAGAACCAGAAAGAGTTCAGGGTCGAATTCGACGTGTAGTCCAAAGGTAGGCCAGGCCAGCATCGCGCCAATGCCTATTTGGATTAAAGGTAGTGGAACCTGAAAGGGCAGTACGCGTGTAACCACCCCGGAGAGAGAGACCACGAGGGTCATGATGAGTATGGTAAAGAATATTTCCATGTGTTCCCTGTTTGCTGCGTTTTCTTTTTTTACATCTGAGGCGTCATGTCTCGAAATGGTACGCTACTCAGATTAACGCAAAAGGAAACAGGATGTGGCTTAAAAATAAATCGGGCGGCCAAAGCCGCCCGTGATTAGCAGAAAAAGTTAAATCGCCCAGCCGCCAGCGTAGAAAATAACCAGCGCCGCCGCGATGATCACCGTCCCCAGGTTCAGCTTGCGCCACTCCCCGGACACCAGACGACCAATCACCAGTGAAGCAAAGCCAATCATGATGCCGGTAACGATGTTACAGGTCAGCACGATAAAGACCGCCGTAATCAGGCCCGCCATCGCATCGACAAAATCGTTAAAGTCGATTTTCGCCACGTTGCTCAGCATCAGCAAGCCAACGTACATCAGCGCCGGAGCCGTCGCGTACGCTGGTACCAGATAAGAGAGCGGAGAGAGGAACAGGATCAGCAGGAACAGCACGCCAACGGTTACCGCAGTCAGGCCCGTTTTGCCGCCAGCCGCCGTACCGGCAGCCGATTCGATATAGACCGCTGCCGGAGCCGCACCGACCAGACCGGAGAAGACGCTGCTCAGGGAGTCAGTGGTCAATGCTTTGCCGCCGTTGATAATCTGCCCGTCTTTATCCAGCAAGTTTGCCTGACCGGCTACCGCGCGGATGGTGCCAGTAGCATCAAATACTGCGGTCATCACCAGCGCCAGCACGCTCGGCAGAACGATGGGGTTCAGCGCGCCCACGATATCCAGGCTACCGATCAGCGAGTTGCCGTGCTCGTCGCTCAGCGACGGCATAGCGAAAACACCGGAGAAGTGAACGTTAGGATCGAAAATCAGGCCGATAACCGACACGCCGATAATCGTCAGCAGAATACCGCCCGGCACTTTGAGTTTTTCGAGGCCGATAATCACCGCCAGCCCCACCAGCGACATAATCACCGGGAAGCTGTCGAAATTACCCAACGCCACCGGCAGGCCGTCCAGCGGGTTTTTGATGACCAGACCAACGCCGTTGGCGGCGATCAGCAGCAGGAACAGGCCGATACCAATCCCCGTGCCGTGCGCAACGCCCTGCGGCAGATTACGCAAGATCCAGCTACGAATACCGGTTGCGGAAATCACGGTAAACAGCACGCCCATCAGGAACACGGCACCCAACGCTACCGGAATACTGATCTGTTGGCCCAACACCAGGCTAAAGGCGGTAAAGGCGGTCAGCGAAATCGCGCAGCCAATTGCCAGCGGCAGGTTCGCCCACAGTCCCATGAGCAGAGAGCCAACGCCCGCCACCAGGCAGGTGGAGACAAAGACCGCCGCCGGTGGGAAACCGGCTTTTCCGAGCATACCCGGCACCACGATGACGGAATACACCATCGCCAGAAAGGTCGTAAGACCGGCAACGATTTCCTGGCGCACGGTGCTGCCGCGAGCAGAAATTTTAAACCAGGCGTCCAATGAACCGCCGGTACGCGCTGAAGGCGTAGACATAGAAAACTTCCCCTGAGAATTTTTATCGTTCGTTTGGATGCGAGGTGGACCATCCACTGCCAGTTAAACGCGATCTCCTTGTGCTACATCGCAGCGCCAGGGGCTGTGAAAAGCAAACGTTTAACTCCGCGCATACAATACGGTGTGAAGAATGACTTTGCTCCCCCCTGTTAGCAGAGGAAATGATGAGCAAAATAAAAAGGCAAACGATTATCCAGCCTTTAGATGGGCCTTTTCAACTGAAGATTGCCGTATTTCGCTAAATTTCGCTTATGACGTTCAGGAAATAACCAGCCGATGCGCAAACGTTATCGTCCATGCGCAATCCGGTAACATTTTTGCATTGCACTGATAGCAACTTTTTCCGGTCATCGGCTTTAGTAATGGATCACGCGCCGGGAAGGGTAAAGGGACCACCGCGCTCAATCGCCCTCTGCCACGCCGGGCGCTGCTCTATGCGCTGTACCCACTGCGTCAGATGCGGTAAATGGTCCACACCGCCGCGCGCCAGCAACGCCATCGCCGGGAAGCTCATCTGGATATCCGCCATACTCAGTTCGGCTCCGGCAAACCATCGGTGTCGGGAAAGATGCTCTTCAATAAAACGGGCGTGCGTTTCCACTTGCCGGTTAAGCCAGGCTTTTTGCACTCCTTTGCCCAATGCGTTGCCTAAAGTGCGCATGCCGAACGGTACTGGGGGTTTACCGAGGCTGGCAAATACCAGTTTCATCAGCATCAGAGGCATCAGCGAACCTTCGGCGTAGTGCAGCCAAAAACGGTATTGCAACTTATCTTCTATCGACTGCGGCCTGAACCGCTGAATGCTGTCATAGGTCTCCTGCAAATATTCCAGGATTGCGCCAGATTCCGCGAGGATGTAGCCGTTATCTTCCACCACCGGCGATTTACCTAGCGGATGAATATCTTTCAACTCCGCCGGGGCGAGCATATTTTTCCCCCGCTGATAAGAGACTATCTGGTAAGGCAGTTGCAGCTCTTCCAGCGCCCATAGCACGCGCTGCGATCGTGACTGATTGAGATGATGTACCGTCAACATGGGCTTCTCCCGCTGTTTGTTCAAATTAACTATAGGAACAGGCGGCGAATGACGGAAATTTTCCGGCAAACCAAAGAGGAAAAATCAGCGGGAAGTGCCACACTTAAGTTGTCGGCACAAACCGGAACCTCAATCAACACATTGCGCAATACCGAGGGGAGCCGACGTCGGGGGAAACCCTCCTGCGAAGCAGCGGGATAGTGCGAAAGACCAAGACCGGAAAACAACTAAAGCGCCCTGTTGTGGCGCTTTAGTTTTTTTACTCCTCTTCCAACAGCCGCGCGCCGGTCCCCTCTTCGCCCAGCTTATCGCCAGGGTTACGTAACGGGCAGTCGCGACGCGACAGGCAGCCGCAGCCAATGCAGCCATCCAGCTGATCGCGCAGTGCGGTCAGGGTGTGAATGCGCCGATCCAGCTCTTCCCGCCACTGGGATGACAGCATCTTCCACTCTTTGGCGCTGAGGTTATGCCCTTCCGGCAACACGCCGAACGCATCGCCAATCGTCGACAGCGGAATACCAATACGTTGCGCAATTTTAATGATCGCCACCGCGCGCAGGACATCACGCCGATAGCGCCGCTGATTACCGGCGTTACGCTGGCTGTGAATCAGCCCCTTGCTTTCATAAAAGTGCAGCGCGGAGACAGCAACACCGGTTCGTTTTGCCACTTCGCCGGGGGTCAGCAGCATTTTGATGCGAGGGGATTTCTTTTCCATAAAGCGCTTTACCTCAAGTTAACTTGAGGAATTATACTCGCCCACAGACAAAACGACGAATCGAGAATTGAGAGAGGCCGCAATATGTCCCATCACGATATTATCCAAACGCTTATTGAATGGATTGATGAACATATCGATCAACCACTTAACATTGATGTAGTCGCCAGAAAATCGGGCTATTCGAAATGGTATCTGCAGCGGATGTTTCGTGCAGTGATGCATCAAACCCTGGGGGATTACATTCGCCAGCGCCGCCTGCTGCTTGCCGCAGAAGCGCTAAGAACCACCCAGCGCCCTATTTTTGATATCGCGATGGATCTTGGCTACGTGTCGCAGCAAACATTTTCGCGGGTTTTCCGCCGCGAGTTCGACCGCACGCCCAGCGCCTATCGCCATCAAATCTCCGCGTGAAGATGTTGTTGATGCGGGCAAAGGCTGGTGCGGGCGTTAGTCAGCCACTGCATAAACTCCAGCGGTGGCATCGCTTTCGCAAAGTGCCAGCCCTGACAGTATTGCACGCCGTGCTTTTGTAACCACGCCACCTGGTCGGCCGTTTCAACCCCTTCGGCAACGATCTTTAAATGCAAGCTGTTAGCCATCTGAATAATATGTTCAGCAATCAGGTGGCTGGTGCTGTTGTTCGTTAGCGCATCAACGAAGGATTTATCAATCTTGAGGATGTCAACGTTCAACGAATGGAGGTTGTGCAGGTTGGAGTAGCCGGTACCAAAATCATCAATCGCAATTTCATACCCCGCGTCGCGGAAGGCCTGAATCACCGGGGTGGTTTTCGGCACATCGATAAACCCGCGCTCAGTCACTTCGATTTTAATCTGCTCCACGCTAACTGCATGGCGGTGGACCTTTTCGTTGATGTGCTCAATCAATCTCGCGGAGTGGAAATCCGAAGCCGAAAGGTTGATTGTCACGTATAAATGCGGGTGCCGGGCCAGAAACTCGCCCATATCGGCGAATACCTCATCCACCACATAGTCCGTGACCTGCGCAATCATCCCCTCATTTTCCGCCAGCGGGATAAACTCCGCCGGGCTCATCACCGGGCCATCAAATCCAGGCCAGCGCAACAGCGCCTCGGCACCCACGCAGCAATTATTTTTGATATCCATGATCGGTTGGTAGTGCAGGCACAGTTGGCGACGGTTTAGCGCTCGCTGCAGCATGCTGCGCGGAGAATGATACTGCTGTCGGGTGCGTGACCACACCAGCAAAAGCAAGATGCTGCAAATCAGCCCTAGCGGCAGGGTCAGCGTGACCTGATTATAAAAATTCTGATAATAGCTCACCCGCGAAGTGGACATAATGACGGCTATCGGGCGAACGGTGGAGTGGGCAATGGTATAAACGCGTCCATCCTGATGAAAAAACGCCTCTTCATCACGGATCAACCGATGCAGTTGACCGGAGTCTGCATTCGTACTGACGGAAAAAAACTGGTTGGTTTTGGTATCAAAAACGCCCCATGCCAGATCGCGGTCGCTGGTTATCAACGTGCTAAAGGAAAGCGGATGAATCACCGCCACATAATGACCGCGCTGCATATAGTTCATGGCATAGCTGGGATAAAAAGGGGTTTCGCGGTAGTAGTAAATCGCAATATCCGGCTTTTTGGTATACGTCGCAGCCGGAATGCGCCATCCGGCCTGGCGACGTACCGAAGTCGAACAGAAAAAATGCGTGCCATTGGCATAGATTAAATCGTCGATGTAGAGCAGGCCGCGAACAATGCCCAACATATATTGCTGATGCTGTGGCGAGCATAGCTCCCCCTGATATAACCTGGCTTTATCGCGCGCCTCATCGGCTTCACGAATGACCACCTCAGTTTTTTGCAGCGCCAGCTTAGAAAACACCCGTAGCTGATCGGTGGTTTCCGCTTTGGCGCGTATTTGTGCAAACCACAATGCCAGCATCACCGGTAGCAGAATAACCAGCACGATGCCAAATACTCTTAACGCCTTATGTGGCGAGCTATGACTCATTTCCGCTTTTTATCCATGCGATACGCCTTAATCAAGGTGAAAGGCCCCGATGACTCTGCTTACTGTGATATGAATCAGGGCAATTCAGCAACCCACGCTTTGACGTAAAAACCTCATAACTATGAATCATGAATAATACTGACTTATAGAAGGCTGGAGAAACATTCTCAACATAATGAGATTAGCTCCACTATTTCATTCGGTTTATCCGTATAATTGGCGGGAATAAGTAATAAAATCCGCAGAACATAAACGCGAATAAAAAAGAATTGCGGCTGGCTATCGTTTATAATCGCCTTCTGAATGAAAGATACATCCCTCCCTCTCTTATTAACCACTCAAATAAAGGGGTTAATAAGCGCAAGAAAAGTACTTTTTTTGGCTGGTGAATAAAAGAACAATTGTGATATAGTTCACATTAGTTGATGAAACAAGAACGTTGTTTCATTACTCTCTTGTTTGCCTGTAGATAGCCAGAGCACCACGTCATCGTTAGTCTCGTCAGGTTGTCAAAGGCTCCCGCATTTCTTTGAGGAAAGGTTGATGGCTACCATTACTACCAGTGTCGTACTTTTGCGCTGGCCACTCGTGAGCGCAGTGCTGATGTTCCTGGCCAGCTCGATGAATATTCAGCTGCGTAAAAGTGATTATGCCGGTTTAGCGGTTATTTGTAGCTGTGTAGGCCTGGCCGCAGCCTGTTGGTTTGCCACCGGTCTGTTAGGTATTACGCTGCTGGACGTTGCAAAGATCTGGGGCAATATCAAAGATGTCATGATTGAAGTCATGAGCCAGACCCCGCCGGAATGGCCGATGATGATGACCTGATGTAAAAAAAGCTTCCCAACGGGAAGCTTTTTTTACCGCTATTTGCCCATTTTCGACAGCATCTCCGGGCGCATAAATTTATGAATCACCAGCATAAACAGCAGCGACGGCACCAGTAAAATCAGCGCCGTAATTGACGATACTTGATAGTTGCCCGACATACTGGCGTTATACAGCAGCAGCGGCAAGGTGGTGATATCCGGCGCGCCGACAAAAAAGGTGCCGGTAAATTCGTCCAGCGATTCCAGAAAGACAAAAATGCTGGCGGCGATAATTCCCGGCGAAGCCTGCGGCAGCACAATATGCCAGAAGGTGTAAATCGGTCCGGCCCCCAGATTACGCGAAGCCCTCGCCAGTAGCGGATCAACCGCCGAAAAGGCCGCCACGCAAATCCACACCGAATACATCAACCCATGTACGCTGTGCACCAACACAACCCCCGCTACCGTGCCGTTAAGCCCCCATTGATAGAAAAGCCGGGCGATATTCATGTACACCGTCAGATTGGGAAACGCCTGCGGGATCAGAAACAACAGCATAAACAACACCCGTAGCGGCATCCCGCGCCTTGAAAGCGCGTAGCCCGCCGGAATGGAGATCAGCAGACATACCAACACCGATAGCAGCGCAATCAGCACGCTGGTCAGCAGCGAGCCGGACACATCGCTGTAGGGGCTGAATACCTGATACCAGTATTTCAGCCCCCATTGGCTGGGCAGTGAATGCGGGAAAAACCAGCTCTCCGCCACCGTCCAGATGAGCAAGTTCAGCAGCGGGCCAAACATCGCCAGCAGCATAAAGACTACCAGTAACGTTTGTAGCGGCAGGCTGGCGCTCAGCTTTCTGCGGCCTTTCGCCAGCAGCGTTCCCGGTCGTGTCATGATTGCCTCTTTCATTATTCGCTCCCTTTTTGCTGCAGACTATGGCGCAGATAAAACCACGACAGCGCCCCGCAAATCAGCAACGACACCACGCCAAGCGCGTTAGCGACGGCATAGTCGCCATAGGAATTAACGCGGAAGGCCATATCCACGGTCATCATCGTCGGCGAGCCGACGCCTATCATCAGCGGGACCGACAGCACCGACATCATGGTGACGGTGGAGAGCACCAGCGCCACGCCGATTGCTGGCAGCACCTGCGGCAAAATAATGTCGAACAGAATACGCGGACGCGATGCCCCAAGATTACGCGCCGCCAGAATTTGCGATTGCTCAAGCGCGGCCATCGCTCCGCAGATAAGCAACGTGGCAAACGCCAGTTGCTTCCAGACAAAAGTGATAATAATCCCCTTCCAACCCAGCCAGGAGACGGTCTCCAGCGGAGTGATGAGGTCAGTTGCCACCAGCGCGTTGTTCATCAAGCCGTTTTTGGCCAGAAAGGTACGCATCATCTGCGCGGCGACGATAAAAGGGATAAACAGCGGCAGGCGATACAAAAACCCCAGCATGCGGACAATAGGGCGACAGGGCGAGAGCGTGATCACCGCCGAAAGAGTAATGGAGAGAACCGCCAGCAGCGCCACCGAAGCCAGCACAATAATCAGTGTAAACAGAATATCGCTGGAATAGAGCGCATATACCTTACGGAAATGAGCCAGCGTGAGGCGCTGCGCATCGTCGGTAAAGGCGGCGATCAGCGAGAAGCCCAGCGGGTATAAAAAGAGCACGGCGATCATCAGCGCGGCCGGAGCGACCAGCAGCAGATATTTCAGCGAAGTACGCATAGCAAACCTGGTGTCAGCAACAAGAAAAAGCTCAGGGCGACGTCACGCCGCGCCTGAGCATCAGCAGTCAATTAATTGGCGACCTGGCTTTCATAGCCTTCTTTGATGTCGTCAAAATATGGCGTAATCGGGAAGCTCTTACCGTATTCCGCCAGCGCCTGCGGCGAAATTTCAGCAAACAGTTTTTGCCAGGTTTGCGCATCAAGCTTCGGCTTCACCTGTTCAGCGTCAATCCCCGGATACCAGTTAAACTGCTTCACGATCCCCTGCGCCTGCACTTCCGGGCTGGTCGCCAGTTCAATAAACTCACGCGCTAGCTGCGGGTTCGCCGCCTTCGCCGGGGTCACGTAGTACATCGGTTGGCCCGGCATCCCCGGCGCCAGCAGCGACAGCTTAATCGACGGCGGCAGCTTGCCCTGATCTTTCCAGCTGTAGAACATATCCACCCACACCGGCCCCATCATGATTTCGCCGCGGCTCAGCATATCGAGCGTCCCGGCGTTACCCGGCGTGAAGGTAACGTTCTTATTAAACGCTTTCAGCTTCTCGTAAGCCTGCCCCCAATTTTTCTCAACGCCTTTATCGTACGGCAGAGAAGACAAACGCTGGGCATCGGTGCCGTAGGCGTAGATCCAGCCCACCACAAAGCTGACGCCGGACATGCCATTCTTAATGCCGTTGTAGCCAAAGGCCTGCGGATTTTTTTGCGCCCAGCTCACCAGTTCATCGTAGGACGCTGGAGGCGTTTTAATGGCATCGCTATTCCAGGCAATGGCGGTCTGGCTTAAAAACATCGGCATAACGTAGCCGTCGACGTTCACCCCAAGGGCGTTCTTCGCGTTGTCGGCGCTCACCATTGAACCGGTCTTAATCTGCTGGCGATACTTCTCCAGCAGCCCTTTCTCCACCAGCTCACCACCGGCTTTCTGATGCACCACTGCCACATCAATATCCCAGCTCTGCGCGCCGCTCTCTTTTTGCGCCGTCAGCTTTTCAATGATTTTATTCGACCCCGCGTCTCCCGGACCGGTGCCGACAACCTGAACTTTGACTCCCGGATGCGCCGCTTCAAACTTCGGCCCCAGCCAGGTTTTGACGTAATCCACCATATTCTGATCCCCCGCCGTAGCAACGTGAAGAACGGTGTCGGCCTGCGCGCCGTAGCTCAGGAATAATGCAATCACTACCGCAGCTTTCGTTTTCGTAAACATGGTCTATCCCCAGAATGAACGCGATGAAGTTAATGGGTTTGTGATGAAGGAAAAATATGCAGTGCGGGCGCCGGGACATGTAGCCTGACCGGCGAATGCGCGGGCCAGCAGTGCGCGGAATCCGCCAGCAGGACACGGTCATGACAGCGCACGCTATGGCGATATAAGTTGCCGAGAAAAGCACTTTGTTCAACCACGCCGCTCAGCGTTAACCCTTCTGGCGCGGCGCTCTCGGATAATTCATCAAGCGCGGCGTCGGCGCTGCGAAAATAAATAATATGGTCGTGAAAATGCTCAGCGGAATATTGCCCGGCTGCGCGTAGATAAATACCCTCTGCGGCAAAGAGTTCGCTGGCGGAAATTTTATTATCCGCGCCCATAAAATCGGCAACAAAAGGCGTAGCCGGGCGCTGATAAATATCCTCTGGCGAACCTATTTGCTCAATACGACCGTTATTTAATACCGCAATGCGGTCGGCCATTACCAGCGCCTCCTGCTGATCGTGAGTAACGATTAACGAGGTAAAGCCGAGTCTTTTTTGCAGCGCTTTGATTTCGTGGCGTACGTTAAGTCGCACTTTCGCATCAAGGTTTGAGAGCGGTTCATCCAGCACCAGAACATCCGGCTCTATCGCCAGCGCCCGAGCCAGAGCCACCCGCTGGCGTTGACCGCCGGAAAGTTCAGTCACCTTCACATCAGCCAGACCGTTGAGATTGACGATATTGAGCAACTCCGCCACCCGGCGATCAATGTCGTCGCCCCGCCATTTGCGCAGCTTCAGGCCATAGCCAATATTACGTGCCACCGTCATATGCGGCCACAGGGCATAGCTTTGGAAGACCATGGTGATATTGCGCTGCTCCGGTGCGCTGCGGGTAATATCGCGTCCGGCAACGGCAATCTCTCCCGTCTGCGTCGGAATAAACCCGCAAAGCGCGTTCAAAAGCGTTGTTTTCCCACAACCGGAAGGGCCCAGCAGGGCAATCATTTCCCCTTTCTCAACGCTCAGATCGATATTATGCAAAACGACTTTATCGCCGTAGCTAATCTTTAACCGGGAGATCTGTAAATAGCTCATATTCGATACCCAAAAATCTCTGTGCCTGCATTTTTATCGCTTTGATGAACACGTGTTCATTTGAATGTAAAAAAAATGCAACGTTGACTCGACATGATGTGGGCCTACTTTGTCGGGTATTTGTGACAATTTAATTAAGCCCCCTAAAATTTCGGCGAGGGAAAATGAAAATAGATGTTCTTGGCTGCGGCAGCGCTTTCTCCAGCGAACAAAATACCTCTGCACTACGGGTTATCGACGCCCAAAACCGACAGTGGCTGATTGATTGCGGCCCCACAATCCCCCGGGCGCTGTGGCGGCGCAGCGGCGATATCAACGAGATTGACGTTATCTATTTCACCCACGTTCACCCGGACCACTGCACCGGCCTGACGGCGCTGCTCAACTACTGGAAGAGTTTTTCCCGCCAGAAGCCGCTGATTATCTACAGCCAGCCGCAGCAGCGCCCGGTCCTGATGCAGTTGGCAGCGCTGGCAAACTGGCCGCAAACAACGTTGTGTTTTGCCATCGACTGGCGTGACAGTGCAGAGTCCTGGACGTGGCATGACTGGCATATTCAGACTGCACAAACGCAGCATGAGCTGACCAATCGCGCCATTCGTATCACCTTCGGCGGGCAAACCCTGTTCTACAGCGGTGATGGTCGCCCGACGCCGGATTCCATTGCGCTGATGGCAGGGGCCGATTTGGTATTTCAGGAGTGCGCCTCGCTGACCGCGCTGGCCGATGACGCCTCGCACGGCGATTTCCCTTCATGCCTGGCGCTATTCCAGCAGCTCAATTTGCGTACGATGGGACTCTATCACTGCTACGACGCGATATTGCCCGCGCTGAAATTCGCCTGCCGGCCATGGGAAGGCTTGTTCGTTAGCCACGACGGCCTGCAGTATGAGCTCCATCATTCGGAACGCCCGATATGACTTCATTGCCGCGTAAACAGAGTATTACCGCGCAGGATGTCGCCCAGCGTGCGGGGGTCTCACGGGCCGTAGTTTCCCGCGCCCTGAGCAATAACGGCAGCATCTCTCCCGATACCAGAGAGCGCGTACTGCGCGCGGCCGAAGAGCTGGGGTATCAGGTTAATTTCCTCGCCCAGGGGTTAAACCGACGGCGCAGCCATCTGATCGGCGTGATCGTTTCGCGCATCAGCGATCCGTTTCGCAGCAGCCTGCTTGACGCGTTGCTCAGCGAGATCCAGCGCCGCGGTTTTCAGGCGCTGGTGAGTGAAATCCGTAGCGAACAGGATCTGGCGCAAACCCTGCGGCGCTTCGCCCAATTTCGCGTTTCCGGCGTTATCGTCACCTCCGGGCAACCGCCGGAATCGCTGGTTAACGAGTGCGTTCAGCAGCAAATTCCGGTGGTAGGCATCAATCGCCAGCCCAATATCCCCTGCGTCGATTACGTTTGCTCGGATAATGTCGCCGGAGCGACCCTTGCCGCCGAGCAGCTGGTTCGTGCTGGCTGTCATCGATTCGGTTGGCTCAACCATCATCACTCAACCTGGGCAGGACAAACGCGCGGCGCGGCATTTTCTCAAGCGCTGCTGGCACTCGGCGTGGATACTCAACGTGACCTGCACGCCCTTTTCGCACCGGTTGAAGGCTACGACGGCGGTTTTCAGGCCGCCGCCAGCGCCGACGACAGGCTACAGGGTATTTTCTGCGCCAATGCCCAGCTGGCCTGCGGTTTCCTTGACGGCATGCGCCTACGCGGCAAGCAGGCTCCCGAAGATTTTCAGCTCATTGGTTTTGACAATACGCCGCAAACGGCGCAATACAGTTATCAGCTCAGCACCTTGCACCAGGACGTTGCGGAGATTTCCCGCCAGGCATTAGCGCGCCTGCTGGAGCGGGCCAGCGATCCTTTACAGCCTTCGCGCACCACGTGGGTGGGGGTGCAGTTAATTCATCGGCGTACGTCGCCATCAACCGATAAGAGCAGGCTATGACGGAAGAACAACAGCAGTCATTATGCGAATTGATTCGCCAGTTGGGCGCGCAGGCACAAGCGCTGCGCGATACGGGGCTACAGATAGATAAAAAAGCGCGTCAGGATTTTGTCTCGCAGGCTGATCTGTTTGTGGAAAAAGAGATCAAGGACTGGCTGAAGATCCACTGCCCGCAGGATGGTTTTCTCGGCGAAGAGAGCGGCCTGGAAAGCGGTGAGCAAGGAACCTGGGTGCTCGACCCTATCGACGGAACCACTAACTACATTCAGGGGATGGACTACTGGTGTATTTCTCTGGCTTACGTTCTGCACAATACGCTTGAACTGGGGATTATTTACGCCCCTGACCGAAATGAATTTTTCTTTGCCCGCCGCGGTAAAGGTGCCTTTCTTAACGATCAGCGCCTGACATTACGCGAACCGGATCCGGAAACGGTGGTAATTGGGATGGGGCGTTCCAGCCGCGCGCCCGCGGAAAACTATACCCGAGCCCTCACTCGCGTCATCAACGCGGGAATGGAGTACCGTCGCTTTGGCGCAGGAGCGTTAATGCTGGCCCACGTCGCCACCGGGCAGGTGCACGCCTATTACGAAGAACATATGAATAGCTGGGATGCGCTGGCAGGAATGCTGCTGATCGTCGAAGCGGGCGGTGCCAGCAATGACTTTTTAGCCGACGATGGCTTGCTGCGCGGTAACCTGGTGCTGGCCGGGTGCGTCGATGTACAGGCCCGGCTTTCCGCTCTGCTGCCCGCATAAATCAGGCGTCATGTAGATTTGGCTGTCCGGACTACCGCCATATCGCCCCACGCGGGTAATTGTTCGGGCAGCGTTTAATCGCGCAGTGAGCCTGGTAAGAGCAGGATTCTGCCGCTGCCGCCGTGGAGTGATACGGACAGGAAGGTCGTTCCCGCAGCCTCTCCCACTGCGCTTCGTCATAGCGCGTGATGTTGTAAACTTTTAATGAATGATACTGATCATTTATTAAAACTCTTGAGGAGTACAGCTTCATTGACTCCCCAGGCAACAGTAAAATATCGGCTTCGTACCAAAGGATAAACTTTAAAAACCGCAGGCTGGAGATCGAGGAAAAGGCCACACCGGAGTGTGGACAGACAAGAGTATTATGAATAGTCCATTTCATTTTCTATCCTTGTATCTGTTACTGATAAATAACGTTTTATATATTGATAGCACTCATCATAAATACCCGCAAGGTTATCACACAACAATGTGACACAAGACAATACTCAAACACCAACCATACTTATTTAGATGTATAGAAAATGCTGAATTCTAATAATTAATAACTAATTCTCATGATGACAGCCACCGTATGCACAGGCTCATGTATACCCGTCATACTTCAAGTTGCTTGTGCGTTGGCTACGCTCGTTCGCCCGAATCACTTACTCAAGTAAGCTCATCGGGACTTTCTCCCTTGCCGCCTTCCTGCAACTCGAATTATTTTTGGTATATAAACTAAAATATATTTACAATAAATTACAGGCTGCCGTTTAGGGCAGCCTGTACTCGTTTTTGGGTAAGCCGCAGGCGTTATTACCAGGTTTTTCCGATATTAAACTGGAACTGCTCGGCTTTATCACCATCATATTTTTTAAACGGCTCGGCCCATGAGAAGACCAGCGGACCTAGCGGCGACATCCACTGCACCGCAATCCCGGCGGACATGCGAATATGCGACGGATCGCCATAGTCTGGGATCCCCGCGGCCAACGTCTGGCCGGTATTTTGCCAGGAGGTGCTCCATACCGTCCCCGCATCGAGGAATAACGACGTGCGCAGGCTGTCGGCGTATTTGTCATTCACAAATGGCGTTGGCACAATAAACTCGCTGTTCAGTACCGCCATCGCGTTACCGCCAACCGCATCGGACGAGGAGTCCAACGGGCAGGTGCTGTAGCTACTTTCAGAACCATTACAACGATAGTAAGCCGCTTTTGGGCCAATCGTATTCGAGGAGAATCCGCGAACCGACGTCGAGCCACCAGCATAGAAATTATCATAAAACGGCACCGATTTGCCGTTCAACCTATCGGCATATCCCGCGCGCAGGTGCTCCATCCACACCCAGCTTTTGTTTTCGTTCAGCGGCAAATACTGCGTGGTATCAAAAGTGACTTTGTAATAGCTGTTATCCGAGCCGGGTACCGTGACCTTGCCGGTCAGGCTGCTCTTATTCCCTGCACGCGGGAAGAAGCCGCGGTCCAGATCGTTATAGCTCCAGCCGAGGCTGACAAAATAGTCATTAGCGCTGTAGGTTGCGCCGCTATCACCATCCTTGGTCACCACGCTGGGGTAAATACCCCGTGAGTTAAGATAGCTCCAGGTCGTCAGTTCCGGGTCCATATTAGTCAGGCGGTTATGAACATAATCCACGCCCAGATTGAGGGAGTTGTTCTCGCTGATCGGGAATCCAAGCGTACTGCCAACGCCGTAACTTTGCTGATTGTAACTGCCGCTATCGGCATCAGAGGCATCGTAGCTGTTATAGAAAATTTCCCCCCCCAAACTCACGCCGTCGACGGTGAAATAAGGGTTCGTCGCCCCCAATTCAAGATAAGACTGGTAGTTATTGCGCGTGCCGTTGAAGCTAACGCTATTGCCGGTGCCCAGCCAGTTATCCTGGGTGACGCCAAGCTGATAGCTCACGCCGCTGTCGGTACCGAAGCCCAGACCAACGTTGAAAGAGCCGGTGTTGCGTTCCTTCACCTTATAGACCACGTCCACCTGATCCTGGCTACCGCTTACCGGGATGATTTGCTTATCAACAGTTTCAAAAAATCCGCTGCGATCCAACCGCGTTTTTCCCTGTTCGACTTTTTCATCGTTCAGCCACGCGCCTTCCATCTGGCGCATCTGACGCCTCAGCACCGCGTCACGCGACGTATCGTTACCCTCAAAACGGATCTGTCGTAGTGAGTAACGGCGTCCTGCATTAACGTTGATATGCAAAACCACACTTTTTTTCGCATCATCAATATCCGGGGCGGTGTTAACCTGCGGCCAGGCATAGCCATATTTCCCCAACAGCGTCTTAATACTATTTTCTACCGTCGTAATTTCCGCGCCGCTATACCATTTATTTGTTAACGGCTTTACCAGCGCCTCAATCTCTTTATTATGCTGCGCCATATCGCCAGTCAACATCGTGCTGGCGATTTTATAACGTTCACCTTCTGCAAGATTAATGGTGATATACAGAGACTTTTTATCCGGTGTCATACTGACCTGACTGGAGTTAATCACAAACCGCGCATAGCCGCGATCGAGATAATAACTACGCAGCGTTTCTAAATCCGCCGCCATCTTTTGCTTTTGATATTTTTTATCGCCGATCACGTTCCACCACGGTACGGTATCGCGCAACTGCAGCTGGTCCAACAATGTTTCTTCACTAAAAGCCTGGTTGCCAATAATATTAATTTGCGCGATTTTTGCCGAGACGCCTTCCTGAAAAACAAAGGTTAAATCAACGCGATTGCGCGGCAGCGGTGTGACAACTGCATGAACCTGGGCGCTGTATTTACCCACACTGTAATAGAAATCCTGTAATCCTTTTTCGATTTCCGTAAGCGTGTTGCGATCCAGCGCGCTGCCTTCTTCGATACCCGTGGCGGCCAGGTTCTCTTTCAGGGCATCATCCTTTACGGACTTATTGCCAGAAAAGCTGATTTTGGCGATGGTTGGTCGCTCTTTCACCTGCACCACCAGCGTGCTGCCATCCCGCAGAATCTGCACATTCTCAAAGTTTCCGCTGGCGTACAGGGCACGAACCGAGTCGCTGATATCCTCGTTCGAGACCTCTTCTCCCGTATGAACGGGCATGCTTAACAGCGCAGCGCCGACGGTAACGCACTGCAACCCCTCAAAACGAATATCATCAACGGTATATGAGGTTGATGCATAAAGCGTTAAAGGAGAAATCAATAGCCCGGCGATGATACTCGTTTTTTTTAGCATGGAGGTGTCGTCTAAAAGATATTTGGCAATAGCAGATATCTGCTGGGAATAACAGTGTTCTTTCCGGCGGACAGAATATGACGCAACCTGAAATAACCTGAACGAGGCGCAGAATTGCACGCAATTATGACGATAAAATGGAGAAAAAATGGATGTTAGAGAATGTTGAAAAAATTGTTTTTGGATTGAACTTTCTTCCTGACCGTTAGTCATATAAGCGTTTACTGACACTATCAAAACCATTTAATCATTTTGTTTTTTTAATTTAAAAAACAAAAAGCCCCCTTTCTCATTGGTTGAAAGGGGGAAAAGATCTTGTTAGGAATGATGCTCTCTGGGATAGACCAGGAACAGGGAGAAATTAACCTATAATCCCGTAGATAAAATGAAGAAATATTGAATATACCCTAAATAATTCGAGTTGCAGGAAGGCGGCGACGCAGTGAGTCCCCAGGAGCTTACTCCAGTAAGTGACTGGGGTGAGCGAGGAAAGCCAACGCACAAGCAACTTGAAGTATGACGGGTATAAATTATGTAGCCCGGTTCCCATAGTGATGAAATGAGTAGATAACATGCCGCGAAATGAGATCCAACAATCCGTACTCAACGAATTAGTGCAATGGATAAAAAAAAATCTTGAAAAGAAGCTCACCATGCATGCTCTGAGCCTCTTTTCCGGCTATTCCGAGTGGCATCTGTTTCGCCTATTCCGCCACTATTTTAACATGTCGCCAATGGAGTATATTCGCCAGCAGCGAATGCAGCTATGTCTTAATCTGTTACAGATGCAACCCGCCTTTCGCATTGTCGATATTTGTATTATGGCTGGTTATGAGGATATCAGCGCTTTTAACCGTACTTTCAAGAGATATTATACCGTTACTCCAAGCCAATATCGTAAAAATCTGAATACGCACCAATAAGGGATTCCCCCTCCTCCGCATTGCTGCGGTTGGGAATGGAAGGGGGAAGAGGAACAACTTTAGAATGGAAATGGCAGGATGCCACTGTTAATCGTTTCCGGGATCAAGCAGACCCGATCAACAGAGACAAGTATAAGCTGCTAAGTTGAGTTAATTGTGTAGAGGCCGTGGAGATTTTGTCATCATTTATATCAGCGACACATCTTTCAAAAATAAAAAAGCCGGAATAATTAAATATCCCGGCTGGTGATTAACGGATAATTAGAAGTGCGTATTCACGCTGACATAAAACGTCCGTCCTGACTCGTTATAGGTCTCCGCGCCTGCACCATACAGATAAGCACCGGTCGTCGAGTTCCCCGTCGTCTGCGCATTCCCGGCGCGATAGTGGCGAATATCAAACAGATTATCCACTCCGCTGGTCAGACTCAGGTTTTTGTTCACATCCCAGGTCGCACTAAGGCCGACAATGCTGTACGGACTGACTTCGTTCAGCTCGCTGCCGGACACCGCTTCACCCTTATAGTTGAAGCGCTTCGGTTTCTGACGACCATACCAGGTGAAGGTGCTCTGCAACGAGAGATCGTTGCGTACCTGCCAACTTAGGGTTGAGTTAAGCGTAAACTGCGGGATCACCGATAGACGATCGCCGGTGGTTTTGTTCTTACTCTGCAACATCCACGTCAGATTGTTGCTCCAGTTGACCGTTTCACTCACCGGCAGGTTTAACGAGCCCTCCAGCCCTTCGACCAGCGCCTTCGGTACGTTTTCCCACTGATAAATATTGGTGGTGCCGTTGCTGGCGGTACTGACCGCCGAGTAGCCGGACTCTATCTTATTGTGGTAGTCGTTACGGAAGTAAGTCAGCCCAGCCTGATAGCCGTCATGCTTGTACTCCAGGCCAATCTCTTTATTGACGCTGGTTTCTGCCTTCAGGTCGCTATTGCCCATCAGATAACAGGCGGAGCTGCTGGCGTAGCAACCCTGTCCGTTGCTGTACAGAATATAGTTCGGATTGAGCTGATAGAGGTTCGGCGCTTTATAGGCGCGAGCAATCCCCAGCTTCAACGTCCAGTCATCCGACAGCCCCTGCGAAAGGTTCAGCGACGGACTCCAGTTATTGCCGACGATGCTGTGATGGTCAAAACGCAGAGCGGGCGTCAGCATGGTGCTATCGGTCAGTGCAATATTGTCTTCGGTAAACAGCGAGAAAATCTCAGCGCTGGAATACGGACTACGCCCGGTTGCCGAGATGCCGTCAATAGAGCCATAAGAGAGAGACTGGGTCGTCGATACGCCATCTTTCATCCGCTGCTGGTTCCACTCGGTCCCCAGCGTCAGGTTTTGCTCAAACCCGAAGGTAAACGGAATATTCACCTCGCTGTGCAATAGCACATCCGACAGGTCGATATCGGAGAATTCGCTTCCGGAGAAGATCCCTTCCGTTCCGCCCGCCAGCCCCTCGTTCATGCGCGAGTTACGGGTGTGCTCATATTGAGCATAGGTATTGCTGGTCACGCCATTATCCCAGCCGCCGGTCCACGTCACCCCGTAAGTCTGCCGATATAGGCGGTTAGTCTCTTTGCCGTACATACTTTTCACCAGCGTGCTGGTGTTGGTATTTTGCGTGTCGCCAGCATACAGATTACCCTGGCGGCTGTAGCCGGTTTCGAACTCCAGCGCCTGCATCGGCGCAAACTCCCAGCGCAGTTTGCCGTGGATATCTTTGTTCTCTACGCCTTCACGTCCCGCTGGATAAGAGCCCGCATAGGTACCGGTTCGTGCCGCTTCGTGGCCGGAGTTAATATCCTGGGCGTCGGCCTGCGTTTTGCTCAGGTTGCCCCATAAATTAAAGCTAACCTCATCCGACAGCGGGCCGTTGAGGCTAAAGTTCGTGCGCTTCGTCGACCCCTCTTTACGGTGCTGAGGAGCGTTCATATAGGTATTCCAGGCACCATGCCACTCGCTGGTCGCCGGTTTAGTGACAATATTGACCACCCCGCCCATTGCGCCATTACCGTAGCGGGCCGCCGCAGGGCCGCGAATGACATCGATATGGTCGATCATTTCTGCCGGAACCCAACTGGTATCACCGCGCGTATCACGGTCTCCGCGCCAGCCATAGCGCACGGAGTTACGGCTGGTCACCGGTTTACCGTCTACCAGAATCAGCGTGTTCTCCGGTCCCATACCGCGAATATCGACCTGGCGGTTATTACCGCGCTGGCCGCTGGTGGAGTTGCCGGTAAGGTTGACGCCCGGTTGGGTTCGAATCAGTTCTGAAACGTCGCGAGCCGGTGGATGCTTGCGGATTTCATCGGCGGTAATAGTGGATACGCCGGGGGCTTGCAGGTTCTGCGTTGCCGCGGTCACGACCATCGTTTCATCATGATTTTCTGCGGCAATCGCCGTATCGGATTTCTTTGTTTCGTCTGAAGTGTTGCCCTCGGCGGCCAGCGCTGGCAGCGCCACCCCCAGGATAGCCATGTGGATCAGCACGGCCAGCGAGTAGTGCGAAGAGTGTTTCATGGAATATGCCCTGTTTTCTTTTATTGCTGTCGGGGCACGCCTTCTTCATCAGTCATATAAACAACGGCAGTGACTTCCATGCATAGGGCAACGTCTCTGGTTTTGGCGTAAGCAGAGCCCTCCCGATGCAATACCGGGATATCGATTCAAAATTTACGCCAAAAATAGAAATTTTTGCCCTGGCAACACGAAGAAATAAACGCGCCACGCTATTCTTTGATAGTGTTTGCCGATCAGCACGCAATAGGATTATTGTGCCGAACCACGTTATTAGAAATGAGATTTATTATCAAGTTGATAGTTATTCATCATGCAAATAAATTAAAATACAAAGCAAAAACAGACAGATGAAAAAATTTAAATCTATTTAATACCATGACAAAATTAAACAAATGAATTATATCTACATTAAAAAAACACAATTCATCCATATTATTTCCACAATTATTTAAATAAGCTCGATTTTATTATTGCAATATAAACACTGATCTTGTTAAATAATTAACATCCGGATTTGTAGTCCCTCATACATACTGCCTGGCATGCTAACTGCGCAGGATTGACTAGAATAAAACAATCCCCCTGCGGAGCACCGCGCCATGAACACCCTGTCGTCATATCGATACCTTATCGGCTGGCTGACCTGCCTTGCCGCCCTGCTATTTTTCAGTTCGGTTAACGCGGCCTCAGAAAATACACGCGCTGAGCCAGACGAACGCGAGGCCCTTGAAGTTAACGTCGAGGATATGTTGCAACCATGGCAGGGCGATTTGCCGGGTATGCTCGACCGACGAACAATCCGGGTTTTAACCACCTACAGCAAAACCTTTTTCTTTATCAACAAAGGCACCCAGCGCGGCGCCACGCACGATATTTTTATGGAGTTTGAACGCAGCCTGAATCAAAAATTAGCGAAAGAGAAGAAGCTTAAGCATCGCCATCTCAAAGTGCGGATCATTTTTGTTCCCGTTGCCCGCGACCAGCTCATCAGCGCGCTTAACGCCGGTAAAGGGGATATCATCGCCGCTAACCTGACCATCACACCGGAACGTCAACAGCAAATGACGTTTACCGCGCCTATCTATTCCCACGTTCAGGAGCTGCTGCTTTCTGGCCCTGGCTCTCCTAAAGTGGAAAATCTGCAACAACTCTCCGGCAAGACGGTATTTGTGCGCACATCGTCGAGCTATTACGCAAGCCTGGTTGCGCTCAATGCGCGCTTTGCGCAAGAGTCCCTGCCGCCCGTGATTATTAAACCAGCCCCCGAAGCGCTGGAGGATGAAGATTTAATAGAGATGCTCAGTGCCGGACTTATCCCGCTGACCGTGGTCGATCGCCATAAGGCGATGTTCTGGAAACAGGTTTTTCCAAAAATTCAGGTTCACCAGGACATCATTCTGCGCAACGAGGGCAATATTGGCTGGGCGGTACGCAGCAACAGCCCGCAGCTTCTCACGTTACTTAATCATTTCATCAAAGAAAACAGCCAGGGCAGCAAGCTGGGTAATACGATCCTGCTGCGCTATCTGAAAGATGCTAAATACGTTAAAAACGCGGCGGCGCAGAAGGAGCGACGTAAGTTTCTCACGATGGTGGAAATTTTCCGTAAATACGGCGATCGCTATGACGTCGACTGGCTGCTGATGGCCGCACAGGGGTATCAGGAATCGCGGCTTAATCAGTCGGTACGGAGCCACGTTGGCGCAATTGGCGTTATGCAGGTGATGCCGAATACCGGTAGGGAGCTGAAGGTCGGCGATATTAAGCAGCTCGATCCCAATATCCATGCGGGGGTGAAATATATGCGCTGGATGATAGACCATTATTACGGGGATGAACCGATGACTCAGCTTGATAAGGCGCTGTTCTCATTTGCTTCTTATAACGCCGGCCCCGCGCGCATCGCCCGACTGCGCACCGAGACCAAAAAGCGCGGCTTTGACCCCAACGTTTGGTTTGGCAACGTCGAGTATCTGGCCGCCGAAAAAATTGGTTCTGAGACCGTGACCTATGTGAGCAATATTTATAAGTACTACATCGCTTACCGACTGATCGTCGATGAAATGGCGCGTAAGCAGCAGGCGACAACGGATTCAAAAAACCAGACTGCTCCGGCAACAAACGCGCAGACCGCGCCAGCCACGCCGTAGAAACCCGGCTGACAATTTACTTTTCAAAATAGAAAAAGCCCCAAATGGGGCTTTTTCAGAGATAACTTCACAACGTCTGACTTACAAAGCAAAACGGCGCGCTTAGAACGGGATATCGTCGTCAAAGTCCATCGGCGGTTCATTGGAAGGTGCTGCCGGAGCCTGCTGCTGCGGACGAGACTGCGCGCCGCCGCTGAACTGGTTGCCGCCCTGCGGCTGCTGAGGTTGACCCCAACCGCCCTGCTGCTGACCGCCTGCGTTGCCACCTGCCGGAGCGCCTGCGCCCTGTTGACGGCCGCCGAGCATTTGCATCGTGCCGCCAACGTTAACCACGATCTCGGTGGTGTATTTTTCCTGACCGGATTGATCGGTCCATTTACGGGTACGCAGCTGGCCTTCGATATAGACCTGGGAACCCTTACGCAGGTATTCACCAGCCACTTCTGCCAGTTTACCGAACAGCACCACGCGGTGCCATTCAGTCTGCTCTTTCATCTCACCGGTCGCTTTGTCACGCCAGGATTCGGAAGTAGCCAGCGTAATGTTGGCAACTGCGCCACCACTAGGCATATAGCGTACTTCCGGGTCCTGGCCCAGGTTACCGACGAGAATCACCTTGTTTACGCCTCTGCTGGCCATGTTTGTCTCTCCTGAATGCGTTTATTAATAAATAGTGTAAACGCGCGAGTGTACCATTTCCAGGTGGTATTTTGATAGCTGCGAAGAAGCTTCCAGATATCACGCGCGACCTGACATTTTTACACAGCCCGTCGGAAAATGCATTCCAATACTGTATATTCAAACAGGTTAAATTGTGTCATAATTAGCCGTTTCTGCCGTTTGTCCTTCAAGCAAATCAGGCAATCCGCGTATCTACCGGGAAAGGTGAATGGATAAGATCGAAGTTCGGGGCGCCCGCACCCACAATCTCAAAAATATCAACCTCGTTATCCCACGCGACAAACTCATTGTCGTCACCGGGCTTTCGGGTTCAGGCAAATCCTCACTGGCTTTCGACACCTTGTATGCCGAAGGACAGCGTCGTTACGTTGAGTCGCTCTCCGCCTATGCGCGGCAGTTCCTGTCGCTGATGGAGAAACCTGATGTTGACCACATCGAAGGGCTGTCGCCAGCGATTTCCATTGAACAGAAATCAACGTCCCATAACCCCCGCTCAACGGTAGGTACTATTACCGAAATTCACGACTACCTGCGTCTGCTGTACGCTCGCGTCGGTGAACCTCGTTGCCCGGATCACGACGTCCCGCTGGCGGCGCAAACCGTCAGCCAGATGGTCGATAACGTGCTCTCGCAGCCGGAAGGTCAGCGTCTGATGCTGCTGGCGCCGATCATTAAAGAGCGCAAAGGTGAGCATAACAAAACGCTGGAGAACCTCGCCGGGCAAGGATACATCCGCGCAAGGATCGACGGCGAAGTCTGCGATCTCTCCGATCCGCCGAAGCTTGAACTGCAAAAGAAACACACCATCGAAGTGGTAATCGACCGCTTCAAGGTGCGCGAAGATCTCAGCACGCGTCTGGCTGAGTCCTTTGAAACCGCGCTGGAGCTTTCCGGCGGGAGCGCCATCGTCGCCAATATGGACGATCCCAAAGCGGAAGAGCTGCTATTTTCCGCTAACTTCGCCTGCCCGATTTGCGGCTACAGCATGCGCGAGCTCGAACCGCGCCTGTTCTCCTTCAACAATCCGGCAGGCGCTTGTCCAACCTGCGACGGCCTGGGAGTACAGCAATATTTCGATCCTGAACGCGTTATCCAGAACCCGGAGTTATCGCTGGCGGGTGGCGCGATTCGTGGTTGGGATCGGCGCAATTTTTACTATTTCCAGATGCTGAAATCGCTGGCAGAACATTATGAATTCGATGTTGAAGCACCGTGGGGCACGCTGAACGCCAACGTACAGAAAGTCGTTCTCTACGGCTCAGGCAAAGAGAATATTGAATTCAAATACATGAACGATCGCGGCGACACTTCCGTTCGCCGTCATCCGTTCGAAGGCGTTTTACATAATATGGAGCGCCGCTACAAAGAGACCGAATCCAGCGCCGTGCGCGAAGAGCTGGCGAAATTCATCAGCAACCGCTCCTGCACCAGCTGCGGCGGCACGCGTCTGCGTCGCGAAGCACGTCACGTATTCGTGGAAAATACGCCGCTGCCGACCATCTCGGATATGAGCATCGGCCACGCGATGGACTTCTTCAACAATCTGAAGCTCTCCGGTCAGCGCGCGCAAATCGCCGAAAAAGTGCTGAAAGAGATTGGCGATCGTCTGAAATTCCTCGTTAACGTCGGCCTGAATTACCTGACGCTTTCCCGTTCGGCGGAAACTCTCTCCGGCGGTGAAGCCCAGCGTATCCGCCTCGCCAGCCAGATCGGCGCAGGTCTGGTCGGCGTGATGTACGTGCTGGATGAACCCTCTATCGGCCTGCACCAGCGCGATAATGAGCGTCTGCTCGGCACCCTGATCCACCTGCGTAATCTCGGCAACACCGTTATCGTTGTCGAGCACGATGAAGACGCCATTCGCGCCGCTGACCACGTTATCGATATCGGCCCTGGCGCCGGTGTGCACGGCGGTCAGGTCGTGGCTGAAGGTAAGCTGGAAGATATTATGGCGGTGCCGGAGTCGCTGACCGGCCAGTTTATGAGCGGTAAGCGCAAAATCGAGGTGCCAAAACAGCGCGTTCCGGCCAACCCGGAGAAAGTACTGAAGCTGACAGGTGCGCGCGGCAACAACCTGAAAGATGTCACGCTGACGCTGCCGGTGGGCCTGTTTACCTGTATTACCGGCGTTTCTGGTTCGGGTAAATCAACGCTGATTAACGACACGCTGTTTCCGATTGCCCAGCGCCAGCTCAACGGCGCGACCATCGCAGAACCGGCACCGTATCGTGACGTACAGGGACTGGAACATTTCGACAAAGTGATCGATATCGACCAGAGCCCCATCGGCCGTACGCCGCGCTCTAACCCGGCGACCTACACCGGCGTCTTTACGCCAGTGCGTGAACTGTTTGCGGGCGTGCCTGAATCACGTTCACGTGGCTATACGCCTGGCCGCTTCAGCTTTAACGTACGCGGCGGGCGCTGTGAAGCCTGTCAGGGCGATGGCGTGATCAAAGTCGAAATGCACTTCTTGCCGGATATCTACGTGCCGTGCGACCAGTGCAAAGGCAAGCGCTATAACCGCGAAACGCTGGAGATTAAGTACAAAGGCAAAACGATTCATGAAGTGTTGGATATGACCATTGAAGAAGCGCGTGAGTTCTTTGATGCGGTTCCGGCGTTGGCGCGTAAGCTCCAGACCCTGATGGATGTCGGTTTGACCTATATTCGCCTTGGTCAGTCGGCGACCACGCTCTCCGGCGGTGAGGCCCAGCGCGTCAAGCTGGCCCGTGAGCTGTCCAAGCGCGGTACCGGGCAGACGCTGTATATCCTTGATGAGCCGACCACCGGTCTGCACTTTGCTGATATCCAACAGCTGCTGGAAGTTCTGCATCAGCTGCGCGACCAAGGCAATACCATCGTGGTGATCGAACACAACCTGGACGTTATCAAAACGGCTGACTGGATTGTTGACCTCGGCCCGGAAGGCGGTAGCGGCGGCGGTGAAATCCTCGTTTCCGGAACGCCTGAAACCGTCGCCGAGTGTGAAGCTTCATATACGGCACACTTCCTCAAACCAATGTTGAAGTAAGTTCATCTGCCTCTTCTCTGCGGGGAAGAGGCATCATTTAATCTCATTTCACCTCATTTTTTCCTGCTGAGCATTTGTGATTTGCGACCGTTCGTCATCTGGCATGACGATAGCTGCATAACCACTACTTGCAGGAAGCATCATGTCTTTAAAACACGGATTTTATCGATACGCCCTCGCCGCTGCGTTATTTGCGCTGACCGCCTGCAGTTGGGTGGATAGCTACAGTAGCTCAGCGCATCAGCAGTTACTTATGCTGGAACAACTTCATCTCCAGTTCATCACCGATGCCGCGGTAACGCCTGTCGTTCGGCCGCTGCTCAGGCAAGAGGATAGCCAGATTCGTCAGCTATTCAGCCTGGCGTTAAACAATAGCGATACGCTGCGGCAGGATAATCTGCTGGTACTGAAGCAAAACTACCAGCGGCTATACGCGCAAGTATCCAGCCAGGATACCGCACTGACGCCTTTCGCAGCCTCGGTTCTAACGAAACAAACGGAAAACCTTTACCAACAGGCCATCAATGGCGAACAACAACGTTCAGGGAAATAATGATGTCTACCCTAGAGGAACTCAGCACCCAGTTCACTGACGCCGGAGTCAATACGGCGGAGTGGTTACAGCTAATAAAAGACATCATTAACGATGATGATAGCGGCATCCGCGACGCCGGAACGCTAACGCTTCAGGCCTTACAGGAGAAGGCACGGGGCTGGTTGACCCAGGACGATCTGATTCTGCTGCTGCAAGGGCAGCGTGATATTGCCGCCATTCGTGCCAACAACGAACGTATCGCGATGCAGACGCATCTTCAGTCCACGCTGCTTCGACTCTTTGATATCACGCTGCTGGCGCTATTAGGCGGCCTGTAGTTTTTATGACAACAACTTACGCTTACTTTCAGGGAGCATATCAAGCGCCTGCTGGTAAGAAGCATCGACCAGGTAGTAAATCTGCGAATCCGGCAGGGAGCCGTCAAGGAACACCGTACTCCAGTGGGCTTTATTCAAATGTCTACTGGGACGAACATCGTGATGCTGCTCCCGCAACAGCTGAGCAAGCTCCGGGCTGGCCTTTAACGATACCGCAGGCCGATTGTCTTCCACTTCTTTTACCATCGCAAACAACACGTCTGCCACTTTGATCTGCGTGGCTTTCCAGTCGCTATGCACGCTTTGCTCCGCACCCGATTTCGCCATGCAGTAGCGCAATAACTCCGAAATTGTCATCTTTATTCCCCTGTGAGCGTCGCGATGATATGGCGCGATCCGCCGTGAATACGGTGCTCCCCTAGCCAGATACCCTGCCAGGTCCCCAGTCTGACGCGCCCATCCTGAACAGGTAGCATCAGCGATACGCCAAGCATCGACGACTTAATATGCGAGGGCATATCATCGGGACCTTCATAATCGTGTTCATACGGCGCGTTGTCCGGCACAGCATTGAGAAAATGCTGTTCCATGTCGTAGCGAACGGTCGGATCGCAGTTTTCGTTTAGCGTCAGGGAAGCCGATGTATGTTGGAGCAGCAGATGCAGCAGGCCGGTCTTAACGCGCGACAGCTCGCGAATTTGACCCAGAACTTCATCAGTGACCAGGTGAAAGCCCCGAGATTTCGGCCCTAAGGTCAGAGTTTGCTGATGCCACATGAACGACTCCTTTTACCAGTGAATCCTCCTAAGTGTGCAGCAATAAGCGAAAAGGTAAAACCTTTGACGCTTTATTTTGCACAAAAAAACGGCAGTTTGCGGGCTGCCGTTTTTACAATAAATGATTAACCCGCTAGGCGGCTTAATATTCTGAATTCACAATCACCTCTTCGCCCTGAGCTCCCGCCATCGGCAGTGGCTTATAGGACGAGTTTGAAGCCCGCATGATGCGGATACCACGAGCACCGACGTCGCGAGCAGCGGCAATATCATTATCTGAATCACCGTAGAAGACTTTGATGTCCTTCTCCTGCAACCATTGCGTCTTTGTATTCTGTCCCGGCTTGTCGCCGGCAAAAATAACCGGATTCATATTCGTGGCCGGGATCAGGAAATCATCCTGCAAGGTTTTTGATACCGTTTCTGTTTTGGTCTGGCTGCGGCCGGTGACAAAATAGATGCTATCGCCACGTTTAACGTGCATCGCGATCAGCTGGCGAGCGACCTCTTTCGGCATGCTGAATTCATCCCAGCCATTGTTCATTTTTTCCCAAAATTCCGGGTTTTTCAGGTAATCATCGCTGCCAGGTGAATAGGTTTTCTGCCCGCGCCAGAATCCTGGGCTGGAAAATAGAACCGTGTCATCAATATCAAAACCGACGGCCATCGGCTGGCGTCCCAACAGGCTATTTTCAATCTGAGCCACGGAAACCCAATGGATAGGTGCCTGTTCGGCGAGTTTCGCCATATTAGTGCCCGTCCACAGCGGTTGCGGTGTGGAAGCGCGGGCAACGACGGAGCTATTTAGTGCGAACAGTAAGCAGACGGCCCCAAAGGCCAGGGTAATCTTGCGCATATTTTTCCCTAAATAATCGAATCGTTATAGTTTTCAATAATGTGTGTGCTTATTAATGCACCAAAACCTTACCCCCGACGAGCCCGGATAGAAAGGTTTTTCTGCTTTGATGTCATATAAAAAGAGAATGATCACACTTCAGGAAGGGAGTTGCCCCACCAAAATACTGGCAAGGGCAACAAGTCAGGCAAAGACTTATATTACAGCTGCAAATGCCTGCGCCACGCGCTGAACATTGCGTGAATTCAGCCCGGCCACGCACATGCGGCCGCTGGCGATCAGGTAGACGCCAAATTCATCGCGTAGGCGATCAACCTGAGCCGCGCTGAATCCGGTATAGCTAAACATTCCGCGCTGCTTAAGCAGGTAATCAAAGTTACCTCCGGGCACCGTATCTTTGAGCACGTTAACCAGTTCCTGACGCATAGCCAGAATACGGGTGCGCATCCCTTCAACTTCCGCCAGCCATGAGGCTTTCAGCTCCGTATCGTTCAATACTGCCGCCACAACCTGCGCACCAAAATTCGGTGGGCTGGAGTAGTTGCGACGCACGGTCGCTTTTAATTGTCCCAGTACGCGACCCGCGGTTTCTGCATCTTCGCAAACCACCGACAAACCGCCAACGCGCTCACCATACAGGGAGAAGATTTTTGAGAAAGAGTTGCTGACGAGCATCGGTATTCCGGCGCTGGCGATCGCGCGGATAGCGTAGGCATCCTCTTCGATTCCGGCGCCAAAGCCCTGATAAGCGATATCCAGGAAGGGGATCAGATTGCGCGTTTTCAGCACCTTAACCACCTCATCCCACTGGGCGTTGCTCAGATCGGCCCCCGTTGGGTTATGGCAGCACGGATGCAGCAGCACGATATCGCGCTCCGGCAGGGTGTTGAGTTTTTCCAGGAAAGCCTCGAAACGCACGCCGTTGGTCTCATCATCAAACCAGGGGTAAGTACTTACTTCGAAGCCAGCCCCTTCAAATATTGCAATGTGGTTTTCCCACGTCGGATCACTCACCCATACGCGCGAGTCAGCGAAGTAGTATTTCAGGAAATCAGCACCCACTCTCAGCGCACCGGAACCGCCCAGAGTTTGAATGGAAGCGACGCGATTCTGCGCCAGTACCGGATGGTCAGCCCCGAACAGCAGCGGTGCAATCGCGTGACGGTAGGTATTCAGTCCTTCCATCGGTAAATACAGAGAAGCACCATGCGGCTGAGCATTAAGGCGCGCTTCCGCCTCCGCAACCGCCTGTAGCTGCGGGATAATTCCATCTTCGTTGTAATAAAGACCGATGCTGAGGTTTACTTTGTCACTACGCGGATCTTCTTTGAAACGCTCCATCAGGGAGAGAATGGGGTCGCCAGCATAGGCGTCAACTTTCTGAAACACGTGATGTTTCTCCAGGTTTACATAAGGCAGGTTATTACACAATAAACCGGATGCGCAGGAAGATCGAGAGGATGTTGGTGGATAAAACAGGGCAATAACAAATCGGTGACTGTCCCGGCGGCGGCGCTTGACGCGCCCTGTCCGGGCTACCTGACCTCAGCATAGCCCGAACGAGGTATGTATTAATCCACGTACTTCATCGACACCCTTGAAGTCAGGCGCGTGATAAGTTCGTAAGCACTTACTTTTGTGATCTCAGCAATACGTTCGACGGGCAAGCCTTCCCCCCAGAGCACAACCGGGTCGCCCGCTTTATCCTGCGATCCGGGCCCGAGATCGACGCAAATCATATCCATCGCCACGCGTCCGACAATCGGCACCTCGCGGCCATTAACCAGCACCGGCGTTCCGGACGGCGCAGCGCGCGGATAACCATCTCCGTAGCCCATCGCCACCACACCTAAACGCGTATCGCGCTCGCTTATCCAGGTACCGCCGTAGCCAACCGGTTCACCGGTTTTATGCTCGCGGACCGCGATCAGGCTCGAAGTCAGCGACATCACCGGCTGGCAACCAAAATCCGCACCTGTCGACTGGTTTTCCAGCGGCGATACGCCGTAGAGAATAATTCCAGGACGCGCCCAGTCGAAATGCGACTGCGGCCACAGCAAAATCCCACCCGAGGCAGCGATGGAACGCAGCCCCGGCTTACCTTCCGTGAAGGTGGTAAAGATATCCAGCTGACGTTCGGTGGCACCGCATTCCGGTTCATCAGCACGGGCAAAATGGCTGACCACGTTGACCGGCTGGCGGACGTTTTTGCACTGGCTCAGGCGCTGATAAAACGCTTCCGCTTGTTCCGGCAGGACGCCTAATCGATGCATCCCGGTATCCAGCTTCATCCATACGGTCACTGGCTCGGGCAAATCAGCCTCTTCCAGCGCCGCCAACTGCTCCGGGCTGTGTACCGCTGTGTGCAGGCGCTGGGCGGAGATCACCGGCAGATCGGCGGCCTCAAAGAAACCTTCCAGCAGCAGGATCGGCTGGGCGATACCGCCTGCGCGCAGGCGTAGCGCTTCTTCGAGACGGGCGACGCCAAAAGCATCGGCGTCAGGGAGCGTTCGCGCGGTCTCCAGAAGACCGTGTCCGTAGGCGTTCGCTTTCACCACCGCAACCAGCTTGCTGGCAGGAGCCAGTTCGCGTAGACGTTGCAGGTTGTGTCGCAGAGCGCGGCGGTTAATCACTACAGTTGCCGCTTGCATTTAAATTCCTTAATAAAAGAATCTCCTAAATCATTCGTGTTGCAGGAAGGCGACAAGCCTGAGAATCCCCGGGAGCTTAGTAAACTAAGTGGCTGGGGTGAACAGGCGTAGTCAACGCATCTGCGGCATGAAGGATGACGGAGATTTACTCGTCGTCGTATTGTGGCCCGGCATAGTTATCAAAGCGCGACCACTGACCGTTAAACGTCAAACGTACCGTCCCGATGGGGCCGTTACGCTGTTTACCAATAATAATTTCGGCAATGCCCTTTAAATCACTGTTCTCGTGATACACCTCGTCACGATAGATAAACATGATTAAGTCGGCATCCTGCTCGATGGAGCCGGATTCACGCAGGTCCGAGTTAACTGGGCGCTTATCCGCACGCTGTTCCAGAGAGCGGTTAAGCTGCGACAGTGCGACCACCGGGACATGAAGTTCTTTGGCCAGCGCCTTCAAAGAGCGGGAAATTTCGGCGATTTCTAGAGTTCGGTTATCGGAGAGCGACGGCACGCGCATCAACTGCAGGTAGTCGATCATGATAAGACCGATACCATCATGTTCACGGGCAATACGGCGCGCGCGGGAGCGCACTTCCGTCGGCGTCAGACCGGAGGAGTCATCAATATAGATGTTGCGTTTTTCCAGCAAGATCCCCATGGTGCCGGAGATACGCGCCCAATCCTCGTCGTCAAGCTGACCGGTACGAATGCGGGTCTGGTCAACGCGCGACAGCGAAGCTAGCGTACGCATCATAATCTGTTCCGAGGGCATCTCGAGACTGAAGATAAGAACCGGCTTATCCTGCAACATCGCTGCGTTTTCGACGATGTTCATCGCAAAGGTTGTTTTACCCATCGACGGACGGGCTGCGACAATAATCAGGTCTGACGGCTGGAGACCCGCCGTCTTTTTGTTCAGGTCGTCATAGCCGGTGTTCACTCCGGTGACACCATCATGCGGTTGCTGGAACAACTGTTCGATACGCGCAACGGTGGCATCCAGAACATCGGCGATATTTTTGGGGCCTTCATCTTTATTGGCGCGGCTTTCGGCGATCTTGAAGACTCTGGACTCAGCCAGATCGAGCAGGTCTTCACTGGTACGGCCCTGGGGGTCGAAACCGGCCTCAGCGATTTCATTCGCCACCGAGATCATTTCACGCACAACTGCACGTTCGCGCACAATATCGGCATAAGCGCTAATGTTCGCTGCGCTTGGCGTATTTTTCGATAATTCAGCCAGATAGGCGAAGCCGCCGACGCTGTCCAGTTGCCCCTGACGCTCCAGCGATTCCGCGAGCGTGATCAGGTCAATCGGGCTACCCGATTCTTGCAGGCGCGCCATTTCGGTAAAAATATGGCGATGCGGGCGAGTATAAAAGTCTTCTGAAACCACGCGCTCAGCGACATCGTCCCAGCGTTCGTTATCCAGCATTAAACCACCCAACACCGACTGCTCCGCTTCAATCGAGTGCGGCGGGACTTTCAGCCCGGCAACCTGATAATCGCGGTCACGGGGTTCAGTCTGTGGTTTGTTGAAGGGTTTATTTCCTGCCATAGTGAATGGAGTTACCGAGATAGTGAATGGGTCGAAAGATTACCACATTTATGGAGGAAGCATGGCAACACGTATTGAATTTCACAAGCACGGAGGGCCTGAAGTTCTGCAAGCGGCGGAGTTCACACCGAAGGATCCGGCGGAGCACGAAATTCAGGTAGAAAACAAAGCCATCGGTATCAACTACATTGATACTTACATCCGCAGCGGCCTTTATCCGCCCCCCTCTCTACCGAGCGGACTGGGCACCGAAGCCGCAGGCGTAGTGAGTAAAGTCGGCAGCGGCGTGAAGCATATTAAAGCGGGCGATCGGGTGGTTTATGCGCAATCCCCCCTGGGGGCCTACAGTTCGGTGCATAACGTACCTGCCGATAAAGCCGCCATTTTACCTGACGCTATCTCTTTCGAGCAGGCGGCAGCCTCATTCCTGAAAGGGTTGACGGTCTATTATCTGCTGCGCAAAACCCACGAAATTAAGGCGGGTGAACCGTTCCTGTTTCACGCGGCGGCCGGTGGCGTAGGATTGATTGCCTGTCAGTGGGCAAAAGCGCTGGGCGCTAAACTGATCGGCACCGTCGGCAGCGCGCAAAAAGCTGAGCGCGCTAAACAGGCCGGAGCCTGGGAGATCATTAACTATCGTGACGAGAATATCGTCGAGCGCTTAAAAGAGATAACCGGCGGTAAGAAAGTTAACGTGGTCTATGACTCGGTAGGCAAGGATACCTGGGAAGCGTCACTCGACTGCCTACAGCGCCGGGGACTGATGGTCAGCTTCGGCAACTCGTCCGGCCCGGTGACCGGCGTGAACCTTGGGATCCTCAACCAGAAGGGTTCGCTATATGTGACCCGCCCTTCGCTGCAAGGCTATATCACCACTCGCGAAGAGCTGACGGAAGCCAGCAATGAGCTGTTCTCGCTGATCGCCAGCGGCGTGATAAAAGTGGATGTGGCGGAGAGCCAAAAATATGCATTAACCGATGCCAGACGCGCGCATGAGGTGCTGGAAAGTCGGGCAACGCAGGGTTCGAGTTTGCTATTGCCGTAATGGCCGGAGCACAAAAGTTTAGGGCTTCCACATGGGAAGCCCTTACTTTTTTTGTTCGGCTGTATGTAGGGTACAGCTCGATGAATTCGTTAACGCGCTAATAGTGACAGATTTAATAAGCAAAGCCTACGCTGCTTTATGCAAAAATCTTCAGGTTGTGACATACCGCTCAATACCTTAGTAACGCCAACGGTTATTACGGCGATAACGACTTTCAGTTGGCGATTTTATCGCCCGAATCACCCAGACGACGACAACGGCCAGCAGCAACCATGGCAACAGTTTAATCATTAATGCAAACAGGCCGCCGACAAACATCAGCGCGGTTGCGACGACTATTGCGGCGATAATTCCCAGCAGCGATACGCCGGTAACCAACAGCATGACAAAAAAGCCAATAACAAATAAGAGTTCCAGCATCGTCTTCTCCCCAAAGAATTTCTGTATGTCTTCCCGGATATTACAAAAAACGTGCCAAATTTAACCTATTGAATTTAAAGAAAAACACCCTGCGTAATTAACGCAAAGCGTGGTGAATTTGACCAGGTTTTAGTGAAAAAATTAACGCTTGTCGGCAACCAGCTGCAACGCCTGCTCCAGCACATTAATATCGGCACCGGCTTTATGCGCATTCTCACTCAGATAGCGACGCCATTGACGTGCGCCCGGGATCCCCTGAAATAGTCCCAGCATATGACGCGTCACATGGCCCAGGTAAGTGCCGCTACTCAGTTCACGTTCGATATAAGGATACATCGCGCGAACCACGGCAACCGGATCGGGATCGATGCCTTCAATGCCGAAAATTTCCCGGTCAACCGAAGCCAGAATACCCGGATTCTGGTAAGCCTCACGCCCCACCATCACCCCATCCATATGCTCAAGGTGCAGCTTTGCCTCTTCCAGCGACTTGATGCCGCCATTGATGGACATGGTCAGGTGCGGGAAATCGCGCTTGAGCTGGTAAACGCGCGGGTAGTCCAGCGGCGGGATCTCACGATTCTCTTTCGGGCTCAGGCCGGAAAGCCAGGCTTTACGCGCATGGATGATAAACATCTCGCACTCGCCGCGACCGGACACGGTTTCAATGAAATCACACAGAAATTCGTAGCTATCCTGGTCGTCAATGCCAATACGGGTTTTAACCGTCACCGGGATAGACACCACGTCGCGCATCGCCTTGACGCAATCCGCCACCAGTTGCGCGTTACCCATCAGGCAGGCACCAAACATGCCGTTTTGCACGCGATCGGAAGGGCAGCCGACGTTGAGGTTTATTTCATCGTATCCGCGCGCTTGAGCCAGCTTCGCGCAGTGCGCCAGCGCTGCCGGATCGCTGCCGCCCAGTTGCAAAGCAACCGGATGTTCTTCTTCGCTATAGGCCAGATAGTCGCCTTTACCGTGGATAATCGCGCCGGTGGTCACCATTTCGGTGTACAGCAGCGTATGGCGCGACAGTTGACGCAGGAAGTAACGGCAGTGTCTGTCGGTCCAGTCGAGCATCGGCGCGATGGAAAAACGGTGAGCAGCAAAAGCAGTAGGCGTTGATTCTGACATCATGGCGAATAAATAAGCATCCGGGTAAAAAGGGGCGCTACTATAGCATAAAGATAAACCACTGGCGCATCGCGCCAGCGTTCACTTCCTCTATCCGGTAAGAAGCGCTATTTTCTCCGCGGCTTACCGTCGTGCGGGCCAAAAAACTGCGGTGGATGATCGACCCAGCGATCCTGGCGCGTGGCGGCATAACCGGGGTTAAGCGGATAGTAAATGCGATTAAATTTTTTGTTCGCCTCCCCCACCACTAACAGGCGAACTTCCTGTTCGGTGTTGTTAAGGAAAGTGTGGCAAACGCCGGTTCCGGCAGGAAAACCGACGCTATCCCCCGGCTCCAGCCTCCAGAGATAGCCGTTGATCCACACTTCAGGATAACCATCCAGCACGTAGATAAATTCTTCTTCATCGCTTTCCGCATGCGGATAAGAGGTACGACGCCCGGGCAGCAAGCGCTCGTGATGAATCCCTAAGCGGTTCAGGCGCAGGCCGCGCGCCAACGGTGCGCCAATAGAGAAAAGCTCCGTACTGTCGGGATAGGTGGAATCGTCCGCACCTTCCAGTTCGCGCCAATGTCGAATGCAATCAGGTCGTTTCATCGTTTTTTCCCGAAAATGAGATGCATCATGTATAGCACACCTGGTGGGTCTCGGTGTTTTACTGGGATCGTGATAAAGTAACAGCTTCGAATTCACGCAACCAGAGAACGCTCATGGATAAGACCACTTCGCAACAAATGTTAGCGCATGCTGAAAAGCTCTGCGCGCAGCGTGGCGTGCGCCTGACCCCGCAGCGCCTTGAAGTGTTGCGTCTAATGAGCCTGCAAAAAGGGGCTATTAGCGCCTATGACCTGCTCGATCTGCTGCGCGAAAAAGAACCTCAGGCTAAACCGCCGACGGTTTATCGGGCGCTGGAGTTTCTGCTGGAGCAAGGGTTCGTGCATAAGGTGGAGTCCACCAATAGCTACGTACTGTGCCACCTTTTCGATCAGCCAACCCACAGCTCGGCGATGTTTATCTGCGACCGCTGCGGCAGCGTCAAAGAAGAGTGCGCGGAAGGTGTAGAAGATATTATGCATACGCTGGCGGCAAGAATGGGTTTTGCCCTGCGTCACAATGTGATTGAAGCTCACGGCCTGTGCGCCGCCTGTGTGGAGGTGGAAGCGTGCAGTACGCCAGGGCACTGCCATCATGACCACACCATCCAGATCAAAAAGAAAGCCCGCTGAGGCGTTAGCCGCAGCGGGAATCAAGGGTATAGGTACCTCCATGTACCATTCGGGCAGGCAATAACCACGGGTTAAAACACGAACGTTAGTCGCTACCAGCGATAATCGTTTTTAGTTTCCCAATCCTTCACTTCTTTCTCGGCCTGGTCTTTGGCGTATCCATAGCGTTCCTGAATTCTGCCAACCAGCTGGTCGCGCTTACCCTCGATGACGGTCATATCATCGTCGGTAAGTTTGCCCCATTGTTCTTTCGCTTTACCTTTCAACTGTTTCCAGTTACCGCCGATTTCATCTTTATTCATCATGTCATCCTCATCGTTCGGTGATCGTTCGGTGAATGAACAGCCCGCTGTGTGCCGGACATGACTTAACTATAGATGAGTATTCTGAGTAAGATTTATTATTCGGAATCTTTAACCACCATCTGAACAATGCACGCTATGAAAACCAGGTGCCGCGCTGCCAGTGACGCCGCCAGACAATCGCCAGTGAAGCCCCGCGCAGGGCAAGAAACACCGCCAGCGCCAACCATAGACCATGATTACCAAGAACCGGCACCGTCAGCAGCGTCAGGGCGAATCCCGCCGCCGCTACCGCCATGCTGTTACGCATCTCGGCACCGCGCGTTGCGCCGATAAACATACCATCCAACAAGTAGCACCAGACGCCAATGACCGGCAGTATTGTCTGCCAGATGAGATAGCGGTCGGCAAGCTGCTGCAGAGAAGGGAGCGACGTTAACAAGGCGATAATCTGCTCGCCAGCAAGGCTGTAAATCAGCGCAAACGCCAGCGCTACCATGCCTGACTGACGGCAGGCCGCACGCCAGACCTCAAGCAATTGGCTGCCGTCGCGGGCACCGTAAGCCTGCCCGGAGTGCGCCTCCACGGCGTAGGCGAAACCATCCAGCGCGTAGGCGGTAAAGGTCAGCATCGTCATCAACACCGCATTGACCGCTACAACATCAGCGCCGAGCCGGGCACCGTATACCGTCATCGCCCCAAAGCATAGCTGTAGCAGCAGCGAGCGCAGCATAATGTCGCGGTTCAGCGCAAGGAGACGACGCACATCGCCGCGCCAGGCGTTTTTCAGCATCGATAGCGAAACGCCCCGTAGTACCAGCACGCGCTTCGCCATAACGAGTCCGATGAAAAAGGTGGCGTATTCAGCTGTTACGGTCGCCAGAGCTGCGCCCTGCACGTTCAAATGCAGGCCCATCACCAGCCATAAATCAAGCACGATGTTGAGTACATTGCCGACAACCAGCAGGATCACCGGTGCACGGGCATACTGCACGCCCAACAGCCAGCCCAGCAGCACTAGATTCGCCAGAGATGCCGGAGCGCTCAGCCAACGAATCTCAAGGAAACGGCGGGCCTGTTCAAGCACCGCATCACTGCCGCCGACGATATGCAGCGCCAGATTAATTAACGGCATTCTGAATAGGACGATGGCTATCCCGGCAGCCAGTGCCAGCCCTAGCGGCTGCACCAGCGCACGCGCCAGCCGTTGCGGATCTTTCGCGCCGAATGCCTGAGCCGTCAGGCCGGTGGTGCTCATGCGCAAAAACAGGAGCAGCATGAAGAGAAAGCTGGTCGCCATCGCGCCAACCGCAACGCCGCCCAGATAAACCGGACTATCAAGATGACCAATAACGGCGGTATCCACCAGCCCCAGCAAAGGAACGGTGATATTGGAGAAAATCATGGGCGGCGCTAAGCGCCACAGGGCTTTATCGGCGGCGTTAAAAAGCATGGGGAAGAGCCCAAATGAAGAAGGAAAACAGCGCAGCACCATGCATCAGATGATGCTGCGAGATGAAGAGGTTACTGCCAGTTGCCGTTGCGGATAACGCCGACAGCCAGACCTTCAATAGTGAAACTTTGCTGGCGTAAATCCACCACGATCGGGGAAAATTCGCTGTTTTCAGGCAGCAGTTCGACGACGTTACCCTGTTTTTTCAGACGCTTCACGGTGACTTCATCGTCAATGCGGGCCACAACAACCTGGCCATTGCGCACATCCTGAGTTTTATGTACCGCGAGCAGGTCGCCATCCAGGATACCGATATCTTTCATCGACATTCCGCTTACGCGCAGCAGAAAATCGGCATTCGGCTTAAACATTGCCGGATCGACCTGGTAGTGGCCTTCGATGTGCTGCTGTGCGAGCAGTGGTTCACCTGCTGCGACGCGGCCGACAAGCGGCAGGCCGTTTTCTTCTTCCGTCAGCAGACGGATACCGCGGGAGGCACCGGAAACGATCTCGATTGCGCCTTTACGCGCCAGCGCTTTCAGGTGTTCTTCCGCCGCGTTTGGGGAACGAAACCCCAAGCGCTGAGCAATCTCCGCACGCGTCGGCGGCATGCCCGTCTGGCTGATATGATCCCGAATGAGATCAAACACCTCTCGCTGCCTGGTCGTTAACGCTTTCATTCCGCCCCCTGGGTGTATATACAGTTATGCTGTGAGTATATACAGCTAACGGTGATTTTGGAACCATATTTCACACAAAAATCAGGAGTTTCTTTCCGTTTTGCGAGCCGCTATGGCAAGACTTAGCGGTAGTTTGCCCACAACAGCGTTCCCCATGTGATCAACGCGATAATAATCGCCAACAGGACCGCCGCAGAACCCATATCTTTCGCGCGGCCAGACAACTCATGATGTTCAGGGCCAATACGGTCAACAACCGCTTCGATCGCGCTGTTGATAATTTCAACTATCATCACTATCAGGACCGAGCCAATCAGCAAAACGCGCGTGATGGCATCGACATCCAGCCAGCAGGCTATCGCCACGGCAATAATGGCAGCGATGCCTTCCTGACGAAATGCGGCCTCATTGATCCACGCCGCACGGAATCCTTTCCAGGAATACCCCGCTGCTTTAACGATTCGAGTTAACCCAGTGGTATTATTGGCCATCAAACAAACCTTTTTATGTAAATGACGTCAATGAGTGTACGCGTTTGCCGCGTTACAACGGAAATTTTGCGCACTTTCTGTTATTCTTGCGGCGCATTTGCATGATTAACCAGAGGCTTCACATCGTCTATGTCTGGCTGGCAACGAATTTACTATAAATTACTGAATTTACCATTAAGGGCACTGGTAAAAAGCAAGTCAATTCCGGCACAACCTGCTCAGGAATTGGGCCTGGATACCTCACGTCCCATCATGTACGTCCTGCCCTACAATTCGAAGGCGGACCTGCTGACGCTTCGCGCTCAATGTCTGGAACATGAGTTACCGGACCCGCTTGAGCCGCTGGAGATCGATGGTACCCTGCTTCCCCGCTACGTGTTTATTCACGGCGGCCCGCGTGTTTTCACCTACTACACGCCAAAAGAAGAATCCATCAAGCTGTTCCATGATTACCTGGATCTGCACCGTAACCATCCCGATCTTGACGTGCAGATGGTGCCGGTTTCGGTGATGTTTGGTCGTGCTCCAGGGCGTGAAAAAGGCGAAGTAAACCCGCCGCTGCGTATGCTAAACGGCATTCAAAAATTCTTCGCCGTTCTGTGGTTGGGTCGCGACAGCTTTGTGCGTTTCTCGCCTTCGGTCTCTCTGCGCAAAATGGCAGACGAGCACGGTACCGATAAAATTATCGCCCAAAAGCTGGCCCGCGTGGCGCGTATGCACTTCGCCCGTCAGCGTCTGGCGGCGGTCGGCCCGCGCCTACCTGCGCGCCAGGATCTGTTCAACAAGCTGCTGGCGTCAAAAGCCATTGCTCGCGCGGTAGAAGACGAAGCGCGTAGCAAGAAAATCTCCCACGAGAAGGCCCAGCAAAACGCCATCGCCTTGATGGAAGAGATCGCCGCAAACTTCTCTTATGAAATGATTCGTCTGACCGACCGCGTACTGGGTTTCACCTGGAACCGGCTGTATCAGGGCATTAACGTCCATAACGCCGAGCGCGTACGCCAGCTGGCGCATGAAGGCCACGAGATAGTCTATGTTCCATGCCACCGCAGCCATATGGACTATCTGCTGCTCTCTTACGTCATCTATCACCAAGGTTTGGTGCCGCCGCATATCGCCGCCGGTATCAACCTGAACTTCTGGCCTGCCGGGCCGATTTTCCGTCGTGGCGGCGCGTTCTTTATTCGCCGCACCTTCAAAGGGAATAAGCTCTATTCGACGGTGTTCCGCGAATATCTGGGCGAGCTGTTCAGCCGCGGTTACTCCGTGGAGTACTTCGTTGAGGGCGGTCGTTCACGTACCGGACGCCTGCTGGACCCGAAAACCGGCACCCTGTCGATGACGATCCAGGCGATGCTGCGCGGCGGTACCCGCCCTATCACCCTGGTGCCGATTTATATTGGCTACGAACACGTGATGGAAGTCGGTACCTACGCCAAAGAGCTACGCGGGGCGACGAAAGAGAAAGAGAGCCTGCCGCAGATGTTGAAAGGCCTCAGCAAGCTGCGCAACCTCGGCCAGGGCTACGTCAACTTCGGCGAACCGCTGCCGTTGATGACCTATCTCAATCAGCATGTCCCTGACTGGCGCGAGGCTATCGATCCTATCGAAGCGGTCCGTCCGTCATGGTTGACGCCAACGGTGAACAATATCGCCTCCGATCTGATGGTTCGTATCAATAACGCCGGCGCGGCAAACGCCATGAACCTGTGCTGTACCGCGCTGCTGGCCTCACGTCAGCGTTCTCTGACCCGCGAACAGCTCACCGAACAGCTGGAGTGCTATCTCGCTCTGCTGCGCAACGTGCCTTATTCGCCGGATGCCACAACACCTGAGGCCTCCGCCAGCGAGCTTATCGACCACGCGCTACAGATGAACAAGTTCGAAGTCGAGAAAGACACCATTGGCGATATCATCATTCTGCCGCGCGAGCAGGCAGTGTTGATGACCTATTACCGCAACAACATCGCACACATGCTGGTGATGCCGTCGCTGTTAGCCGCCATTGTGACCCAGCATCGTCGCATTACCCGCGCCGAAATATTGCGTCATGTCGAGATGTTCTATCCATTCCTGAAGGCTGAGCTGTTCCTGCGTTGGGAGAAAGCCGAGCTGGGGGGCGTCGTCGATGCGCTGATTGCTGAGATGCAGCGTCAGGGGCTGATCGCCCTGAACGAAGACGAAGTGAGCGTCAATCCGTCTCACGCCCGCTCTCTGCAACTGCTGGCCGCAGGCGCGCGTGAAACGCTGCAGCGTTATGCCATCACCTTCTGGCTGCTGAGTGCCAACCCGTCCATGAACCGCAGTTCGCTGGAGAAAGAGAGCCGCACCGTGGCTCAGCGTCTGTCCGTGCTGCACGGTATCAACGCGCCGGAGTTCTTCGATAAGGCGGTGTTTAGTACTTTGGTGCTGACTCTGCGTGATAGAGGCTATATCAGCGATACCGGGGATGCCGAGCCGGAAGAGACGTTGAAGATCTACCGCATGCTGGCAGACCTGATTACTTCTGATGTGCGTCTAACGATTGAAAGCGTTACTCAGGATGAAGCGTAACGTTTGAAGAGCGATCCCGGCTTGCGCTACGCTTAGCCGGGATCGCAGAATAATGCGGTTTTGTAGCCCGGCTAAGGCGCTTACGCCGCAAGACGGGTAAACCACAAAACTACTGCATATACCCCATCGCCAGGCCAAGAAACAGCACCAGCCCCACGTAGTTATTGTTTAAAAACGCCTTAAAGCAGTCATCGCGTTCACGTTTAAATATCAGCTTCTGCTGCCAGACAAACAGCGCTGCGGCGATAAACAATGACCAGTAATACTCCCAGCCCAGACCGCTCAGCCAGCCCACTGCCGCCATCAGCGCCAGTACCGCCACCTGTAAAATCCCAATAATTAAACGGTCGTTGTCGCCAAACAGAATCGCCGTCGACTTAATGCCAATCTTCACGTCATCATCGCGGTCGACCATTGCATACTGGGTATCGTAGGCCACCGCCCACAGAATATTGGCGAGAAACATCAGCCAGCAGCTCAGCGGCAGAGATTCGCTGACCGCAGAAAAAGCCATCGGAATCGACCAGCCGAACGCCGCGCCCAGCACCACTTGTGGCAGGTGGGTGTAGCGTTTCATAAACGGATAGACCCAGGCCAGCGCCAGCGCGGCAACCGACAGCAAAATGGTCATGGTGTTTAAGGTCAACACCAGTAGAAATGAGAACAGCACCAGCACAACAAACAGCGTTCGCGCCTCTTTTTCGGTGACGTCGCCGCTTGGCAGCGGGCGGCGGGCGGTGCGCTTAACGTGGCCGTCAAACTTACGATCTGCATAGTCATTCACTACGCAGCCGGCAGCGCGCATCAGCCAGACGCCCGCGACAAAAACGGCGAGGATCCACAGCGGGGGTATCCCCGGCGTTGCTACCCACAGCGCCCACAGCGTCGGCCACAGCAGCAGCAGCGCGCCGATCGGTTTGTCAGTCCGCATCAGGCGGTGAAACGCCAACAGCTTATTCTGCGTCAGACTCCACTCCATTTTCTCTTCCTCTTAATACAACGGCGATGCAGGCAGAAACAATTCTGTCAGCAGCAGCGGTTTGCCACTCAGCCGGAGGCGGGAACGACGCCCCCAAAGCTCTGCATGACGACCGATTTCAATAAAATCACGGGTTAACGTAGACGACGTAAACAGATAGCGGCCCAGCGGCGTCTGCCCAAGCTGTTGCAGCGCCAATTCCGGACCATTGAGCGTCGACTCCGGCACGATAGTCCGACCGGCCAGCCAGGGTTCATCATCGGCACAAAGGATAATTTCCCGCAGCCAGTAACGCGGTTCATCCGCGAGCAGGGTCTCTTCACCCGCCAGCGCTTCGCGTCCAACAAAACCTTCGTTGACCATGATGACGCTGATTTTTTTCCCTTGTTGCTCAAAACGTTTGGTCATTGAGTCTTCAAGCAATAACCAATCGCGCAGATGCGCGTCCAGCGGGGGCTGAGTGGCAAAATAACGCAGCGCACGCAGTTGCGTCAGCGCAGGATGTGACATGCCTGATTCTCCGGAACATAACGAGAAACTATTGTATCGCAGAATGGGGCGGTGGGGGCGGGCAAACGTCAATATACGATCATCCGCGCAACAGCCATGCAACAGCGGCTATCGCGCGATAAAAAAAGGTGCGCCCAGGCGGACGCACCTAAAGGCTGTGCCTAAACATCAGCATTGTGGGGAGACGATCACCCCTTGCCTTTTACACTGCTGATAAAGGTGGAACGAGCAGATTTCGAGCCAAGACGTTCAGCTTCGTTCATCAATTTCAGAGCCTTGTCGATATCGCCTTTCGCGACAGCCTGCTTGATACCGTTGTTGAAGTAGGTTTCGGTGTCATCAAGCATCGGCTCGCTTTTCGCCGCCGGAGCTGGGGCGGCTACAGGTGCAGCAACAGGCGCCGCCGTATTACCGACGGTTACAGGGCCAGGGCCGGAAGAGCCAAACAGCGGGCCGACCAGCACGCTAGAGCCGCTATTGGTTTTCACTTTTAGCTTCAGCACGCCATCAGTGGTGTGCCTGGCAATCGGGTCTGGAATATCCGGGATCGCGTTGCCTGCGCCTTTAGCGTAAGCCTTCGCCGGATCCATCAACGTTGTGGTTTGCTGTAAATCTTTTTCCGTTGTAAAGACCAGCACATACAGCTTCTGCTGTCCTAATGCCGGAGTCAGGCGCATCACGCCCTCAAGCCGATCTGCGGTCATCACGCCAGGCTGCTGATAGGTAAAATAGCTGCTGGGGAAGAACGCGGCTGGCGTCATATTCTGGTCAAGAATCAGTACGTTCGGGGCAAAAATTTGTTTTTGCTTATTCACTTCACTAGTGAGCGTCAGGGTCAGCTCGCCAATATTCGCCGGAACGCTCCAGGCGGCAACCGGTCCAGTGATACCAGCAACATCTAAACGTTGCCCGCCGGTGAGTAAATCAACGGACTGCGTCTTAGATTGATCAACTGGAGTCCAGACTAATTGCTGCAGGGCAGCGCCAGGTATGGAGGGGGCTGAACTGGTGTTTTGTGGGACAAAGTTGACATCGGCAAGGCTAATCCCCGGCACGCATGCCAACATCCCTGCGGATAAACACAGGGCGACGAGAGTTTTCTTCATTTTCATTGTTCTCACCTCGGATAGCATAGATTTAGCGGTAGCCAGGCAATAGCGCGCTAATTCTGAATAATCAGGAGGGGCATAAGCCCCTCCGTGTTACGACATAATGACTACTGAATTACCACCAAACTTCCATCTGCGCGCCGAAGGTCACTTCGCTATCGCTACCGCGGCTGTTAGTCAGGAGACCATTACCGCTGCTGTCTTTAGTCTGCAGACCGGAGATGTTGCTGTTACCCCAGTTTTCATCCCATTTCGCGTAGGTGGCGAAAATACGGATTGCCGGACGGGACCAGACGCTGTTACCTGCCTGCCATTGCTGGGCCAGAGTAATTTTGTACTGGTTGTTGTTTTCGCTGGTACGCTGGGATTTCACGTTGTCATAACCGACTTCCAGCTGGGTGCTCATGATCGGCGTCCATTTGTACATCGGACGAACACCGACGGTGTACCAGGTAGAACCGTTGTTGCTGTCCAGATCCACATCCTGGTACATCGCAACGTACATCAGACCCCAATCATCGTTGAAGTCCATCGCGCCGTGATCCAGAACGCGGATCATGCTGCCGTTGTTATCAATGCTGGTACCCTGAGAGTGACCGCTGTTCCAGGAAGTCATCGAGTCGGTCGCATACTGAACAACAAACTTATTGAAGCCGCCCCAGATAGACTGAGTATGTTCACCAGTGAACATCCAGCCATCTTTCGATGCGCCATCAGCCAGACGGTAGTCATCCTGCGGGTTAGCACGGCCATAATCCACGCCTAACTCCAGTACGCCGCCTGGGTTAATTTCCATACCGGCCAGACGCACGTCGAAGACGTCATTCGCGGTTTTAGCAGCATATTTCTTGGTGTCATCGCTGGAGAAAGTGTAAGAACCGCCGCTTTCAGAGTTACGTGTAGCTGCCAGAGAGAGTTTACCGAAGCCGACATCCACGTTTTCCAGACCCGCACCCGGACCGGAGATATCCCAGTAGTAGAAGTCGATCATGTGAACGTCATGACGCTGGTAGAAGCGCTTACCAGCCCACAGGGTAGAACCCGGTAACCAGTCAATCAGGTTTTTACCCTGGATGTTAGCTTCACGGAATGCAGGAGAGGTACTTTCCCAGTCATCCTGTTGGTCTACGGAATACGCGACGTTAGTATCAAAATAAAAACTCTTGTCACCCTCTTTCCATAATTCCTGGCCCAGCTTCAGTTCCGCATAGGTTTCACATTCGTTACCGAGACGGTATTTACTTTGAGCACCTGTTGCTTTGAAACATTCCTGTGAACCACCGCTACCGGTCCAGCCGATACCAGAACGAGCATAGCCATGGAAATCAACGGCCAGCGCCTGAGCAGACATAACGCCTGCTGCAACGGCGATCGCCAGTGGAAGTTTGCGCAGAGTAATCATCATTCTATCTCCTGAGATCATTGCTTTTCTTTGAACGCTTCGCCTGTTGTTGCGCCTGTTTTTCGGCGCTCCAGGGTGCACGTTTTTTTTAATGGGAAGCCTTACACGCCCGGCTCTTTATGCAGCCGACGACAAGCGGTGCCATCCTCACGGAATAAATGGCAACGCTCCGGCGGCAAGCCGATGGCGAATGTGGCTCCCTCTTCGACCAGCACCACGTCGTTCTGGCGGTAAACCAGGTTTTGACGGATGGCGGGGATCTGGATATGAATTTGTGTTTCGTTACCAAGCTGTTCCACCACCTGAATCACGCCTTCGAGGGTGACGTCAGCGATATCGCTGGGCAGCAGATGTTCCGGGCGAATCCCTAAGGACATATTCGCGCCGACCTGAACGCGGGCGCTGTCCACCGGCAGCCAGATTTGCTGGCGGTTAGGCAGTTCCACCTGCACCTGTTCAATGGCGGTAGCGGTGACTTTAACCGGCAGGAAGTTCATCTTCGGCGAGCCAATAAAGCCCGCGACGAAGCGATCCGCCGGGTAGTGATAAAGCTCAAGCGGTTTCCCGACCTGCGCGACGCGACCGGCATCCAGTACCACGATTTTGTCAGCGAGGGTCATCGCCTCGACCTGATCGTGGGTCACGTAAATCATCGTGCGCCCAAGGCGCTTATGCAGACGGGAAATCTCAATACGCATCTGTACGCGCAGCGCGGCATCAAGGTTAGAGAGAGGTTCGTCAAGCAGGAAGACGCGCGGTTCGGCCACCAGGGTACGGCCAATCGCCACGCGCTGACGCTGACCGCCGGAAAGCGCTTTTGGTTTACGCTCCAGCAGATGAGCCAGTTGCAGGACTTCTGCCACCTGGGTGACGCGTTGATTAATCAGGTCTTTTTTGGCACCGGCCAGCTTCAGGCCGAAAGACATGTTTTCCGCGACGGAAAGGTGGGGGTAAAGCGCATAAGACTGAAACACCATCCCGATACCACGTTCGGCGGGCGGGACATCGTTCATTCGGGTATCGCCAATCATAAGATCGCCGCTGGTCACCGTTTCCAGCCCGGCAATCATACGCAGCAGGGTGGATTTGCCGCAGCCCGATGGGCCAACAAACACGACGAACTCCCCATCCTGGATCTCGAGATTGATATCTTTCGATACCACCACGTCGCCCCAGGCTTTCGTTACATTTCGCAGCTGTACGCTCGCCATGCCCTTCTCCCTTCGTTACAACCAGTCACTTAACGACACATTCAAGATGGGCTGACTATGCGGTATTCATAAATCTGGTAAATCCTCCACCCCCGGCTTTTTTATGGGGGAGGAGACGGGAGGATGAGAGATGACGTCTCGCCTCCGGGGGGGACGGGCTGATACCGATTTCGTGATGTAGGCGACAAAAATGGCCTCGTTTTTATGTGCTCCAGGGCTCATAACCGGCGATTCTGCAATGGAGATCACACAAACGATGGGTGGGGCGTAGACATAGGGAGGATGGAAAGAGGTTGTTAAAAAAGGAAACTCATCACCGTTAAGCCATCCAAGTGTATCCACGAGCACATCACCAAATAGGACGGGTATATGAAAATCAAAACTGGCGCTCGCATCCTCGCGCTGTCTGCATTGACCACGATGATGTTTTCCGCCTCTGCCCTCGCGAAAATAGAAGAAGGTAAGCTGGTTATCTGGATTAACGGCGACAAAGGCTACAACGGCCTCGCTGAAGTCGGTAAAAAGTTCGAAAAAGACACTGGCATTAAAGTTTCCATCGAACACCCTGACAAGCTGGAAGAGAAATTCCCGCAGGTTGCTGCAACCGGCGACGGCCCGGACATCATCTTCTGGGCCCATGACCGTTTCGGCGGCTATGCCCAATCTGGCCTGCTGGCAGAAATCACCCCGGACAAAGCCTTCCAGGACAAACTGTATCCATTCACCTGGGACGCCGTACGCTATAACGGCAAACTGATTGCCTACCCGGTCGCGGTAGAAGCGCTGTCGCTGATTTACAACAAAGACCTGGTACCAAACCCGCCGAAAACCTGGGAAGAGATCCCTGCGCTGGATAAAGAACTGAAAGCGAAAGGTAAGAGCGCGCTGATGTTTAACCTGCAAGAACCGTACTTCACCTGGCCGCTGATTGCTGCCGACGGCGGTTACGCGTTCAAGTTTGAAAACGGCAAATATGACGTGAAAAACGTTGGCGTTGATAGCGCTGGCGCGAAAGCAGGCCTGACCTTCCTGGTCGACCTTATCAAAAACAAACACATGAACGCCGACACCGACTACTCCATCGCTGAAGCGGCATTCAACAAAGGCGATACCGCGATGACCATCAACGGTCCGTGGGCATGGTCTAACATTGATAAGAGCAAGGTTAACTACGGCGTTACCCTGCTGCCAACCTTTAAAGGCAACGCGTCCAAACCGTTCGTTGGTGTTCTGAGCGCCGGTATTAACGCCGCCAGCCCGAACAAAGAACTGGCGAAAGAGTTCCTCGAAAACTACCTGATGACCGACCAGGGTCTGGATGAAGTGAACAAGGACAAACCGCTGGGTGCCGTTGCGCTGAAATCCTTCCAGGAGAAACTGGAAAAAGATCCGCGTATCGCCGCCACCATGGCGAACGCCCAGAAAGGCGAAATCATGCCGAACATCCCACAGATGTCCGCTTTCTGGTATGCCGTACGTACCGCGGTTATCAACGCAGCTAGCGGTCGTCAGACCGTCGATGCCGCGCTGAAAGATGCACAGGCTCGTATCACCAAGTAATACTTTTGTTCCCCTCTCCCTCAGGGAGAGGGTTAGGGAGAGGGTTGTGTTGATAGACTCGCCCTCACCCCGGCCCTCTCCCCCAGGAGAGGGAGAAAAGCTCAAACGCTGTAGAGGAATATCCCCATGGATGTCGTGAAAAAGAAACACTGGTGGCAAAGCCCGCAGCTCACATGGTCTGTGATCGGCTTGCTGTGCCTGCTGGTGGGTTACCTTGTTGTTTTGATGTACGCCCAGGGGGAGTACCTGTTTGCCATCATGACGCTGATTTTAAGCTCGGTTGGCCTGTATATTTTTTCCAATCGCAAGGCCTATGCCTGGCGCTATGTTTATCCGGGTGTTGCCGGGATGGGGCTGTTCGTTCTGTTCCCGTTGATCTGCACCATCGCTATCGCTTTCACCAACTACAGCAGCACCAACCAGCTGACCTTCGAACGCGCTCAGCAGGTACTGATGGACCGCTCTTTCCAGGCGGGTAAATCCTACAACTTCGCACTCTATCCCGCTGGAGATGAGTGGAAGCTGGCGCTGACCGACGGTGACAGCGGCAAAAACTACCTTTCCGATGCGTTTAAATTCGGCGGCGAGCAGAAGCTGGCCCTTAAAGAAGCCGATGCGCTGCCGGAAGGTGAACGCGCTAACCTGCGCGTCATTACGCAAAACCGTACCGCCCTGAACCAGCTGACCGCGATACTGCCCGACGAAAGCAAAGTCATCATGAGTTCGCTACGTCAATTCTCCGGCACCCAACCGCTGTATGCGCTGGCGGATGACGGCATGCTGACCAACAACCAGAGCGGCGTGAAGTATCGCCCGAATGCTGATGTTGGCTTCTACCAGGCCATTAACGCCGATGGCAGCTGGGGCAGCGAGAAGCTGAGCCCGGGCTACACCGTGACCATCGGCTGGGATAACTTCACCCGTGTGTTCCAGGACGAAGGTATTCAGAAACCGTTCTTCGCAATCTTCGTCTGGACAGTAGTGTTCTCCATCCTGACCGTCATTCTGACCGTCGCGGTAGGGATGATTCTCGCCTGCCTCGTGCAGTGGGATGCCTTAAAAGGCAAAGCGATTTACCGCGTACTGCTGATTCTGCCTTACGCCGTACCGTCGTTTATCTCGATTCTGATTTTCAAAGGGTTGTTCAACCAGAGCTTTGGTGAGATCAACATGATGCTCAGCGCGCTGTTCGGCATTAAACCGGCTTGGTTTAGCGACCCGATTACCGCACGTACCATGATCATCATCGTCAACACCTGGCTCGGCTATCCGTACATGATGATTCTGTGCATGGGCCTGCTGAAAGCGATTCCTGACGACCTGTATGAAGCCTCGGCAATGGACGGCGCAACCCCGTTCCAGAACTTCTTTAAGATTACGCTGCCGCTGCTGATCAAGCCGCTAACACCGCTGATGATCGCCAGTTTCGCGTTTAACTTTAACAACTTCGTGCTGATTCAGCTGTTGACCAACGGCGGGCCGGACCGACTCGGCACCACCACGCCAGCGGGCTATACAGACCTGTTGGTGAGCTATACCTACCGTATCGCCTTCGAAGGCGGCGGCGGCCAGGACTTCGGCCTCGCGGCGGCTATCGCTACGCTGATCTTCCTGCTGGTAGGCGCGCTGGCGATTATTAACCTGAAAGCCACACGTATGAAGTTTGATTAATTGGAATAACCAGGCGTCATTGGCGCGGGCAGTTTGGGCTCGGCCAGCGCGGAAGAACCGGAGCGTACACGTAGTACGTGAGGATTCTGAGCACTGCCCGAGTTCAAAATGGCAAGCAAAATAGCCTGGAGCGGTATCAAGGGGAGTAAAAATATTATGGCTATGGTTCAACCCAAATCTCAGAAGCTGCGTCTACTGACTACGCATCTCCTGCTACTGATTTTTATCGCGGCGATTATGTTCCCGCTGCTGATGGTCATCGCTATCTCGCTGCGCGAAGGTAACTTCGCTACCGGTAGCCTGATCCCTGAAAGTATCTCCTGGGAGCACTGGCGGCTGGCGTTAGGCTTTAGCGTTGAACACGCTGACGGTCGCGTCACGCCACCACCCTTCCCGGTCCTGCTGTGGCTGTGGAACTCCATCAAGGTGGCGGGCATTACCGCGATTGGTATCGTCGCGCTCTCTACCACCTGTGCTTACGCTTTTGCCCGTATGCGTTTCCCGGGTAAAGCCACGCTGCTCAAAGGGATGCTGATTTTCCAGATGTTCCCGGCGGTTCTGTCGCTGGTTGCTCTGTACGCCTTGTTTGATCGCCTCGGCCAGTACGTGCCATTTGTCGGCCTGAATACCCACGGCGGCGTAATCTTCGCCTACATGGGCGGTATCGCGCTGCACGTCTGGACGATTAAAGGGTATTTCGAAACCATTGACGGCTCGCTGGAAGAAGCAGCGGCGCTGGATGGCGCGACCCCGTGGCAGGCTTTCCGCCTGGTGCTGCTCCCGCTGTCGGTGCCGATTCTGGCGGTAGTGTTTATTCTGTCGTTCATCGCCGCGATTACCGAAGTGCCTGTAGCCTCGCTACTGCTGCGCGATGTGAACAGCTACACCCTGGCGGTCGGAATGCAGCAGTATCTCAACCCGCAGAACTATCTGTGGGGCGACTTTGCCGCTGCGGCGGTACTCTCCGCTATCCCGATTACTGTGGTGTTCCTGCTGGCCCAGCGCTGGTTGGTTAACGGCCTGACGGCAGGCGGAGTGAAAGGTTAAGTTTTTGTAACACCCGCCCCAAATTTCAGAGGAGGGATGACGATTTAGCGGCAATGCACGACCCCAACCGGGTATTGCCGCTGTCACCCTCAGCTGAAAAAGTAAGGCAAATGCCACTGCTATCCTCAACTGGACCCTACATAAATTATATTTGTGACTGTTGGTCAGCGGCCCTGGAGGCCGCTTTTTTTTATTCGCGTTTCAGGCGGTTGGAGTTACACAGCCAGAGCGTAATCACCAGAATCAGGATCGCGGCGGAGTAAATCAGCACCGCCATCGGCGAGTCATGATCGATGATGATCAAGCGCACAATAGCGGTAATGCCGATATAGACAAAATAGCGTAGCGGGAAGTGAAATCCCGATTCGAAGTACTTCACAATCAGCGCAATAAACTCAAAATAGAGGAAGTAAACCACCAGCCCTTCCACCAGCTTGTACTTGCTGACTGGCTCCGGGGTAAACAGCACGTGCGCCAGATGCAGTGTCTCCTTGCCCAGAAAAACAATCAGAATAATCCCCAGGCACAGCAGGCCGAGGTTCAAAACGGTTTGCATTGCGGTTGCGATAAAACTCACCAACGGACGATAAACCGGCGGCATAGATACACCTCATAATCATCATTATTTGTGACCTGTATAACGCAAAAGTGTGATCCAGATCGACATTATTCGTTAACTTTTTGCCACCGGCGGCGTAGATGTAACAATCACTTGCCACACTGACAGGTTAAAAAGGAAACAACCATGTTCAAAATTCGTATTGCAGGGCCAGAAGATGCAGCCTTGCTCAACGAAATGGGTAATGCCAGCTACCGCCACCACTTTGCTCACCTCTGGCATAACGCCGACGAGATGGAACTCTACCTGCGGCAAGAGTATTCCATGGCCTCTCTGGAACGCAGCCTGGCCGATACGCAGTGCTGCTGGTTAATTGCTGAAGCCACGCACCCGATTGGCTTTGCTAAATACGCCTGCCGCCAGGATATCAACCCCGATGGCCCGTCCGGCACGCTACTGCATAAGCTCTACCTGCTGCCTGACGCAACGGGGCATCGCTACGGCGAGCAGTTTTTTAACGCCGTTGAGACGCGAGCAAAAGAGGCCGGTGAAAGCTGGCTATGGCTGGAAGTGCTCGACGCCAATACTCGCGCCCGTCGTTTCTATGAGCGTCAGGGGATGCAGCACGTGAAAGACGTTGAATTTCATTCCGCCACCCAACAAAGCACATTACATATTCTGGCCAAACAGATCTGAGAGGCAGCATGCATACGCTTCGAGAAACTGCTATTCGCAACGTCACCAGCGGCGAGAACGTGGTGATTTACCAGCCCGCCAACCTCTACGACTGCACGCTTGGCGATAATGTCTTCGTCGGGCCGTTCGTTGAAATTCAGGGCTATACCCGTATCGGCAACAACAGCAAAATTCAATCCCATACCTTTATTTGCGAGTACGTCACCATCGGCGAGCGTTGTTTTATCGGCCACGGGGTGATGTTCGCCAACGATATGTTCCGCGACGGCAAGCCCAACGCAGACCGCGAAAGCTGGGGGAGAATTGTGATTGGCAGCGATGTGTCGATTGGCAGCGGCGCGACTATCCTGGCGGTCAGCATCTGCGATGGCGCGGTGATCGGCGCAGGCAGCGTGGTGACGAAGTCGATTACCGAGAAAGGCGTGTGGGCGGGAAACCCGGCGAAGCTGTTGCGGCGGTTAGAATAAAAAATGCCGACCACGTGGGTCGGCATTGTGCTCGCATTTTTGCCGGGCGGCGGCTAACGCCTTGCACGGCCTACAAAACAATCTACCATCCGCAGGCCCGCTCAGACGTCAGTCTAATTATGCACGCCAGGATTTATAGCGGTTAATCAGACCGTTGGTAGAACTGTCGTGGCTGCTCACTTCGCTGCCATCTTTCAGTTCCGGCAGGATGCGGTTAGCCAGCTGTTTGCCCAGCTCAACGCCCCACTGGTCGAAGGTGAAGATGTTCATAATCACACCCTGAGTGAAGATCTTGTGTTCATACAGGGCAATCAGCGCGCCCAGGCTGAACGGAGTGATTTCACGCAGCAGGATGGAGTTGGTCGGACGGTTACCTTCGAACACTTTAAACGGCACCACGTGGTCCAGGGTCGCCGGGTCTTTACCCTGATCGCGATATTCCTGCTCAACCACTTCGCGGGATTTACCAAACGCCAGCGCTTCAGTCTGTGCGAAGAAGTTAGACAGCAGCTTCGGATGGTGATCGGACAACGGGTTGTGGGTAACCGCCGGGGCGATAAAGTCGCAAGGCACCATTTTGGTCCCCTGGTGAATCAGCTGGTAGAACGCATGCTGACCGTTAGTACCCGGCTCGCCCCAGATGATTGGGCCAGTCTGGTAATCCACGGCGTTGCCGTTACGGTCAACGTATTTGCCGTTGGATTCCATATTGCCCTGCTGGAAGTAAGCGGCAAAGCGGTGCATATACTGGTCGTACGGCAGAATCGCTTCGGTTTCAGCACCGAAGAAATTGTTGTACCAGATACCAATCAGCGCCAGCAGCACCGGCAGGTTTTTCTCCGGCGCGGTAGTGGAGAAGTGTTTGTCCATCGCATGCGCGCCGGACAGCAGCTCAACAAAGTTGTCGAAGCCGACGGACAGGATGATCGACAGGCCGATGGCTGACCACAGTGAGTAACGACCGCCGACCCAGTCCCAGAATTCGAACATGTTGGCGGTGTCGATACCGAATTCGCCGACTGCTTTACCGTTGGTCGAGAGCGCGGCAAAGTGTTTCGCCACGTGCTTCTCATCGCCAGCGGTCGCCAGGAACCAATCGCGCGCGCTGTGGGCGTTGGTCATGGTTTCCTGAGTGGTAAAGGTTTTAGAAGCGACCAGGAACAGGGTGGTTTCCGGGTTCACGCCTTTCAGCACTTCGGCGATGTGGGTGCCATCGACGTTAGACACAAAGTGCATATTCAGATGATTTTTGTACGGGCGCAGCGCTTCGGTCACCATGAACGGGCCAAGGTCGGAGCCGCCGATACCGATGTTAACCACGTCGGTAATCGCTTTGCCGGTATAGCCTTTCCAGTTACCGGAGATAATGGCTTCAGAGAAGGATTTCATCTTCTCAAGCACCGCGTTCACTTCCGGCATCACATCTTTGCCATCAACCACAATCGGAGTATTGCTACGGTTACGCAGCGCAACGTGCAGTACCGCACGATCTTCAGTACGGTTAATCTTTTCGCCGGAGAACATGGACTTAATGGCGTCTGCCAGGAAGGTCTCTTTGGCCAGATCCTGCAGTTTTGCCAACGTTTCTTCGGTGATGCGGTTTTTGGAGAAATCCACCAGCATCAGATCGTCGAACGTTGCGGAAAACTTAGTGAAACGGTCGCTATCTTTCGCGAACAGGTCCGCGATGGTAACGTCTTTCATTTCATCAAAGTGTTTTTGTAGTGCCTGCCAGGCAGATGTCTGCGTTGGATTGATGTTTTTCATTAGCAATACTCTTCTGATTTGAGAATTGTGACTGCGGTCGATTGTAGCGCCGGTGGCGGAAAATTGTGATGATTTTTGTGTTATGCCGATGATACGTGTCAGAAATAGGGGCAATTTGGGGCAAAACGTCCCTGATAGTATAGCCATCATAAGGCTTTTTTCTTTCAGCCACTCGTGTATGAAAAATCCGCATAACCCTGACGTTGACATACTTCGCCTGAAGCCTTTATATAACGGCAATACCTATACATTCACGTAGGTATGTTGCTCGCGCATTTCACGCTACAGCGAAAGGGTATTGCAGGGGGGTATAATGACCCGCGTCCCCCCAGGCAAAGTGAAAGACGTCGGTAATTGCCAGAAGAGGTGCGTTGCCCAGGTAACCGTATTGGAGGAGCCAGTCCGGGGAAAATACGTGAGGGGGAGCAGCGCCGAGGTGAATAAGCGTCTGGTTACGCTCATCACCGGCCACAGAGGCTGAATCCTCTGGGTTGTCACCAGAAACGTTCGCAGTCGGGCGTTTCATACTCGCCAAATGGTGCAATGCATCAGGAAGCGGGTCTACAAGGTGGAGCACTTCTGGGTGACATCGTAGTTTGTTTATCGCTCTGCGCCCACCCTGTTTTTCGCTCTTCCCTTGTGCCATGGCTGAATAATTTGGCCTGGCTTATTAAGACATTTTATTGCAATCCGGATGCGTCCAGCCTTACCAGGATTGGTTGTCAGGAATCGTTTTAATAAGTCAGGCCCCCTGACACGAGGTTGTTATGACAGACTTAGTTATCGCCAAATTTGGCGGCACCAGCGTTGCCGATTTTGATGCCATGAACCGCAGCGTAGACGTCGCGCTGCTGGATGCCAATACCCGCGTGGTCGTGCTTTCCGCTTCTGCGGGCGTGACTAATCTGCTGGTTGCTCTAGCGGATGGGCTGGAACCTGGCGAACGCTTCGAGAAACTCGATGCCATGCGCCAGATCCAGTTCAATATCCTGGAGCGCCTGCGCTATCCGAACGTAATTCGCGACGAGATTGAGCGCCTGCTGGAAAATATTACCGCTCTGGCAGAAGCCGCCTCGCTGGCGAGCTCAACCGCATTGACTGATGAGCTGGTCAGCCACGGTGAGCTGATGTCCACCCTACTGTTTGTCGAGATCCTGCGCGAGCGTGGTATCGCCGCACAGTGGTTTGACGTGCGTAAAATTATGCGCACCAACGATCGCTTTGGCCGCGCGGAACCGGATATCGCCGCACTTTCTGAACTCACCCAACAGTTACTGGCTCCACGCCTTGCAGAAGGCCTGGTGATCACTCAGGGCTTTATTGGTAGTGAAGCCAAAGGCCGCACCACCACGCTCGGTCGCGGCGGCAGCGATTACACCGCCGCTTTGCTGGGCGAAGCGCTGCATGCGACTCGCGTTGATATCTGGACCGATGTTCCCGGCATCTATACCACCGACCCACGCGTTGCTCCGGCGGCCAAACGTATTGACGTCATCGCCTTTGAAGAAGCGGCGGAAATGGCGACGTTTGGCGCGAAAGTCCTGCATCCGGCAACTCTGCTTCCCGCCGTGCGTAGCGAGATTCCGGTATTTGTTGGCTCCAGCAAAGAGCCGAAAGCGGGCGGTACGCTGGTATGCAACACGACCGAAAATCCACCGTTGTTCCGCGCGCTGGCGCTACGCCGCAAGCAGACTCTGCTGACCCTGCACAGCCTGAATATGCTGCACTCTCGCGGTTTTCTCGCCGAAGTGTTCGGCATCCTGGCGCGACATAATATCTCCGTGGATCTCATCACCACTTCAGAAGTGAGCGTGGCGCTGACCATGGACACCACCGGTTCCACTTCCGCAGGCGACACCTTGTTAACCCAGGCGCTGCTGACCGAGTTGTCTTCCCTGTGCCGCGTAGAGGTCGAGCAGGATCTGGCGCTGGTCGCGCTAATTGGCAATGATTTGTCGAAAGCGTGCGGCGTCGGTAAAGAGGTGTTTGGCGTACTGGAGCCGTTCAATATTCGTATGATTTGTTACGGCGCATCCAGCCATAACCTGTGTTTCCTCGTACCTGGCGCGGATGCCGAGAAAGTGGTGCAGAAGCTGCATCATAATCTGTTCGAGTAATGGCCAAATAAAATGGCCCGCAATCTTGCCGGGCCACTTCAGACTGCTGACAACATGCGCCTCTTTGGAATTGCCCGGTGGCGGCTAGCGCCTTACCGGGCCTACGGAAAATGAGCAGCCTGAAGATATTGTGGTATTTGTAGGCCGTGAAAGGCGCTAGCCGCCGCCCGGCAGATAATGCGGGCACAATAACCCCAACAGGTTCACCATCCGTGTCAAACGTCCCAACTTTTAGTTCCCCATCACCGTGGTCATCAGCAGTTTGTCCAGCTCTCTGGCATCGCCCGTCCGACTATCCGGCAGCATCGGCGGAACCTCACCTCTTGCCAGTTCTGACTGAATAAACGCATGCAACAGTGGGCGACGTGGGCCATACTCTGCCTCTCCTGCTCGCTGTTTACGCTCCAGCAGCTCGTCTATTTCCTGACGCAAACCCGTTTCCAGTTCGCTCCCCGCCAGCAGTTCAGCAAAACGCATCGGCGGCACGCCTTTTCCCGCCTCAACCCAGCGAACGGCCAGCAAGGGACGCAGCACGTAGAAGTACTTTTTCAATCGCACATCGTCACCTTGCAGATAACCGCGAAAATTTTTCCGTGCCATCGAGTAGTAGTGCCAGCGCGCGCGGACCGGGGAAAACCATTGCGGAACCAGCGTCTTAAGCGCTGATATCGTCGCCGCATCTTGTTGATAAACTACCGGCGAATCCAGCCACTCGATAAGCGTCGGGTTAGCCCCTTTCAGCAAGCCCAGCGCCTTACGCCACTCCCAGCCGCAAACGTCCAGCTCATCGTCTATCGGCAATTCGATCACATCTCTCGGTACCTCTACTCGCAGATACCATTCCGGTGGATGCACATAGAGAAATCGCACGTCATAATCGCTATCCGGCGAGGCAAAGCCCCAGCCCCGACTGCCGGACTCGCAGGCGTAGAGCACCTTGACGCCATAGCGTTGCTCCACCGCTTCCAGTTGCCGCTGCACCCGCTGGCGCATGGCGGCATCTACTCCGTTACACGTCATTTTCGTTATCCTTTTATATTCACCAGGCCATGCAACACCTGGTCCAGACCGCCAAAGACTGAGATTTTATCGATACGCTCCGCCACTCTTTCCAGCGTTTCCAGTTCTTTTAAGCGCAGCGCCACCGGGTTGTTTTCCATCACCTTCGCGGTGTTCAACAGCGAGCGGGTGGCGGCGGTCTCTTCACGCCGACGGATCACATTCGCCTGCGCCGACTTTTCTGCCTCGACCAACTGTGAAAAAATCGCTTTCATATCGCCCGGCAGCACAATATCTTTCACCCCCAGGGACGCGACTTCGATGCCAAAGGGCGTCATGCGGGCTTTCACCTGCGCGCTCACTACTTCATCAATCATCTGCTTATCTTCCAGCAGCTCGTCCAGCGTGCGCGTCCCCACTGCTTCACGCAGGGCAAACTGCAGCTCGCGATACAGATGATCCAGCGGTTTCGTCAGCTGGCAATAAGCCTGCAAAACATCGCTGTAGCGCCAGTTCGCCGCCAGATTTAAACGCAGGTTCACTTTATCTTTAGTCAGGATCTCCTGGCCGCCGACCTCCAGTACCTGTAAACGGGTATCGACCACTTCGGCTTCCACCAGATGATTAACCTTCCAGTAAGCAGACAGCCCCGGCGGCAGTAACGGCTGGGTCTCGCCATCGATTTTCAGCACCCCAACGTGCCACGCAGGAACCGATACGGTGAGGATCGACTCACGGCCTTTTACCGCACCGTGACGTCGCGGCTGCAATACGGCATTCATCACCGCAGTCGGAACCTGAACCTGCCGGGTATCCATGCGTATCAGCTTCATATCCTCGCTGGCGGGCCAATACAGACGACGCGTAGAGGGCGGTAAAATTTCCTGCAATACACCGTTTGTATACAGCGCTCCGGTCTCGGTATCCGTCAGATCCGCCGCCAGGCAATAACGTTCAACCCATGCAGGCTGAAACTGACGTAAATACTCCGCCAGCGCTTCCGGCACTTCGCTACCGTCCATGTTGACGATCAGCACTTCAGGGACGTTAAACCACGGCAGGCGGTGCGTACCCGCTTCCAGAACCTGATAGTAGTCGCCCTGGCGGGATAAAAGACCCAGTTGACCTTTACGTATCGTAATTTTCTTCGTCATTTTTTATTCCTTTAAAAGTTAATCAGGCGCGGATGCAGGGGCGAAGCCGCAGGGGAATTCCCTTTTGCCTGCGGCCCGGCATCTTTACCGGCGGCCTGTTTTGGGGATTGCTGACAGCTCAACGCCCCGTTTTATTTCTATGATTAACAACCAGTTTTCATTCGGAGATGAAATTGGGAATCGAACCCGTGGTGGTCATCGGCTGACGGAACACGCCCGGAAAACAGCCTCTGCCGTTCCTGAAGTGCCGGCGGGGTTTAACCCCCTGCGTTTTCAGCGTGTTGACGAGAGAGTTATTGCCAGATGCGTGCCAGAAAGAATAAATGGCAAAATAAATCATTATCTAATTGATTTTTATGTATTTATTTTGAAACACCTTTTTTACCATTGCCGCCAGGAAGCAATTTTTTTATCTTTAAATATCGAGCATTATCTTTTTGGATAAATCATGAAAAAGCGGCGGGTAGTGATTGGCGTACTCGGAACGGTGCTGGACAAGCGCGGTAAGCGGGCAAATCGATTAAAAAAATGGCGGCCCACCGTTGGGCTATGCCAGCAAGCAGATTTTCCCGTCGACAGGCTGGAACTGCTCCATCAACCGCGTGATGAAAGCATGGCGCAAAGATTGATTGAAGATGTGGCTCTGCTTTCACCCCATACCCAAGTGCGGCCACATAAGGTCGAAATTAACGATCCATGGGATTTTGAAGAGGTTTACGCCGCCTTCCTCGATTTTGCGACTCACTACGAGTTTGATACCGAGAACGAAGAGTATCTGGTACATATCACCACCGGGACTCACGTGGCGCAGATTTGCTGGTTTCTGCTGACGGAAGCGCGCTATCTTCCCGCCAGCCTGCTGCAAACCAACCCTGCACCGAAAGGTTCAGCGGATGAGCAGATCGCAGCTGGCACCTGCTCGGTTATCGACCTTGATTTAAGCCGCTACGCCACGCTCACCAGCCGCTTTCAGCGCGAGCAGCAGCAGTCCGTCTCCTTCCTGAAGGCCGGTATTGATACGCGCAACGCGACATTTAATAAACTCATCGATCGTATTGAGCGCGTGGCGATCCGATCGACCGATCCGATCCTGCTCACCGGCCCAACCGGTGCCGGTAAGTCTTTCCTCGCCAAACGTATTTTTCAGCTTCGTCAGTCACGCCATCAGGTTGCGGGCAGTCTGGTGGCAGTAAACTGCGCTACCCTGCGCGGAGATAACGCCATGTCCACGCTATTTGGTCATGTAAAAGGCGCGTTTACTGGTGCGCTGACGCCGCGAGCGGGCCTGCTGCGGGAGGCCGATGGCGGAGTGTTGTTTCTCGACGAAATCGCCGAGCTGGGGCTGGATGAGCAGGCTATGCTGCTAAAAGCCATTGAAGAGAAAACCTTTTTCCCGTTTGGTTCCGATAAAGAGGTCTACAGCAATTTTCAGTTAATAGCCGGTACCCATCGCAATATGCAGCAATGGGTGGCGGAAGGTCGTTTTCGCGAAGATCTCTATGCGCGCATCAATATGTGGCGCTTTGCCCTGCCGGGTCTGGCGCAGCGGCGGGAAGATATCGCACCAAACGTAGAGTATGAATTACAGCGCTTTGCAAACGAACGGCAAACGCAGATCCGTTTCGATAAAGACGCCCGCGAGCGCTATCTGACTTTTGCCTGCTCGCCGCAGGCGCAGTGGCGCGGTAACTTTCGCGAGCTCGGATCGTCCGTCGCGCGAATGGCAACCCTGGCCGAGCAGGGGCGGATTACGCTCGCTCTTGCGCAAGAGGAGATGGCGCTCTTACAAGAGAGCTGGCAGCTCACCACATCTTCTCCTGATATCGAAATGGAAATCGATCTCTTCGATCGCCGCCAACTGGAAACCGTTCTGGAGGTGTGCCAACGCAGCGCTTCGCTGTCCGAAGCCGGACGCGAGCTGTTCGCCGTCTCCCGTCAGAAAAAGGCCAATCCCAATGATGCCGACCGCCTGCGCAAGTATTTAGCCCGCTTTGGGCTGAGCTGGGAGAGTATCCGCAGTGGAACATGAACATAATTAGTTTGAATAATATTCCTTAGCACGATAAACAATAGCTATGGCCGGGCTCGATCCCGGCCTGTTTATAACAAGCAAACACAACATACGTGCAAGGAAAACAACATGCTCGCCACGCTTACGCGGCTGTTCCCATTATGGGCGCTGCTGCTCTCGGTTATCGCGTATTACACGCCATCCACTTTCACTCCCATTGGTCCCTGGGTCCCGACGCTGCTGATGCTGATTATGTTCGGCATGGGCGTTCATCTGAAGGTGGACGACTTTAAACGCGTCCTTTCCCGCCCGGCACCGGTAGCGGCGGGAATTTTTCTGCACTATCTGGTGATGCCGCTTGCCGCCTGGCTGCTGGCGCTGATTTTCAATATGCCGCCGGAGCTCTCCGCCGGGATGGTGCTGGTCGGCAGCGTTGCCAGCGGCACGGCATCCAATGTCATGATCTACCTGGCTAAAGGCGATGTGGCACTGTCGGTCACCATCTCGTCGGTTTCCACGCTGGTCGGCGTGGTGGCAACGCCGCTGCTGACTCGCCTGTACGTCGATGCACATATTCAGGTGGACGTGATGGGAATGCTGCTCAGTATTCTGCAAATCGTGGTGATCCCGATTGCGCTGGGACTGGTGGTTCATCACCTTCTGCCAAAAGTCGTCAGGGCGGTAGAACCGTTCCTCCCGGCCTTCTCAATGGTTTGTATTCTGGCGATTATCTGCGCCGTGGTAGCCGGTTCCGCTTCGCATATCGCCTCCGTGGGCTTTGTGGTAATCATCGCGGTTATCTTGCACAACACCATCGGCCTGCTCGGCGGCTACTGGGGCGGACGACTGTTTGGTTTTGATGAATCCACCTGCCGTACGCTGGCGATTGAGGTAGGGATGCAGAACTCAGGTCTGGCCGCCGCGCTGGGGAAAATCTACTTTGGCCCGCTGGCTGCACTGCCAGGCGCACTGTTTTCGGTCTGGCACAACCTGTCCGGCTCGCTGCTAGCTGGTTATTGGTCAGGGAAGCCGATTGCGGATGAATCGCGTAAGGCAGGAAAAAAGATCAGATAAAACGTAACTTTGATGAAAATCTCCCGGTGGCGCTGCGCTGACCGGGCTACAGGTCCACAGCCGTTTGCGGTCTGGTAGATACTGTGAGCATCGGCAACCATTTTTAGTTGCGGGGCTCTCTCCGGTTTCTGGATGACAGACACACCACCGACAGCACCCTCTGGGTGCTGTTTTTCTATTCCCGCAGTCTTTTCGTCCCTACGCTACCGCTATTCCATGTTGTGACGCATCGAACGGCTCCCCTGACTTCAGCACTCCGTACGCCACCTGCGCCAGCTTGCGCATCATCGCCCCTATGATAACTTTCGCGCGTTTGCCATTCCCTTCCAGTCTCTTTCTGAACGCTTTTCCCCACGCCGTGTGATACAGCGCTGATATTGCTGGCATATATAATGCTCTGCGCAACTGAACCGGACCCGCTTTACTCATCCGGCTTGCCCGCATCACGCTACTGCCTGACTCATGCTGCACCGGCGTCAGCCCTGCATACGCGGCGAACTGCCGCGCTGTGGCAAACCTCAGCTTCAGTCCCGTATACGCCAGCAGGACCGCCGCCGTTTTCTCGCCGATACCCGGGATGCTGTTCAGCAGCTTCCGCCGTTGCTTCATATCCGGGTCGTTGTCCGTCAGGTCTTTTATCTGTTTTTCGATACGTTTCAGTTCAGCACTCAGGCACTCCAGGAGCACATCGATGCTCGCTAACTGGACCTCCGGGGCTGTTTCCTGACGGTTTTTCTCCTGCGTCTGCATCTCTGTCAGCGCCTGATGCCGTAACACCAGCGCTTTCAGGGCCCGCTCTGTCGGGTGCGGTGCCTCCCATGCTGACGGACGTTTCTCCCGGCAGAAGTGCGCCAGCATACGGGCATCGACTTTGTCGGTTTTACTGCGCAACCCTTCACTACGGGCGAAGGCGGCACTCAGGGCGGGGTTGATAATGGAGACGGTATAACCGGCATCACTCAGATACGCGGCAGCCTCTTCCATGTAGGTACTGGTGGACTCCATGCAGACATGGGCATGGTTCACATCATGGCTGCGAAGCCAGCGGACAAGCGCTTCATGTCCGGAGGGCGTATTTTCGAATTTTTTACCGCGATGCCGACCATCAGGGCGCAGGATATCAACATCGAGCTTAGCTTTGGCTACATCAATGCCGATGAAGTACAGTTCATTTTCCATAGTGAAACCAACCTTGCGAATACGGGTTACCGGTGAAAGCCGGTCCATGATACTGTCCGGTTTATCACATGAGAAAGAACGGCAGTCCGGTGCAAAGATCTACGGAACAGGCGCGAAAGCCTAAGCCCGGACACGGCATCCGGACCGCCATCAGAGAGAACTGGCCGGTTCTTTCTGATGGAGTCATCATACAAGCCCGGACAGGTGCGCCAGCACCGCCTCCGGGATCTCACCTGATGGTGCCGCGCTTACCAAAGCGACGAGTTTGCGGGTTTTATACTTACCGTACACTGGAAGCATTGTCTTAACCCACCAGGAGCGTGACCGGTCTGCCTAATTTTCCCAACATCATCACCAGCGCATCCAGGGTGAATTTATTCGTTTTTAGGTTAACGACATCCGAAACCCGGGGGCGGGAGATGTTTAATTTCGCTGCGGCCTCCGTCTGTTTCAGATGGTTCTCATCAATCCAGTCAGAGATCTCCTGCATAAGCTGTTGCTTAAGAATAATAAGCTGCTCAACTTCACGCTCAGCGCCCTGCTGGAGCAGGTTTGCCTGAGTCTCATCAAATCCCAATTCGGCAAAAATATTGGCATCCGCAGAGGTGATATGGCGAATGTTACTGTCGATGACTTTGCTCATTTATGGCTCCTGTGCTCTTGCTGAACGGCCTGGAAACGAACTCTTGCTATGCGTTTATCATGGTCGGAAATTCGCTGTGTTTTTTTACTGAAGCAGTGCAGGACATACACCGCATTGCCAAAACGGGAAAGATAGATAATCCGGAATGTCCCGGACGTCTGACGAAGCCTTATTTCTTCCACTCCACGACCAATTTCCGACATCGGTTTCCAGTCGGCAGCCTCTAAGCCCGCTTGTAAACGATGCAACTGGTATCCGGCATCTTTACGAACGTCTTCAGGAAAACTAAGCAAGTCCTCAAACGAACTTCCAATCCATGCAATAGACTTATGTTCTCGCTTCTGTAATAGCATACCACATCCTTGTATAAAATTTTATACAAAACAAAGAGAGATAGCCGAGACGAGCGCTTCTCCATTGCTACGCTACGTCAGCCAGAACGGCCCGTCACTTCAGAAGGGAATAATCTGCGAGTCGCTTTCAGGATTAGTTCTATTTTGTATCGAATACCGTACACTGAAGTCATCGGCTAACTGAGGGCACCACTATGGCACTCCCCCGCATTACCCAAAAAGAGATGACCGAGCGCGAACAGCGCGAACTGAAAACCCTGCTTGACCGTGCGCGCATTGCGCATGGCCGTCCGCTGACTAACGCGGAAACCAATAGCGTGAAAAAAGAGTACATCGATAAACTGATGGTTTTACGCGAAGCAGAAGCCAAAAAAGCCCGCCAGTTGAAGAAAAAGCAGGCTTATAAACCGGATAGTGAAGCATCGTTTTCCTGGTCGGCGAGTACGCCGACGCGCGGCAGGCGTTAGCGCCCTTTCTTTTTGCGCCCCGGCTGAACAAAACGTTTACCGTTCGACGCCGGGCGCGATTTCTCAGCCGTCTTTTCGATTGCCACCACCGGGCGTTTAATCCCCGCCGTTTTCGGCTTCGCTTTCGCCTTCGGTTTCGCTTCTGAAGAAGACCCTTCAATCAGCTTAAACAGATCAATCAGCTCATCATCAGTCAGATCGCGCCATTCCCCCAGCGGGATCCCCGTCAGGCTGACGTTCATAATCCGCGTGCGTTCAAGCTTCGTGACTTCATAGCCAAAGTGCTCGCACATGCGGCGGATCTGGCGATTCAGTCCCTGAACCAGGGTGATACGGAACACAAACGGCGCTTCCTTTTTGACTTTGCACTTCTTCGTCACCGTCCCGAGAATCGGCACGCCCGCGCCCATGCCGCGGATAAACTCATCGGTCACCGGCTTATCGACGGTAACCAGGTACTCTTTTTCGTGATCGTTACCAGCGCGCAGAATCTTGTTAACCAAATCGCCATGGTTGGTCAAAAAGATCAGCCCCTGGGAATCTTTATCCAGACGACCAATCGGAAAAACGCGTTTGCTGTGGTTAACGAAATCGACGATGTTGTCGCGCTCGCCGTCTTCGGTGGTGCTGACAATGCCAACGGGTTTGTTCAGCGCAATCAGCACTAAATCATCCGCTTCACGCGGCTCGATCAACCGACCATTGACCTTTACCACGTCGCCAGCTTTCACCTGGTCGCCAATGGTGGCGCGCTTGCCGTTGATAAAAACGTTGCCTTGTTCGATAAAGCGATCGGCCTCGCGGCGCGAGCAAATTCCGCTTTCGCTGATGTATTTATTGAGTCGGGTTGACGAGTCGGGCAGCATAACTTCTCCTGAAACACTTCATCCTTCAAGTTGTCCGGGCGCTCACTCTCTTGCCGCCTTGATAAAACTTGAATGCTTTTATGTTTAAAAAGCGAAATATACCCTACCTTGCGAACGATAAAAAATAATCGCGTACTCGCTGCCTGGCACTAAATGTGATCTATCGCGCCTTTCAACACAAAAGTGTTCATTTAAGACCTCTGCAACTTTGATCGGCGAAATAAAGCAGAATCAGGCCTTTAGCACTACCAGCACAAACGTGCCGTAAACCACCCACTCACACATCAAATGTGCAACAGAAACCGCCAGTATATCGTCATGAAATAGATGAAAATTGCTTTGAAGTACAGCATCGATAGGGTTATATCAGATCAGGACAGCAAATATGTGATTTGCACAAATGTGCAGGAGTCGAAAGATGACGATGGAAAATAGCGACGATATCCGCCTGATCGTGAAAATCGCCCAGCTCTATTACGAACAGGATATGACCCAGGCGCAGATTGCCCGCGAACTGGGGATTTATCGCACCACCATCAGCCGTCTATTAAAACGCGGTCGCGAACAGGGCATCGTCACTATCGCCATTAATTACGACTACAACGAAAACCTGTGGCTTGAACAGCAGCTCAAACAAAAATTTGGCCTCAAAGAGGCGGTGGTCGCCACCTGCGACTCCCTGTTGGAAGAGGATCAGCTTAATCTTATCGGTCAGCACGGCGCACAGTTGGTCGACAGGTTGCTGGAACCTGGCGATATCGTCGGTTTCTCCTGGGGCCGCGCGGTGCGTGCGCTGGTAGAGAATCTACCCCAAGCCAGCCAGTCGCGTCAGGTTATTTGCGTACCGATCATAGGCGGCCCCTCCGGCAAACTGGAAAGCCGCTACCACGTCAATACGCTGACCTACGGCGCGGCGGCGAAGCTAAAGGCAGAATCGCATCTCGCCGACTTTCCGGCGCTGCTGGATAACACATTAATTCGCAACGGCATTATGCAGTCCCAGCACTTTAAAACGATTGCCTCCTATTGGGATAACCTCGACGTCGCACTGGTAGGGATTGGTTCTCCGGCGATTCGCGATGGCGCCAACTGGCATGCATTTTACGGCAGCGAAGAGAGTGACGACCTCAACGCCCGCCAGGTCGCTGGTGATATCTGTTCACGCTTTTACGACATTGATGGCGGAATGGTAGAAACCGCCATGAGCGAAAAAACGCTCTCTATTGAGATGGCGAAACTTAAGCAAGCACGTTATTCCGTAGGTATCGCGATGGGCGAGGAAAAATACTCCGGTATTCTTGGCGCATTAAATGGAAATTATATTAACTGTCTGGTGACAAACAGAGAAACTGCCGAGTCGTTACTGAAGTAAATTTCAAGAATATGATTTCACGCAGCGCTGCTGCGGGGGATCCCTTTATCTAAAGAAAACAGGAGTCGATAATGGAAACGTGGTTAAATTTAAAAGACAAAATTATTATTGTTACCGGCGGCGCATCAGGAATTGGTCTGGCCATTGTCGATGAGTTATTAGCCCAGGGCGCAAATGTGCAGATGAGCGATATTCACGGCGGTGATAAACATCAGGACGGTGAAAATTATACTTTCTGGCCGACCGATATCTCCAGTGCCAGCGAAGTGAATAAAACTATCGACAGTATCATTCAACGTTTTGGCCGCATTGATGGTTTGGTAAATAATGCCGGGGTTAACTTCCCTCGTTTATTAGTCGATGAGAAAGCGCCGGCCGGTCGTTATGAATTAAATGAAGCCGCATTCGAAAAAATGGTCAATATCAACCAGAAAGGCGTGTTCCTGATGTCGCAAGCGGTGGCTCGTCAGATGGTCAAACAGCGCGACGGCGTGATCGTTAACGTCTCGTCGGAAAGCGGGCTGGAAGGCTCCGAAGGCCAGAGTTGTTATGCCGCAACCAAAGCCGCGCTGAATAGCTTTACCCGCTCCTGGTCGAAAGAGCTGGGCAAACACGGCATCCGCGTCGTAGGCGTTGCGCCCGGCATTCTGGAAAAAACAGGACTGCGTACGCCGGAATACGAAGAAGCGCTGGCCTGGACCCGCAGCATCACCGTTGAACAGCTACGCGAAGGCTACACCAAGAACTCCATTCCGATTGGTCGCTCAGGTCGCCTCTCTGAAGTCGCTGATTTTGTTTGCTATCTGCTCTCAGAGCGCGCCAGCTATATCACCGGAGTAACCACTAACATCGCGGGCGGAAAAACGCGCGGCTAAGGAGGAAAAATGGTTAATGTCATCTTCTGTGCCCACGGCCAGCTGGCCTGCGCCATGCTCGACTCGGTACGCATGGTCTACGGTGATGTCAACGTCAACGCCGTGGAATTTATCCCCGGCGAGAACGCGGGGGATATCGCCACAAAGATTGAAAAGTTAGTAAGCACTCACAGTGATGAGCAATGGCTTATTGCCGTCGATTTACAGTGCGGCAGCCCGTGGAACGCCGCCGCCGGGCTGGCGATGAGCAACCCGCAGCTTCGGGTCATCAGCGGCTTGTCGCTACCGTTGGCTCTGGAACTGGTGGATAACCAGCAAACGATGAACGCTGACGAACTGTGCCAACACCTGGAGACCATCGCCAGCCAGTGCTGCGTCACCTGGCAGCAGCCGGAAACCGTTGAGGAGGATTTCTGATGAACATTACGCTCGCCCGTATCGATGACCGTTTAATTCATGGTCAGGTCACCACCGTGTGGTCAAAAGTGGCCAACGCCCAGCGAATTATTATCTGTAATGACGATGTTTATAACGACGAAGTTCGCCGTACGTTACTTCGCCAGGCCGCACCTCCGGGGATGAAGGTTAACGTAGTGAATCTCGAAAAAGCCGTCGCGGTCTATCACAATCCGCAATATAAAGACGAAACGGTTTTTTATTTATTCACTAACCCGCAGGACGTATTAACCATGGTGCAGCAGGGCGTGAAAATAGCGACGCTGAATATTGGCGGCATGGCCTGGCGACCGGGTAAAAAACAATTAACCAAAGCGGTGTCATTAGACGAAGCGGATATTCATGCTTTTCAGCAACTGGATAAGCTGGGCGTTAAACTCGATTTACGCGTCGTGGCCTCCGATCCATCGGTTAATATTCTCGACAAAATAGCTGAGCAATCCGTTACAGAATAATAAATCGCGCCTGTAGTGATATGCCGTAACAGGCAGGGATTCTTATACCCTCAAGGTGACAAATTATGGAAATCAGTACCCTACAAATAATAGCCATATTTATTTTTTCCTGTATTGCCGGGATGGGCAGCGTACTGGATGAATTCCAGACTCACCGCCCATTAATCGCTTGTACCGTCATTGGCTTAATTCTCGGGGATTTAAAAACCGGGATTATGCTCGGCGGCACTCTGGAGCTCATTGCGCTGGGCTGGATGAACGTCGGCGCGGCGCAGTCTCCGGACTCGGCGCTGGCCAGTATTATCTCGGCCATCCTGGTGATTGTCGGCCATCAAAGCATCGCCACCGGGATAGCTATCGCGCTACCGGTCGCCGCTGCGGGCCAGGTGCTCACCGTGTTCGCCCGTACCATTACCGTGGTGTTCCAGCATGCGGCGGATAAAGCAGCAGAAGAGGCGCGCTTTGGGACCATCGATTTGCTGCACGTCTCAGCGCTGGGCGTCCAGGCGCTGCGCGTCGCTATCCCCGCGCTGGTGGTCTCGCTGTTCGTCAGCGCCGATATGGTCAGCAATATGCTTAACGCCATCCCGGAATTCGTCACTCGCGGTCTGCAAATCGCTGGCGGTTTTATCGTCGTGGTCGGCTACGCCATGGTGCTGCGCATGATGGGCGTGAAGTATCTGATGCCCTTCTTCTTCCTCGGCTTCCTCGCGGGCGGTTACCTCGACTTCAGCCTGCTGGCCTTCGGCGGCGTAGGGGTCATCATCGCGCTGATTTATATCCAACTGAACCCCCAGTGGCGCAAACCTGAACCGCAGGCCACCGCCACCTCTTCCACCGCCCTTGACCAGCTTGACGACTGATGGAGCCCAACATGGAACAGAGAAAAATTACCCAAGGCGACCTGGTGAGCATGTTTCTGCGATCCAACCTGCAGCAGGCGTCATTCAACTTCGAACGTATTCATGGGCTTGGCTTTTGCTACGACATGATCCCGGCCATTAAGCGTCTCTATCCGCTGAAAGAGGATCAGGTTGCCGCGCTGAAACGCCACCTGGTGTTCTTTAACACCACCCCGGCAGTCTGCGGCCCGGTCATTGGCGTAACGGTGGCGATGGAGGAAGCGCGGGCTAACGGCGCGGCTATCGACGACGGCGCAATCAACGGTATCAAAGTCGGCCTGATGGGCCCGCTGGCCGGGGTTGGCGACCCGCTGGTGTGGGGGACATTGCGGCCGATTACCGCCGCCCTCGGCGCATCGTTGGCGCTCTCCGGCAATATTCTTGGCCCGCTGCTGTTCTTCTTTATTTTCAACGCAGTACGTCTGGCCATGAAATGGTACGGACTGCAGCTGGGCTTTCGTAAAGGGGTCAATATCGTCAGCGATATGGGCGGCAACCTGCTGCAAAAACTGACCGAAGGGGCCTCCATTCTGGGCCTGTTTGTGATGGGCGTGCTGGTCACCAAGTGGACCACCATCAACGTGCCGCTGGTGGTTTCGCAAACGCCGGGCGCCGATGGTTCGACCGTCACCATGACCGTGCAGAACATCCTCGATCAGCTCTGCCCCGGCCTGCTGGCCCTTGGCCTGACGCTACTGATGGTGCGTCTGCTTAATAAAAAAGTGAATCCGGTATGGCTGATTTTTGCCCTGTTTGGTTTAGGGATTATCGGTAACGCGCTGGGCTTCCTGTCCTGATTATTCCGCCCCGGCGATGCCGGGGCTACTGTGCTAAATATGAGGTGGTTTATGCAAACAACAACAGCCCTGCGCCTTTATGGCAAACGCGACCTGCGCCTGGAAACCTTTGAACTCCCGGCGATGCAGGATGATGAAATCCTCGCCCGCGTGGTCACCGACAGCCTGTGTCTCTCCTCCTGGAAAGAGGCGAATCAGGGCGAGGACCACAAAAAAGTGCCGGACGATGTGGCGACCAACCCGATCATCATCGGCCATGAGTTCTGCGGCGAGATTATCGCCGTCGGTAAAAAGTGGCAGCACAAGTTCCACGCCGGTCAACGCTATGTGATTCAGGCCAACCTGCAAATGCCGGATCGCCCGGACTGCCCCGGCTATTCATTCCCGTGGATCGGCGGCGAAGCGACCCACGTGGTGATCCCTAACGAGGTGATGGAACAAGATTGCCTGCTTTCCTGGGAAGGCGACACCTGGTTTGAAGGCTCGCTGGTGGAGCCGCTCTCCTGTGTGATTGGCGCGTTCAACGCCAACTATCATCTGCAAGAAGGCAGCTATAACCACGTGATGGGCATTCGTCCGCAGGGACGTACGCTGATCCTCGGCGGCACAGGTCCGATGGGGCTGCTGGCTATCGATTACGCGCTGCATGGCCCGATCAACCCGTCGCTGCTGGTGGTTACCGACACCAATAAGCCAAAGCTCAGCTATGCGCGTCAGCACTACCCGTCCGAGCCGCAAACGCTGATTCACTATCTTGATGGTCATGATGCCAGTCGAGAAACGCTGATGGCACTTACCGGCGGCCACGGTTTTGACGATATTTTCGTTTTCGTCCCTAACGAACAGCTCATCACCATGGCTTCATCGCTGCTGGCTGCTGACGGCTGCCTGAACTTCTTCGCCGGTCCGCAGGATAAACAGTTCAGCGCGCCAATTAATTTTTACGATGTGCATTACGCTTTCACCCACTATGTGGGCACCTCCGGCGGTAATACCGACGATATGCGCGCCGCCGTAGCGCTGATGCAGGCGAAAAAAGTCCAGACTGCAAAAGTGGTGACCCATATTCTGGGACTTAACGCGGCGGGCGACACCACCCTGGATTTACCGGCGGTTGGCGGCGGTAAAAAGTTGGTCTACACCGGGAAAAACATTCCGCTCACGCCGCTGGGGAAAATTAGCGACCCGGAGCTGGCGGCGATTATGGAGCGCAACCACGGCATCTGGTCAAAAGAGGCGGAAGAGTACCTGCTGGCCCACGCGGAGGATATTACTCATGATTAATCGCGACACGCTGCTGTGTATGTCCCTGGCTGGTCGTCCGGGCAACTTCGGCACCCGATTTCATAACTATCTGTATGAAAAGCTGGGACTGAACTACATCTATAAAGCCTTTACGACCAGGGATATTGAAGCGGCGGTCAAAGGCGTGCGCGCGTTAGGTATTCGCGGCTGCGCGGTATCGATGCCGTTTAAAGAGAGCTGCATGCCGTTTCTCGACGCTATCGACCCTTCGGCGAAGGTGATCGACTCGGTTAATACCATTGTCAACGACGACGGTAAGCTGACCGGGCTGAACACGGACTACATCGCGGTGAAAAGCCTGATTGACAGCAATCAGCTCGATTCCTCCGCCAAAGTGATGATCCAGGGCAGCGGCGGGATGGGTAAAGCGGTGATCGCCGCCTTTCGCGATGCGGGGTTCCGCGACGTGATTATCGCCGCCCGTAACCGTGATAATGGTCTGGCGCTGGCGAAGCAGTATGGCTTTCAATGGCAGCCAAAGCCGGAGGGGATCCCGGTGGATATTCTGGTTAACGTCACCCCGCTCGGTATGGCGGGCGGCGCGGAAAGCGAAACCCTGGCCTTCAGCCAGACAATGGTGGAACAGGCCAGCGTGGTGTTTGATGTGGTCGCCCTGCCGCCGGAAACCCCGCTTATCAAGCTGGCACAGCGGCTGGATAAGCAGGTGATCAGCGGCGCGGAAGTCATTGCCTTACAGGCCGTGGAGCAGTTTGCGCTCTACACCGGCGTACGCCCTGACGATGCGCTGGTCGCCGAAGCCTCGGCGTTTGCCAGGGGGTAAGGAACAGGGGCACGGTGTACCCCCTCTCCCTTTTTAAGGGAGGGGGCTGGGGTGAGGGTTAACGCTCAGTAAACTATCCGTGGAATGTCCCGGAGGCGGCGCTTGACGCGCCTGTCCGGCTACCAAAACCCAGACCGCACGGACCCATAGCCCGGGTAAGGCGCTAGCCGCAACCCGGGGAATTTCCAGGCCTGTAGGGCCTGCAGATTTATGGGGAAATACCGCTCAACATCCCCTATCTATGATGGCGCTTTCCAGATTAATTCAGAGAGTCGCTGGCGAAAACTTGCCGATCTGCCTTCGCTTCCAGCAGCGCCAGCGCAGGAATCAACTGGCTGATGCAGACCAGGCTATGCCCTAATTGACATACGCTTTCAGCGGAAAAAGGCACCGGATCTTCGTTAGCCATCGTGACAAGGCTGTCACCCAGAAAATGCAGCGTGTGGCACAACCCCGCCAGACACTCCTCGCAGCCAAAAGAGAGCGCCAGATTTTCTTCAGGAGTTAACGGACTAAAATCGAGATGATGGATCGCGTCGACAAGCGGGAAATGGAGCAGATTAGCCTCGGGGATCGGGGAGAAAGACTCGGGGCAGGCGTTAGTGGTACGATTAGCAGCAGCCATGGCATTACCTCGTATAATGTGGTGGTCAGACGCCCCGATCGTGTTGCTGCACTTTCGGGGCGTTGTCATTTTTAGCATGTGATAGTAATGTGTCATCACACATGCTCACACTACTCTAGTGTAATTTAGGTGTCAACACACATGAATGAAAGAAGAGGAAACCCACCGTTTCAGTTTCGCCTGGACCCGGAACTGAGAAAGGCAATGGAAGAGGCACAACGTTTAGATGGAGACGAATCGTTAGCCGCCTGGATTAAACGAATTATCAGAAAAGAGTTAAAGCAGAAGGGGTTTGATATTTAAACCCCCGACGTAAACAGCCTCGCTGCGCCGGGGGTTTAGCGTAAAGATAAGACTTAGTGTCCGCCTGCGCCGGCCTCCACCACGCGTGAAGGGCGCGGCGCCAGCCAGATAACGCTGGCGGCGATCACAAATGCGATGCCGATACCGATCATCATCTGGTTGGTCGCCAGCATCGAGCTCTGGCCGACAATCAAACCGTCAATCGCCTGATTCACCGCATCCACCGGCATCCCGCTGTGGGTCAGCATCTCGCGCACGCTGCCGTCGCTGTCCACAATCCCCACCAGCTCGGCGTGGTTATAGGTGATACGGTTATCCCAGACGGTGGTCACCAGCGAAGTAGCAAATGCGCCTGAGAGGGTACGGAGGAAGTTCATCAGCCCGGCGGCGGAATCCATCTCCCGCTCCTCGACACTGGCCAGCGCCAGAGTGGTGGTCGGGATAAAGAAGAACGGCAGCGCGAACCCGAGCACCAGCAGCGGAATAGACACATCCCAGAACGCCATATCGGTGTTGGCGATGGCGCGCCAAAATGAAACCACGCCCATCCACAGCACGCCCCAGAACACCAGCTTACGCGGGTCGAAACGACCAGCGGCCATCGCCACCAGCGGCGCAACGAGGAAAGAACTGACCCCGGTCCAGGCGGTGGCAAACCCTGCTTGCGTTGCGGTGTAGCCCATAAAGTTTTGCAGCCACAACGGCGTCAGTACGTTAACGCCAAAGAAGGCGGCAAACGCCAGGCTGATGGTCAGCACGCTGACCGAAAAGCCGCGATGGCGGAAAACCCGCAGGTCCACCACCGGCGTCTCCTCATGCCACTCCCAGATAAGAAAGGCGATAAACCCCACTACCGCGACAACGCAGAGGGTGATAATGGTATTTGACGAGAACCAGTCGAGGTTTTTCCCTTCATCCAGCATCAACTGTAATGCGCCTACCCACACCACCAGCAGAACCAGCCCAACCATATCAATGCCGCTGCGCGACAGCTTATCGGTATAGCGCTTCAGCAGGTTCCAGGCGAAGAAAGCGCTGATCCCGGCAATCGGTGCGTTGAGGAAGAAGACCCACGACCAGCTAAAGTCATCGCAAAGATAACCGCCGAGGATCGGCCCAATCACTGGCGCAACCATTGTCGTCATCGACCACAGGCCAATCGCGGCAGAGACCTTCTCACGCGGGAAGATGCGCATCAGCAGCGTCTGCGACAGCGGCATCAGCGGCCCGCCGCTCAGCCCCTGGAAGACCCTCGCCACCACCAGAATGCCAATGGAGCCGGAAATCCCGCAAATAACAGAAAAGACACCAAACAGCACCATCGAGGCGATAAACACCCGCACCGAACCAAAGCGCGACGCCAGCCAGCCGGTCAGCGGCACGGTGATCGCCTCCCCCACCGCATAGGCGGTAATCACCCAGGTGCCCTGACTGCTCGCGGCCCCCAGGGCGCCAGCGATATGCGGCACCGCCACGTTGGCGATGGTCATATTCAGCACGGCGATAAAGTTGGCCGTCGCCAGGATAATCGCGGCTAACCACAGCGCTGCGCCGGTCAACGGCTGGATCTGCGGCTCTGCAACAGACTGATTCATACCATCCCCCATCAGCGCCCACGGGTGTCGATTTCAGCGTGCATCGACAGCCCCACCTTCAGCGGATGTTTATCCAGCTCGATCGGGTCAAGCTTGATACGTACCGGCAGGCGCTGAACAACCTTGATCCAGTTGCCGGTGGCGTTCTGCGCTGGAATAGCTGAAAACGCTGAGCCGGAGCCGCCGGAGAAGCCTTCCACCACGCCGTGATAGGTCACGGAGCTGCCGTACAGATCGGCATGCAGCTCCACAGGCTGACCGACGCGGACGTTGGTTAGCTGCACCTCTTTATAGTTGGCGTTAACGTACATCTCATGGACCGGCACGACGGTCATCAGCGGCATCCCCGCCTGCACGCGCTGCCCCGGTTCAACCTGACGTTTAGCAATAATGCCTTCGACCGGCGCACGAATTTCAGTACGCGCTAAATCGACGGCGGCCTGATCGCGGCGTGCGCGAGCCAGCGCGACTTCTGGATGGTTTTCCACCGAGGTATCGCGGATACGCACGGCGTTGGTTTCCCGCGCGCTCAGCGCCGACGCGCGGTTAGCTTTCGCCTGGCTGGCCGCCGCCTGCTCCGCCGCCTGCCGGGCTTTGGCGCTATCCCAGGCATTCTGCGCCTGCGTCAGCTCGTCGCCGGATACCGCGCCGTCAGCCACCAGCGCTTTACGCCGCTTCAGGTCAATACTGGCGCGGGAGAAATCTGCCTGCGCAACCGCCAGCTGCGCCGCCGCCCGCAATTCATCCGCTTCACGGGCCTGAATCTGCGAATGGAGGTTACTGTCGGTGGTAAAATAGCCCTTCACCCGCCGGATAGTGTTTTCCAGCTCTGCGTCGGCCTGGGCCTTCGCCAGTTGAGCATCGGTAGGGTCGATACGCACCAGCAGGTCGCCCTTTTTCACCATCTGCGTATCCTTGACCAGCACTTCACCGACCGTTCCGCCAATTGACGGCGTCACCTGGGTGATCTCCACCGCCGCGTAGGCGTTATCGGTGGCGACAAAATGCGAGCCGTACAAAAACCAGTATCCACCGGATAGCGCCCCGGCGATGATAACTACGCCAGCCAGCAGCATCAGCTGTGCTTTACGTCGTTGTTGGCTTACGTTTGGGGTTTTAGACATCATCAGATCCTTTTGCTTCTTCATCCTGCGGCTGCTGGTAGCCGCCACCCAGCGCGCGTTGTAGCGCGACATCAACAGAGAAGGCGCGCGACTGCACCACGGCAAGCCGACGCTGACACTCCAGTACCGAATCCTGGGCGTACAACACATCGATGTACGTCGCCAGGCCTCCTTCATAACGTTTGCTCACCACCCGCCAGGCCTCGCTTGCCTCGGTTGCCGCCGTTTGTGCGCTGGCAATTTGCGCCGTCAGGGCTTTCTGGCTCAGCCCCGCGCTCGCCACCTCCTGCAACGCATGGGTGACGGTAGCGTTGTAGCGGGCGGCGGCGATATCGTACTCAGCCATTGAGCCGCGCAGCTCACCGCGCAGGCGACCCCCGCTGAAGATAGGCAGCCAAATAGCCGGTCCGGTGTTGCCGAATTTCGATCCTGATTCGATGAGGTTATCCAGCCCCAGCGCCTGGAAGCCGATAAACGCCGACAGGTTGATGTTGGGGTAAAACGCCGCTTTATGAGCGCTAACCTGACTATCCTGCGCTTGTGCCATCAGGCGGGCGGCGACGATATCCGGGCGACGACCCAGCAGGTTGACAGGGAGCTGTTCCGGCAGTCCGCGCACGTTGTGCAAATTAATTTGCGGCCGCTTGATGGCCAGCCCGCGATCCGGCCCGGCCCCCAGCAGTTCTGCAAGCTGATAACGCGTAAGCTGGATACGCTCATCAAGCACCTGCAGTTCGCCCTGCGCGGCAGCCAGCCGCGACTGGGCAATATGCAGGGCCGAGCGTGTTTCCATACCGTTGTGATAGCGTTTATCAAACAGCTCGGCTGTTTTACGCCGCGCCTCCACCACCTCCGCTACGCTGTCGCGTTCGGCGTAATATTGCGCCAGATCGGCATACGCCATCGCGACCGCGGCGGACAGCTCCAGCTGCGCCTGATACTGCTCCGCGCGGGTCGCCTCAATTACCGAAGTCGCCGCCGCCAGCGAGGCGCGGTTTTTACCCCAGAAATCCAGATCCCACGAAAGGTCGAGCGTCATCTGGCCATACTCTTTCCAGCCAATGGGCGACATTTCGCGCGGCAGTAAATAGTTGTAGGACTGACGCTGCTGGCTGGCCGTTGCCGAAGCGCTGAGCTGCGGCAGCAGTGCCGATTGCGCCTGCTGGCCTCTGGCCTCGGCGCTGCGCAAACGCGCGGCGGCAATCGTCATATCGGGGGCGTTTGCCAGCGCCTCGTCAATGAGCGTATTGAGCTGGCTGTCGCCGTAGCTACGCCACCACTGCTGTGTCGGCCAGACCGCCTGCGCATTCAGCGGCAGCGTACTCGCCCCATAGCTTTCAACGGCTTTGAGTTCCGCCTTAGGCGGCGTATCCGGTAGCTGTGCGCAGCCGACCAGCCACAGCGCTGCCACTAGCGGCATCAGCGTTCTGCGACAGGCAGTGCGCGTAAAAAATGAAGGTAAGGCATCCTGTTCCATAATTATGTCTATCCTGATATTGAACTGTACTGTACGGTACAGTTTTGGAGTGTATCAGAGTCGTGATAAAATTGAACAGCCCTTTCTTTTCTCAGCCGGTCGTCAAATATGAAAAGCACCAGAACCGAAGCAAAACGACAAAATATCCTTGATGAGGCCACGCAGGTATTTCGCGAACTGGGCTATGAAGGGGCCTCAATGGCGGAAATCTGCGCCCGCGTTGGCGGCTCGAAGGCCACGCTGTATAACCATTTTGCGTCAAAAGATGAGTTATTTTTTGAAGTGATGTCGCGCCTGTGCGAAGAAGAATTCTCCGCAGTGCTCAAGCTGGTGGAGCCATCAATGCTGGAGCGCGGCGACATTACGCTCGCGCTGAATCAGTTTGGTCAGCGCTTTTTGCACTTTATCTACTCTCCGGATGTGCAATCCAACCAGCGGCTGGCGATTGCCGGTTCCGGTAACAACAAGTTAGGCGATCTTATCTATCAGCGCGGCATCCTGCGCGTTCAGCAGCTGATCGCCGATTTTTTATCTCTCGCCATGGAGAATGGTTTGCTGCGCCATGCCGATCCGCGCATTACGGCGCTGCACTTGAGCGCGTTGTTGCAAGCAGAGCTGATGGACCGGTTTTTATTCCGCCAGCAGGACCGCGTTAGCGATGAAGAAGTGCAGCAGGTGACGGCGCGTGCCGTTGAGGTGTTTATGGCGGCTTATCTTCCGCGTTAAGCTCGTTTTAGCGTGAGCCACGTCAGCAAGCAGAATGATAAGCTGTGCTAACATCCTCAGCCGACGAATCATCTGGCTGAATGGAGAAATAATGGAACTGCTGCTATTAAGTAACTCAACGCTACCGGGCAAAGCCTGGCTGGAACATGCGCTACCGACGATTGCCGGGCAGCTAAACGGTCGCCGTTCTGCGGTATTTATTCCTTTCGCCGGGGTGACGCAAACCTGGGACGATTACACCGCGAAAACCGCCGCCGTCTTTGGCCCAATGGGCGTGGCGGTTACCGGAATTCACAGCGTGGCTGACCCGGTGTCGGCGATTGAAAACACAGAGATAGTTATCGTTGGCGGCGGTAATACCTTCCAGTTGCTGAAAGAGTGCCGCGAGCGCGGCCTGCTGGAACCGATGGTGGATGTGGTGAAGCGCGGCGCGCTGTACGTCGGCTGGAGCGCGGGGGCTAACCTTGCCTGCCCGACCATCCGCACCACTAACGATATGCCGATTGTCGACCCTCAAGGCTTTGATGCTCTGGGGCTGTTCCCGCTACAAATTAACCCGCATTTCACCAACGCCCTACCGGAAGGCCATAAAGGCGAAACCCGCGAACAGCGGATTCGTGAGCTGCTGGTGGTTGCGCCGGAATTGACAATTATCGGCTTGCCGGAAGGCAACTGGATTCAGGTGACGCAGGGCCACGCCACCCTCGGCGGCCCGAACCCGACGCTGGTGTTCAGAGCGGGAGAAGAGGCGGTAACTCTTAACGCAGGGCATCGTTTCTGATCCCTTGATCTCACTTTCCCGGAGGCGGTGCTGCGCACCTGTCCGGGCTACCCAACCCCAGACCGCACGGGCCTGTAGCCCCGGGTAAGGCGTCTGCCGCGACCCGGGGAATTTCCCGGAGGCGGCGCTTGACGCGCCTTGTCCGGGTGACCAAACCGCAGACTGCTGTGAACCTGTAGCCCGGTCAGCGCAGCGCCACCGGGGATTTTTGCGACATCACCGGTTAATAATCATCCCGCTCATCGTCCTCATCCGGCTGCTCCATCACACTATAGGCCACCGAGCAGAACAGCGAGTTCAGACGTTTCATGTCGCCCAGTAGCGCCAGATGCAGCGTACTGGTTTCAATACTCTGCACGTTTTGCTGATGTAGTCGGTCAACGTGAGCATGCGAATAGCGGCGGTTTAAAATGCGAAAACGATGCTTACTACGCCGCAGACGACGGGCGCTCGGCACGTCGCCGGAGAAGAATACCGACATCGCCAGCTGTAGATTACTCAGTAATTGATCGTACAGCCCATCCAGCTCCTTCAGCCCCTCCATGGAGAAAGCGCGGCGCGCAGCCAGAGATTTATCGGCGATTTCGCTGCCCATCCTCTCGACAATGTCCGAAGCCTGCTCCAGGTTGAGCGCCATTTCGATGATCTCCGCCCAGCGGCGGGATTCCTCTTCCGCCAGCTCCTCTTTTGGCATCCGCGCCAGATAGAGCTTAATCGCGGTATAAAGCACGTTGATGTCATCCGCCATCCGCCGTAGCTCTTTCTCCTCACGCGACTCACCGTGCATGATCTTGCGCAGGCCTTCCAGCATCTGCTCCATCGCATCGCCAATACGCAGCGTTTCACGAGCGGCATTGGCCAGCGCCAGCGCGGGGGTATCTAGCGCAGAAGTATCGAGATGCTTCGGCTTCAGTCGCGCGTCCAGCTCCGGCTCGTCGCGAATCAAACGCTTACAGAGGCGGGCCATCGGCTCAGCGAACGGCACCATGGCGATACAGCGGATCAGGTTGTAGAAGACGTGGAAGTAGATAACCAGCTCAGCTTCCGCTAACGGCAGCTTATGCATCACCTCAGCCAGGACATGGACAAACGGCAGGATAATCAGGCTGCCCACCAGCTTGAACAGCAGGCTACCAAGCGCAACACGGCGCGCGGCGGCATTCGCTCCGCTGTTATTGAGCATCGCCAGCAGCCCGGAGCCGAGATTAGCGCCAATCACCAGGCACAGCGCGACCGGAAATGAAATCACACCGGTCGAGGTTAACGTGGCGGTCAGCAGCACTGCTGCCAGGCTTGAATAGCTGATGATCGCGAATACCGCGCCAATCAGCGCATCCAGCATAATATCGCCGGTCAACGAGGCGAAAATCACCTGCACGCCGTTGGCCTGGGTGATGGGATGCACCGCCTGTACGATCAGCTCCAGCGCGAGAAGAATCAGCCCCAGGCCAATCCCAACGCGTCCGAGCTGGCCTGCGCGCGTTTGCTTGCGCCCAAGGAAAAAAATCACGCCGATAAAAATCAGCAGCGGCGAAAGCCATGACAGGTCGAAGGTCAGCACCCTCGCCATCAGCGCGGTACCGACGTCCGCCCCCAGCACCATTACCAGCGCAGGGGCCAGCGCCACCAGGTCCTGAGCGACAAAAGAGGTGACCAGCATGGTGGTGGCGTTGCTGCTCTGGACCAGCGCGGTGACGCCGATGCCCGCACAGAAGGCGAGCGGCTTTTTCTCCACGCTGCTGCTCAGAACGCTTCGCAGGCGTGCACCGTAGACGCGCATCACGCCGGTGCGAACAATATGGGTGCCCCACACCAGCAGGGCGACGGCAGAAAGCAGGTGTAGCAGAGTTAACACGGAATCAGCTTCTCCTTATATTTATCGGTTCCTGAGGCTCAAGGCGTCGGCATCATGCCTGATGGCGCTGCGCTTATCAGGCCTACAAAAGATTCTCCCGTAGGCCGGATAAGGCGTTTACGCCGCCATCCGGCAAGCTGCGCCCGCAAACCTTGTTTCAGTATAAGGGTTTAAACACAATAAAGAGACAGGGCGCTCATTGAGCGCCCTGTTAGTTGTAAGGAAAGATAACTGATTGGCGAATCAGTCAGCGTCATATCCCAAATTCGGCGCTAACCAGCGTTCAACTTCCGCCACGCTCATCCCTTTACGCAACGCGTAGTCCTCCACCTGATCGCGCTGAATTTGCGCTACCGCGAAATACTTGCTGTCCGGGTGGCTGAAGTACCAGCCGGAGACCGAGGCTCCGGGCCACATAGCGAAGGATTCGGTCAGCTTCATACCGGTGTGTTTTTCCACTTCCAGCAGCTCCCAGATGGTCGCCTTTTCAGTGTGTTCCGGGCAGGCAGGATAACCGGGCGCCGGGCGGATCCCCTGGTAGTTTTCGCGGATGAGTTCCTCGTTGCTGAGGTTCTCGTTCGCCGCGTAACCCCAGTACACTTTACGCACGCGCTCATGCAGATATTCAGCAAAGGCTTCCGCCAGACGGTCGGCAATCGCCTTCACCATGATCTTGTTATAGTCATCGTGCTGCGCCTCGTAAGCATCGGCCAGCGCGTCCTCTTCAAGACCGCCAGTTACCGCGAACGCGCCGATGTAGTCCGCTTTTCCGGACAATTTCGGGGCGACAAAATCCGCCAGGCAGTAGTTAGCAAAGCCGACTTTCTCGGTCTGCTGGCGCAAATGATGGCCCACGGTCAGCACGTGAGTGCGGGTTTCATCGCGATAGATTTCCACATCGTCACCGACGCGGTTTGCCGGGAACAGCCCCACCACGCCGCGTGGGTTAAGAGATTTTTCAGCACTCAGCTTATCCAGCAGATCGTTGGCATCTTTGAACAGACGCTGCGCCTCAACGCCGACCACTTCATCTTCCAGAATGCGCGGATATTTCCCGGCCAGCGACCAGGTCATAAAGAACGGCGTCCAGTCGATATAGTTACGCAGGGTTTCGATACTGGCTTCAACCTCCTGCACGCCCAGACGATGGGCCACCGGCGGGGTATAGTTTTCCCAGTCAAAGGCCAGATCGTTATCGCGCGCAGCCTCCAGCGTGACCGGCGGCGTACGCGGTTTTTTGCGCGCGTGCTGGATACGCACGGTTTCATACTCTTTACGGGTACGAGCAACGAAGTCATCGCGCTGGGTATCGGAGAGCAGCGCCGCGACGACACCTACGGTGCGCGAGGCGTTCTGCACGTAGACCGTCGGGCCACTGTAGTTCTGCTCGATTTTCACTGCTGTATGCGCTTTCGAAGTCGTCGCGCCGCCGATCAGCAGCGGAATGGTAAAGCCCTGGCGTTCCATCTCTTTCGCCACGTTGACCATTTCATCCAGCGACGGAGTAATCAGTCCGGAAAGGCCAATCAGATCCGCATTCACTTCTCTCGCCGTTCTAAGGATTTTCTCCGCGGGGACCATCACGCCAAGATCGACGATTTCGTAGTTGTTACATTGCAGCACCACGCCAACGATATTTTTACCGATGTCATGCACGTCGCCCTTCACGGTCGCAATGACCATCTTGCCGTTGCTGGAGCCTTTCTCTTTGCTGGCTTCAATGTACGGTTCCAGATAAGCCACCGCCTGCTTCATCACGCGGGCAGATTTCACCACCTGCGGCAGGAACATTTTCCCTTCACCAAACAGATCGCCGACCACGTTCATGCCGTCCATCAGCGGCCCTTCGATGACCTCGATAGGGCGCGTGGCCTGCTGACGGGCCTCTTCGGTATCCAGCTCGATAAATTCGGTAATGCCTTTGACCAGCGAATATTCGAGACGCTTTTTCACTTCCCACGAACGCCATTCAGCCTGCTGGATGTTGGCACTTTCGTCGGATTTGCTACCGCGATATTTCTCCGCCAGATCCAGCAGACGTTCAGTGCCATCATCGCGACGGTTAAGGATCACATCTTCAACCGCATCGCGCAGCTCGGCGGGCAGGTCGTCGTAAATCGCCAGCTGACCGGCGTTGACGATGCCCATGTCCATGCCGTTACGGATGGCGTAGTAGAGGAATACTGCGTGAATCGCCTCCCGCACTGGGTCGTTGCCGCGGAACGAGAAAGATACGTTGGAAACGCCGCCGGAAATTAGCGCATGCGGCAGCTCGCGTTTGATGTCTTCACAGGCACCGATAAAGTCCTGGGCGTAGTTGTTGTGCTCTTCAATGCCGGTCGCCACGGCGAAAATATTCGGGTCAAAAATGATGTCTTCCGGCGGGAAGCCCACTTCTTCGGTGAGAATCTTGTACGCCCGGCGGCAAATCTCAATTTTGCGCGCCCGGGTATCGGCCTGGCCCTGTTCATCAAAGGCCATCACTACCATGGCAGCACCGTAGCGGCGCACTTTTTTGGCATGATGGATAAACGGCTCAACGCCCTCTTTCATCGAGATGGAGTTGACGATGCCTTTACCCTGAATGCATTTCAGCCCTTTCTCAATGACCTCCCACTTTGAGGAGTCAATCATAATCGGCACGCGGGCAATATCCGGCTCACCGGCGATCAGGTTGAGGAATCGCACCATCGCCGCTTCGGCGTCGAGCATCCCCTCATCCATGTTGATATCGATAATCTGCGCGCCGCTTTCCACCTGCTGGCGGGCAACGTCCAGCGCTTCGTTGTATTTTTCTTCTTTAATCAGGCGTTTAAATTTTGCTGAGCCGGTCACGTTGGTACGCTCGCCAACGTTCACGAACAGGCTGTCGTCGCCGATATTCAGCGGCTCAAGGCCTGCGAGACGGCAGGCAACCGGCAGTTCCGGCAACTGGCGCGGCGTCAGCCCTTCAACGGCGCGGCTCATGGCGGCGATATGTTCCGGCGTTGTGCCGCAGCAGCCGCCAACGATATTCAGGAAGCCAGCCTCTGCCCATTCACGGATTTGCGCCGCCATATTGTCGGCGTCCAGGTCGTATTCACCAAAAGCGTTCGGCAGCCCGGCGTTCGGGTGCGCGGTGACGTAGCATTCGGCAATGCGCGACAGCTCCTGCACGTACTGACGCAGTTCATCCGGGCCTAACGCACAGTTGAGACCAAAGGTCAGCGCATCGGCGTGGCGCAGTGAGTTATAGAAGGCTTCAGTGGTCTGGCCGGAAAGCGTACGCCCGGAGGCGTCGGTGATGGTGCCGGAGATCATAATAGGCAGATCCACGCCCAGCGCTTCAAACTCTTCCTTCACCGCAAAAATCGCCGCTTTGGCGTTAAGGGTATCGAAGACGGTTTCAATCAGGATCAGGTCACTGCCGCCCTCCACCAGCGCTTTGGTGGATTCGCGATAGGCCGCCACCAGCCCGTCGAAAGTGATATTGCGAAAGGCCGGGTCGTTGACGTCCGGAGAAATAGACGCGGTGCGGTTAGTCGGGCCGAGAACGCCTGCGACGTAGCGCGGTTTTTCCGGCGTGCGGGCGGTCCAGGCATCGGCGCTGGCGCGGGCCAGTTTCGCCGCCGCAAAGTTGATCTCCGCCGACAGGGATTCCATCTGGTAATCCGCCATCGCGATGGTCGTCGAGTTAAAGGTATTGGTTTCAATGATATCCGCCCCGGCCGCAAAGTAGGCATCGTGGATCGCGGTTATCACCTCCGGCTTGCTGAGAACCAGCAGGTCGTTGTTGCCCTTCAGATCGCATGGCCAGTCGGCAAAGCGATCGCCGCGAAAGTCCTGCTCGCTCAGACGATAGCTCTGGATCATGGTGCCCATGCCTCCGTCCAGCACCAAAATACGTTCTTTTAACTGCTGATGCAGTTGCTCAACTTTGCTGCTCACACTCGCTCCCGACAACGCTCAATCAGACCGAAAAAACTCAACAGACCATACTGGCATAAACCTGGAGGGTGGAAAAGAAAACAACGGCAACATGAGACATGTTCAGCTTCACTCATCCGATCAGTTGGGTAGTGATTGCATTATCGCCAAATAAAACGAAAATCATTTCCACGATACAGAAAAAGGAGTCCGCGATGGCTACCCCCGTTCCTGCAAAACGCGGCAGAAAACCTGCCTCACCCGCCGCCGCTCCGGCTGGCGGACAAGTTCAGTCCCTGACACGTGGCCTGAAGCTACTCGAATGGATTTCTGAATCTCACGGCAGCGTCGCGCTGACCGAGCTGGCCCAGCAGGCCGGTTTGCCTAATTCGACCACTCACCGCCTGCTGACCACCATGCAGCAGTTGGGCTTTGTTCGCCAAGTTGGCGAGCTGGGACACTGGTCGGTGGGGGCGCATGCATTTGTTGTCGGCAGCAGCTTCCTGCAAAGCCGCAACCTGCTGGCTATCGTCCATCCGATTCTGCGCCAACTGATGGAAGATTCCGGCGAGACGGTAAACCTCGCGGTGCTGGACCAGGGCGACCATCAGGCGATTATCATCGACCAGGTACAGTGTACCCAACTGATGCGTATGTCGGCGCCAATTGGCGGTAAGCTGCCGATGCACGCTTCCGGCGCGGGAAAAGCGTTTCTGTCGCAGTTGAGTGAAGAGCAAGTGACCAGCCTGCTGCATCGTAAAGGCCTGCATGCTTATACTCACGCTACGCTGGTGTCGCCGGTGCATCTGAAAGAAGATTTGGCCCAGACGCGTAAACGCGGCTATTCGTTTGATGATGAAGAACACGCGCTTGGCCTGCGCTGCGTGGCGTCGTGTATTTATGATGAACACCGCGAGCCGTTCGCCGCGATTTCTATCTCCGGGCCGATTTCGCGCATTACCGACGATCGCGTCACCGAGTTAGGCGCGCTGGCGATAAAGGCGGCGAAGGAAGTGACGCTGGCCTACGGGGGGATTCGATAACATGAACGATCTGAAATCACGCTGGCAGGCAAAATACCCTCAGGCATGGAGTTGGTCCTTCGGCGATTCGCCAGAATTAGCCGACGAGCTGGCCGCGCTGGTGGTTGCCGGGAAAAAACGTGGAACCTGCGGCTCCTTTGCAAGTTATCAACAAGAAGAACCGCGGCTGACGCCCGGCACATATCATATCGTGCTCAACGGCGCGGGCGAGGCGATGTGCGTGATACGCACCCTGGCGCTCAGGCTGATACGTTTTAACGAAATGAGCCCCGAGCTGGCCGCGCTGGAAGGCGAAGGTGATTTAAGCCTGACTTACTGGCAGTCTGCACATCAGGCGTTTTTTGAGCGAGAAGGCACCTGGGCACCGGATATGGAGCTGGTGTACGAAGAATTCGCCGTTATTGAAATGGCCTGAACCAGGCCATCGGCTTAACCCGCCTGCTGTAGGTTGTCGTAGCGCACGCAAAAGCGCTGGCGGCGGCGATAGGCGTAGACGTCCTCCACGTGGCCCTCTCGAATCCGCGTTTGCAACGCCCGCCAGTAATCAGCACGCAGCAGGTCGGCATGCATCTCTTCAAATAGCGGCCCGATGCGCCGGTCAGCGCACAGCCAGTGGCGAAACTCTTCCGGAAAGACATCCCCCGGCGAAACGCTATACCAGGGCTCGCTGGCCAGCTCGTCTTCCGGATAACGTGCAGGCGGGATTTCGCGGAAATTCACTTCGGTCATATAGCAAATTTCATCATAATCGTAGAACACCACCCGGCCGTGGCGCGTGACGCCAAAGTTCTTAAATAGCATATCGCCGGGGAAAATATTAGCGGCGGCCAGTTGACGAATGGCGTTCCCATACTCCTCTACCGCATCGCGCAACGCCTGACCGTCCACCTGCTCCAGCCAGATATTCAACGGCACCATCCGCCGCTCAATATAGAGATGGCTGATGACAATCCGCTCCCCGAGATCGGTGATTTTTGCTCCAGCCTCGGTTTGTAACAGGGTCATGAGTTCAGGCGCAATTTGCCGTTTCTCCAGCACAAAATTTTCAAACTCCTGGGTATCCGCCATTCTTCCCACGCGGTCGTGCTCTTTAACCAACTGATAGCAAGCGCGCACGTGGGCGGCGGTCATCTCTTTTTGCGGCGCAAAATTGTCTTTGATTACCTTAAATACCCGGTCAAATCCCGGCAAGGTGAATACCAACATCACCATCCCGCGAATGCCCGGCGCTTCGATAAATTGCTCATCGCTGCGGGAGATATAGTGCAGGTATTCGCGATAGCTTTCGGTTTTCGCATGCTTCTGACAGCCAATCGCCATATACAGTTCGGCGGTGGTTTTACCCGGCAGGATATCGCGCAGCCATTCGACCAGCGCGCCGGGCAGCGGCGCGTAAACCATAAAATAGGAGCGGGCGAAGCCAAAAACGATACTCGCTTCGGCATGCGTCGTCAGGCAGGCATCGACAAACAGCTCGCCTTCGTCGGTACGATGAATTGGCAGCAGGAAAGGCAGCGTCGTCATTGGCGTGACGAGTTTACCCACCAACCAGGCAGCTTTATTGCGATAAAACAGTTCGTTCGCTACCTGCAAATGCGACCGGGAGAGCAGTTCGCTGCCAAGCGCCTCCTGCAAACAAGCGGTGATATAGCCGATATCACGTGCCCGGTTTTGCCACGGTAGACGCAGAGGGAGATCGGATAACACCTTGCGTAATAAGGTGTCCCAGCCCCGATCGGGGAAGAAATCTTTTGCCAGCGGGCGCGGGATAGAGCGCAAACGGCGCTCGGGCTGTGAACTGAAAATAAAAAGCCGCTCGGGAGTCAGCGAGCGGTGGTCAAACAACCGACAATAGACGGAATTGAAAAAGCTCTCCGCAATTTCGAAGCGAGGGTAATCCGGCAACAAGTGGGTGTAGTGCTCTTTCACCCGCAGCAAAAAATCAGCATCGGTATTTTTGCCATCGGTAATGCAGCGCAGCTGTTCGACAACCAGACCGACATGGTGATCATAGAGATGAATGCGCTGTTTCATTGCCTGCTGGACGGCATGCCAGTCAGCCTGTTCGAAGCGCTGCTGGGCACCGGAAGTGACTTCAAGAAAACGCCCGTACTGGGCGTCAAAACCCTGCAAGATAGTCTGAGCAATCAATAATTCCAGGCCACGCGTCATATCTTCCCCCTCACCCATCCCTCTCCCCCCGGAGCGAGGGAGAGGGGGAAATCATCAGAACTGCTCTTCTTCTGTTGAACCGGTTAACGCCGTGACCGACGAGGCCCCACCCTGAATAATAGTGGTCACCTTATCGAAGTAGCCGGTGCCGACTTCCTGCTGATGAGAGACAAAAGTGTAGCCATCTTTAGCCGCCGCAAACTCCGGCTGCTGGACCTTCTCAACGTAGTGCTTCATGCCTTCGCCCTGAGCGTAAGCGTGCGCCAGGTCGAACATGTTGAACCACATGCTGTGAATACCGGCCAGGGTGATGAACTGATACTTGTAGCCCATATCCGCCAGCTGCTGCTGGAAGCTGGCGATGGTTTTATCATCCAGTTTTTTCTGCCAGTTAAAGGACGGCGAGCAGTTGTAAGCCAGCAGCTTACCCGGATATTTGGCGTGAATCGCATCGGCAAAGCGTTTCGCCAGCTCAAGGTCCGGGGTAGAGGTTTCGCACCACACCAGGTCAGCATACGGTGCGTAGGCCAGCCCGCGACTGATCGCCTGTTCGATACCCGCGTGGGTACGGAAGAAACCTTCGCTGGTACGGTCGCCAGTGATAAATTCGCGATCGTAAGGGTCGCAGTCTGACGTAATTAAATCGGCAGCATCAGCATCCGTTCGGGCGATCACCAGCGTCGGCACGCCCATGACGTCAGCCGCCAGTCGCGCGGCAACCAGTTTCTGAATGGCTTCTTGCGTCGGCACCAGCACTTTGCCGCCCATATGACCGCATTTCTTCACCGAGGCCAGCTGATCTTCGAAGTGAACGGCCGCTGCACCGGCCTCAATCATCGATTTCATCAACTCAAACGCGTTGAGTACGCCGCCAAATCCTGCTTCCGCATCGGCGACGATCGGCAGGAAATAATCGGTGTAACGCGGATCGTTCGGCTCAATACCGGCAGACCACTGGATCTGATCCGCGCGGCGGAAGGTGTTGTTGATCCGATCGACAACGGCCGGTACCGAGTTCGCCGGATAGAGCGATTGATCCGGGTACATGCTGGAAGCCAGGTTGGCGTCCGCCGCAACCTGCCAGCCAGAAAGATAAATGGCCTCAATACCCGCTTTCGCCTGCTGCAACGCCTGCCCGCCGGTCAGCGCGCCGAGGCTGTTGATATACCCTTTTTTCGCTTCACCGTGCAGCAGCCGCCACATCTTCGCCGCGCCCAGCTGAGCCAGGGTGCATTCCGGATTGACTGAACCACGTAATTTCACCACGTCTTCAGCGCTGTATGGGCGGGTAATGCCTTCCCAGCGCGGGTTCGTCCACTCTTTATTTAATTCTTCGATTTGTTGGGTACGAGTTTTCATGTACAGATGCTCCATATTGTTATGTGGTGAATTAGGCCAGCAGGCGGTAGCCCGGCAGAGTCAGGAAGTCGATTAATTCGTCAGAAGTGGTGATTTGTTCCATCAGGCGGGCGGCTTCATCAAAGCGCCCGCTGCTGTAGCGGTGTTCGCCCAGTTCGTCCTGAATCACCCGCATCTCTTCAGCCAGCCACTGACGGAATAGTGCTTTGGTTACCGGCTTGCCGTTGTTCAGGGTTTTCTCGTGATGGATCCACTGCCAAATGGAAGTACGAGAGATTTCGGCAGTAGCCGCATCTTCCATCAGACCATAAATCGGCACGCAGCCGTTGCCGGAGATCCATGCTTCGATGTACTGCACCGCCACGCGAATATTGGCGCGCATGCCTTCTTCAGTTCGTTCACCTTCACAAGGAGCCAGCAGTTGCTCGGCGGTAATTGGCGCATCGTCATCACGGGTGACGAACAGCTGGTTTTTATTCTCGCCCAGCACGCGGTTAAAGACGGCCATTGCGGTATCCGCCAGCCCCGGATGGGCGATCCAGGTGCCATCGTGGCCGTTATTAGCTTCCAGCGATTTGTCGGCTTTTACCTTATTCAGTACCTGATTATTTCGCTCAGCATCTTTGCTCGGAATAAATGCCGCCATGCCGCCCATCGCAAACGCACCACGCTTGTGGCAGGTTTTAATCAGCAATCGCGAGTAGGCGCTGAGGAAAGGTTTGTCCATTGTCACGACCTGTCGGTCCGGCAGCACGCGATCCGGGTGGTTCTTCAGGGTTTTGATATAGCTGAAAATGTAGTCCCAGCGCCCGCAGTTCAGACCCACTATATGGTCACGCAGCGCGTGCAGGATCTCATCCATCTGGAAGACGGCCGGCAGCGTTTCAATCAGTAGAGTGGCTTTGATGGTGCCGCGCGGAAGCTCAAAGCGGTCTTCAGTGAAGCTAAAGACTTCACTCCACCACGCGGCCTCCTGCCAGGCCTGAGTCTTCGGCAGATAGAAATAAGGACCGCTATCTTTTGCCAGCAACGCCTTGTAGTTGTGGAAGAAATAGAGAGCAAAATCGAACAGGCTGCCGGGAATAGCATCCCCACGCCATGTCACGTGTTTTTCCGGCAAATGCAGGCCGCGTACACGACAAATAAGTAATGCCGGGTCCGGCTTAAGCTGGTAAATCTTGCCAGCCTCGTTGGTGTAACTAATGGTACCGTTTACCGCATCACGCAGGTTAATTTGCCCATCAACGACTTTGCTCCATTCGGGTGCCAGCGAGTCTTCAAAATCGGCCATAAAGACTTTTACTTTCGCATTGAGCGCGTTGATGACCATCTTGCGCTCAACCGGGCCGGTAATTTCTACCCGGCGATCCTGCAAGTCTTCAGGAATGCCGCGAATTTTCCAGTCACCATTACGAATGGAAGCTGTTTCCGAAATAAAATCAGGAAGCTTGCCATCATCAATTGCCTTCTGTTGCTGGATTCGTGCCGTCAGCAATTTATTGCGCTCAGGCGTAAAACGGCTCACCAGTTCGCTCAGGAATTCCACCGCCTCAGGCGTTAAGATTTGCTTTTCCTGTTCGCCGTAGGGCTGACTGAAAGTCAGTTCATCAGTGATTGTCGCCTGCTGCGTCATTGTGCTGCTCCTCTTGGTTGATCCAGTTGGCGCGAACGTAAGATCGTTGTGTAGTTTTCGTTCAGCACAATTAAGATTACGCAATTAAATCCCAAAATCAAAAACAATTTCCATTTTTAATTTAAATATCAATTAACTTATTGATAACAATAAAATTAAAAATAAATTACAACATGAAGCAGATTTCGAAAACAAAAAAGGCACCCGAAGGTGCCAGAGGCAAAATGCTGAAACGCTTTAGGATCGTGTTATGTAGAAGATTAATCCAGCGTCGGATTCATATGGCGTAGATCGTATGGCGTGATCTGGTAAACGTAATAGTTGAGCCAGTTGATAAACAGTAAATTACCATGACTTCGCCAGCTGGCTCGTGGTTTGTTCTGCGGATCGTTTTGTGGGAAATAATTGTGCGGGACCTGTGGATCGAGGCCAGCTTCAACATCGCGGAAAAACTCGCTGGCGAGGGTATTCGCATCATACTCTGGATGGCCGGTCACGAAGGCAATACGCTTATCTTTACTGGCAAACAGGTAGGCATCTCCCTCTTCCGTCTCCGCCAGAATCTCTAAATCCGTGTAGTCGCGAATCAATACAGCCGGAAAGTCGGCATAGCGTGAATGTGGGGCAAGGAAAGAGTCGTCAAAACCACGGGTTAATAAGGCATGTGGTTGCAGGATATGGTGTTCGTATACCCCTGAAATCTTTTCGGAACGAGTCTGTTTTGGGATGCCGTAGAGAATATTGAGGGCGGCCTGTACCGCCCAACAGACAAAAAGCGTCGAGGTAACGTGATCTTTGGCCCATTCAAGGACCTGTTTAATCTGTGGCCAGTAGGCGACATCATTGAACTCAACCAGCCCCAACGGGGCACCGGTAACAATTAGCCCATCGAAGTTTTGATCGCAGATCTCCTCGAAATTACAGTAAAAGTTATTCAGATGCTCCATCGGCGTGTTACGTGATTCCCTGGCATCAATGCGCAGCAGTTGAATATCAAGCTGTAACGGTGAGTTCGATAGCAGGCGTAGGAACTGGTTCTCGGTTTCGATTTTCTTCGGCATCAGGTTGAGGATGAGCACCTTCAGCGGGCGAATTTCCTGAGTTGTCGCGCGAGTTGTCGTCATCACAAAGACGTTTTCATCACGCAAGAAACTGACGGCCGGTAGCTCGTCCTGCACCCGAATTGGCATAACTTGATTACCTCATAGCATACGTATAAACGTTTAGACATCCAGACAGCTGAAGATACCCAGAAATCAGGAGAATGTCGAGCCTGCATGTTCAGGGTGAGAAAGTTTCACGGAGATATTTGAGTTAGAATATAAGAACGAATAAAAGGAGAACATATGGTTATTAACATCCGCCGTTCACGGCATGACGAAGGGGAAAAACTCATTGCGATCTGGTGTCGTTCGGTCGATGCAACGCACAATTTCCTGTCGAAGGAGTATAGGGTAGAGCTGGAAGAGTTAGTGAGATCATTTTTGCCCGAAGCACCACTGTGGGTAGCGGTGACGGAGAAAGATGAGCCTATCGCCTTTATGCTTCTTACTGGTGAACATATGGACGCGTTGTTCGTCGATCCCGATGTCCGCGGCTGTGGCGTGGGGAAATTACTGATCAACCATGCGCTGACGCTATCATCGAAACTGACGACCAACGTCAACGAGCAGAATGAACAGGCGGTTGGATTTTATAAGAAGATGGGCTTCAAGGTGACGGGGCGTTCAGAGACGGACGATCTGGGAAAACCGTATCCGTTGCTCAATTTGGTGCACGAGTAATCTACAAGGCCGGATGAGGCAAAGCTGATATCCGGTTTTTTTAAATACCATAAAAACGCAAAAAGCCCATCCGTCAGGATGGGCTCTTCACTTAATTGATGCCTGGCAGTTCCCTACTCTCACATGGGGAGACCCCACACTACCATCGGCGCTACGGCGTTTCACTTCTGAGTTCGGCATGGGGTCAGGTGGGACCACCGCGCTGTCGCCGCCAGGCAAATTCTGTTTAATCTGTATCAAGCTGAATCTCTCTCAAATCCGCCAAAACATCTTCGGCGTTGTAAGGTTAAGCCTCACGGTTCATTAGTACCGGTTAGCTCAACGTATCGCTACGCTTACACACCCGGCCTATCAACGTCGTCGTCTTCAACGTTCCTTCAGGACTCTCAAGGAGTCAGGGAGAACTCATCTCGGGGCAAGTTTCGTGCTTAGATGCTTTCAGCACTTATCTCTTCCGCATTTAGCTACCGGGCAATGCCATTGGCATGACAACCCGAACACCAGTGATGCGTCCACTCCGGTCCTCTCGTACTAGGAGCAGCCCCCCTCAATTCTCCAGCGCCCACGGCAGATAGGGACCGAACTGTCTCACGACGTTCTAAACCCAGCTCGCGTACCACTTTAAATGGCGAACAGCCATACCCTTGGGACCTACTTCAGCCCCAGGATGTGATGAGCCGACATCGAGGTGCCAAACACCGCCGTCGATATGAACTCTTGGGCGGTATCAGCCTGTTATCCCCGGAGTACCTTTTATCCGTTGAGCGATGGCCCTTCCATTCAGAACCACCGGATCACTATGACCTGCTTTCGCACCTGCTCGCGCCGTCACGCTCGCAGTCAAGCTAGCTTATGCCATTGCACTAACCTCCTGATGTCCGACCAGGATTAGCTAACCTTCGTGCTCCTCCGTTACTCTTTAGGAGGAGACCGCCCCAGTCAAACTACCCACCAGACACTGTCCGCAACCCGGATTACGGGTCCACGTTAGAACACCAGCCATTAAAGGGTGGTATTTCAAGGATGGCTCCATGCAGACTGGCGTCCACACTTCAAAGCCTCCCACCTATCCTACACATCAAGGACCAGTGTTCAGTGTCAAGCTATAGTAAAGGTTCACGGGGTCTTTCCGTCTTGCCGCGGGTACACTGCATCTTCACAGCGAGTTCAATTTCACTGAGTCTCGGGTGGAGACAGCCTGGCCATCATTACGCCATTCGTGCAGGTCGGAACTTACCCGACAAGGAATTTCGCTACCTTAGGACCGTTATAGTTACGGCCGCCGTTTACCGGGGCTTCGATCAAGAGCTTCTCCTTACGGATAACCCCATCAATTAACCTTCCGGCACCGGGCAGGCGTCACACCGTATACGTCCACTTTCGTGTTTGCACAGTGCTGTGTTTTTAATAAACAGTTGCAGCCAGCTGGTATCTTCGACTGATTTCAGCTCCGTGAGCAAGTCACTTCACCTACCATCAGCGTGCCTTCTCCCGAAGTTACGGCACCATTTTGCCTAGTTCCTTCACCCGAGTTCTCTCAAGCGCCTTGGTATTCTCTACCTGACCACCTGTGTCGGTTTGGGGTACGATTTGATGTTACCTGATGCTTAGAGGCTTTTCCTGGAAGCAGGGCATTTGTTACTTCAGCACCGTAGTGCCTCGTCATCACACCTCAGCGTTGAATGACGTTCCGGATTTACCTGGAACATCCGCCTACATGCTTAAACCGGGACAACCGTCGCCCGGCTAACATAGCCTTCTCCGTCCCCCCTTCGCAGTAACACCGAGTACAGGAATATTAACCTGTTTCCCATCGACTACGCCTTTCGGCCTCGCCTTAGGGGTCGACTCACCCTGCCCCGATTAACGTTGGACAGGAACCCTTGGTCTTCCGGCGAGCGGGCTTTTCACCCGCTTTATCGTTACTTATGTCAGCATTCGCACTTCTGATACCTCCAGCAACCCTCACAGGCCACCTTCAACGGCTTACAGAACGCTCCCCTACCCAACAACGCATAAGCGTCGCTGCCGCAGCTTCGGTGCATGGTTTAGCCCCGTTACATCTTCCGCGCAGGCCGACTCGACCAGTGAGCTATTACGCTTTCTTTAAATGATGGCTGCTTCTAAGCCAACATCCTGGCTGTCTGTGCCTTCCCACATCGTTTCCCACTTAACCATGACTTTGGGACCTTAGCTGGCGGTCTGGGTTGTTTCCCTCTTCACGACGGACGTTAGCACCCGCCGTGTGTCTCCCGTGATAACATTCTTCGGTATTCGTAGTTTGCATCGGGTTGGTAAGTCGGGATGACCCCCTAGCCGAAACAGTGCTCTACCCCCGAAGATGAGTTCACGAGGCGCTACCTAAATAGCTTTCGGGGAGAACCAGCTATCTCCCGGTTTGATTGGCCTTTCACCCCCAGCCACAAGTCATCCGCTAATTTTTCAACATTAGTCGGTTCGGTCCTCCAGTTAGTGTTACCCAACCTTCAACCTGCCCATGGCTAGATCACCGGGTTTCGGGTCTATACCCTGCAACTTAACGCCCAGTTAAGACTCGGTTTCCCTGCGGCTCCCCTATACGGTTAACCTTGCTACAGAATATAAGTCGCTGACCCATTATACAAAAGGTACGCAGTCACCCAACAAGTGGGCTCCTACTGCTTGTACGTACACGGTTTCAGGTTCTGTTTCACTCCCCTCGCCGGGGTTCTTTTCGCCTTTCCCTCACGGTACTGGTTCACTATCGGTCAGTCAGGAGTATTTAGCCTTGGAGGATGGTCCCCCCATATTCAGACAGGATACCACGTGTCCCGCCCTACTCTTCGAGTTCACAGCCTGTGTGTTTTTGTGTACGGGAGTATCACCCTGTACCCTGCGACTTTCCAGACGCTTCCACTAACACACAAACTGATTCAGACTCTGGGCTCCTCCCCGTTCGCTCGCCGCTACTGGGGGAATCTCGGTTGATTTCTTTTCCTCGGGGTACTTAGATGTTTCAGTTCCCCCGGTTCGCTTCGTTAAGCTATGTATTCACTTAACGATAGTGTGACGGATCACACTGGGTTTCCCCATTCGGAAATCGTCGGTTATAACGGTTCATATCACCTTACCGACGCTTATCGCAGATTAGCACGTCCTTCATCGCCTCTGACTGCCAGGGCATCCACCGTGTACGCTTAGTCGCTTAACCTCACAACCCGAAGATGTTTCGTAAAATACTTCATGATTGCAAAAATTTGAGAGACTCGAACACACCGTCATGCTGTTCTTATTACGGAGAACAGACGCAGCGTGTCGTTTCAATTTTCAGCTTGATCCAGATTTTTAAAGAGCAAAACTTCTTAATACACTCGAAAGTACATTAAGAAGTTCATCATTCATCAGACAATCTGTGTGAGCACTACAAAGGCAGGTTCTTTAAGGTAAGGAGGTGATCCAACCGCAGGTTCCCCTACGGTTACCTTGTTACGACTTCACCCCAGTCATGAATCACAAAGTGGTAAGCGCCCTCCCGAAGGTTAAGCTACCTACTTCTTTTGCAACCCACTCCCATGGTGTGACGGGCGGTGTGTACAAGGCCCGGGAACGTATTCACCGTGGCATTCTGATCCACGATTACTAGCGATTCCGACTTCACGGAGTCGAGTTGCAGACTCCGATCCGGACTACGACATACTTTATGAGGTCCGCTTGCTCTCGCGAGGTCGCTTCTCTTTGTATATGCCATTGTAGCACGTGTGTAGCCCTACTCGTAAGGGCCATGATGACTTGACGTCATCCCCACCTTCCTCCAGTTTATCACTGGCAGTCTCCTTTGAGTTCCCGGCCGGACCGCTGGCAACAAAGGATAAGGGTTGCGCTCGTTGCGGGACTTAACCCAACATTTCACAACACGAGCTGACGACAGCCATGCAGCACCTGTCTCAGAGTTCCCGAAGGCACCAAAGCATCTCTGCTAAGTTCTCTGGATGTCAAGAGTAGGTAAGGTTCTTCGCGTTGCATCGAATTAAACCACATGCTCCACCGCTTGTGCGGGCCCCCGTCAATTCATTTGAGTTTTAACCTTGCGGCCGTACTCCCCAGGCGGTCGACTTAACGCGTTAGCTCCGGAAGCCACTCCTCAAGGGAACAACCTCCAAGTCGACATCGTTTACAGCGTGGACTACCAGGGTATCTAATCCTGTTTGCTCCCCACGCTTTCGCACCTGAGCGTCAGTCTTTGTCCAGGGGGCCGCCTTCGCCACCGGTATTCCTCCAGATCTCTACGCATTTCACCGCTACACCTGGAATTCTACCCCCCTCTACAAGACTCTAGCCTGCCAGTTTCGAATGCAGTTCCCAGGTTGAGCCCGGGGATTTCACATCCGACTTGACAGACCGCCTGCGTGCGCTTTACGCCCAGTAATTCCGATTAACGCTTGCACCCTCCGTATTACCGCGGCTGCTGGCACGGAGTTAGCCGGTGCTTCTTCTGCGAGTAACGTCAATCACTGCGGTTATTAACCACAATGCCTTCCTCCTCGCTGAAAGTACTTTACAACCCGAAGGCCTTCTTCATACACGCGGCATGGCTGCATCAGGCTTGCGCCCATTGTGCAATATTCCCCACTGCTGCCTCCCGTAGGAGTCTGGACCGTGTCTCAGTTCCAGTGTGGCTGGTCATCCTCTCAGACCAGCTAGGGATCGTCGCCTAGGTGAGCCATTACCCCACCTACTAGCTAATCCCATCTGGGCACATCTGATGGCAAGAGGCCCGAAGGTCCCCCTCTTTGGTCTTGCGACGTTATGCGGTATTAGCTACCGTTTCCAGTAGTTATCCCCCTCCATCAGGCAGTTTCCCAGACATTACTCACCCGTCCGCCGCTCGTCACCCAGGGAGCAAGCTCCCCTGTGCTACCGCTCGACTTGCATGTGTTAGGCCTGCCGCCAGCGTTCAATCTGAGCCATGATCAAACTCTTCAATTTAAGTTTGATGCTCGTGAATTAAACTTCGTAATGAATTACGTATGTTCACTCAGAGACTTTGGTATTCATTTAGCGTCTTGCGACGTTTAGAATCCATGTCACTTTGAGTGCCCACACAGATTGTCTGATAAATTGTTAAAGAGCAGTGCAACGCGGCTTTCGCTCACCGTTGCGAGGTGGCGTATATTACGCTTTCCTCTTTCAGAGTCAACCTCTTATTTTCAGGTTTTTCTCTTCAACCGACCCGGCTGTTTGTGTGAAGTGATTCACATCTGCCGTGTCGATGGAGGCGCATTATAGGGAGTTCCCGAGCATCCGCAATAGTTAAATTGCAGAAAAATGACTGACTGCTGCAATCCCCAGCAGAAGCCCACTTTATACCCTGTTGCACACAGAATTATCCACAGACAACTGGCGATATCCTTCTACAACGGTCCTCCCCCTTCTCTATATAAGCAGCAATTCAGGGCAAAAAAGAGAAAGATAAAAATTCGCGAGCGTTGCGCAAACGTTTTCGTTACAATGCCGCGCTATAACAAGGACGCCCGGTTGGGTGCGTTAGGTGAGTTTTTAGACAAAAACTCACCTAACGCTCTCTGTAATATTCAAATCCTGGGGATTTAATACCATGCAACAACGTCGTCCAGTCCGCCGCGCACTGCTCAGTGTTTCTGACAAGGCCGGTATCGTCGAATTCGCGCAGGCACTTTCCGCTCGTGGTGTAGAGCTACTGTCTACAGGTGGTACTGCACGCCTGCTGGCTGAGAAAGGTCTGCCGGTAACCGAAGTCTCTGACTACACCGGTTTCCCGGAAATGATGGATGGACGCGTGAAGACCCTGCATCCGAAAGTACACGGCGGCATTCTCGGTCGTCGTGGTCAGGATGATGGCATTATGGAACAGCACGGTATCGCACCCATCGATATGGTTGTCGTTAACCTTTATCCGTTCGCCGAGACCGTTGCCCGTGAAGGCTGTTCGCTGGAAGATGCGGTAGAGAATATTGATATCGGCGGCCCGACCATGGTTCGTTCAGCGGCAAAGAACCATAAAGATGTGGCCATCGTGGTGAAGAGCAACGACTACGAAGCTATTATTAATGAGATGGATGCCAACGAAGGCTCCCTCACTCTGGAAACCCGCTTCGACCTCGCCATCAAAGCTTTCGAACATACCGCGGCCTACGACAGCATGATTGCCAACTACTTCGGCAGCATGGTTCCGGCCTATTATGGTGAAAGCAAAGAAGCTGCGGGTCGCTTCCCGCGTACTCTTAACCTGAACTTCATTAAGAAGCAGGATATGCGCTACGGCGAAAACAGCCACCAGCAAGCTGCCTTCTATATAGAAGAGAATGTTAAAGAGGCTTCCGTTGCCACTGCGACCCAGGTCCAGGGCAAAGCGCTCTCTTATAACAACATCGCCGATACCGATGCCGCGCTGGAGTGCGTGAAAGAGTTCAACGAACCGGCCTGCGTTATCGTTAAGCATGCTAACCCATGCGGTGTGGCCGTCAGCACCTCTATTCTCGACGCTTACGACCGCGCCTATAAAACCGACCCGACTTCTGCGTTTGGCGGCATCATCGCTTTCAACCGCGAACTGGATGCCGAAACGGCACAAGCCATTATCTCCCGCCAGTTTGTGGAAGTGATCATTGCACCGTCTGCAACAGAAGAAGCGCTGAAAATCACTGCCGCCAAACAGAACGTACGCGTCCTGACCTGTGGTCAGTGGGCAAACCGCGTTGCCGGTCTGGACTTCAAGCGTGTGAACGGCGGCCTGCTGGTTCAGGATCGTGACCTGGGTATGGTTACCGAAGGCGAACTGCGCGTGGTTTCCAGGCGTCAGCCTACCGAACAGGAACTGCGCGATGCGCTGTTCTGCTGGAAAGTGGCGAAGTTCGTCAAATCTAACGCCATTGTCTACGCCAAAGAGAATATGACCATCGGGATAGGCGCAGGCCAGATGAGCCGCGTTTACTCCGCGAAGATCGCCGGGATTAAAGCCGCCGACGAAGGGCTGGAAGTCAAAGGTTCCGCCATGGCGTCCGACGCGTTCTTCCCGTTCCGCGATGGTATTGATGCCGCTGCCGCCGTTGGCGTGAGCTGCGTTATCCAGCCTGGCGGTTCTATTCGCGACGAAGAGGTGATTGCCGCTGCCGACGAACACGGCATTGCGATGATCTTCACCGACATGCGCCACTTCCGCCATTAATCCACGGAGCAGACGATGAAAGTATTAGTTATTGGCAACGGCGGGCGCGAGCACGCCCTGGCCTGGAAAGCGGTACAGTCACCAAATGTCGATACCGTTTTTGTCGCACCAGGTAACGCGGGCACCGCACTGGAGCCTGCGCTGCAAAACGTGGCTATCAGTGTTACCGATATCCCGGCACTGCTGGCCTTTGCCCAGAGCGAGAAGATTGACCTGACTATCGTCGGCCCGGAAGCACCGCTGGTGATTGGCGTGGTCGACGCCTTCCGCGCCGCCGGTCTGAAAATCTTTGGCCCCACCGAAGGTGCCGCGCAGCTTGAAGGCTCAAAGGCCTTCACCAAAGATTTCCTCGCCCGTCATAACATTCCGACGGCGGAATATCAGAACTTCACCGAAATCGAACCGGCGCTGGCTTACCTGCGCGAGAAAGGTGCCCCCATTGTCATCAAAGCCGACGGTCTGGCTGCCGGTAAAGGCGTTATCGTGGCAATGACGCTTGAAGAAGCCGAAGCCGCCGTGCATGACATGCTGGCAGGCAACGCTTTTGGCGACGCGGGTCATCGTATCGTGATCGAAGAGTTCCTCGACGGTGAAGAGGCGAGCTTTATCGTGATGGTCGATGGCGAGCACGTGCTGCCGATGGCCACCAGCCAGGACCACAAACGTGTAGGCAATGGCGACACCGGCCCGAACACCGGTGGGATGGGCGCCTACTCACCGGCACCCGTCGTGACCGATGAAGTTCACCAGCGCACTATGGAACGTATTATTTGGCCAACCGTCAAAGGCATGGCAGCGGAAGGAAACACCTACACCGGCTTCCTGTACGCAGGCCTGATGATCGATAAACAGGGCAACCCGAAGGTTATCGAATTCAACTGTCGCTTCGGCGATCCGGAAACTCAGCCGATCATGCTACGCATGAAATCGGATCTGGTGGATCTGTGTCTGGCCGCTTGTGAAGGCAAGCTGGACGAACAAACCTCCGAATGGGATGAACGCGCCGCGTTAGGCGTGGTAATTGCCGCCGGAGGTTATCCGGCTGACTACCGTACCGGGGACGTTATCCACGGCCTGCCGCTGGCAGAAACCGCAAACGGTAAAGTATTCCATGCAGGGACTAAGCTCGCGGATGACGACCGTGTGTTGACCAGCGGCGGTCGCGTACTATGCGCCACCGCATTGGGTCATACCGTTGCCGAAGCGCAGAAACGCGCTTACGCCCTGATGACCGATATTCGCTGGGACGACAGCTTTAGCCGTAACGACATCGGCTGGCGCGCTATCGAACGCGAGCAAAACTAGCGGCTAAGCTTAGCCAGCAGCGTTTTGCGCGTAATGCCTAACTGGCGGGCGGCTTCAGTTTTGTTGCCGCCCGTTTTTTCAAGCGCCGCCAGAATCACCTCTTTTTCTACTTCCACCAGCGGTTGAATCACATCATCGGATAGTGACAACGCCGGAAGTGGCGTACCGGCAATCGACAACGGTAGCTCGCGTTCGGAAATATACTCTCCCGTCAGCAGAACCACCGCCCGCTCTACCGCGTTTTCCAGCTCACGAATATTGCCAGGCCAGTCGTAGTGGATCAGCAAATCCATCGCCTGCGGCGTAAAACCCTGCACCGCCTTGCGGTTCCGCTCGGCATAACGTTGCAGGAAATAGCGCGCCAGCTGTGGGATATCTTCTCGACGCTGACGCAACGGCGGCATGTCGATAGTCACCACGTTCAGGCGATAGTAGAGATCCTGACGAAAGCGACCGGCACTCACCTCTTCGGCTAAATCGCGATGGGTGGCGGCAATCAGTCTGACATCAACCTTAATCGTCTGATTACTCCCAACGCGTTGAACTTCTCGTTCCTGGATCGCTCGTAACAATCGCACCTGCATCAGCGGTGAGATATCACCAATCTCATCGAGGAATAATGTGCCGCCATCGGCTTGCTCAAAACGCCCTTCCCGCCGTTTATCGGCCCCGGTAAACGCCCCCTTCTCATGACCGAACAGCTCCGACTCCAGCAGCGATTCATTGAGCGCCGCACAGTTCAGCGTCACCAGCGGTTGATTATTACGCCTGCTACTGGCGTGGAGCGCACGGGCAACCAGCTCTTTGCCGGTACCTGACTCACCGCAGATCAACACTGTCGCGTCAGATGGCGCCACCAGGGCGATATTGCTGAGTAGCGTCTGCATCGCCGGGCTATCACCCACCATGCCAAATTGTGCTGCTGGGCCTGGTTCCATGCCGCTATCGGACTGGCGCGTATGTGCCAACGCCTGGGCAAGCGTCTCCTGCAGTTTGTCAAAATCCAGCGGTTTGATGAGATAATCCAGCGCCCCGGACTTGATAGCTTCAACCGCCGTTCCTACGCTGGAGAAAGCGGTCATGATGAGTACCGGAATTGCCGGGTTGTATGCCTTAATTTCCTTGAGCGTTTCGATACCGTCCATCTCCGCCATACGGATATCGCACAGCACCAGGTCAAATACTTTTTGCTTCACTAGCTCCAGAGCCAACAGCCCGTTGTGGGCCAATGCGACGTTATAGCCCCAGCCCCGCAGTAAGGCCTGGAGGATCGTGCAATGGCTGACATCGTCATCAACAACCAGAATGTCTACCTTCTCATCCGTCATCCTTGTTCATCCTTTTGTTGCGCGCTCACCGGCAGATAAAGCGTAAAAACGGCGCCTTTTCCCGGCGTACTGTCGGCGTGGATCGTTCCGCCATGTTGTTCAACAATATTCTGCACTACCGCCAGCCCCAGTCCGGTGCCATCTGCTTTGGTCGTAAAATAGGGGGTGAAGATGGCCTGTCTTTGCTCTGCTGTCATCCCTTTTCCACTATCGGTCACGACGATTTTCACTCTTTGACCATCGCATTCACCGACTTCCACGCGAATCGTCCCATGATATCCAATGGCCTGCATCGCGTTGAGATACAGGTTCAGTAATACCTGCTTAAGCCTGTCAGGGTCGGCCTGAATCCGGCGTAGCGAAGGCTGAGCGTTAAAGTTCAGCTCGATAGCGCGGCTCTGCGCATCCTGACCAATCAGTTGCAGCGAGTGGGTAATAACCTCATTCAAATCAACCCATTGATATTTTAAATGTGCCGGACGCACCAGTTCCAGAAGTTCGCTGACCACCCGGTTTAAACGATCGGCTTCTTTTGCCATCACCTGGGCCAACTGATGCGCTTCGCCGTCGGGCGGGGTACGTTCAGCAAAATACTTTGCCAGCCCTTTAATGGATGATAACGGGTTACGAATTTCATGCGCGACGCCCGCAGCCAAATGCCCGATCGCCACCAGTTTCTCTTTACGCGCCATCGCTTCCTGTAGTTGCTTACGCGAGCGCTGATAGCGTCGGAACCAAAATTGAGCCAGCACGGTTGCCACCATCACCACGCCTGCCGCGCACAGCATAACGATCATATTCCGCAGACCACGGGCGTTGTCAGCATCCAGTTCCCGGGCATCAAAGGCGATAAAAATGACCTGCGGCACCTGAGCACGCAGGTCGGCAGATTCGCGGCGCATCATCATGCGCATATGGTGAGCGCCCCCACCGTTAAGCGGGCGAAACTGGCGATAGATTTCCAGTGCCGGCTCCGGTTTTTCAAGCCGCCGCCAGCGTTCCTCGCTGCCAATGTTCAACTCGCGCATCGCATCGGCAGGATACAGCGTCCCACCAACCTGCTGCGGATCGCTATGAGCAATAATTTTGCCATTCTCATCCGTCACCGCAAACCACAGTACGCCAGGCTGCCAGGCCATCTCCTCAAGCAATGCCTGAAGCTGGGCGTGATGCATACGCATTCCCATACCGACGCGAGTTCCGGACTCAAGGGCGCGAATCAGTACGCTGCCTTTTTCCTGAATGGTCTGGCGCGCGGCGTCGTTCTCACGACCATTGTCGCGCACGATAAGTACGGAAAACAGGCACACCAGCAGTAAGATGAGGCCAGTCAATAGCCAGCTCAGCCCAACGGCGACAGAATCCTTCGACAACCGCATCACGTTCATTGCAACTCCCTTTTATCAGGCTCTACGGTTCCCAGCAGAAATCATGCCATTTTTCCGGCCCGGCAAACGGGCTCTCAGGCATAAACCCGCAAGACGGCGGGTAAAAATGACCCGCATCGATCTTTGCCGCGAGTCATTTTTACTCGCTGTCATCTGCTGATGCGATAGAAAACCTTATATCCTGCGGAGTTTTCATCCTGGCACGGAAGATGCAAATACGGAATAAACCATAAACCATAAACCAGGAGAATAAACCATGAAACGGAACCACAAATTCACTCTGACACTCATCGCCCTTGCCGCCTTAACCTTTGGTAGCAGCTCTGCATGGGCAGGACACCACTGGAATAACGGTAACGGAATGGGTCCGCAGGGTTATAGCCAACTGACGACTGAACAGCAGGCCACTGCCCAGAAGCTGCATAGCGATTTCTATGAGCAAACCCGCGCTCTACGCCAGCAGCTCACATCAAAACGCTACGAATACAATGCGTTGTTAACTGCGGATAAACCGGACAGTACAAAAATTGAATCTGTTGCCCAGGAGATGGAAGCTCTCGGTCAGAAGCTGGCCCAGCAGCGGGTTAAGTTTGATGTCGCTTTAGCCCAGGCGGGTATTCCTCGCGGCGAGGGAATGGGGCGTGGAGGCTGTGGGGGTGGTGGCCGCGGTCATATGGGCATGAACCACTGGTAAAATTTAGAAGTTTTTCTCAGTCGGCTGCCAGGTACAGAAGTCTTCGTTTGCCACCAGCAGCAACTGGGAACCTTCCGGCGCTTCCAGCCACGCCACGCTCACCTCAATGGATGAGTGATTCTGGCGACGTTCAATATGGGCTAGCGCTCGCGCATCAAGGTCAGGCTTCACGGTCTGACCTTCGCAGGTCGTTACCGTCTGGTTGGCATGCCAGCGTCCCTGACGCAGCATCACGCGCCCCTGACGTAAAGCATCGCTGGTCTGGCGTATTTGCTCTGCGCGGTAACGATACAGCGCAACCTGATCGCTGGAAAGCTGCTGCTTCTGCCCGTCGACTTCACGCTGCATAAAGCTTAGCTCGCCCTGCGCATCAAAGCGGGCGCGAATATGTTCCGGGGGTTTGCCGTAAACATTCAGTTCGATTAGCGCAAGCTGATCGTCCTGCCAACGGTACTCGCTGGTCGAGGTATTCCCGTTACGCCACGGGCTAAAGGCGGCAAGAAGGCGAACCTCGCCATCTGAATCTTTACGCCAGATACGCATCGCTCCCTGGTTATCCGCATACCCGCTGGCGGTAAACGGTGGGAGAGAAGAATCGTGGCTGCAGGCAGTAAGCAGCAATACGCCCGCCAGCGCCAACGGACGACGCCAGGTAGACAAAAGGGGCTTAAAAGCCCCTTCGATAAAACTGTAAACTGCCACGCGGTCTTACTTAACTGCGTCTTTCAGTGCTTTGCCTGAAACAAATGCCGGTACGTTAGCTGCGGCGATTTTGATTTCATTACCGGTCTGCGGGTTGCGGCCAGTACGCTCAGCGCGGTGGTTCACTTTGAAGGTACCGAAACCAACCAGTTGAACAGCATCACCTTCTTTCAGAGACTCAGTAATTGCAGCCAGGGTAGATTCCAGGGCAGCTTTCGCCTGTGCTTTGGACAGGTCAGCTTTGTCCGCAATTACATCAATCAGTTGAGTCTTGTTCATAAGTTATCCTTACAATGTGTTTATCGCTTGCTAAGCATCGAGTGCGACGGAAATGCCAAAAAAGCACCCACCTGCATACACGCACCGATAGCCACTTTTTTTCGCCCCCCAAATGTAGACCAGACGGGGGGCGGAATGGAAGCCTTCAGACGCTACAATTCAGGCGGTAAATCACGTTTTCTTGTCTCACTGCTGAAAATTTATACCAATATTGCTCTCGCCGGCCTCGCGGAGGTCTGCACGAAGCCCTTTGATCAGTTCAATGTCTCGTTCTTCACAGTCGGCCAAAAGACGGAAAATCTCCCACTGAATATCCCATTCTTGCTCAACAGCTGGGTTTTCTTTGAGCTCTTCGTCGGTCATTTCGCGACCAGCCTGGGTCATTTCCAGCATCGCAACGGTGGTGATGGAACTCTTGCTCACTTCGATCGCATGTTCAAGCGTTTCCCCGCTCAGCCGCGAGTGAACCAATTCACTTAATGCGACGCAGGCGTCAATGGCCGGATAAACACCGTACAGATCGTAATCATCAGCGGCCGGAATCGCCTCTTCCAGCTTTTCTAGCTGACTATCAAAATTCACTTTCGCATCTTTAACCGTCAGCGTTTCCCAGATCAGGTCAAGGATACGACGATACAGCTGGCCATCAGCGAACTCAGTTTGCTTGCAGAACATGGCGTAGTTGGGGTACATCCGCTCGCACAGACAGGCCATAAAAGTGACGTGCTGCCAGCTCTCCAGCTTCTCCAGACGCAGGTGAATCGGGTTTTGTAACATGATGAATTCTCGAAGTCAGAAATTAGCCGCAGTGTACCTGAATCAGCCGTGATTTGCTTGCCAACGCACAAACGCCGGTCGGCGGGACGCCACCGCATCAGCCCAGCGCGTCGGCTCCGGCAGACGGTAGCCTTTCAGGCAACGTTCTACCCACATCAGCGCGCTATCAAGGCCAACGCGATGTCCGGTGCTGACGAACAGCGGGTTGCAGCGCGCTTTACTGCGCAGGACCCATGCCAACTGCTCACCTTTATCCTGCAATGGAGCCAGCGCACCGGGCTCATCGCCGAGCAGTTCAAACTTACCGCATAGCCGCTTTTTCGCCACACCGATCGTCGGGACATCCACCAGCAGCCCAAAATGGCTGGCGACGCCGAGGCGGCGCGGATGAGAAATACCGTGCCCGTCGACGAATAAAAGATCCGGTTTTTGTGAAAGTTGCTCCCACGCCGCCAGCAGCGCAGGCGTTTCGCGAAAGGAGAGGAAACCGGGAATGTAGGGCATCGCGGTGGCAACGCGCGCCACCTGATATTCCACCAGCTCCAGCGACGGATAGCTCAGCAGCACCATCGCCGCCCGGGTGACTTCGCCCTCTTGCTCAAATCCAACATCCGCCCCGCCGATCAGCATCGGCGGATCCTGGTCCAGACGATCGACTCGCTCCACCGATTCCGCCAGGCTCAGCTGTTGGGCGCGTAGCGATGCCAAATCCATAATCACTCCTTAACGGTGGTATTGCGCCGACAAACGGTGCACCGCCTCCACAAACACACCCGCGTGTTCCGGGTCGACGTCCTGGTGAATCCCGTGGCCGAGGTTGAAGACATGACCCTCACCCTGACCGAATCCGGCGAGAATGGTCGCCACTTCTTCCTCGATACGCGCCGCAGGAGCATAAAGCATTGAAGGGTCCATATTGCCCTGCAGAGCGACTTTATGGCCCACGCGACGGCGCGCATCGGCGATATCGGTAGTCCAGTCGAGGCCCAGCGCATCGCAACCGGTTTCCGCCATCGCTTCCAGCCACTGCCCACCGCCTTTGGTAAACAGGGTTACCGGTACGCGACGGCCTTCGTTCTCACGCAGCAGACCATCGACGATTTTATGCATGTAGTAGAGCGAGAACTGCTGATAATCACGACCGGTCAGCGCGCCGCCCCAGGTGTCAAAAATCATCACCGACTGAGCGCCCGCTTTGATTTGCGCGTTCAGATACAGCGTGACGCTTTTCGCCAGCTTATCCAGCAGGGCATGCAGCGCCTGCGGCTCGGCATACATCATCTTCTTGATCACCGTAAACGCTTTGCTGCTGCCGCCTTCAACCATATAGGTCGCCAGCGTCCACGGGCTACCGGAGAAACCAATCAGCGGCACTTCACCTTTGAGCTCGCGGCGGATTGTACGCACCGCGTTCATCACATAGCCGAGCTCCCCTTCCGGGTCAGGGATCGGTAGTATATCGACATCCGCTTTACAGGTGATGGGCGAGGTAAAACGCGGGCCTTCACCGGCTTCGAAATAAAGCCCCAGCCCCATGGCGTCCGGGATAGTCAGAATGTCCGAGAAGAGGATTGCCGCATCCAGCTTATAGCGACGCAGCGGCTGCAGCGTCACTTCGCAAGCCAGCTCAGCATTTTTACACAGCGACATAAAGTCGCCCGCTTCGGCGCGAGTGGCTTTATATTCCGGTAAATAGCGGCCCGCCTGGCGCATCATCCACACCGGGGTGACATCAACCGGCTGACGTAGCAGCGCGCGCAGGTAACGATCGTTCTTCAATTCGGTCATTTTTACATTCCTTTAGCGTTGATGCGCCAAGTGTAACATGTCACTCATACTCTGCCCGACACATCGCCAAGGTATCTTCTATCAGGCGGCGGGCAACCGTGCCCGGCGGCGGCAGGAGCGGCAGATCGTCATAGCGATACCATCCCGCTTCCAGCAACTCTTTCTTATCGATAACAATCTCGCCGCTGTCGTATTCCGCCATAAACGCAGTCATTAGCGATTGCGGGAACGGCCACGGCTGGGAGGTCACGTAGCGCAGGTTTTTCACCTTAATGCCGCTCTCTTCCATGACCTCACGGGCAACCGTCTGCTCCAGTGTTTCACCGACTTCGACAAACCCGGCCAGCACCGTATGCACGCCGTTGCGATGGCGCGTGTGCTGCGCCAGCAAAATAGAATCATCCCGTCGAATAGCAACGATGATGCACGGCGCGATTTGCGGGTAATAACGCTCACGGCAGTGGCTGCAGAGCATCGCCCATTCAGTTTTGCTGGGGTGCATCGGATGCCCGCAATAACCGCAGAATTTATGCGAGCGATAGAACTCCGCCAGTTGGATCCCGCGTCCTGCCAGTTGAAAAAGGCCAGCATCCTGATCGAGTACCTGACGCAACGATCCCATCTCATGTCGACGCTCCTGACGAACCAGCCACACCGGTTCGCCCTGCCATTCCCCTATGCGCAGCGCGGGTTGCCCCGCAAGATTAAAATTTACCGCTTCGCCATATGGTAATTCCCCGTCGGGTAACCATAATTTCTGTTCGTGGCTGACTATCCACCAACCGCGATCTAATTTTTCAATAATACGATCCATATCTATTGCACTACCTTCATTTTACTGGCACTTTTAACATTAAATTTACATTTTGGTGAGCAACGTATTTCTCTTTAAAACTTGCGGAGTCAACCATGTTAAACCAGCTGGAAAACCTGACGGAACGTGTTGGAGGCAGCAATAAACTGGTCGATCGCTGGCTACAAGTACGTAAGCATTTACTCGTGGCTTACTACAACCTGGTTGGCCTGAAACCTGGCAAGGAATCATTTATGCGGCTTAATGAGAAGGCGCTGGATGATTTTTGTCAAAGTCTGGTGGACTATCTCTCCTCCGGTCATTTTAGTATTTATGAACGCTTTATCGCCGAATTGGAAGGTGATACGCCACTTTTAACCGCCACTAAGCTTTATCCACAGCTGCAAGCCAACACTCAGCAGATCATGGATGACTACGACTCTTGCCTCGAAAACGCCATCGATCACGATAACTACCTTGAGTTTCAACAGGCGTTATCGGATATCGGCGAAGCGCTGGAAGTACGCTTTGCGCTGGAGGATAAACTCATCGCCCTCGCCATCGCCCACAGCCGAAAGGACCCCGTCAGCGACAATATCGCGCCGACGGCTTGAGTTGTCCGCTATTAACGAGTAGTTTACATACATTCCCCCTCTCAGAGAGGGGATGTCATCTTGTCGGAGTGCCCATTTTCCACAGTGGAAAAGGCTGAGACCGTTAATTCGGGATCCGCGGAACCTGATCAGGCTAATACCTGCGAAGGGAACAAGAGTAAACTGCATTTAGCGTCAGCCCATCTGGGCCCGATCGCATCTGTTACTCCATCCGTCGTCTGACAAGCCATATCCTGTTCACCTGGAATGAGCTATGTCTACAACAAAAATGACCCGTCGAGAGCAACGCGAACATGCGCAGCGCTTTATCGACACGCTGGAAGGCACCGCATTTCCCAATTCGCAACGTATCTATATCCGCGGCTCACGTGAAGATCTTCGCGTCCCGATGCGCGAAATTCAGCTGAGCCCGACGCTCATCGGCGGTGCTAAAGATAATCCCCGCTATGAAGCTAACGAAGCCATTCCTGTCTATGACACGTCCGGCCCTTATGGCGACCCGGAGATAGTAATCAATGTCCAACAAGGTCTGGCAAAACTACGCCAGCCGTGGATTGAAGCGCGTGGCGACTGCGAAGAACTCTGCGATCGCAGCTCGGCATATACCAAACAGCGCCTGTCAGATGATGGCCTCGACGAACTGCGCTTTACCGGCCTGCTAACACCAAAACGCGCTATCTCCGGGAAATGCGTGACTCAGTTGCACTATGCCCGCCAGGGCGTTGTCACCCCAGAGATGGAGTTCATCGCCATCCGTGAAAACATGGGCCGCGAGCGCATTCGTGGCGAAGTGTTGAGACACCAGCATCCCGGAGTTGGGTTTGGCGCACGACTGCCGGAGAACATCACCCCGGAATTCGTACGCGATGAAGTCGCTGCCGGGCGCGCGATTATCCCCGCCAATATCAATCACCCTGAGTCAGAACCGATGATAATCGGCCGCAACTTCCTCGTGAAGGTCAATGCCAATATCGGCAACTCGGCGGTCACTTCATCTATCGAAGAAGAGGTCGAGAAGCTGGTGTGGTCCACTCGCTGGGGCGCGGATACGGTGATGGACCTGTCGACCGGTCGCTATATTCACGAAACCCGCGAGTGGATCCTGCGTAACAGTCCGGTACCAATCGGTACCGTGCCGATCTACCAGGCGCTGGAGAAAGTTAACGGGATCGCCGAAGATCTCTCCTGGGAAGCCTTCCGCGACACGTTGCTGGAGCAGGCTGAACAAGGCGTCGACTACTTCACTATCCATGCGGGCGTGCTGCTACGCTACGTGCCGATGACCGCCAGGCGGCTGACCGGCATTGTTTCACGCGGCGGTTCTATTATGGCGAAGTGGTGCCTCTCCCATCATCAGGAGAACTTCCTTTATCAGCATTTCCGCGAAATCTGTGAAATCTGCGCTGCCTATGATGTTTCCCTATCGCTGGGCGATGGTCTGCGTCCGGGTTCCATTCAGGATGCTAACGACGAAGCGCAGTTTGCCGAGCTGCACACGCTGGGCGAACTGACCAAAATCGCCTGGGAGTACGATGTACAGGTGATGATTGAAGGCCCAGGCCACGTGCCGATGCAGATGATTCAGCGCAATATGACCGAGGAGCTGGAACACTGCCACGAAGCACCTTTCTACACCTTAGGGCCGCTCACCACCGATATCGCACCGGGCTATGACCACTTCACCTCGGGCATTGGCGCCGCAATGATTGGCTGGTTCGGCTGCGCGATGCTCTGCTACGTGACGCCAAAAGAGCACCTCGGCCTACCGAACAAAGAAGACGTTAAGCAAGGGCTGATTACCTACAAAATCGCCGCCCATGCCGCTGACCTTGCCAAAGGCCATCCCGGAGCGCAGATCCGCGATAACGCGATGTCAAAAGCACGCTTCGAATTCCGCTGGGAAGACCAGTTTAACCTGGCGCTCGACCCGTTCACCGCTCGCGCTTACCACGACGAGACTCTGCCGCAGGAGTCCGGCAAAGTGGCTCACTTCTGCTCCATGTGCGGCCCCAAATTCTGCTCAATGAAAATCAGCCAGGAAGTGCGCGATTATGCAGCCCGCCAGGATATCGAAGTTGGCATGAGCGATATGTCGAATAGCTTCCGCGCCCGCGGCGGCGAAATCTATCTGAAAAAGGAGGAAGCCTGATGTATCAACCTGATTTCCCATCCGTCCCTTTCCGCTTAGGACTCTACCCGGTCGTCGATAGCGTAGAGTGGATTGAACGTTTATTGACTGCGGGCGTTCGTACCATTCAGCTGCGCATCAAAGATAAACGCGATAGCGAAGTTGAAGACGATGTGATCGCCGCCATCGCCCTGGGGCGCAAGCACAATGCCCGGCTGTTTATTAATGACTACTGGCACCTGGCCATTAAACATCAGGCTTACGGCGTACATTTAGGCCAGGAGGATCTCGAAACCACCGATCTCAGCGCAATCCGCAACGCCGGGCTGCGCCTTGGCGTCTCTACTCACGACGATATGGAAATGGATATCGCGCTGGCGGCTCGTCCCTCCTACATCGCTCTCGGCCACGTTTTCCCGACGCAAACCAAGCAGATGCCTTCCGCCCCTCAGGGACTGGAACAGCTCGCTCAGCATATCCAACGTCTTGGGGATTATCCGACGGTTGCCATCGGTGGTATTAGCCTTGAGCGCGCTCCGGCGGTACTGGCATCCGGCGTTGGCAGTATTGCGGTAGTCAGCGCCATCACGCAGGCGGCTGACTGGCGACAGGCAACGGCACAGCTGCTCGAGATAGCGGGAGTTGGCGATGAATGACAGCGATTTTATGCGCTATAGCCGCCAGCTGCTGCTGGAGGATATCGCCATTGAGGGTCAACAAAAGCTGCTGGCCAGCCGGGTATTGATTATTGGCCTCGGCGGACTGGGCTCGCCCGCTGCGCTGTATCTCGCAGGCGCAGGCGTCGGCACGCTGGTGCTGGCCGATGACGATGACGTGCATGTCAGCAATCTACAGCGGCAAATTCTGTTCACCAGCGATGATATTGCGCAGCCAAAAACCACCGCCGCCCGAGAACGGCTGGCGCGCCTCAACCCACAGATTGAACTGATTACGCTACAGCAGCGATTAAGCGGTCAGGCGCTACAGGACGAAGTGGCAAAGGCCGATGTAGTACTGGATTGCACCGATAACATGGCGACTCGTCAGGAAATTAACGCCACCAGCGTCGCGCTTGAAACACCGCTAATTACCGCCAGCGCCGTCGGGCTCGGAGGCCAGTTGATGGTGCTGACGCCGCCCTGGGAACAGGGGTGCTATCGCTGCTTATGGCCGGACGCTGCCGAACCGGAACGCAACTGTCGCACGGCGGGCATTATCGGCCCGGTGGTCGGCATGATGGGTACCTTACAGGCGCTGGAGGCAATCAAACTGCTCAGCGGCATGGCGGCCCCGCGCAATAGCTTGCGTCTGTTCGATGCCCGGACCAGCAACTGGCGCACTCTTGCACTTCAACGGGCTCAGGGCTGCCCGGTATGTGGAGGGAAGCATGCAAGTGTGGTTTAACGATGAGCCGTTACAGTGCGCCGAAGCGACATCCGTTGCGGATCTGCTCGCTCAACTGGAACAGCAGCAACCGGGCGTCGCGCTGGCGCTCAATCAACACATCCTGCCGCGCGAGCGCTGGGAAGATCAACTTTTGCAGGAAGGCGACCAGATCCTGCTTTTTCAGGTTATCGCTGGAGGCTGACATGTTACGTATCGCAGATAAAACTTTTGAATCGCGTCTTTTCACCGGCACCGGGAAATTCGCAGCCCCCGACGTCATGGTCGAAGCCATTCGCGCCTCCGGTAGCCAACTGGTTACGCTGGCGATGAAACGTGTCGACCTGCGTCAGCATAATGACGCTATTCTCGCGCCGCTGCTGGCGGCGGGTGTGAGCCTGCTCCCCAATACTTCAGGGGCGAAAACGGCGGAAGAAGCCGTCTTTGCCGCCCGTCTGGCGCGGGAAGCGCTGGGCACAAACTGGCTGAAGCTGGAAATCCACCCGGATGCCCGCTGGCTTCTTCCTGACCCAATTGAAACCCTGAAAGCGGCAGAAATATTAGTGCGGGAAGGATTCGTGGTACTGCCTTACTGCGGCGCTGACCCTGTGCTGTGCAAGCGTCTGGAAGAAGCGGGCTGCGCGGCGGTGATGCCGCTCGGCGCGCCTATCGGCTCCAACCAAGGGCTGGAAACCAAAGCGATGCTGGAGATTATCATCGAACAGGCCACGGTACCGGTGGTCGTTGATGCAGGTATTGGCGTACCGAGCCATGCGGCGCAGGCGCTGGAAATGGGCGCTGATGCGGTCCTGGTCAATACCGCTATCGCCGTTGCCGACGATCCGGTAACCATGGCCCGCGCGTTCCGCTTAGCGATCGAGGCAGGATCGCTGGCGAGACAGGCCGGGCCCGGTGCTCGTAGCAGCCAGGCACAGGCCACCAGCCCGTTGACCGGCTTTCTGGAGGCGCTGGTATGAAAACTTTCACTGACCGCTGGCGGCAACTGGACTGGGACGACATTCGCCTGCGTATTAACAGTAAAACCCCGGCTGACGTCGAACGCGCACTGGCAGCAAAACAGCTCAGCCGCGATGACATGATGGCCCTCCTCTCGCCTGCCGCCGCAGGCTATCTGGAACCTTTGGCGCAGCGTGCACAGCGTCTGACCCGCCAGCGTTTTGGTAATACCGTCAGTTTTTACGTCCCGCTGTACCTCTCCAATCTGTGCGCCAACGACTGTTCCTACTGTGGCTTCTCAATGAGCAACCGCATCAAGCGCAAGACTCTGGACGATAATGAGATCGCTCGCGAGTGCGCGGCAATCCGCGAAATGGGCTTTGAGCATCTGCTGCTGGTCACCGGTGAACATCAGGGTAAAGTCGGTATGGACTATTTTCGTCAGCATTTGCCCGCTATTCGCCGCCAGTTCGCCTCGCTACATATGGAAGTTCAGCCGCTGGCGATGGAGGAGTATGCCGAACTCAAAACTCTCGGTCTGGACGGAGTAATGGTCTACCAGGAGACCTACCATGAAAGCATGTATGCGAAGCATCATCTGAAAGGCAAAAAACAGGACTTCTTCTGGCGCTTAGATACGCCGGACCGACTCGGCCAGGCGGGGATTGATAAGATTGGCCTCGGCGCATTAATCGGCCTCTCCGACAGCTGGCGCGTGGATTGCTTTATGGTGGCGGAGCATCTGCTGTGGCTCCAGCAGCGCTACTGGCGCAGCCGCTACTCCATCTCTTTTCCGCGATTACGACCTTGCGCCGGAGGCATCGAACCGGCCTCGCTCATGGATGAACGTCAACTGGTGCAAACTATTTGCGCCTTCCGTCTGCTGGCTCCGGAAATCGAACTCTCGCTCTCAACCCGCGAATCTCCCTGGTTTCGCGATCGGGTCATTCCACTGGCCATTAACAACGTCAGTGCATTTTCGAAAACCCAGCCAGGTGGCTATGCCGATAACCATCCTGAGCTCGAACAGTTTGCGCCTCACGATGACCGTCGCCCCGAAGAGGTCGCCAGCGCGCTGGTTGCCAGTGGGCTTCAGCCAGTTTGGAAGGATTGGGACAGCTGGCTGGGACGCGCTTCCCGGTCGTCATGAAGAGGAATGTAATTCCTTAAAAGTTCTTCGTGCATGCTCGTAAAAAGAGAAACGGGAGATTGTTGTCAGATTTCCGTTTCTCTACCCTGTCTTCGTCAGCAGTGGATGCTGTCCAGGGCGAATGATAGCTCTTCCTCATTTTCGCCCTGCTCCACTCTCACATTGTTATCGCATATAAATAAATCCATCTTACAAAGCGAGAGTTATAATTAACGGAGTTTTATCTGATTCGCTCAGCAGGCATGCTGGCTAAACCTGCGTTTAAACCCACGGTTTATCTCTTCTGGAACGATTTACGACTCATGGCTCGTCATAACAGAAAACTCTCTTTCACCACGCCGATTTTGATCGGGTTTGCGGGTATTTTACTCAGCTTCTTGCTGATCGCGGTGTTTGTCACTCAGACTCAGCGCAACGATTTTCTTGAGGGTTATCATCATACAAACCGCAACTTCACTCATAACATGGCGACGAATTACACGGAAACGCTGCTCCGGGGAAATGATTTTATCCTCGCTCGCGCAGCAACTTTCTTTGCGCGCAATGATGAATTAAACAATGCCGTTAACATCAACCCTGAAAAAGGTTTAATGCTGTTAATGCAGTTGCAAAACATGATGCAGACAGTTTCCTCAATCTCGCTGGCAGATACAGACGGGCACTATCTACGCGTGCCCGAGGTGCTGGAGACCGAAGATAGTCGGACCTTTGATGCCAAATCGCGGCCGTGGTTTATCAAACAGGCAGGAGCTAGCACTGTCAGCCTCTATACCAGTCCCTATCTCGACTATTTCACGCATCATCCAACCATTACTCTCTATAAACCCATTATCTCTCCAGAAGGGCGACTCAAAGGGAGCCTCGCTTTTCATCTCGACCTGACATCAATGGGTTACGCGTTACGACAAATGGTTGCACCTGTTCAGGGCGAATTTTTTGTCGTGCAACGTGATGGTAAAGTCGTTCTTCATCCCGATCCTGGCGCTCTGTTTAAACCCTATGTTAGCAGCACCTTGATGGACAGTATGACCAGCGGCGAAGGCCAGCTTTATGATGCAGATAAAGACGTCTGGTACTATTACTACTCTTTTACCAATCCTGACTGGTTCATTATCTACCGTGTCGCCAATTCGACGCTAATCAACTTAACGCGCCACGAAACCAACATTGTGTCCTGGGGTTTTGCCCTTGCCGCCATTGTCATTGTTCTGTTTGGGCTATACCTACGCCATGCGTCACGCACCGTACTAATGAACATCATCAATGCAATTAAGACCGGGGACGTTAAGCGTGCGCCGCGCCTTGAGGCCATGCTCAGCAAGGCCATTGAGAGCAATAAGCAGCGCGAACTAACCTACGTTCGTCAGGCAACCATCGACGCGCTAACTGGCTGCAAAAACCGCAGGGCCTTCGACAACGATATTGCCGCGCTGATGACCGATCATCAGCCTTTCGCCCTCGCGCTGGTTGATATTGATAACTTTAAATCGATAAATGATACCTGGGGCCATCTCAATGGCGACATCGTCCTGCGTAACGTGGCCCGTGAGGGTCTACAGGTTTTGCAACCTTTACACGTTTCACTCTATCGCTACGGTGGCGAAGAATTTGCGGTAATATTTGCCGCTGAGCATATCGATAATGCCCTGATGTTGTTGGAAAACTGGCGAGCCAACGTCGCGCAGCGCTCCTGGCGTGAAGAGGGATTGACGGTAACGTTCAGCGCGGGCTTAGGCGAATGGAATATGGAGCCACTAGAGCAATTGGTAGTGAGCGTCGATGAGGCACTTTACAAAGCCAAACAGCAGGGAAAGAATCGTATTATTCGCACTTGAGATAATCAGCTTCTACAAGCCCACTTCGCTGGGCTTTATTGATATTTTCAGCCACAAAAAAGAAACCGGTTTCATTATTTTGTGATGACTTACACACAATCATCGTAAAGCGGTTGTTCCGCCCTCTTGCCCGCGATAAAGATGGTATATCAAGGAACACAAGGGCCACGAACTATGAAGAATATCGTTTTATGCTGTGCTGCGGGTATGTCCACCAGCATGCTGGTTCAACGCATGCAGGCGGCTGCGCAACAGAAAGGTATCGAAGTCTCCATCAAAGCCGTACCGGTCGCCGAGTTTAAAGATAACCTCGCGGCTGCCGATATTATCCTGCTCGGACCACAAGTGAAGTATGAGCAGGCGAAACTACAGGCGCAGGCCGATCCGTTCGGTAAAAAAGTCGCCGTTATCGATATGATGGATTACGGCATGATGAAAGGCGATGCCGTGCTTGATAAAGCCCTGAAGTTGATGGAGTAAGAGATGGAAGATTTAGAAACGATCATTATGGAGCTGTTGGTTAACGCCGGTTCAGCACGTAGTTCAGCCTTAACCGCTCTGCAGCTGGCGCGTAAAGGTGATTTCGCCGCCGCCGAGCAGGCCATGGCTGAATCCCACGAATTCGTTAAGCATGCACATAAAATCCAGACTCAGCTCATCGGTCTGGACGAGGGTACCGGCAAGCTTCCGGTCAACCTGATTACCGTTCACTCGCAGGATCACCTGATGAACGCGATGGTCATTCAGGATCTGGCGACCGATATGATTGAACTCTATCGCCGTATTCCGCTCGCACAATAGCCTCGACCCTTTAACAGGCGCCGCTATCGGCGCCTGCCTCCTCTTAAAGAAAGCCGTACATCGCCGCAAATACCCAGCCAAAGACGCAAGAGACGCTGACGCCAATTAAGCCTGGCAGGATAAAACTATGGTTAATCACAAAGCGGCCGATATGCGTGGTACCTGAACGGTCGAACTGAATCGCCGCCAGATCGCTTGGGTAGGTCGGCAGAATATAATAGCCATAGCAGGCAGGCGCAGAAGCCACAATATAGGCAGGATCGACGCCAATCGCCAACGCCACCGGGACAATCGCCGCCAGCGCAGCCGCCTGGGAGTTAACAAACTTCGACACCATCAGCAGCACGATGGCGTAGGCCCACGGATACTCTTTGACCATCTCCCCCAGCACGCCTTTAATTTCGGTCATGTGCGCGCCGAACATGGTCTCCGCCATCCACGCGATACCATACACCGCAACGATGGCGATCATCCCCGAACGGAAAACCTCATTTTTGGAAATCGATGCCGGATTAGTTTTGGTAATGATAATGATGAGCGCTCCGGAGAGCAGCATAAACATCTGGATCACCAGAACCATCGATAGCGGCTTACCGTCGAACGCCGGGCGCAGTTCGGAAAAGGCACCGAGTAAGGCAACCACTGCGATCGATGCGAGAAAAATCCACATCGCAATCCAGTTACTGGTCGGCAGCTTCTTATCCAGTAGCGTGGCCGTATCGCCGTAAACATAATGGCGATTTTCCGGTGTCGAGATGAAGTCCTGAAATTTTTCGTCTTTATCCAGGTCCTTACCACGAAACCAGCTAAAAATACCGATAGCCAGAATACCTAATAGCGTGGACGGGATAGTTATAGCCAGGAGATCGAGGAATTCAAGATGTTTACCGTTAAACGTGAAATTACCAAGCATGGCAACCAGTGAGACAACCGCAACGGAAACCGGGCTGGCGATAATTCCCATCTGCGCACCGATAGAACTTGCCGCCATAGGCCGTTCCGGACGGATATTATTCTTAATGGCAACGTCATATATAATCGGCAGAATCGTATAAACGACGTGACCAGTGCCGCAAAGAATCGTCAGCGTACAGGTGACAAATGGCGCGACGATCGAGACGTACTTCGGGTTGCGCCGCAGGAGTTTCTCGGCAATCTGCAACATGACATCTAAACCGCCGGAGGCCTGTAATGTCGCCGAAGCGGCGACCACCGCGATAATCACCAGCATGACATCGACGGGCGGTTTTCCCGGCTGAAGATGAAAAACAAAGACTAAGATAACTAGCCCAATGCCGCCTAAAAGACCGAGCGCAATTCCGCCCTTTTTCGCGCCATAGAACAGACAAATTAAGATAATGATGAGCTGTATAGCAAATTCCATGCATCCCCCAGAAACTATCTATTAAATAACGGCAATGCTCACGCTTTGTTTTTATTTGCTCACCTCCTCTATCGCCTTTTCGACAGGCGCTGCAATCCTCTCAGCTGTGGTAAACCGAAAAGAACAGGGAAAGTAATCACATGATTATTTGAGTTTTTTGACTATATAGAGTTTGCGGTTCTTATTTTTTGATACGTGTAGAATTTCCGCCTATCAATTGATGACGCAATTAATAAATAGCAATTAATGATTTATATTAATGACTAATTGCTAATTAATTGGAGTATTAACATTAATAAAATGTAAATTAAAATGAATGTAATGAAGAATGCCGATCGGTTGGCAGGCGCTAAATGACGGCCCTCTGAAAAAATAGTCCATGTTCAGAAATGACAATAAAAAAAGCCAGTCAGGAAACCCGACTGGCTTTTTAAGCGCTTAGCGAATCAACGATTAATCGTTGTCAGAGCCACCCAGACCTGCGTTCAGCAGTTCTGCCAGGTTAGCTGAAGCTTCTTCAACACTTACCTGCGGTACAGCTGGCTGTTCGCCTGCTGCACGACGGCGCATACGATCCTGGTGGTACGCATAACCGGTACCAGCCGGGATCAGACGACCCACGATGACGTTCTCTTTCAAGCCACGCAGTTCGTCGCGTTTACCCGCAACGGCTGCTTCGGTCAGGACACGCGTGGTCTCCTGGAACGATGCGGCAGAAATGAACGACTCGGTTGCCAGAGACGCTTTGGTGATACCCAGCAGGTCGCGGGAATACGTTGCCGCCACTTTGCCGTTCGCTTCCAGATCGCGGTTAGCAATCTTGACGCGGGAGTATTCAACCTGCTCGCCTTCCAGGAAGTCGGAGCTACCAGCACTTTCGATGGTCGCTTTACGCAGCATCTGACGAACGATAACTTCAATGTGTTTATCGTTAATCTTAACGCCTTGCAGACGATATACGTCCTGTACTTCGTTGGTGATGTAACGCGTTACCGCGTGTACGCCACGAAGACGCAGGATGTCGTGCGGTGCTTCCGGACCGTCGGAAACCACGTCACCACGTTCTACACGTTCGCCTTCAAACACGTTGAGCTGACGCCATTTCGGAATCATCTCTTCGTACGGATCGCTACCGTCTAACGGAGTGATAACCAGACGACGCTTCCCTTTGGTTTCTTTACCGAAGGAAATGATGCCGCTGATTTCCGCCAGGATTGCTGGCTCTTTCGGACGACGTGCTTCGAACAGATCCGCAACGCGCGGCAGACCACCGGTGATATCCTTGGTACCGCTGGATTCCTGAGGAATACGCGCCAAAGCGTCACCCGCGCTGATCTGGATGCCATCTTCCAACTGGACGATCGCTTTACCTGGCAGGAAGTACTGCGCAGACATATCGGTGCCAGGGATCAGAACGTCGTTACCGTTAGCATCAACGATTTTCAGGGCCGGACGCAGGTCTTTACCACCCGCTGTACGCTCTGCAGAATCCAGAACCACCAGCGAAGACAGACCGGTCAGCTCGTCGGTCTGACGAGTAATGGTCTGGCCGTCAATCATGTCAGTAAAGCGGATGAAACCACTTACTTCAGTGATTACCGGCATGGTATGCGGATCCCAGTTCGCTACGGTTTCCCCGCCAGCAACCTGCTCACCATCACCTTTGCCCATCACCGCACCGTAAGGAACTTTATAGCTCTCTTTAGTACGACCGAATTCGTCGATCAGCTTCAGCTCGGTGTTACGAGAGGTCACTACCAGCTTACCGGCAGAGTTCACAACCGACTTCGCATTGCTCAGACGGATGCTACCTTTGTTTTTCACCTGGATGCTGGATTCAGCAGCCGCACGAGATGCCGCACCACCGATGTGGAACGTACGCATCGTCAGCTGTGTACCCGGCTCACCGATGGACTGTGCCGCGATAACGCCGATGGCCTCACCTTTGTTGATGATGTGGCCACGCGCCAGGTCACGACCGTAGCAGTGCGCACATACACCAAAGTCGGTGTCACAGGATACAACGGAACGCACTTTGACGGAGTCAACGGAGTTCTCTTCCAGCAGGTCACACCAGTGCTCGTGCAGCAGCGTATTGCGTGGAACCAGAATGTCCGCGGTGCCCGGCTTCAGAACATCTTCAGCAGTCACACGACCCAGGACGCGATCGCGCAGCGGCTCTTTAACATCGCCACCCTCGATAACCGGGGTCATGGTGATGCCTTCCAGGGTACCACAGTCGTCTTCAGTGACAACCAGGTCCTGGGCAACGTCAACCAGACGACGAGTCAGGTAACCGGAGTTCGCTGTTTTCAGTGCGGTATCCGCCAGACCTTTACGCGCACCGTGCGTGGAGATGAAGTACTGAAGTACGTTCAGACCTTCACGGAAGTTCGCGGTGATTGGCGTTTCGATGATGGAGCCATCTGGCTTCGCCATCAGGCCACGCATACCAGCAAGCTGACGAATCTGTGCAGCAGAACCACGCGCACCGGAGTCGGCCATCATGTAGATGCTGTTGAAGGAAACCTGCTGCTCTTCTTCGCCGTCACGGTTAATCACGGTTTCAGTTTGCAGGTTATCCATCATCGCTTTAGATACACGATCGTTCGCAGCAGCCCAGATATCGATAACTTTGTTATAGCGTTCGCCCGCAGTTACCAGACCAGACTGGAACTGTTCCTGAATCTCAGCAACTTCAGCTTCCGCTTCGCTGATGATCTCGTATTTTTTCTCCGGGATGACCATGTCATCGATACCAACGGATGCACCTGAACGCGCTGCATAAGCAAAGCCGGTGTACATCGTCTGGTCCGCAAAAATAACGGTTGGTTTCAGGCCCAGAATACGGTAACAGGTGTTCAGCATCTTAGAGATCGCTTTTTTACCCAGTGCCTGGTTCACGATGGTGAACGGCAGACCTTTAGGTACGATCATCCACAGAATGGCACGGCCAACGGTCGTGTCTTTCAAGCTGGTTTTCGCGACGAATTCGCCGCTTTCATCTTTTTCGTACTCGGTGATACGCACTTTAACGCGCGCATGCAGAGAGGCCAGGCCAGCACGATAAATACGCTCAGCTTCTTTCGGGCCTGTCAGCACCATGCCTTCGCCTTTGGCGTTAACACAGTCACGAGTCATGTAGTACAGACCCAATACAACGTCCTGAGAAGGAACGATGATAGGTTCACCGTTCGCTGGGGACAGGATGTTGTTGGTAGACATCATCAACGCACGCGCTTCCAGCTGGGCTTCCAGCGTCAGCGGTACGTGAACAGCCATCTGGTCACCATCGAAGTCGGCGTTATATGCCGCACAAACCAGCGGGTGCAGCTGAATAGCTTTACCTTCGATCAGTACAGGTTCAAAGGCCTGGATACCCAGACGGTGCAGTGTTGGCGCGCGGTTCAGCAGTACCGGGTGTTCGCGGATCACTTCGTCCAGGATATCCCAAACGACAGCTTCTTCACGCTCAACCATTTTCTTAGCGGCTTTGATGGTGGTGGCCAGGCCACGCAGCTCCAGTTTGCCGTAAATGAATGGTTTGAACAGCTCCAGTGCCATTTTCTTCGGCAGGCCGCACTGATGCAGACGCAGGTATGGACCTACGGTGATTACAGAACGACCGGAGTAGTCAACACGCTTACCGAGCAGGTTCTGACGGAAACGACCCTGCTTACCTTTGATCATATCAGCCAAAGATTTCAGAGGACGTTTGTTAGAACCGGTGATCGCACGACCGCGACGACCGTTATCCAGCAGGGCGTCGACCGCTTCCTGCAGCATACGTTTTTCGTTACGTACGATGATATCCGGCGCAGCCAGATCCAGCAGACGTTTCAGACGGTTGTTACGGTTAATCACGCGACGATACAGATCGTTCAGATCTGAAGTTGCGAAACGACCACCATCCAGCGGAACCAGCGGACGCAGATCTGGCGGCAGAACCGGCAGAACGGTCAGGATCATCCACTCTGGTTTGTTACCAGACTGCACGAACGCTTCCAGCAGTTTGATACGCTTGGTCAGCTTTTTACGCTTGGTTTCGGAGTTGGTTTCGTTCAGCTCTTCGCGCAGAGTTTCACACTCTTGCTCCAGATCCATGCTTTTCAGCAGGGCCTGGATTGCTTCCGCACCCATCTTCGCATCGAATTCGTCACCGAACTCTTCCAGCGCGTCCAGATACTGCTCTTCAGTCAGGATCTGTTGACGTTCCAGGTTGGTCATACCGCCTTCGATAACGACATAAGATTCGAAGTACAGTACGCGTTCGATATCACGCAGCGGCATATCGAGCAGCAGGCCGATACGGGACGGCAGAGATTTCAGGAACCAGATGTGCGCAGTCGGAGACGCCAGCTCGATGTGGCCCATACGCTCACGGCGCACTTTAGTCTGGGTCACTTCAACGCCGCACTTCTCACAGATCACACCACGGTGTTTCAGGCGCTTGTACTTACCGCACAGGCACTCATAGTCTTTTACCGGCCCAAAGATACGGGCGCAGAAAAGGCCGTCACGCTCAGGCTTGAACGTACGGTAGTTAATGGTTTCCGGCTTTTTAACTTCACCAAAAGACCATGAACGGATCATGTCTGGCGAGGCCAGAGCAATTTTGATCGCATCAAACTCTTCGGTTTTAGTCTGCGCTTTCAGAAACTTTAATAAATCTTTCACGGATTTGCTCCCGTCGGAGTTAGCACAATCTGGCGCCGGGAATTATCCCGGCACCAGTGACCTGTTTGAGCGAGAGTTACTCGTCTTCCAGTTCGATGTTGATGCCCAGCGAGCGAATCTCTTTCAACAGTACGTTGAAGGATTCCGGCATGCCCGGTTCCATCTGATGGTTGCCGTCCACGATGTTTTTATACATCTTGGTACGACCGTTCACGTCATCAGACTTAACGGTGAGCATTTCCTGCAGGGTGTATGCCGCGCCATAAGCTTCCAGCGCCCACACTTCCATCTCCCCGAAGCGCTGACCACCGAACTGCGCCTTACCACCCAGCGGCTGCTGAGTAACCAGGCTGTAAGAACCGGTAGAACGCGCATGCATTTTGTCATCAACCAGGTGGTTCAGTTTCAGCATGTACATGTAGCCAACGGTTACCTGGCGCTCGAACTGCTCACCGGTACGACCGTCAAACAACGTGATCTGACCGGAAGTCGGCAGGCCGCCCAGCTGTAACAGTTCCTTGATTTCAGACTCTTTCGCACCGTCGAATACTGGCGTTGCGATCGGCATACCTTTTTTCAGGTTTTCAGCAAGACGCAGAACTTCTTCATCAGTGAAGGTATTCAGATCGACCTTCTGACGAACGTCTGTACCCAGATCGTAGGCACGCTGGATGAATTCGCGCAGTTTGGCGACTTCTTGCTGCTGTTTCAGCATGGCGTTGATTTTCTCGCCAATACCTTTCGCAGCCATACCCAGGTGGGTTTCCAGAATCTGACCGATGTTCATACGAGACGGTACGCCCAGCGGGTTCAGTACGATGTCTACCGGCGTGCCGTTTTCATCGTAAGGCATATCTTCGATCGGGTTGATCTTAGAGATAACACCCTTGTTACCGTGACGACCAGCCATTTTGTCACCAGGCTGAATCTGACGTTTAACGGCCAGATACACTTTAACAATCTTCAGCACGCCTGGTGCCAGATCGTCGCCTTGAGTGATTTTGCGGCGCTTCGCTTCGAGTTTCTTCTCGAACTCGTGTTTCAGTTCGTCATACTGCTCAGCCAGCTGTTCTAGCTGATTTTGTTTCTCTTCGTCGGTCAGGCCGAGTTCCAGCCAGCGGTCACGCGGCAGTTTGTCGAGCTTCTCAGCTTCAACACCACCGGAAACCAGCACCGCGTAGATACGACCAAACAGGCCAGCCTCGAGGATCTGCAATTCTTCAGACAGGTCTTTCTTCGCCTGCTTCAGCTGCATCTCTTCGATTTCCAGCGCACGTTTGTCTTTTTCTACGCCATCGCGGGTAAAGACCTGAACGTCGATAATCGTACCGGAAACACCGTTTGGTACGCGCAGAGAAGAGTCTTTAACATCAGACGCTTTCTCACCGAAGATTGCACGCAGCAGCTTCTCTTCTGGCGTCAGCTGGGTTTCACCTTTCGGCGTGACCTTACCAACCAGAATGTCGCCACCGGTAACTTCTGCACCAATGTAAACGATACCGGACTCATCCAGTTTGGAGAGCGCAGCCTCACCCACGTTCGGGATGTCAGCAGTGATCTCTTCCGGCCCCAGCTTGGTGTCACGAGACACACATGCCAGTTCCTGAATATGGATGGTAGTGAAACGGTCTTCCTGAACAACACGCTCGGATACGAGGATGGAGTCTTCGAAGTTGTAACCATTCCATGGCATGAATGCCACGCGCATGTTCTGACCGAGCGCCAGCTCACCGAGGTCGGTAGACGGGCCATCTGCCAGCACGTCGCCGCGCTCGATTGGCTCACCCAGAGACACACACGGCATCTGGTTAATACAGGTGTTCTGGTTAGAACGGGTGTATTTGGTCAGGTTATAGATGTCGATACCTGCTTCACCCGGGTACATCTCGTCTTCGTTAACTTTGATAACGATACGGGAGGCATCCACGTACTGAACCAGACCGCCACGTTTAGCAACCGCAGTTACACCGGAGTCAACGGCAACAGCACGTTCCATACCGGTACCAACCAGCGGCTTATCAGCACGCAGAGTCGGAACCGCCTGACGTTGCATGTTCGCACCCATCAATGCACGGTTGGCGTCATCGTGTTCCAGGAACGGGATCAGGGACGCACCGACGGAAACCACCTGTTGGGTGGAAACGTCCATGTAGTCAACCTGGTCGCGGCTGAACAAGCTGGATTCGCCTTTGCTACGACAAGTTACCAGGTCTTCTTCAAAGTGGCCTTCGTCATCCAGGTTGGAGTTCGCCTGAGCGATAACGTAGTTGCCTTCTTCAATAGCAGACAGGTAATGAATTTCGTCGGTAACAACACCGTCGGTTACTTTACGGTACGGAGTCTCAAGGAAGCCGTATTCGTTAGTCTGTGCGTACACGGACAGGGAGTTGATCAGACCGATGTTCGGACCTTCAGGCGTTTCGATAGGACATACGCGACCGTAGTGAGTCGGGTGTACGTCTCGAACTTCAAAGCCTGCGCGTTCACGGGTCAAACCGCCTGGGCCGAGTGCGGAGATACGACGTTTGTGCGTAATCTCAGACAACGGGTTGTTCTGGTCCATAAACTGGGAAAGCTGGCTGGAACCGAAGAACTCTTTAACCGCGGCAGAAATCGGCTTGGCGTTGATCATATCCTGAGGCATCAGGGTATCCAGATCGCCCAGAGACAGACGCTCTTTCACCGCACGCTCAACACGCACCAGGCCAACGCGGAATTGGTTTTCCGCCATTTCGCCTACGGAACGGATACGACGGTTACCGAGGTGGTCGATATCATCGACTTCGCCTTTACCGTTACGGATATCGATGAGCTTTTTCATCACTTCGATGATGTCTTCTTTGCTCAGGATACCGGAACCTTCGATTTCATCACGCAGCAGAGAGCGGTTGAACTTCATACGACCAACCGCTGACAGATCATAGCGGTCTTCGGAGAAGAACAGGTTCTCGAACAGATTTTCAGCTGCTTCACGAGTCGGTGGTTCACCAGGGCGCATCATGCGGTAGATTTCTACCAGTGCGCTCAGACGATCGTTGGTTGGGTCGACGCGTATAGTCTCAGACATATACGCACCGTGGTCCAGATCGTTGGTGAACAGAGTTTCAATGCGCTTATGGCCAGACTGGCTCAGCTTCGCCAGCAGATCCAGGCTCAGCTCCATGTTCGCAGAGCAGATCAGCTCACCGGTAGATGCGTCAACATAGTCTTTAGATGCAACTTTACCCGCAATGTACTCAACCGGAACTTCGATATGTTTGATATCGTCTTTTTCCAGCTGGCGAATGTGGCGTGCAGTGATGCGGCGGCCTTTTTCGACGTACAACTTGCCGTTAGCTTCGATATCAAAAGAAGCTGTTTCACCGCGAAGACGCTCAGGAATGAGCTCCATCTGCAGCTTGTTATCGCGAATTTCAAAGACCACTTTGTCGAAGAACAGGTCAAGGATCTGCTCAGTGGTGTACTGCAGCGCACGCAGAATAATCGTTGCTGGCAGCTTACGACGGCGGTCAATACGGACAAACAGGTTGTCTTTCGGGTCGAACTCGAAGTCCAGCCAGGAACCACGGTAAGGAATGATACGCGCGTTATACAGCACTTTACCCGAAGAGTGGGTTTTCCCTTTGTCGGAGTCAAAGAAGACGCCTGGGCTACGGTGCAGCTGAGAAACGATAACACGCTCGGTACCGTTGATAACAAAGGTGCCGTTGTCAGTCATGAGCGGAATTTCGCCCATGTAGACTTCTTGTTCTTTAATGTCTTTGACTGTGCCTTCCGGCGCTTCGCGCTCGTAGATCACCAGACGCAGTTTTACACGCAGCGGTGCCGAATAGGTCACGCCACGAATCTGACATTCTTTAACGTCAAAAACAGGTTCGCCCAGACGGTAGCTGACGTATTGCAGCTCAGAATTACCGCTGTAGCTCTTAATCGGAAATACGGAACGGAAAGCTGCTTCCAGACCATACTGTCCTTCAGGATCTTGCTCGATGAACTTCTGAAACGAGTCAAGCTGGATAGAAAGGAGATAAGGTATGTCCAGAACCTGCGGACGTTTACCAAAATCCTTACGAATACGTTTTTTCTCGGTATAGGAGTAAACCATAGGGTTCCTCAGCTCGCTGACAAGTCGACCCATCTGCCCACATAAGGCAGTTTTTTATGCAACACTATTTTGTTGACCGGAAAATGGAACACTTTCCGCAATACCTGTTTCTATCACGCTTAAACCATTTCATTGCAATTTACACAGCTCAGGAGCCCTAACCTGTCGCAGTATATTAAGTCGTCTATAGAAACAAGCATTGTCAGGACAACCAGTAGTCAAACAGTGTGAAATGCTACTGGCGCCTTACAGCGCAAAAAGGCTGGTGACCAAAAAGTCACCAGCCATCAGCCTGATTACTCAGGCTGCAACCGGAAAAGTTGGCTTATTTAACTTCAACTTCAGCGCCAGCTTCTTCCAGAGATTTTTTCAGTGCTTCAGCGTCATCTTTGCTCACGCCTTCTTTCAGAGCGGCCGGAGCAGATTCTACCAGGTCTTTAGCTTCTTTCAGACCCAGGCCAGTTGCGCCACGTACTGCTTTGATAACGGCAACTTTGTTAGCGCCGATACCTTTCAGAATTACGTCGAATTCAGTTTTTTCTTCAGCAGCTTCAGCCGGGCCAGCAGCTACAGCTACAGCAGCAGCAGCAGAAACACCGAATTTTTCTTCCATTGCAGAGATCAGCTCAACAACGTCCATTACGGACATAGCGGATACTGCTTCAATGATTTGATCTTTAGTGATAGACATTTAAATTGTTCCTGAATATCAGAATAAGTTTATACGTAAGCAGATGCTTTACAAAGACAACTGCGATTAAGCAGCTTCTTTCGCATCGCGAACAGCAGCCAGAGTGCGAACCAGTTTGCCAGCCGAAGCTTCTTTCATGGTTGCCATCAGGCGTGCAATTGCTTCTTCGTAGGTCGGCAGGGTTGCCAGGCGATCGATTTGCGATGCCGGGATCAACTCACCTTCAAAGGCTGCGGCTTTGACCTCAAATTTTGCATTCGCTTTCGCGAACTCTTTGAACAGACGAGCAGCTGCGCCCGGGTGTTCCATAGAGTATGCAATCAGGGTCGGACCAACAAACGTGTCTTTCAGGCACTCGAACTGAGTACCTTCAACGACGCGGCGCAGCAGGGTGTTACGAACAACACGCATGTAAACGCCAGCTTCACGACCTGCTTTACGCAGTTCAGTCATTTTGCCTACAGTAACGCCACGGGAATCCGCAACTACTGCAGACAGCGCGCCTTTGGCTACTTCGCTGACTTCAGCAACAATCGCTTGTTTGTCTTGAAGATTTAAAGCCATTAGCTTTGCTCCTGGATGTTTGCCAGAGTTTATGCTCTGGAACTCACTTCACTCTTTCCAACGAAAGAGCGTCTTTATACGGTGAGCAGAAACAAGCCAGAGTATCCAAAAATAATCTTAGCGTTCTGTCACCGTCTACGCAGGGCATTAAGTTTCTTGCGAAACACCTGCGGTCTTCGACGGAGGCCTGGATAGGCCAGGCTCCAACGAACAAATCTGTTATTTGCTAACTTTCGTTAACAAACGTGGGGGTAGAATTGTAGACAAATCCTACGCCCACGTAAAGGCGAATATTAGTTCGCCACTGTCGCAGTCAGACCAGACTGATCAACGGCAACGCCAGCACCCATGGTGGTGGAGAGGCTAACTTTCTTGATGTACACGCCTTTTGCCTGAGTCGGTTTTGCTTTTTTCAGCGCAACCAGCAGAGACTCCAGGTTTTCTTTCAGTTTGTCAGCGTCAAAATCCACTTTACCGATGGTAGTGTGGATGATGCCGTTTTTGTCGTTACGGTAACGAACCTGGCCTGCTTTAGCGTTCTTAACTGCTTCAGCAACGTTAGGAGTCACGGTACCAACTTTCGGGTTTGGCATCAGGCCACGTGGACCCAGAACCTGGCCCAACTGGCCAACAACGCGCATTGCATCCGGGGAAGCAATAACAACGTCAAAGTTCATTTCGCCTTTTTTGATCTGGTCAGCCAGATCTTCCATACCTACCAGCTCGGCGCCTGCAGCTTTAGCTGCTTCAGCGTTCGGGCCCTGGGCAAATACGGCTACGCGAACGGAACGACCTGTGCCGTGCGGCAGTACAGTTGCGCCACGGACGTTCTGGTCAGATTTACGAGCGTCGATGCCGAGGTTTACAGCAACGTCAACGCTTTCTACAAACTTAGCGGTCGCCAGCTCTTTCAGCAGGGCAATGGCTTCGTTGATGTCATACTGTTTAGTTGCATCAACTTTGTCACGGATCACGGACATGCGCTTGGTCAGTTTAGCCATTTCTTAGTCCTCCACTACCAGGCCCATGGAACGTGCAGTACCTTCAATGGAGCGAGTCATCGCTTCAATGTCGGAACCAGTCATGTCGGCAGCTTTGGTCTGCGCGATTTCCTGCAGCTGAGCGCGGGAAATTTTACCTACTTTATCTTTGTTCGGCTTACCGGAACCAGACTTGATGCCTGCAGCTTTCTTCAGGAGAACAGCAGCCGGCGGAGTCTTAGTAACAAAGGTAAAAGAACGGTCAGCGTAAACGGTGATAACAACCGGGATTGGCAGACCTTTTTCCAGGGATTCGGTTTTAGCGTTGAACGCTTTGCAGAATTCCATGATGTTCACACCCTGCTGACCCAGTGCTGGACCAACCGGCGGACTCGGGTTTGCCATACCAGCTGCAACCTGCAGCTTGACGTAGGCTTGTACTTTCTTAGCCATTTAAATTTCCTCGTTTGGGTGTAACGCCTTTAAAAAAGGCTCCCCGTGATAAATATCGCTTTATGGGCATATGACCCATAAAAACAAAAGGCGCGAAATTGTATGTCAATTTCGCGCCTCACGCAATGATTAAATCGCTGTTTTTTTGATCGGCAGTTAAGCTTTTTCTACCTGAGCAAAATCAAGTTCAACCGGAGTTGCACGACCGAAGATAGAAACGGACACCTTCAGACGCGACTTCTCATAGTCAACTTCTTCGACGACGCCATTAAAGTCTGCGAACGGACCATCGCTAACGCGTACCATCTCACCCGGTTCAAATAGCGTTTTCGGCCGCGGCTTATCACCAACCTGCTGCAGACGGTTCATGATCGCGTCCACTTCTTTATCACTGATCGGAGCCGGACGGTCAGAGGTGCCGCCGATAAAGCCCATCACTCGAGGCACGCTACGCACCAGGTGCCAGCTCGCGTCATTCATGACCATCTGGACCAGTACATAACCAGGGAAGAATTTACGCTCGCTTTTACGGCGCAGGCCGCCACGGATCTCGACCACTTCTTCCGTCGGCACCATGACTTCGCCAAACAACTCTTCCATATTGTGTAATTTGATATGTTCACGCAACGAGGTAGCTACGCGACCTTCAAAACCGGAAAACGCCTGAACGACGTACCAACGTTTTTTAGGAGCTTCAGACATCTCAGAACCTCAGGCCAGTGATAAAGGATACCAGGCGAACCAGAATACCATCCAGTCCCCACAGGATCAGTGACATTACTGCAGTCACTGCGGCAACAATCAGCGTAGTGTGCAACGTTTCCTGGCGAGTTGGCCAAATAACCTTGCGGACTTCAGTTCTCGCTTCGCGAGCGAAAGCCACTGTCGCCTTACCTTTTGTCGTTAACAGCGCGACGCCGCCTGCTGCAGCGATCAGAATCACTACGGCCAACGCACGCACTGCCAGCATAATGTCACGATAGAGGAAGTTGCCGACGATAGCCATAATCAGCAGCACGGCAACAATCGCCCACTTCATCGCTTCGAGGCCGCGCCCGCTCCCTTGAGCTTCGGTATTCGCACTCATAAACCAACCTGTCACAAGAATTCAGACAAATATCTTCACCCCGCATGAAATACGAGGCGACCAAACCGAAATGCTCTGTTGCGTTTCGGACTTAACGCCCTCTTCAGAGCCTGTCTCAGCAATGATTATGACTCAAAAAATCACTGATGAGCCAGGTTCTGGTGTGAAAGCGTGCAAAAAGGGCATCAAATGATGCCCTTTTATTGCGCATTGCGTCAAATGTTATCAGTGATTAGCTGAGAACTTTAGCAACAACGCCCGCGCCAACGGTACGGCCGCCTTCACGGATTGCGAAACGCAGACCGTCGTCCATTGCGATCGGGTGGATCAGGGTAACAACCATTTTGATGTTGTCGCCCGGCATAACCATCTCTACGCCTTCCGGCAGTTCGATGGTGCCAGTCACGTCAGTTGTACGGAAGTAGAACTGCGGACGATAGCCTTTGAAGAACGGAGTATGACGGCCGCCTTCATCTTTGGACAGAATATAAACTTCAGATTCGAACTTGGTGTGCGGCTTGATTGAGCCCGGCTTAGCCAGTACCTGGCCACGTTCGATTTCTTCACGTTTGATACCACGCAGCAGAACACCTACGTTCTCACCAGCACGGCCTTCGTCCAGCAGTTTGCGGAACATTTCAACGCCGGTACAGGTAGACTTCGCAGTCTCTTTGATACCAACGATTTCAACTTCTTCGCCAACTTTAACAATACCGCGCTCTACACGGCCGGTAACAACAGTACCACGACCGGAGATGGAGAATACGTCTTCGATAGGCAGCAGGAACGGCTTGTCAATCGCACGCTCTGGTTCCGGGATGTAAGAATCCAGGAAGCCAGCCAGTTCGATGATTTTCGCTTCCCACTCAGCGTCACCTTCCAGTGCTTTCAGAGCAGAACCACGAACGATCGGAGTGTCGTCGCCCGGGAAATCGTACTGAGACAGAAGTTCACGAACTTCCATTTCGACCAGTTCCAGCAGCTCTTCGTCATCAACCATATCGCATTTGTTCAGGAACACGATGATGTACGGAACGCCTACCTGACGACCCAGCAGGATGTGCTCACGGGTCTGCGGCATCGGGCCGTCAGTCGCAGCAACAACCAGGATCGCGCCATCCATCTGCGCAGCACCGGTGATCATGTTTTTAACATAGTCGGCGTGGCCCGGGCAGTCTACGTGTGCGTAGTGGCGAGTCGGGGTGTCATATTCAACGTGGGAGGTGTTGATGGTGATACCACGAGCTTTTTCTTCCGGCGCGTTATCGATCTGATCGAATGCGCGAGCAGCACCGCCGTAGGTTTTAGCCAGTACGGTAGTGATTGCAGCGGTCAGCGTTGTTTTACCATGGTCAACGTGGCCGATAGTACCGACGTTAACGTGCGGTTTTGTACGTTCAAACTTTTCTTTAGACATCGATTGTCCCTCTAAGACACGGATAAATCGGTGATATCACCACATCAACCAGGCAACATGCCCGACTTGTTGAATGCAATAGAATAGAGAGAAACAGGGAGGAGAGATAAAGAAGTGGTGCTGATACCCAGAGTCGAACTGGGGACCTCACCCTTACCAAGGGTGCGCTCTACCAACTGAGCCATATCAGCACGTCTGGAGCGGGCAGCGGGAATCGAACCCGCATCATCAGCTTGGAAGGCTGAGGTAATAGCCATTATACGATGCCCGCATCCTGAAACTCGGCTACCCAGTTCTTTCTATAACAAAAAAAAGAGATGAATCTCTTTTTTTTGTTTGAGTTGACTAGTTTAACCAATCAACCCTGGCTTCGCAAAGCGTTGCCGAAAGATGGTGGTGGGGGAAGGATTCGAACCTTCGAAGTCGATGACGGCAGATTTACAGTCTGCTCCCTTTGGCCGCTCGGGAACCCCACCAGGCACTTGATGGTGCCGACTACCGGAATCGAACTGGTGACCTACTGATTACAAGTCAGTTGCTCTACCTACTGAGCTAAGTCGGCATCAAGTAGCGCGCATTCTAGGGAGACCTGAGAGTTCATGCAACTAAAAAATTGCATAAAACGTTCTATCGCTCACATTTTGTGCTTAATCGAGAAAAAACGGTGTAAATTCAAACAACGAAGCACAAAAATACACCATTCATCGCACAAAGTTACTTAGAGGTAACTCCTGAAAATGTAAAATCCCCTTTTGATATAACATCTTTACCGCTACGAGCTACCCGTGGTCTCAGTTAATTAACATTGGCAGCCCTGTAGAAGACTTTATATGCCACCACCAACTCATTCGCCTCTGTGATGTTACCGTTAGAAAGCATCATTCAATGAGTTTTTTTCTTATTATTCCTTGCAATCTGGTGTTACCCTCCTGCCCATTGTCCTGATTAACTAGTGTGAAGCACCCCCGCCTTTCTTTCATTCGGCGACTGCAAGAACATGCTTATGAGCCAAAAAGAGCAAACGTTAATGACACCGTACCTACAATTTAACCGCGACCAATGGGCTGCACTTCGTGATTCTGTTCCGATGACGCTAGCAGAGGAAGAAATCACGCGGTTAAAAGGCATCAATGAAGATCTTTCCCTTGAAGAAGTTGCAGAGATTTATTTGCCACTGTCGCGCTTGCTCAATTTTTATATCAGTTCTAACTTGCGCCGCCAGGCGGTACTGGAACAATTCCTCGGTACCAATGGTCAACGCATCCCTTATATCATCAGTATTGCGGGTAGCGTGGCTGTCGGCAAAAGTACTACTGCGCGCGTGCTGCAAGCTTTACTCAGTCGCTGGCCCGAACATCGCCATGTTGAATTGATCACTACCGATGGTTTTTTGCATCCTAACGCAGTATTGAAAGAACGCGGCCTGATGAAGAAGAAGGGCTTCCCGCAGTCTTACGATATGCATCGCTTAGTTAAATTCGTTTCCGACCTGAAATCAGGCATTCCAAACGCCACTGCTCCTGTCTATTCACATCTGATTTATGATGTTATTCCTGATGGGGATAAAACAGTTATCCAGCCGGATATTTTAATTCTTGAAGGATTAAATGTTTTACAAAGTGGAATGGATTACCCACACGATCCACATCATGTATTTGTTTCAGATTTTGTTGATTTTTCAATTTATGTCGATGCGCCAGAAGACTTGCTCAAAACATGGTATATCAATCGTTTTCTGAAATTTCGCGAAGGGGCATTTACCGACCCCGACTCTTATTTCCATAATTACGCACAGCTTTCTAAAGATGAAGCTATCAACATTGCCACATCGTTATGGAATGAGATTAATCTTTTGAATTTAAAGGAAAACATCCTTCCAACTCGTGAGCGGGCTAGTCTTATAATGACTAAAAGTGCAAATCATTCCGTCAATCAAGTTCGATTACGAAAATAAGACAGGGAGCGTTAGCTCCCTTTTTTCATTCAGCGCTGCGCAACGATATCTCGCCACCAATCCAGGGTTTTACTACTCCATCCTGTTCCAGCAATAAGGCTCCTTGAGCATCAATCCCGCGGGAAATACCAAAGATTTCTTTATCACCAATAATAAGTTTAACCGGACGATTAATAAAGTTATCTAACTTTTCCCAGCGTTTTAGATACGGTGCCAAACCTTCCTGTTCAAAAAGCTGCAGACTAGCCCGCAATTCTTTAATCAACCGCGCGGCCAGAGTATTCCTATCGATAGAGATTCCTGCTTCCTGTAAGCTGATCCAGCCTTGATTAACAACATCAGACTCAACACGACGCATCATAAGATTGATACCTGCCCCGCTGACTATCTGTGCAGCGTCACCGGTTTTACCCGTCAGTTCCACCAGGATCCCTGACAGTTTCCGATCCTGCAAATAGAGATCATTCGGCCATTTCACCCGTACTTTATCGGCCCCCAGGCTTTGAAGTACCTCGGCAATCACAATCCCGATGACCAAACTCAAACCAATGGCAGCAGCGGGCCCCTGCTCAAGACGCCAGTACATTGAAAGGTAGAGGTTAGAACCAAACGGCGAGAACCACTTACGCCCCCTACGACCGCGACCAGCCTGTTGATATTCCGCTACGCAAGCATCACCAGACTGCAGTTCACTAAGCCTATCCAGTAAATACTGATTCGTAGAGTCAATAACCGGTAGCACGGTTACCCGCCCATGTTCAATCTGCTTCGAAATCTGTTCTTCGTCTAATAGCTGTATAGGTTCCGGCAAGCTGTAGCCTTTACCTGGGACGGTAAATACATCAACTCCCCAGTCACGCAAGGTTTGAATATGTTTATTGATTGCCGCCCGGCTCATTCCTAAGCGCTCGCCAAGTTGCTCGCCTGAGTGAAACTCAGCGTCGGCCAGTATCGATACCAACGTCAGAGGAACGGTATAATCTTTCATACAATAATCCCCTCCGCATCGACTTCACCTGTTTTGCTAATAAAACGCACTTCCGGTTGTAGCCAGATATTGAACTTATCCCCAACCTGCTGGCGAACATAGTGGGCTAATTTAACCACATCTTCACTGGTTGCCCGATCGTAATTAATCAATACTAATGCCTGTTGGTTGTGTACCGCTGCACCGCCAATTACCTTGCCTTTAAGCTGACATTGATCGATGAGCCATCCTGCTGCCAGCTTTATGCTGCCATCAGGCTGCGGGTAGTGAGGAATACCTGGATATTGCTCCAGCAAACCTTGCGCATTTTCAGCACTAATCACCGGATTCTTAAAGAAACTGCCCGCATTACCCGTCACTTTTGGATCAGGAAGCTTAGTCATTCGCATGTGACAAACGGAATCAAAAACCTGATGCGGCGTAACATTTTCAGGATCAAGGCGGGTTAAATCACCGTAAGTTAAGACCGGTCGCCATACTTTTGCCAAAGTTAGGCCTACGGCCACAATAGCGTAGAGGTCCTTATACTCATGCTTGAAAATACTGTCGCGATAGCCAAAGCGGCACTCAGCGGCGGAAAAGCGCCGCTTCTGACCAGTGGCTAACTCAACGCAATCGACATACTGACAAACGCTCTGTAATTCAATTCCATAGGCACCAATGTTTTGAATCGGGGAAGATCCGGCACAGCCAGGGATTAATGCAAGATTTTCTAAACCAGGCATTTTATTATTCAACGCGAATTGCACCAACCGATGCCAGTTCTCCCCCGCCCCAACATGCAAATGCCAGGCATCAGGTGTTTCACTAACCTCTATGCCCATGATACGGTTGATAATTACCGTACCAGAATAATCCTCCAGGAAGAGAATATTGCTTCCTTCTCCCAGGATCAAAACAGGTTGTTTTGCTGTAACAGCCTTTTGCCAGACAGCAACCAGCTGTTGTTCGTTTTCGACGCGTACAAGCTCTCTGGCCGAGCAGTCTATGCCAAAGGTATTCCAGGGTTTGAGGGAGTGGTTCATAGTGGTTTCCTGATGCAAAATCAGCATTAGTTTACCGTATATAGCAGGGGAAGGCTTGCCTGATTGTCAGTAGTACGTTAGCGATAACTCTCTACTATGGCCGACCAGGCAATTCTGACAAGCATAAAATTTTTGGTATACAAAAACGCAAAAAGCCCATCCGTCAGGATGGGCTCTTCACTTAATTGATGCCTGGCAGTTCCCTACTCTCACATGGGGAGACCCCACACTACCATCGGCGCTACGGCGTTTCACTTCTGAGTTCGGCATGGGGTCAGGTGGGACCACCGCGCTGTCGCCGCCAGGCAAATTCTGTTTAATCTGTATCAAGCTGAATCTCTCTCAAATCCGCCAAAACATCTTCGGCGTTGTAAGGTTAAGCCTCACGGTTCATTAGTACCGGTTAGCTCAACGTATCGCTACGCTTACACACCCGGCCTATCAACGTCGTCGTCTTCAACGTTCCTTCAGGACTCTCAAGGAGTCAGGGAGAACTCATCTCGGGGCAAGTTTCGTGCTTAGATGCTTTCAGCACTTATCTCTTCCGCATTTAGCTACCGGGCAATGCCATTGGCATGACAACCCGAACACCAGTGATGCGTCCACTCCGGTCCTCTCGTACTAGGAGCAGCCCCCCTCAATTCTCCAGCGCCCACGGCAGATAGGGACCGAACTGTCTCACGACGTTCTAAACCCAGCTCGCGTACCACTTTAAATGGCGAACAGCCATACCCTTGGGACCTACTTCAGCCCCAGGATGTGATGAGCCGACATCGAGGTGCCAAACACCGCCGTCGATATGAACTCTTGGGCGGTATCAGCCTGTTATCCCCGGAGTACCTTTTATCCGTTGAGCGATGGCCCTTCCATTCAGAACCACCGGATCACTATGACCTGCTTTCGCACCTGCTCGCGCCGTCACGCTCGCAGTCAAGCTAGCTTATGCCATTGCACTAACCTCCTGATGTCCGACCAGGATTAGCTAACCTTCGTGCTCCTCCGTTACTCTTTAGGAGGAGACCGCCCCAGTCAAACTACCCACCAGACACTGTCCGCAACCCGGATTACGGGTCCACGTTAGAACACCAGCCATTAAAGGGTGGTATTTCAAGGATGGCTCCATGCAGACTGGCGTCCACACTTCAAAGCCTCCCACCTATCCTACACATCAAGGACCAGTGTTCAGTGTCAAGCTATAGTAAAGGTTCACGGGGTCTTTCCGTCTTGCCGCGGGTACACTGCATCTTCACAGCGAGTTCAATTTCACTGAGTCTCGGGTGGAGACAGCCTGGCCATCATTACGCCATTCGTGCAGGTCGGAACTTACCCGACAAGGAATTTCGCTACCTTAGGACCGTTATAGTTACGGCCGCCGTTTACCGGGGCTTCGATCAAGAGCTTCTCCTTACGGATAACCCCATCAATTAACCTTCCGGCACCGGGCAGGCGTCACACCGTATACGTCCACTTTCGTGTTTGCACAGTGCTGTGTTTTTAATAAACAGTTGCAGCCAGCTGGTATCTTCGACTGATTTCAGCTCCGTGAGCAAGTCACTTCACCTACCATCAGCGTGCCTTCTCCCGAAGTTACGGCACCATTTTGCCTAGTTCCTTCACCCGAGTTCTCTCAAGCGCCTTGGTATTCTCTACCTGACCACCTGTGTCGGTTTGGGGTACGATTTGATGTTACCTGATGCTTAGAGGCTTTTCCTGGAAGCAGGGCATTTGTTACTTCAGCACCGTAGTGCCTCGTCATCACACCTCAGCGTTGAATGACGTTCCGGATTTACCTGGAACATCCGCCTACATGCTTAAACCGGGACAACCGTCGCCCGGCTAACATAGCCTTCTCCGTCCCCCCTTCGCAGTAACACCGAGTACAGGAATATTAACCTGTTTCCCATCGACTACGCCTTTCGGCCTCGCCTTAGGGGTCGACTCACCCTGCCCCGATTAACGTTGGACAGGAACCCTTGGTCTTCCGGCGAGCGGGCTTTTCACCCGCTTTATCGTTACTTATGTCAGCATTCGCACTTCTGATACCTCCAGCAACCCTCACAGGCCACCTTCAACGGCTTACAGAACGCTCCCCTACCCAACAACGCATAAGCGTCGCTGCCGCAGCTTCGGTGCATGGTTTAGCCCCGTTACATCTTCCGCGCAGGCCGACTCGACCAGTGAGCTATTACGCTTTCTTTAAATGATGGCTGCTTCTAAGCCAACATCCTGGCTGTCTGTGCCTTCCCACATCGTTTCCCACTTAACCATGACTTTGGGACCTTAGCTGGCGGTCTGGGTTGTTTCCCTCTTCACGACGGACGTTAGCACCCGCCGTGTGTCTCCCGTGATAACATTCTTCGGTATTCGTAGTTTGCATCGGGTTGGTAAGTCGGGATGACCCCCTAGCCGAAACAGTGCTCTACCCCCGAAGATGAGTTCACGAGGCGCTACCTAAATAGCTTTCGGGGAGAACCAGCTATCTCCCGGTTTGATTGGCCTTTCACCCCCAGCCACAAGTCATCCGCTAATTTTTCAACATTAGTCGGTTCGGTCCTCCAGTTAGTGTTACCCAACCTTCAACCTGCCCATGGCTAGATCACCGGGTTTCGGGTCTATACCCTGCAACTTAACGCCCAGTTAAGACTCGGTTTCCCTGCGGCTCCCCTATACGGTTAACCTTGCTACAGAATATAAGTCGCTGACCCATTATACAAAAGGTACGCAGTCACCCAACAAGTGGGCTCCTACTGCTTGTACGTACACGGTTTCAGGTTCTGTTTCACTCCCCTCGCCGGGGTTCTTTTCGCCTTTCCCTCACGGTACTGGTTCACTATCGGTCAGTCAGGAGTATTTAGCCTTGGAGGATGGTCCCCCCATATTCAGACAGGATACCACGTGTCCCGCCCTACTCTTCGAGTTCACAGCCTGTGCGTTTTTGTGTACGGGAGTATCACCCTGTACCCTGCGACTTTCCAGACGCTTCCACTAACACACAAACTGATTCAGACTCTGGGCTCCTCCCCGTTCGCTCGCCGCTACTGGGGGAATCTCGGTTGATTTCTTTTCCTCGGGGTACTTAGATGTTTCAGTTCCCCCGGTTCGCTTCGTTAAGCTATGTATTCACTTAACGATAGTGTGTCGAAACACACTGGGTTTCCCCATTCGGAAATCGTCGGCTATAACGGTTCATATCACCTTACCGACGCTTATCGCAGATTAGCACGTCCTTCATCGCCTCTGACTGCCAGGGCATCCACCGTGTACGCTTAGTCGCTTAACCTCACAACCCGAAGATGTTTCGTAAAACACTTCATGATTGCAAAAATTTGAGAGACTCAAACACACCGTCATGCTGTTCTTATTACGGAGAACAGACGCAGCGTGTCGTTTCAATTTTCAGCTTGATCCAGATTTTTAAAGAGCAAATATCTCAAACATAACTCACTGAGTTAGTTTTGAGATATCGGTGGGTTGTGTCTTTCACTCACAGCCAGCAAGTGGCGTCCCCTAGGGGATTCGAACCCCTGTTGCCGCCGTGAAAGGGCGGAGTCCTAACCGCTAGACGAAGGGGACACGAGGTGTCGCGACTTCGCAGCCGTCTTGCTTCTTTACATTCATCAGACAATCTGTGTGGACACTACAAAGGCAGGTTCTTTAAGGTAAGGAGGTGATCCAACCGCAGGTTCCCCTACGGTTACCTTGTTACGACTTCACCCCAGTCATGAATCACAAAGTGGTAAGCGCCCTCCCGAAGGTTAAGCTACCTACTTCTTTTGCAACCCACTCCCATGGTGTGACGGGCGGTGTGTACAAGGCCCGGGAACGTATTCACCGTGGCATTCTGATCCACGATTACTAGCGATTCCGACTTCACGGAGTCGAGTTGCAGACTCCGATCCGGACTACGACATACTTTATGAGGTCCGCTTGCTCTCGCGAGGTCGCTTCTCTTTGTATATGCCATTGTAGCACGTGTGTAGCCCTACTCGTAAGGGCCATGATGACTTGACGTCATCCCCACCTTCCTCCAGTTTATCACTGGCAGTCTCCTTTGAGTTCCCGACCGAATCGCTGGCAACAAAGGATAAGGGTTGCGCTCGTTGCGGGACTTAACCCAACATTTCACAACACGAGCTGACGACAGCCATGCAGCACCTGTCTCAGAGTTCCCGAAGGCACCAAAGCATCTCTGCTAAGTTCTCTGGATGTCAAGAGTAGGTAAGGTTCTTCGCGTTGCATCGAATTAAACCACATGCTCCACCGCTTGTGCGGGCCCCCGTCAATTCATTTGAGTTTTAACCTTGCGGCCGTACTCCCCAGGCGGTCGACTTAACGCGTTAGCTCCGGAAGCCACTCCTCAAGGGAACAACCTCCAAGTCGACATCGTTTACAGCGTGGACTACCAGGGTATCTAATCCTGTTTGCTCCCCACGCTTTCGCACCTGAGCGTCAGTCTTTGTCCAGGGGGCCGCCTTCGCCACCGGTATTCCTCCAGATCTCTACGCATTTCACCGCTACACCTGGAATTCTACCCCCCTCTACAAGACTCTAGCCTGCCAGTTTCGAATGCAGTTCCCAGGTTGAGCCCGGGGATTTCACATCCGACTTGACAAACCGCCTGCGTGCGCTTTACGCCCAGTAATTCCGATTAACGCTTGCACCCTCCGTATTACCGCGGCTGCTGGCACGGAGTTAGCCGGTGCTTCTTCTGCGAGTAACGTCAATCACTAAGGTTATTAACCTCAATGCCTTCCTCCTCGCTGAAAGTACTTTACAACCCGAAGGCCTTCTTCATACACGCGGCATGGCTGCATCAGGCTTGCGCCCATTGTGCAATATTCCCCACTGCTGCCTCCCGTAGGAGTCTGGACCGTGTCTCAGTTCCAGTGTGGCTGGTCATCCTCTCAGACCAGCTAGGGATCGTCGCCTAGGTGAGCCATTACCCCACCTACTAGCTAATCCCATCTGGGCACATCTGATGGCAAGAGGCCCGAAGGTCCCCCTCTTTGGTCTTGCGACGTTATGCGGTATTAGCTACCGTTTCCAGTAGTTATCCCCCTCCATCAGGCAGTTTCCCAGACATTACTCACCCGTCCGCCGCTCGTCACCCAGGGAGCAAGCTCCCCTGTGCTACCGCTCGACTTGCATGTGTTAGGCCTGCCGCCAGCGTTCAATCTGAGCCATGATCAAACTCTTCAATTTAAGTTTGATGCTCGTGAATTAAACTTCGTAATGAATTACGTATGTTCACTCAGAGACTTTGGTATTCATTTAGCGTCTTGCGACGTTTAGAATCCATGTCACTTTGAGTGCCCACACAGATTGTCTGATAAATTGTTAAAGAGCAGTGCAACGCGGCTTTCGCTCACCGTTGCGAGGTCCCGTATAATACGTTTTCCTCATTCAGAGTCAAGCGTTTAATTTCGCTTTTCTCTGCCGGCGTTCATCGCTGAACCCCGCTAACCCGGCGGCCTGTAAGCCGTTGTTCCGTGTCAGTGGTGGCGCATTATAGGGAGTTATTCCGATGTGACAAGAGGAAATTTCAAATTTTCTTTTGTTCGCTCAACTTTCCATCATCAAGGTGTTTTAACACCCTATTTGCTGGTCATTTGTGCGATTTCCCGGGCAAAAAGCGTGACCTGCTGCCAGTCGGTATAGACAACCTCTTTAGTGATATCCGTTTCGCCTCCGGTCATCTTCATAATAAGACGAATCATAAAGCGGTCATACCAACGATAACGTGGGTAACGGAGTGCCCCAGCAAATACGGCACTACGTTGAGGTTGCCACGGAGAGTTGAGCAGAAACTTACGCGTGTAGCTGTTCGTCTGCGGCGTTCGCTTCTCTGGCTTACGCGCCACGAGATTGACCGAGAAAAAAGCACCCGGCAGCGCCTGCAGCGCCTGAAGGTGTTTTTTCACGAACCGCTCCAGCGCCGGATGAAAATGGCCATAACGGATTGATGCACCAATCACTACGCGATCGTATAAAGGCCAATCGATCTCATTGGTGCGATTAAGGTCAATCGTATCCGTATCAATTCCTTGCTCTTTTAATTCAGATGCCAGAAAGGAGGCGATTTCACGCGTTTGTCCGTCGCGGGTAGAGAATAGAATCAAAGTTTTCACAGGCACTCCTGTTATTCGCGCCAGAAAGTCGGAGTAAATAGCACCAGCAAGGTGAACACTTCCAGACGACCAAACAGCATGTTAGCAATCAATATCCATTTCGCGACCGGGTTCATCGTCGCAAAGTTATCCGCCACAACGCCCAGCCCAGGACCAAGGTTGTTTAACGTCGCGACAACTGAAGCAAAAGCAGAGAAGTCATCCACGCCGGTAGCGATGATCGCCAGCATACTGATGATGAATACCAACGCATAAGCGGAGAAAAATCCCCAGACGGCTTCCAGAATACGTTCCGGCAGCGCTCGGTTACCCAACTTAATACTGTATACCGCATTAGGGTGTACCAGACGTTTAAGCTCACGGTTACCCTGTTTAAAGAGCAGCAGAATACGAATAACTTTCAAGCCGCCGCCCGTCGAACCGGCGCAACCGCCGATAAAAGCCGAGCATAGCAGCAACACCGGCAAGAATAACGGCCAACGCGCAATGCTGTCGGTAGTGAAACCTGCAGTCGTCGCCATCGACACCACCTGGAAGAAGGCCTGGTTCAGCGTGGTAACCGCCGAGGCATAGACATCATGTAGCCACAGCACCAGGGTACAGATCACTACCAGCGTCAACTGCACCCCGATAAACATGCGGAATTCCGGATCGCGCCAGTAAACCTTCAGGTTGCGGCCACTAAGTAAAGAGAAGTGCAGACCATAGTTACAGCCGGAGATCAGCAGAAAGACTGCAATAATGGTGTTGATCGTCGGGCTGTCAAAATAGCCGACGCTGGCATCATGGGTAGAGAACCCCCCAATCGCGATAGTAGCGAAGCTATGTCCAATAGCGTCAAATGCCGGCATTCCGGCAAACCACAGCGCCAGCGCGCAGGCCACAGTCAGCAAGACATAGATAAGCCACAACGTTTTCGCCGTTTCCGCAATTCGCGGGCGCATCTTGTTGTCCTTCAACGGTCCCGGCATCTCCGCCCGATATAGCTGCATACCGCCGACGCCAAGGATTGGCAGTATCGCTACCGCCAGCACGATGATCCCCATACCGCCAAACCATTGCAGCATCTGACGATAAAAAAGGATGGCATGGGGTAACGAATCGAGCCCCACCAGCGTAGTCGCCCCGGTTGTTGTCAGGCCCGAGAAGGATTCAAAAAACGCATCCGTTACCGTCAGGTTCGGCTGTTCAGCGAAAATAAATGGCAGCGCACCCACGCTGCCCAATACGGTCCAGAAGAGGACGACTATCAGAAATCCTTCGCGGGATTTCAGTTCGCCCTTTTCACGACGGTTAGGCCACCACAGAAGTGAGCCGATCGCCAGCGCGACAAAAAAGGTCTGGGTAAACGCCCGCCCCGCACCATCGCGGTATATTAAGGCTACTAATCCCGGGAGGATCATAGTTCCCGAAAATAGAATGACCAGCAGTCCAACGATTCGGGTTATCGCGCGAAAATGCATCTCTGGCGCTTCCTTTGGTATGCAAAAAAATCAGGTGGGGATTATTCGTCAATCTTCAGTAATTGCAACGAACCACGACTAAAATCAGCCAGCCTTGCTGAAAATAGCGCCACTTCAGCTTGAGGAAGCGCCACGCGCAGCTGAACAGAGGCTTGATATTCGCTTTCGACAATTTTCCCTGAGAACTGAGCTAACAGCGTTTCAATCCCGGCCAACTGCCCATATTCACACTGCAAAGTATATGCGGTCAGCGGCGTCTTGCGCTGCGTTGTTAGCTGAGCAAGCGCCTGATGGACACCGCCGCCGTAAGCTTTCACCAGGCCGCCGGTGCCCAGCAGAATACCACCGTAGTAACGCACGACAACAGCGGTTATCTCCCCAACGCCGCTGCCCATAAGCTGGGCCAGCATCGGTTTCCCCGCCGTGCCAGCCGGTTCGCCATCATCAGAAAAGCCCAACTGTTGTGAGTCGTTCGGCGGCCCGGCTACCCATGCCACGCAATGGTGGCGGGCGTCCGGGTGCTCAGCTCTGACGGATTCAACAAACGCCTTTGCCGCCGCTACGCCGTTGGTATGCGCCAACAGCGTAATAAAGCGGCTTTTTTTGATCTCTTCAACAAAGGTCACCGGCGCAGCCGGTATCAACCAACTTTCCATTACGCCAGTTTCAGGTCACGCGTCATATTTTCGACATTATTCTCGTGGATAACCACGTTGTCTTCGATACGAATCCCGCCAAACGGCTTCAATGCGTCGATTTTCTGCCAGTTGAAGTGCTTGCTGAACTGCCCTTCGCGCCACGGGGCCAGCAGAGATTCGATAAAGTAGATGCCCGGCTCAATGGTCAGTACCATTCTTGGTTGCAGCACGCGCGTGCAGCGCAGGTAGGGATATTTTGACGGCGCCGCCAAATGGGTGCCAGTATCATCCTGCATAAAGCCCGCAACGTCATGAACCTGCAAGCCCAGCGGATGGCCAATGCCGTGTGGCATAAACGGCCCGGTCAGGTCGTTCTCCACCATCGCCTCTTCGCTCATATCTTTGACTATCTGATGCTTACGCAGCAGTTTGGCAATACGCTGATGGAACTGAATATGATAATCCACATAGCTGGTGCCCGCCTTCATGGTACTAATCAGCGCCAGCTGTTCGTCATTGACGTCTTTAACCAGTTGAGCATAGTCATTATCACTATGCGCCGCCCAGGTGCGCGTCAGATCGGCCGCGTAACCATTATATTCCGCACCAGCATCCAGCAGAAAACTACGCGCTTCAGCCGGCGCGCGATGATCCAGTTTGGTGTAGTGCAGCACGGAGGCATGTTCGTTCAACGCCACGATATTGCTGTATGGCACGTCGGTGTCACGATGGCCGGTCGCCGTCAGATAGGCAAGGTTAATATCAAACTCGCTCATCCCTGAAAGGAATGCTTCATGCGCTGCACGATGGCCATTAACCGCCGATTTCTGTGCTTCACGCATACAAGCCAGCTCATAATCGGTTTTATAGGAGCGATAGTAGTGCAGATAATCGATAACGCCTTTCGGGTTGATCTTATCCGCCGCAATCTCCAGACCCAGCGCACGTTCCGGAACCGGACCGATATAGCCAATATTGCCGCGGGCTGCGGGCAGTTGGCTGCCAATACCGTCAGCTTTCGGCAGGGCAATCACTTCCACCTCTTCGGTCCAGAATGAGGTCGGCAGCGGTTCTACGTTGTGCCAGTAATCAACCGGCAGATAGAACCACAGTTTCGGTTTGTTGACGCCGTCCACCAGCAGCCAGCAGTTAGGGACTTGCGTTACCGGTACCCAGGCTTTGAACTGTGGGTTGACCTTGAACGGATACGGATGATCGTCAAGAAAGACATTAACCAATTCACCAGAGTGAATCAGCAGCGCATCCAGCTTAAAACGGGCCAGAACATCGCGAGTACGTTCTTGTAGGGTAACGATATGATTTTTATAGAGACCGGCCAGTGATTCCATCTTTTATCCTTTGATTTTATTGGATCGTGATTCTTCGCATCTTAGCACATTGGCCTCAGGCGGGGTGATTTCTACCGGGTGTGATCCGACCAGCATTTATTTAAAGATTTATTTGCAATTTATTAACATAAATTCCACACTCCATCTCATCTGGTACGACCAGATCATATTGCTGGATTCAGGAGACTGACATGCTCTACAAAGGCGACACCCTGTACCTCGACTGGCGGGAAGACGGCATTGCCGAATTGGTGTTCGATGCCCCCGGTTCGGTCAATAAGCTCGATACCGCAACCGTAGCCAGCCTCGGCCAGGCGCTGGATGTGCTCGAAAAACAAAAAGATCTTAAAGGGTTGCTGCTCCGCTCTGAGAAAGCAGCCTTTATCTTCGGCGCGGATATCACCGAATTCCTTTCACTGTTCCTGGTTCCTCAAGAACAGCTCAGCCAGTGGCTGCATTTTGCCAATAGTGTCTTCAATCGTCTGGAGGATTTGCCGGTCCCTACCATTGCCGCAGTTAACGGCTATGCGTTGGGCGGCGGCTGCGAATGCGTTCTGGCAACCGATTATCGCCTGGCGACGCCTGACCTGCGTATTGGTCTGCCGGAAACGAAGCTGGGCATTATGCCGGGCTTTGGCGGCTCGGTGCGTATGCCGCGGATGCTTGGTGCGGACAGCGCACTGGAAATTATTGCCGCCGGGAAAGATGTTGGTGCCGATCAGGCGCTGAAAATCGGTCTCGTCGACGGTGTGGTAAAGCATGAGAAGCTGATCGATGGCGCGATAGCCATTCTGCACCAGGCGATTAACGGCGATCTCGACTGGAAGGCCAAGCGTCAGCCGAAGCTGGAGCCTCTTCACCTCAGTAAAATTGAAGCCACGATGAGTTTTACCATCGCCAAAGGCATGGTCGCACAAACCGCGGGTAAACATTATCCAGCTCCTGGTACCGCAGTGAAAACCATTGAAGCTGCCGCACGCTTTGGTCGTGAAGAAGCGCTGAACCTGGAAAACCAGAGTTTTGTGCCGCTGGCGCACACCAGCGAAGCTCGCGCATTGGTCGGCATCTTCCTCAACGATCAGTACGTCAAAGCGAAAGCGAAGAAGCTCACCAAAGATACCGAAACGCCAAAACACGCTGCCGTACTGGGCGCGGGTATTATGGGCGGCGGCATCGCTTACCAGTCGGCCTGGAAAGGCGTACCGGTGGTGATGAAGGATATCAACGACAAATCGCTGACGCTCGGTATGACCGAAGCCGCCAAGCTGCTGAATAAACAGCTGGAGCGCGGCAAGATCGACGGTCTGAAGATGGCTGGCGTCATTTCAACCATTCAGCCGACGCTTGACTATGCCGGTTTTGAACGCGTGGACGTGGTGGTCGAAGCGGTCGTTGAGAATCCGAAAGTGAAAAAAGCGGTGCTGGCGGAGACTGAAGATAAAGTGCGTCCGGACACCGTGCTGGCGTCAAATACTTCCACCATTCCGATTAGCGAACTGGCCAGCGTCCTGAAGCGCCCGGAGAACTTCTGCGGCATGCACTTCTTTAACCCGGTTCACCGGATGCCGCTGGTTGAGATCATTCGCGGCGAGAAAAGCTCGGATGACACTATCGCCAAAGTGGTCGCCTGGGCAAGCAAAATGGGCAAGACGCCGATTGTGGTTAACGACTGCCCCGGCTTCTTTGTTAACCGCGTGCTGTTCCCCTATTTCGCTGGTTTCAGCCAGCTGCTGCGCGACGGCGCGGACTTCCGCAAAGTCGACAAAGTGATGGAGAAGCAGTTCGGCTGGCCGATGGGCCCGGCGTATCTGCTGGATGTGGTCGGTATTGATACCGCACATCACGCCCAGGCCGTCATGGCCGCAGGCTTCCCGCAGCGGATGCAGAAAGATTATCGCGACGCGATCGACGCCCTGTTCGAGGCTAACCGTTTCGGTCAGAAAAATGGCCTCGGCTTCTGGCGTTATAAAGAAGACAACAAGGGTAAGCCGAAGAAAGAAGAAGATGCGGTTGTGGATAGCCTACTGGCAGACGTCAGCCAGCCGAAACGCGACTTCAGCGACGAAGAAATCATCGCCCGCATGATGATCCCTATGGTTAACGAAGTGGTGCGTTGTCTGGAAGAAGGCATTATTGCCAGCCCGGCGGAAGCGGATATGGCGCTGGTTTACGGCCTCGGCTTCCCTCCATTCCACGGCGGTGCATTCCGCTGGCTGGATACGCTCGGCAGCGCAAAATATCTCGATATGGCGCAGCAATATCAGCACCTCGGCCCGCTGTATGACGTGCCGGAAGGCCTGCGCAGTAAAGCACGCCATAACGAAGCGTACTATCCCCCGGTTGAACCTGCCCGCCCGGTAGGCGACCTGAAAACGGCTTAAGGAGTCACAATGGAACAGGTTGTCATTGTCGATGCAATTCGCACCCCGATGGGCCGTTCGAAGGGCGGCGCCTTTCGCCACGTGCGCGCGGAAGACCTCTCTGCGCACCTGATGCGTAGCCTGCTTTCGCGCAACCCATCGCTTGAAGCAAGCGCGATTGACGATATTTACTGGGGCTGCGTGCAGCAGACCCTGGAGCAGGGCTTTAACATTGCCCGCAATGCCGCGCTACTGGCGGAAATCCCGCACTCGGTACCGGCCACCACGGTCAATCGCCTTTGTGGTTCTTCGATGCAGGCGCTGCATGACGCAGCGCGCATGATCATGACCGGTGACGCCAGCGTATGCCTGATTGGCGGCGTGGAACATATGGGCCACGTGCCGATGAGCCACGGCGTGGATTTCCACCCGGGCCTGAGCCGTAACGTCGCTAAAGCCGCCGGTATGATGGGGCTGACAGCAGAAATGCTGGCGCGTCTGCACGGCATCAGCCGGGAAATGCAGGACCAGTTCGCCGCCCGCTCCCACGCTCGCGCCTGGGCCGCCACGCAGTCGGGTGCGTTCAAGACGGAAATCATTGCCACCGGTGGTCACGATGCTGACGGCGTGCTGAAGTCATACAATTATGATGAAGTTATTCGTCCTGAAACGACGGTAGAGGCGTTGGCTGCGCTAAGGCCCGCGTTCGATCCGGTCACGGGTACGGTAACGGCGGGAACCTCTTCCGCACTCTCCGACGGTGCTGCCGCAATGCTGTTAATGAGTGAAAGCCGCGCTCGCGAGCTGGGCCTGAAACCGCGTGCGCGAGTGCGTTCTATGGCTGTCGTCGGCTGTGATCCATCAATCATGGGTTATGGTCCGGTTCCAGCTTCAAAGCTGGCGCTGAAAAAGGCCGGACTCTCTACCAGCGATATTGACGTTTTCGAAATGAACGAGGCTTTTGCCGCGCAGATCCTGCCGTGTATTAAAGATCTGGGGCTGATGGAGCAGATAGATGAGAAGATCAACCTCAACGGCGGCGCGATCGCTCTGGGCCATCCGCTCGGCTGTTCCGGCGCGCGCATTAGCACAACGTTAATTAATCAGATGGAGCGCAAAGACGCGCAGTTCGGCCTGGCTACCATGTGTATTGGTTTAGGCCAGGGCATCGCCACCGTCTTTGAGCGGGTTTAATCGTTGCCGTTCTTCCCGCCTGTCAGGGGCGGGTTTTTTATTTCTGCTATTCAGTTATGATCACCAGGAAGGTAACGATTATTAAGGATAATAACAACTTATGAAAACACTCCCACTCATTCTTCTGCTTGCTACATTCTCTGGTGCAGCCCTCGCCGATGAGCAAGATAACGCTCAGGCATGTCTCTCCTGGGGAATGAATAAAATGGTGCAGAATCCGGAAAGCGAACAGCTAAAGAACCTGGTCATCACCAATATCAATACCGAACGCTACGATGAGAAGATAGGTAGCCAGCATATCGCGACGCAGTTAGCCGCTACGCTGGAAAAAGAGGGAAAAACCGTCGGAAAAATGCTCTGTTTGCTGGAGAACGATCGACCACTGTACGTTTACTTTAGCGATGCCAAATAAATAAAGCATCTGGGCCAAAAGCCCGGATGCTTTTATAATAACTATCAGATAAACGCAAAAGCATCGCCAAACAGACGATCTTCACGCGCGCCGCGTTCATTACAGAACAGGTCGCGGGCAATCTTAGCCATCTCGAAGCGGCCAGCAATATAGATATCATGCTCGGCCAGCGTTCCGTAATCCTGTAAAACCGCCGTAAGTACGGTCCCGGTACGACCACGCCACTCTTCTTCAGGCTGTTCAACAACCGGCTCAACGCGTAAACCAGGGTGTCTCACGCTTAACGCTTCCAGCTCGGACAGATCATAGAGATGCTTGGCTTCGCGCCCGCCCCAGTAGATAGCGATATCACGGTTCGGATTGCGCGCCAGCGCGGTGAGCAGAATGGAACGCACATAGGAGAAGCCCGTCCCCCCGGCGATCAGAATCAGCGGACGATCCTCATCATCGCGCAGCCAGGCTTCGCCATGCGGGATATCGACCTCGATTTCACGTTCTTTCAAAATGCGATCCATCACCGCCATCGCATACAAGTTGAGTTCAGATGCGCCGATATGCAGCTCGATAAACTCGTGTTCCGACGGCGTAGAGGCCATAGAGAACGGACGCTTGTCGCGCTCGTCCATCACGACCATCAGATACTGACCAGCACGGAAGGAAAACGCCGCTTCCGGCACTAATCGAACGCGATACACAGTATCGGTAATCGCCTCCACCGAGGTCACTTTACAGCTTAAGGTTGTCATGCGTCCCCTCTATCGGGTCTATTGTGCAAAACAGCGGCGTTAGCCCCGCTTACTGTTATTTGAAGATGGCCAGTTCATCCCAGATGGCGTCAATACGTGCCGTCACCTCGGGATCTTTCTTAATGGGACGACCCCACTCGCGCTGGGTCTCACCAGGCCATTTATTTGTGGCATCCAGCCCCATTTTTGAACCCAAACCGGAAACCGGTGAGGCAAAGTCCAGGTAATCAATTGGCGTGTTTTCTACCAATACCGTATCACGCGCCGGGTCCATACGGGTAGTAATCGCCCAAATCACGTCATTCCAGTCGCGCGCGTTAACATCGTCATCGCAGACAATCACGAACTTGGTGTACATGAACTGCCGCAGGAACGACCAGACGCCCATCATCACGCGCTTAGCGTGACCAGCGTACTGTTTCTTCATGGTGACCACCGCCAGGCGATAGGAACACCCTTCCGGCGGCAGGTAAAAATCGACAATTTCAGGAAACTGCTTTTGCAGAATCGGCACGAAGACTTCGTTCAGCGCGACGCCCAATACTGCTGGTTCATCCGGCGGGCGTCCGGTGTAGGTGGAGTGATAAATCGCATCTTCCCGCTGGGTGATATGTGTGACGGTAAACACCGGGAAGCTATCCACTTCATTGTAGTAGCCAGTGTGATCGCCATACGGCCCTTCGGGAGCCAGTTCCCCGGATTCGATATAACCTTCCAGCACGATCTCCGCGCTGGCCGGCACTTCCAGGTCGTTAGAAACGCACTTCACGACTTCAGTTTTTGTTCCCCGTAGCAGGCCCGCAAACGCATACTCAGAAAGGGTATCCGGAACGGGCGTCACCGCACCGAGAATGGTCGCCGGATCGGCACCCAGCGCCACGGAGACCGGGAAACGTTCGCCAGGATGCGCTGCGCACCACTCCTGGAAATCCAACGCGCCGCCGCGATGGGACAGCCAGCGCATAATCAGCTTGTTCTTGCCAATCAGCTGCTGGCGATAGATGCCCAGATTTTGCCGCTCTTTATGCGGACCACGAGTGACCGTGAGCCCCCAGGTAATAAGCGGTGCGGCATCTTCCGGCCAGCAGGTCATGATCGGGATTCGGGTCAGGTCTACATCATCGCCCTGGATAATTTTCTGCTGACATGGCGCGCCGCGCAGGCGCTTAGTCGGCATGTTCAGTACCTGTTTGAACTGCGGCAGCTTATCGAACAGATCGCGAAAGCCTTTTGGCGGTTCCGGCTCTTTCAGGAAAGCCAGAAGTTTACCCACTTCCCGTAGCGAGCTGACGTCCTCCTGACCCATCCCCAACGCAACGCGTTTCGGCGTGCCGAACAGGTTGCACAACACGGGCATGGAGTAGCCTTTCGGGTTTTCAAACAGCAGGGCTGGGCCGCCAGCACGCAAAGTGCGATCGGCAATTTCGGTAATTTCCAGGTGAGGATCGACCGGCAGGGAGATCCGTTTCAATTCCCCCTGCTGCTCCAGTAATGTCAGAAAATCGCGTAGATCGTGGTATTTCATGGAGTTGTTATTGACCTCTATACAGGCGGCTGATTATACGGCGTTCATCAGGGCGATGCTGTATTTTTGTTAAATTAGCGTGAAAGAACGCTGAAATTTCGTTTTCATCCGCAATGATTTCGCGATCGCATCGGGCTTTTGTTATGCTTGCTACCAGTAGCTGTGGAAAGAGTCATTATGCAAGCCTGGTATTTACTTTATTGCAAACGTGGGCAACTTGAACGCGCCCAGGAACATCTCGAACGGCAGGCCGTCAATTGCCTGATGCCAACGATCGAACTGGAAAAAATTGTCCGCGGTAAACGCACGACGGTCAGCGAACCCCTGTTCCCAAACTATCTGTTTATCGAGTTTGATCCAGAAATTATTCATACCACCACCATCAACGCGACTCGCGGTGTGAACAGCTTTGTGCGTTTTGGCGCACTGCCCGCTATCGTGCCATCCGCCGTCATTCATCAGCTCTCCATCTACAAGCCGGAAGGCATTACCGATCCGGAAACGCCCCATGAAGGCGACAACGTACTAATCACTGACGGTGCCTTTGAAGGTCTACAGGCAATCTTTACCGAACCGGATGGCGAAGCCCGTTCTATGCTGCTGCTAAATCTACTTAACAAGCAGGTATTGCAGAGCGTCAAAAATACGGACTTTTATAAAATCTGACGACGCGCTTAAAAGCGCACGCCAAAGAGTCTTCTGACGTTAGCATCGGTGACTTCTTCCAGCCACTTCGCGTCTTCCCCACGCCACCCTGCGATACTCGCCAAAATATGCGGCAAATAAGCAGGTTCATTACGGCGGGAAGAGGGTTTCGGGCGCATATCGCGCGGCAGTAGATAAGGCGCATCGGTCTCAACCAGCAGACGGTCGATCGGAATATCAACCAGCAACTCTCGCAGCTCCATCCCTCGACGCTCATCGCACACCCAGCCGGTGATACCAATGGATAAACCTCTATCCACACATTCACGCATCTCTTCGCGCGTACCGGTAAAACAATGCACCACTGCCCCCGGTAATTTATCGAGCCAGGGCGTCAGCAGGGCCAGGAAGCGCTCGTGCGCATCGCGGCAGTGCAAAAACACCGGCATCGACAGCTCCGCCGCCAGAGCCAGTTGAGCGCTAAACGCCGCTTCCTGCTCCTGCGGCGTCGAAAAGTTACGGTTAAAATCCAGTCCGCATTCACCAATCGCGACGACTTCCTGCTCGCGGGCCAACGCAAAGACTGCCGCCGCGACGGATTCCGTCCAGGTGCTACTGTCGTGTGGATGAACCCCGGCGGTTGACCAGCAGCCAGAGTAGCGGCGTGCCATCTGCTGCGCCTGAGCGCTTTCATGCAGGTTCGTTCCCGTCAGCAGCATGCCGGTGACTCCTGCCGCCTGCGCACGGGAAACAACCTCATCGCGATCGCGAGAAAACTGCGGGCTGGTCAGATTTACACCGATATCAAACATCACTACTCCCATATGACAACCGCCCTTGCGGGCGGCTGGTATTTATTCTTCTTTGCCCTGCGCCTCTTCGGCGGCGGCATCTTCATCACGCGTCATGCGCTTGCCTGTATAGAACCGGGCGAAGAAAACCCCGACTTCGAATAGACAGTACATCGGGATCGCCAATAGCGTTTGCGAGAATACATCCGGCGGTGTCAGCAACATCCCAACGACGAATGCGCCCACCAGCACGTAAGGCCTTTTCTTACGCAGATCGTCCGGGGTTGTTACCCCCATCCAGCACAGCAGCACGATGGCCACCGGCACTTCGAACGAGACGCCAAAAGCGATAAATAACGCCATGACAAAATCGAGATAGCTGCGAATATCGGTTGAAACCTGCACCCCTTCCGGCGCTGCGTGCGTCAGGAAACCAAACGCCAGCGGGAACACAACGAAGTAAGCAAAGGCCATACCGATGTAAAACAGCAGCGTGCTGGAGACCAGCAGCGGCATCACCAACCGACGTTCATGCTTATACAGCGCAGGCGCCACAAAGGCCCAGACCTGGTACAAAATGACCGGCACCGACAAAATGATCGACACCATAAAGGTCAGCTTGATCGGCGTAAAGAAAGGCGAGGCCACGTCCGTGGCGATCATCGTTGCGCCAACCGGCATCTGCCGAATAAGCGGCGCAGAAACCAGTTGATAGATATCGTTGGCGAAATAAACCAACGCCAGGAAAATCACCAGAATCGCGAGAATGCTGTTGATCAAGCGTTTACGCAGCTCAATCAGATGCGTAATTAGCGGTTGTGTATCGTCTACGCCCATGTTTACTGTTTATCACTCGATGCGGGAGAGGAATCGGAAGCTGTCACGGCGACTTTCTCTTTCGCAGACGGAAGTTCTACCTGCGAAACAAGGGGTTCTTCAGCAACGCTTTCTGGGGCATGCTCTGGCGCGCTGGCCTGATGTTCAGCCGTCGCTGGCGTGATGTCTTTGCGCTGCTCTTCACTACCCTGCACTACCGGGTTATGAATCGTGTTGGCTTCGTCGCTGGCTTTTTCAGGATCGTTGGCGGTATAGGAGCGCTTCATGGATTCAGCCGCTTCGCGCAGTTCGTCCATCGATGCCTTTAGCTCAGGGGTCAGATTATCCAGGCTGGCCTTTTCCACTTTCTTCAGGCTTTCCTGGAACTCCTGCAGCTTTAATTCCTGGGTTATTTCATTTTGCACGGTAGCCGCCAGAGACCGCAGCGTGCGGATCCAACTGACTACCGTTTTTACCGCGACAGGCAGTCGCTGTGGCCCCAAAACGATGAGGCCAATTACGAACACCAGCAGTAGTTCACTAAAACCGATATCGAACACGAATTACACCTGCTCTTTGTCGTGGCGTTTGGTCTCGTCTTTCTTTGCTTCATCCGGTTTTTCAGCGAGGGTTTTCGCCGCAAAATCGGCATCAGGCGCGGATTTCTCCGGTTTATCTTCGTCGCTCATGGCCTTTTTAAAGCCTTTGATCGACGCGCCTAAATCCGAACCGAGCGAGCTCAGCTTTTTTGTCCCGAAAAGCAGAACCACGATGACGACAACAATGAGTAACTGCCAAATACTGATACCACCCATACACATTCCCCTATGACAGATGATGAATTAATAGGACGCATTATACATATTATGCGCAGTGATAAAGGCGACTGCCGTCAGTTCGTCTTTCGCCAGCCGATAAGCCAGGTTACGACGCCAGCGGCCATCAGCCAGCCGGGCATCATGCCCCATTCCGGACGGTGGACGAATAGCAGCGTACCACTCAGCAGTAAAACCGCACCTATACCAAACAAGTAACGAGACTGCCCCTGGCGTACGTGCCGCACCTGGATGTCACGCACGATGGTATCGACGCTATTCTGCAACTGCTTGCTTTGTTGCAAGCTTTGGTACACCAGCTCAGGTATTTCCGGCATTCTCTCAATCCAGAACGGCGCTTTTTCTTTAAACGCGCGCACCAGCGCTGGAATGCCAACCTGATCCTTAATCCACGACTCAAGGAACGGTTTCGCCGTTTTCCACAAGTCTAACTGAGGATAGAGCTGGCGACCTACACCTTCTACGTAAAGTAATGTCTTCTGTAGCAGAACCAGCTGCGGCTGCACTTCCATATTGAAGCGTCGCGCGGTGTTAAACAGGTTCAGCAGCACATGGCCAAAGGAGATTTCCGCCAGCGGCTTTTCAAAAATAGGCTCGCAGACTGTACGGATGGCAAACTCGAACTCTTCAACGTTGGTATCCGCAGGTACCCAGCCGGAATCAACGTGCAGCTCCGCAACTTTGCGATAATCACGGTTAAAGAAGGCGATGAAGTTTTCCGCCAGGTAGCGCTTATCTTCTTTGTTCAGCGAGCCGACAATACCGCAGTCGATACCGATGTACTGCGGGTCCTCCGGGTGTTCATAGCTGACAAAAATATTGCCCGGATGCATATCGGCATGGAAGAAGCTGTCGCGGAAGACCTGAGTGAAAAAGACCTGCACGCCACGCTCGGCCAGCAGCTTCATGTTGGTATTTTGCGCTTCCAGAGCAACGACATCGGAAACCGGGATGCCGTAAATCCGCTCCATCACCATCATGCCTTCGCTGCAGTAGTCTGAATAAACCTCAGGGACATAGAGCATTGGGCTGTCTTCAAAGTTGCGGCGCAATTGAATGGCGTTGGCCGATTCACGCAGCAGGTTGAGTTCATCCAGCAGCGTTTTCTCGTATTCGCGAACCACTTCCTGTGGGCGCAGACGACGACCGTCCGGCAGCAGACGCGGTACCCAGCGCGCGAGGCGATAGATGAGTTTCATATCCGCTTTGATAACCGGCACAATATCCGGGCGGATCACCTTGATGACCACCTCTTTGCCATTCTCTTTCAGGCGCGCAGTGTGTACCTGGGCGATAGAGGCAGAAGCCAGCGGCTCGATGGAGAAATCGTCAAACCAGGCCTCCACCGGCAGGCCGCCCATCGCTTGCTCAATTTGCTTTTTGGCCTGCAGGCCGTCAAACGGCGCGACGCGATCCTGCAACATAGCAAGCTGATCGGCGATTTGCGGCGGAAACAGGTCACGACGAGTTGAGAGCATCTGACCAAACTTAATCCACACCGGTCCCAGCTCCTGCAACGCCAGACGCAAGCGCTCGCCGAGAGGTTTTTCTTTGTGGCGGTTTGGCATCCAGAACAGCATACGTCGCCAGATTCGCAGTGGCAGCGTGATGCGCATTTTGGGAATGAGCTCATCAAGCCCGTAGCTCAAAAAGGTGCGGATGATGAAATACAGGCGCCGTAGTTCTCCTGGCGTCATTTGCCCTCCAGCGTTTCCAGCCGTTTTTCCAGCGCGGCCAGGGCTCGTTCCACAGCAGCGGTTTCCTCAACAAACCAGGCCAGCTCCAGCGGTCCCGGTGCCAGACGCCACTCTTCGGTGATCGCCTCCGCGACATAACGCTGCTGGCGCTGAGTGCCCTGTAAAAGAAAGCGAGTGCCGCCGCGTAATACTTTACTGAAGCCTTCCGCAACGATATCGCCAGTATACGGGGCCAATAGTTCAGCCGGGTCGAATTCAGCCAGATCGCACAGGGTGACGGTATTTTGCACCACCTGCAAATCCCCCTGCACTTCGAGATCGCCGCTGCGAATCAGCGCCGTCAGCTGCTGGCGGTTACGTAATTGCGGGAGCACGCTTAGACGAGTAATCACGGTACAATCGGCTTCACCTTCCCATGCGCCCAGCACGTCTACCTGACGCTCGCTAAAAACCAGCACCACGGGTGCGGAAAGTTCTTGCAACTCGACGCGCAGCACTTTCCCCAGCAGCCGCTGCCGGGCGGGTTTAAGCGCCTGGTCGCGCCAGAGGAAAGTATTCAGGACCGTCTCAATACCGGCGGAAACCAGTGATTTGAAAGGCATAGCGTCCCTCCTGTCAGAACTTATAACCACGGTGCAGCGCAACGATACCGGCCGTCAGGTTGTAGTAATCGACGCTTTCGAAACCTGCGTCCTGCATCATGCCTTTCAGAGTGTCCTGATCGGGGTGCATTCGAATAGATTCAGCAAGATATCGATAGCTTTCGGCATCTTTCGCAACCAGCTCGCCCACGCGCGGCAGGATATGGAAGGAATAGGCATCGTAGGCTTTGCTCAGCGGCTCCATTATTGGCTTCGAGAACTCCAGTACCAGCAGGCGACCGCCCGGTTTGAGCACGCGATACATAGAGCGCAGCGCTTTTTCTTTATCGGTGACATTACGCAGGCCGAAAGAGATGGTGATGCAGTCAAAGGTGTTATCTGCAAAAGGTAGCGCTTCGGCGTTAGCCTGGACATATTCCACGTTACCGATAATGCCGATATTACGCAGCTTTTCGCGGCCCATCTTCAGCATAGAATCATTAATATCCGCCAGCATCACGCGGCCGGTTTCGCCCACCAGACGGGAGAATTTCGCCGTCAGGTCGCCGGTACCGCCGGCCAGATCCAACACGGTCTGCCCACGACGGACGCCGCTGCAATCGATGGTGAAACGCTTCCACAAACGATGAATACCGAACGACATCAAATCGTTCATCACATCATATTTTGCAGCTACAGAATGAAATACATGCGCCACCATGTCAGCTTTCTGTTCTTTGGCGACAGTCTGAAAGCCAAAATGCGTCGTTTCTTGTGAATCCTCAACCATCTCAATGCCTGCTTGCTTATCAAGAAAATGTTCGTCGAGTGTAACAGGTTTAGCGCGCTTCCCATACGCTTCAACGCGGCTGAGAGCGACCATCGTACACTGCAGCAGCTGCGGAATCTGATGAAAAATCGTTATCTTCCCGTGGGTTGTCTTCGTCCTCAAGACGGTATTCATCATCCTGCGCGGTTGCTTGTTCGACTAAGTCAGGGTTAATCCCACGTTTGACTTCCACGCCCAGGCCACGGAACGATTCTGCCTGAACGAGCAAATTGCCACGCCCGGAAGCGAGCTTTTTCATCGCCTGACGATAGTTATCCTGTGCTTTATCCAGGCTCTGGCCGATAGCGGACATGTCGTCGACAAACAGGCGCATTTTGTCATACAGGCGCCCCGCTCTTTCGGCAATTTTCTGCGCGTTACGGCTCTGATGCTCATAGCGCCACAGGTTGGCGATGGTACGCAGTGCGACCAGCAGCGTAGTCGGGCTAACCAACATAATGTTGTTCTTCAGCGCTTCGCTAATCAGCTCCGGCTGACGGTCAATCGCCAGCAGGAAGGCGGGTTCAACGGGGATAAACATCAGGACGTAGTCAAGTGAACGTAGCCCCGGCAGCTGTTGATAGTCCTTACGCCCCAGCAGACGCATATGATTGCGTACGGAAGCAATATGCTCCTGTAACGCCGTTTCGCGGGTGTAATCATCATCGGCATTAAAGTAGCGTTCATAGGCGACCAGAGTCATCTTGGCATCAATAACCACGTCTTTGCCCTGCGGAAGACGCACGATCACATCCGGCTGCATCCGTGAACGGTTGTCGGTTTCGATACTCACCTGCGTTTGATATTCGTGACCCTCCCGCAGCCCGGAAGCCTCCAGCACGCGGGTCAATACCACTTCCCCCCAGTTGCCCTGAGTTTTGTTATCACCCTTCAGCGCGCGCGTCAGGTTTAGCGCTTCCTGCGCCATTTGCGCATTAAGCTGCTGAAGGTTGCGGATTTCATGAGCCAAGGTATGACGCTCCCGCGCCTCCTGACCGAAGCTATCCTGAACCTGGCGGCGGAAACCATCCAGTTGCTCACGTAACGGGGTCAGCAGCCCGTGCAGACTCTGGCGATTCTGCTCATCCACCCGTCGGTTGCTGTGTTCGAATATTCGGTTTGCCAGATTCTCGAACTGCTCGCTAAGGCGCTGCTCGCTGTTGACCATCTGGCGAATTTTATCTTCCGCATGCATTTGCGTGGATTCAAGGCGGGTGGTCACTTCACGGAGATCGGCCTCCAGCGACGTATTGATATCGCGCAGGCTGCGCAATTCGTTATTGAGCAGCTCGCACTCTTTGCGCCAGTGGGACTCCTGCACCAGTTGTTGGCGGGCGGCGCTCAGCTCAATATCCAGCTCGCGACGCTCTTCGATGAGGTCGGCTCGGATTTGGTCGGCGCGCGCTTTGGTCGCCAGCCAGCCCACAATCAGCCCAGCGGCCAGCGCCACAACGGCACTAATAATAATCGAGATATCCACAACGCCCCCTGCGGCAACCACTTACGGCACAAAATAGAATTGTGCTGTACAAACGTCCAGTTGGAAAGGTTTTTCCTGCGAGGAGCAACGCAAAAAAGAAAGGCCGGAGAGCCCGGCCTTTTACAGAAAGGATAAGAACTACAGCAGGCGGCGCGCTGCTTCCACGACGATTTTCACCGCATGGCTTTCGGTTTGCTTCATGGTTTCCGCGTTTGGAATTTCCTGCTGGGTACGGTTGACGATAACCCCGGCAACCATCCCGGCACGCAGACCCTGGCTGGCGCACATGGTCAGCAGAGTGGCGGATTCCATTTCATAGTTCATCACGCCCATCGACTGCCACTCTTCCATCGAACCTTTAAAGCGGCTCACCACGCGGCCAGAGAAGGTGTCGTAACGCTCCTGGCCCGGATAGAAGGTGTCGGAAGAGGCAGTGACGCCGACATGCGTGGTCGCACCAATGGATTTCGCCGCTTCAACCAGCGCGGTAGTACATTCGAAATCGGCTACCGCCGGGAATTCCATTGGCGCGAAGTGCAGGCTTGCACCGTCGAGACGAACGGAAGCGGTGGTCACCAGAACGTCGCCCACATTAATGTGCGGCTGAATAGCGCCGGTGGTGCCAATGCGCAGGAAGGTACGGATACCCAATTGGGCCAGTTCTTCCACGGCAATAGAGGTAGATGGGCCGCCGATACCGGTAGAGCAGACAATCACTGCTTTACCATCCAGTTCAGCACGCCAGGTAGTGAATTCGCGATGAGATGCCAGTTTGACCGGCTTATCCATCAGCGCGGCGATCTTTTCCACACGCTCCGGATCGCCAGGGACGATAGCCAGCGTAGCCCCTTGTAAATCGTTCTTGGTGAGGCCGAGATGAAAAACATCAGACTTAGACATAAAAAACTCCTCTGTGGGTCGAATTATCAGCAGAAGCAAAACGGTACTTTACAGAAGCTGCTGAGACTATTTTGTGACACCAATCACTATGAATGAAGTTCATTGCAATAGATTGCCATTGAATGGTGATACAAATCACATTAATAAGTTAATCTGGAGAGTACTGAACAAAAGATAGCCTGTTTCGGGCACTGTGGTTTGTTAACGTCCGGTCTAAAACGTCTATAGTTATCGATGCGCTAATACATTAATAAGGGTACGGAGAATACCATGACCACAACTAAGCAACCCGGCTTTGCACCTGCAGCCACGCCGCATGCCTCAACTGCTGTTCACACGTCAGATGAAAATATCATCTCCGGGGAGACATCAATCCCTTCTCAGGGGGATAACATGCCAGCCTTCCATGCCCGTCCGAGCAACGTCGACGGTCCGCTACCGGTCGTCATCGTTGTACAGGAAATTTTCGGCGTGCATGAACATATCCGCGATATTTGTCGTCGTCTGGCGCAGGAAGGGTATCTGGCTATCGCACCAGAGCTGTACTTCCGCCAGGGCGATCCCAATGATTACAACGATATTCCTTCTTTATTTCAGGGGTTGGTCAAAAAGGTGCCGGATTCTCAGGTACTGGCTGACCTCGATCACGTCGCCAGCTGGGCTTCCCGCCACGGTGGCGATGCCCATCGTCTGCTTATTACCGGTTTCTGCTGGGGCGGTCGCATCACCTGGCTGTACGCCGCACATAACCCGCAGCTAAAAGCCGCCGTTGCCTGGTACGGCAAGCTGGTCGGTGAGAAAACATTAAACTCACCGAAACATCCGGTGGACATTGCCGTTGATCTGAACGCCCCGGTTTTAGGGCTTTACGGCGCGAAAGATGACAGCATCCCGCAGGATACGATTGAAACCATGCGTCAGGCGCTGCGGGCCGCCAACGCTACGGCAGAAATCGTGGTTTATCCGCAGGCCGACCACGCCTTTAACGCCGACTATCGCGCCAGCTATCATGAAGAGTCGGCGAAGGACGGCTGGCAGCGAATGCTGGCATGGTTTGCGCAATATGGCGGGAAGCGAGGTTAACCACCGTCTGCGGACTGGTAGCCCGGACAGGCGCGTCAAGCGCCGCCTCCGGGAAAATATACCGGGCCTGATACATCAATGAAGGGATTAAGCATAAATATGGCGGACGATCAGCGCCGCCAGCGTCCCATCCTGCTGCCACCGTCTCACCAAGGTTTCCATTTTTTCATAATAGTGCGGGGCCGCGCGCGGCACGCAGATTGCCTGCTGAATCTGGCTATAGCTATCAGGTAGCACACGAACGCTATCTTGCCCCAGGGCAGCGGCTTCCAGCAGCTGACGAATATTCGCCACCATATCCCCCTCACCGGCAAGGAAAGCGCTGAGCGCCTGCTGAGTGGTGGGATATTCGCAAAGTCGGGCATGTTTTAAGGTGCGGATCAATGGCAATGAATAGGCAGAACCCCTTCCGACGTTAATCGTCACACCTTCACGGTCCATCTCATGAACCGAATGGACCTCGCTATCGCGACGCACCAGAACGGTACAGTCGATAGTGAGATAGGGTGAGGTAAAACTCAGCTCATTTTCACGTGCCGGATCCACCGCCAGAAAAGCAATATCCCATTGATTATTTGAAGCATCGTCAACGATGTGTTTTGCTGCGGGGTAAGGTTTCAGCAGCTCCGGCTGCTGGCAAGAGTGCGCAATTTTTCGCGCCAGATCGACCGTCAACCCACTCAGCTCACCGTCGGCTGACTGCTCTGCCAGCAAAGCATTGCCTAAATTAATTGCAAAACGTAAAGCTGATGATGGCATGGCTCGTTCCTTATCGGCAATTCGATCGTCTTGATAGCTATGCGCAGAAAGCCGCTGAAGTGATTTTTCAAATCCACTTTTAATAACTTAATTATGGCACCCTGCCCTACATGTCAGATAACAGAGGTGGTTGTTTAATCTCTATTTATCCCGATAGGTGCTGTACTGGAATTCATATTCTTCACGATACCAGGTTTCGCCCCACAGGATCAGTTTGTCATCGCCTGCCAGGCAAGTATGTTGACGCACCATCACCGGTCGGCTGCGTTTAATATCCAGAAATTTTGCCACTTCTTGCCCCGGCAGCGCGACGCGAACCTGGTTATGAATGGTATGAATAATAATGCCCAGCTGTTGCTCAAATAGCGTCTGTAACGCCAGCGTTTCCAGCGAGGCGACGGCAATATTGGCCGCTATTTCGGCATCAAGATAGCGAATTTCGACCGCCAGCGGCTTCCCGTCGATAAGGCGTAAACGAACCAGACGGTATATTTTCGCACCGGCATTAAGCCGTAAATTTGCCAGTAAAGCAGGTGTTGACGGGACTTCGCCAAAGAAGAAAACCTGGTACTGAATAGAAAGATTACTTTCCTGCAAATCTTTCTCGAAAAAGCCAAGTTCTTGCTTTCTGACGCGCGTCACAATCGGCGCAGTCTTGACGAACGTTCCCTTGCCGCGCACGCGCTCAATAAGCCCTTCGCTTAGTAAGCCGTGCATCGCATGAACCACGGTGGCGCGGGTGGTGGAAAATTGTTGGGCCAGTTCATTCTCGGACGGCAGCTTATGACCAGGTGGATAATCCCCCCGCTTAATGCCGTTGCGAAGTTGTTCCTGGATCTGCACATAGATCGGTAAAACGTGAGCCATGTAGAAGTATCTCTATTTGCCAGGTTGTATAGTCAACTCAAAGTTGTATAGTCAACTATGCAACTCAAAGGTGGACATTCAGGCTCTCTACAGAGCCAGCAACAGCCATTTTATCGTTATCTCACTGAAAAAGGATAAAATTTAGATGCATTTTGATACTCATGCTCATGTTTTTACCACCGGTTTACCGCTGGCAGAGCATTGCCGCTATGTACCGGAGTACGATGCAGCACCAGCGCAATACCTTGCGCAACTGGATAAGCACCATATCGATAAAGCGATTCTGATCCAGCCCAGTTTTCTGGGTACCGATAATAGCTATATGCTGGACGCAATTCGCCAGTCGCCGGACCGTTTTTACGGCGTTGCGGTTATCGACCCTGATACGCCATTTGATACCATGGAAGCGCTTAAACAGCAGGGCATTATCGGCGTACGTTTGAATCTTATTGGTCAGGATCTTCCAGACTTAACAACATCGGTCTGGCAGCAGCATCTGCGTAATATAAAAGCGCTTGGCTGGCATATTGAACTTCATCGCCCAGTGGCGGATTTAGTCCCTCTACTTGGCGTACTGCTCGCCGCTGATGTAAAAATTGTAATCGACCACTTTGGTCTGCCTGCTGAAAAAGAGAAAGATCCAGGTTTCATTTATCTTCTCAATCATGCAGAAACCGGTAAAATATGGATAAAAATCTCTGCCAGCTATCGAAATGGTAGTGATAAAAAGCCGACAGATAATACGAAGATGCTAGTTCCACTACTATTAAAACACTTTGGTCCTGAACGATTAATGTGGGGTAGTGATTGGCCGCATACGCGCTACGAAGACAGTATGACCTATACGAAAGCAATAGATGAAATATATAACTGGGAATTAACAAATACTCAACGCGATAATATTTTTTGCCAAAGCGTTATAGAACTTATTAATGGTTGAGTATTAACCCAAAACAACACAGCATATATCATTACAATAATATATATTTTGGTAAGGGTTGAACTCCCATTCACAAAATATATGAATAAAAACCGATATCAAAGCCGTTATTTTCGGTTGCTGCCCCATTTCCGATAACACGGTAAAAGGACTTATCATGAACATCAGCATGATAGTAATACTCTCTATTGTGATCTCTATTGCGTTAGGTTACCGCACAAAAATAAACACCGGTTTATTCGCAATTGTATTCGCGTACCTTATAGGTTGTTTCCTGCTGGATATGAAGGCCGGGGAAGTTATCAAAACATGGCCGATCAGTATTTTCTTTGTTATTTTTGCCGTTTCACTTTTTTATAACTTCGCGTTAATTAACGGTACCTTAGAAAAGCTGGCCATGCATTTGCTCTACTTATGCCGCCACTTTCCTAAATTTTTGCCATTGGTCATTTACTTTGCCGCTACTTTTGTCGCCAGCCTGGGGGCGGGTTTCTTCACCGTTCTCGCTTTCTTCGCACCGTTGACGCTGCTGCTGTGCCGTAAAACGGGGATGAATAAGCTGGTCGCCGCCGTCGCCGTCAACTATGGCGCCCTGGGCGGGGCGAATTTTATGACCAGCGCCAGCGGCGTCGTATTCCGTGGGCTTATCGATACCGCAGGCTACAGCGCAAACTCCTTTGTTTACGCGTCATCTATTTTCCTGGTTTCCTTCCTCTTACCGATAGTCGTTATTTTACTATTAATCTTCTTGACCAACCGCGGAAATCAAGGCATTACCGGCTCATTACAGGTTGAAAAGCCGGACGCGTTCGATAGCAAACAGAAGCTAAACCTGCTGCTTATCTTTGCCATGCTGGTGGTGGTTCTGGCGTTCCCGGTGATGCATCTCATCATGCCTGATTCCGCAAACATCAAATTTATCAATGCCAGAGTGGATGTCGGCCTGGTCTCGATTGTGTTTGCCGTGATCTCTCTGTTCCTCAAGCTTGGCGATGAGAAAAAAGCCATTGCCCTGGTGCCATGGAATACGCTGATCATGATCTGCGGCGTCGGGATGCTGATTCAGATCGCCATCAAAGCCGGGACCATCGATATGCTGGCGAGCTGGGTAGGTTCAAGCCTGCCTGCGACCGTTGTTCCCTTCGCGTTGGCAATTATCGGCGGCATGATGTCTTTCTTCAGCAGTACCCTCGGCGTCGTCTGTCCGGCCCTGTTCCCGATTATTCCGTCAATTGCGGCCTCCACCGGTATTAACGCCATGGTGCTGTTTACTGCCACGGTTATTGGCGCGCAGGCAACGGCAATATCACCGTTCTCTTCCGGCGGCAGTTTGCTGCTGGGTTCATGCTCAGAGGACAAGGAGCGTAATGAACTGTTTCCCACGCTTTTATTTAAAGCGGTACCGATGTGCGTCATTTTCGCGCTTATCAGCGTCGCCATCATGATGATGTTTTTTTAATTAAGGCAAAAGAGGGTTGATAATGGACGCCACCACGATAATGAGCAGAGTGAACAGCAAGAACGCTGCCAAAATAGCCGAAGTGGCTCATTTTCTTCAGGCTAATAATCTGGATATCGACCCTCATGTTGCCGATTTCGTGGTACTTCGCCAACAGGGGAATATCGTCGCCTGCGGCGGGGTAGATGGCGAAATCATTAAATGCGTCGCTATTTCCCCGCAGCTCCGCGGCCAGGGCGTATTGCTTAAACTGGTCACCGAACTGATTAATATCGCCATAGAAGGCGGCAACAGCGCATTATTCGTTTATACCCGCAGCCATAACGAGCATCTATTTCGCCATTGCGGTTTCACCACGTTGGTTTCTATTCCTGACTGCATGGTGTTAATGGAAAATAGCGGCTCGCACCTGACACGTTATTTACAACAACTGGCGCAATGGCGTAAGCCCGGCAAGCGTATTGCCGCCATCGTGATGAACGCCAATCCATTTACCAACGGGCATCTGCATCTTATTCGCTATGCCGCGACGCATTTTGACTGGCTACATCTGTTTCTGGTCAACGAAGATGCCGCCCAGTTTCCGTTCGCCGACCGCCTCGCGCTGGTGCGTGACGCGACGCAGGGTATCGCGAAACTGACGGTGCATCCCGGCTCGCAATATATGATTTCGCGCGCCACTTTTCCGGCCTACTTCCTGAAAGAGCAGGCGCTGGTTGAACGCTGCTACACGCAAATCGATATCACACTTTTTCGCCAATATATCGCCCCGGTATTGGGTATCACGCACCGCATCGTCGGGAACGAACCTTTCTGCCCAATCACCGCGCGCTATAACCAGGACATGCGCCATTGGTTAAGCACGCCAGAGCTCCCCTTCGCGCCGGTCGAGCTCGTTGAGATTTCGCGGCTGCAATGGCAAGGCACGCCCGTTTCCGCATCCCGGGTTCGCCGCCTGCTACAGCAAAATCGTTTAGCTGAGGTCGCCCCTCTGGTACCTGACGCCACCCTACGTTATCTGAAACGCCAGCAGAACACTGCCCAGGCGAACACGACCAAGACCCCCACAGGAGCATTATGAAACAGATAGTCCCCGCCGTTGCCGGGACTCTGGAGTCCAGCGATGTGATGATTCGCATCGAACCATTGACCCCGGAGCAACCGCCGGAAATTGAAATATCCAGCTCGGTTCAGAAGCAGTTTGGCGATGCCATTCGCGCCACCCTGGCTGCGGTACTGCAACAACACGCAATCCGCGGCGTCGCCGTGATCGTTGATGACAAAGGCGCGCTGGACTGCGTGCTGCGCGCACGGCTGGAAACTGCCCTGATGCGCGCGGGCGCGCTGACGCTGTGTTGGGGGGAAAAATAATGACGCCAGAACGTAAAAATCGCCTGCGCCGCAGCATGTTGTTCGTCCCCGGCGCTAACGCCGCCATGCTGAGCAACGCCTTTATTTACCCAGCCGACGCGCTGATGTTTGATCTTGAAGACGCCGTTGCCGTGCGTGAGAAAGACGCTGCCCGCCGCCTGGTTTACCACGCGTTGCAGCACCCGTTGTACCGCGATATCGAGACCATTGTTCGCGTTAACGCCCTGGATTCGCAGTGGGGTATCGATGACCTGGAGGCCGTGGTGCGCGCCGGGGTCGATATCGTCCGTCTGCCGAAAACCGACACCGCAGATGATGTTATTGCGATGGAAAAAGAGATTGCCCGCATCGAACAGGAATGCGGACGCAAGCCCGGCAGCACCGGGATGCTGGCGGCGATTGAATCGGCAAAAGGCATTCTGCAGGCTCCGGCCATCGCTCTGGCTTCTCCGCGCTTAATCGGCATCGCGCTGGGGGCGGAAGATTACGTGCGCGATATCCGTACCGAACGCTCTGCTGACGGTATCGAGCTGCTGTTTGCCCGCTGCACCATCCTGCAAGCGGCGCGCGCGGCGGGCATTCAGGCATTTGATACGGTCTACAGCGACGCCAACAACGAAGAGGGCTTCCTGCACGAAGCCGCGCATATCAAACAGCTCGGCTTTGACGGCAAATCGCTGGTCAACCCGCGGCAAATTACCCTGCTGCATAACCTCTACGCTCCGACGCAAAAAGATGTCGATCACGCACGGCGTGTGGTTGAAGCGGCAGAAGCCGCTGAACGCGAAGGCCTGGGCGTCGTCTCTCTCAACGGCAAGATGATCGACAGTCCGATTATCGCTCGCGCCCACCTGGTGCTGTCCCGTGCTGAACTTTCCGGCGTCCGTGAGGAGTAAACCGCCATGAACCACACTCAAGACTTATCCCAGATCATCGGCGAACTGACGCCATTTGCCGATACCGACAAACGGACCCAGCGCCAGCAGCGCCGGGCTAAAACCTGCGCCTCGCTGGAAGAGGCCGTGCGCCGCAGCGGGCTGCGCGACGGCATGACTATCTCCTTCCATCACGCCTTTCGCGGCGGTGACTTGACGCTGAACCTGGTGATGGACCAGCTGGCGGCAATGGGCTTTAAAAACCTGACCCTGGCCTCCAGCTCTCTGAGCGCCTGCCACGCGCCGCTAGTCGGCCACATCCGCAATGGCGTAGTCAGCCACATTTATACCTCCGGGCTACGCGGGCCGCTGGCGGAAGAGATTTCCCGTGGGCTAATGGCGCATCCGGTGCAAATTCACTCCCACGGCGGTCGCGCCCACCTGGTGAAAAGCGGTGAGCTGAACATTGATGTCGCCTTCCTCGGCGTCCCGGCCTGCGATGATATGGGCAATGCCAACGGCTATACCGGTAGCGCCACCTGCGGCTCGCTGGGCTACGCGATGGTCGATGCACAGCATGCGGACCAAGTCATACTGCTGACGGAAGATATCCTGCCCTACCCGCACCACCCGGCCAGCATCAGGCAGGATCAGGTCGACCTGGTCGTACAGGTAGAGTGCGTTGGCGATGCGGAAAAAATTGGTGCCGATGCGACCCGCATGACCTCCAACCCCCGCGAGCTGCAAATTGCACAGAATGCCGCGCAGGTCATTGAGGCTTCAGGTTATTTCCGCGAAGGATTCTCGCTGCAAACCGGTACCGGCGGCGCGGCGCTGGCGGTGACGCGCTTCCTCGGCGAGAAAATGCGCCGCAAGAATATCCGTGCCGATTTCGCCCTCGGCGGCATTACCGCCACCATCGTTGGTCTGCACGAAGAGGGCTACATCCGTCGCCTGCTTGACGTACAGGGTTTTGACAGCGTCGCCACGCGCTCGCTGGCGCGTAACCCGAATCATATTGAAATCAGCGCCAACGAATACGCCAACTTCAGCTCCAAAGGCGCGTCGGTCAACAAACTGGACGTGGTGGTGCTGAGCGCGCTGGAAATCGACACCGGCTTTAACGTCAACGTGCTGACCGGCTCGGACGGCGTGCTGCGCGGCGCATCAGGCGGGCACTGCGACACGGCGGTCGGCTCGGCGCTGTCGATTATCGTCGCTCCGCTGGTTCGCGGGCGCATTCCGACCGTCGTCGATAAGGTGCTGACCCGCATCACCCCCGGCTCCAGCGTAGATGTGCTGGTGACCGACCACGGCGTGGCGGTCAACCCGGCGCGGCCCGAACTGGCACAGCGTCTCCAGGCGGCAGGACTAAAAACCGTTACCGTGGAATGGCTCTGTGACCGCGCGCGCCAACTGACGGATGAACCGCAGCCGATCGCCTTTACCGATAAACCCATCGCCATCGTGCGCTATCGGGACGGCTCGGTGATCGACGTCGTTTATCAGGTCCGCGATTAATGATGCAAACGATGCCTCTCGAATCCTGGGGCGCGCCCGTCGTGCATCAGGAAAAGCTGCCGCAGGCTTACCTCAGCCACTATTACGCCAGGCTCGCCTGCCGGGCGATGCAGACGGAAGCCCGGCTGACGCCGAAACCCGGTCTGGTTGACGGGCGAAATACCGGTGCCCATCAGGACATGGCGCTGCCTGATTTTCTGTGCAGCGCTAACGCCATCGCCAACGAGCTACACCTGTTTGTCGAAGAGGGGAGCGCCAGCGCGGCGCTCGATACCGATGGCGTTCTGGCTCGCCTGAAGCCCATCGGTTTACATTGCGAAACGGCAATGCTGCGCGCCACGGGAGGCGTCAACACCCATAAAGGCGCCATCTTTACGCTCGGGCTGTTCTGCGCGGCGCTGGGGCGTCATGAAGCAAACGGGCAACCGCTCGCGCCCGCCGCGCTGGCCGCCACCGTGAGCGAATTTTGCCACGGTATTGTCGAGCGCGAACTGGTTGAGCTTCACGGGCGGACGCCGCTGACCGCCGGACAGCGGCTGTTTATCACCCTCGGCTTAACCGGCGCACGCGGTGAGGCACAGGCAGGATACCCGCTGGTTATTGATCACGCCCTACCCCGCTATCGTCAGCTGCGCCGCGAAGGGCTAAGCGAGGAGCTGGCGCTGCTCAATACCCTGCTGCTCATTATGTCGCGCAACGACGATACCTGTGTTGCGTCGCGTGGCGGGAGCAAGGGACTGCGCTGGCTACAGCGTCAGGCGCAGCAGTTGCTCAACGTCGGCGGGATCCGCTCGCCCGAGAACCTCTCTCTGTTGCAGCAGCTCGATGACCTCTGTATTTCCCGCAACCTTAGCCCAGGCGGCAGCGCTGATTTACTCATCCTGACCTGGTTTTTATCTCATTTTACTCAAGAATAAGGATTATCACTGTGCAGGAAGAATACCGTAAGCACGTCGCTGAGCGTGCAGCCGTTGGGATTGTTGCAAAACCCTTAGATGCAACCCAAATGGCCGGCCTGGTTGAGCTGCTGAAGAATCCGCCTGCTGGCGAAGAAGAATTCCTGTTAGATCTGTTAATTAACCGCGTACCGCCGGGCGTCGACGAAGCCGCCTGGGTTAAAGCCGGATTCCTTGCCGCCATCGCCAAAGGCGAAGCGACTTCCCCGCTGGTTACCCCTGAAAAAGCCATCGAACTGCTGGGCACCATGCAGGGCGGTTACAACATTCATCCGCTGATTGACGCGCTGGACGACGCAAAGCTGGCGCCGATTGCCGCGAAAGCGCTGTCCCATACCCTGCTGATGTTCGATAACTTCTACGACGTAGAAGAGAAAGCCAAAGCGGGCAATGAATATGCACAGCAGGTCATGCAATCCTGGGCCGACGCCGAGTGGTTCCTGAACCGCCCGCAGCTGGCTGACAAAATCACCGTCACCGTTTTTAAAGTCACCGGCGAAACCAACACTGATGACCTGTCTCCGGCCCCTGATGCCTGGTCCCGCCCGGATATCCCGCTGCACGCTCTGGCGATGCTGAAAAACGCCCGTGAAGGAATCGACCCGGATCAGCCGGGCGTTGTTGGCCCGATCAAACAGATCGAAGCGTTACAGCAGAAAGGTTTTCCGCTGGCCTACGTTGGCGACGTGGTGGGGACCGGTTCTTCCCGCAAATCGGCCACCAACTCGGTGCTGTGGTTTATGGGCGATGACATTCCGAACGTGCCGAACAAGCGCGGCGGCGGTCTGTGCCTCGGTGGTAAAATTGCCCCTATCTTCTTCAACACCATGGAAGATGCGGGCGCGCTGCCGATTGAAGTGGACGTCAACAAACTGAACATGGGTGACGTGATTGACGTTTATCCGTTCAAAGGTGAAGTGCGTAACCACGAAACCAACGAACTGCTGGCTAACTTCGAACTGAAAACCGACGTGCTGGTTGACGAAGTGCGTGCCGGTGGCCGTATTCCGCTGATTATCGGTCGCGGCCTGACCACCAAAGCGCGTGAGGCGCTGGGTCTGCCGCACAGCGACGTTTTCCGTCAGGCGAAAGACGTTGCGGAAAGTAGCCGTGGTTACTCTCTGGCGCAGAAAATGGTCGGTCGTGCCTGCGGCGTGGCCGGTATTCGTCCGGGTGCTTACTGCGAGCCGAAGATGACCTCCGTCGGCTCTCAGGACACCACCGGTCCAATGACCCGTGATGAACTGAAAGATCTGGCGTGCCTGGGCTTCTCGTCTGACCTGGTGATGCAGTCCTTCTGCCACACGGCGGCGTATCCGAAGCCGGTTGACGTGACCACGCACCACACGCTGCCAGACTTCATTATGAACCGTGGCGGTGTCTCCCTGCGTCCGGGCGACGGCGTTATCCACTCCTGGCTGAACCGTATGCTGCTGCCGGATACCGTCGGTACCGGCGGTGACTCCCATACCCGTTTCCCGATTGGCATTTCCTTCCCGGCGGGCTCGGGTCTGGTGGCGTTTGCTGCCGCGACCGGCGTGATGCCGCTGGATATGCCGGAATCCGTTTTAGTTCGTTTCAAAGGCAAGATGCAGCCGGGTATCACCCTGCGTGACCTCGTTCATGCGATCCCGCTGTACGCGATTCGCCAGGGCCTGCTGACCGTTGAGAAGAAAGGCAAGAAAAACATCTTCTCCGGCCGCATCCTGGAAATCGAAGGTCTGCCGGATCTGAAAGTCGAGCAGGCGTTTGAACTGACCGATGCTTCCGCCGAACGTTCTGCTGCTGGCTGTACTATCAAGCTGAACAAAGAGCCGATCGTTGAGTACCTGACTTCAAACATCGTCCTGCTGAAGTGGATGATCGCGGAAGGCTACGGCGATCGTCGTACCCTGGAACGTCGCGTGCAGGGCATGGAAAAATGGCTGGCGGAACCTGAACTGCTGGAAGGTGATGCGGATGCCGAATATGCGGCAGTGATCGACATCGATCTGGCTGATATTAAAGAGCCCATCCTGTGCGCGCCTAACGATCCGGACGATGCGCGTCTGCTGTCCGATGTGCAGGGCGAGAAGATCGACGAAGTGTTTATCGGTTCCTGCATGACCAACATCGGCCACTTCCGTGCTGCCGGTAAGCTGCTGGACAGCCACAAAGGGCAGCTGCCAACCCGCCTGTGGGTGGCGCCGCCAACCCGTATGGACGCAGCGCAGCTGACCGAAGAAGGCTACTACAGCGTGTTTGGTAAGAGCGGTGCGCGTATTGAAATCCCGGGTTGTTCCCTGTGTATGGGTAACCAGGCGCGCGTAGCGGACGGTGCGACGGTCGTTTCGACCTCTACCCGTAACTTCCCGAACCGTTTAGGTACCGGTGCGAACGTCTTCCTGGCCTCAGCTGAGCTGGCGGCAGTAGCGGCGCTTATCGGTAAGCTGCCGACGCCGGAAGAGTACCAGACCTATGTTGCGCAGGTAGAGAAGACGGCGGCAGACACCTACCGCTATCTGAACTTCGATCAGCTGGGTCAGTACAAGGAAAAAGCAAATAACACCCTTTTCCAGATAACTCTTTAATTCTGTATCTGCGCGGCAGCGCCGGCGGAAGAGTGGGCAATGGTCATCACCTGCGAGGGTGAAGGGAAATCCAAAATGCCAACGACTGTTCTCCCTCTGACGCGACGCTGCTGCGCATCCAGGAAAATACAATGACTGATAACGCACTATTACTAAAAGAAGGCTTCACCCTGATGTTCCTCGGCATGGGATTCGTGCTGGCGTTTCTGTTCCTGCTGATTTTCGCCATCCAGGGCATGTCCGTCGCCGTCAACCGCTTCTTCCCTGAACCGGCCCCGGCGCCCAAAGCGGCTCCTGCCGCCGCCGCGCCCGCTGACGACTTCGCCCGCTTAAAGCCGGTGATTGCCGCCGCTATCCACCACCATCGCCGCCTTAACCCTTAATTCACGGAGCATTCCATGACCGTTGCCATTACCGATGTCGTCCTGCGCGACGCCCACCAGTCCCTTTTCGCCACCCGCCTGCGTCTTGACGATATGCTGCCCATCGCCGCTCAGCTCGATGACGTCGGCTACGGCTCCCTTGAATGCTGGGGCGGCGCCACCTATGACGCCTGCATCCGCTTTCTCGGCGAAGACCCGTGGGTCCGCCTGCGCGAGCTGAAAAAAGCCATGCCGAAGACCCCGCTGCAGATGCTGCTGCGCGGCCAGAACCTGCTCGGCTACCGCCACTACGCCGATGACGTGGTGGAGCGCTTCGTTGAGCGCGCCGTCAAAAACGGCATGGACGTGTTCCGCGTCTTCGACGCCATGAACGACCCGCGCAATATGAAGGCGGCTTTACAGGCCGTGCGCAGCCACGGCGCGCACGCCCAGGGGACCCTGAGTTACACCACCAGCCCGGCGCACACCCTGCAGACCTGGCTGGACCTGACCGAACAGCTGCTGGAAACCGGCGTCGATTCCATCGCCATCAAGGACATGTCCGGCATCCTCACCCCATCGGCGGCCTTTGAGCTGGTGAGCGAAATCAAAAAACGCCACGACGTGCGCCTGCATCTGCACTGCCACGCCACCACCGGGATGGCGGAGATGGCCCTGCTGAAGGCCATCGAAGCGGGCGTTGACGGCGTCGACACCGCCATCTCCTCGATGAGCGCCACCTACGGTCATCCTGCCACCGAGGCGCTGGTCGCCACTCTCGCCGGAACACAGTATGACACCGGGCTGGATATCCTCAAGCTGGAGAGCATCGCGGCGTACTTCCGTGAGGTGCGCAAGAAGTACCACGCCTTTGAAGGCCAGCTGAAGGGCTACGACAGCCGCATTCTGGTGGCCCAGGTGCCGGGCGGGATGCTCACCAACCTCGAGGGCCAGCTGAAGCAGCAGAACGCCGCCGACAGGCTGGATGAGGTACTGGCGGAAATCCCCCGCGTGCGCGAGGACCTCGGCTTTATCCCGCTGGTCACCCCGACCTCGCAGATTGTCGGCACCCAGGCGGTGCTCAACGTCCTGACCGGCGAGCGCTACAAAACCATCGCCAAAGAAACGGCGGGCATTCTGAAGGGCGAATACGGCCACACCCCGGTGCCGGTGAATGCGGCATTGCAGGCCCGTGTGCTGGAAGGGGCTGCCCCGGTGACCTGCCGCCCGGCGGATTTACTCAAACCGGAGCTGGCGCAGCTTGAGGCCGATGTTAAACGTCAGGCGCAGGAGAAGGGCATTACGCTTGCGGAAAACGCCATCGACGACGTGCTGACCGTGGCGCTGTTCCCGCAAATCGGCCTGAAGTTCCTTGAGAACCGCCACAACCCGGCGGCCTTTGAGCCGGTGCCACAGGCGGAAGCCGCGCAGCCTGCCGCTGCCCCGGTAAAAGCCGCTGCCTCCGGCGTCTACACCGTGGAAGTGGAAGGTAAAGCCTTTGTGGTGAAGGTCAGCGACGGCGGCGATATCAGCCAGCTGACGGCGGCTGTACCGGCTGCCTCTTCCTCTCTGGCGGCGGCTCCGGCAGGCGCAGGCACCCCGGTGACCGCCCCGCTGGCGGGCACCCTCTGGAAGGTGATTGCCACCGAGGGCCAGGCGGTGGCGGAAGGCGACGTGCTGCTGATTCTGGAAGCCATGAAGATGGAAACCGAAATCCGCGCCGCGCAGGCCGGGACCGTGCGCGGTATCGCGGTGAAGTCCGGGGACGCGGTCGCCGTGGGCGACACCCTGATGACGCTTGCGTAAGGAAGAGGAACGGAAATGGAAAGTCTGAACGCCCTGATTCAGGGCATGGGCCTGATGCACCTTAGCATCGGCCAGGCGCTGATGCTGCTGGTGAGCCTGCTGCTGCTGTGGCTGGCGATTGCGAAGAAGTTCGAGCCGCTACTGCTGCTGCCGATTGGCTTTGGCGGCCTGCTGTCGAATATCCCGGAGGCCGGGCTGGCGCTGACCGCGCTGGAGAGCCTGCTGGCCCACCACGACGCCGGGCAGCTGGCGGTGATTGCCGCGAAGCTCAACTGCCTGCCGGACGTGCATGCCATCAAGGAGGCATTAGCGCTGGCGCTGCCGTCGGTGCAACACCAGATGGAGAGTCTGGCTACCGATATGGGCTACACGCCGGGCGTACTGGCGATTTTCTATCAGGTGGCGATAGGCTCAGGGGTTGCTCCGCTGGTGATTTTTATGGGCGTGGGAGCGATGACCGACTTCGGCCCGCTGCTGGCTAACCCGCGCACCCTGCCGCAGGCGGCGGCGATAGGCATCATCGGCGGGGCGGACGGCCCGACGGCGATTTACCTCGCCAGCAAGCTGGCACCAGAGCTGCTGGGGGCCATCGCGGTGGCGGCGTACTCGTATATGGCGCTGGTGCCGTTAATCCAGCCGCCGATTATGAAGCTGCTGACCACAGAGAAGGAGCGGAAAATCCGCATGGTGCAGCTGCGCACAGTGAGTAAGCGGGAAAAAATCCTCTTCCCGGCGGTACTGTTGCTGCTGGTGGCGCTGCTGCTGCCGGACGCGGCCCCGCTGCTGGGGATGTTCTGCTTCGGTAACCTGATGCGCGAGAGCGGCGTGGTGGAGCGTCTGAGCGACACAGTGCAGAACGGGCTGATTAATATCGTGACCATTTTCCTCGGGCTGTCGGTGGGCGCGAAGCTGGTGGCGGACAAGTTCCTGCAGCCGCAGACGCTGGGCATTCTGGTGCTGGGGGTGATTGCATTCGGTATCGGGACGGCGGCCGGAGTGCTGATGGCGAAGCTGCTGAACCTGTTCAGTAAAAACAAAATCAACCCGCTGATTGGTTCTGCCGGGGTCTCGGCGGTGCCGATGGCGGCAAGGGTGTCGAACAAAGTGGGCCTGGAGTCGGATGCGCAGAACTTCCTGCTGATGCACGCGATGGGCCCGAACGTGGCCGGAGTGATTGGCTCGGCGATTGCCGCCGGGGTGATGCTCAAATATATCGTATCGCTGTAACACCGCGTTATTCCCGGAGGCGGCGCGTTGCGCCTGTCCGGGCTACCGGATTGCATGGATCTGTAGCCCGGACAGATGCGCAGCATCGCCTCCGGGAAATATGTTCTCCCGGCTCGCGCTGCGCTGAGCCGGGCTACGGGTTCACAGCCGTCTGCAAGCCGGAATACCCTACAAGGAGAAAGAGATGTCTGAAACAGCAATACCTGAATATACCGCCGCCCGGATAAGCAGAACCACGCTGGCCGGCTATCTTCATCAGTCACTGGAACTGGCCAGCAAACTGGCCTCCGGTCTAAAAATACTCCAGCTACCGGTGGACGACACCCGCCGGGCCGCAACGGTGCTGACGGAGCCGGTCTACGCCGCCGCCGGGCTACGTCTTGCCCGCCAGCAGCCTCTGGCGCAGAACCCGCTCTGCGACGACGTATTGCGGCGCTTTCGCCAGGCTCCCGGCCTGACGGCTGACCTACCCGATCTGGTTGAGACCGTACGCAGCGTAGCGCTGCCGGTCTGGTCACGCCTGCACCGCGACGGACACGGCGACGATATCGCCATTCGCCAGACGTTGCTGCACATCCTCGCCTGGCGAAGCGATTCCCCATGGCTACAGGATCAGGCGCAGCGAATACTCTGGCAGGGCGGCGTGTTGGGTGAAAAAGGAGAGGCCGTGTTAACATCCCTCGACGATGAAGCCGCCCTCCGATGCATCGTGTTCCGCGGGCTGAGTGAACTACTGACCACCACCGGTTTTTTAGTCCACTTCCCGGCGGGACCTCTGTTTTGTGATGAAAATACTGAGAGTTATTAATGAAGTTAATCAGTTTTTGCGTAAGCAATATCCCCCGCTATGGTCTGCTGCGGGAGGGCGGCGTTGTCGATTTAACCCGGCATTTTCTGCAATATCCGTCGCTGAAGTCTTTTCTGGCGGCCATGGACAACATTCCAGCAGAAATGCTGTCGCATATGGCGATCGATTACGCCCTCGATGAGATCGAATTTTTGCCGCTGATCCCCGACCCGCAAAAGATCCTCTGCGTCGGGATGAACTACCAGGCCAAACGACTGGAATTTGACGAGCAGGATCCCGACCCGACGCTGTTTATCCGCTTTCCGGATTCCCAGTGCGGGCACCTGGGCGACATCATTAAACCGGCTGCCAGCCACGAGTTTGATTATGAAGGTGAACTGGCGCTGGTGATCGGTAAACGCGGGCGCAATATTCCCGCGGAGCGGGCGCTGGAGCACGTTGCCGGGTACAGCTGCTATATGGACGGCTCGGCCCGCGACTGGCAGCACGCCTGGTTTACTGCCGGAAAAAACTGGCCATCGACCGGTGGTTTCGGCCCCTGGCTGGTGACGCGGGATGAAATCGCCGACCCTAACGCGCTGGCGATCAAAACCCGGCTCAACGGTATGGAAGTACAGAACGACAATACCGCCAGCATGATCCACAGCGTTCCGGAGCTGATTGCCTATATCAGCACCTTCTGCGTTCTAACGCCGGGGGACGTTATCCTGACCGGCTCACCAGGCGGCGTGGGGAAAAAACGCACCCCGCCGCTGTTCTTGCAGGATGGCGATACGATTGAAGTGGAAATTGAAAATATCGGCTGCCTGCGTAACCGCATCGTTGATGAGGTGCCGGAAGCGTAACGCTGGCCTCCGGCAACAAACACCACCACAGAGCCCCGGTCAGCGTCGTAAGACCGGGGAAACTGACGGCGTAATAGCGTCATTATTCCTCTGAGCCGACGGCGTAGTTTTTATAATAAAATATTTTATCTCTTTCATTAATACTTCTGATCACCTTACAAGGAACACCGACGGCAACGACATCCGGCGGGATATCTTTGGTGACAACGCTACCCGCGCCAATAACCGAATTGTCTCCAATCGTTATACCTGGATTGATAACTACATTGCTGCCAATCCATACGTTATTGCCGATGGTGACCGGAAAGGAGAACATCTCTCCGGCTTTTCTCAACTCGTGATGAACGGGATACCCTGTGACAGAGATCGTCACATTTGGCGCAATTAAAACGTTATCGCCAATGGTGACCGTGTAATCGTCCACAATGGTAAAATTAAAGTTCGCGTAAAAATTATCGCCAATATGGATATTAGTTCCGTAAGAGAAATAAACCGGCGGTTCTACCCACACATGCTTTCCCACTTTTCCAAACATCTCACGAATCAGTTTATCTCTTTTTTCAACCTCTGATGGGCGCGTGTGATTAAATTCGTACATGAGTTCTTTGCCACGTAATCTCTCTTCTGGCAGGCCCTCGCACATATCGGTAAACAGTTCTCCTGCTTTTATTCTGTCTCTCATAGAAATGTTCATCGATGATATTCCCTCTTTATTTTTTGTATTCATGCCTGTTTACCCGATTGTGCGAAAGAGCGGGAAAAAGGTCCCGGCCCGCTAAGGGTAAATACAGAAATCAGCGTAAAGCTCAGCGCAATCATCCCTAACACCAGATAAGCCCCCTGGAAGCCAATACTCTCGTACATGTTCCCGGCCAGAACGGACATGAAAATCATCGCTAACTGCTTGAAGAAGCAGAAACAGACCAGATAAATCGTGGCGGAGAAACGGACTTCAAACTGGCTGGTGATGTATTTGAAGCAGCCGACGATCAGGAACGGTATTTCAAACATATGCAGCGTTTTGAGGATCACGACCTCCAGTGCGGAGGAGGCGAAAGACGAGCCGATAATCCTTACCGACATGATCGCGCCTGCCAGCAGCAAAGCGTTCTTCCCGCCAATGCGATTCACAATCAGCGGCGCAAAGAACATGATGCTGGCATTCAGTAACTCACCCATGGTGGTGACGTAGCCGAATACGCGGGTACCTTGTTCACCGGTAGCAAAAAAAGAGGTGAAGAAGTTAGCAAACTGCTGGTCAAATACATCGTAAGTACAGGAGACGCCGACCACGTACAACGAGAGGAACCAGAGTTTAGGCTGTTTAAATAACTCCAGCGCTAGCTTCAGGCTGAAAGCTGAGTTGTTGGCCCCCACCGCATCGGCGACCTTCGCAGAAGAAGGCGCATCTGTTTTTGAAAAGAACAGCAGCAAGGCCAGAATAACGGCGCAACCGGAACCCAGCCAGAAGACAAACTGGTTATTGATGGTGAACATAATTCCGGCAATCGAGGCGCATAGCGCCCAGCCTACGCAACCAAACATGCGGGCGCGGCCAAATTCAAAGTTGCTCCGGCGGCTGGCTTTTTCAATATAGGCTTCAATCGCCGGTGCGCCGGCATTGTAAATAAAGCCAAGGTAGATCCCGCCAACAATCGACCCCAGTAAAATATTTACCTGTAATAAGGGACCAAAAACGTAAATAAAGAACGGGGCGAACATCACCAGCATCCCGGTGATGATCCACAGCAGATGTTTTCGCAGGCCAAGCTTATCGGATAGCAAACCGAAGGCTGGCTGGAACAGAAGCGAAAATAGTGAAATACAGGCGAAAATGATCCCCGTATCTCCTTTGCTTATATGGTTTACATCGTGTAACCAGATAGGAAAGAAGGGGAAATAAGCACCCATGATAAAAAAGTAGAAGAAGAAGAAAAAGCCGAACATCCAAAAGTTAGTATTTTTTAAATAGTACATATGGACTTCCTTACCCTGAATGCGGGCAGGCGTGAACCTGCCCGAGTGTTTTTACTTTTGACCCCAGACCAGCTGGTAGTGGTAGCGTCCGGCGCTAAGTAGGAATTCCGGCGAAACCGAAGGACTCCACGAGTCATCGCCGCCGACGCCCATATGGAAACCATCAATATTGAGCCAGGTTCCAGCTTCCGGCTGTAGCAGATGGCGGTGGCTGGTCTCCATCAACTGTTTCTGACCATAGCGGCTGATGTTGAACAGGAAATCACCACGCCAGCAGTGCGGGCCGTATTTGAGTTCACGGGTTCCACAGCGCAGACCATTTTCAGTCGGGAAAACATACGGGGTATACATCTCCTCCAGCGACAGATCCCAGCGGTCAAAGCAGGCAGCGGAAAGCCTGTCCGGATAGTTTTCATGTGGCCCTAATCCCAGCCAGCTAACCCGCTCAGCCACCTGCGAGAGCTGACAGCTCAGACCGATACGTGCCGGGTGAGGCGTGCCGCTGGCAACGTCAACGTCGACCTCTATTCGCATCTCGCTGTTGCCGTCGATACGGTACGTTTTACGGCTGACGAACAGCGTTTCCCCCTGATACTGCCAGGCATGTGCGGTGGTTATCTGTACTGCATTGGCCAGTGCGTCGGCATCGCATTGCAGCAATGTGGCTTCAGCCTGGTAGTGACCGGCGACCTTCCAGCGCTCCACCCAGGCGTTAGGATCAATGCGGGTTGACTCGCTCACGCCGATGTCGTTATCCAACGGCGCGCGCGTAAACTGGTCAATAAGCGGCGTCAACAGTTGTGCTTCTTCGCCAATCCAGTACTGCGTCAATACGCCCTGCTGGCGGCTAAACTCCCAACGCTTCTCGTTCACTGTGATGCTGAATGTGCTCTCGCTGGCATCGAGCTTTGGCGCGTGGTTGGCGGGCTGCGGCAGCTGCGTACAGAGTTTCTCGTCGAGCTTCCATTGTTGCCAGGCGCAAATATGTCCGGCCTGCGACCATGCGGTTGCTTGAGGCTGTTCAACGCGAACGGTCAGCCACAGCTGGCCTGCGGTTTCCGGTTTCGGGAAGTCAGGTAGCGCGATGACCTGACGCCCCTGCGGCGGGATATCCAGCGTCACCACGCCTGAAGCCAGTGGATTACCATCCAGCGCCAGCGACCAGTGCAGAACCTCGTTATCACTGTGGCGGAACAGGTATTCGCTGGTGACTTCAATCTTACGTTCGGCCCCCGGCAGCAGCGCAAACTGGAAAAATTGCTGTTCATGTTTGGCTTCATACAATGCCGGATGCGGCGTGCGATCGGCAAATACCAGGCCATTCATGCAGAACTGGCGATCGTTAGGCGTGTCGCCAAAATCACCGCCATACGCAGACCACGGCTTGCCATCAGCATCGTGTTTGATAAGCGACTGATCCACCCAGTCCCAAACGAAGCCCCCCTGCAGACGCGGATACTGGCGGAATGCCTGCCAGTATTTGGCGAAGCCGCCGAAACTGTTACCCATCGCGTGAGCATATTCGCAGAGGATCAGCGGGCGCTGCTCTCCGGGTAGCGACAGCCACTTTTTGATTGACCATTTCGGCACGGCAGGAAAAGGCTGATCCTGATCGACGCGGGCGTACATCGGGCAAATAATATCGGTGGCGGCAGTGTTGGCTCCGCCGCCTTCATACTGCACCGGGCGGGACGGATCTTCTGATTTCAACCAACGATACAGCGCGTCATGATTTATACCGTGACCCGATTCGTTACCCAATGACCAGATAATAATGCTCGGATGGTTGCGATCGCGCTGCACCATCCGCGTCACGCGCTGGCTCATGGCGGGCAGCCAGTCGGGATCGTCGGTCAGGCGATTCATCGGCACCATTCCGTGAGTTTCGATGTTGGCTTCATCCACCACATACAGGCCATAGCGATCGCACAATGTGTACCACATCGGGTGGTTCGGGTAATGAGAGCAGCGCACGGCGTTAAAGTTGTTCTGCTTCATCAGGAGAATGTCCTGCACCATCGTCGCCTCGTCCATCACCTGACCGTTCTCCGGGTGATGTTCATGACGGTTGGTGCCGCGAATCAGCAATGGCTTGCCGTTCAACAGCAGCAGGCCGTTTTCAATGCTGACCTGACGGAAGCCAACGTCACAGGCTTCAGCTTCCAGCAGCGTACCGTCGGCGGTATGCAGTTGCACCACGGCACGATACAGATTCGGCGTCTCGGCGCTCCATAATGCTGGGTTTTCGACGTTCAGACGCAGGGTGATTCGGTCATGGTAAGCGCCGCGCTCATCAATGATGTCACTGCCTAATGGGGCGTTTTTTTCGCCGACTAACGTTTCGCCATCCCACAGCTGTACCGTCACGCGTAAATTATCGCGCAGCTCGCCCTTCACCCGGACTTCCGCTTCCAGAACCGCGCGGCTAAAGTCATCGTTGAAACGGGTGTTGATCCGCAGGTCGCTGATTTGCGTGGTGGGTTTATGCAGCAAAGCAACATCGCGGAAAATCCCGCTCATCCGCCACATGTCCTGGTCTTCCAGATAGCTACCATCGCTCCAGCGCAGCACCATGACCGCCAGACGGTTTTCGCCACTGTGCAAATAATCGCTAAGATCAAATTCAGACGGCAGGCGGCTGTCCTGCCCATAGCCCACCCAGCGCCCGTTGCACCACAGATGGAACGCGGAATTCACACCATCAAAGATAATTCGCGTTTGTCCTTCCTGAAGCCAGGCCTCGTCAATACAAAATGTGAGCGAGTAACAGCCAGTAGGATTGTCAGTCGGTACAAATGGCGGGTTAACCGGAATGGGATAGGTGACGTTGGTATAAATCGGTGCATCATAACCGTCCATCTGCCAGTTGGACGGTACGTTGATGGTATCCGCCTGCGGCAGATCGCTTGTCAGCCAACTTTCCGGCACCGCTTCAGGCGAGGCAAACCAGGCAAATTGCCACTGTCCGTTCAGACTGAATTTCTGCGCAGATTTCCGATTAGCGCGAGCGTCATCAGCATTTTGCCAACCGTAAAAAGGAGGGTGCGCCTCCAGGCGGTTGAGTTGCGTTACGCCTGGGTTTTCCCAGTCGCGTCGAGCCAGCACCGCGACGAGTGAATCTGTATTCAGGGACATATCTGTATCCTTATAGAAATTGTTATCCGCTCACAATTTAAATCAAAATAGGCGTATAACGTTATTTCTGTAAAGGATGAGATGAGCAATGAGTGAACTCACTCACACAATTTTACCCGTTCATATTTTGGGCGATAGCTGGGAAATCTGACGAGCAAGCTGAATCAGTGAATCGGCGAGGACCTCAGGGGAGGTCGTGTGGTTGTTGGGAGGCCGAACGGTTTTACGTTGAATCAATGACACGGGCAGTAGCTGGTTGTTAGTCGCGGGTTCTCCGCCAGAGAGTTGCAGCAGTTTGTCTACACTCGTTTTGCCGAGCAGCGAAAAATCCTGCCTGATGGTCGTCAGCGGTGGGATATAGCAGGCGCTATCCTCAGTATCGTCATAACCAATAACGGAAATGTCGCTCGCCACGCGTAGACCAAATTCGCTAATCGCCCGCATCGCGCCCAGCGCCATCTGATCGTTAGCCACCAGTATGGCGGAGGGGATCGTCCCGTCATTAAGCATTTGCTGAGTTTGCTGAAAACCGGACATCGCGCTCCAGTCGCCTTCTGTTTCAGCAACCGGCTGTAGCTGATAGTGCGCCAGATATTTATGCCAGCCTGCGAGTCTCAGCCGCGCGGAAACCGAAGAATGCGGCCCGGCCAGTAGCGCAATGCGCTGATGCCCATGCTCTACCAGATGTTCAACACCCAGACGCGCGCCGTCATCGTGAGAAAAAATAATGCTGTTAATGGGGGACTGGTCGGAAACGTCGAGAAAGAGTACCGGCACGTTGCCGCAGCTTGCCGCCACCGCAATAGCGTCATTTTCATCGAGCGGATAGTTAACGATCAAACCGGTTACCCGTTGCGTCAGCAGGTTATGTACCGCCGCTTTGCAGGCTTCAACACCGTTGCGCTCCACCATGGCAATCACGACGCTGGCGCCTGATCTGTCGGCGCGAGATTTGATGGCCGCGACAATCTGTGACGGCGCGTGCAGCGCAAGGTTGGCAGTCGCTACGCCAATAAGCGGCGTCTGTTTTCCCGCCAGCTGCTGCGCAACGCGATTGGGAATGTAATTCAGCTCCGCCATCGCGGCTTCAACTTTTTCACGGGTTTTAGCGGAAACATGGTCAGCCTGATTCACCACACGGGAAACGGTCTGGTAGGAGACCCCCGCGTGATCTGCGACATCGTATAGCGTTACCTGTTTCACATTCATCACCCTGATTTTACTGTTGTCTGCACGCTATGATGCCATACTCCACCAGGCTTTCACTATGTCGCTGGCGAGTGAATTGCATGATACATAGGGGTTTCTATAGACCTTCTGGCAACCTCAATGCTGCGCTCCGCAGCATTTTTTATATTTACGCCCGCTGCCGCACGGACAAGGGTCGTTGCGGGTAGCCGATTTCGGCTGCTGCTGCGCCTCTTTCGCCAGCCACTGCATAATCGCCGGAAGCGGATAGCCACTGTCCAGAAGCTGCCGCCAGACGTTCATATAAGGCGTCACGTGCTTGAAAAAGTGCTTATAGCCCGCGCACAGATAGTTGTGGCCAGGACGCCCGCTCGGCGAAACGGCAAAACGGTGCTTCGGACAGCCGCCATGGCAGGCAAAGCGGAACTCGCAGCTGCGGCAATCCGCCGTCAGCGTCTCTTTTTTGGCCTGACCAAAGGCGATGGCCTGTTCGCTATTGTTTAACTCACGAATGCTCTGCTGGTGAATATTACCCAGCTTATGTTCTGGATAAACAAAGTGATCGCAGTTATACAAATCGCCGTTCGATTCCAGCGCGAAAGCATGTCCGCAGGTTTGGGAATGCACGCACAGTACCGGCGGCTGACCGGTCCACGCCGCTAATGCAACGTCAAACATCTGCACGTAGACGCTATCGACGTCGCGTCGTACCCAGATATCGAAAATTTGGTTCAGGAATTCACCGAACTGCCAGGAGGGCACCGTCCAGGGCGCGAGCCTTGCCGCGCTCTCTCCCGGCAGCACCAGCTGCAGCGGCGACGAGGCGTCGCTGCTCATGCGCTCGACCAGCGGAATAAACTGCATATAGCGTGAGCCCGCCGCCAGCAGGAAGTCATAGACCTCTCGGGCGTGATCGACGTTATGCTTGCCGACCACCGTCAGGGTGTTGAACTCGACGTTATGCGCCTTCAGCAGCGCCATTGCCTCAACGACCTTATCGTGAGTTCCCTTTCCGGCGCGGTTGACGCGGTACTGGTTATGCAGATGCGCAGGGCCGTCTATCGACAAGCCCACCAGAAAACGCTGCTCGGCAAAAAATTGCGCCCACTCATCGTCCACCAGCACGCCGTTGGTTTGCAGGGCATGATCGATCTTTTTGCCGTTGGCGTACTTACCACAAAGCTCAACGACGCGGCGAAAGAACGGCAGCCCCATCATCGTCGGCTCCCCGCCTTGCCAGGCAAAGGTCACCGCATCGCCAGACTGGGCCTCGATATGCTGGCGAATATAGTTTTCCAGTGTCTCGTCGGACATGCGCCAGTTTTTATTGCGTTCTGGATAAAGCGCTTCTTTTTCCAGATAAAAGCAGTAGGTGCAATCGATGTTACACACCGAGCCGCTTGGTTTTGCCATCACGTGGCAGCCATTGATCATGCTGATTTTCCCTGATTCGATGGCCCGGTATACTCTGCCATTAGTTATTCTCGACAACGTACTGATAGCAGCTGGCTATATGGCGGGCGATGGTGTATTCCACCAGCTCGCCACGATCGTTAAAGCCCAGACGGGTCTTCACCAACAGCGGCTCCCCTGCGGCAACCTGCAAAATATCGCAGTCCTGCGCGGTGGGCAGCTCGGCGGTAATCGTATCTTTATAGCCTTCGATGTTCTCGCCGCGCAGCTCCAGCGCGCTGTACAACCCTTCTTTAAACGCTTCTAACGTCAATTCGCCCAGACGCGGCGTTAGCCAGATGTAGTTTACCTGCGCGGGGAGTTCATTTTGCCGATAAATCGTGCGGGTGAGACGCTGAATTTTCTGCTCCGCCGGGAGAGCGAATACCTGCGCCACGTCCGGCGGCGGCAAAAGATGTTCCAGTGTCAGATTATGTCGCGAAATAGAGTGCTGCTGCTGGCCGTCGACCAGCCGGATGCGGGTCTTTACTCCCTGTTTCTCGGAGGTGCTGATGACCATCGTGCCGATACCGGCCTGGCGTTTTACCAGCCCTTTGGCAGCCAGTTCAGCCAGCGCGCGCCGCGCCGTAATGCGGCTGACGCCAAAAAGCTCTTCAAACTCGGCTTCGGTAGGCAGGACATCATTCTTCTTGTAGGCCCCACTTCTCAGCTTCTCGAGCAGAATGTCGTAAAGCTGAGCGTATAAAGGCTTCGCACCGCGAGAATAGTCCAGTTCTTCTTTCATTAACTTGGCACTCCTGTTCCCCGGCCGCAGCCGGGGCTACCCCTTAATCAAGTCGCATTTCTAGCGCCATCTTATAGTACACGCTCTGATGCTGCTCCTCTGGAACATCGTTCTGCACGAAAGCCCACAAATTTTCCCTATCCCATGTTGGCTGGCAGGATGACTGAAGCTTCTCTGCGAGCGCATGCTGACCGCTACCTTCCAAATGCTGCAGCAGCGCAAACAGGCCGTAGCGCACCTGCGGCGCAAAGGCGGCCAGCTCCGGCAGCAGATGCGGATCCAGCCCCAGCAGCGGACTTTGCGCATCATCCAGACCATAGCGCGCGTACAGCTCAGCGGGCGCATCGTTTTCCTGCATCATGCGAATCATCTGCTCCACTAGCCGCCGCGCGACCTGTTCATCACGGCACTGGGTTTGCTGCGTCGGGTCGGACTCTAAGTCATACAAACGATGACCAAAGCGATCGGCGCCGCGGGTCATCACCGACTCGGCGGGGATTTTCATCACCGGGCAGCCTTTGGTAAAGCTAAATGGCGGATGCAGCGTCGTCTCCCGCAGCTCCTGCGGCGTAAAACGGCGATTAATGCGCGTCGGCATCAGCGTGTATTCGTACAGGCCATCGATGCCTTGTTCAATGGGCGAGCGCATATAAATATAGCGACCATCGGTAATATTGATATGGCAGCCGTGATAGCCAAACAGGGCATAGTCACGCACTGGCGTATCGTCGCACAGCGCGGGAAGCAGCGACATGCCCTGCATATCCGCCGGTTTATCCAGACCGAAGCAGTCCAGCAGCGTCGCCGGGATATCAATTGTTTGCGCCAGCGCCTGGCGGGATTCGCCCGCACCGCCGTACTGCGGGTGCCAGATAAATAAAGGAATATTCGCCACTTCGTTATACAGCGGCATGATATTTTTTCCCCACCACTCGTGCTCACCGAGCAGAAAACCGTGGTCGGTATTGACGATCAGCATCGTATCACGCCACAGGTCGTAGCGATCCATATGATCCAGCACCTTGCCAACATACGCATCGACCATGGTTAACAGCGCCATATAATACTTCTGGATCATGCTCTTACGTTCTGCGCTTTCGGTAACAAAGTAGTACGGCGGCCAGCCGTCGAACTGCGAAGGATCGTCAATGCCGTACATCTTCAGGTACTTTTCCGGCACGAAAAACGGCTCATGCGGATCGAAACACTCCAGTTGTAAAAACCAGTTATCGCTGGCGTGGTTGGTATCAATAAACTCCAGCCCTTTGCCGATCGTCCGCGCCAGATGATGATCTTCTTCGTTGTGCATAAACTGCACGTTGATCTGATGCTGTACCCGGCTGGCGATCTTCCGCTGTTTGATCTCCTCCGGCTCGCCGGATTCGTAGCGATATTCTGGCTTATCAACGACGCCTTTCCAGGCGTCGCCCTCCTGACCACGCACAAATTCGTAGGTGCTGTAGCGCGAATGATAGGTCGCCCCGCCGTCGCGCCAGTAGTGCTTGTGGTCCGTCACCAGATGAGTGTGAATGCCGTTTTTCTTCAGCAGCTCCGGAACCGAATCATCGAACGGCTCGATCGGCGACCAGCCGCGGTGTAAAAAATTATAGCGTCCGGTATGCAGTTCCCGGCGGGCGGGCATACAGGGCATGCTGCCGACGTAGCCGTTATCGAAACGGACCGTGCGTTCCTTCAGACGCTGAAAATTCGGCGTAATCGCCCGATCGCTGCCGTAGGCCGACAGCAGGCGCTTATTCAGCGAATCAAACATCAACATAATCGCTTTCATGCTTTACTCCTTAATCCTTCCTTCACGCCGTTTCTTTATCGTAACCGCGCATTTTGCCAACGATGTAAGTCAGTACAAAAGCCGCGGCGCAGCCGACCAGCCAGGAAATGATGTACTGCAAATATTTACCGTCAGCGATGAGCGGCAGCGCGGATAGCCCGGCTGCGCCAACGCCGTTGGTCGAGACGCCCAGCAGCACCACCATCATTCCGCCAAAACCGGCACCGATGGAGCCGGTAATAAAGGCGAATCCGGCCGGAATATTGACGCCGAAAATGGTGGGTTCGCCTACTGCCAGAATGGAGGTTGGGATTGCGCCTCTGGCGATTTTCTTCATCACCGGATCGCGGGTCAGCAGCAGTACCGCCGTCGCCGCCCCGACCATTCCGGCATTGGACATGATCTGGATGGCGAACAGCGGCGCGTGTCCGGTGGCGTTGATCATCTCCAGGTGAATAGGGAACAAGCCGTGGTGCAGGCCGAGCGAAATCAAGAACGGGAACAGCGCCGAGAGCACAAAGCCCGCTGCGATGCCGCCGGTAGAAAGCAGGCCGTTCAGCCCATGCAGAATGCCGTTAGAAACCACGCCCGCCACGGGCATAATCACCAGCAGCAGCGCCGCAGCCATCACCACCAGCACGATAGTCGGCGTCACCACCACATCCACAATATCCGGCACAAAGCGCCGAACCTGTTTTTCCAGCAGGCACATTAGCCAGGCGCAGAGAATGACGCCAATCAGCCCGCCCTGCCCCGGGATCAGCCCCAGCGCGGTAATCTGCGGCACAATAGTGATCGCCCCCAGCAGGCCTCCCATCACCGCGTTGCCGTCAAACTCCTTCGCCGCCGTCACCCCGGTATAGATGGCGAGGAAACCGAACAGCGCCTTCGAGACGATATCGAGAAACTGGCTCACGCCCAGCATGTGCCGCTGGTCGAGTACTACCTGAGTCGGCGACAGATCCCCCAGCGCCGCGACGTGATGCGCCAGCGCCCAGGAAGCAGCGGAGTTGACCAGCACGTTGTTAATGCCCATCAGGATACCGGCCGCAATCAGCGACGGTAGAATTGGTACAAAGATATTGGCGATATGTTTGAGGATAACTTTAGTGCGGGTCTGCTTTTTCGCTTTCTCCCGCGCGAGCTTTGCTTTTTGCTCTACGCTGCTGAGCGGCGCGTCACCCGCAGGCTGGTCTTTCAGCAGCGCGTTAATCACATTCGCAACTTTGGTCGATTTCCCCGGCCCGACGATCACCTGCAAGGTATCGTCCTCCACTATGCCGAGCACGCCGTCGATACTTTTGAGCGCGGCGATATCCACCTGTGATTGCTCACCGATGGTCATTCGGACGCGGGTCATACAGTTGGTGACATGCAGCAAATTCGACAGGCCACCGCAGTGCTTCACAATCGCATTTCCCACCTGGTTGTAGTCCATACAGAGGTTCCTTTATTATTTTGGCGGCAATTGTTATAACAATATAATGTTATCATGTTTGTGAGGGCGATCATAAAGGCGAATTAACGATCGTTTTTGGCGGGGGAATAATGAGAACAGGAGGCCGAAGCCTCCCACAGTTTGATTTATAGCGTGTGCCGCATTTTGTCGGGTGGCGGCTAGCGCCTTACCCGACGGTAGCTACGGGTTCACCATCGTCTGCGAGCCGGGTAATTCTACATTACCCCTGACGCAGGTTCTGCGCGGCTTTGACCATGTTGGCCAGCGCGGCACGGGTTTCCGGCCAGCCGCGGGTTTTCAGGCCGCAGTCCGGGTTCACCCACAGGCGCTCTGCTGGGATACGCTGCTCCGCTTTCTTCAGCAGGGCTTCAATCCACTCCACGCTTGGGACGTTCGGCGAGTGAATATCGTAGACGCCCGGCCCGATTTCGTTCGGATAGTCGAACTCTTCGAACGACTCCAGCAGCTCCATGTCGGAACGCGAGGTCTCGATGGTGATGACGTCGGCATCCAGCGCGGCAATGGAATCCATAATGTCGTTAAACTCGCAATAACACATATGGGTGTGGATCTGGGTGTCATCCTGCGCCACGGCGGCGTTGATGCGGAAAGCCTCGACGCCCCACGCCAGGTACGCATCCCAGTCGCTACGCTTCAGCGGCAGACCTTCGCGCAGCGCCGGTTCGTCAATCTGAATGATGCCGATACCGGCCGCTTCCAGATCCACCACTTCGTCACGCAGCGCCAGCGCAATCTGCTTAGCAATGGTTTCACGGGTCACGTCTTCGCGCGGGAATGACCAGCAAAGAATGGTCACCGGACCGGTCAGCATTCCTTTTACCGGTTTGTCGGTCAGCGACTGGGCGTATTTTGCCCACTCAACGGTGATCGCTTGCGGGCGGCTAACATCGCCGATCACTACTGGCGGTTTAACGCAGCGGGAGCCGTAGCTTTGCACCCAGCCGTTCTGGGTGAAGATAAAACCGTCCAGGTGTTCACCGAAATATTCCACCATGTCGTTACGTTCGGCTTCACCGTGCACCAGCACGTCCAGCCCCAGGCGCTCCTGCTCCACAATCGCCTGCTTGATGTGCTCTGCTATGCCGGTACGATAGTTATTCGCATCGAGATTGCCCTTTTTGAAGTCCAGACGCAGGCCGCGAATTTCCGTGGTTTGCGGGAAAGAGCCGATGGTGGTGGTCGGCCAGGCCGGGAGCTTAAAGCGCGCCCGCTGCGCTTCGGCACGCACTTCATAGACGCTTGCGCGCTGGCTGTCCTCGGTGGTAATCGCCGCCAGGCGTTTTTCGACCGCCGTGTTATGCACGCGAGTCGAGTGACGACGGGCCTGAATCGGCGCGCTCCATTCGGTAATTGCGGCAGTATCACCGCTGTTCAGGGCATCACGCAGCAGCGCCAGCTCGGCGCATTTTTGCAAGGCGAAGGCAAACCAGCTCTTCACTTCCGCATCCAGACGAGTTTCCACGCTCAGGTCGATCGGGCTGTGCAGCAGAGAGCAGGAAGAAGCCACCCACAGATCGCGTTTACCGACGATGTCTTTAATCTGTGCGTATTTCTCGGTGAGATCGGCGCGCCAAACGTTGCGACCGTTGATCAGCCCCGCAGAGAGCAGCCAGTCGGCAGGCAGACGTTGATGCAGCTCTGCTACGTCATCTTTACCGTGAACAAAATCAACGTGCAGACCCTGCACCGGCAGCGCGGTGATGGTCTCAAGGTTCGCCGTAATGCCTTCAAAATAGGTGGTCAGCAGCAGCTTAACCTGGCCTCTAAGCGCCTCATAAGCCGGTTGGAAGGCCGCCAGCCATTCCTGCGGCAGCTCGAGCACCAGCGCTGGTTCATCAATCTGTACCCACTCAATGCCGCGTTTTGCCAGCTCAGCCAGCACCTGCTGGTAGACCGGCAGAATATCGTTCAGCAGGCTCAGGCGGTCGAACTGCTCGCCTTTCACCTTACCGAGCCACAGGTAAGTGACTGGCCCCAGCAGAACGGGTTTGACCTTGTGGCCCAGCGCCAACGCTTCGTCCACTTCATCCAGCAGCTGAGTCCAGGTCAGTTTGAACTGCTGGCCCTTCACGAATTCCGGCACCATGTAGTGGTAGTTGGTGTTAAACCATTTGGTCATTTCCGCTGCGGCAGCCGGTTCACCGGTCGGTGCGCGACCTCGGCCAATGCGGAACAGGGTATCAATATCGACGGAACCGTCTTTGTTCTGATGACGAGCCGGCACGTTGCCGAGCAGCAGGCTGGTGGTCAGAACATGGTCGTACCAGGCGAAATCACCCACCGGCAGCAGATCAACGCCTGCCTGCTTCTGCTGATCCCAATGGCGAGCACGCAGCTCACGCCCAACCGCCAGCAGTTCTTCACGGGAGCTATTGCCCGCCCAGTAGCTCTCTTGCGCTTTTTTCAGCTCGCGACGCAGGCCAACGCGAGGGAAACCGAGGGTGTGATTCAGGATTGTCATGTTATGCCCCTTATGGAATTTTTTGTATTTAGCCATCCAGATGTTTACACATCCATAATTGGCAGTTACTGTATATTCCTCAAGCGCAAATTATTCATGCCGAAGTGAAGGACTTTCATGATCGAAATTAAACACCTGAAAACGCTCCAGGCGTTGCGGAATAGCGGTTCTCTGGCAGGCGCGGCAGCGGCCCTGCACCAGACCCAATCCGCCTTGTCCCACCAGTTCAGCGATCTGGAACAGCGCCTTGGCTTTCGTCTATTTGTGCGTAAAAGCCAGCCGCTGCGCTTTACCCCACAGGGAGAGATTCTGCTACAGCTAGCCAATCAGGTACTGCCGCAAATTAGCCGCGCCTTGCAGGATTGCAATGAGCCGCAGCAAACCCGTCTGCGTATCGCCATCGAATGCCATAGCTGTATTCAATGGCTCACCCCGGCTCTGGAGAATTTCCGCGCCCGCTGGCCGCATGTGGAAGTGGATTTTCAGTCCGGAGTCACCTTTGACCCGCAGCCAGGGTTGCAGCAGGGTGAGCTGGATCTGGTGATGACCTCTGATATTCTGCCGCGCAGCGGTCTGCACTATTCACCGATGTTTGATTTTGAAGTGCGTCTGGTGTTGGCGCCGGATCATCCGCTGGCGGCAAAAACGCGGATTGCGCCTGAGGATTTAGCCACCGAGCTGCTGCTGATTTACCCGGTGCAGCGCGCGCGCCTGGATATCTGGCGTCACTTTTTACAGCCTGCAGGGATCAGCCCGCAGCTGAAGAGCGTCGACAATACGTTGCTGTTAATTCAGATGGTGGCCGCACGGATGGGTATCGCTGCCCTGCCGCACTGGGTAGTAGAAAACTTTGAACGCCAGGGCCTGGTGGTGACCAAAACCCTGGGCGAGGGACTGTGGAGCCGGCTGTACGCCGCAGTGCGCGATGGCGAGCAGCGGCAGCCGGCCACCGAGGCGTTTATTCGCTCAGCGCGGAACCACGCTTGCGACCACTTACCGTTTGTGAGGAGTGCGGAGCGACCCAACGCCGATGGACCCACAGCGAGGCCAGGATCACCAGAGCTCCAATAATAAAGCTCGGCCAGCGGGGCTGCTCCTGCCAGATGGCAAGGTTCACCAGCAGCCCGGCGGGCACGTGCATATTGTTCATGATGCCGAGCGTACCAGCATCCACCTGGGTGGCGCCGTAGTTCCACATAAAATAGCCGATTCCCGACGCCGCCACGCCAAGAAAGACCAGAATGCCCCACTGTAGCGACGTTTCCGGCATTTTCTGCGCGTTACCCATCAGAGTCCAGGCAACTATCGCCACCAGAAACGCCCCGATATAGAACCAGGCGAAAGCGTTATGCTGCGGCATCGGGCGCGTTTCCATCAGGCGCTTATAGCCCACCATCCCGATAGCGAAGCTGATGTTGGAGAGCTGTACCAGGATCAGACCGGTCCAGAAATGGTTGGTCACCTGGTCATAACGAATAATTCCTGCGCCAATAACCGCCAGCAGCGCGCTGCAGGCATAGCCCCAGCGCAGGCGACGTCGGCTCATGAGATCGTAGATTAGGGTGATGTAGAGCGGCGTCAGAACGGTAAATAGCAGGAGCTCAGAGACCGTCAAATAGAGGTAGGCGTGGAAGCTCAACATATACATGATGCCAAGCTGCATCGCGCCCACCAGCATATACAAGCCAATAGTTGTCAGGCTTTGTCCACGCGTACGCAGGAAGGGTGAAAACACCAGCGCCGCCAGGCCAACGCGCGCCAGCACCGCGAAATAGCTATCGACATGACCCGCCAAATATTCGCCGTACAGGCTAAAGGAAAAGGCCCACAGAATGGTGGTGATAATCAGTAGCGCCACAATGAATGTCTCGTAGATTAAAGAACACTCATTGTAGCGAAGAGGTCAGTTGACAACTGCTCAATTATAGAGCAGTTGTCAATCTTTTTTAGTCGAGATACAGTTTACGCAGATAGTGCGGTACGGCGTCATCGGCGTTGCTGCCGATCACTTCCAGCTCAGGATGCAGGTCCTTCAGGCGCTGGTGCGCGTTAACCATAATGCAGCCCTTACCCGCCATCGACAGCATTTCCGCATCGTTCATGCCGTCGCCGAAGGCGATGCACTCTTTCAGGCTATAGCCGAGCATTTTCGCCACCGCTTCCAGCGCATGACCCTTCGATACGCCGCCTGCCATCACTTCCAGGCAGGTCACGGTAGAGAAACTCACGTTTACGCGGTCACCCCAGCGCGCGTTGATCGCCTGCTCCAGCGGCAGTAGCTGCTCATGCTTATCACAGGTGAAAAAGACCTTGCTGATCCCCTCAGGGTCCAGCTCGCCCGACTCATACAGCTTGTAGTTGAACACTGCCTCTTTGAAGAAACGCATCTCTTCAGGACGATGGCGGTTCATAAACCACTCATCTTCACGGTAAACGTTGGTCACAATCGCCGGATCGTTGCGCATCATCTCAAACAGGTCGGTGGCGATATCGCGGTCAAGGTTGTGAGCAAAGATCTGATTCCCTTCGCTATCGTGCACCCGCGCACCATTGGAGGTGATCATGTAGGATTTAATGCCGAGATTATCGCGAATTTGCCCAACATCAATGTAATGGCGGCCGGTCGCGAACACAAAGTTGATACCGCGTGCGGTAAGCAGCTTCAGCGTCTCTTTAGCGTAGGGAGTTAAGCAGTGATCGGGGGAAAGCAGCGTGCCATCTAAGTCAGACGCAACAACCTGGTACATAAAAATTTTAACCTCTAAGCAGGGCGACTAGCGTTTCGCCAGATTAATTATGTCGACGGAAAAAATCGACGATAGCATTCAGCGCGACTGAGCGCAGGGCGTCCTTTTCAAAAAGGATCTCATGGTATGCCCCTTCTATGACAAACGGCTTATTCCCTTCACAGGGATGACCGGCAGCGGCACGGAGTTCACAGTAGCGATCGTGCATACGGTTATCAACCACCCGCTCTTCTTCAGCCTGGAGCAACAAAGTTGGCGTGACGTCTTTTTCTACCCCAGCCAACACCTCTTCGCCCGCGAGGATCCCCTCACGCACCCAGTGGAACGTCGGCCCGCCGACCCGCAGCTGCGGGTCATCGGCATAAAAACGTAGGTTGCGACGATAACGTTGACGGCTATGCGTCAGCACGTTGACCGCATAGGGCAACGCCCGCCAGCGGCCGGTACCGATGGCATACTCTTCGCGAATGCGCTGATGGCCCTCAGCCCAATCGAGAATATGGCGCACCATCCAGTCAGGAAAACGCATGACAATCCCGAACATCGGCGCGCAGAGCGCTATCGCGTCACAATGCTGCTGGTGACGTTGCAAAAATAGCGTCGCAATAGCTCCGCCCATCGAGTGAGCCAGTATATACCGTTTCCGCCAGTGCCCCGGAACCACTTCCTGTTGCCAGAATGCGGCAAGATCATCAACGTAATCGCTGAAATTGACGACGTGTCCACGGTGGGTATCAGAAAGCATCCGTCCGGAACGACCCTGCCCGCGATGATCGATAATCATCACATCAAAACCGCAATGGAAGAGATCGTAAGCCAGCTCGGCATACTTAACGTAGCTTTCAATGCGACCCGGACAGATAACAATCACCCGGTCATTACTCTTGGCGCAGAAGCGAACAAAGCGCACCGGAACATTATCCACGCCCCTGAATTCCGCTTCTTCTCGCTGACGCCAGAAATCGGTCAGTGGCCCCATGGTAAAGGCCGCGAACGCGTTTTCTCGTGTTTCCCAGTCCTTTTGCTGCAAAAACATCGGGCTTACACCCCTGATAACCGCTGAAAATCGTTTTTTTATCGTGTATCACACAATGCTTACACAATAGCGTATTGTGGCATAAAAACAGACAATCAGGGAGTTTCTCATGACGTTCGAGTGGTGGTTTGCCTATCTGCTGACATCTATTATTCTCAGCCTGTCGCCGGGTTCCGGGGCAATTAATACCATGACCACCTCAATTAACCATGGCTATCACGGTGCGGCGGCCTCTATTGCTGGTCTACAGACCGGACTGGGCATTCATATCGTGCTGGTCGGCGTCGGTTTGGGTACGCTATTTTCCCGCTCGCTGTTAGCCTTTGAAATCCTCAAATGGGCGGGTGCTGCCTATCTTATCTGGCTTGGGATTCAGCAATGGCGGGCCGCGGGTTCAATCGATCTCAATACCCTGGCGAAAGCGCAAACTCGTGGGAAACTCTTTAAACGCGCGGTGTTCGTCAACCTGACCAACCCGAAAAGCATCGTGTTTCTCGCCGCGCTCTTCCCGCAGTTTATCGTGCCCAATCAGCCTCAGGTGATGCAGTACCTCGTACTCGGCACCACCACTATCGTGGTCGATATCATTGTGATGATTGGCTATGCGACGCTGGCCCAACGCATCGCGGCGTGGATTAAGGGGCCGAAACAGATGAAGGCGCTGAACAAGGTATTCGGCTCGCTGTTTATGCTGGTCGGGGCGCTGCTGGCTTCCGCCCGTCACGCCTGATGAATGGAATCACGCTCGCAATTTGAGGTTCACCTTGTGGACGCAGCAACATCGTCACTCGAGGGCGCACGCAAAGAGAGAAGATAATTCTTTTGCGTACTGTCGACCCCGCAGCGCCAATGGCAGAATGCCGCCTGATGCTCTTATTCATGGACGAAAACAATGGCGGAAGCGGCAACTCCACATGATGCGGTATTCAGAACCTTTCTCTCCCGCGTGGAAACCGCGCGGGACTTTATTGAGATCCACCTGCCGCCCTCGTTAATTCAGATTTGCAAACTGGATACGCTGCGCCTGGAATCAGGGAGCTTTATTGAAGACGACCTGCGGCCTTATTACAGCGATATACTCTATTCACTGGAGACCACCAGCGGTCAGGGCTACGTGCATGTCCTGATTGAACACCAAAGCTCGCCCGATAAACTGATGGCGTTTCGCTTGATGCGTTACGCCATCGCCGCCATGCAGAGGCATCTCGAGAATGGGCACAAGACGCTGCCGCTGGTGATCCCGATACTCTTTTATCAGGGACGGCGAAGCCCCTACCCCTGGTCCCTGAATTGGCTGGAAAGCTTTGCCGATCCGGATACTGCGCGTCAGCTTTACGCCAATGCCTTTCCGCTGGTGGATATCACCGTTATCCCCGACGACGAAATCATGCAGCACCGCAGCATGGCGGCCCTGACGCTGGTGCAAAAGCACATTCGCCAGCGTGAGATGGCTGAGCTTCTGGACAAGCTCACCAGCCTGCTGATGCTCGAACAGATGAGCAGACAACAAATTACCGTACTGATAAAATATATGACCCAGGCGGGAGAAGAGCAGGACGTTCGGCCGCTATTATATGAGCTGGCACAGCGGGTGCCGCAGCATGGAGAAGTACTGATGACTCTGGCAGAAAAGTGGCTCGAGGAAGGTATGCAGAAGGGCATCAAGGAAGGCATGAAGGAAGGCATAAAAAATGGCAAGCGCGCCGCCTTTATGGAAGTCGCAAAAGCAATGCTCAACCGGGGCATCGATGATACTGCGGTTATGGAAATGACCGGTCTCACACCTGACGATTTGCAGCAGCTCCGTCATTAATACCCGGCCCGCCCATAAACCCCTGGACGGGCCGCAGGAGACTTAGCGTGAAATAATCAAATGAATACCAAAACCGGCAAATAGCGTGCCGGCGAAGCCGTCGATCCACTTCGCCATCCGCTGATAGCCGCGGCGCATCCCCGGCAGGGCAAACAGGCTGGCGACTACCGTAAACCAGGCCAGCGTCTCCAGCACGATCAGCAGGAAAATGCCCCAGCGCGCGCTGGCGGTAACGTCGTCGCCAACAAACAGCGAGAACACAGAACCGAAGTAAATAATCGCTTTCGGGTTCGCCAGATTGGTGAGTAGCCCCTTCAGGAAACTGCGACCGCTACGCGCCAGCTCAACCTGTGGCTCCGCCGCCGCTACGTCGCTTTTCTTCAGCGCGCCGCGCAGCATCTGGAAGCCCATCCAGCATAGATACAGCCCGCCGCCGACCATGATAATGGTGTGCAGCCAGGCCATTTTCTCGATAATCAGGTTCAGGCCGAGCAGCGCTACGCCCGCCCACACCATCACGCCGCAGGTGATCCCCAGGACGCCCATCATCGCCTCTTTGCGGGAGCGGCTAACGGCGGTTTGTGAGACAAAGAAAAAATCCGGTCCCGGACTCATCAGCGCAATGATATGCACCAGCGCCACGGTGAAGAAGAGCGTCAACATGATTAACTCGCAGGAAAATAGTAAGGACGAAAACTATATTTGCACTTTTTCGTCTGGCTGACTACTCATCATCGCCATCCACGTGCGCACGGATCAGAGCCATAAACTCTTTACCAAAACGCTCAAGCTTACGCGTGCCGACGCCGTTCACGCTGAGCATCTCACCTGCGCTCAGCGGCGTTTGTTCGGCCATCTCAATCAGCGTCGCATCGTTAAACACGACATATGGGGGGATATTCTCTTCGTCGGCGATCGCTTTACGCAATTTGCGCAGCTTAGCGAACAGTTTGCGATCGTAATTACCGCCAAAGGATTTTTGCATCGCCTTCGGCTTCAGTGCCACAATGCGCGGTACGGCAAGCTGTAGCGTCACGTCGCCGCGCAGAACCGGGCGAGCAGCTTCGGTGAGCTGTAGCGCCGAGTGCTGGGCAATATTCTGCGTGACCAGGCCTAAATGGATAAGCTGGCGGATAACGCTGACCCAGTGCTCGTGACTCTGTTCGCGACCAATACCGTAGACCGGCAGCTTATCGTGCGCCATATCGCGAATACGCTGGTTGTTAGCGCCGCGCAGCACTTCCACCACGTAGCCCATACCAAAACGCTGATTGACGCGATAAATCGTCGACAGCGCCTTACGCGCATCCATTAAACCGTCGTACTGCTTCGGCGGATCGAGGCAGATATCGCAGTTTCCGCACGGCTCCTGACGCCCTTCGCCAAAGTAGTTGAGCAGCACCAGACGGCGGCAGGTTTGCGCTTCGGCAAACGCCCCCATCGCGTTCAGTTTATGACGCTCAATATCCTGCAACGGCCCGGCGGGCTTCTCTTCAAGGCAGCGCCTGAGCCACGCCATATCTGCCGGATCGTAAAACAGCATGGCTTCGGCAGGCAGGCCATCGCGCCCGGCGCGCCCGGTCTCCTGGTAATAGGATTCAATATTGCGGGGGATATCGAAATGCACCACAAAACGCACGTTCGGTTTGTTGATGCCCATGCCAAAGGCCACCGTCGCCACCACGATTTGCAGGTCATCGCGCTGGAATTTCTCCTGCACATCAGCACGAACCTGGTGTTCCAGGCCCGCATGATACGCAGCCGCACTAACGCCTCGGCTTTGCAGACGCGCGGCGGTATCTTCCACTTTCGAACGGCTATTGCAGTAGATGATTCCCGACTTGCCGCGCTGATCCTGCACGTAGCGCATCAGTTGATCCAGCGGCTTAAACTTTTCCATCAGCATATAGCGGATGTTAGGTCGATCGAAGCTGCTGACCTGAATCAGCGGGTCATTCAACCCCAGCAGACGGACGATATCGCGCCGGGTGGTATCATCGGCGGTGGCGGTGAGCGCCATAAACGGGATCTGCGGTATCCGCTGACGCAGTTGGCCGAGCGCAGCGTATTCCGGGCGGAAATCGTGGCCCCACTGGGAAATACAGTGGGCTTCATCAACCGCCAGCATCGACAGATTCCAGTGGCTGAGATGCTCAAGGAAGTTATCCAGCATCAGGCGTTCCGGGGCGATATACAGCAGACGAATTTGCCCGCTGCGACAGCCAGCCATCACTTCCTGCTGCTGCTCACGGCTCTGCGTTGAGTTCAGGCACGCCGCCGCCACGCCGTTGGCCAGTAGCTGATCGACCTGGTCCTTCATCAGTGAGATAAGCGGCGATACCACGACGGTCAGGCCGCCCAGCACCAGCGCCGGCACCTGATAACACAGCGACTTTCCGCCGCCGGTCGGCATCACCACCAGGCAATCGCGCCCTGCCAGCGCCGTATCGATAATGGTATCCTGGCCCGGGCGAAACTGCTGGTAGCCGAAGGTTTCTTGTAAAACCTGCTTAGCCAGCGATTCCTGATTTAATACTTCCGCCTGTGCCACGTTGACCCCATATGCCTGAAAAGAAAACAGGCGCTATTTTCAGCGCCTGAGAGCCAGAGTGCAACGATTAAAACAGATCGTTGAGCATCAGCCCGACGCCGACGCGGGTCTGGTTAAAGTTATAATCGATGAGCGACTCGCCATAACCGCTATAGACCTGAGTATAGACGCGCACATGTTTGGTGACCGGATAACTCACCCCAAGCTCAGCTCCGCCGTAACCGGTATTCCAGTTATATTGCCCCTGAGCGCTGAGAATCGCCTCGCCAAGTTGATAACCCACTTTCAGGCGGTAATAGCCCATATATTTGGTGATATCCGGGTTATCGTCAGTGCTGCCAATCACGTACCAGGGCTTCACCTCCACCAACCAGTTGCCGTTCTGCGCCATCAACCGGGTATAGAGACGGTTCCAGCTACGGGACGTGGGATCGGATCGGCCGTTGGAGTCGTGGTTGTAGCCCATTTCAACATCGCGTAGCGTCCAGCCAGCAAACGAATAGTCGGTCGCAAAACCGAGAAACAGCTGCGGCTCATAGTTGGTTTCGCGAAACGGCGCGGACTCCTTGCTGTTGGAGAGTTGCCACCAGGATTTCTGCGTATAAGAAGCGCCCAGCAGCGAGTTATCGCCGAGGATCCCCCGCCATAGCGGAAACGCCAGACTAAGCTGGAATTTCACCTCATCCTTACGCGCGTTCTCGGCCCAGTCGTAGCTGCGAATCGCTTCTTTATTGAGATCGCTGGTCCACGTATAGAGCAGATAGTTGCTCTCATAGGGATACAGCAGGAACGGATTATCATGGTCCTGTAACAGGTTGGCGATAATGCTCCCGCGAACGGCAGGGGTGTCATGAACCTGTTTATTTACAGGCGCGTCCTGCGCCAGAACGCCAGCCGGAAGCGCAGCAAGCGCCAGCAGGCAGGCCAAAGAGATACGCATTACTGTTCTCCTGGATGGATAATTATTATTTCTGTTTAACCCAGCCAGCATTCTACCTATTTATGCGTCTTCTGACCTGTTATCCGTTCTTAAAGTAGAAATCAATATTTTAGAAGCATAAAATCAACATTTCGTTAACTTTTGGAATATTGTTATGTCTGAACTGACCGCCGCCGCCGCCCTTAAGCTGGTGGGAGAAATCTTTGTTTATCATATGCCTTATAACCGTGCCTTAGGGCTGGAGCTGGAGCGCTACGAAAAAGAGTTTGCTCAGATCAGCTTTAATAACCAGCCGATGATGGTTGGCAACTGGGCGCAAAGCATTTTACACGGCGGCGTTATCGCCTCCGCGCTGGACGTTGCCGCGGGGCTGGTCTGTGTAGGTAGTACGCTGACTCGTCATGACACGATCAATGAAGAAGAGCTGCGCCAACGTCTGTCGCGGATGGGAACCATCGATCTGCGCGTTGATTACTTGCGCCCGGGCCGAGGGGAACGCTTCACCGCCACCAGCAGCCTGCTGCGTGCTGGTAACAAAGTCGCGGTGGCCCGCGTCGAGCTACATAACGAAGAGCAGGTTTATATCGCCAGCGCCACGGCGACGTATATGGTGGGTTGATTAGCCTAAATCGAGTAACATCACTCTCTTTGGCAATGGATTTGTACCGATGGATGCGAAACAAACGCGGGTAGGGGTTCTTCTGGCCCTGGCCGCCTATTTTATCTGGGGTATCGCGCCTGCGTACTTCAAGCTTATCTACTATGTTCCCGCCGATGAAATTCTGACTCACCGCGTGATCTGGTCCTTCTTTTTCATGGTGGCGCTGGTCAGCATCAGCCGCCAGTGGCCGCAGGTCAAAAGGCTGCTTAAAACACCGAAAAAGGTCTTCCTGCTGGCACTGTCGGCAGTGCTGATCGGCGGCAACTGGCTGCTGTTTATCTGGTCGGTCAACAACCATCATATGCTGGAAGCCAGCCTCGGTTATTTTATTAACCCGCTGGTGAACATCGTGCTGGGGATGATCTTCCTCGGGGAGCGCTTTCGCCGGATGCAGTGGCTGGCGGTGCTGCTGGCCGCCTGCGGTGTGCTGGTGCAGCTCTGGACTTTCGGCTCGCTGCCGATTATTGCGCTGGGCCTGGCGTTCAGCTTCGCCTTCTACGGCCTGGTGCGTAAGAAGATCGCCGTTGATGCGCAAACCGGGATGCTGTTCGAAACCCTGTGGCTGCTGCCGGTCGCCGCTATCTATCTGTTTGGCATTGCCGATAGCCCAACCAGCCATATGGGTCAGAACCCATGGTCGCTGAACCTGCTGTTAATCGCGGCGGGCGTAGTGACCACAATCCCGCTGCTGTGCTTTACCGGTGCGGCGACGCGTCTGCGCCTCTCCACGCTGGGCTTTTTCCAGTATATCGGCCCGACGCTGATGTTCCTGCTGGCGGTGACGTTCTACGGCGAGGTGCCGGGGGCGGATAAGATGGTGACTTTCGCGTTTATCTGGGTGGCACTGGCGATTTTCGTGATGGATGCGATTTACACCATACGCAGAACGCGTAAGGCATAACGAAAAAAGGAGCCGAAGCTCCTTTTTTTACAGCCAGTTTTTGCGCTTAAAGTACAGATACGGAGCCAGACCGGCGAGCATCATAAAGACAATCGCGCCGGGGTAACCGAAACTCCAGTGCAGCTCGGGCATAAATTCGAAGTTCATCCCATAGCTGGAAGCCACCAGCGTCGGCGGCAGGAACACCACGGAAACCACCGAGAAGATCTTGATGATGCGGTTCTGCTCGATATTGATAAAGCCCATCGCCGCCTGCATCAGGAAGTTAACTTTCTGGAACAGTGATTCGTTGTGCGGCAGCAGGGATTCGATATCGCGCAGGATCTCACGCGCCTGCTCCAGCTGGCCCGCCGGTAAACGCGCCTTACGCACGAGGAAGTTCAGCGCGCGCTGGGTATCCATCAGGCACAGGCGAACTTTCCAGCCGATATCTTCCTGTTCCGCCAGCGTAGAGAGCGCCTCATCGTAATCATCGCCCTGACGGCCTTCCATAATCACCCGGCTGAGTTTTTCCAGGTCGCTGTAGATGTTTTCAATTTCATCCGCCAGCTGTTCGATTTTGGTTTCGAACAGGTCAAGCAGCAGCTCGTAGGCATTACCATCAACCATCGACTGGTTGCGAACGCGCATACGATACAGGCGGAAAGCGGGCAGCTCCCGCTCGCGCAGGGTGAACAGACGCCCTTCGCGGATAGTAAACGCCACGGTCGAGTTACCGGCGTGATCCTCTGCATCTTCAAAAAAGAAAAATGAGTGGATGTGTAAACCGTCTTCATCTTCAAAGAAACGCGCTGACGCTTCGATGTCTTCCAGCTCCGGACGCGTTGCCAGGTTCTGGCCCAATTCCGTTTGCACGCGGCTTCGTTCTTCATCGTCAGGCTCGACCAGATCGACCCACACCGAACTGGCGAGGTGCTTGATCTCATCTGCTTCCAGACGCGTTAAACGATTATTTTCCAGTTGAAATGCGCTCAGCATGACCGGGACTCCCAATGCAAAAAAATTATCGGACAGTTCGGTGGGCACACAGAAACAATTTGGGTTTCAGACCATAAAGCCTGACTCAGAGCGACGGGAATAGAACGGGTCGCCGACAACCGCTAAGGCTATCAGCATAAGAGGATAGCCTTAGGAGTTGTTCCTGATGGACAGGAAGTTGAGCCAGCATCTACTGGGTGTGTCCAAGGCGAATGTCCTCTTAGCGTAATCGTGCGCGCATGTTACGCCAGCGCCAAAACGGCGTCAACACGCAACGGAACGCTAAAGAGCAAATCAAGCGCCTTAACGTACAAAGGTAGCAGAATATTACAAAATAATGATATTTTTCTTAATGTTACACTGTTTCCAGCCGGGCATAGGCAGCAACCAGCCACTTGATCCCCTGCCCCTGAAACGCGACCTGAAGACGACTGTGTTCGCCGCTGCCTTCGAGGTTCACGATGGTACCTTCGCCAAACTTAGCATGGCGCACGCGCTGGCCCAGCTTATATCCAGTGTCGTTTTCCGCCATCGGGGTGCCCATGCGCTGATGACTCACCGGGCGACTGACCGTCGCGCGCAGCCGCACCTCTTCCACGCACGCTTCCGGCAGTTCGCCGATAAAGCGTGACGGACGATGATAAACCTCTTTGCCATACAGGCGGCGGGTTTCGGCATAGGTCAGAGTCAGTTTTTGCATCGCACGCGTCACGCCAACGTAGGCCAGGCGGCGTTCCTCTTCCAGGCGTCCGCCCTCATCGAGCGCCATCTGGCTCGGGAACATCCCCTCTTCCACGCCGACGATAAACACCTGCGGGAACTCCAGCCCTTTCGCCGAGTGCAGGGTCATCAGCTGTACCGCGTCCTGCCAGGTGTCCGCCTGCCCTTCGCCCGCTTCCAGCGCGGCGTGGGAAAGGAACGCCTGTAGCGGCATCAGGTCTTCATCTTCTTCGTTGTAGCTGAACTGGCGCGTTGCCGTCACCAGTTCCTCTAAGTTTTCGATACGCGTCTGGCCTTTCTCGCCCTTCTCCTGCTCGTACATCGTGCGCAGGCCGGAATCCTTGATGACCCGGTCAGTCTGCACGTGCAGCGGCATATCGGCGGTTTCCTGCGCCAGAGCGTCAATCAGCTCCATAAAGCGCTGTAAGGCGCTGGCGGCACGACCGGCGAGAACTTTATCTTTAAGCAGCTCGCGACAGGCCTGCCACAGCGTCAGCTGGCGGTCGCGCGAGGTCTGACGCACCACATCCAGGGTACGATCGCCGATACCGCGCGTTGGGGTATTCACCACGCGTTCAAACGCCGCGTCGTCATTACGGTTGGCAATCAGGCGCAGGTAGGAGAGCGCATCTTTGATCTCCTGGCGTTCGAAGAATCGCATACCGCCATAGATACGGTACGGCATGCTGGCCTGTAGCAGCGCCTCTTCCAGCACGCGCGACTGGGCGTTGCTGCGATACAAAATCGCGCACTGCGCCAGCTGACCACCGTTTTCCTGCCAGGTTTTGATGCGGTTGACGACAAAGCGCGCCTCATCAAGATCGTTAAACGCACAGTAGAGCGAAATCGGCTCACCGTCGGCACCGTCGGTCCACAGCTTTTTGCCCAGACGCCCGCTATTGTTCTCAATCAGGGCGTTCGCCGCGCTGAGGATATTGCTGGTCGAACGATAGTTCTGCTCCAGGCGGATAGTTTCAGCGCCCGGGAAGTCGTTGAGGAAGCGCTGGATGTTTTCCACCTGCGCACCGCGCCAGCCGTAAATGGACTGGTCGTCATCGCCGACGATCATCACCTTGCCGGTATCGCCCGCCAGCAGGCGGATCCACGCATACTGAATGTTGTTGGTATCCTGGAATTCGTCCACCAGGATATTGGTAAAGCGCTCGCGGTAGTGCTGGAGAATATGCGGTTTGTTGAGCCACAGCTCATGAGCGCGCAGCAACAGCTCGGCAAAATCTACCAGCCCGGCACGATCGCAGGCTTCCTGATAGGCCTGATAAACCTTCTGCCAGGTCTGCTCAACCGGATTACCGTAACTCTGAATATGATGCGGGCGCAGCCCTTCGTCTTTCTGACCGTTGATGTACCACATCGCCTGACGCGGCGGCCACTGCTTCTCATCAAGATTCATCGCCTTAATCAGGCGTTTAAGCAGGCGCAGCTGGTCTTCGCTATCGAGGATCTGGAAATCCTGCGGCAGGTTAGCATCAAGGTGATGAGCGCGCAGCAGGCGGTGCGCCAGCCCGTGGAAGGTGCCGACCCACATGCCGCCCTGGGTGGTGCCCATTAGTTGGCCGATACGGTGGCGCATTTCCGCCGCCGCTTTGTTGGTAAAGGTCACCGCCATAATGGAGTAAGGCGAACAGTTCTCAACGCTCAGCAGCCAGGCGATGCGGTGTACCAGCACGCGCGTCTTACCGCTGCCCGCCCCGGCCAACACCAGCATGTTAGTACGTGTTGCCGCAACGGCTTCACGCTGTTTGTCATTGAGGCTGTCGAGCAGGTAAGAAACGTCCATTGGCACCGCCGGAAATGAGACGCCCGGCAACGTTCAGTTCACCGGGCTACTGTTAATTTATACAGAACTACTGACGATTATATCAGCGAGGTCAGAGATGCCAACCGTGAAATTTCAATGTGCGGCAGCAGGCGGCTGTCGGCGGTGTGCATCAGGTCTGCGCCCTGCGGTTTGATCCAACAAGCCTGCATGCCGCAGCGAATCGAGCCTGCCACATCGGTCGTTAAGTCATCACCGACGTGAAGAATTTCCCCCAGAGGAAGCGTCAGCCGTTCTGCCGCAAGATGATACATATCGGCAAAGGGTTTAGAGCGCCCATCCGGGCCCGCGCGCAGCACGAAGCGGAAGTAGTCGCTCAGGCCGAAGAGTTCCGGCTGGGCGTTACCGTTGGTAATCGCCACCAGCGGCCACTTTTCAGCGAGTTTCGCCAGCGTATCATGCGTCTCTTGCGGGATGTCGATCAGGCTGCGCCAGTAGGCAAAGCTAGCCATCGCCTCGTCGGCACCGGTTTTCGCCAGCGCCGCAGAAAGCCCGGCGTTGATCATCCCCAGCTCCAGCGCGCGACGCCGCCATTCGGTCACATCGTGGTAAATCTCCGGCTCTGTCGCTAGCAGGGTCTGGCGCAGTTGGTGCAGTTCGCTGGCGTCAAATTGGCTTAAAGAAGGATGGTAGCTGCGCACAAAGCTCAGCGACTCATGCATCGTCCGATCAATCACCGGGCGGTTGTCATAAAGGGTGTCGTCCAGGTCAAACGTCAGCGCTGAAATCTGGCCCAGAGGTCGGTAAAAACGCATTATTTCCCCCGTTTGGCGCGCGGATGCGCCGCATCATACACCGAGGCAAGGTGTTGAAAATCAAGATGGGTATAGATTTGAGTGGTAGAGAGGTTGGCATGGCCCAGCAGCTCCTGCACCCCGCGCAGATCGCCGCTCGACTCCAGCATATGGGTGGCAAAGGAGTGGCGCAGCTTATGCGGATGCACGTGGCTGTTGAGACCTTGCTTAATGCCCCATTCGGCAAAGCGCTTTTGCACGTTACGCGCGGAAATTCGCTTACCCAGTTTGGATAAGAACAGCGCGTCGTCATCGGTACCGAACAGGCCGCGCAGGTCGAGCCAGTGCTCAATCCACACCACCGCGTTGCGGCCAATCGGCAGGCGGCGCTCTTTGCTGCCTTTGCCCATTACCCACACCTCGCCTGACTCCAGGTCAAGGTGCTTAATGTCGAGATTCACCAGCTCCGAAAGACGCAGCCCTGCACCGTACATCACTTCCAGCATCGCCCGATCGCGCACTGCCAGCGGATCGTTAAGATCGATATCCAGCAGTCGGTTAACGTCGTCGACATCGATATTTTTCGGCAAATGGCGTGGCGCTTTCGGCGCGGAGATGCCCTTCGCCGGATTGGCCGTCAGTTCACCCTGGCTCACCAGCCAGTCAAAAAAGCTGCGTAAGGCAGAAAGCCGCAGCGCCAGGCTGGCAGGCCCCAGCCCCAGACGGCGGCTGCGCACCGCAAGACCCCGAACCTGGGCAGCATCGCACTGCTGCCAGCTTTTAAGCCCAGTATTTTCCGCCAGCGCGATAAGCGCATCCAGCTGACGCCGGTAGTTCAGCAGCGTAATCGGGCTCAGCTGACGCTCCACGCCGAGATAACGTAAGAAGCGCTCTACGGAGGCAAACAGAGGAGAATCGGTCATGCGCGTTCAATCCAACGCGCCAGCAATCCGGGGAGCATTGAAGCAATCTCCTGCAACAGCTGCGTTCCCTGACCTTGCTGATAGTGCTGGGGATCGCGACTGCTGAAGAACATGACGCCGGGAGCATCATCGCCGCCGAGCAGCGACATTGCGACCGAACCGATGGCTTTCGCTTCCGGCAGCGCGACCAGCAGTTCAGGGCCGTTCAACGGACCAAGATAATGGCGTTGCTGCCCAAGACGCTGAATACGGATAGGTTCAAACGCCTGGCGACTCAGCGCCAGATGAGTGAATTTGGATGGTGCACCAAGCCGCCAGCAATCCGGAAACAGACGCACCGTCGCGCCCGCCAGCCCCAGCTCACGCGCCCAGCGATGAAAGCGGTTTAGCATATCATCAAGGCTCTCGGCCGCAGCCAGCCGCGTTTGCAGGTGAAACAGGCGCTGAAACAGGCTTTCGTTCGCCGTCGCCTGCTCCATCAGCAGCGTCATATTCTCTTCCAGAACGTTGATATGATTCCGCGCCCGCGCCATGTGCCACTCCACCAGCGAGACCGAACCACGCACCGGATGCGGAACAGACATGTGCTCCACCAGAGCCGCATTACGAATAAAGAATTCAGGATGTTGCAACAGATAGTCCACCACTGCGCGGTCATTCAGCGTGCCGATGATTTCCTGCTGTTCTTCCCCGACTTGTTTCATAAATGAATAAATCCGTCATAGACATGTGCCGCCGGGCCAGTCATATACAACGGTTGGCCCGGGCCTTTCCAGGCGATATCAAGACGCCCGCCGGGTAATTCCACGCGAACCTCCTCACCCAGTAATCCCTGCTGGATACCCACTGCCGCCGCCGCACAGGCACCGCTTCCGCAGGCTTGAGTTTCACCCGCGCCGCGTTCATACACGCGCAGACGGATATGGGAACGGCTGACCACCTGCATAAAACCGATGTTCGCCCGTTCCGGGAAGCGTTCGTGGTTTTCCATCACCGGGCCGAGCGATTCCACCAGCGCGGTTTCCACGTCATCGACCTGAATAACGCAGTGCGGGTTACCCATCGACACCACGCCGCACAATACTGTCTGTTCAGCAGCGCGCATAATATAGGTCTTTTCCGCTTTGTTGGCGCGGAACGGCACCTGCGATGGCTCGAAGTTCGGCTCACCCATATTCACGCGCACCAGGTCGTCTTCCGTTACGCTTAATACCATACGACCGTTTGACGTGCTCACGCGGATGTCACGTTTATTGGTCAGGCCTTTCAGGCGTACAAAGCGGGCGAAACAGCGCGCACCGTTGCCGCACTGCGCCACCTCGCTACCGTCAGCGTTGAAGATACGATAATGGAAATCGAGTTCCGGATCGTAAGGCGGTTCAACAACCAACAGTTGATCGAAACCCACGCCAAGGTGCCGATCCGCCAGGCGGCGAATCAGATCCGGTGAGAAAAAAACATTCTGCGTTACCGCGTCAACGACCATAAAGTCGTTGCCAAGGCCATGCATTTTAGAAAACTGCATTATCTACTCCAGTTGCGCGGAACAGAACGTTAGTAATTTACCTGGGTCGGGCCGCCGCTATCACCGCGATCGTTACGATCCGGCGTAGAGCTCTGGATACCGCTATCAACCGGTTTGGTCGGCGGGGGTGCCGTTTTTTCCGCTGGCGGGAAATAAAGCGGACCTTTCAGGCCACAGCCGGTGAGGCTGAGGACCGCTAATAAAACGGCAAGCGTTGGGAAAACATTTTTCATGGATAGTTGCCCGTGATTCATTCTTTCTGCTTTCTATCATCGCAGGAGAAGACGTAAACGCAAGCATTTAGGGCAGCTTTTTGACTGCTCCCCGCCGTAAACAGCGAGGATTCCTACTTCACAGAGCCGAACCTAAGCCGCGTGACGCGATTCAGGATTTACCTGCTCTCCGTGGGCTAACGCTGCCAGCCCGGCAGCTTTGATATTACGCGCCGCGTTAATGTCGCGATCATGGTCTGCGCCGCATTCCGGGCAGGACCATTTACGAACATCCAGAGGCATTTTTTGCATGGTGAAGCCGCAACAGCTACAGCGTTTTGAGGATGGGAAAAACGGGTCGATTGCGACCACCGAACGCCCGGCCCATTCGCCTTTGTACCGGAGCTGGCGCGTAAATTCACCCCAGCCTGCGTCTGCTATCGCTCTGGACAGCGACCGGTTGCGGAGCATGTTCTTCACCTTCAGGGATTCGATGCAAACTTAGGCGAGGTCTCCAGAAGGCTATTTGATGAAATCTGAAAAGTACACTTTCAACATCGCAGAAGCAGTATAGCCAGGGGAATTATGCTTTGCTGACGAGCAATTCCCTCTGCCCGCAGCCAGGATGGCATGATGTTCAGTAAAAGTCTGTTTGGCATTATTGCGTTAGCGCTCTTTTGGCCTCCCGCCTGGGCCGCCCAACCGGCAACGGTCATCATCGACGCAGGAAAGCTCGACCCCAATAGCCAGTATGTCAGTCGCCAGTTCGATATCAACGATGACGGTATCCAGGAAACGTTTAACTGCAACTACTCCACCACCACGCCGCCCGCCGCCTGCGGTAAAGACGATTGCGGCTATACCGCCAGCTCTTTGCCGGTTCTGACCTGCGATATCGCGGCTCATGATGGTAACACCATCGCGATTAGCTATATGTGTTCCAGAATCAGCACTCTGGGTAAGACACATCATGGCATGCACGATCTGCTCTGCAATTCAAATGTCGTTCTTCAGTGGAATGGTAGCGAGTATGTTGATTAACTGCCTCATCATGCGCAAACACGCGTTCTGGGCAGCGATTACGCTGCCTCTGCTCACTCCCGTTGCATGGGGATGCTCTCTGGGACTCGAGCCACATAATGCTTACCAGCGGCAGGAGAGCGGCGTGGTGTATAACCGCATTGACCCGTACGAGGAAAAAACACCCACTCTTATTGCCCGCCTGCCGGAAGTAAACTATCACCGCCTGCGCCGCCTGCCGGATCTGGCGAAAGCGCAGGATAAACAGTCGGAGTGGTCTTTCGAAGAACCATTAACCGATTTGGCTACCGATTTCATCTCTGAAGGGGAGAATGCAGACCAGCCCTACTTCTCATACCACTCTGATGGTCGCCATATCCTCTGGGCAGGCCATATTCTGCATAACCCCACTGGCGCACCGCCGGTCGATACCGCCACCTTTCGCGTCTTTGGCCGCTTCGCCGCCGATAAGCATAGTCTCTATTTTGATGGCGAACGTACCGAGGATAACCCCGGCGTAGAGATGACGACGCTAAGTTCGGTGAATTCGCCGTGGTCCGCCAACTTCAATGCCCCCGAACTTGCTACCGTTCTGCGCGACCGGCAGCATCTTTATCTACGAGGGCATCGCGCAAATAATCCCGGCAGCTTCACCGTCGTGGCGCAAAAACCCTGGGATCAGCGCGGTAAATTTTACGCAATCTATCCTTGTACGACCTCACCTTACGGCCCGTGGGATACCCTCGCCCGTACCGATACGCAGATGTTTATCAACGGTCGTCTCCTTGATGCCGATGCCGCATCGTTCGCCATTGTGCGCTGGATCCCCGGCAGCGTATTGATTTATCGCGATAAAAGCGGCGTTAAACGCCAGCCGTTGATGGAACCCAATACACTACCGCCAAAGCATGCGCTGGGCAGCAAGGACTGCTCCGCCAACTTCAATATGCTGGAAGACAGAGTGACGTGGCGTAAAGGGTGGCAAGGCGACGACTGCCAGATGGAGACCCTCCCCGGTCTCGACCCGGAGCAATTCCATCCGCTTAACCACAACGTTGCACAGTACCAGGACCGTCTTTACACGGTGAAAAAAACGGAGTTCGGTGAAAGGTACCTCGACGTTATTACGCTGGATGACCCAAATCTGACGATCGATGAACGATTTAACGCCGGTAAGCGTCACGGTTATCTGCTCAGCAATGATAGAAGACTCGAAATATTCGACAATGATGGAAAATTCGAAGTTTTCGAATCCTGCGGGCCGCTGGTGCTGCTTAACAACGGGTATGCCCGCGATGATCGCTACGTTTATGTCCACACCGGTACGCAACTTTATCGCTACGTCACGGCATGGCCACAGTATGCGCACGTCGAGGGCGGCCTGTTAGTGACTCTTGAGGGGACATATTACCGGGACGTTTTCGAACCCAGAGACAAATTGCATAAAGAGAAAACACCAACCGGGGCGCTACCGGGCCTCGACCCGGCGCAATCTCACGCCATTACGGAGAACGTCACACAATATCAGGATCGTCTCTACGTAAATAAACTCACATTTTTTGGCGAAAAGGTGCAGGAAATCATCTCCATGGATACATCAATACCTAAGATCGCTGACCGACTTATTGCTAGTCAAAACCATGGCTATTTTATCCGCAACGATGGCGTGCAGGTCTTTGCAACTGCCGGAGCGCTACATCTCAACGATGACAGGACAGCTTATGACGATCGTTATGTATATACCTGGAGCGGCAATCAGCTTTACCGTCGCGCCAGCCGTTGCCCGGCTCATTCATATTTTACAAGAGAACACTCAGATATAAATTCAGTTGAGCTAACTCTTGTACAAGCGTGCCAGGGATAATGATGAAAAAACCATGCATGGCGTTTACCGCCTTTTTGTCGCTGGCAATACCGCTGGCTCACGCAGCAGAATTTCACTACCAGCAGCAGGGTGAAGAGACGCTGTATACCGCCCAAAGTGAACCGCCGGAGATTATTTCCCGCCTTACCAGCGTCGACTTTGCCCATTTGCAGCGCATTGCTGATTTAGCGCTGCCGAAAGAAACGAGACCGCTGAACAATATCAATACCGATACCTCTTCCTGTAGCACAACTCTCAGCGGCATCCCGGCGATCTGCGATTATCACCACGCCTGGCTGAGCGATGGCCAACAAATCCTGTGGGCGGGTAAAAAAGTGGCTGGCGCGGACGTTGCCAGCTTTCGCGCCTTCGGCAAATTCGCCGCTGATAAAAATAGCCTCTATTTCGACGGCCAGCGTACCGATGATAATCGCGGCGAAAAACAGGTCGACATGGCAACGCTCGTCGTCACCAAAGTCGAGAATATGCTCAAGGACAAACGCAATCTTTACTACCAGGGACGCTGGCTGGGCCGCGCAGACGGCTTCGATATTCTGGGCTGGAAAAGCTGGGCCAGCGATGGTTCGCGCGAGGCAAACCCGCTACGGACCCGCTGGGGCGTGGATTTTATCGTACTGACCGCGCAGCAGGTTATCGTGAACGGCGTCGCCATTGCCGCCGCTCCCGCTTCTTTCAAGGTGGTACGCTGGCTGCCGGGAGCATTGCTGATTTATCGCGATAAAAACGGCGAGCACCACTACGTCATCGACAACGAAGAGCAGGATTGCAGCCAGAATTTCGATATTCAGTCGCGACAGGTGACGTGGCGCAAGCGCACGGCCACCAATCGCGGCAACTGCCAGGTTGAGACGCTGCCCGGCGTCGATCCTGAACAGTTTTACCGCATAAACACCACGATGGCCTCGTCGCCGGGATGGTTATATCAGATGAAATCAACCGCCGCTGAGGACAAGCAACTTAGCGTTATGGCGCTGGACGATCCGCATATGACGCTAAGTGAACGCACCAACGGTGGAAAAAATCACGGTTACTTTATCGGTAGGTACGAGATGCTGGTGGTGAAGACCCACGGCAGGCTGGCGACAATGGGTAAGAAGGAACCGCGCTATGGCTATATCTTCTCCCATGATGACCGCTATATTTACGCCTTCGAACCCGACGATATGCTGTATCGCTATCGTATGACGCTCCCCGCCAGCGCGGATATCTATAACTCCGCCACGCGCAAAAAAAATGGATGCCGTTGAAGAGCTATACGATCCGCAGGAAAAAACATGGACGCCGTCGCAGCGCAATCAGGGATGATTTTATGTTAAAGAAAAACGTGATTCCCGCCGGGGTTTTCCTGCTGTTGAGTTCCAGCGCGCTGGCGTGTTCAGGGCGGGAAGGAAGCTGGTTTGAATACTGGAAATCGGGCAAAGGCACGGCATACGTGACCGTAGGCTATGACAGACAGCTAGAGAAAACCGTTATTGACCGTTACGTCACCCGCTTGCCAGACGTATCCTGGCACCAACTACGTCGTATTCCTGATATGGCTGCACCAGATGGAGACCGCGACGACGGTTTCGCCGATGAGATCATGTTGCCATACCGGGAGTATATCGGCTGGTATTTCAACTGGATGACCGACGGTCAGCATATTCTGTGGGCAGGGAAAATTGTCCGCAACCCGCCGGGCGCGCCAGCAGTCGATGCCGCCAGCTTTCGTGCCTATGGCCGCTTCGCCGCCGATAAACATAGCCTCTACTTTGACGGCGAACGTACTGACGATAATCCCTCAGACAACCCGCTGGATATGGCAACGCTGGAAGAGATCGGCGGCGATTTAGCTGAAGGTGACGCCAGCGACATCGTGAAAGATCGGTACAACCTCTACTATCACGGCCGCCGCCTGGATAGCGCTGACGGCTTCGTCCTGCTGGGGTTGAAATCATGGGATCAGAGGGGGTCGCTCATCAGCTACAGCTCCTGCGAACCGGCCCGTAACGCCGGGCCGCGGGATACCCTCGTGCGCAACGCCAACCGCGTGTTTATCAACGGCGAACCGATTAACGCCGATCCCGATTCCTTTGAGGTGGTGCGCTGGATACCCGGCTCGCTGCTGATTTATCGCGATAAACACGGCGAAAAGCGCCTTTCGTATGGCCGGAACTGCACCGATATTTTTGATATGCAACTGGGCAAAGTCACGTGGCGTACCCGCACCGCCACCCCGCGCGGCAACGATTGCCGGGTAGAAACGCTGCCTGACGTCGACCCAGAAAATTTTAACGTTATTAGCCGCGCGATAGCGCAGTACAAAGATCGGGTTTATATCGTGAAAGACCGCGATTTTCTGGACCAGCGCCTGAGCATTATCAAAATTGCCGACCCGGAGTTAGAGCTGGATACCGGGATTAACGTTACCGATAGCAATCGCGCTTATGTGGTGAGCGAGGATAGCGTTTTAACCGTCCGGACCGCTGGCAAGATGGTGCGCATAAAACGGTCCGACGGCGAGTTTTCTCAACTATTCGCTCATGACGATCGCTATGTCTATGCATTCCTGGAAGGCGATATGTGGCGCTATAAAACGGCGCGGCCTGAGGCGGCATATATAGACGATTTTGACGATTTGATTATCGATGAAGGTAAATATAGTCGCTACGGTGCCGAAAGAGGATTCATCCCCCACAGCACAGCGGAGAAAAAGAGATAAGCGAGGCTGATAACAAACCTGGTTTGAACATCGTACTCGCAATTCTGCCGGGCGGCGGGCCTACAGGTTTACCGTCGTTTGCGGACCGGTAGCCCGGACAGATGCGCAGCATCACCTCCGGGAACCAGCGCGCAACGCCGCTTCCGAGACTTACTCCCAGCATTTTTTGAGCACTTGTATCGACTGCACAATATCCGCCTCCATGACGCCAGCAAATCCCAGCACGATACCGTAATGGTGGCGGCTTTCCGGGGTACCCGGGATCCACAGCGCGCTCAGCGGCGTAATCTCAACCCCAGCCGCCTGAGCCTGGCTCACAAGGCGATTTTCGGTTTCAGCATCATCCAGCGTAATCGCCGCATGCAGCCCCGAGGCCACCTCCGGCATCACGCCAATATGGCTCAGATGTTGATTCCACTCGGCCAACAGCAGATCGCGACGGCTTTTGCTGATTCTGCGCATCCGGCGGATATGAGGCTGGAAATGACCTTCCGAAATAAAGCTCGCCATGACCTGCTGGTCATTCATTGGCGGCTGGCGGGTCGATAGCGTGCGCAGCAGGTTCAGCGGCTCCACCAGCTGTTGCGGAACGACCATGTAGCCCAGGCGCAGCGCGGGATACATCACTTTGGAAAACGAACCGATATAAATAACCCGATGGCGGTTATCCAGCGCGGCGAGCGGCATCAGCGGCGTGCCGTTATAGCGATACTCACCGTCGTAATCATCTTCCATAATCCACGCCTGATGCTGTCTGGCCCACTCCAGCAGTTCCATGCGCCGCGGCAGCGAGAGCGTCGCACCGGTCGGGTACTGACATGACGGACTGACGTAGACCATCCTGGCATCGGGATAATCCGCCAGCTGTTGCGTCTGAAGCCCCTCATCATCCACGTTGATCGCTTTAATATTCAAACCCAAACAGGAAAATACGCCCGCCGCTGCCCAGTGGCAGGGGTTTTCCATGATCACATCCTGCTCCGCACGCAGCAGTAATGCGGAGCACAGCATAATCGCCTGCTGCGCGCCAAGGGTAATAATCACCTGGGCCGGATCGCACTTCAGGCCGCGCGAAGTATGCAGATAGCTGGCGATAAGCTCTCGCAGCTGTAAATCGCCTGCCGGTACGCCATAGCCCATTTGCGCGATAGGCCGACGCCGCCAGAAGCGGTTTTGCAGCCGGGACCAGGTCTCAAACGGAAAATGGTCAATCGCTGGCATACCAATGCGAAATGCCTTCGGCGGGCCATCGTGAACAAAATGGCGGTTAAACCGCGCCGTCAGGGGTAAACGCGAGTCGACGCGCAAAGCGGGAATTTCCGGAACCTCCGGGCCTTCTTCCACTTCCTGACCCCGAAAACGAATATAGGTGCCATCGCCCTGCCGGGTCTCAATCAAATCGTCGGCATATAAACGTTCGTAGACCGATACCACCGTATTACGCGAAACGCCCAGCAGCCGCGCCAGCTCACGCGTGGCAGGCAGCTTCGCGCCGTGGAGACCGGGCGTGCTCATCATCTTCTCTCTCAGCGCCCGATAGAGCTGCTCGCTACGTTTTCGCCCAGCATCCAGCTTAATCCCAGTTAAATCAAAAGGCAGAGTGACCGACAAATTGGCACCTTAATATCGTGGGTTTTTGGCCCTGTTATACATCCAATATGACAATTAGCATAGATGTATTAATACTCATGATGAAAGCACGTCTTTCATCACTCTCAGAACCCAGAATGATTGAGCCTACTATGTCAGCATCAGCAATCACGATTTTTGCCGCGAAGAAAATCATTACGATGTGCCCGAATCGCCCGGAAACCACCCATGTGGCGGTGCGCGGCGACCGTATTTTAGGCACCGGCACGCTTGAAGAACTCACCGGTTTTGGCGAATACCAACTGGACAACACTTTTGCCGACAAAGTGCTGATGCCTGGCCTGATTGAAGCCCATTCACACGTCACCGGCGGCGGCATGTGGCAGTTCCCTTACGTCGGATATTACGACCGCCCGGACCATACGGGTAAAATCTGGCAGGGTTGCCGTTCTTTTGATGACGTCGTCAGCGCGTTGCAGGCCGTTGAGCGCACGATGACCGACCCGCACGCGCCGCTGATCGCCTGGGGCGTTGACCCGATTTATTTCGGCAGCGAGAAGCTGGGCCGCGAGCATCTGGACCGCGTCTCCACTACCCGTCCGGTCGCCGTTATCCATATGAGCATCCACCTGATGGGCGCCAACACCGCCGCGCTGCACGATTGCGGGATTTTTGACGACTGCCAGATTGAAGGTGTGGTGAAAAACGAAGACGGTACACTGCACGGCGAGCTGGTGGAATTTGCCGCCATGGGGCCGATTCTAAATAAATATGGTTTCTGGGACGAGCTGACCACCGAAATCGCCATCGCCAATTTCGGCCAGGAAGCGTTTCGCGCGGGCTGTACCAGCGCGGCGGATATGGGTCTGACCGATTTCAGCAATCCTGAGCTGATGACCAACTACATCCGCATGACCCGCGAAGAGGATTTCCCGATTCGCTTGCTGGTAGCCTACGGTCCTCCGTTCGTGAAGAAACCCTTCCAGCAAGCGCTGGATTTCGCCCCGGACGTGATGCGCCACGGTCACGAAAAAATGCATTTCGGCCCGATGAAAATCTTCCTCGACGGCTCTATCCAGGGCGGGTCCGGACGTATGCTGGAACCGTTCTATTATCTGGATGGCCATAACGGCGCGTGGAACGCCACCCCGGAAGAGGTGGAGCAGCAGGTCTACGACATTATGTCCCGCGGCTACCAGGTTCACTGCCACTGTAACGGCGACGAGGCTTCGGAAGCGTTTATTAAAGCTGTTGAGAAGACCCTGAACCGCATTCCGGCAGTTAACCACCGCGCAGTGATGCAGCACGCGCAGATGCTGCGTGAAGATCAGTTCAAGCGCATTAAAGAGATCGGTATGTGCGTGAATTTCTTCAGCAATCACGTCTATTACTGGGGCGATCAGCACTACAGCAAAACCATGGGCCCAGAGCGCGCGATGCGCATGGATGCCTGCGGCAGCGCGGTACGTCACGGTATTCCTTTCGCTTTCCACAGCGACTGCGGTATCACGCCTATCAACCCGCTGTTCACCGGCTGGTGCGCAGTTAACCGCCTCACCGCTTCCGGACGCGTCCTGGGCGAAGCGGAGAAAATCTCCGTTGATCAAGCCCTGTACGCCATGACTCTGGGCGCAGCGTGGACCATGAAAATGGATCATCTGATCGGCAGCATCGAATGCGGCAAATACGCCGACTTCACGGTGCTGGAAGACGATCCGCAGGCCATCGAGCCGGTCCAGCTTAAAGATGTGAAGGTATGGGGCACCGTGCTGGGCGGTAAGAAACAGCCAATCCAGTAAACCTTTTGCGAGCTTTATCCACCCAGCGCCAGCGTTGGGTGGATAGCTATTGCCTGAAATTAACCACAGAACACAGTTATGACAAAGAAATCCGTTAATTACTCTGCGGGAGCATCGCATAATGCCTCCGCTGACACCGCCATGAAGTGGCTGCCGCTGCTGGTGCTGTGTCTCGCCCAGCTATCGACATCCGGCGATAACGCCACCCTGAGCATCGCTACCGGCGCGCTGGTGAAAGACCTTCACGCCTCGATGGATCTTATCAGCATCGCCAACGCCATGTACTCACTGGCCGCAGGTTCCCTGATGGTCGCCGCCGGTATGGCCGGGCTTATCGTTGGCTGGAAAAAAACCTTCCGCATCGGCTGCGCGCTGCTGTTCCTTGCCGAGCTGACCGCCTATTTCTCACCGAATATGATCGTCTTCACCTACGGCGCTCGCCTGCTTTCCGGTATTGGCGGGAGCTTTATGATCCCGTCCGTGTTGGGGCTTATCGCCAGTAACTATCAGGGTCGTCAGCAGGCTATCGCCTTTGGTGCCATCGGTGCGGCAAGCGGGGTCTCCTTCGCCGCCGGGCCGTTGATTTGCGGCCTGCTGGTTGATCATCTCGGCTGGCGCGCGGCCTTTGCCGCCATTGCCTGCCTGTGCATCGTCATCTTCAGCGGCTCATTTCTGGTCCCGACGCCTGCGAAACCGGAGCGTAAAGTAGTGTTCGATCTGCCGGGCGTGGTTCTGACCGTTATCGGCCTGTTCAGCGTGATCCTCGGCTTCCTGAAAGTATCGAGCTGGGGTCTGTTCACGCCGTTTAACGCACCGTTCACTGTGATGGGCCTAAGCCCGGCGCCGTTCCTGGTGCTGTTTGGCCTGATCGTGCTGGCGATTATGCTGAAATGGGAGCGCCATCGTGAAGCCACGACCGGCAGCGCGCTGATCCCGCTGTCGTTCCTTACCACGCCGCAGGTGCGTAACGGCCTCTATCTGACCGCGTTTATCTTCCTTGCCTATGGTTCCGGCATTTTCGTTACCGTGAGCTTTGTGCAGGTTGTCGCCGGGCTGAACGGTATCGAAACCGGCCTGATGATCCTGCCGTTTGCGCTGGGCGTGGTGGTGTGTTCGCTGGGTCTGCCGATTGTGTGGAAAAACGCCAATCCAAAGCGGATGTGCCAGAGCGCGTTGCTGATCGGTACGCTCGGTTCCGTCCTGTGTATCTTCGGCTTCGGTCCGTCTGATTTCAGCATGATCGTGCCGGTAGGGATGTGTCTGATAGGCGTCAGCATGGGCATCGTTTCCGCCTACTCCAGCTATATTGTAACCAGCGCTCTGCCAGCACGAGATGCACAACAGTCCGGTGGCGTACAGGCAACATCGCGTAACGTAGGCCAGGCCATCGGCGTTGCGGTCTGCGGTATGGTGATGCTGACGGCGATCACCATGACGGTACAGGGAATGGCAAGCAACGACGCATCGCTAAGCCAGGATACACAGCAGAAGGTGGCGAATATGTCCGTGATCCCTTACCTCAGCGACACCGGTTTTACTAAGCTGATGCTGGATCAGGGTGTGAAGCAAAAAGATGTCACTGAACTCAATCAAGTGTATAAAACCGCGCGCCTGAAAGCCACGCGGGCGGGCATGATGGCCACCGCTGTGATGACGCTACTGTTTTTATTCGGAACGCGAAACCTACCTGTTCGCGCCAAAGGTTCCGATGACGTCGCAGGAGAAGAACCGCGTGCGAAAAAGTCCAGAACCTGAGTTAAGACCTGAAAATAACTAACAACAACGCGCCCCCCCGCAAGGAAGGGCGCGTTTTGTCGTTTCTATCAACAAGGAAATCCCCTGTGGTCGATAACCCCACGAAGACAAGCTGGTTACCCCTGATTGTCCTGTGCTTCGCACAGTTTCTGGCCTCTGCCGACAACGTCACGCTCAGCATTGCCACTCAGGTACTGATGAGCGACCTGCACGCCACGCTGGGACAAATCAGTACCGCAAATACGATGTACCCGCTTATTGCGGGCACGTTTATGGTCGCAGGAGGCATGTTGGGGTGCATCTGGGGTTGGCGAATGCTGTTCCGTATCGGGTGCCTGATTTTTATCCTTGCTGAGGCTGGCGCGTTTTTCTCACCGTCTATCACCGTCTTTACCTGGGGTGCGCGTTTGACGGCCGGGATTGGCGGCAGCCTGATGATCCCTGCCGTTTTCGGCCTGATCTCCTCACTTTATCAACAGCGACAACGCGTCACCGCATTTGGCGCGCTGGGTGCCTCCAGCGGTATTTCATTCGCCTGCGGGCCAATATTATGCGGATATTTACTCGATCACGTCGGCTGGCGCGTGGCGTTTGCCTCGCTTGGTCTGCTGGCGCTGCTTATTTTACTCTGCTCCACCGTCATCCCCAGCGCCGATAAGAAACGGACGTCGATCCCGTTCGATACGCCGGGATTTCTGTTAGGCACCCTGGGGTTATTCCTGACGATTTTCGGTATTCTGCGCATCCCGGTTTGGGGGCTGATTATGCCCTTCGATGCCTCAGTAAGCGTTCTCGGCCTGAGCCCCGCCCCGTTCGTCACGCTCTGCGGTCTTATCGTGCTTTTAATCATGCTGCGCTGGGAGCACTATTTTGAAGCCAAAACGGGCCACGCGCTCCTTCCCTCCGTTTTCTTGAAAACTCGCCTGGTGCGTCATGGGCTATATCTCACAGGCTGGATATTTTTTGCCTACAGCTCCGCTATTTTCACCGTAGTGAGTTTTGCGCAAATCGTCAAAAACGTATCGGCAATGGAAACCGGGTTGCTGATACTCCCTTTTGCGATTTGCCTCGCCGCCTGTTCTCTGGGGCTGCCGCTGTTTATCCAGCAGCGAAACCCGCGTCGTCAGTGCCAAATGGGGCTGATTGCGGGGATGTCCGGCGCTCTTATTGCCGCCGTGGCGCTGCACGTAACCGGGTTTACCCCTGCGCTTATGGCGTTGGGGCTGTGTTTGATAGGCGCGGGAATGGGGACAATCGCGGCCAATGCCCCAATACTGGTCACTACGGGCGCGGGAAATCATCACGCCGAGCAGTCAGGTGGCGTTCAGGCGGCTTCGCGTGATATCGGGCAAGCGTTGGGAATGGCGCTGATCAGTACCGTTATGCTGACCGTGTTAACCTTCCTGATGAAATATCAGGTACAGCACGACCTGGCCATCAGCCTGCCCGCCCGGCAAATCGTTGAGCATCTCAACTTCATTCCCTGGATAAGCGATCGCGCTTTTCATCAGTTTATACAAACGCAAAACCTGGCCTCCAGCGATCTGATGAACATCCTGAGTCATTATCAGCAGAGCCGAATGCAGAGCACGCGCTATGGGCTACTGGCGATGGCGATCGTGACTTTGTTCCTGTTTATCCGCCTGCGTGACCTGCCGAAGTCATCGTAGATTGCGCTATACTGCCGCCACTATCAAAAAAAAGCGGAACTGAACCATGAACGACAGTGAATTCCATCGCCTGGCCGATACCCTGTGGATGACCATCGAAGAACGTCTGGATGACTGGGACGGCGACAGCGATATCGACTGTGAAATCAACGGCGGCGTGCTGAGCATCAGTTTTGAAAATGGCAGCAAAATCATTATTAACCGTCAGGAGCCGCTACATCAGGTGTGGCTGGCAGCCAAGCAAGGCGGCTATCATTTCGACCTAAAAGGCGATGAGTGGATTTGCGACCGCAGCGGCGAAACCTTCTGGGATCTACTGGAACAGGCGGCAACGAATCAGGCCGGTGAAGAAGTGAGTTTTCGTTAAGGCGGCAAGATTCGATTTCCCCCGGAGGCGATGCTAACGCATCTGTCCGGGCTACACGATACCGCACGTACTCGTAGCCCGGGCCCATGGGAAATTAACCCGTGCCGAATGGCAGGTCTACGCGGCAGGTTAAGAGTAGTGCTGCAACATCGATGATGTCGCGGAATCCTCACCTGCAGCAAGGGTCGCAGCGGCAATCACCTGGCTGCGGAAGGGAATCACCTGTTCGCGGCCATCGACATCAACAATCTGATAGAACTGCGGCAAGTTAAAGTTGATAAAGCTCGAACCGTAGGTAAAGCGGTCATGGGATGACGAGTAGAAGCGGCTGACGTCGCGCACCAGCTCCTCTTTACTGCCTTCGCAGTGGTGATACACCTCGGCGCGGTTACTCTCATCAAGGATATAGATGTTAAAACCGTTATCGTTATCCGCATCTTCAAAGAAGAACTGAATAATCCCTTCGCTGGCAAAACCATCCACCACCTGCGGCAGCCTGACATGGTTGGTTTCCACCTGTACCGACAGGCCGTGCAGTTTGTTATGCGAAATCGCACCGTAGAACTCAATGGCGTTTTCCAGCTTCTGCACTGAGACGTTAAGACGTTCGAAGAACAGTCCCCAGGTCTGCCCGGAAACGCGCAGCGCTTTAAAGCGACCGGTATCCTGGCGGGTGCTGGAGAGGCGCAGCTCGACGCATTCGGAAACCAGTTGCTGCACGCGAGTGCGGATTAACCCGCGCAGATGCTGGCTATAGCAGAACACTTCCACGCTGTCCGGCGGCGCGGCATCCTGATGCATTTTACCAAGAATGGTTTTCAGCGCTTCGATCATCGCCTGCTCGCCGTTGAAGTGCAGCGTACGCACTTCGTTCCACGAGTTGCGATACAGCAGATCAACGCTGCCAATCAAGCATTTTTGCTCTTCGCCAAAGCTGAAAACATCCAGCTTGCGGAAGTCGAAATGCACCACCTGATTGCGGAAGGCCGCCGTCGGGTCATATTCCAGGTTAACGATAATCGCCAGATGGCGAATTTCGCAAGGGCTGTACAGCGCTTTCGGCGTTGGGGAAGGCAGGCGCAGCGGGAAGTGGTGCGACACATCGGCCACCATCTCCTGCAATTTAGCCAGATCGACAATGCCGTTGCCCTTAATAAACAGGCGAGTTCGTGACGTCAGCAGGCCGTTAAACCAGGCCCATGCCACCAGCTTATTAAGATAACGGTTATATTCCAGCGGCTGATGGCTAATGATCGATTCCATATCCGGCGCGCGGTTATAGACATACCAACCGGTGCGGTTGGCACGGCCCGGCGGCACGTGGATAAAGGTCAGATTCGGTTCAGACAGGTCCGGTGAAATTTGCGGGTTTACCAGGGTGACTTTCCCCGGCAGCGCTTCAAATGCGGCATACAGCTTACGCGTCAGCACGCCAATATCCTGCGGGCTGGCGGAAACGCTCAGGTTATTGCGGCGCGCGAAGCGAATCAGGTTGCGATAGCTTTGCATCATCGCATCAAGCAGCTCGTTGTGCGCTTTACGGACTTCGTCAATCTTCCAGTTGGCCCGGTTGTCGAGCATCATCAGACGCTTTTCATCCCAGCCCCACTCTTTCACCAGATGGCTAACCACTTCACGACGCCAGCCGACACAGGCGCGCTCGCGGCTCAGCTTTTCGCAGACTTTTAAATAGAAACATCGGCGCACCAGGTCAAGGCGCGTTTCGTCTTCAATGGCTTGCAGATAGAGGGTTACTCGCTCCAGCATCATGCAGTACGGATCGAGCCCAAACGAGACAATCTCGCCGTCATGCAGGCGCTGTTTGATATCTTTCGCCAGCAGGCGGTTGTTGGGATATTCCCAGGAATAAGCTTCCAGCAGCAGCGTTTTAAGCACCGCTTTATACGGCGAGTCGATACTTTTGTAGAGCTGCCACAGGCTAGCGCCAAAGTACTCTTCCGCCGACAGCGAGCTCAGGCCGCCGAGATCCAGCCATTCGTTCGGCGTCAGGACCCCCTGCGAGTACAGCGACATCACGTAATCATCGTAATGCTCTTCTTCATCGCACGGCACCATATTCCACAGAATACGTTTCCCGGCGAGACGCACGGCGGTACGGTAAAACTCATCCAGCAGCAGGATATGTTGGGTTGAACCGCAGTCTTCGCCGCCGAGGCTACCGCTTTCATTATGACGGAAGCGGTTTTCATCAATCAGGAAGAAGCTAACTTCAACGCCCAGCGATGCCGCCCAGCTTTCCAGCAGGCTGCATTTACGCTGTAACAGTTGACGCTCATCGGTATCCAGCCAGGCCTGGTGACAAACCCAGATGTCGAGATCGGAAGAGCAGCTTTGGCCGACGGATGAAGTACTGCCCATGGAGTAAAGACCGGTGATCGGCAGTTCGCCTTTCGGCGGCTCCTGCGTCAGCATTCCACGGTGCAGTTCAAGCTCGTCAAGGTAGTGGCGTTGGGTTTCATCAGGCGTGTAGAGGCAAATGCCTCGGGGAACGTTACCGTCAAGGTAACCCGGCATCAACGGGTGATGATAATGTAGTAATGTCGGCAGTAGACTGTAAACCTGCTGGAAAGCGGGTCCCATAGCAGCAAGGGCGCGATCTACGCGCAATTGGTTGATGGCATCCAGTCTCTGTTTCAGTGTCTCAATATAGAGGTACAAGACATATCGCCTGATGTTCAAAAACCCGACGTACAATAGTACGGAGGATTTCAGTATTTCAACAAAAACCGTCACCATTCGTCGTCGGTGTGGTTGTGATGAACTGCTGACTGACAAATGGTTTAAAACGTGATCAATCTAACACCTTGCTCATTGACCGTAAAGAAAGATGCGCTACATACAAGTGTAGCATCGTTTACTACGTGTAAATTCTTCACTACGTTTGCGGTAATCGGCTGGCGCATGAAAGGCTAAAAAAGAAGGCCGAGACCCTTTCCCCACAAAACTAACATCCCTAAGACAACAATGTTAGGATGGTTAGTGGTCGACAATGACGGTAACAAGCATGTTAGACAAAGTTTTGAGAATTGCCACACGGCAAAGCCCGCTTGCGCTATGGCAGGCACATTATGTGAAAGAACGCCTGGAGTCCTGCCATCCGCAGCTCTCGGTCGAACTGGTGCCAATGGTCACCCGCGGCGACGTGATCCTTGATACTCCCCTTGCAAAAGTGGGTGGCAAGGGCCTGTTTGTCAAAGAATTAGAACTGGCCATGCTGGACGGTCGCGCCGATATTGCCGTCCATTCCATGAAAGATGTCCCGGTGGAATTTCCCGAGGGACTGGGGCTGGTCACGATTTGCGAACGTGAAGACCCGCGCGATGCATTTGTCTCAAATCACTATGCGTCCATTGATGAACTGCCGCACGGCAGCATTGTTGGCACGTCAAGTTTACGCCGTCAGTGCCAGCTGGCCGCCGATCGTCCGGATCTGGTGATCCGCTCTCTGCGCGGTAACGTCGGCACGCGCCTGGGTAAACTGGACAGCGGTGAGTATGACGCCATTATTCTTGCGGCGGCGGGACTTAAGCGCCTGAAGCTGGAAGAACGGATTCGCCAGCCGCTGTCACCAGAACAATCCCTGCCCGCAGTGGGTCAGGGCGCGGTCGGTATCGAATGCCGTCTTGACGATGAGTGGACTAAAGCTTTGCTTGCCCCACTGAATCATACGGAAACGGCCATACGCGTACGCGCCGAACGGGCGATGAACACCCGTCTTGAAGGCGGCTGTCAGGTCCCAATCGGCAGTTATGCTGAGCTTATCAACGGCGAACTCTGGTTACGCGCGCTGGTCGGTGCGCCGGATGGCTCGCGGATGGTTCGCGGCGAACGGCGCGGTCGTGCGGAAGATGCCGAAACCCTCGGCGTCTCCCTCGCTGAAGAACTGCTGGATAACGGCGCTCGCGACATTCTCGCCGCTGTATATGCAGGAGTTGCGCCTCGATGAGCATTCTGGTCACCCGTCCTCTGCCGCAAGGCGAAGAGCTGGTCAGTCGCCTGCGCGCGCAGGGACGTGTGGCCTGGAGCTTTCCGCTCATTGAGTTTACCCCCGGTCGTCAGCTCCCCGCACTGAGCGACCAGTTGGCAAGGTTGACGGAAGGCGATTTACTCTTCGCACTATCGCAGCATGCTGTAGAGTTTGCCCACGCCCGCCTGCAACAACAGGGCCTGCGCTGGCCCTCTGCACCTGATTATTTTGCAATTGGTCGCACCACTGCGCTAGCCCTGCACAAAGTCAGCAATCATGATATTCGCTATCCGTTAGATCGGGAAATCAGTGAAGTCTTGCTACAATTACCTGAATTACAAAACATTGCGGGGAAAAAAGCCCTCATTCTGCGCGGCAATGGTGGGCGAGAATTACTCGGTGAAACGCTCCGTGAACGCGGCGCGGATGTCACTTTTTGTGAATGTTATCAACGTAGTGCAAGGCACTATGATGGCGCAGAAGAAGCAATGCGCTGGCAGAATCGCGGTGTTTCAACGTTGGTCGTTACCAGCGGTGAGATGCTGCAGCAGCTTTGGAAGCTAATACCGCAGTGGTACCGCGAACATTGGCTCCTGAGCTGTCGCATTTTAGTTGTCAGTGAACGTCTGGCCGAACAAGCCAGGGAATTGGGCTGGCAGGATATTCAGGTTGCCGATAGCGCCGACAACGATGCGCTGCTACGCGCATTACAATAACTCTCAACATTGGAAGCCATAATGACGGAACAACAGAATCAATCCGCCGTGGTTGAAGAGACCAGGGAGGCCGTGGAAAAGACACCACAGCCAGAAAAGAATAATGTAGAAAAGAAAAACGGCGGCAGTAAAACCAGTCTCGCCCTGAGCGCAATAGCGATTGCTATCGCCCTCGCCGCTGGCGTAGGCCTTTACGGCCTCACGAAAACTCAGGCAACCCGTCAGAGCGAAACCAGCGCCGAGCTATCCAGCCAGATCGCCACGCTGCAAAAAGCGCAGGAAAGCCAAAAAAGCGAACTCGAAGGCATTATTAAGCAGCAAGCCGACCAGTTGACGGAAGCCCAGCGCCAACAAGATTCGCTAACGAAGAAGCTTGAAGAGGTACAGGAAAAAGTTGCCATTATCTCCGGTAGCGACGCCAAAACCTGGCTGCTGGCGCAGGCTGATTTTCTGGTGAAACTGGCCGGGCGCAAGCTGTGGAGCGATCAGGACGTGACGACCGCCGCCGCGCTGCTGAAAAGTGCAGACGCCAGCCTCGCCGATATGAACGATCCGAGCCTAATTAGCGCTCGCCGCGCCATCACCGACGATATCGCTTCGCTTTCCGCCGTGAGTCAGGTGGACTATGACGGCATCATCCTGAAAGTGAACCAGCTTGCCAATCAAATCGATAATTTGCGTCTGGCAGACAATAACGATGATGACTCCCCGATGGATTCCGATAGCGATGAGCTTTCCAGTTCCATCAGCGAGTGGCGAGTGAATCTGCAAAAAAGCTGGCAGAACTTTATGGACAGCTTTATTACCGTTCGTCGTCGTGATGAAACGGCCGTGCCGTTGCTGGCACCGAATCAGGATGTCTACCTGCGTGAGAACATTCGCTCACGTCTGCTAGTCGCGGCGCAGGCAGTTCCGCGCCATCAGGAAGAGACTTACAAGCAAGCGCTGGATAACGTCTCCACCTGGGTTCGCGCCTACTACGATACTGACGATGCCACTACCAAAGCCTTCCTTGAGGATGTGGATAAGCTCAGTCAGCAAAGCATCACTATGGACGTACCGGAAACCCTGCAGAGCCAGGGCCTGCTTGAAAAACTCATGCAGACGCGGGTCCGTAATCTGATGGCGCAGCCCGTCGCGCCGCAGAGCAACGCCCCGGCACCGACGCCAGCAGCCCCCGCGCCAACGCCTGCGCCACAAGGAGAGTAACGCATGTTGAAAATTCTCTTACTCTTCGCGCTGTTGCTCGCTGGAATTATCGTTGGACCGATGATCGCCGGACATCAGGGCTACGTCCTGATCCAGACCGACAACTACAATATCGAAACCAGCGTCACCGGGTTAGCGATCATTCTGATCCTCACCATGGTGGTCCTGTTTGCGATTGAATGGCTGCTGCGGCGTATTTTCCGCACCGGCGCGCATACCCGCGGCTGGTTCGTTGGCCGTAAACGCCGTCGCGCCCGCAAGCAAACCGAACAGGCGCTGCTGAAGCTGGCAGAAGGCGATTATCAGCAGGTTGAGAAGCTGATGGCAAAAAATGCCGATCACGCGGAACAACCGGTTGTGAACTACCTGCTGGCGGCGGAAGCGGCCCAGCAGCGTGGTGATGAAGCTCGCGCCAACCAGCATCTGGAACGCGCAACCGAACTGGCCGGTGACGATCTGATCCCGGTCGAAATCACTCGCGTACGTCTGCAGCTGGCGCGCAATGAAAACCACGCAGCGCGTCACGGCATCGACAAACTGCTGGAAATCACGCCGCGTCATCCAGAAGTGCTGCGTCTGGCCGAGCAGGCCTATATCCGCACCGGAGCCTGGAATTCACTGCTGGATATCATTCCATCAATGGCAAAAGCCAACGTCAGCGACGAAGAGCATCGCGCTGAGCTGGAACAGCTGGCGTGGATTGGCCTGATGGATAAAGCGCTGGCCGATGGCGGCAGCGAAGGGTTGCGCGACTGGTGGAAAAGCCAGAGCCGTAAAACTCGCAGCCAGGTGGCACTACAGGTGGCAATGGCTAATCGCCTTATCGAAAGCGATGACCATGATACCGCTCAGCAGATTATTATCGACGGCCTGAAAAAGCACTACGACGACCGTCTGGTGATGCCGATTCCGCGGCTGAAAACCAATAACCCAGAGCAACTGGAGAAGGTGCTGCGCCAGCAGCTCAAAACGGTCGGTGACCGCCCGCTGCTGTGGAGCACGCTGGGACAGTCGTTAATGCGTCACGGCGAGTGGCAGGAAGCCAGCATCGCGTTCCGCGCCGCGCTCAAGCAACGTCCGGATGCGTTTGATTACGCGTGGCTGGCCGATACTCTCGATCGTCTGAATCAACCGGAAGAAGCCGCAACAATGCGCCGCGACGGCCTGCTGCTGACGTTACAAAACAATCCACAGCAGTAAGCTCGATCTTCACTATCGCCTCCACTGGGGGCGATAGCACTCCCCTTTTGCAAATGCATCACGCTTCCAAATAAAAAAACGCCTGCTCTGAAACCAGGGCAGGCGTTAAAACAGGTCTGTTTGACAACAAATTGGGTGCTTCACTCAACGTAGTGTCCATGGTGTTTGATGAGGCTTGTGCGACATCTGTCAGTGGACGATAAGCACCGTAAACGGCTCTGCATCATTCCTGGGTTTATGAGGCGCTAAGGCGAACATAAGAGATGGAATGAGCATCTACCCGTTCATTATCGCACAGGATCTACGGAAATTGCATCTATGAGAGTAATGAATTGGGAGTATTCCGCATAATAAATCGCGTCACAATCAGCGAGATATTTTTAGTAAGATCATGGGGATAAGAGAGTTTTTGGCAAATTCAGAAAACAAAAAACCCCGCCGAAGCGGGGTTCAAAATTGGTCGGCGAGAGAGGATTCGAACCTCCGACCCACTGGTCCCAAACCAGTTGCGCTACCAAGCTGCGCTACTCGCCGATGTACTGCTTTTTTGAATTTTTAGTTCAATTCTTTATAAAGTCGTGGTGCGAAGGGAGGGACTTGAACCCTCACGTCCGTAAGAACACTAACACCTGAAGCTAGCGCGTCTACCAATTCCGCCACCATCGCATGTTCACAACTTTCTAAATAATGGGGTGGCTAATGGGATTCGAACCCACGACAACTGGAATCACAATCCAGGGCTCTACCAACTGAGCTATAGCCACCACTACAAATCTTTTTACGCGGTATTAAACCACCGCAGCTCCAGCACCGGGTAAATGGTGCGCCCGACAGGATTCGAACCTGAGACCTCTGCCTCCGGAGGGCAGCGCTCTATCCAGCTGAGCTACGGGCGCTTAGCGCCGTTGCGGGGTCGGATATTACGGACTTCCTACCCCGCTGTCTAGTGCCTTTTTAAAGAAAATTACCGTTTGCTCATGCTTTGTGCATTTTGTCGCTTATTCCGCCACATTATCAACGTTTCCGCGTCGTCCGAGGCCAAAAACCTTATAAATGAGCGTGACAGCCGCCAGAAAAATAATTCCGACGAAGAGCGACATGCGGGTATCGTCATTAAATCCCATACCTATCAGCACGCAAATAAGGAACGCCATCGTTAAATAGTTCGCCCAAGGGAACAGCAGAGAGCGGAACGGATGGCTGGCCATCGCTTCTTTATGCACAAGGCGAAAACGCAGTTGGCTAATCAGAATCACAAACCACGGCACCATACCCGGCAGCACGCTGGCGCTGTAGACATAGACGAAGACCCGCTGTGGATTAGGGATGACATAGTTCAGGCAAGAACCAACTAACAAAATCAGTATCGACAGCGCAACACCCACCGCCGGCACGCCATTACGCGAGACTTTGGCGATCGCCGCAGGCAACTGGCGATTTCTTGCCAGCGCATAAAGCATACGCCCACAGCTGTACATACCGCTGTTACAGCCGGAAAGCGCCGCCGTCAGCACCACAAAGTTAATAATTCCTGCCGCCGCGGTAATGCCGATTTTGGCAAAGGTCAGCACAAACGGACTGCCGTTGGAGCCAATCTGATCCCACGGGAAAATAGTCACGATAACGAAAATCGCACCGACGTAGAAAATCAGGATACGCCACAGCACCTTCCCTACCGCGCTGCGCAGAGTGACCTGCGGGTTCTTAGCTTCACCGGCAGTAATACCGATAAGTTCAACGCCCTGGTAGGAGGCGACCACAATGCACAGCGCCGTCAGGAAGCCTTTCCAGCCGCCGGCAAAGAAGCCGCCATGCTCGGTCAGGTTACCAAAGCCAATGGAGTGTCCGCCGTTGCCAAAGCCAAAGAAAATAACGCCCAGCCCAACCACAATCATCACGATAATGGTGGTGACTTTAATCATCGCGAACCAGAATTCGATTTCACCATATAGCCGCACCGCCGCCAGATTCGCCAGCGCCACCAGCCCAACGGCAATCAGCGCCGGTATCCACTGCGCCATATCCGGGAACCAAAACTGGACGTAAACCCCGATTGCGGTAATTTCCGATATCCCGACCGCCATCCACATAAACCAGTAGGACCAGGCGGTGAGATAGCCGAAAAACGGACTCATATAGCGATGTGCGTAAACGGCGAACGAGCCGGTTACCGGTTCGAGGAACAGCATTTCGCCCATCGAGCGCATGATAAAGAAGACAAACAATCCCGCGATAATGTACGCCAGTAGGACCGAAGGCCCAGCCCACTTCAGCGTACTTGCCGCTCCCATAAATAAACCCACGCCAATCGTGCCGCCAAGGGCGATTAGCTCAATATGCCGCGCCTCCAGCCCACGCTGAAGTTCCGCTTTTTTCTCAGTCATATAGCCTCTTGTGTTTGCCCTGCTCCGGATTTATTGCACCCCAAACGAAGGTGTATATATCCCGGTTATTTTTATGAATAAATAAAATGGAAAGCCCTGCCTGAGCAACGGCAAAACCTGCCCGTCGCGTATTAAGCATGCGAATGGTTAATGAATTTTATGGAAATGGCAAATAAAGTATCAGGCGAGTGAATACATTACACAGAATACCCAGGTAAACTCGCCAGAACGTAGTGGAATGTCAAAGCTTATCGGTGTAATGCCAGCGTAAATAGCGTAGCAGTCGGGCCTGTCTTTTTATCCGGCTCGGCTGCGACACCAGGCGATAAAACCATTCTAGCCCAAGGTCCTGCCAGAATTTTGGTGCCCGCTGTACGTGACCAGTAAAGACATCGTAGGTCCCGCCGACCCCCATATACAGCGCCTGCGGATAAACATTCCGGCAATCGCGCATCAGGATCTCCTGACGCGGCGAGCCCATCGCCACGGTGACAATTTTCGCCCCACTCTCGCGAATGCGTTCAAACAGCGCCTGACGTTGATCGGCGGCGAAATAGCCGTCCTGGCTACCGACGATATTCACGTTCCAGCGCTGGCGAAGCTGCCGCTCGGTTTGCGCCAGCACTTCCGGCTTGCCGCCAATCAGAAACACCGGCGTTCCCTGAACGCCAGCGCGCTCCATCAGCGCTTCCCATAAATCGGCTCCGGCCACGCGCGATACCTGTGCCTGAGGATATTTTTTACGTAATGAGCGCACCACGCTGATGCCATCAGCATATTTAAATTCTGCGGCTTCAATCAGCGCCCGAACCTCGGGGTTGTCTTCTACCGCCAGCATCTTCTCTGCATTAATTGCAACCAGCGTCCCCTTGCGGAGCTCACCATCGCCGTACAGATAATCCAGAGCGTGTTGCATATCGCGCCAACCAATGAGTTGCAAGCCTCTCAGCAGATACAACGGCGCGGATGTAGTCCCAGTCATGTACACCCTTATCAGACTTGAGGTTGCGTCAGCGGTTTAACCCGCTTATGAATCAGTCCTACGCTATCCAGGAACCAGTACAGCAGCTTTGCCGCCAGCAAGCAGAGACCAAAGATAACAAGGAAAAAAACCACGCGGGAGCCGAATGAATCCAGCCCTTCGCGCGCCAGCACAATCATATTGAAGATAGCGCCGAAACAAAAACTGTGCAGGATCGCCGCTTTATAGCGGTTCGTCTCCCGGTTGCCAAGCTCGTACAGCCAGTCAAACCATTTAATGATTAGCCCAACCGCCACCGCGCCCAGCGGTACAAACCAGACGCCGCCCATCACCACCAGTGAGCCAATCAGAGTCGGCGAAATCGCCAGGCCAGAATGGTTATTCAGCACTTCCCAGGTGAAATAGTTCGCGGTATTGAGCACCATTGTCGGACGACCATGCCACAGCCAACTGGGGATAAAGACGTAAAAATCGCGAATGATTGGCGCCAGGCCCTGGAACTCAATCTTGTCGTAGTTTTGCAGCAGCAAAGCCAGATTTTCCCACGGCGAGAAGGTATCGCGGGTCAGATAGAGGAAAGTATAAAACGCCTCGTCACCGCTCACGTTCATGCCATAGCGCTTGAGCGCCAGCCAGAACATACCGACGATACCCAGCACGCCCGCCGCCGCCAGCATCCACAAACTAATCCAGCCGCGAATAATGCCGATAAACAGGAAAATGGCAAAAGCGATGATGATGTTCGCACGGGTGCCACCGACGATAGCGTAGGTCAGCAGGCCAAACGCGACGGTGCTGACGAGGAAAAAAATCCACGCCTTATAATCCTGACGCAGAAAATAGACCACCAGCATCGCCGGAATGAAAAAGTAGAAAAAGCGTTTTAGCGCCACGCCGGAGACTTCGCTGGAGAAGATCTGGCTATAGGAGTTGAGCCGGAATAACAGGAAGCCGTTATGCGCAAAAAAGATCCCGACGCAAAGCAGGGCCAGGCCCAGCAGAATGACCCAGGTCAGATGGGTCTCCACGCGGTTCATGGTAAAAAATGGACGATGCTGATGACTCTGGGTCGCCGGGCGCAACCGCGTTTTATAGGTGACGTAGTAAACCGCGTAAAAACAGACTGCGACCAGCAGGGTTTGCAGCAGAATTTCCGGCGGGGCCACCGCCACATCGAAACGGAACACCAGAATGCTGGTCAACGGAAAGCCGAAGAAAAAGGTCAGCAAGAACAGCAACGAGAAAAAGACGTTGAAGTTGAAACGTACGCGGCGAAATTCAAAGTAAGTCGCGGTGGCGATAAATAGCGTCGACAGCAGCCAGACCATCAGCAGCCCGCTAAATTGCATTAATGTCATGCGCCCTCCCCCGCGGCAATCCGCAACGCTCGTTGCCAGCCCGCCAGGTAATTTGGACGAAAGAAGGCAATCTGATTTTTATCCACACTGGCCAGTTGCCGCTGCGCTTCACGTACAACGCCCACATCCAGCGTATCGCCGGTAAAGAGTACCGGAATATGCTGCTCTGACATATCCTGCCAGAATGGGTTATCCCGATTCAGTACGCAGGGGATCCCCGCCTGAATCAGCAGGCACAGCGTACCGATACCCTGCTGGCGGGCAAACAGGAAGTAGCCGAGATCGCAGCGGCGCAGCAGGGCAAGGTAATCATCGAACGCTAACTTGTCACCGAGCACCTGAAGATGCTGCGGGCTAAACAGCACCGCGCCGGCCTCGCGAACTTCGTTGATGTAGTCGCTATTATTGGCCGGATAGCCCATCGGCACGACAACGTTGACCGTATCGCCAAACTGCTGGTGAATCGCGCGCAGCGCCGCAATATGTTCATTGCTGCGATCGCCGGAATTACCCACCAGAATAGTCAGCGTCTCGCCGCGCGGGGCGCTATCCGCCAGAGAATTCAGCGCCGGGTCCATACGGGTCGGGAAGTAGAGCAATTCCCCGGGCACGCGCGCATGACGCGCAGCAAACCAGCTCAGGTCGCCTCGGGTGGCAAATACTCGCCCTACTCGCCCCTGCGCCATACGCCGTAGCGGATAAAACAGGCGAAACTTCAGGCTGGCGGAATTCTCATACAGATCCGCGCCCCAGATATGCCAGTTAAACTGCGCCGGGCGGATCCCACCGCTGAGCAACGCCAGCCACAGCCCGGTATTGAACTGGCCATGAAAGAAAAAGCGCTGCTGCCGGTTGGCCTTTGCCAGCGCAATAACCGCCTGTGCCAGCGACTTTTTCCCTGCAAAGCAGGTGATGGATAGCGCGGGATACGCTTCGCGAATTCCTGTCGCATCACCGACGACCATAAACGTACGAGCCTGCTCGTCATCGACGGCCAGCTCGTCATTAAAGAACCGCAGAACGGTCTGGTTATGGTGAGGGATATCCGATCCCAATACATGTATCAGTGCTGTCATACCCGTTTACGCCAAAGTAAAAACACGCCGCTACAGAGAGCGAAATAAACAATATAAGTAGCCATATACGCCTGCGCCGCGCCGATTGCGCCGTGCGCCGGGATAAGCCAGTGCGAGAATGCGGTCAACAGCGTGAACTGGCTGATTTCCGTCAGAATATAAAAACGCAGCGAGGCCCTGGCGATCACCAGATAGCCATAAACATACGCCCCAACCTTCAGCACATCGCCCACCAGTTGCCAGGCGAAGAGATCGCGCATCGCCGTAAAGCGGTCGGAAAAAAGTAGCCAGATGGCGAAGTCGCGCAGCAACCACACGGTTAAGCTCGCGGCCGCCACCGCCGGGAGGACAAATTTCAGCGATTTGCCAATCTCGCGGGTGATGTCCGCTTTGGCAGTCAGGCGAGAGAGCGTAGGCAGCAGGTACACGCTAAACGAAGCGGTAATAAACTGCAAATAGGCGTCGGAAATGCTGCTGACGCCTTGCCAGATCCCCACCGCCTCCCAGCCATAATGGGCCGCCAGCAGGTTACGCATCATCACGTAGGCGACCGGCAGCGTCACCGAGGTGATCAGCGCCATCAGGGTAAACTTCGACAGCTGTCCCGCCAGGCCATTGTCCCAGCGCGGACGCAGCGCACTCAGCGGGATATTACCGCGCCGCCACAGCACGATAGCTGCCGGAACCACCACCAGAGCAGGCACCAGCGCCAGGCCGAGCAATGCGCCCTGATAGCCGCCGAAACGGTAGCAGGCATAGTATGCCGCCACGCCAATCAGGCTCCCGGCGATCAGCGACAGCGCGTTGCCCGCCGCATCGCGAAAACCTTTCATCAGCGCTAACAGGAAGTTCGCCCAGGCAATTCCCATCTGCACTAGCGCCACCAGGCGGACCATGTTTTGGTATTGCTGATGACCAAATAGTCCCTGGCTTATCGGCGCAGCCGCCAGCAGAAAAATCAGTGCCAGCAGAGTTGAAAAACCGAGCACCATCGCCGAAGAGGTACCAACGACTTTATTCAGCTGCTGGCGATCGTCATGATGCTGAGCCACCAGCTTAGTCACGCCGTTAAAGATCCCGGCGCCAGCCAACACGCCAAGTACGGTCACCAGTTGGCGGAAGTTACCCGCCTGACCCACCCCTGCCGGGCCGAACGATACCGCCAGCAGTTTAACGACCAGCAGTCCCGCCCCGATTTTGACCAACGTGGACGCGGCTGTCCACAGAGAAGCTTTAGCCAGCGACATATCAGGAGAAATAGCTCAGCAGCGAGTTAATCACCGTACGCTGGTTTACCGCCGACAAATTGTAGAATAACGGCAGGCGCAGCAGGCGCTCGCTCTCCTGGGTGGTATAACGATCCGCACCGTGGAACACGCCGAAGTTCTCCCCCGCCGGGCAGCTATGCAGTGGAATATAGTGGAACACTGCCAGAATCTCCGCTTCTTTCAGCCAGGCGATCAGCTTGCTGCGATCATCAATATCGCGCAGCTTGATATAAAACATGTGCGCGTTTTGCCCGCAATCAGCCGGGATAGTCGGCAGGTCAATGCGACCGGCGCGCGCCAGCGGCAACAGCGCGTCATAGTAGCTCTGCCATAGCGTCAGGCGCTGCTGGTTAATACGCTCCGCCGCTTCCAGCTGTGCCCATAGATAGGCCGCCTGTAGATCGGACATCAGGTAGCTGGAGCCAATATCGCGCCAGGTGTATTTATCCACCAGACCACGGAAGAACTGGCTGCGGTTGGTGCCTTTTTCGCGAATGATCTCCGCACGCTCCACCAGCTTACGATCGTTAATCAGCGTCGCGCCGCCTTCACCGCCCGCGGTGTAGTTTTTGGTTTCATGGAAGCTGAAGCAGCCAATATGACCGATGGTGCCGAGCGCCCGGCCTTTGTAAGTCGACATCACGCCCTGGGCGGCATCTTCCACCACAAACAGGTCGTGTTTGTTGGCGATGGCCATAATAGTGTCCATCTCGCAGGCCACGCCCGCATAGTGGACCGGCACAATCGCCCGGGTTTTTTCGGTGATGGCCGCTTCAATCAGCGTTTCATCGATATTCATGGTATCGCGACGAATATCGACAAAGACGATTTTCGCTCCGCGCAGCACGAAGGCGTTGGCGGTGGAGACGAAGGTGTAGCTCGGCATAATCACTTCATCGCCCGGCTGGATATCCAGCAGCAGCGCAGCCATCTCTAATGAGGCCGTGCAGGACGGCGTCAACAGCGCTTTTACCGTGCCGAATCGCTGCTCCATCCACTGCTGGCAGCGGCGGGTAAAACCGCCATCGCCGCACAGCTTGCCGCTGCCCATTGCGGACTGCATATAATCAAGTTCGGTTCCCACCACCGGCGGCGCGTTAAATGGAATCATCATTTCACCTGTATAACCAGTACGCGGCGCTTTCCACATTCGCACCGCTAAGAATGTAACGTTTAAGCGCGGCGGTGTTGCCCATCTGGGTCGCCACCCGCAATGTAGTCAGTTCACGCAGCGCGGCCCAGTGCCGTGCCGCCTGCATCAGTTCCGCTCCGGCTCCGCGTCCGGCTAACAGGCCAATCCTTGCCTCGCCTTCGTTGAGCTGGCGCAGAGAGACAAACGCGCGGATATCGCCATCGGGCGCGCGAAAAATCAGGCACTGGTGATCGAAAGTCCCCCGCACCGCGTTTTCAATCCACTGGGCGTAGAAACGACCGCCGGCATCGGCAACATACCAGGGGGCGCGAAAACGGCTCTGAGCAAAGGCCAGCGCCGCCAGCTCGCGCAGCCGGGGAATATCCGCCTCTGTCGCCAGCTCAGCTCCGACATCATCAGAGGCAGTCAGCGCAAGCGCAAGATCGACCTCCCCCTCCACCAGCCGAAAGCCTAATGCCTGCAGCGCATCCAGGCGGGCGGTATCATCCGCCGCGACTTTCGCCTGCACCCGCGACCATCCGGACAACGCTTGCGCGGTCAGCAGCGGCGCGTCAGTGCCAAAACGCAAAATAGCGCTGTTGACGCCAAAGAAGCGGTTTTCCCACTCCAGGGGATCAATACTGGCGCGGGCGGGCACGGAGAAGATCCAGTAAATATTGGCCGTAGCCGGTTTTTTCCAGTTGCTTCGCCGCACGTTTGACGCCGTCGTCGTCCAGCCAACCGTTACGCCAGGCGATCTCCTCCAGACAGGCAATTTTGAAACCCTGGCGTTTTTCAACGGTTTGTACAAACATGCTGGCTTCAATCAGGCTGTCGTGCGTGCCGGTATCCAGCCAGGCAAAACCACGGCCCAGTAACTCCACCGTCAATGCGCCATCGTCGAGGTACATTTGATTGATGGAGGTAATCTCCAGTTCGCCGCGCGCCGAGGGTTTAACCTTTTTCGCGTACTCCGTCACTTTGCCGTCGTAGAAATAGAGACCGGTCACCGCCCAGTTGGATTTGGGCTGCTTTGGCTTCTCTTCCAGCGAGATTGCGCGAAAATCGTCATCAAACTCCACCACGCCAAAGCGTTCAGGATCCATGACCTGATAGCCGAACACCGTCGCCCCGGTTGTGCGGCCCGCTACGCTGCGCAGCTTCGGACTAAAACCCTGACCGAAAAAGATGTTGTCGCCCAGCACCAGGCATGAGGGTTCGCCGTTGAGGAACTCCTCGCCGATGATAAACGCCTGCGCTAATCCGTCCGGGCTAGGCTGGGCGGCATAGCTTAACTGCACGCCGAACTCCGAACCATCGCCAAGCAGGCGCTGAAAATCGCGCTGGTCATCCGGCGTGGTGATAATCAAGACTTCGCGGATCCCGGCCAGCATCAGCACCGAGAGCGGGTAGTAGATCATCGGCTTGTCGTAGATGGGTAGCAGCTGCTTTGAGACGCCGCGCGTGATCGGATGCAGGCGGGTACCAGAACCGCCTGCCAGGATAATACCTTTCATTTTTCCCCCTCAAGCACTCAGGCTTGCAGCCCCAGGCGTTCGCCTTGATAACTGCCATCCAGCACCTGCTGCCACCAGGCTTCATTGGCCAGGTACCACTGAACGGTTTTGCGCATCCCGCTGGTAAACGTTTCGTCCGGCGTCCAGCCCAGCTCACGTTCAATTTTCGTCGCATCGATGGCGTAGCGCAGGTCGTGTCCGGGACGGTCAGCAACGAAGGTGATGAGATCGCGATAGCGCCCCAGGCCATTCGGTTTGTGCGGCGCCAGCTCCTCCAGCAGATCGCAAATGGTTTCCACCACCTCGATATTCTTCCGTTCGTTATGGCCGCCGATATTGTAAGTTTCGCCCGGCTCACCGCTCGTCGCTACCCGATACAGCGCCCTGGCGTGATCTTCCACATACAGCCAGTCGCGAATCTGCTGCCCGTTGCCATAAACCGGCAGCGGCTTGCCAGCCAGCGCGTTGAGGATGGTCAGCGGAATGAGTTTTTCCGGGAAATGATAGGGGCCGTAGTTATTCGAACAGTTGGTTACCAGCGTCGGCAGGCCATAGGTACGCTGCCAGGCTCGCACCAGATGGTCGCTACTGGCTTTAGAGGCGGAATAAGGGCTGCTGGGAGCATAAGGCGTAGTTTCAGTGAAAAAATCGCCACTACTGTGCAGATCGCCGTAGACCTCATCCGTTGAAATATGGTGGAAGCGAAAGGCCAATTTTTGGTCATCCTTGAGCCCATTCCAGTAAGCCCGCGTCGCTTCCAGCAGCGTATAGGTACCGACGATATTGGTTTCAATAAACGCCGCTGGACCATCGATTGAGCGGTCAACGTGGCTTTCGGCGGCCAGGTGCATCACGATATCGGGCTGATGATGGCTAAATACGCGATCCAGCTCCGCTCGATCGCAGATATCCACCTGCTCAAAGGCAAAGCGAGCATCCTGAGCAACAGGTGCCAGCGACATCAGATTCCCGGCGTAGGTCAGCTTATCAACGACCACCACGTTATCGGCGGTCTCAGTGATAATTTCGCGTACCACCGCCGAACCGATAAACCCGGCTCCGCCGGTGACCAGAATCGTTCTCACCGCCAGACCCCTTTGGTATCGACGATAAACTGCTGGCTGACGCTATCTCCGCTAATTGCTTTAAACTCATTATGATCGACCAACATCACCAGCACATCAGCGTTCGCTAGCGCGTCATCCAGTTGTGCCAGAGTGCACAGACCGTCAAGCTTCTGCGGCAATTGATGAATATTCGGTTCAACAACCAACGTCTCGCCGCCATGCCAGCGGGCGATTTGCGCGGCAATCGCCATCGCCGGACTTTCACGCAGGTCATCGATATTGGGTTTAAATGCGAGGCCGAAGCAGGCGATTTTCAGCTCGCTGGCGCGCTTATTGCTGGCCGCGAGGCAGTCGGCTACCCGCGCTTTAACCTGGTCGATCACCCATTCTGGTTTATGGTCGTTCACCTCGCGCGCGGTGCGGATAAGCCGCGCCTGCTGCGGGTTCTGCGCCACGATAAACCACGGGTCGACCGCGATGCAGTGGCCGCCAACGCCCGGACCGGGCTGGAGAATATTGACGCGCGGATGGCGATTCGCCAGGCGAATCAGTTCCCAGACGTTAATCCCCTGATCGGCGCAAATCAGCGAGAGTTCATTGGCAAACGCAATATTGACGTCGCGGAAGCTGTTTTCGGTCAGCTTGCACATCTCGGCGGTGCGCGAGTTGGTCACCACGCATTCCCCTTCGAGGAAAATTTTATACAGCTCGCTGGCACGGGCGGAGCAAACCGGGGACATTCCACCGATCACGCGATCGTTCTTAATCAACTCAACCATGACCTGTCCCGGCAGTACGCGCTCCGGGCAGTAGGCGATATTCACATCCGCCGCTTCGCCGACCTGCTGCGGGAAGCTCAGATCTGGGCGTATTTCCGCCAGCCAGCCTGCCATTTGCTCGGTTGAGCCGACAGGGGAAGTGGATTCGAGGATCACCAGCGAGCCTTTCTTCAGCGTCGGCGCGATAGATTTGGCCGCCGATTCAACGAAAACCATATCTGGCTCATGCAGGTCTTTAAACGGCGTCGGTACCGCAATCAGGTAAGCGTCGGCTTCCACCGGCGCGGTGGTGGCGCTCAGATAACCCTGCTCGACCGCCGTTTTGACGACACTCGCCAGATCCGGCTCCACGATATGAATTTCACCACGGTTAATGGTCTCCACGGCATGTTGATTGATATCAACGCCGACCACCCGCTTTTGCCGGGAGGCGAAGGCGGCTGCAGTTGGCAGGCCAATATACCCAAGGCCAATTACCGAAATGGTAGAAAAGCTCATAGCGTTACCTGATTATTTTTAAGTGCGGACAAAATACGATGACACGCTTGTCCATCGCCGTACGGGTTATGCGCCCGGCTCATGGCTTGATACGCGGACTCATCTTGCAGTAAGCGCGTGACCTCATCGACGATGCGCTGGCTGTCAGTACCCACCAGGCGCACGGTGCCAGCACTGACGGCTTCCGGGCGCTCAGTCATTTCACGCATCACCAGCACCGGCTTGCCAAGCGACGGCGCTTCCTCCTGAATACCGCCGGAGTCTGTGAGAATCAGCCATGCGCGATTCATCAACCAGACAAACGGCAGATAGTCCTGCGGCTCAATCAGCATGACGTTATCAACATGGCCGAGAATGCGGTTAACCGGTTCGCTGACGTTCGGGTTCAGATGAACCGGGTAAACAATTTGTACGTCCGGGTTATTAGCAGCAATTTCCGCCAGCGCATGGCAGATTTGCTCAAAACCGCGACCGAAGCTCTCCCGACGATGCCCGGTAACCAGGATCATCTTCTTGCCATTGCCAAGGAAGGAATAGCGCTCGGTCAGTTCACTGCTTAACGCTTCGTTGCTCAACACGCGATCGCGTACCCAGAACAACGCATCAATCACCGTGTTACCCGTGACCGTAATTTGAGCATCCGCAATGTTCTCCTGCAGCAGGTTCTGTCGCGAGGTTTCCGTCGGCGCAAAATGGTACGTCGCCAACCGTCCGGTTAACGTGCGGTTCCCCTCTTCCGGCCACGGCGAATTCAAATCGCCCGTGCGTAACCCTGCTTCGACATGACCCACCGGGATACGTTGATAGAAAGCCGCCAGGCTCGCCGCCATCGTGGTGGTAGTGTCGCCATGCACCAGCACGACGTCCGGTTTGAATGACTCCAGCACCGGCTTTAACCCCTCAAGGATGCGGCAGGTAATCTCCGTCAACCCCTGACCCGGCTGCATTATGTTGAGGTCATAATCCGGAACAATAGAAAAAAGTTTCAACACCTGATCGAGCATCTCCCGATGCTGCGCGGTCACGCAAACTTTCGCCTCAAAATGAGGATCCCTTGCCAGCGCATGTACCAGAGGCGCCATCTTGATGGCTTCTGGTCTCGTGCCAAATACGGTTAGTACTTTCACATCGATTCTCTTCGATTAGGTGATGAAGGCCGAATGTCCTTCATCACAGGCTGCATTCACTGGATACGGCGACGCGATAACGCAACGCCTGCGCCGATGAGCGCGCCCACAATCCCCCACATCACCATCAGAAATACGCGGCGCGGGCTATCGCGTTTTACAGGTTCTTCAGGTGTTCGCAAATACCGGTAAGTCTGAAAACGCGGGTCCAGCGTTGGCCCAACGTTCAATGTTGTTAGCATTGCTCGGCTTTGGTCATAGTCGATATCGTATTCCGGCCCCACTGCCTGTAGGTTTTCCAGTCGAGCCTGCAGCATCGGCCGCCCCAGTAAAAACAGTTCCGAATCTGGCAGTTGGTCAGGCGGAACATCGGTTTCGCTGCGAGAAATGTTGTGCTGTTGTGCGACTTTCAGCGCCTGCTCCACGCTATGGTTGCGGCGATTGAAAATCTCGCGAGCCACCTCTTCCTGTCGCTTTACCTGCGCTTTCATCTGCACGGTCCGCGCCGCCCAGGCACCTTTCAGTTCATCGTTCAGATGCCCTGCCGCACGCTGGCTGGCGAAAGCGACATACTGACGCAGCAAGTTGTTAGCATCCGGTGCCGTTTCGGCCGTTAGCTTCACGCTATCATTGACGCTTTTTAGCGCATCGCCGGGCATAAACTGAATGTCGTTGATCAGGTCATCCAACAATGCAGCATCCGCGCGAGCGTTGCCCGACTGGCGCTGTTTGTAGTAATCCGTTTGCAGCCAGAAGTCGCGCCGGGTATCCCAGGACGCCTGCTGCATAATGAACTCTTTGTACGCCTCGTCCATTACCGAAGGTTGATCGACCGATACAAGATTGGCCTTGATGTCGAGATTGCGTAAGAACTGCTGCTGCGAATAGTAGCCGCCCAGCATATTCACTGTTGGCCGGTCAGTAATCGCCGTTGCGCTCCACTCCTGGCGAGCAAAAAAGGTATAAACCAGAACAATCAGCGCAAAGAGCACTGCCGTACCTGCTATCCAGCTTTTTCCTGCCCATAAGGCGCGAAACAACCCGCGAATATCCAGCTCATTCTCAACGTTCACTGCTCGTGCTCCCGGTAATGGTTGAGTCATCACGTCCCCAGACTTACTTGGTTAATTTGGATTATTGCTGCTGTGTCGCCGTATTCTGCGTCTAATGCGCTTAACCAGACGCGCCACTTTCCAGGCGCGTTTAATGCAGTAGCCATAAAGGAAGAAGGCTAACAAAAACAGTATCAACATCACCCATTCAGGAACAATACGGGTGTATTCCGCCACCACGCCTACCAGCGCCAGCAACGCGGCGGCCAGGGTGATCAGCACGAATGCCTGGCGGGAAGTAAACCCGGCACGCATGATTAAATGATGAATGTGTTGACGGTCCGGGGAGAACGGACTCATCCCTTTACGCAGGCGGCGATACATAATCGCCACCATATCCATCAACGGAATGGCAATAATCCACAGCGCGGTAACCGGGCTAATGGGGTGCGTTTTGCCTTGCGTGGTCTCCAGCAGGATCCAGATGATAGTGAAGCCAATCATGGTACTGCCGGCATCACCCATAAAGACCTTGTAGCGACGACCAAGCGCACCGAGGTTAAGTAAAATATAGGGCAAAATGGCGGCGATCATCGCAAAACACCACATCGCCAGGCTGTATTGACCATCAAACCATAGAATGATGCCCGTCGCCGCGAAAGAGACAGAGGAGAGACCGCCAAGCAGACCATCAATACCATCAACCATATTGAAGGCATTGATCGCAGCCCAAACGGCGAAAAGCGTGAGGAAGAATCCGAAAGGGCCGAGCACCAGCTCCCACGAACCAAAAATAAAACCCAGGCTACTAAGATGAAGATTACCGACCGTCATCATAATGACGGCGATGGCGGCCTGAATAACCGCGCGAATTTTTACACTGATATCAAAGCGGTCGTCCAGTGCACCAACCAGCACAAGCACCCCGGCACACGACAGATATAACCGCGCATGGGGGATATAATAATCTGCGATAGCAAACGTAAAACAAATACCTGCATAAACTGAGATACCACCGACTAACGGAATCAAACCCTGATGCCGTTTGCGATAGTTAGGTTTATCCACCAACCCAACTCTTTTTGCCGCCTTGCGAGCAACAAATATAAATAGGGTAGTGAATAAGAAAATACTGATTAATTCAGTAATAGCAGTGAGTAAATTCACAACGCATGTGCTCTCAGCATAGTTAATCCGGGAAGTATAACGATGATGTCTCAACTCCTGAAGGGGTAAAGCAGAACATTACAAATTTATTGTATAGATTTTAGTCTGTTAAAGTTCTCTCTGCCTGATATTGTGCCGCACACATCATACGATAACACCCGCTTTGTTTTCCCTTTCTGGATCATACAAACCCAGAAAACAAAACGCCACGCAATAGCGTGGCGTTCTCTGGTTTTTTTTAACTTACGAGCGCTTCATCATGTCGAAGAAGTCATCGTTAGTTTTGGTCATCGCCAGTTTATTGATGAGGAACTCCATCGCGTCAATTTCACCCATCGGATGGATGATTTTACGCAGGATCCACATCTTCTGCAGCTCTTCCTGAGTGGTGAGCAGCTCTTCTTTACGCGTACCGGAACGGTTGTAGTCGATAGCCGGGAAGACGCGTTTTTCAGCGATCTTACGCGAGAGGTGCAGTTCCATGTTGCCGGTACCTTTAAACTCTTCATAGATAACTTCATCCATTTTAGAGCCGGTATCGACCAGAGCCGTAGCGATAATCGTCAGGCTGCCGCCCTCTTCCACGTTACGCGCAGCACCGAAGAAACGCTTCGGACGATGCAGGGCGTTGGCGTCAACACCACCGGTCAACACTTTACCGGAAGCCGGTACGACGGTGTTGTAGGCACGAGCCAGACGGGTGATGGAGTCGAGCAGGATGATAACGTCTTTCTTGTGTTCAACCAGACGTTTCGCTTTCTCGATAACCATTTCCGCAACCTGAACGTGACGGGATGCCGGTTCGTCAAAGGTGGAAGCAATAACTTCACCTTTCACCAGACGCTGCATCTCGGTCACTTCTTCCGGACGTTCGTCGATCAGCAGTACCATCAGCACGCAATCAGGATGGTTGTACGCAATGCTCTGTGCAATGTTCTGCAGCAGCATGGTTTTACCCGCTTTCGGCGGTGCAACAATCAGACCACGCTGACCACGACCGATCGGCGATGCCAGATCCAGGACGCGAGCAGTTAAGTCTTCCGTAGAACCGTTACCACGCTCCATACGCAGACGTGAGTTTGCGTGCAGCGGCGTTAAGTTCTCGAACAGAATCTTATTACGCGCGTTTTCCGGCTTGTCGTAGTTAACTTCGTTAACTTTCAACAATGCAAAGTAACGCTCACCCTCTTTAGGAGGACGAATCTTACCGGAAATGGTGTCACCAGTGCGGAGGTTGAAACGGCGGATTTGGCTAGGGGATACGTAGATGTCATCAGGACCGGCGAGGTAGGAGCTGTCTCCAGAACGGAGGAAACCAAATCCATCCTGCAGTATCTCCAGCACACCGTCGCCAAAGATATCTTCGCCACTCTTTGCGTGCTGCTTCAGGATGGCAAAAATGATGTCCTGCTTGCGCATACGTGCCTGGTTTTCCAGACCCATATTTTCGCCGAGAGTAATCAGCTCAGAAACCGGCGTATTCTTTAATTCGGTAAGATTCATAATGGTGTGGGTTCTTAAACTCGGGGTAAAACTCGAACTTAATGTTGTGAATGGTATGGCAGGAACATCCATGCCTGTTAACGGCTTTCATCTCGTGTCTGTACGTCGCCTGGTCACAGGAAAGAACGCAGAACTGAAACGACTAGACGGAATGAGTGATAAGCCCGGAATTATTAGCTTCACGCGCATTTTTTGCGGGATGCTTTGGGTAAAACAAGATTCAAACAAAGGTATGTTTAAAACGAAGTCTGGAATTAACTTAGCACGACTCTTGCCGGGCGTCCAGAGATCCGCAAAAAATAGGAGTCTGGACGCCGGAATAGCAAATCGCTTACGCCAGGTTGGCGTCGAGGAACTCTTTCAACTGGCCTTTGGACAGCGCGCCAACTTTGGTTGCTGCAACTTCGCCATTTTTGAACAGCAGCAGAGTCGGGATGCCGCGAATGCCGTATTTCGGCGCAGTACCCGGGTTCTGATCGATGTTCAGTTTCGCAATGGTCAGTTTGCCCTGATACTCTTCAGCGATCTCATCCAGAATCGGGGCGATCATTTTGCACGGACCACACCACTCTGCCCAGAAATCGACGAGGGTTAGCCCGTCAGCCTTGAGTACGTCCGTGTCAAAACTGTCGTCAGTCAGGTGAATAATTTTATCGCTCATATTTAACTCCACAGGAATAAGCCTGGTGTGTTGGTGTCGCAGTCATCAACGACGTGTCGATGCTACGTTATGCACGCTATTTTCAGGATGCCCCTTTAAGCCACCTGCGCGACACGGCCCATCATGGACCTCGCCGCTCAGGAGTCAAAGCAATCTGTATTCAAACCGGCTTATCGCAGATTTGTCACCCCGGCTCGCTTAAGTAGTCTAAGCTTTCGAGGATTCGTTCAGTTGCTGCAGACGCACCTTGAGTCATTTCATGCATAGCCAACGAAAGGTTGACGTTATTTCACCGGATACGCTTTCTTAATGCAATAGTTAGCTGATATTCTACCACACTATGAGCAAAACACACTTAACAGAACAGAAGTTTTCCGACTTCGCCCTGCACCCGGCAGTGATTGAAGCCCTTGAAACAAAAGGGTTTCATAATTGCACACCCATCCAGGCACTCGCTCTCCCGCTGACGCTGGAAGGTCGTGATGTTGCCGGGCAGGCGCAAACCGGTACCGGTAAAACGATGGCGTTTCTTACGTCAACGTTTCATTATCTTCTCACTCACCCGGCCATTGCTGACCGCCAGGTCAACCAGCCGCGCGCACTGATCATGGCTCCGACCCGTGAACTGGCAGTGCAGATCCACGCTGATGCAGAACCGCTGGCACAGACTGCTGGTCTGAAGCTCGGCCTCGCATACGGCGGCGACGGCTACGACAAGCAGTTGAAAGTACTGGAAAGCGGCGTTGATATTCTGATCGGTACCACCGGTCGCCTTATCGACTACGCCAAACAGAACCATATCAACCTCGGCGCCATTCAGGTTGTTGTCCTCGACGAAGCCGATCGCATGTACGATCTTGGCTTTATTAAAGATATTCGTTGGCTGTTCCGTCGTATGCCGCCGGCCAATCAGCGCCTGAACATGCTGTTTTCTGCCACCCTTTCTTATCGCGTGCGTGAACTGGCGTTCGAGCAAATGAACAACGCCGAATACGTTGAAGTCGAGCCGGAGCAGAAAACAGGCCACCGTATTAAAGAAGAGTTATTCTATCCTTCCAACGAAGAAAAAATGCGCCTGCTGCAGACGCTGCTGGAAGAAGAGTGGCCCGATCGTGCAATTATCTTCGCCAATACCAAACACCGCTGTGAGGATGTCTGGGGCCATCTGGCAGCAGACGGGCATCGCGTCGGCCTGTTGACCGGTGACGTCGCGCAGAAAAAACGTCTACGAATTCTCGAAGAGTTCACCCGTGGCGATATCGATATCCTGGTGGCAACAGATGTAGCCGCACGTGGTCTGCATATCCCAGCGGTTACTCACGTCTTTAACTACGACCTACCGGACGATTGTGAAGACTACGTTCACCGCATCGGTCGTACCGGACGCGCTGGCGCTAGCGGTCACTCAATCAGCCTGGCTTGTGAAGAGTACGCGTTGAACCTGCCGGCTATCGAAACCTATATTGGACATTCGATTCCGGTGAGCAAATACAATCCAGATGCGCTCATGACCGATCTGCCAAGGGCGCTTCGCCTGACGCGTCCGCGTCCGGGTAACGGTCCACGCCGTAACGGTCCGCCACGTAACCGTCGTCGTTCAGGTTAAAGCAATATGCCATACACAAAATCATTCAAGTTGCATCAAGGCGGCAAGAGAACGAATCCCGATGAGCTTACTCTGGTGAGTGATTCGGGTAAGAGAACGCAGCCAACACAGAGGCAATTTGAAGGATGAAGTGTATGAGCTCCACCTCGCTCTATGCAGCTATCGACCTGGGTTCCAATAGCTTTCATATGTTGGTTGTACGCGAGGTGGCGGGGAGCATCCAGACCCTCAGTCGTATTAAACGCAAAGTGCGTTTGGCTGCCGGTCTGAATAGCGACAATACGCTCTCCGCAGAAGCAATGGAGCGCGGCTGGCAATGTTTACGTCTGTTTGCCGAACGCCTGCAGGATATACCTCCAGCGCAAATTCGCGTGGTCGCCACCGCGACGCTGCGCCTGGCAGTGAACGCCGGTGAATTTCTGGAAAAAGCGCGGGAAATCCTCGGCTGCCCGGTGCAGGTCATCAGCGGAGAAGAGGAAGCACGTCTGATTTATCAGGGCGTTGCGCATACCACTGGCGGCGCGGACCAGCGTCTGGTCGTGGATATCGGCGGAGCCAGTACTGAGCTGGTTACCGGAACCGGCGCGCAAACCACCTCGCTTTTCAGCCTGTCGATGGGCTGCGTCACCTGGCTGGAGCGCTACTTCGCCGATCGCAGCCTCACCAAAGAAAATTTTGACCTTGCCGAAACCGCCGCGCGCGAAGTGCTGCGCCCCGTGGCCGATGTTCTGCGCTATCACGGCTGGAAAGTGTGCGTCGGTGCCTCAGGCACCGTTCAGGCCTTGCAGGAAATCATGATGGCGCAGGGGATGGATGAACGCATCACCTTAGCCAAACTACAACAGCTCAAACAGCGCGCGATTCAGTGCGGTCGTCTGGAAGAGCTGGAGATTGAAGGCTTAACGCTCGAACGGGCGTTAGTCTTCCCGAGCGGTCTGGCAATACTGATGGCCATTTTCAGTGAGCTGAACATTCAGTGTATGACCCTCGCGGGTGGGGCACTGCGTGAAGGTCTTGTCTACGGCATGCTGCATCTGTCGGTCGATCAGGATATTCGTAGCCGCACGCTGCGTAATATTCAGCGTCGGTTTCTGGTGGATACCGAGCAGGCGCAGCGCGTTGCACAGCTGTCCGCGCATTTTGTTCGTCAGGTGGAAAATAGTTGGGATATTGAGCCATTATGCTTCGATCTGCTGCAAAGTGCCTGTCAGCTGCATGAAATAGGCCTGAGCGTAGAGTATAAGCAAGCGCCTCTGCACGCGGCCTGGCTCGTTCGAAATCTCGACCTGCCCGGTTTCACACCTGCGCAAAAAAAGCTGCTCGCGACGCTGTTATTAAACCAAACCAACGCGGTCGATCTCTCTTCGATTCATCAACAGAACGCAGTTCCGCCGAGGGTGGCTGAGCACATGTGCCGTCTGCTGCGTCTGGCGATCCTGTTTGCCAGCCGTCGACGCGACGACCTGCTGCCGATGATCGCGCTGGCCGCCGAAGGCGAGAAACTCACGCTGACGCTGCCGGAGGGTTGGCTGGAAAATCATCCGCTGGGGCGGGAGATGGTAGAACAAGAGTGCCAGTGGCAAAGCTATGTCCATTGGCCGCTGCTGCTCAACGGGGATAGCGCGACAAAATAGTCCTGACAGGAAGAGATGATGCGGGAAGAACTGGATTTCAAATCGCTGCGTTTTTTTTCCGCCCTATTCCGCCTGGGGAATGTTTCGTCTGCCGCCGAAGCGCTGAACATCAGTCAGCCTACCGGTAGCCTGCTATTGAAAAAGCTACGCGACCATTTTGACGACCCTTTGTTCGTGCGCATCGGGCAGCGAATGATACCCACGCCGCGAGCTGACGATATTGCACAGACCATTTTTACCATTCTTCAGTTGGTCGATAACGAACTGCCTGGTAACCCTGAATTTATCCCGCAAACCAGCACGCGTAATTTCACCATCGGCATGACCGATATCAGCCAGATGACGTTGTTACCGCCGCTGCAAGCGCAATTACAGCAGCAGAATGCGGAAGCGATTACCTTTTCAGTGCTGAATATTGATGATCAAACGCTGGGTGCTCTCGAGTCAGGTAAGTGTGATTTAGCCATCGGTTATCTGATGCAGCTACCGGATAGCGTTTACCAACAGCGCCTGTTTAATCAATCATATGTCTGCCTCGCGGCAGAAAATCACCCCAGAATCTGCTCCACGTTTACCGCTGAAAACTGGCGGCTGGAAAAGCATCTGGCGGTTCACGTTAACGGTACCGGACATGGCGATATTGATAAGTTGCTCAATGAGTACGGTATGCCACGTCGTATCTCCCTTACGCTGCCCAGCTTTTTAGGCGCGGGTGAGCTGGTTGCAGGCAGCGAGCTGATCGCCGTCGTACCGGAGCAATTGGCGCGCCATATCATCCATCGCTATCCCTGCCGCAGCTGGCCGCTGCCGTTCTCACTGCCGGAAATTGCAATTCGCCAGGTCTGGCATCAGCGCCTGCACCGCGATCCCGGCCACATCTGGTTACGGTCACTGATCGCCAACTTTGCTATGACGGGTAGCAATACCATCCTTTATTAATTTTTAATCTTTCAAAAATAATACTGTATTAGTTTTTCTGATAACCCGTATTACATTCCTCTTATTGCCGTCAATACCTAAAAAAACTTATTCTCCTCGCATCAAGTCATACGAAAAAACAGTTCAGAGGAATATATCATGCGTGGAAAAATCGCTTTAGAAGAACACGTTTCAACACCTAAAAATAACAGCCTTTGGGATTCTACCGGCGAAGCGGCAAGAAATGGCTCTGATTATATGAAAGACGTTGAGCGTCGTTTATTAGATCGCAGCTACCAGCTTGACGAAATGGCTCAACGTAATATTGATCACGTTATTTTGTCATTAACTTCACCTGGCGCGCAGTCTATTCTTAATAAAGCCGAGGCGGTTTCCTTCGCTCGTGAAACTAACGACTATATTGTCGAAAGCTATGTGAAACCCAATCCAGATAAATTCAGCGCTTTTGCTACCCTGGCATTGCAAAACCCGGAAGCCGCTGCTGAAGAACTGGAGCGTGCGGTTAAAAAACTCGGCATGAAAGGCGCACTGATTAACGGTTACACCAATGTTCAGGATAGCGAACACGGCCTGTACCTGGATGATGAATCCATGCTGGTATTTTGGGATAAAGTGAATGAGCTTAACGTCCCGGTTTACCTGCATCCTCGCGAACCTCTGGAAGGCCCGGCTCGCGGGATCTACACCGGCTATGAAAGCCTGATCGGCTCAGCCTGGGGTTTTGCCCAGGAAACCGCAGTTCACGCTATTCGCCTGATGATGAGCGGCCTGTTTGACCGTTATCCTAATCTGAATCTGGTGCTGGGGCATTTAGGTGAAGGCCTGGTTCACATGCTGCCGCGTACTCAGCATCGTCTCTACCGTCAGCGCTTCGGTTGCGGTTTAGGTAAAGCGGAAAAACCGTTAATGCACTATTTGCAGAATAACTTCATCGTCACCACCAGCGGTCACTTCAATACCTATTCTCTGCAAAATGCGCTGGATATTATGGGCCCGGATCGCGTGATGTTCTCCGTCGATTATCCGTACGAAGATATCCATCAAGCTTGCGATTGGTTTGATCCGCTGGAAATGGAGACGGAACTGAAAAATAAAATCGCCTGGGGCAACGCCAGCCGCGTATTCAATATTAAATAATTAAGCATGATTATGATAAAGGGGCCTGCAATCAGGCCCTTTTATTTATCCGCCACACAAAAAGGAGGAGATGCTATGCCAGTGGGTATTTTTGTTTGCAGCGGCTCACTGCTTGTCGGTGCAATTTTCGGTGCCTCTCTCAACCGATTTATTCCTGAGCATTTAAAAAAGACCTTACCTTTAATTGCCGGATTAATTTCGATCAGCATGGGCGTATTTTTCCTCAACAAACTGGTAAACCTTCCGCCCATCGCCCTGGCGGTCATTGTCGGCACCATTATTGGTAGCCTGGCGCATATTGAAAAACATATCGAAAACGGGTGATGCCTCTAATTAGTTGAATCTGATGTATAATGCGGGCTTTTGAGGTTCTTTCATGGCCAGCGTTAACATTCATTGTCCTCGTTGTCAGTCTGCACAGGTCTACCGCCATGGTCAGAACCCTAAAGGCCATGACAGATTTCGCTGCCGTGACTGCCACCGCGTTTTTCAGCTCACTTACACTTATGAGGCCCGTAAGCCGGGCATTAAAGAGCTGATCACTGAAATGGCCTTCAATGGCGCCGGGGTTCGCGATACCGCCAGAACACTGAAAATTGGCATTAACACCGTCATCCGGACTTTAAAAAACTCACGCCAAAGCGAATAACGTCTTCGCCCGTTGCTCATGCTGATGTGGCGCTTATCTGCGAACTTGATGAGCAATGGAGTTTCGTTGGCAGTAAAGCCCGGCAACACTGGCTCTGGTACGCGTATAACACCAAAACAGGGGGTGTACTGGCCTACACTTTTGGTCCCCGTACCGATGAAACCTGCCGGGAACTACTGGCACTGCTTACGCCATTCAACATCGGCATGATCACCAGCGACGACTGGGGCAGCTATGGCCGGGAGGTGCCGAAGGATAAGCATCTGACCGGAAAAATATTCACCCAACGGATTGAGCGCAATAACCTGACGCTGCGCACCCGCATTAAGCGCTTGGCTCGTAAAACAATCTGCTTCTCGCGTTCAGTAGAGATCCACGAAAAAGTCATCGGGACGTTTATTGAAAAACACATGTTCTACTAATTGGAAGCATCACCCGAAAACGCAGGCGTTAAGCTGCGCGGCCCGATTGAGAAAATATTCCCCACCAAAGGGGATGCAGGCATCAATGCGGAGGATTTTACTAATCAATTTATCGCCGTATTGATTTTGTTCTGCGCCAGCGGCACCGGTATTTTCGGTGCCTTAACGGAAGGTATGACCGGAGATGCAACGATACTGTTTACAAAATCTATCCTCGATTTCTTCACCGCCGCGATTTTTGCCTCCGCACTCGGCTACATTATCGCCGTCATCTTTGTGCCTCAGCTTATTGTCTTCGTTATTCTCTTTTTTGCCGCCAGTTTTATCATGACGATGATTAATCCCTCGATGGTGGCCGATTTTACGGCCTGCGGGGGCATCATCATGCTGGCGACAGGTTTTCGGCTCTGCGGAATTCGCGCCTTTCCTACGGCGAATATGCTGCCATCGCTAATCCTGGTAATGCCCTTCTCCGCCGTGTGGCAGCAATTCGTCGCTTGAAAGCTAATAACACCAGCATCGCCCGGATGCTGGTATCATCTTTCCAGACTGTGCCTACAGTGCCCTATGCCCGCAACGACTGAAGCTTTACTCTGAAATCAAAATTAAAGTAGTTACTCAGGCAAAACGCGGTGCCGTACTCAAGCACCTCCCCATGAGCGTTACGGCTTTTCAGCGTAATTTTCATCAACGGTACTCCTTGGGGTAAATCGAGCAAATTCAGCTCTTCACCCGAAGGGATATGCACCGTCAGAGAGTAATCCTGAAGATCGGGAAAAATATTGTTTTCAGCCCAGTGGACATACAGAGAGCCTTCGAGTAAATCCGGGCGAGGCAAAAAACGTTCAGGAATAAACATGGTTTCGATGGAAACCGGAAGGGCGTCAACTAAACGCACGCGTTTTATTTTCGCCACCCGATCTCCGACCGGGATCTCCAGTTCGCGAGCCAGAATATCGTCCGCCGCCAATTTTTCCCTCACCAACCACCGGTTGGACACCGTCCCTGAATTTTGTAGCTGAGCAGAAAATCCGCCGCTGGCAAGATTATAGCTTACCGGCAGATTCACCTCGGTGCCTTTCCCGTGGCGCTTAATAACCAAGCCGGCTTCCAGTAGCGCCTCCAGCGCTTTAACCACCGTCACGCGCGATAGCTCAAGAGCCTGAGACATTTTGCGTTCAGAGGGCAAAATACTGCCATGAACCAGTAACCGATCCGCTATTGCAGCTTCAATAGCCTGTTTTAATTGAATATAAAGCGGCGCAGGCGCCTCAGCATTCAGGCGACCTTTTATATACTCAAACAGCGGTTGCGACATAATTTAGTGGCCTTAAGGGATTAAGCAGCAGTGGATTTATCATAGTGGATCCATACTGGAATCTATAGCCCCATCATACCGCCCCTCCGCGCTCTCCCAGATCCTAATTTGCTATCAGAATGCGCTATCGATCACAGAGTGATTATAAAGGACTTTAACTGGACTTAATCTGGATCTATTTTTAGTACAACTTTTATTCACCTCTTGCCGGGAGTCGTCGATGACTGATATTCGCCCTACCTATACCGCCGAACGCCGCATCCTTGGCTGTCTTTATGGGCAAGCCGTGGGTGATGCAATGGGAATGCCTTCCGAGCTGTGGCCTAAACGTCGAATCATCAACCATTTTGGTTGGATTGAACGTTTCCTTCCCGGACCGAAAGAGAATATTGCGGCCAGTGAATTTAGCGCCGCGGAGTTTACCGATGACACGCATCAATGCATCGCTTTGATGGATGCACTCAATGAAACCAACGGCGTCACCGATCCACTCGCTATCGCCAGACATATACTGCTGTGGGCCAGACGCTATGAGGCATTTGAGAAGAATATTCTCGGCCCGACTTCGAAAGCTTCCCTGCTCGCGCTCGAGCAGGGGCAGGTGCTGGATGAGATAGTGGCCAACGGTGTGACCAACGGTGCAGCAATGCGCGTGGCGCCGATGGGCTGTCTACTACCAACCAGGGACAGAACATTTTTCATTGAGCAAGTACGGCTATCCTGCCTCCCGACGCACAAATCAGATATCGCGATTGCCGGCGCGGTGGTGATTGCCTGGGCCATCAGCCGCGCCATTGAAGGTGCCGGGTGGCCGTTAATCAAAACCGAGCTGGCATCACTCGCAAATGAAACCCAGCGCCATTATGAGTCCACTTTTAGTCCACTTCTCGGGAATCGCATCCACTTAGCGTTAGATATGATGACCAGAGAGGCTGACCACCTGACAGGCATTGAACGTATTTACGAAGATATCGGTGCCGGCATGGATATTATCGAATCCGTCCCGGCAGCAATTGCGCTTGTCGAACTGTCAGGAACGCAGCCCATGAAATGCGCCATGCTGGCGGCAAATTTAGGCGGCGACACCGACACCATTGGTGCGATGGCAACGGCTATCTGCGGCGCGCTTCATGGTATAGAAGCTTTCCCTGAAGAACATATACAACAGATTAATCAGGCCAACGGCATCGACTTCGCGCCTTACGCACAGCGGCTTGCAGGCTACCGCTTCGCATAATTCACAGAGGGCATCAATATGGACAACAAAGCTTCATACGATGGCAATATCCAAACGGCGGATCCCGGAATGGCGGAGTTGGGGATCGGTCTGGTTCCCCCGATTCACCAAAACCAAAAGCCGGTACAGCTCTTTTTCGTCTGGTGCGCGGCGAATATCGGCATTCTTGGGGTTGTTTACGGTGCAGTTATTGTGTCGTTCGGCCTCTCATTCTGGCAGTCAATTCTTGCTGCCGTCGCAGGAGTCGCCTCCTTTGCGCTGGTCGGCGTCACCAGCATCGCCGGAAAAATTGGACGCACCACAACGTTGACACTTTCCCGCGTCATATTTGGCAAACGCGGTAATATCGCGCCCACCAGCTTTTGCTGGGTGAACCTGATGGGCTGGGAATCGGTCAATATCATTACCGGCACGCTCACTCTCGTCGCGCTGTTTGCCGCCATGGGTTTTGAAGAGAGCCTGACGACCACTTCGCTATCGCTTTTCCTGTTTGGCGGATTGACCGTGCTGGTCAGCGTACTCGGCCAAAATGCCGTGCTGATGATGCAAAAATGGATCACCCGAATCTTTGGTGCCATGACGCTACTGGTAGTGATTTATTTGCTGTTCACCGCGGACTGGCAGGCCATCCTCGCCCTGCCTTCAGGCAGTTGGCTGACCGGTTTTCTCCCGGCAGTCTCTATTATCGCCGCGGGCACCGGCATCAGTTGGGCTATTGCCGGTGCCGACTATAGTCGGGATCAGCGCCCTGATTCCGGTGAAAAGAGCATTTTTCTCGCCGTTGTTAGCGGCGCCGCCCTTCCCTTACTGCTGCTGATGCTCACCGGGATACTGCTTACCGCCCAAATTCCTGATTTGGCGTCCAGCGAAAATCCAATTTCCGCGATCGGCAAACTACTGCCTTCCTGGATGGCAATCCCCTATCTTGCCGCGGCTACCGCCGGGGTCGTGACCATCGCTGTGTTGAGCCTCTATTCCGCTAGCCTTAATCTGTTAAGCATGGGGATTAAGCTACAGCAGCGTTCCGCCGTGGCCATCGATGCCGTATTGGTTCTGGGGATCGCGCTCTACGTGCTGTTTGTCTCGAAAGATTTTCTCGGGCCGTTTATTGCGTTTCTGATTTTCTGCGGCGTATTTCTGGCCGCCTGGGCCGCCATTTTCATCATCGATTTCTACCGGATCCGCCGCCATGCCGGATATTCGGAAGCTGACTTATTCAGGGAAAGCGGCGCGAACCGAACCGCGCTGGGCTGCTGGATTGTCGGCGCGTTGGCGGGATTGATGGTATCCAAAACCGGGTTTATCGATGGGCCTTTCGCGGTCGGGGTTTTCGCGGACTCAAGCCTGGGATTATTCGTTTCTTTTATTCTGAGCCTGGTGCTGTATCTCGTGTTCGGAGCCAGAAAGGGGGCTTGCCGTGACAATAACTGCTGACCGGCTATCGCCCCAGCGGCCGATAGTGGTTATCGGCGCTGCTTTTGGCGACCTTATTCTCCACCTCGATACGCTACCGCAAAGCGGTAGCGATGTCTCCGCCAGCGATGGTGGGCGGCAGATTGGCGGCTGCGCGTTTAACGTCGCACGCGCGCTCGCACGCCTCGGCCTGGCCGCGGTTAACGCCATCCCGGTGGGCAATGGCGACTGGGGGCAAGCAGTTGCGCAAAAAATGGCGCAGGAAAGTTTACCGGTTCTCTTGCACCATCCCACCCACGATAACGGCTGGTGTCTGGCCCTCGTAGAGGCCAACAAAGAGCGGACGTTTATCACCGTTGAGGGCTGCGAGCAGCACTGGAGCACCGAGCTGTTGGCGCAAATCCCGCAGCCGAAGGACGCGATTATTTACGTCTCAGGCTACGAGCTGGCCAGCGAAATGCTGCGCCAGTGGATTCTGGGCCTTACGGAAGATAAAACGCTGTTTGTCGATTTTGGCCCTCGCCTGTGCGATATGGATATTGATTTTATTCAGGCATTGTTGCGCAAACGTCCCGTACTCACCCTAAATCGCGACGAACTCAGCGCGCTAAGCGCACGTTTATACCACCAGGAGAACGCCACGCTTGAGTCAGCTTCTCGACTCGTCAGCGACTGGCAGCTGCGGGCGATTTGTCGGTTTGATAAGGATGGCGCGTGGGTAGTTGAACCCAACGCAGGGCCGCAGCATATCCCAGCCTGCCGCGTGGAAGTTCACGATACAATTGCCGCAGGAGACAGCCACTGTGCGGGAACGATTGCCGGGCTGGCCTGCGGGATGAATCTGCGTCAGGCGACGCTGCTGGGCAATGAGGTGGCAGCTATCGTTGTCAGCAGGCCAGGCTCAGACGGCGCTCCCACTCGTCAGGAGCTACGCCAGTTCCAGCTTCGGCAGGAAAACGATCGCTAACTGCTATTTACGCGCCTTCGCCAGCATCTCCCGGATGTTGGCGACGTTCGCCTGGCCTTTATGCATCCTCTCTTCCGCCGAGATAACCTTGCGCTCCTGCTCCCAAATCAGGTCGTCCTGCGGCAGCTCCAGCAGGAAGCGGCTCGGCTCCGGACGTACTAGCTCACCGTACTGTCGGCGTTCCCGACATAGCGTAAAGGTCAGTTCTTTCTGTGCTCGAGTGATGCCAACGTAAGCAAGGCGTCGTTCCTCATCGACGTTGTCTTCGTCAATGCTGCTTTGATGGGGAAGCAACCCCTCTTCCATGCCGACCAGATAAACATACGGAAACTCCAGCCCCTTTGAGGCATGAAGCGTCATCAGCTGAACCTGATCCGTCTCTTCATCAGACTCCCCTCGTTCCATCATATCGCGCAGCGTGAAGCGGGTGACAACCTGAGTGAGCGTCATCGGCTCATCGATTTCGCTCCCTTCCAGCATTTCGGTCATCCAGGTGAAGAGCATATTGACGTTTTTCATCCGCATTTCGGCGGCTTTCGGGCTAGGCGAGGTCTCGTAGAGCCAGGATTCATAATCCACCCCGCGGATCAGGTCGCGGACGGCGACAATAGGCTCACGCTCTGAGAGCTGTTGGATCTCCCGCAGCCAGTGGGTGAAGCGGGTCAGCGACTCATAGCCGCGCCCGGTTAGCGTCTGGTTCAGTCCCATATCGAAGCTGGCGGTAAACATGCTTTTGTTACGCCCCATAGCCCACTCGCCCAATTTTTGCAGGGTCGCCGAACCAATTTCACGCTTTGGCGTATTAACGATACGCAGGAAAGCGCTGTCGTCGTCCGGATTGGTCAGCACGCGTAGATAAGCCAGAAGGTCTTTAATCTCTGGGCGGGAGAAAAACGACGTGCCGCCGGAAATTTTGTACGGGATGCGGTTTTGCATCAGCATCTTTTCAAAAACCCGCGACTGGTGGTTGCCGCGATAAAGGATCGCATAGTCCTTGTATTCGGTTTTATTAATAAAGTGATGGGCGATCAGTTCACCGGCTACGCGTTCAGCTTCATGTTCTTCATTATTGGCGGAGAGTACCTTCAGTTCCACGCCATAGCCCAGCTCGGAAAACAGGCGTTTCTCGAAGACATGCGGGTTATTGGCAATCAAGATGTTGGCCGCCTTCAGGATACGCCCGGAAGAGCGGTAGTTCTGCTCCAGCTTAATCACCTGCAGCGCCGGGAAATCCTGACTGAGCAGGACCAGGTTTTGCGGCCGCGCGCCGCGCCAGGAGTAGATCGACTGATCGTCGTCACCCACCACGGTAAAGCGCGCCCGTTGTCCCACCAGCAATTTCACCAGTTCATATTGGCTGGTGTTGGTATCCTGATATTCATCCACCAGCAGATAGCGAATCTTGTTCTGCCAGCGTTCACGCACTTCTTCATTGCGCTGCAACAACAGCGTTGGCAGCAGGATAAGATCGTCAAAATCCAGTACGTTGCAGGCTTTCATATGCGCATCGTACAGGCTATAGCAGTGGGCAAAGATCCGATCCCGTTCGCCTTTCGCATTTGCAGCAGCCTGTGAAGGGGTTTGCAGATCGTTTTTCCAGTTTGAGATCGTCGAGATCAGCTGCTGGAACACCACTTTGTCATCTTCGATCCGTCCTTCAGTAAGATCTTTTAACAATGCTACCTGGTCAGTATCGTCGAACAACGAGAAGTTAGATTTCATCCCTAACGCCGCGTACTCGCGCTTAATAATATCCAGCCCCAGCGTATGGAAAGTGGAAATCATCAAGCCACGCGCTTCTTTACGTCCCAACGTTTGCCCGACGCGCTCTTTCATCTCTCGAGCCGCCTTGTTGGTAAAAGTCACCGCTGCAATATGGCGTGCTTGATAGCCGCAGCCACGGATCAGGTGGGCGATTTTATTGGTAATAACGCGGGTCTTACCGGAACCGGCACCCGCCAGCACCAGGCACGGTCCGGTAACGAATTCGACGGCTTGTTGTTGGCCAGGGTTTAAACGCATGGGAATATTGCTCAATCTTCGAACGGGGTGAGGATTGTAGCAGAAAGAGAGGCGGAGAGAGCAACAGGCTACCCTTTCAGGCAGCCTGTAATCTGTAAATCAAGAAGCCGTCCCGGCAAGCGGCGTGTAACCGTTGCGCTGCGCACTTTTGATCCAACTGTAGGATCCCATCACCGCGATCGCCGTCAGCAGGACGTACTCGAGCGACATGGCGTAAACGCCCTGCACCGCATAGATAACCACGCTAATCACGTCGATAAGCACCCACAGCAGCCAGTTTTCCACGTATTTACGCGTCATCAGCACCATCGCCGCAATGGACAACACCAGCATCGTGGAGTCCCAGAACGGGAACGCGTCAGGCTGCAATTCCGGCATCGCAACCTGCATGCCGGTCATTTGCAGCAGGGCGATCATGATACGGGTTAACGTCGCAAACACCGGATCGATAAACTGCGTCATCAGCACAATAGCTACCACACAGACGCCGCCCAACATTAACGTTTGCTGGCGGGAGAGCCAGCGTACCTTCAACGTTTGCTGGCGGGAGAGCCAGCGTACCTTCAACGCGGCTTCTTTCTCATCATTCTGACGGCTCCACGCATACCAGCCGTAAATATTGGCGGCGAAGAAAAACACCTGTAACAGCAGGCTGGCGTAGAGCTGGATCTGGAAAAAAATCGCCGCAAACAGGGTGACGTTAATCAGGCCAAACAGATAGTTGATAATTTTTTCCCGGCTGGCGCACCAGATGCACAACAGGCCAAACACGGTACCGATGGCTTCAATCCACGATAGCGCATAGCCGCCTTCGCCGAGAGGAATGTTGACCATCACATTGTTAATGCTAAAAAAGTCCATCACTGACCCCCTTGCTGGCTATCGGAATAAATGGCGCACAGCGCCAAAGTAATTTGTCGTTCTTCGCCCTGTTGGCACAGCGTTTCCTGCTGAACATAATCATTGATACTGCTGTCCAGGCAACCGTTGTGGGCAACAACCACGTTGAGTAATGAGGCGGTTCGTAGCCCACGTAATGTACCGATAGTCATCAAAGCGGCGCTTTCCATATCCGCCCCCAGAATACCGCGCGCCGACCACTGCACATCCAGTTCTGCTTCGCGGTCGGTATAAAAACTGTCATGGCTACGCACCAGACCGCAAACGGCGGGGATATTCATTTTAAGTGACTGCGCCATCAGTTCCCAGGTAAGCCGCGGGTCGGCGCAGGCCGGGTAACCCGCTGGCGCATAGGTTCGGCTGGTGCCGTCATCCATAACCGCAGCATGAGCGATAATCACATCGCCGAGCGCAAGGTTATCCTGCAATGCCCCACAGCTTCCGATGCGAATTAAGGTGGTCACGCCAATCTGGCGTAGCTCTTCAATGGCGATAGCCGTGGATGGCCCGCCGATGCCGGTGGAGACGACCAGAATTTCAATGCCCTGATACCAGCCTCGCGCGGCGCGAAACTCCCGGTTCTGGCCCAGCAACTCCGGGTTATCAAGAAAACTGACAATGCGATCCACCCGCTGCGGATCTCCCGGCAACAGCGCATACCGCGCACCTGTCATTTCTCTGCTCAATTGAATATGGGGTTGCAGCGCCATTCTCCCGTCTCCTTAACTCTTTGCTGTTATCCGATATCAGCCTCCTGCTTTAATTTTTCAGGGGCTAATATCACGATGCGTTCGCCATCGGTATCAATAATCTGTAGCGTCTTCAGGTCGTGCAAAATACGGTTAATACTGCGGGTGGTTGCCGCAAATTCCTGGCTGAGATTCTGCTTATCGAGCAAGATTTCTCGCGCACCGCTCTGTTGGTAGCGCTGCCATAATGCCTGGCACATCCGCTGATGCAGCGAGTAGAGGTTGTCGCTACTGGCCTTTTTCGACAGCTGGTAATATTGCTGGCTAAAAAAGCGCAGCATCCGCTGGTTAAAATGGTTATCTAACGCCAGCCAACGGCAAAAATGCTCCTGCAACAAGCTCAGCAGCTGTACATGGCCAACTGCGACAACCGAGCAGATGTACTGGCGCGACTCGAAGATTTCGAGTTCACCCAGCATGTCGCCCTTACCGTAGCGAGCCTGCTGGTAACGACGCCCATCTTCTGCCTCATAAAAGACATCGACCTCGCCGGCGATAATCAGCGAAAAACGCTGGCATATTTCACCCTGTCGACAGATAAACGCGCCGCGCGGAATTTCTTCAAAGCGCCAACGCTGCATAATTTCCAGTGGGCAATATTTCAGTAATTCATACAGCTGCGGATCGCCAACAATCTCGCTAAGCCCGGCAAGCCAGGCGACTGAAAACTCAGCTTTTTTCATTGCATCCATGTTATCTCTCTCCACGATGGGAAGGACAGGACGGCTGTCCTGGGCAAGAAGGAATACACCGGGTAAAAATGTCGCTCATCTCCCGCTTCCATTAACCAGGCGGGACATCTGTCCTGGGATGGCGAAGAGTATATGTCCAGGCCCAGGACGGGTGGTAAAGTAACGGCACATCTTTGAGAAGTGAGAACAAAATAATGGCAAAGAGCGCAGCAGCCCTGCACATCCTGGTAAAAGACGAAAAGCTGGCGCAGGAGATCCTTACGAAACTGGAGCGCGGCGTGAGTTTTGATCACCTGGCAAAGCGTTATTCAAAGTGCCCATCCGGCCGCAACGGCGGCGATCTAGGTGAGTTTAATCAAGGGGTAATGGTCGGGCCGTTTGATAAAGCCGTCTTCAGTTGCCCGCTGCTAAAGCCTTACGGGCCGGTCAAAACCAAGTTCGGCTACCACATCATTAAGGTGCTATATCGCCGCTAGCCCATGCTACTATTGCGCCCTGATTCATCCCCATTCAATCAAGGCGCGATCATGGCTAAAACAGCGGCAGCAATGCACATCCTGGTTAAAGAAGAGAAACTGGCCCTCGACCTGCTGGAGCAGATTAAAAACGGCGGCGATTTCGAGAAACTGGCGAAGAAACACTCTACTTGCCCTTCAGGCAAAAAAGGCGGCCACTTAGGTGAATTCAAACAGGGCCAGATGGTTCCTGCGTTTGATAAAGTCGTGTTCTCCTGCCCGGAGCTGGAACCTACCGGCCCACTGCACACCCAGTTCGGCTATCACATCATCAAAGTGCTGTACCGCAAATAACCAGTTTGGCCCTTTTCTTTCGTAAAGGGCCAACATCTGACATGTTAGTTATGCGAAAAAATTCCCACTCCTCATAACGAATACTGACTTTTTCTGCAATGACAGAACCATCATCACATCCAATTCTCAAATCTGACATGTCAAAAACATTCATACCTCTCACTTTTTTGTGATGAAAATCACACTATAAAGCATTTTTATCGCCATTTTTCGTGATCTAAACGTCAATTTATTACGCTCTCTGTCGTCATATAAAAAATGAGTGATATCTTATGTGACATGTCAGATTGAATGGTATTGTCTCAACTGACTAAAACAGCGACGTCTCTATGAAGACAAACCCAGGACTCCATATCATGGTGTGGAGACGCGCACCAGACCTTATGACTTTATTCAGGAAACACGTGTTATGAGTCATTCAATACAACAACAGTCCCTGGATGCGAAAAATGATTTAGAAAAAATCATCGTAACAAAAACGACCAGGAAACTTGTCCCACTGATGGTATTGATGTACATCGTGGCGTATATAGATCGTCAGAATATTAGTTTTGCTAAATTACAAATGGTAGATAGCCTCGGATGGAGTGAAGCGGCTTTTGGACTCGGCGCATCGCTTTTTTTCATCGGTTATTTAGTTTTCAGCGTTCCCGGAAATTTAATATTATCAAAAGTCGGTGCTAAGCGCTGGTTCACTATTAGCTTGTTGTCATGGGGAGTCATTACCATGGCGCTGGCGTGGACCGAAAAAATGTCAACGTTTTACGCCTTACGTTTCATTCTTGGCGTTGCCGAAGCCAGCTTTTATCCTGGGTTAATTTACTACTCCACTAAATGGTTCCCTTTAAAGTATCGACCACGTATTGTCGGTTATTTAGTCACGGCAAGTATGGTCGCAAATATGATTGGCGCCCCAATTAATGGCTCTCTGCTTAGTATGCATGGTTTTATGGGACTGGAAGGATGGCAATGGTTATTTCTGGCAACCGGAGTGCTGGCGCTTCTGCTGATTGCCCCGGTGCTGCTATGGTTCCCACAAGGCCCGGAGCAGGCTCGCTTCTTAAACAAAGAAGAGAAAAGCTGGTTAATTAAAAAACTGGCGGCCGAACAGGATGCCAACACCGATAAATCGGTCAATAGTTTAGGTAAGTCACTAACCGACTGGCGCGTGCTGGCCCTGGCGCTGGTATACGGATTCATCTGTTTTGGCGCCTACGGTATCAGTTACTGGATGCCGACTATCGTTAAAACGTTCGGTGCCACCGATATGATGAATGGCTTAGTGAACATGATCCCGTGGGCAATGGTTATCGTGATGCTACGCTGGATAACCAGTAAACCAGAACGCACCGAGAACCCTTATATTAATGTTGCATTACCTATGTTCACCGCCGCAATATGCCTGCTGCTCTCGGTCTGGACATTCACACAGCCCGTTATTAGCTTCATCTGTATTTGCGGTGTTGTATTATCAGTATTTGCGATTCAACCTTGCTTCTGGAATTTAACTAAGTTTCTTTCAGGCGCAACGGCGGCAGCAGGCATTGCTATTATTAACTCACTGGCAAACCTGGGCGGATTCTTCGCGCAAAATACCATTCCTCTGGTACGCGATTTAGAAAAAAGTGACTCTGCCCCAATGTTATATTTAAGCGCAGTTATGCTTATCGGCGGCATTGTTACAATATTAATTATTCGCTGGTTAAAGAACATCGCCATCAGGGACGCTAAACCCGTTACGCAGTAATTACATAAAGCCTGAAAAACACTCACTAATTTCACATCCTATTTTCAGGGTGCGGTGAACTACAGCCGTAGAAATTAAATCCTTAATTTTATAATTAAGCGTGGTAGATATTATGAAGAAGATAGTTGTTATTGAACCCGGATATTTAAATTACTCCGCAGAAGAAAGTATTTTACGCGAGTGGGACCCGAAGTTTGTTGTCGTTCCGGCAAATGCCTCTCAGGAAGAGAAGTTACGCCAGGTAAGCGATGCTGATGCCGTCATGGTCCGCGAAGCAACCGTCAGTCGCCCCATGATTGAAGCGATGCTTCAGTGCCGCATCATCGTGCGCTACGGCGTCGGCGTAGACAATATCGATAGCCAGGCGGCAAGAGAGAAAGGAATCTATGTCGCCAACGTTCCGGATTATGGGTCTGAAGACGTTGCCGAGCACGCTCTGGCGCTGCTCCTTGCCGCAACGCGCCGCATCGCCACCCGCAATCGCGACGTTCGCGGTGGCCAATGGGGAGTTGGTCAACGCGAACCTATGTTCCGTCTAGCAGGAAAAACGCTCGGCGTCATCGGGTTTGGTCGTATCTCCCGCTGCTTTGTGCAAAAAGCATCCGGGATCGGCTTTAAGCGCATTATGGTTGTCGATCCGCTGCTTACCGATGAGCAGGCGTTACTGGCTGGCGTGACCCGGGTCAGTCTCGACACGCTGTGCCATGAAGCGGATTTCATCTCCCTTCACGCACCATTAACCCCGGACACCCATCACCTTATTGGTGAGGCCGAACTGGCAAAAATGAAGCCCAGCGTCATTCTGGTCAATACCTCGCGCGGCGGGCTTATCGATGAACAGGCGCTGATCAACGCCTTGCTGCAACAACGTATTTTCGCCGCCGGACTCGATGTTTTTGAATCCGAACCCCTCAGTGCAAAAAGTCCATTACTACAAATGGATAACACCCTATGCACGGACCACACAGCCTGGTTTACCGAAGAGTCGGTGATCGAGCTGCAAAGTAAAGCCGCATATGAAGTACGTAGGGCATTTGAAGGCCAACAGCCGCTTAACTGGGTTAACCCATAGATCCGTATTCGTTATAAAAAGAGGAAGTGTTATGTACAGCAAAGAGATTATCGACGGTTTTCGCGCCATTTATTCCACCGCTTCTGTCGCTGATGCCTGCGATCAGATCCTCGGCAAGACTATGTTCCTGCCTTTTGAAATCAAAAACCGCATCAACGACAAAAAAATCGTTGGTCCGGCCGTCACTATTTATGAAGACGTCACTGACGAAAAAGTACCGCCGCAGCATGCGCTGGATGCCATTGATGAATCCGCCAGCGGTTCGGTCATCGTCATTACCGGCAACCCATCACTGGAAACCGTTGCCGTCTGGGGCGGGTTAATGACCGCCGGGGCTGTTGCCAATAAACATGAGGCCGCAGTGTTGAACGGCGGCGTCCGTGACCTGGCGGAGATCCGTCGTGATTACGATTTCCCGGTTTATGCCAAAACGGTTACTCCAGGCACCACACTTGGCCGTTTCAAAACCATTTCAGCCAACCAGCCCGTCACCATCGGCGATGTCACGGTGAATCCAGGGGATTTGATTGTGGGGGATATCGACGGCGTGGTGTGCGTACCGCAGGCGGTCGCAGCAGAAGTATTAGCACTGGCGCAATCCATTGACAGCCGCGAGCTGGAACAAGCCAAACTGATTATTCAGTCCGGTTCTCTGCGTGAAGGCCTGGCGAAATACGGCCGAATCTAATTAACCCAGACGCCATCAGCCGGTCTGGCTGATGGCGTGCCTGGACGGACACTATCACCTGGAGAACGCAATGAAGCAGTTCGATATTCTTTCATTTGGTGAACCCCTTTTTGAATTCAATCAGCTTCCCACGGAGCGCTCTGAGCAGCATTATCTTAGCGGATTTGGCGGTGACACCTCGAATTTTGCCATTAGCGCGGCGCGGCAAGGTGCTCAGGTTGCCATGTTAACCCGCCTCGGTGACGACGTATTTGGTCAGAATTTCAGGGCATTATGGGACGAAGAAAAGGTCGATCATCAATGGGTTGGCGCGCATAAAACGGCCCCGACGGGTATCTATTTTATTTCGCACAACGAACAGGGCCATCACTTTACCTTTTATCGTAAAGGCTCTGCGGCCTCGACGATGACTGTCGATGATATTAATGAGTCCGCGATTGCTGCCGCACGCTTATTTCACAGCTCAGCCATCACCCACGCCATTGGTAATAATGTCAGCGATGCGCTTTTTCACGCGATTGAATTATGCAAAAAACACCAAACACTGACTTCCTTCGACACCAATCTGCGGCTCAAACTGTGGCCATTAACCCGCGCCCGCGCCATCATTCATGAAACGATCCGTCATGTAGATTACTGCATGCCCAGCCTTGATGAAGCCCGTCTGCTCACCGGGAAACACCATGCAGATGAAATTACGGATTTCTATCTCCAGCTTGGAGCAAAGAATGTGGTGTTAAAAATGGGCGCGGAAGGCGCGATGTTCGCCAATGAGAACCGGCGGGTCATCTACTCAGGCCATAAAGTCGCCACCGTCGATGCCACCGGAGCCGGGGACTGTTTCTCAGGCGCTTTCCTTTATCGCATTATCAAAGGCGATTCGCCGGAAGATGCGCTGTGCTACGCCAATGCCGCCGCTGCGCTCACGACAACCGGTTATGGTGCCGTCGCGCCCATTCCTCGCCAGCCACAAGTTGAAGTATTGATCCAGCAAACTCAATCACAGTAATCTCCGCCGCGCCTGCCAGCGCGGCACATTTTCGCACGGTACGCCAGCGGCAACTTGTTGCCATATATCATTTTCCCATTCCCGCAAATCTGTTATACAGTCACCTCTATTGCTGGCCGCAAACGGCCCCTCACCGAGTTAACATGCCGGAATTTTCAATCAATATGACAACGGACTTACTCAAAGACGTTATTTATCGTCGTATCAGAGATATGATCATTAACGGCACATTACCGATGGGCTGCAAAATATCTGAATCAGCCCTGGCGACACGTTTATCTTCCACTAAAGCGCCGGTACGCGACGCTTTGAGACGTCTGCAAAGCGAGGGGCTGGTACATATCCGCCCGAAAAGCGGAACTTTTGTTTTCAATCTGAGCGATATTGAGTTCAATGGGTTGCTGGAGTTTCGTTATTTTGTCGAGGCAAAAGCGCTGAGGCTGTCCCTGCATCGCAATCAGCGCCAGCTGGTACAAGCATTATCTTCCTATCTCGACCACATGACGTTTTGTCTGGAAAATAATTCCACGCATGAATATATTCGCCTCGATAATCTGTTCCACGAGGCATTATTCACCTATTGCGGCAATGCCTATTTACAGCAATCCTACGTGCTTATTTCCGCGCAGATGGCGACAATTCGTAATTACCTTGGCAGCAATGACGAACATATGCATCGTTCTCATCAACAGCATGTCGCAATCATTCAGGCCATCCAGGATGCGGATGCTGAAAAAGCGCTCCAGGCATTACAGGAACATATCCTTCCAGAAAAAGGCGCGTATTGGGGACAGTTCGGCTAATACCGCGAACAGATTGACCGAACGCGGTATTACCTTATTTATGCGGCTGGAGAAGCTTCTGCGCTTCGTGTTTCATCATATGTGTGCTGACGGCAGCCTGGAAAACTTTAAACATCAGGCCGTTAATCAGCGTGGTGATGGTAATAACGATAAACGCCGTCATTACCCAGTCAATCAACGCAAAGCCGCTGTTCAGCAGCGCCGGGCGATATACCGCCATCCCGCCAAAAACTACCCAGTGACTTAAGCAGTAGAAGCACTGGAACAAGTGTCCCATCAGCGCGTTCTTTTTCGCCGTCCATTCACGAAACGCAGCAAATAGCTCCGTCTGCGTCACCGTCATCGAAATACTGCTCGCCGCCATCGCAATCATCAGGCAGGTGGTTAAGGTTTCAATCATGGTCGTGGCCTTTGTCGTTGAAGTAGCTGATAAATTCGCTGCCAATATCCTGCAACGTCAGGCGCTTAAAGCGATCGAGGATTAGCGTCTGCGCGTCGGCGAGCGTCTCTGACATCACCCGGTTTACCCCCTGTTCCACCAGGCACTGCGGGTTTTCGCTGCGGTTACCCAGCGCAAACAGCGCCGGTTCGCCGAGCGCCATATAGATGTCGTAAAGCGTAATGTCACTGACCGGTCGGCAGAGCCGCCAGCCGCCGTGATGCCCCTTCGTGGCACAGACAATATTGTTTTCCCTGAGTCCGGCAAGCAATTTGCGGATGAACGCCGGATTGCCGTCAATAAAAGAGGCCATCTGTTCCGACGTCAGGGGCTTATCCATCTGCTCCAGGTGAAGCAAGATGTGCAGCGTGGCTGAGAATGAGTTGTTTATTTTCATGTAACTTACAATATTACATAAGATAGATGTGAGCAATCCCAGAAAGGATAATCTGTACAAATAAAAGCTATCCACATGATAACCAGATGAATTTATATGATAAGAGAGTGGATTCAGAGATCCGTTGAAACGCAGATAAAAAAACGGCCCGGTAGCAAGCGCTGACCGGGCCGGATGATAACGAGGTTTTATTAGCCAGCTACTGCAATACGTTTCATATCGGTCATGTAGCCGCGCAGTTTCTGACCTACTTCTTCAATCGCATGGCTACGAATGGCTTCATTCACATCGCGCAGCTGGGCGTTGTCGACAGCGCCTTCAGCAATCGCTTTGCCCAGGTCGCCAGTTTGCAGCGTGGTCATAAACTCTTTCAGCAGCGGTACGCAAGCGTAAGAGAACAGGTAGTTGCCGTATTCTGCGGTATCAGAGATAACTACGTTCATTTCGTACAGACGCTTACGGGCGATGGTGTTCGCAATCAGCGGCAGCTCGTGCAGTGATTCGTAGTAAGCCGACTCTTCGATGATGCCGGAATCAACCATGGTTTCGAATGCCAGCTCAACGCCCGCTTTCACCATCGCGATCATCAGAACGCCTTTATCAAAGTACTCCTGCTCGCCGATTTTACCGTCGAACTGTGCAGCGGTTTCGAACGCGGTTTTACCGGTCTCTTCACGCCAGGTCAGCAGTTTCTTATCGTCGTTGGCCCAGTCAGCCATCATACCGGAGGAGAATTCACCGGAGATGATATCGTCCATGTGTTTCTGGAACAGCGGCGCCATGATCTCTTTCAGTTGTTCAGACAGCGCGTAAGCACGCAGCTTAGCCGGGTTGGACAGACGGTCCATCATCAGGGTGATGCCGCCCTGCTTCAGCGCTTCGGTGATGGTTTCCCAGCCGAACTGAATCAGTTTTTCAGCATATGCCGGGTCAGTACCTTCTTCCACCAGCTTATCGAAGCACAGCAGAGAACCGGCCTGCAGCATACCGCACAGGATAGTCTGCTCGCCCATCAGGTCAGATTTCACTTCCGCGACAAAAGAGGATTCCAGTACGCCCGCACGGTGGCCGCCGGTTGCAGCAGCCCAGGCTTTGGCAATCGCCATACCTTCGCCTTTCGGGTCGTTTTCCGGATGAACCGCGATCAGGGTCGGTACGCCGAAGCCACGTTTGTATTCTTCACGCACTTCGGTACCCGGGCACTTCGGAGCAACCATCACTACGGTGATGTCTTTACGGATCTGCTCGCCCACTTCCACAACGTTGAAACCGTGGGAGTAACCCAGCGCCGCGCCGTCTTTCATCAGCGGCTGAACAGAACGCACAACGTCGGAGTGCTGTTTATCTGGAGTCAGGTTAACCACCAGATCTGCCTGCGGAACCAGCTCTTCGTAGGTACCGACTTTAAAGCCGTTTTCAGTCGCTTTACGCCAGGAAGCGCGCTTCTCGGCAATCGCTTCTTTACGCAGGGCGTAAGAGATATCCAGACCGGAGTCACGCATGTTCAGGCCCTGGTTCAGGCCCTGAGCGCCACAGCCGACGATGACCACTTTTTTACCCTGAAGGTAGCTCGCGCCGTCGGCGAATTCGTCGCGGCCCATAAAGCGACATTTACCCAGCTGTGCCAGCTGCTGGCGCAGGTTCAGTGTATTAAAGTAGTTAGCCATGATGGTGTACTCCGTGATGTTGTGTGTCGTGCTTATTGTTCGGTTCGCTTATGCGAGAATGAACCCACTATATGACAGGAAATTTATTGCGGAAATTGATATATTCACAACGTCACATTGCAATTTATGCAATGTAAAAACGTGGAGTACAAGCCGTGGATTTACGCGATCTAAAAACCTTTCTGCATCTGGCGGAAAGCCGCCATTTTGGCCGCAGCGCGCGGGCGATGCACGTCAGCCCCTCTACGCTTTCCCGGCAAATTCAACGTCTGGAAGAGGATCTCGGTCAGGCGCTGTTTATTCGCGATAACCGCACGGTAACGCTCACCGAAGCGGGCGAAGAACTACGCGTCTTTGCCCAACAGACGCTGTTGCAGTATCAGCAATTACGCCACACCATCGATCAGCAAGGGCCGTCGCTCTCGGGCGAGCTACATATTTTCTGCTCGGTGACCGCCGCCTATAGCCATCTGCCGCCCATTCTCGACCGTTTTCGCGCCGAACACCCGTCGGTGGAGATTAAGCTCACCACCGGCGATGCCGCCGACGCGATGGAAAAAGTGGTCACCGGAGAAGCGGACCTGGCGATTGCCGGTAAGCCGGAGACGCTGCCCGGCGCGGTGGCGTTCTCCATGCTGGAAAATCTGGCAGTGGTACTGATCGCCCCGGCGTTACCCTGCCCGGTGCGCAATCAGGTCTCCGCCGACGAACCCGACTGGTCAACGGTGCCGTTTATCATGGCCGACCAGGGGCCAGTACGCCGCCGCATTGAGCTGTGGTTTCGCCGTAATAAAATCAGCAATCCATCAATTTATGCCACGGTCGGTGGTCACGAGGCGATGGTGTCGATGGTGGCGCTGGGCTGCGGCGTGGCGCTGCTGCCTGAAGTGGTGCTGGAAAACAGCCCGGAACCGGTACGCAACCGCGTGATGATTTTAGAGCGTAGCGATGAGAAAACACCGTTTGAACTGGGTGTCTGCGCGCCCAAAAAGCGGCTGCATGAGCCGCTGATTGATGCCTTCTGGAAGATTGTGCTGGAGAGAAAAATCGAAGAAGGAAAATGACTTTTACAAATCAGCCGGATCGATTTGCTTCATCGTCTCTACCGTCATCAACCACTGATACAGCGGTTCCAACTGACGGAATCCGTCTGCCAGCAAGGTGACCAAATCGGCATGGAACAATTTTTCGACATCGTTATCGGTGACCATGGCGGCAAAAGATTTGCGATGGTACCAGTCTGAAATAGTTGGTTCGAGATCTTTTACCAACAGCCGCTTATAGCTTTCCCCGACCAGTTCAAACGGAGCCCGGCAACATTCGGCGACGTCCAGAAACTGCTTAGGCCGCTGCTTTAAAGTATGACGGAACAGGTCCATGGTTGGCTTGCTGGCGCTGTAATACCCTAACCCATAGCGCAACGTATCCGGACTGATTTCAAAGAAATACGCCGGGGCATCCGTCCAGTTTTTCGCAGAACGCTTAAAGGTCAGCCACATCCGGCTACGATAAAGGGATTTGTCATGCGAAAAACGGGTATCACGATGAACGCGTGATAAGGTTTTGCCGATTGCGGAACGGGTTTCCAGCAGTGGGTCAATTTCCAGCATCGCAGGTGCTAAATCATCCACCAGCGCGCGAAACGGTGTAAGGACACTGCGATCGTAAATAAAACGGTGCTCTTCAAACCACGTTTTATCATTTTCAATCCGCACCTGTTGAAGAAAATCGAGCCCTTCTTGTGCAAATCCCTGGAAGCGTCCTGCCATCTGTTTGCCCTTTTAGCGAGAAGATGATTAGCGCATTATCGCACCCGTTCATACACTGTCTACGCAATTCAGAAAGATGACCGAAAAGCCAATACCTCGTTTTCCGGCCATCATAAGGACTAACCCGCCAGGAAAAAGCGGAACGCTGGGTTATTACTCTCATCGTGACAGTCGTAGCCCAGCTCATGCAACCGGCTTTCAAAATCAGGCTCATGATCGGCAAGCTCGAATGCCGCCAGCACGCGACCATAATCGGTTCCGTGGCTGCGATAGTGGAACAGAGAAATATTCCAGTGGGTACCTAGCGTATGCAGGAACTTCAGCAAAGCACCGGGGGATTCCGGAAACTCGAAGCTAAACAGACGTTCTTGCAGAGGTTGCGACGGACGTCCGCCCACCATGTAGCGTACATGAAGCTTGGCCATTTCATCGTCGGAGAGATCCACCACGCTGTAGCCGCCATCGTGCAGCAGATTGAGGATTTCCTGGCGTTCTTCCAGACCGCGGCTCAGACGCACACCGACAAAAATGCAGGCATTTTTCGCATCGGCGAAACGGTAGTTGAACTCGGTAACCGAACGCCCACCCAGCAGTTGGCAGAATTTGAGGAAGCTGCCCTTCTCTTCCGGAATAGTCACCGCCAGCAGTGCTTCGCGTTGCTCACCCAGCTCGCAACGCTCGGAAACGTAGCGCAGGCCGTGGAAGTTAACGTTCGCACCGGAAAGCACGTGCGCCAGGCGTTCACCGCGAATATTGTGCTGAGCGATATATTTTTTCATCCCCGCCAGCGCCAGCGCGCCGGAAGGCTCTGCCACAGCACGCACGTCTTCAAACAGGTCTTTCATCGCCGCGCAGATCGCATCGCTATCGACGGTAATGATGTCGTCGAGATACTCCCGGCAAACGCGAAAAGTTTCATCGCCGATGCGTTTTACCGCCACACCTTCAGCAAACAGCCCGACGCGGGGCAAATCGACCGGATGGCCCGCGTCCAGTGCGGCTTTCAGGCAGGCAGAGTCTTCTGCTTCAACTGCAATCACTTTGATTTGCGGCATCAGCTGTTTGATCAGCACCGCTACGCCTGCCGCCAGGCCGCCGCCGCCGACCGGCACAAATACCCGGTCGATATGAGCATCCTGCTGCAGTAGCTCCAGCGCCAGCGTCCCCTGCCCGGCGATCACCATCGGATGATCGAACGGCGGTACCCAGGTGAACCCCTGCTGCTGCGACAGCTCAATAGCTTTGGCTTTCGCTTCATCGAAGTTAGCACCGTGTAGCAGTACTTCTCCACCGAAACCGCGAACGGCATCAACTTTGATATCCGCAGTTGCGGTTGGCATGACGATCAGCGCCTTCACCCCCAGACGAGAAGCTGAGAAAGCGACGCCCTGAGCATGATTGCCCGCCGAAGCGGTAATTACGCCATGAGATTTCTGATCTTCAGTCAGCCCCGCCATCATCGCGTAAGCGCCACGCAACTTGAAGCTATGTACCGGCTGACGGTCTTCGCGCTTCACCAGAATCACGTTATCGAGGCGCGACGACAGCTTGTCCATTTTTTGCAGCGGTGTAACCTGCACCGCTTCATAGACCGGTGCGCGTAACACCGCTCTGAGATATTCCGCCCCCTCAGGGGCGGCGGATAGGGGTTGTGACTCGGCCATCATTAACCCCCAAGTTTTGATTTATCACGCACTGCGCCTTTGTCAGCACTGGTTGCCAGACTGGCATAGGCACGAAGGGCGAAGGAAACCTGACGTTCACGAGCTTTCGGTGTCCAGGCTTTATCACCGCGGGCTTCCTGTGCTTCACGACGTGCCGCAATCTCAGCATCGCTCAGTTGCAGCTGAATGCCACGATTCGGGATGTCGATAGCAATCATGTCGCCATCTTCAATAATGGCAATATTGCCGCCGCTGGCCGCTTCCGGTGAAACGTGGCCAATAGACAGACCTGATGTGCCGCCAGAGAAACGACCGTCGGTGATTAGCGCACAGGCTTTGCCCAGCCCCATTGATTTCAGGAAGGTCGTCGGATAGAGCATTTCCTGCATGCCTGGCCCGCCTTTCGGTCCTTCATAGCGAATCACCACCACGTCACCAGCCACCACTTTACCGCCAAGAATCGCTTCGACCGCGTCGTCCTGGCTCTCATACACTTTAGCTGGACCGGTAAATTTCAGAATGCTGTCATCAACGCCGGCGGTTTTAACGATGCAGCCGTTCTCCGCAAAGTTACCGTACAGCACGGCCAGACCACCGTCTTTGCTGTAGGCATGTTCCAGCGAGCGGATACAGCCTTCGGCACGATCATCATCCAGCGTATCCCAGCGGCAGTTCTGCGAAAACGCCTGAGTAGTACGTACACCCGCAGGGCCAGCACGGAACATCTCTTTCACCGCTTCGTCTTTCGTCAGCATGACATCATAGCGATCGAGGGTTTGCGGCAGGGTCAGGCCGAGGACGTTTTTCACATCGCGATTCAACAGCCCGGCACGATCCAACTCGCCCAAAATACCCAACACGCCGCCTGCGCGGTGGACGTCTTCCATATGATACTTCTGGGTGCTCGGGGCGACTTTGCACAGTTGCGGCACGTTACGGGACAGCTTGTCGATATCCGTCATGGTGAAGTCGATTTCAGCTTCCTGCGCCGCCGCCAGCAGATGCAGTACGGTGTTGGTAGAGCCGCCCATGGCGATATCCAGGGTCATCGCGTTTTCGAACGCCGCTTTGCTGGCAATATTACGTGGCAGCGCGGAGGTATCATCCTGTTCGTAATAACGCTTGGTCAGCTCAACGATGCGTGAGCCCGCATTCAGGAACAACTGCTTACGATCGGCGTGAGTCGCCAGCAGCGAGCCGTTACCCGGCTGCGACAGGCCCAGAGCTTCGGTCAGGCAGTTCATGGAGTTCGCGGTGAACATCCCTGAGCAAGAGCCGCAGGTCGGACAGGCAGAACGTTCAACCTGGTCGCTTTGGTCATCGGAGACTTTCGGGTCAGCGCCCTGAATCATGGCATCAACCAGATCGAGTTTAATGATCTGATCGGAAAGTTTGGTTTTCCCCGCTTCCATCGGGCCGCCAGAAACGAAAATCACCGGAATGTTCAGGCGCAGAGACGCCATTAGCATCCCTGGGGTGATTTTATCGCAGTTGGAGATACAGACCATGGCGTCGGCGCAGTGTGCGTTAACCATGTACTCCACCGAGTCGGCGATCAGCTCCCGGGATGGCAGTGAATAAAGCATACCCCCGTGGCCCATGGCGATCCCATCATCCACGGCGATGGTGTTAAATTCTTTGGCGACGCCGCCAGAGGCTTCAATTTGCTCCGCAACCAGCTTACCAAGATCGCGCAGGTGAACGTGGCCCGGCACGAACTGGGTGAAGGAGTTAACGACGGCGATAATCGGCTTGCCGAAATCGGCGTCGGTCATTCCAGTGGCGCGCCACAGCGCGCGGGCACCCGCCATATTGCGGCCATGAGTGGTTGTGGCGGAACGGTACTTAGGCATGCTTTAGTTACTCCCAATTTCTGTTAAATGGGGCGTTGCGTGTCGCCCCATCTTTTTATGCTTATTGATTAACCTGATCCAACCAGCCCCATTTATCCTCGGTTTCACCGGTGAAGAGGCCAAAGAATGCTTGCTGAATACGTTTGGTGATCGGGCCGCAGCGGCCTTCGCCAACCTGAATACCATCGACACTACGTACCGGCGTGATTTCAGCGGCAGTACCGGACATGAAGACTTCGTCAGCCAGATACAAGGATTCACGAGACAATACCTGCTCGCGCACTTCAAGGCCCAGATCTTTCGCCAGCTTGATGATAGCGTCGCGAGTGATCCCCGGCAGCGCAGAAGAGGTGAACGGCGGAGTAAACAACACGCCATCTTTTACTTCAAACAGGTTTTCACCTGCGCCTTCAGAGATGTAGCCGTTGACGTCCAGCGCGATCCCTTCCTGATAGCCATGACGGCGCGCTTCGCTGCCGACCAATAGAGAAGAGAGGTAGTTACCGCCTGCTTTTGCCGCTGTTGGGATAGTATTTGGTGCAGCACGATTCCAGGAAGAAACCATCGCATCGATCCCCTGATCTAGCGCTTCGGCACCCAGATAGGCACCCCACGGGAACGCCGCGATGATAACGTCAGTGGTATAGCCGTCTGGTGGGTTAACGCCCATGCCAACATCACCAACAAAGACCAGCGGACGGATATAGGCGCTGGTGAGATTATTTTTACGCAGCACTTCACGGCAGGCTTCCATTAGTTCATCAACGCTCTGAGAGACCGGGAAACGATAGATTTTGGCGGAGTCACGCAGGCGCTGCATGTGCTCGCGATGACGAAAAACTACCGGGCCCTTGTGTGAATCGTAGCAGCGGATGCCTTCGAATACAGAAGTGCCGTAGTGCAGCGCGTGGGACATGACGTGTACCTTCGCGTCTTCCCAACGTACCATCTCACCGTTGAACCAGATGTAGTCCGCTTTTTTCGTCGTCATTTCTTTTCCTTTTGCGCTCAGGCGCGAATTTGTTGTGATGTAGGTTGCTGGATCTCGACGCAGGCAACGTCGATCAGTTTGCTTAATTGACTAAACAGTAATTCGACGGGCCGCTGGCTGGCAACGGTCAACTCGATATTAATATTCCGGGCATCGGCAGCCGTTTCCATATTCATGGCGCAAATCTGGAATCCGCGATGGCGCACTACGCGCAGCACACGTTCTAAAGTTTCTGGGTTAGAGCGAGCCTGTAAAGCGACTTGATGTTGCATCATGATAATTTCTCCAGCATTTCTGCGTTACTGGCACCGGGCGGCACCAACGGCCAGACGTTCTCAAGTTCGTCGATTGAGACATGAAGCAGATAAGGCCCCTGGCTCGAAAGCATGGTGTCGAGTGCCGCTTCAACCTGGTCTTTACGGGTGATGTGTTGACCAGGAATGCCGAAGGCGCTGGCCAGAGTAAGGAAATCGGGGTTATCGGTAAGAGTGGTTTCGCTATAACGTTCCTGGAAAAACAGCTGCTGCCATTGGCGAACCATTCCTAAGCGCTGGTTGTCCAGCAGCACAATCTTCAGCGGCAACTGTTTACGTTTTACGGTGCCCAGCTCCTGTACGTTCATCATAAAAGAGCCGTCACCGGAGATACAGATAACCGTATCATCCGGACGAGCCACCTGCGCGCCAACCGCAGCGGGTAAGCCGAAGCCCATCGTGCCCAAACCGCTGGAGGTAATGAAGTTTTCAGGACGCGTGTAGGACATATGCTGCGCTGACCACATCTGATGCTGACCCACATCGGTGGTGACCACGCAATTCACTGGCTTGCGATCGGAAAGCTGCTTTAACAACAGCGGGGCGTAGATAGCATCGCCAGGATGGTCGTAGCGCCAGGCATGCTCAGCACGCAAATCAGCATTACGTTGACGCCAGGTATCGATGGACAGCGGCTGCTGCAGTGCTGGCAGCATCGCATTCAGATCTCCCGTCAGGCCAATATGCACCTGACGAAGCTTGTTCAATTCAGCCGGGTCGATATCCATATGGATAACTTTGGCATGCGGCGCAAAGGTATTCAGCTTGCCAGTCACGCGATCGTCAAAACGCGCGCCCACTGCGATCAGTAGATCGCACTCCTGTACCGCCAGGTTAGCCGCTTTAGTACCGTGCATTCCCAGCATACCCAAATAGTACGGATAGCCGGCATCCACAACACCCAAACCTTTCAGGGTACTGGTAGCTGGCATTTGCGTCACGGCTAGAAATTCACGTAACGCGGGTACCGCCTGCGCCATACCCACGCCGCCGCCAACGTATAACATAGGTTTCTGGGACTGAGCCAGCATCTGCAAAGCGTATTCGATATCCGCATATGGGAAGTCAACATCATCGGCTACCATGGAGAAATGTGGGTCGAGATCCCCCTGAGCCAGCTGGATATCTTTTGGAATATCGACCAATACCGGGCCTGGACGCCCTGAGTTTGCTACATAGAAAGCTTCAGCAATAACGCGCGGCAGTTCTTCCAGCGACTGCACCAGGAAACTGTGTTTGGTGCAAGCCAGTGATAAGCCAAGAACGTCCACTTCCTGAAATGCGTCCGTACCAATGAATGGAGCAGAAACCTGGCCGGTGATAGCAACAATAGGAACAGAGTCGAGCAGTGCGTCTGCAAGGCCGGTTATCAAGTTTGTGGCGCCGGGACCAGAGGTGGCGATACACACCCCAGTTTTTCCGGTAGCACGGGCATAGCCGATGGCCGCCATCGCCGCCCCTTGTTCATGTCGGCACAGTAAGTGTTCCACGCCGCCGTCATACAACGCATCGTAAACCGGCATAATTGCGCCACCCGGATAGCCAAATACCGTGTCGACTCCCTGTGCTCGCAAAGCATGTACAACCCACCGTGCTCCATTCATAGTTACTTCCCCGTCATAGATCGAGAGAAACAGAACATTATGCTACTCATCATCATCTGCTCCTCACTTCTGTTTTTAAGTTATAAAAAAACCCCCGGACCTTTCGGTGCGGGGGTCTTAGTTCGTTAAGGCTTGTTTTTTAAGCCTTTCCTCGTCCAAGTGCAGCCCCGCACGGTGGGATAATAATCACCACCACGCTAATCACGACCAGGCTAATCACTCGTAGAAGGGCTGTCATTTTATGTTCTTTCTGGCTTCATGTTCGAAGGAATACCTAAAGAGGTACCACAGACATCACATTAAACACAAGATTTTTTTATGGCTGAGTTTATTACTCTGCTAACCATTTCTGAGAAGATAATTGTTTTTAATAAGAAAAATATGAAATGAAAATATTTCAATTTGTGGAGCATACCACAGCACTTTCTCATATTGCTGACCCACTATTACCTTCTGCGAGTCAGTTTCCAAAAATGCCTGCAGCGTAACAACTGGCAGTGAATCGACTGGAAGGAAGCATCTAAAATTCAATATTGCTGGATTACTCAGCAAAAAATCCCCGACATAATTCCTGCTATCAGGAGGTTTTATGTCACTTGCCATAGTTTACACACGCGCTGCTCTCGGGATCGGTGCTCCGCTTATCACGATTGAAGTGCATATCAGCAACGGACTCCCTGGTCTGACGATGGTGGGACTTCCCGAAACAACGGTTAGAGAAGCCCGTGACCGAGTGCGTAGTGCAATTATTAACAGCGGCTACACCTGGCCTGCAAAGAAAATCACCATCAATCTGGCGCCAGCCGATCTGCCAAAAGAAGGGGGACGATACGATTTACCTATCGCTCTCGCGCTTCTGGTGGCATCAGAGCAGTTAAATGCTACCAAGTTGAATCAATATGAGTTTGTCGGTGAATTAGCGCTTACAGGCGCCCTACGTGGCGTTCCTGGGGCTATATCCAGCGCGATGGAAGCAATAAAGGCGGGTCGAAAAATAATTGTCTCTGACGAGAATGCTACGGAAGTTGGCTTAATCGGCGGTAGCGACTGCCTTATTTCAGGACATCTACAGGAGGTCTGTGCTTTTCTCGAAGGAATAAACCCTCTGAATTTCCCTATCCAGGAAGGAGAATGTTCGAATGAGACATTAGTGGACCTTCGTGATGTCATTGGTCAACAGCAAGGGAAACGTGCGCTGGAAATCATCGCTGCAGGTGGCCATAACTTGCTGATGATAGGCCCGCCAGGCACTGGTAAAACAATGCTCGCCAGTCGTCTACCGGGTCTGCTGCCGCCGCTGAGTAACCAGGAGGCGCTGGAAAGCGCAGCGATACTCAGTCTGGTCAATTCCAGCCATGCAACGAAACAGTGGCGTCGTAGGCCGTTCCGCGCCCCACATCACAGCGCATCTCTTGCCGCCATGGTGGGCGGAGGGTCAATCCCCGCGCCAGGGGAGATTTCCCTTGCCCATAATGGGATTCTGTTCCTTGATGAGCTACCCGAGTTTGAACGTAGGGTACTGGATGCATTGCGAGAGCCAATTGAGTCAGGGATCATTCATATTTCTCGTACCCGCGCAAAAATCGATTATCCAGCGCGTTTCCAACTCATCGCCGCAATGAACCCTAGCCCGACAGGGCATTATCAAGGCCAGCATAATCGAACATCACCAGAACAGATTCTGCGTTACCTGGGGCGTTTATCCGGCCCCTTTCTTGACCGCTTTGATCTCTCTCTGGAAATCCCACTTCCGCCACCGGGGGTATTAAGTCAGGGTACAAACGAAGAAGAGGACAGCGCCAGCGTACGGTTGCGGGTTTTGGCGGCACGCGAAAGGCAGTTATCCCAACAGAAGAAACTTAATGCGCACCTGGGGAATAACGAAATGAAAGTCTGGTGTCAGCTACATAAAGACGATGCTATGTGGCTGGAGCAGACCTTGTCGCAACTTGGACTCTCGATACGAGCCTGGCAGCGTCTACTCAAAGTTGCCCGGACCATTGCCGATCTTGAGCAGGTGGAACACATCAAACGCTATCATTTGCAGGAAGCCCTCGGCTATCGAGCTATAGACCGGATGTTGATCCATCTACAAAAACTAATTGCATAAAAAAAGGGCTTGCGCCCTTTTTTCTTAATCATCGCTTTCTGTGTAATCTTCCGTACCTTCCACCTGCGGTTTCCCGCCGGACAGAGTATGAAAACGTTTTGGACGCTTAATACGCGCCATATACTTAATCCAGACGCGTTCTATCTCAGTTGCTGGCTCACGTTCGCCGCGACATACCGAAACAAACTGTTTTTCATCTTCGGTAACGGGCTCGCGTTTACCCAATTCGAGTTCATTAAAGGCATAACCATGACGTTCCAGCAGTTGCGCCTCTTTGATGGTGAAATCTCCATGACGGGAAAACCCGCGCGGATAATTTTTATTGTCGAAAAAACGATTAGTTGTCGTAAAGCTTTCCGCCATCCTACACGCTCCTGATTCTTTGGCCGAGCTATTTATGGCGCGGAGTATTAGTTACGCTTGACAGAGCGTCAAACAAAACATTTAAATCATCACGACAAATAATTTTGTGGAGAAGAGTGTGGATACGGAATTGCTCAAGACTTTTCTTGAGGTGAGCAGAACTCGTCACTTTGGCCGGGCTGCGGAGGCGCTTTATCTGACACAGTCAGCAGTTAGCTTTCGTATTCGCCAGTTGGAGAACCAGCTGGGCGTGAATCTTTTCACCCGTCATCGTAACAACATCCGCCTGACTCCAGCTGGAGAAAAACTGCTGCCCTATGCTGAAACCCTGATGAATACCTGGCAGGCCGCGCGTAAGGAGGTCGCAAATTCTTCCCGGCATAATGAATTTTCGATAGGTGCCAGTGCTTCTCTTTGGGAGTGCCTACTCAATGAATGGCTTGGGAAGCTCTACACTGAGCCCTATAACCTGCAGTTTGAGGCGCGGATTGCACAGCGGCAATCGCTGGTCAAACAGCTGCACGAGCGCCAGCTTGATCTGCTGATCACGACAGAATCGCCGAAGATGGATGAACTAAGCAGCCAGTTACTTGGCAACTTTACACTCGCACTTTATTGCACATCGCCGACTAAAAACAAAAATGAATTGAATTATCTACGCCTGGAATGGGGACCTGATTTTCAACAAAATGAAGTAGGATTGATCGGTAATGACGATATACCTCTGCTAACGACCAGTTCTGCAGAATTAGCCTACCGGCAGCTCAGTGCGCTCAAGGGATGCACATGGCTGCCAGTACGGTGGGCACAGGAGAAAAGCGGCTTGTATACGGTTACGGATAGCGTGACGCTTTCACGCCCTCTGTATGCAATTTGGCTACAAAACAGCGATAAACAGACGCAGATTCGCGAGATCCTGAAAAGCAGTATTTTAGGATAAGATCAATCCTCCATGGATGGGGGATATGAGGAATAATAACGAGGAAAATTAAAGACAAAAAAAATCCTTTGCCTAAGCAAAGGATTATTATATGGCAGGGGCGGAGAGACTCGAACTCGCGACACCCGGTTTTGGAGACCGGTGCTCTACCAACTGAGCTACGCCCCTAAATTTTCTTATCATTAAGCCTGCTAGATTAGCAGGCTTAATTTTCTAATAAGTGGCGGAACGGACGGGACTCGAACCCGCGACCCCCTGCGTGACAGGCAGGTATTCTAACCGACTGAACTACCGCTCCACCGAATTTCTTTACAACCACCGGTTTAATGCCCCGGTTTCACTTGCTAATTTGATGCCTGGCAGTTCCCTACTCTCACATGGGGAGACCCCACACTACCATCGGCGCTACGGCGTTTCACTTCTGAGTTCGGCATGGGGTCAGGTGGGACCACCGCGCTGTCGCCGCCAGGCAAATTCTGTTTATCTGTATCAAGCTGAAATTCTCTCAATTCCGCCAAAACATCTTCGGCGTTGTAAGGTTAAGCCTCACGGTTCATTAGTACCGGTTAGCTCAACGTATCGCTACGCTTACACACCCGGCCTATCAACGTCGTCGTCTTCAACGTTCCTTCAGGACTCTCAAGGAGTCAGGGAGAACTCATCTCGGGGCAAGTTTCGTGCTTAGATGCTTTCAGCACTTATCTCTTCCGCATTTAGCTACCGGGCAATGCCATTGGCATGACAACCCGAACACCAGTGATGCGTCCACTCCGGTCCTCTCGTACTAGGAGCAGCCCCCCTCAATTCTCCAGCGCCCACGGCAGATAGGGACCGAACTGTCTCACGACGTTCTAAACCCAGCTCGCGTACCACTTTAAATGGCGAACAGCCATACCCTTGGGACCTACTTCAGCCCCAGGATGTGATGAGCCGACATCGAGGTGCCAAACACCGCCGTCGATATGAACTCTTGGGCGGTATCAGCCTGTTATCCCCGGAGTACCTTTTATCCGTTGAGCGATGGCCCTTCCATTCAGAACCACCGGATCACTATGACCTGCTTTCGCACCTGCTCGCGCCGTCACGCTCGCAGTCAAGCTAGCTTATGCCATTGCACTAACCTCCTGATGTCCGACCAGGATTAGCTAACCTTCGTGCTCCTCCGTTACTCTTTAGGAGGAGACCGCCCCAGTCAAACTACCCACCAGACACTGTCCGCAACCCGGATTACGGGTCCACGTTAGAACACCAGCCATTAAAGGGTGGTATTTCAAGGATGGCTCCATGCAGACTGGCGTCCACACTTCAAAGCCTCCCACCTATCCTACACATCAAGGACCAGTGTTCAGTGTCAAGCTATAGTAAAGGTTCACGGGGTCTTTCCGTCTTGCCGCGGGTACACTGCATCTTCACAGCGAGTTCAATTTCACTGAGTCTCGGGTGGAGACAGCCTGGCCATCATTACGCCATTCGTGCAGGTCGGAACTTACCCGACAAGGAATTTCGCTACCTTAGGACCGTTATAGTTACGGCCGCCGTTTACCGGGGCTTCGATCAAGAGCTTCTCCTTACGGATAACCCCATCAATTAACCTTCCGGCACCGGGCAGGCGTCACACCGTATACGTCCACTTTCGTGTTTGCACAGTGCTGTGTTTTTAATAAACAGTTGCAGCCAGCTGGTATCTTCGACTGATTTCAGCTCCGTGAGCAAGTCACTTCACCTACCATCAGCGTGCCTTCTCCCGAAGTTACGGCACCATTTTGCCTAGTTCCTTCACCCGAGTTCTCTCAAGCGCCTTGGTATTCTCTACCTGACCACCTGTGTCGGTTTGGGGTACGATTTGATGTTACCTGATGCTTAGAGGCTTTTCCTGGAAGCAGGGCATTTGTTACTTCAGCACCGTAGTGCCTCGTCATCACACCTCAGCGTTGAATGACGTTCCGGATTTACCTGGAACATCCGCCTACATGCTTAAACCGGGACAACCGTCGCCCGGCTAACATAGCCTTCTCCGTCCCCCCTTCGCAGTAACACCGAGTACAGGAATATTAACCTGTTTCCCATCGACTACGCCTTTCGGCCTCGCCTTAGGGGTCGACTCACCCTGCCCCGATTAACGTTGGACAGGAACCCTTGGTCTTCCGGCGAGCGGGCTTTTCACCCGCTTTATCGTTACTTATGTCAGCATTCGCACTTCTGATACCTCCAGCAACCCTCACAGGCCACCTTCAACGGCTTACAGAACGCTCCCCTACCCAACAACGCATAAGCGTCGCTGCCGCAGCTTCGGTGCATGGTTTAGCCCCGTTACATCTTCCGCGCAGGCCGACTCGACCAGTGAGCTATTACGCTTTCTTTAAATGATGGCTGCTTCTAAGCCAACATCCTGGCTGTCTGTGCCTTCCCACATCGTTTCCCACTTAACCATGACTTTGGGACCTTAGCTGGCGGTCTGGGTTGTTTCCCTCTTCACGACGGACGTTAGCACCCGCCGTGTGTCTCCCGTGATAACATTCTTCGGTATTCGTAGTTTGCATCGGGTTGGTAAGTCGGGATGACCCCCTAGCCGAAACAGTGCTCTACCCCCGAAGATGAGTTCACGAGGCGCTACCTAAATAGCTTTCGGGGAGAACCAGCTATCTCCCGGTTTGATTGGCCTTTCACCCCCAGCCACAAGTCATCCGCTAATTTTTCAACATTAGTCGGTTCGGTCCTCCAGTTAGTGTTACCCAACCTTCAACCTGCCCATGGCTAGATCACCGGGTTTCGGGTCTATACCCTGCAACTTAACGCCCAGTTAAGACTCGGTTTCCCTGCGGCTCCCCTATACGGTTAACCTTGCTACAGAATATAAGTCGCTGACCCATTATACAAAAGGTACGCAGTCACCCAACAAGTGGGCTCCTACTGCTTGTACGTACACGGTTTCAGGTTCTGTTTCACTCCCCTCGCCGGGGTTCTTTTCGCCTTTCCCTCACGGTACTGGTTCACTATCGGTCAGTCAGGAGTATTTAGCCTTGGAGGATGGTCCCCCCATATTCAGACAGGATACCACGTGTCCCGCCCTACTCTTCGAGTTCACAGCCTGTGCGTTTTTGTGTACGGGAGTATCACCCTGTACCCTGCGACTTTCCAGACGCTTCCACTAACACACAAACTGATTCAGACTCTGGGCTCCTCCCCGTTCGCTCGCCGCTACTGGGGGAATCTCGGTTGATTTCTTTTCCTCGGGGTACTTAGATGTTTCAGTTCCCCCGGTTCGCTTCGTTAAGCTATGTATTCACTTAACGATAGTGTGACGGATCACACTGGGTTTCCCCATTCGGAAATCGTCGGTTATAACGGTTCATATCACCTTACCGACGCTTATCGCAGATTAGCACGTCCTTCATCGCCTCTGACTGCCAGGGCATCCACCGTGTACGCTTAGTCGCTTAACCTCACAACCCGAAGATGTTTCGTAAAACACTTCGTGCTGCAAAAATTTGAGAGACTCGAACACACCGTCATGCTGTTCTTATTTACGGAGAACAGACGCAGCGTGTCGTTTCAATTTTCAGCTTGATCCAGATTTTTAAAGAGCAAAACTTCGCAGTGCACCTTTTCAGGTACACTCTGAAGTTTTCTTGTTTTTTGCAGTAAAAGGATGGTGGAGCTATGCGGGATCGAACCGCAGACCTCCTGCGTGCAAGGCAGGCGCTCTCCCAGCTGAGCTATAACCCCATCGTAAAAACTTATCTCTGTACCGATAATTTGTCCTGAGACAAGGCGTGGAATGACGAAGCATACTGACGTATGCGAGTCGTTTCACAACACAGTATCAGGGCAAATTTGGTAGGCCTGAGTGGACTTGAACCACCGACCTCACCCTTATCAGGGGTGCGCTCTAACCACCTGAGCTACAAGCCTGCAGAGATTTTTTACTGCTAATTTTTCATCAGACAATCTGTGTGAGCACTACAAAGGCAGGTTCTTTAAGGTAAGGAGGTGATCCAACCGCAGGTTCCCCTACGGTTACCTTGTTACGACTTCACCCCAGTCATGAATCACAAAGTGGTAAGCGCCCTCCCGAAGGTTAAGCTACCTACTTCTTTTGCAACCCACTCCCATGGTGTGACGGGCGGTGTGTACAAGGCCCGGGAACGTATTCACCGTGGCATTCTGATCCACGATTACTAGCGATTCCGACTTCACGGAGTCGAGTTGCAGACTCCGATCCGGACTACGACATACTTTATGAGGTCCGCTTGCTCTCGCGAGGTCGCTTCTCTTTGTATATGCCATTGTAGCACGTGTGTAGCCCTACTCGTAAGGGCCATGATGACTTGACGTCATCCCCACCTTCCTCCAGTTTATCACTGGCAGTCTCCTTTGAGTTCCCGGCCGGACCGCTGGCAACAAAGGATAAGGGTTGCGCTCGTTGCGGGACTTAACCCAACATTTCACAACACGAGCTGACGACAGCCATGCAGCACCTGTCTCAGAGTTCCCGAAGGCACCAAAGCATCTCTGCTAAGTTCTCTGGATGTCAAGAGTAGGTAAGGTTCTTCGCGTTGCATCGAATTAAACCACATGCTCCACCGCTTGTGCGGGCCCCCGTCAATTCATTTGAGTTTTAACCTTGCGGCCGTACTCCCCAGGCGGTCGACTTAACGCGTTAGCTCCGGAAGCCACTCCTCAAGGGAACAACCTCCAAGTCGACATCGTTTACAGCGTGGACTACCAGGGTATCTAATCCTGTTTGCTCCCCACGCTTTCGCACCTGAGCGTCAGTCTTTGTCCAGGGGGCCGCCTTCGCCACCGGTATTCCTCCAGATCTCTACGCATTTCACCGCTACACCTGGAATTCTACCCCCCTCTACAAGACTCTAGCCTGCCAGTTTCGAATGCAGTTCCCAGGTTGAGCCCGGGGATTTCACATCCGACTTGACAGACCGCCTGCGTGCGCTTTACGCCCAGTAATTCCGATTAACGCTTGCACCCTCCGTATTACCGCGGCTGCTGGCACGGAGTTAGCCGGTGCTTCTTCTGCGAGTAACGTCAATCACTAAGGTTATTAACCTTAATGCCTTCCTCCTCGCTGAAAGTACTTTACAACCCGAAGGCCTTCTTCATACACGCGGCATGGCTGCATCAGGCTTGCGCCCATTGTGCAATATTCCCCACTGCTGCCTCCCGTAGGAGTCTGGACCGTGTCTCAGTTCCAGTGTGGCTGGTCATCCTCTCAGACCAGCTAGGGATCGTCGCCTTGGTGAGCCGTTACCTCACCAACAAGCTAATCCCATCTGGGCACATCTGATGGCATGAGGCCCGAAGGTCCCCCACTTTGGTCTCGCGACGTTATGCGGTATTAGCTACCGTTTCCAGTAGTTATCCCCCTCCATCAGGCAGTTTCCCAGACATTACTCACCCGTCCGCCGCTCGTCACCCGAGAGCAAGCTCTCTGTGCTACCGCTCGACTTGCATGTGTTAGGCCTGCCGCCAGCGTTCAATCTGAGCCATGATCAAACTCTTCAATTTAAGTTTGATGCTCGTGAATTAAACTTCGTAATGAATTACGTATGTTCACTCAGAGACTTGGTATTCATTTTTCGTCTTGCGACGTTAAGAATCCATGTCACTTTGAGTGCCCACACAGATTGTCTGATAAATTGTTAAAGAGCAGTGCAACGCGGCTTTCGCTCACCGTTGCGAGGTCCCGTATAATACGTTTTCCTCATTCAGAGTCAAGCGTTTAATTTCGCTTTTCTCTGCCGGCGTTCATCGCTGAACCCCGCTAACCCGGCGGCCTGTAAGCCGTTGTTCCGTGTCAGTGGTGGCGCATTATAGGGAGTTCTGAGAAGTTGACAAGCCCTGTTTTCAAAAAATCTTTCAACCGTCTCTTTTTTGCGCAAAACACCCTTAGAGCGGCAGTTTTTCCAGCGATTCGAAGCCATAGCGCCGCAGAACGGGTAAAAGTTGTTCAGTTTCTGCCGTCAACGCCATGCAGTACGCAATATTCGCATCACTAGATTTTGCATCCGGCGCTTCATGCTCCAGTAGCCAGGCCGTTCGACGCGCAATGGCCGCACCGGAGTCGATCATTCTCGTCCCCTCAGGCAGAACTTGTTGCAACTCGTCATGTAATAGAGGGAAGTGCGTACAGCCCAGCACAACAGTATCTGGAGGTTCCTGCATCCTCAGCCAGGGCCGCAGGATACGATGCAGCTCATCCAGCGGGACTGGCTCACCATGCAGTTTAGCTTCCGCCAGTTCCACCAGCTCCGCCGACCCCAGCATCTCGATCCGACACTCATTAGCAAAACGGGCAATAAGTTCGCGTGTATAAGGACGCTTTACCGTCCCGCGTGTTGCCAGCAGGCCCACAATACCATTCGCCGTCAAGCGTGCTGCTGGTTTTATTGCCGGGACAACACCAACGACAGGAAATGCGAATTTATCGCGCAGTGCGGGGAGGGAAACGGTACTTGCGGTATTACAGGCAATAACGGCCAGCGCCAGCGGGTAATGCTGCTGAACAGCGGTCACGATCTCAAGGACTCGTTCAACAATAAACTCTTCGCTTTTCTCACCGTATGGAAAAGCGACGTTATCGAAAGCGTAGATGTAATGGAGTTCCGGCAGGAGATGCCGAATCTCATTATATACCGACAACCCACCGACGCCGGAATCAAACACCAGCACGGTGGGACGTGGTTTAGAAGGTGTAGCTGCCAGACAAGGTGTATTCCCGTCCTGCAGTTGGGTAGCCATATGCTGTCTCGTAATCTTTATCGAACAGGTTGGCTATTTTACCACGAACTGTCAGGTGTGAGGTGACAGGATATGACAATCCGACATCCCATAGGCTTACGCCACCCAGTTTAACGCGACTAGAGGAGTTTGTTGTCTCATCATAGTCGTTGTCATAGCGCTGGCCCAGATATTGGTAAGCGATATTCCAGCCGAGGTCATAAACCTGCCCGGTGACTTCATACTTCACCTGCTGTTTCGCTCGGCGAGCAAGAACCTGGTTGGTTTCATCGTCACGAGGATCAGTATATTGCAGCGTCAGGTGATGCTCTACCGGGCCAGTCGTGATGTTCCCTGTCCACTCCAGACCTTTAATGGTGGCCGACTTCACGTTGATATACTGGTTGACGTTGTTCGTGCTTTTATAATCAATCAGGTTTTGAATTTCATAGTGGTATGCTGAGATTTTCCAATCTAGTGGCCCCGTAATCCCATCAATTCCCGCTTCCCACTGTTTAGACTCTTCCGGTTTTAGATCCGGGTTTGCTGCAATACCTGAATAATATTGCGATGCATAACGCGTCGCGCCGAATTGCTGCCCTAAAGATGGCGCCAGGAAGCTAGTACCATAAGAAAGCGTTGCGCGATAACCATCAACAAATTCCCAGCCCGCCGCAGTTTGCCACGTGCCGTGCCAGCCGAACTGCTCATCGTGATCTTCACGACCCGAGGCTTCCAGCGTGACGGTATTGATCTGTTGCTGCCCGGTCAAATAAAGCCCTGTGGTGTCGCGTTTGTAGATATCAGATTTCGTCGTACTGCTGGAAGTCAACTTTTCCTGTTTCCAGTCAACACCACCGCTTACTGAACCATGTCCTACTTCAAAGTTGTTACCCCACTGAATATAACGCTGTTCCATGTCATCCAGCGTAGCATCACCCGCATAGCGGCCAAGGTTGCTACTGTAGTTATAATTTTTAAGGTGCTGATAGTTCGCAATTAGCTGAGAGGAATAGATGCCCGAGTTATAACGCAGTCCAGTGTCCCAGGATTGGTTATAGTTCTGACTCTCGTCGTTACCAGCAGGAGAACCATACATCGTATCCTGATCGTAATCGTTGTTAGCCGTGTATCCATAACCACGGAAGAAACCCGAGAAACTCTCGTCAAACTTGTGCTGTACGGCACCCCAGAACAGTTTGTTGCGATAACCATCACGGTCGCTGTCGCCGCTGTAAGGGGAATCTGGTTTGACGTTGAAGCCCTTGGCCGTCTGATAGGCGCCTGCCGCCGTCACCATCGTGTCGCCAAAACGTTTATTTACCGCTCCATCATAAGTCTGGTAGCCATTCGACCCCATCCCGGCATTGATCTGCGCGTGTTCATCGTCACTCATGGTAATGATGTTGACCACACCACCAATCGCCCCCGAACCGTAAACAGCAGAACGCGGCCCGCGGATATACTCAACACGCTGCACCAGGGATACCGGAATCTGGCTAATGTCAATGGCGTTACCAATACCTGCCCGCGCCATTGGCACACCATCAATCAGCACCAGCACATGACGTGCTTCCGTACCGCGAACGTAGAGAGAAGAACTGCTCCCCATCCCGCCGGTCTGCGAAATATCCACCCCCGGCAGGCGACGCATCACATCATTAAGATCTTTTGACTGCCAGCGCTGAATATCTTCCCGCGTAACAACATCCGTTGGCGCAAGGACCGTATTGACCGGCTGTTGAAAACGGTTTGCTGTCACCACTAACGTATCTGAATTGCTGTCTTGCGCCCAAGCGGAAAATGCCGTGACGGAGAGGGCCGTCATCAGCGAAGCCTTTTTAATCATTTTAAAAGCATCCGTAATATACAAAGGATGCCGCCGGCTACTATCAGTAGTACGCGATGATAGAAACCAAATGCGACGTGTTCCGGCAGGTCTTCGGGCTTGGGGTGTGTTATGGATGAAGACTTCCCGCTAAACCACCGCAGTGTCTGCATAATGCGCTCATCCCACTGTTCCTTACCGCTGCGCGTCAGCTCCAGATTTACACTGGATTCCCTATTAACACATAGGACCGGTAACATGATGCTATAATTAGAAACATATAGATGTCCAGACTTCTATCGTTATATTTCTGAATATCATCAGAGCTGGACATCCCCGACACTTTCCCTACAATCCCCGCGTACTTATTTTATTCAGGATGCATCATGACCCCCGAACACCTTCCTACCGAACAATATGAAGCGCAGCTGGCAGAAAAAGTCGTCCGTTTGCAGAAAATGATGGCCCCTTTTGCCGCCCCGGTTCCGGAAGTGTTTCGTTCACCGGTCAGCCACTATCGTATGCGCGCAGAATTCCGCATCTGGCACGATGGCGATGACCTGTACCACATCATGTTTGATCAGCAGACCAAATCCCGTATTCGCGTCGATACCTTCCCGGCGGCCAGCGAACTGATTAATCAGCTGATGACCGCAGTAATTGAGGGCGTGCGCGACAATCTGGTGCTACGCCATAAGCTGTTCCAGGTCGATTATCTGACCACGATGAGCAATCAGGCCATCGTGTCGCTGCTGTACCATAAAAAGCTCGACGACGAGTGGCGTCAGCAAGCAGAAATCTTCCGCGATGCGCTACGCGCGCAAAATCTGAACGTGCATCTGATTGGCCGCGCGACTAAGACCAAAATTGAGCTGGATCAGGACTATATAGATGAGCGTCTGCCGGTCGGCGGGCGTGAAATGGTCTATCGCCAGGTTGAGAATAGCTTCACCCAACCAAACGCGGCGATGAACATTCAGATGCTGGAATGGGCGGTCGAATCAACTAAAGGCGCAACCGGTGATTTGCTTGAGCTGTACTGCGGTAACGGCAACTTTTCCCTGGCGCTGGCGCGGAATTTCGAACGCGTGCTGGCAACGGAGATTGCCAAACCGTCCGTGGCGGCGGCGCAATACAACATTGCGGCTAACCATATTGATAACGTGCAGATTATCCGTATGGCGGCAGAAGAGTTCACCCAGGCGATGAACGGCGTGCGGGAGTTTAACCGTCTGCAAGGTATTGATCTGAAAAGCTATCAGTGTGAGACGATTTTTGTCGATCCACCGCGCAGCGGGCTGGATAGTGAAACGGAGAAAATGGTGCAGACCTATCCGCGGATCCTGTATATCTCCTGCAATCCAGAAACCTTATGCAAGAACCTGGAAACGCTCAACGAGACGCACGAAGTCACGCGCCTGGCGCTGTTCGATCAGTTCCCATATACCCATCATATGGAATGCGGCGTACTGTTAACGAAGAAGTAGATGTCAGTAACCCGGCAACATCATGGTTGCCGGGAAAATTCAGCAGAATTACTCCGCAACCGCGCTCTTACGGTTACGCACCTTGTAGCCGATCCAGAACACCATAATCACCGACAGTACGGCCGGGAAGAAGTTAGAACCGATGTCCGGATATTCCGCACGCACTACGGTGCTATAAAGCAGCACGCCAAGAATGAAGCACGCGGCGGCCAGCCCCGGTAAACCCACGGGCATACTGCGGTTTTGATAGCGCTGATGCAGACAGTAAACCGTCAGCACTAACGATAAAATCGGGAAAACAGAAAATGAGACTACTGAGCTGAACAGCGCAGCGAAGGTTCCATTAATGGATAACCCTGCGATCAGCGCCAGCAGCAGCGTACCTTTATCTTGAACTGAGTGTTTCATTGCTCGTCCTTCACGTTATTCGGAATGATTTGATTTTTTTCTTGTTCACGGCGATACCAATAATACGCGCCTTTCGAGATCATTCTGAGCTGGAGTACCAGTCGCTCTTCAAGCTGTCGACGCAATTCCGGGCTTACATCCAGAGCCTCGGCGCCAGCACTAAATACGATGGTGACCATAGCTTCAGCCTGCGCTTCAGTAAAGGCGCGCGGCATGTGGTTTTCGATTTCTAAATAGTCAGCAAGTTCCGCGATAAAATGCTGAATTTCGCGGGCGACTGCGGCACGAAACGCGGCGGACGTACCGGAGCGCTCACGCAACAGCAGACGGAAGGCATTTGGGTTATTGCCGATGAACTCCATAAAGGTAGAAACAGAAGTGCGAATCACACTGCCGCCTTTAGCAATACGCTGTCGCGCCTGGCGCATCAGCTGGCGTAGCATAAGCCCGCTTTCATCTACCATCGTCAGACCGAGTTCATCGACGTCACGAAAATGTCGATAGAAGGACGTCGGGGCAATCCCCGCTTCCCGCGCAACTTCACGCAGGCTCAAGCTGGCAAAACTCCGTTCAGCACTTAGCTGGCTAAATGCGGCTTCCACCAGCGAACGCCGGGTTTTTTCTTTTTGTTGCGCTCTTACGCCCATCACGTTGTCTGAATCCTTCCAAAGGCCCTGTCGGCACTATACCAGAGATTAGAACTAATCGGTTTACACTGGATTGTGAATGATTGTTTACGAGCTGTTTCTGCTTTTATGACGCAAAAAAGCACAACGATAATTGGGTTAAAGCCCACCGAATGTTATCATCGTGTTTATTTTATGTATAAAACAGGTGAGTAATGCCATGTCACACTCTTGGGATTATGATGCAATTGTGATTGGTTCAGGCCCTGGCGGAGAAGGTGCTGCTATGGGGCTGGTGAAACAGGGAGCACGCGTTGCCGTCATTGAGCGCTACCATAACGTCGGCGGCGGTTGTACCCACTGGGGCACCATCCCATCGAAAGCCCTCCGCCATGCCGTTAGCCGTATTATTGAATTTAACCAGAACCCTCTCTACAGCGACCATTCCCGTCTTCTTCGTTCTTCCTTCGCCGACATTCTGAACCATGCCGACAGCGTCATTAACCAGCAAACCCACATGCGTCAGGGTTTCTATGAGCGCAACCACTGTGAAATCCTGCAGGGCAATGCGCACTTTGTCGATGAACACACGCTTGCGCTTGAATGCCACGACGGCACCGTTGAAACGGTCACGGCGGAAAAATTCGTCATTGCCTGCGGTTCACGTCCCTACCACCCTACGGATGTCGATTTCTCACACCCACGCGTTTATGACAGCGACTCGATCCTCAGCCTGCACCATGAACCACGGCATGTGATCATCTATGGCGCCGGAGTGATCGGCTGCGAATATGCATCGATCTTCCGCGGTATGGAAGTCAAAGTCGATCTGATCAACACCCGCGATCGCCTGCTGGCGTTTCTCGACCAAGAGATGTCCGACTCGCTCTCCTATCACTTCTGGAACAGCGGCGTGGTGATTCGTCACAATGAAGAGTACGAGAAAATTGAAGGTGTTGACGACGGCGTCATCATGCATCTGAAATCCGGCAAAAAGTTGAAAGCGGACTGCCTGCTGTATGCCAACGGCCGCACCGGGAATACCGACTCGCTGGCGCTGGAAAACATCGGCCTGCAAACCGATAGCCGCGGTCAACTGAAGGTCAACAGTATGTACCAAACCGCCCTGCCGCATATTTATGCCGTGGGTGACGTGATTGGCTATCCGAGCCTGGCATCCGCCGCTTACGATCAGGGGCGTATCGCTGCCCAGGCGCTGGTCAAAGGTGAAGCCTCCGCGCATTTAATTGAAGATATCCCTACCGGGATTTACACCATTCCGGAAATCAGCTCCGTCGGCAAAACCGAACAGCAGCTCACGTCCATGAAGGTGCCTTATGAGGTGGGACGTGCGCAGTTCAAACATCTGGCGCGAGCGCAAATTGTCGGCATGAGCGTTGGGACGCTAAAGATCCTGTTTCATCGCGAGACGAAAGAGATCCTCGGCATTCATTGCTTTGGCGAGCGCGCGGCCGAAATTATTCACATCGGCCAGGCGATTATGGAGCAGAAAGGTGGTGGTAACACCATTGAGTACTTCGTTAACACCACCTTTAACTACCCGACAATGGCAGAAGCCTATCGGGTAGCCGCGTTGAATGGCTTAAACCGCCTGTTTTAACGCTGTATCGAAATGGCCATCCATCTTACCGCGGATGGCCTCCGCCAGATGTTCATAGCGGCTACGCAGCGGCGAACCAGGACGATAAACCAGCCCGACGGTACGTCGTGGTTCCGGCTTAATGCACGGCACATAGACGACACCATCGCGTTTTCTCTCCTGCGGCACGGCAAGGGCAGGCAACAGGGTTATACCGCTACCGGCAGCAACCATGTTACGCAGCGTTTCGAGACTGGTTGCCCGAAAATGGGTATCTTCATCAGCACCAGCTTCAAAACAAAAACCCATCGCCTGATCGCGCAGACAGTGGCCATCTTCCAGCATCAGCAGCTTTTCCCCAGCCAGTTCCGACATCGGCACACGGTCACGGTTCGCCCATGGGTGATCTTCGTAGATAGCCAGCAGCATCGGCTCATCAAATAGCGGTACCTCAATAAAGGCTTCGCTCTCTTTGACCAATGCCAGAATCGCGCAGTCGAGCTTACCGCTGTCGAGTTGCGCCAGCAGCTGATGGGTTTGCGCTTCATGCAGATACATTTCCAGCTTTGGAAAGGTCTGGTGCAGCATCGGGATAATCAGTGGCAACAGATAAGGCCCAATTGTCGGGATCAGGCCAATATGCAGCGGCCCGGACATGGACTCTCCCTGTTGGCTTGCCATTTCCTTGAGCACTTTGACTTCGCGTAACACAGTACGCGCCTGGTCCACCAGCAACAGCCCGGCCTGGGTGAACAGAACCTTACGACTGGTGCGCTCCAGCAACATGACGCCAAGCTCATCCTCCAGCTTACGGATTTGTCCGCTGAGAGTGGGTTGGCTAACGTGGCAGGAGTCTGCCGCACGCCGGAAGTGGCGATGTTCGGCTAGCGCTACCAGGTATTCAAGATCGCGAATATTCATTATTCATCCTCCATTGCCACGATAGTCCATGGCGATAGATAGAATAGCAATGAACGATTATCCCTATCAAGTTTTCTGTTCAATAATAAACCCACAAACGAGGCAACCCTCTGAAAATCATTGAGCTGCCTCATAGATTCTCTCTACCCGGATAACTAAAGCCAACGTGAACTTTTGCGGACCTTGTGTCCGCTTTTTTTTGCATAAAAAAGCCCGGGGGTTACCCGAGCTTCGTTTACTCACCGCCTCAACATCGGCGTGGCTGACGTTTAAATCAGACGCTGTTTGGCATCAGCAATAGCCTGAGCAACCTGCTGCGGTGAGACACCACCTTTAGCCGCTCGCTTATCAAGGCACGATTGCAACGACAGTATCGGATAGACGTCATCGGCGATCACGCTGCTGAATTTCTGCAAATCGACCAGAGACAAATCTTCCAGCGGTTTACCCTGAGCAATGGCTTCTACCACCGCTTCACCGACAATATGGTGTGCTTCACGGAACGGTACGCCTTTGGCGACCAGATAATCCGCCAGCTCGGTCGCGTTCGCATAACCCTGCTGCGCGGCTTCTTCACAACGCGGACGTTTCACCTGAATACCATCAAGTACCAGCGCCGCCATATGCAGGCAGTCCAGCCAGGTATCCAGCGCATCGAACAGCCCTTCTTTGTCTTCCTGCATGTCTTTGTTATATGCCAGCGGCAGACCTTTCAGGGTCATCATCATGCCAGTCAGCGCGCCCTGTACGCGGCCACATTTACCGCGGATCAGCTCCAGCGCATCCGGGTTTTTCTTCTGCGGCATCAACGATGAGCCAGAAGTCACGCGATCGGACAGCTCGACAAATCCCGCTTCGCCGGTATTAAAGAAAATCAGGTCTTCGGCAAAACGCGACAAGTGGACCATACCGATTGAGGCGTCGGACAACAGTTCCAGGACATGATCGCGGTCAGAGACGCTATCCAGACTGTTACGAGTGGCTGAAGCAAAGCCCAGCCAGCCAGCCAACTGTTCACGATCGATTTCATAGGCCGTGCCCGCCAACGCGCCGCAGCCCAGCGGGCTGACGTCCAGACGCTTCAACGCATCCTGCAGACGGCTTTCGTCACGCGCCAGCATTTCGACGTAGGCCAGACACCAGTGAGCGAAAGTCACCGGCTGCGCGCGCTGCAGGTGGGTATAACCCGGCATCACTGCGTCCTGATTGTTCTGCGCCGTTTCCACCAGCGCGCTTTGCAGCTGACGATTCGCCGACAGTAGTTCCACCACGGTATCTTTACACCACAGCTTCAGGTCGGTCGCGACCTGGTCGTTACGGCTGCGCCCGGTGTGTAGCTTTTTGCCCAACTGACCGACCTTGTCGATCAGCTTGCCTTCAACCCAGCTGTGAATATCTTCCGCATCACTTTCGAGGATCTGTTGCGGGTTAGCCCGCACTTCTTCCAGCAGAATATTCAGCGCCTCTTCCAGTTGCAGCTGTTCATCAGCGGTCAATACGCCAACCGTCACCAGCGCTTTGGACCAGGCAACAGAGCCAACGATATCCTGCTCCGCCAGGCGATAGTCAAAGCGCAAAGAGTCGTTGAACTGTTTGAACCGCTGATCCGCTGCCTGAGTAAAACGCCCGCCCCAAAGTGCCATAACATGCTTCCTTTATTCGTTAGTTCCGCCGGATTAACCGGCCTACAGTCTTGTAGGCCCGGCAAGCAAAGCGCCGCCGGGCATAAAATATTAAGCCAGAATACGTGTACCGATCGATGTTCCGTTAAACAGCGCTGGCAGCTGTTCAGCATGACGCCAGGAGGCAATATCCACCGGGCGACCTAACGTGCGTGCCGCATCCAGAGCCGCATTCACTTTGACGATCATCCCGTCGGTGATAATGCCCTGCTCAATCAGCTGCTCTGCTTTCGCCGCAGTCATCTCGGCAATACGCTGACCTTTGCCGTCAAGAATACCGCTTACATCCGACAGCAGAATCAGGTCTGCACCAAGCGTTGCCGCCAGTGCGGTAGCCGCCTGGTCAGCGTTGACGTTCATCAGTTGGCCTTCATCGGTGACACCGATAGAGCTGACGACCGGCAGGTAACCTCCAGCCAACAGCGTGTTAATCAGGGCCGGAGAGCCCGGCTGTGCAAGCCCCACATGGCCCAGTGCGGCGTCAAGCTGAGTCACCTTAACGCTGTCGCCATCACCAAGGAATAGTCCAACGGAAGCCAGGCCGTGTTTTTTCGCCCACGCCAGCAACGTTTTATTGGCAGTCCCCGCCAGCGCGCCGGTAATAATGTCGATTTGATCCGCAGGGGTCACTCGCAGACCGTTTTTCTTGTTCACTGGCAGATTAAGCTGCTTCATCAGCTCATCCACCACGCAGCCGCCGCCGTGGACAATAATCAGCGGACGCTGATGCGTCTCGCGATAATTCACCAGCGCGGTAAACAGGCGCTCCAGCGCTTCTTCGCTATCCAGCAGGACGCCGCCGAGTTTGATAATTAAAGGATTCATCATCACACCTTAAATAAGAGACTGCGTCTCAGCGAAGCCGAAACGGATATTTGCACACTGTACGGCCTGGGCCGCCGCGCCTTTCAGCAGATTATCTTCCGCCGCCACGACGATGATATGTTCATCCTGGACCGCAAAACCGATATCACAGAATGGCAGACCCACGACATTTTTCAATGCGGGCATGCCCTTATCATATAAACGCACCAGCGGTTTGTTCGCATAGGCCTGCTGGAACACCGCCGCCACCTGCTCTTTGCTCACGCCAGGCTTCAGGCGGCAGGTGATGGTTTCCAGAATCCCACGCTTAAAGTTGCCCAGATGCGGGGTAAAAATAACGTTCGCACCCAGATGAGTGGATATTTCAGGGTGATGGCGGTGGTTGAAGACGCCATAGGGCTGCAGGCTGACTTCACAGAAGCTGTTGCCGATGGAAGCCTTACGCCCGGCGCCGCTAACGCCGCTGGTCGCATTGATCACCGGCCACTGGTTAAGATCCAACAGGTCCGCGTCGATCAGCGGTTTCAACGACAGCTGGGCCGCCGTCGGGTAGCAACCCGGCACCGCAATCAAATTCGCCTCTTTCAGCTTATCGACACTCCACTCGGCCAGGCCGTAAACCGCCTGTTCCAGCAGCTCAGGGTGCTGGTGAGTGAAACCATAATATTTTTCGTAGAAAGCGCCATCGTTAACGCGGAACGCCCCGGAAAGATCGAACACCACGCAACCCGCCGCGAGAAACTGCGGCGCGAGGTCATGGCTCACTTCGTGGGCGGTAGCGAGAAAAACGATATCGACCCCAGCGCTAAACTCGCTAATATCGGACATTGCCTGCAGCGGCAGGTCAACAATCCCTTTTAGCTGCGGATGCAAATCGGAAACTAATTTTCCCGCATCATTGCTTTGCGCGGAGACCGTCAAAGCGGTTATGGTCATATGAGGATGGCGATTTACATAGGCCACTAGCTCTGCGCCGGCATAACCGCTGGCGCCCACAATCAGCGTGTTCAACATTGGGGCTCTTCACCTTCTTGCTTACGTATATTTGCTCTGGAAGACCGTTGCCTTCCCCACCCTGTTAAGCCGTAAGAACATCATCCCTACATTAAATAGGTTTTCTTAGGCTCAGCGATAATGTATTTTTATTCACAAATAATGCATGAATATTGATACTATCATGACCCGAGGTGTGTCAACAATGAAAAACAATTTACCGCCCTTTATCGAGATTTACCGCGCGTTGATCGCCACACCTTCCATCAGCGCAACCGAAGAGGCGCTGGATCAAAGCAATGAGTCTTTAATCAATTTACTGGCAGGCTGGTTCCGCGATATTGGCTTTAACGTTGAAGTTCAACCGGTGCCGGGTACACGCAATAAATTCAATCTGCTGGCCAGTACCGGCAACGGTGCTGGCGGCCTGCTGCTAGCCGGGCATACTGATACCGTCCCGTTTGATGATGGTCGCTGGACTCGCGACCCCTTCACTCTGACCGAGCACGACAACAAACTTTACGGCCTTGGCACCGCGGATATGAAAGGCTTCTTCGCTTTTATTCTCGATGCTTTGCGCGATGTTGATGTGACTAAGCTGAAAAAACCGCTCTATATTCTGGCAACTGCCGATGAAGAAACCAGCATGGCCGGTGCCCGCTACTTTGCCGAAACTACCCAGCTGCGACCGGATTGCGCCATTATCGGCGAACCTACGTCACTGCAGCCGGTGCGTGCGCACAAAGGCCACATGTCCAACGCGGTTCGCGTCCAGGGGCAATCCGGCCACTCCAGCGACCCGGCACGCGGCGTCAACGCCATTGAGCTGATGCACGATGCCATTGGTCGCATCGTGCAGCTACGCGACGACTTAAAAGAGCGTTATCACTACGCTGCGTTTACCGTCCCGTACCCCACACTTAACCTCGGAGCGATTCACGGCGGCGATGCCTCCAACCGCATTTGCGCCTGCTGCGAACTGCATATGGATATTCGCCCGCTGCCGGGTATGACGCTCAACGATCTTAACGGACTCCTTGAAGAAGCGCTGGCACCGGTAAGCGAACGCTGGCCTGGGCGTCTGACCGTTTCCGAACTGCATCCGCCGATCCCCGGCTATGAATGCCCGCCGGACCATAAACTGGTTGCGGTTGTCGAAAAGCTGCTCGGCGCGCAAACCGAAGTCGTGAACTACTGCACCGAAGCGCCATTTATTCAGACCCTTTGCCCGACGCTGGTATTAGGCCCTGGCTCCATCAACCAGGCCCACCAGCCGGATGAGTACCTGGAAACGCGCTTTATTAAGCCGACTCGTGAGCTTATCACTCAGGTGGTCCACCATTTTTGCTGGCATTAAAAATACGCATTCTTCCGCTCTTTTGTATCAGGGCGGGAGAGTGACAATTATCACACTTTCATAAGCAACACTTATCAAGCGACCTCTGAGTTAAATTTCGCAAATTGCCGCTATTTATTCGTTTGCTGAAGCGATTTCGCAACAATTGACGTGGGGGTTTTTACGTGGCTTTATAAAAGACGGTTGCTTATCCACTGCTCAAATTATCGAGCGCCGGATATAACAAAATAAAATGAGATGGGGTGTCTGGGGTAACATGAACGAACAATATTCCGCTTTGCGTAGTAATGTCAGTATGCTCGGTAAGGTGCTGGGCGACACCATCAAGGATGCGCTGGGAGAAAACATTCTTGATCGTGTCGAAACTATCCGTAAGTTGTCCAAATCTTCTCGCGCAGGCAATGAAGCCAACCGCCAGGAACTGCTCACCACGTTGCAAAACTTGTCCAACGACGAGCTGCTGCCAGTGGCGCGCGCCTTCAGCCAGTTTCTGAACCTGGCGAATACCGCTGAGCAATACCACAGCATTTCGCCAAAGGGCGAAGCGGCTAGCAATCCGGAAGTGATTGCTCGTACCCTGAGAAAGCTCAAAGACCAACCCAATCTCAACGAAGACATTATTAAAAAAGCGGTGGAGTCCCTGTCTCTGGAGCTGGTTTTAACCGCTCACCCAACCGAGATTACCCGCCGTACCCTGATCCACAAGATGGGTGAAATCAACAACTGCCTGAAACAGCTTGATAACAACGATATCGCTGACTATGAACGTCACCAGGTGATGCGCCGTCTGCGCCAGCTGATTGCCCAGTCATGGCATACCGATGAAATCCGTAAGCACCGACCTTCTCCGGTCGACGAAGCCAAATGGGGCTTTGCTGTTGTCGAAAATAGCCTGTGGGAAGGTGTGCCGAACTACCTGCGCGAGCTGAACGAACAGTTGGAAGATAACCTCAGCTATCGCTTACCGGTCGATTTTGTCCCGGTTCGCTTTACCTCCTGGATGGGGGGTGACCGCGACGGTAACCCAAACGTGACCGCCGATATTACCCGCCACGTCCTGCTGCTTAGCCGCTGGAAAGCGACCGATCTGTTCCTGAAAGATATCCAATTGCTGATTTCCGAGCTGTCGATGGTCGAGTGTACCGACGAGCTGCGCGAACTGGCGGGTGCGGAAGGCGCGCAAGAACCCTATCGATACCTGATGAAAAAACTGCGCACGCAGTTGATGGAAACACAGGCCTGGCTGGAAGCGCGCCTGAAAGGGCAGAGACTTCCGAAACCAGCAGGTCTGCTCACGCAAAATGAACAGCTGTGGGAACCGCTTTACGCCTGCTATCAATCACTACAAGCCTGCGGCATGGGCATCATCGCCAACGGCGAGCTGCTGGATACTCTGCGTCGCGTAAAAGCCTTTGGCGTACCGCTGGTGCGTATCGATATCCGCCAAGAAAGCACCCGTCATACCGAAGCCCTGGGCGAGATGACCCGCTATCTCGGCATCGGCGATTATGAAAGCTGGTCGGAAGCCGACAAACAGGCCTTCCTGATCCGCGAACTGAATTCCAAACGTCCTCTGCTACCACGTCAGTGGGAGCCGAGCGAAGAAACTCGCGAAGTGCTTGAGACCTGTAAAGTGATCGCCGAAGCGCCGCGCGGTTCCATTGCCGCCTACGTGATTTCGATGGCGAAAACGCCGTCTGACGTGCTGGCGGTACATCTGCTGCTCAAAGAGGCCGGTATCGGCTTCGCGCTGCCGGTCGCACCGCTATTCGAAACCCTGGATGACCTGAACAACGCCGACGACGTCATGACCCAGTTGTTGAATATCGACTGGTATCGCGGCTTTATTCAGGGCAAGCAGATGGTCATGATTGGCTACTCTGACTCGGCAAAAGATGCAGGCGTAATGGCCGCATCCTGGGCGCAGTATCAGGCGCAGGATGCCTTAATCAAGACCTGCGAGAAAGCCGGTATTGAGCTGACGCTGTTCCACGGGCGCGGCGGTTCTATCGGTCGTGGCGGCGCTCCGGCTCATGCGGCTCTGCTCTCTCAGCCTCCAGGAAGCCTGAAAGGCGGCCTGCGCGTCACTGAACAGGGCGAGATGATCCGCTTCAAATATGGCCTGCCAGAAATCACCATCAGCAGCCTGTCGCTCTACACCAGCGCAATTCTGGAAGCCAACCTGCTGCCGCCGCCGGAGCCAAAACCGCAATGGCGCGATATCATGGCCGAGCTGTCCGACGTCTCCTGCGAGATGTACCGCGGCTACGTACGTGAAAATAAAGACTTTGTTCCTTACTTCCGCTCCGCAACACCGGAGCAGGAACTGGGCAAACTGCCGCTGGGCTCGCGTCCGGCAAAACGTCGCCCGACCGGCGGCGTTGAGTCACTGCGTGCGATCCCGTGGATCTTCGCATGGACGCAAAACCGTCTGATGCTGCCCGCCTGGCTGGGTGCTGGTGCGGCGCTGCAAAAAGTCGTCGAAGGCGGTAAGCAGAGCGAGCTGGAAAGCATGTGTCGCGACTGGCCGTTCTTCTCTACTCGCCTCGGCATGCTGGAGATGGTCTATTCGAAAGCGGACCTGTGGCTGGCAGAATATTACGATCAGCGCCTGGTGAAACCTGAGCTGTGGAAGCTAGGTACAGAGCTGCGCGAACTGCTGTCTGCTGATATCGATGTGGTGCTGGCAATCGCCAACGATTCCCACCTGATGGCCGACCTGCCGTGGATCGCCGAGTCAATCCAGTTGCGTAACATCTATACTGACCCGCTGAACGTACTCCAGGCCGAACTGCTGCATCGTTCACGTCTGGCGGAAGAGAAAGGTGAAAAACCGGATCCTCGCGTTGAGCAAGCGCTGATGGTCACCATTGCAGGCGTTGCGGCAGGTATGCGCAACACCGGCTAATTTGCCGGACGCGGTATCCCCGGAGGAGGCGCGCTGCGCCTGTCCGGGCTACCAGCCCGCAAACGGCAGTGAACTCGTAGATTTTGTAGGCCGGGTAAGGCGCTAGCCGCCACCCGGCAAAAATGCGAGCACCATAGCTAAAACAGATTTGTCATCAATCTCGTAGCTCCGTTTACCGGAGCTATTTTTATTAATGGTGCAGCATCTCGTCGACAATCTGCTCTTTATGCAGCGCATAAGGATAATAGGTTGGCCAGTTATCCATCTCTTTCAGCAGTGCCTCATGCGACTCATTACCCATAAAGATATGAAAATGCAGGGACTTACGCGGTGCGATAGTGTGGTCGCTGAACTGAACAAATTTCGGTGCTTTTGAATCCGCCTGTGAGCATTCGAACAGGTAGCGCACGCCTTTCTTACCGGATGCGTAGGTCAGAATTTTATAGCCAGAATAGGTGTATTTGCAGGCATTGACGGTTTTCCCAACGTGAAACTCCATCACATTATCTTCGATACCAATCTGGTCCACATCGGTGGCATAGCCCTTCTTATAATATTCCCGATATTCGGCCACGCTTTTACCCGCTTTTTTAGCCTTCTGTTCGAGCACAGGATCCAAATCGCCGTTCAGCAGATAGGGGTTAACCGACTGCCAGATACCATCCCAATCGCTTAACGCTCTGTCTTTTACATCCTGATCGGCAAAAATACCTTCACTCGCCTTTTGCTCCGCCTCAGTTAATGCAGGCCCATGGCTATGGTGGCCGTGGGCAAAGGCCTGGCTACCCACCAGTAACATGCTGATACCAAGCGCAAGGGCGGAAATCTTTTTGGTCATTACTCTCTCCTGAGTTAACGGTTGCAATAATGTGTTACGATATAACATATCAATAAAATCTTACAATACCCTTCGCAGAAAATCCGCTCGGCTTTTCCCTCGGCCGATTTGTTAGGTATGATGAAAAGAGAGCGCGCGATGCGGAGCAAGAATGGATATCGACATCAATCAGGCCATTGATTCTTTTATTAAAGGCCCGGCAGTCATCGGGAAGGTCCGCTTTTCCACAGAAACCAGACCAGCCTCAGAGAAAGCCGTGAGCGTCGATTTTCCACGCCTCGAAATCATGCTTGAGGGGCAGGTCCGCGATCCAGCGGTGAAGGCCGACCCAGCCCAGCTCACGCCACACGATGTGTTGTACATTCCTGCTGGCGGGTGGAATGACCCACAATGGCTGGTGCCCTCGACTCTGTTAACCATCTTATTTGGTAAGCAGCAGCTGGAATTCGTCCTGCGCAACTGGGACGGCAGCGCGCTTAACGTGCTGGATAAACAGCAAGTTCCCCGCCGTGGCCCTCGAGTGGGATCTTTTCTGCTCCAGGCGCTCAATGAAATGCAAATGCAGCCGCAGGAGCAGCATACCGCGCGCTGTATTGTCATCAGCCTGCTCAGCCACTGTGCCGATCTGCTGGGGAGCCAGGTACAAACCTCCTCACGCAGCCAGGCGCTTTTCGAGGCCATTCGTAAATATATTGATGCCCATTTTGCCGATCCTTTAACCCGCGAGTCGGTGGCGCAGGAATTTTATCTCTCACCAAACTATCTTTCGCATCTGTTCCAGAAATGCGGACCAATGGGTTTTAATGAGTACCTGAATCACATCCGCCTGGAGCAGGCCAGAATGCTGCTAAAGGGCCATGATATGAAGGTCAAAGATGTCGCTCACGCCTGTGGTTTTGCCGACAGTAACTACTTTTGCCGCCTGTTTCGCAAGAACACCGAGCGCTCACCATCAGAGTATCGCCGCCAGTATCATAGCCAGCTCACGGAAAAAACATCGCCTGCAAAAAACTAGATTTTTGTGTGTTAAGCCTGACTTTTGTACGCTCTTTTTTGCTTAAATTTCCCTACAACACGGGATAAACGTGATCTAAATCACCCTTAATAGCAATGCGTACATTTATCCAGTATTTGGCAAATTTGTCATCTGGCGACCCTTCATGTGAAAGCCGTATTCTTACCTCAACGACACTATCGAATTAAGCATTGAGGAAAGTACTATGGAACTCTATCTGGACACCGCAAACGTAGCCGAAGTTGAACGCCTGGCACGTATCTACCCGCTGGCTGGCGTTACCACCAACCCAAGCATTATCGCCGCTGGCAAAGCCTCGGTTTGGGACGTACTACCGCGCTTGCAAAAAGCCGTCGGTCCGGAAGGTATTTTGTTCGCTCAGACTATGAGCCGCGACGCTCAGGGGATGGTTGAAGAAGCCAAACGTCTGAGCAACGCCGTTCCCGGCATCGTGGTCAAAATCCCGGTCACCGCTGAAGGCCTTGCCGCTATTAAGCTGCTGAAAAAAGAAGGTATCACTACCCTGGGTACCGCCGTCTACAGCGCCTCTCAGGGCCTGCTGGCCGCGCTGGCGGGTGCCAAATATGTTGCCCCTTACGTGAACCGCGTCGACGCCCAGGGCGGTGACGGCATTCGCACGGTGCAGGAGCTGCAATCCCTACTGGAAATGCACGCGCCGGAAAGCAAAGTGCTGGCCGCCAGCTTCAAAACCCCGCGTCAGGCGCTGGATTGCCTGTTAGCCGGTTGCGAAGCTATCACCCTTCCGTTAGATGTAGCGCAACAAATGCTCGGCACCCCTGCGGTAGAGTCAGCCATTGAGAAGTTTGAGCAGGACTGGAATAACGCTTTTGGAACTCTGAACCTGTAACCCGATCGGCGAGCCGCCCAGGGGGGTGGCATCACGGTCATCCAGGAGGAATAGAAATGGATCGCATTATTCAATCACCCGGTAAGTATATTCAGGGCGCAGACGCAATTGCTCGCCTTGGTGGGTACCTCAAACCGCTGGCTGAACGCTGGCTCATCGTTGGTGATAAATTCGTACTCGGCTTTGCCGAAGAAAAATTGCGTAAAAGCCTGGCAGATGCTGGCCTGGTTGCCGAAATCGCGCCGTTTGGCGGCGAATGCTCACATAATGAAATCAATCGGTTACGCGATATTGCGGGCTCAGCTCAGTGTACCGCCGTGCTGGGAATTGGCGGCGGTAAGACGCTGGACACCGCGAAAGCATTAGCACACTTTATGAATCTGCCGGTAGTTATTGCTCCGACGATTGCCTCTACCGATGCACCGTGTAGCGCACTCTCGGTTATCTATACCGATGACGGTGAATTTGATAGCTACCTGATGCTGCCGCGTAACCCGAATATGGTCATTGTCGATACGCAAATCGTTGCCGGAGCTCCGGCACGCCTGCTGGCTGCAGGCATCGGCGACGCGCTGGCAACGTGGTTTGAAGCCCGTGCCTGCTCCCGTAGCGGCGCAACCACCATGGCGGGCGGCAAATGTACCCAGGCGGCGCTGGCGCTGGCCGAACTGTGCTACAACACGCTGATTGAAGAAGGTGAAAAAGCGATGCTGGCGGCGGAGCAGCACGTCGTCACTCCGGCGCTGGAACGCGTCGTTGAAGCCAATACCTACCTGAGCGGCGTTGGCTTTGAAAGCGGCGGCCTGGCGGCAGCACACGCTATTCACAACGGTCTTACCGCTATTCCGGACGCTCACCACTACTATCACGGTGAGAAAGTGGCTTTCGGCACGCTCACGCAGTTGGTACTGGAAAACGCCCCAGTGGAAGAGATCGAAACCGTGGCGGCGCTGTGCCACAGCGTTGGGTTGCCTATCACCCTGGCGCAGCTGGACATTAAAGCCGATATCCCAGGCAAAATGCGTACAGTGGCGCAAGCTGCCTGTGCAGAAGGCGAAACCATCCACAATATGCCTGGTGGTGCGACGCCGGATCAGGTCTATGCGGCTCTGCTGGTCGCCGACCAGTACGGTCAACGCTTCCTGCAAGAGTGGGAATAACCTCCTGCCCACACCCGCTTCCGGCGGGTGTGTTCTTTTATGTTCTTTCTCCGCCCCATTGCCAGCCAAAACGATGTGTTTTATAGTGCGATTTTCCTCTGGGTGAGTCGTAAATATGCAATCATCAGATCGAAGAATGAGCATTTATGCCATTCTGCAACAGGACAAAAAAGTCGTCGTTAATGAGCTTGCCGAGAAATTCGGCGTCACCAAAATGACCATCCGCCGCGACCTCTCTTTCTTTGAAAAACAAGGCATTGTCAAAACAACCTACGGCGGAGCCTATCTCACCAGCGGCGCCAGCGTAGAGCCCAGCTTTCAGCTGAAATCGATACAAATGGTTGATGATAAGCACCTGATTGGCCAAAAAGCCGCCGAACTGGTCGAAGATGGCGACACGATTATTATCGACTGCGGGACCACGCCGCTGGCCCTCGCTCAGTTTATTTTCGATAAAAAAATCATGGTGATAACCAACTCCGTTCCGGTAGTTAATCTGCTGAAGGGGCGAAAAAACATTAAGCTGATCGTGGCGCCCGGCGAGTATGAAGACGATACCCAGGGGATGATCTCTTTTAGCACCGCTGACTTCTATAGCAATATCCACGCCGACAAGGTCTTCCTCAGTACCCAGGGCATTAACGAACTGGGTGAATTGACGGTCCCCAAAATGACCGATGCCCATGTAAAACAAGCGCTGATGCGGGCCGGACGGCAAAAGATCCTGCTGGCTGATAAAAGTAAATTCGGTCAAACCTTCCTCGCAGGCCACGCCCGTCTGGCAGACCTTGATCTCGTTATCAGCCAAACTGGCCTCCCTGCCGACATCCTCACGCAACTTAATAAACAAAACGTAGAACTTCTGCTGGCTGATAGCAGCCTCTGACTTTCAGACGTCTGACAACAGGCGTCTGTGTTTTTTCACATCCCCAGAATGTTCTTTTAGTATCCTTTAAAGGACAAAGAAACAAAAAAGATCATTTTTAAGTTGACAAAAACACACCTCAAGCGTGGAATAGGGATACCCACTCCAGAATTGAGGTCTTTATGAACGGATTACTAAGCTTCAAACCCACCAACAACGATTGTGATTTCGATCGTATCGCCAAAAAGCAAGATCAGATGTTCCACCGCGTAGCAACCATTTGCCCGGAACGTGCTGAGATCATCACCGAATCCTTTAAACGTTCCGAAGGCAAATCGATTGTCATTCGCCGGGCGTTGGCGATGGCCGATATTCTGGAAAAGATGACCATCTATATCGAGCCGGACATGTTGATTGTCGGCAACCAGGCAAGCGCCAACTTCGCCGCGCCGGTGTTCCCGGAATACTCCTTTAACTGGGTGATTGACGAGCTGGACCAGTTCGACAAACGTTCAGGCGATAGTTTCCAGGTTGCCGAAGAGACCAAAGCGCGTCTACGCGTACTGCAAGATTACTGGCAGGGGAAAACTCACCAGGATGAAGTGCTGACCAATCTGCCGCAGATGAACCGCCTGGCGGAAAAACAGGGCGTGCTGCACCGCGGCGGCATCAGTATGTCCGGCGACGGTCACATCATTCCTAACCATGACTTCGTGCTGGAAGTCGGCTATGGCGGCATGCGCGATATCGCGAAACAGCACCTGGCCGAAGACAAAGACCTGACGGAAGAGCAGACCGATTTCTACCAGGCCGTCATCATCACCATGGATGCGGCGCTGAATTACTGCAAACGTTTCTCGCTACTGGCAAAAGAAGAAGCCGCACAAACCGCCGACGCTAAACGTCGCGATGAGCTGCTGGCGATGAGCGAAATGTTCGCTCACCTGATGGAAGGCAAAGCGCAGAATTTCTACGAAGCTGTCGAAACTGTCTATCTGACTCACCTGCTGATGATGATCGAAAGTAACGGCCACTCCTTCTCCTTTGGTCGCTTTGACCAGTACGTCTGGCCGTTCTACGAAGCGGATATCAACTCCGGCAAAATCAGCAAAGAGAAGGCGCTGGAGATCCTGACCCACTTCTTCATCATGACCAACAGCCTGAACAAAGTTCGCCCATGGGGTCACACCCAGTACAGCGGCGGCTACCCGCTCTACTCCAACCTGATGGTTGGCGGCATGAAGCCGGACGGTACCGACGGCACCAACGACCTTTCTTATTTATCGCTGGAAGCCATGGCATTGACCGGCCTGCCGGAGCCAAACCTGAGCGTACGCTTCTCCAAAGATACTCCGCACTCACTGATGCAGGATTCAGCAAAACTGATCCGTAAAGGCTTCGGTATGCCATCCATCTTCTGTGACGAAGTAGTTATCCCGGCGATGATGACCCTCGGTCTGAGCGAAGAGGTCGCGCGTGAATATGCCTCAATGGGCTGCGTAGAAACCGCCATTCCGGGCCGCTGGGGCCACCGCGCCACCGGTATGACCTACGTCAACTTCGGCAAAATCCTTGAGCTGGTGATGAACAACGGCTGCGATCCAGCAACCGGCGTACAACTGGTTAAAGTAAACGGCAAAGAAGGTCGCGAGATTAACTATGAGTCATACGACGAAGTGTGGGCCGCGTGGAACCAACTGCTGGAGTTCTACTCCGACCTGGCAGTGGACTGTGACCTGGTCTGCGACCGCGCGCTGAAATATCACGATGCCGACGCCTTTGCCTCTGCGACTATCAACTGTTCGCTGGAGCGCGGTAAAACGTTGAAAAACGGCGGCGCAGAGTATGACTTCGTCAGCTCCTCCAACATCGGTCCTTCCGTGGTAGGCGACAGCCTGGCCGCCGTGAGAAAACTGGTCTTTGATGACAAAGTTCTGACGCTCAAACAACTGCGCGACGCCATGGACTGCAACTTTGAAGGCATCGAAGGAGCCCGCGTGCGTAAGCTGTGCCGCAACGCGCCGAAGTTTGGTAACGATATCGACTACGTTGACTACATCGTCGCTGACGTATTCGAGTCCTATCTGAAGCTGCTGCCAAAATACAAAACCGACCGTTATGGCAAAGGTCCGAAGGGCTGTGGATACACCATGTCCACCTCCAACATCACCTCTTACGTACCGAATGGTTTTGACGTTGGCGCGACCCCGGATGGCCGTCTGGCGACCCTGCCGCTAAACGAGGGCGCATCACCGTGCCTTGGTGCAGATAAAGAAGGCCCGACGGCGGTGATCAACTCCGTGGCGAAGCTGCCAAACCAGAAAATCGCTGGCGGCCAGTTGCTGAACATGAAATTCACGCCGAGCGCGCTGGAAGGTGACGACAACCTGGAGAAATTCACCCACTTCATGGAAGCCAGCCGCGAGAAGAATATCTTCCACAACCAGTTCAACATCATCGACTCGAATATTCTGCGCGCCGCCAAAGAGCACCCGGGAGATTATCCGAACCTGATGGTCCGCGTGGCTGGTTACTGCGCCCTGTTCTCGACGCTGATGCCGGAAGCGCAGGACGCGATTATTGCCCGTACAGAACTGGCATGGTAAGTGTGAGGTAACATGAAGACTGGCCTGATTTCCCGTATTCAACGCTACTCGACCAAGGATGGTCCGGGGATACGAACGACCGTGTTTATGCAGCAATGTAATTTACGCTGCCAGTGGTGTGCGAATCCGGAAACCATCAGGCCAGGTTTGAACGTTTTCTGGTTTAAAGAGCGATGCCGCCAGTGCGGCACCTGCACTCAGGCCGCAGTCAATAACACCATCACCATGGCGAAGCCGGGTAATGGCGTGAATATCGACCGGAAAAACTGCACCAACCTGCTGGATATGGTCGATATGTGCCCCTATGACGGTTACGAAAAGGTGGGAAAAGAGATGACTTCCCGCGAGCTGGCCGATCTGCTGCTGCGCGATAAGTCGTTTTACGATTCCAGCCACGGCGGCGTGACCTTTTCCGGCGGCGAACCGGCGCTACAAGCTGAGTTCGTCAGGGAAACCGCCCTGCTGTTAAAAGAAGCTGGCGTACATGTTTGCCTTGATACCGCAGGGCATATCCGTTGGGAGAAATTACGCCCGCTGATTGAAACGGTCGATTTGGTCTCTTACGACTTTAAAGCCTTTAATCCCGAAACCCATCTTGCCTGCACCGGCGTAGATAATCGCCTGATCCTTGAAAATGCCAAAGCAATCGCGGCAATGGGCACACCGATGCTTGCCCGTATGGTCATTGTTCCAACGCGCAATGATGACCCGGAAGATATTCGTAAACGCCTCGATTTTATCCGCAAGCTTGGCAGTGCCGTGCTGCAGGTCGATATTCTGGAATATCACATCTACGGAGTCGGAAAGTATCAAAAACTTGGCATGCCTTATCTTCTTAACAATATTCCGGCCTGCCAGCGAGAAATGACGGAACAAATAAAACATTACGCCGAAGAGATTGGCCTGAAAGCCACCATAGGCGGATAAAGGATGAACATGTTGAAATTTATTATTACCGAAACCTACAAAGAAATGAGTGAACTGACGGCTGAACGGATTGCGAATGCGCTAACCAAAAAGCCGGATTTAGTTATGGCGCTGCCTACCGGAGGAACCCCCGTTGGTCTTCTGGAAGAGATGAGTCGAATGGCAAAAAGCGGCGAGGCTGATTTTTCCAGCGCCAAATCATTTAATATTGATGAATATATTCCGCTGAAAAAAGATGACCCGCAGAGCTATTATTGGTTTCTCAATCACTATTTTTATCAGCATGCGAATATTTCCATTGAAAACACCTTTGTCCCGGATATTCTGGCCGATGATTTAACCGCCGAATGCGCGCGTTACGAACAAACCATCCAGGCGCACGGCGATTTTGATATCACCATCCTCGGTATTGGTCATGACGGGCATATTGGTTTTAACGAACCACACGCCACCCACAGTCCTGTCTGCCACATTATTGATCTTAATGAAGAAACTATCGAAGCCAACGCGCGTTTTTTCTCACGTAAAGAAGATGTTCCACAACAGGCGATCACCCTCGGGATGGGGACTATCCTGAGAAGTAAAGAGATTGTCCTGATTGCTAACGGAAAATCAAAAGCAGCGGTGATGAAACAGCTTCACGACTGCACTCGTATTGACCCATTATTCCCTGCATCATTCTTACTGATGCATCCTGACGTCACCATTATTTGCGACCGCGAGGCGGCGTCGCTTATCAACGCGTAAGGTGGGCATATGAAAATCCAGAGTAAACGCGTCTGGCTGGCCGGCGGATTCTATCCGGCGCAGTTAACGCTGGAAAATGGCCTGATCAGCGACATTACGCTGGGGCTGAGCGCAAATGCCGATCGCGACTACGGTTCCCTACGCATCATACCGGGCCTTATCGATACCCACGCCCACGGAGCCTGGAACTACGATACTAACGAAAACGACCCCGAAGGGCTGCGCCGCTGGACATCGCGTCTGCCGGAAGAGGGCGTTACCGCATTTTGCCCCACTACGGTCACCGATGAAGACACAACCTTACTGGCCGCGCTGGAAAATATCGCCCGCGTGATGGATGAAGGTTACCAGGGCGCGGAAATTCTTGGCATCCACCTGGAAGGGCCGTTTCTTAGCCAGCTATATCGCGGCGCGCAGCCGGAAAAACAGATTCGCCCGGCCAGCGTCAGCGAGTTTCAGGCTTTTGAACGTGCCGCCCACGGGCGCATTATCGCCATCAGCCTCGCGCCGGAAGAAGATGCCGGATTTGCCCTAACGCGCTACTGCGCGCAAAAAGGGATCGTGGTCAATATGGGCCATTCGGATGCCTCCTTCGAGCAGGCGGTGGAAGCCGTTGCCAATGGTGCAAAAAATGTGACCCACGTGTTTAACGGAATGGCGAAATATGTCAACCGCGAGCCCGGTCTGTTAGGCGCCGCGTTACGCCTTGACGGCCTGTACGGAGAAGTGATTGCTGACGGCATTTTCGTCAATCTGGTCTCCGCGTCCCATCTGTATCGCATAAAAAATGATGATGACGTCATTATGATCAGCGATTCAATGAAAGCAAAAGGTTGTCCACCCGGTCGCTATATGTTCGGCGGAGAGCCGATGATTTTATGTGAAGATGGTGCAACGCGACGTGAAAACGGCGTGCTGGTCGGCAGCACGTTAAAACTTAATCACGGCCTTTATAATATGGTCGAAGGCGCAATGGTACCTTTTGGCGCGGCATTAAAATCCTGCACGCTTAATCCAGCCCGACTTTTAGGGTTAGATAATCATAAAGGTAAATTACAGCGCGGTTTTGATGCCGACATCGTCGTATTAGAAGATGATTACCAGGTCAATGCAACTTATTGCAAAGGAGTCATCGCCTATTCCGTAAATTAAGAATAGTTTTATCGACCTGGCATCACATAATTAAGCGGTTATTGAAAAATAACCGCCGATTTCTTATTGCCAAAATTAAATTCAAAATGAGTCTTTTAAAGTATTTAATAAAATGCGACAGAGCTAACATTAAGCCTTGATAAATTCCCTTAAAAATAAAACCACAATAATAATGCGGTTATTAATACCGTAATACCCATCGCCGGGTCAGTCAGTATACATGTCCTATTGGTCATACTGGCTTCAGGATTTTTATTTCTAAGGGAACGACTATGAATATATTGGGTTATCTCCAGAAGGTTGGCCGCGCGCTAATGGTGCCGGTCGCTACATTGCCCGCCGCAGCGATTTTAATGGGTATCGGGTATTGGATTGATCCCAATGGTTGGGGAAGTTCTAACGCCCTTGCGGCGTTATGCATTCAATCCGGGGCCGCCATTATCGATAATATGGGCGTACTTTTTGCGGTAGGTGTCGCTTATGGTATGTCAAAAGATAAAGACGGTGCGGCTGCGCTGGCGGGTTTCGTTGGTTTTCTCGTCTTAACCACGCTGTGTTCACCGGCCGCCGTCGCCATGATCCAGAAGATTCCAGCAGATCAGGTCCCTGCGGCCTTCGGTAAGATTAAAAACCAGTTTATCGGCATTATGGTTGGTATCATCGCCGCCGAACTTTATAACCGCTTCAGCAGCGTCGAACTGCCCAAAGCGCTCTCCTTCTTCAGCGGTCGCCGTCTGGTGCCCATCGTCACCTCCTTCGCCATGATCGTCGTAGCCTTTGCTCTGATGTTTATCTGGCCGGTGGTATTTAGCGGTCTGGTGAGCTTTGGCGAGCATATCCAGAAACTTGGATCGGTCGGTGCCGGGCTCTATGCCTTCTTCAACCGCCTGCTGATTCCGGTCGGTTTACACCACGCGCTCAACTCGGTGTTTTGGTTTGATGTCGCTGGAATTAACGATATTCCCAACTTCCTCGGCGGCGCGCAGTCGCTTGCATCAGGCAAAGCGGTACTCGGTATCACTGGCCGATACCAGGCAGGTTTCTTCCCCATTATGATGTTCGGCCTGCCGGGCGCGGCGCTGGCGATTTATCAGTGCGCACGGGCGGAAAACAAAGCCAAAGTGCTGGGTATTATGATGGCAGGTGCCTTTGCCGCCTTCTTTACCGGCATCACCGAACCGCTGGAATTTTCCTTCATGTTCGTTGCGCCGGTGCTGTACCTTATCCACGCGGTCCTGACCGGACTCTCAGTGTTTATCGCTGCCAGCATGCACTGGATTGCCGGTTTTGGCTTTAGCGCTGGTTTGGTCGATATGGTGCTCGCCTCCCGCAACCCGCTGGCCACGCAATGGTATCTGCTGATCCCAATGGGCCTGGTGTTCTTTGTTATCTACTACCTGGTCTTCCGCTTCACCATCATCAAATTTAACCTGATGACGCCGGGCCGCGAACTGGCTGTAGACGGGAGTTGCGCCGATGGCGAAGACCTGAATATTAGCGCAAATAAAGAGCAAAGCGCCGCAGCGCTAGCCCGCCAGTATATTGCGGCTATCGGCGGGTCCGATAACCTGACCAACATTGATGCCTGCATCACACGCCTGCGTTTAGGCGTTAAAGATGCTGCTCTGGTGAACGACGCGCTGGCAAGACGTTTAGGTGCTAGCGGCGTAATTCGTCTGAACAACACCAATGTGCAGATTATCGTCGGATTTGTGGCAGAGAAAATCGCCAATGAGATGAAAACCACCGGTCACGTCGACGCAGCAGAAGCTCTGCCGGTCGCCGCGGCACCTACCGCGTCCAAACCACGTACGACAACCGCCACCACGGTTATCGCCGAACTGCTCTCCCCGGTCAGCGGCGAAGTTGTCGCCTTAGAACAGGTGCCAGACGAAGCTTTTGCCAGCAAAGCGGTCGGTGACGGTATCGCCATCAGACCGACCAGCCCTATCGTCGTCTCTCCTGCAGCGGGTACGATCGTCAAAATCTTCAATACCAATCACGCGTTCTGCCTTGAAACCGAAAAGGGTGCGGAGATTGTGGTTCACATGGGACTGGATACCGTCGCGCTGGATGGTCAGGGGTTTAAGCGGTTAATTGAAGAAGGCGCAGAAGTCGTCGCAGGACAGCCCATCCTTGAGATGGTTCTCGAGTTTCTCAATGCGAATGTGCGTTCGATGATAAGCCCGGTGGTGTGTAGCAACGTTGAAGACTTCGCCTGTCTGGAAATCAAGGCGCAAGGCCAGGTTATTGCCGGGCAAACGTTGCTCTATGAGATTAAGGGATAAACTTACAGACAAACTTGGTTTAGATAGGGTGTCGTATTCTTGCTGGGTGGCGGCTGACGCCTTGCCAGACCTACAAAGCCATTAATATCATAAGGTTATGCACACCCCGTAGGCCCGGTAAGGCGTCAGCCGCCACCGGGCAATTTCTGAGACGCACACTTTGTTAGCAATCTGAGACACTCTGTACCTGAGCTTCGCGTTTTTTCAGGCTAATAATGGTCAGCGCCAGCACGATAAGCACGATACCTGCGCCCTCCACCAGACCCGGGTTTTCCCCTAACAGCCACCAGGAAAAAAGTACACCGCAGACCGGCACCGCCAGGGTGCTCAACCCTGCGACGCTGGCGGGCAAATTACGCAATACAAACAGCCATAGACACCAGGCCAGCGCTGTCGCCAGAACGGCGCTATATCCCAACGCCCAAAACACGCCGGGTTGCCAGTCAATGCTGCGCTGCGGCACCAGCCACGCCACCGCGCTCATCACCAGCGCGCCATACAACATCTGCCAGGTCGTCAACGCCAGCAAATCAACATGCGGATAGCGGACATACATCCGCTTTACCACAATCGCACTGGCTCCCCAGCTCATCCCGGAGAGGATCGCCAGCAGCGCGCTTTTCATCGATGAAAAATCAAGTTGCCACGGTTGCAGCACCAGCAATAAACCGCATGCCGCCACCCCAATCGCAGCATACTGCAACCGCCGCATGCGCTCGCCTAAAAACAGCGCCGCCATAATCACCACCCAAAACGGCATGGTATAGCTCAGAATTGCGACCTTCCCGGCCCCACCGCTGACCAGCGCCCACTGCGCCAGCCCCACCATACCGCAGGTCTGCAACAGGGCAATCGCCAGCGTATAGCCAAACGGTGTTGGCCGCATCCCACGCCCGCGCAGGAACAAAACGATAAGCAGCAAAGCGGCACCCAAAATACAGCGTAGCGCGGTGAAATCGAACGCGCCGATATAGAGCGTCACCTGCTTCATCGCAATCCAGCTGTAGCTCCAGATAAGCGTCAGAATAATCAGGCCGCCGAAGGCCCGCAGGCTGCTGTTCCCTGCCATAGTTATCATCTATCCGTTATGAAGATTTTGCGGGCACTATACTCGCTTTACTGACGGGGCGATAAACCAAAAGCGGCGACGAAGGGTGTTTTCGTCGCCGCAGAGCAGACCATGTTAGCGGTACAGTAGAAACCAGAGCACATCATACGTATACTGAATGTAAGATTTTATCTTACATCCAGGAGGCGCTATGGCTCGGACAATGACGGTTGATGTGGGTGATGAACTTCGCGAATTTATTGATTCGCTGGTCCAATCGGGAGATTACCGCACCCAAAGTGAAGTCCTGCGCGACGCACTGCGATTGCTACGTGAGAAACAAGCAGAATCTCGTCTTCAGACACTCCGGGATCTTCTGGCTGAAGGAATAAGCAGCGGAGAACCTGAGCGGTGGGATAAAGATGCCTTCTTGCAACGAATGAGGACCCGCGTTCGGAGAACTCATGAAAGCGATTGAGCTAACGCCAAAAGCAACCGAAGACCTTGAGGAGATCTGGCTTTACAGTTACGAACAGTTCGGAGTGGTGAAAGCTGATGAATACGTTGGTCAATTTTCTGATATTTTTGAGATGCTGGCCACACATCAAATTGGGACATCACGCCCGGACTTAGGTGACCAGATTTATTCGCTACCAGCAGAGCAGCATGTCATTTATTTTGTGCCCGCAGAAGCTACGGTAACAGTAATACGCATTCTTAATCACTCTCGCGATGCTGCCCGACACGTGATGTGGGGATAGCAGGCCGGTTTCCCGGCCACCGTTACTTACGCCGGGCGCACGCCCAGGGTGTGGCAAATCGCGTAGCTCATTTCCGCGCGGTTCAGCGTATAGAAGTGGAAATCCTTGACCCCTTCGCGGCTTAAAATCTTCACCATGTCCATGGCGATGTTCGCGCCCACCAGCTGACGGGTTTCGGCGTCATTGTCCAGACCTTCGAACATTTTCGACATCCACGTCGGGATCCGCACGTTGGTCATATCGGCAAACTTTTTCGCCTGTTTAAAGTTCGAGACCGGCAGAATGCCCGGGATAATTTCCACGTCAATTCCCGCAGAGACGCAGCGGTCGCGAAAACGCAGATAGCTTTCGACATCAAAGAAGAACTGGGTGATCGCGCGGTTTGCACCCGCATCCACTTTACGTTTCAGGTTGAGCAGGTCAGCCTGGGCGCTTTTGGCTTCCGGGTGGACTTCCGGATAGGCCGCAACGGAAATATCAAAGTCACCCACCTCTTTTAGCAAAGTGACCAGATCGGCTGCGTACATATCCGGCTTACCGCTGCCCGGCGGCAGGTCGCCACGCAGAGCAACGATATGGCGGATTCCGCTATCCCAGTAATCCTGGGCAATGGCGCGCAGCTCATCGCGGCTGGCATCAATACAGGTCAGATGCGGCGCGGCTTCCAGACCGGTACGATCCTTAATGCCTTTGATAATACTATGGGTACGGTCACGTTCACCGGAATTGGCGCCGTAGGTAACGGAGACAAACTTCGGCTTCAGGCTGCTCAGGCGATCGATGGATTTCCACAGGGTTTGCTCCATTTCACTGGTGCGCGGCGGAAAGAATTCAAAGGACACATTAATCTGACCCTGCACTTCCGCCAGGCTCTGATTCAGGGCTTCCCGCTGATTGGCGTGAAAAAAGCTCATACCTTACCTCATCAATCGCATTTTATTGTTTGTTGTGTTCGCGAACTTCTATACGTTTAGACGTCCAGATGTAAAAATGACGGAAAAGAGCGCAGGCGTCAATAGAAAAATCTGCGTAAAGAGTGAGGAATATTCAGGCAAGTTGAAAAAAGCTCATCTGTTTTCGAGCCGCTTTACCTACTCCTGTCAACCGGCAGCAGCAAACTCTCAGCAAATTAGGATTTTTTTATCCGCACAATTTTGAAGCACTTCAAATAATCACAATTTCCCCCGATCCGATGATGAAAATGAGGTTGCGATGTAATCTGCCTTGTCCCACGATAGGTAGAACGTTCTACTACAACGTTCTACTTAATAAAAATAACGCAACATTGCGTCTTCATCGGGGGAATCAGCATGGGTCTGATATCAGGGTTCATAAAGTCATTATCAAAATTGTCGATGATTGGCCGGGCATTAATGCTGCCAATTTCACTTCTGCCCGCGGCGGGCTTACTGCTGGCTTTCGGCGATAAATTCCATTTACCGCTGATGATGAACGCAGGCGGGGTCATCTTTGATAACCTGCCGATGCTGTTCGCTATCGGTTCTGCGGTTGGTCTGGCATCGGAATCCGGTATCGCCGCGCTTTCCGCCGCCGTTTCCGTTTTCGTCACCAATATCACCATCGGCACCGTGCTGAGCATTACGCCGGAGATGGCGTCCCAGGGCGGAAAATATGCCATGGTCGTCGGCATCCCCACGCTGCAAATGGGGGTCTTTGGCGGGTTAATTTGCGGCATCCTTGCCGCCTGGTGCTACAACCGCTTCCACTCATTGCAGCTGCCTGAGTTCCTGGGTTTCTTTTCCGGCAAACGTTTTGTGGCAATCGCCACCGCCTTCCTGTCATTTATCCTCGGCCTGCTGCTGCCGTATATCTGGGAGCATATCCAGTCGGGCATCGATGCATTATCGGTAGTCATCAACGGCGATAACCAGGCGGCGTCGACCTTTATTTTTGGTCTTGTTGAACGTGCGCTCATCCCGCTCGGCCTGCACCATATCTGGTATCCCTCTTTCTGGTACTCTTTCGGCGACTTTACGACCCAGAGCGGCCAAATGATCCACGGCGACCAGACCATCTGGTTCAAAATGCTGGAAGAAGGCGTGAAATCGTTCAGTTCCGATAGCTATCAAAACGCGGGTAAATTCATGCAGGGCGAATTCCCGCTGATGCTGTTCGCGCTGCCGGCAGCCTGCCTGGCGATGTACCATGAAGCGCATACCAAAAATAAGAAAATCGCGGCCGGTATTCTCTTTTCCGCCGCCCTGACCTGCTTCCTGACAGGTATTACCGAACCGGTCGAATTCACCTTTATTTTCGTCGCACCGATTTTGTATGTGTTCAACGCCATCATGGCGGGTCTGTCCTATATGGCCATGTACCTGCTGCACGCACATATCGCCAAATCTTTTTCTGCCGGGCTTATCGACTACATCTCCTTTGGCATCCTGCCATCGTTGAATGGCTACCAGACCAACTTCCTGAGCGCAGTGTTTGTTGGCGTGCCGATGGCGCTGATTTATTATTTCACCTTCCGTTTCGTCATCCGTCGTTTTGATGTTAAAACACCGGGCAGAACTGAAGTGACCGTGACCGCTGATGACAAAACCGATGCCGAACTTGCAACAGAGATCATCAACCTGCTCGGCGGCGCGAAAAATATTGATTCTGTCGGTTCCTGTATCACCCGACTTCGCCTGGAAGTTGCCCAGCGAGACGCTGTCGATAAAGATGGCTTGAATGGAATTGGCGCACGCGGGGTGGTATTTGTCGGCGATAATGGCATCCAGGTTATTTTTGGTGCCAGAGCGCAATTTATCGCACAAACCATGTCGGGGATGATTGGCAAATAATCAGAAGGTGTTATGGTGTGGAAGATCGCCCGTCCCTGGCAGGCGATCTTCTTCTATCTGACTGTCATAAAAGAGTTTTCAGGGAGAGATTTTGAAGAAAGTCAGCATCATTGATGTCGCTAAAATGGCGGGGGTTTCCGTTTCGACGGTATCGTTAGTACTGCGTCAGAAAGGGAAAATCTCCGAAGCCACCATTGAAAAAGTCAATGCTGTTATCAACGAACTGGGCTACGTCCATAACGTTGCCGCTGCGAACCTGCGCTCGAATACCTCCAACCTTATCGGCCTGATATTGCGCGATTTCAGCGACAGCTTTTCTATCAAAGTCATGGCCAGCATCGTGCAGGAGCTGGAAACTCAGGGTTATATGGTTTTCCTCGGCCAGCCGCGCGACGATAGTGAATATCTCGAACGTTGCTTACTCTCTTTCAAACAGCAGGGCGTCGCAGGGGTGATTTATCTGGCCTCCGACTCCGCCACCTTGCCCACCCCGCTGCTTCAGTACCCGCTTCCCCTGGTTATCGTGTCACAGACGCCGCTGGCAGAAAGTTGCAATCAGGTTGTTCGCGATAACCGCCAGGCGGCGAGCCTTGCCACGCGCTATTTGATCGAACGCGGGCACCGTTACATTGCCTATATTGGCGGTCAGGAAAACGATCTCATCCGCCAGCAGCGCCTGTTGGGTTTTCGCTCCGTGCTGGACAAGTACGACATGACGATGCGCGACGAATTCATGCCGGCATGCAGTAACGATACCCAGGCCGCCAGCGTGGCCACGCGCCAACTGCTCGAGAAAAACAACGCCATCACCGCGTTGCTCTGCCACTCCCCGGACGCCATGATCGGCTGCCTCAGCGGGATTAACCAGGTGGGGCGAACCGTCGGTAAAGATGTATTCCTTACCCAACAGGTTGCGCTGGTCGGCTTTGAAGACATGATGCACGTGAATTTGACCTCACCCTCCTTTACTTACGTCTCTTCGGCTAGCGAAGAAACCGGGCGTCAGGCGGCAACCCTGATAACGCGGAAGATCAAAGAGCCAACGCTGCAAACGCAGAGCATCACGCTTTCCGGGCAACTGGTGGCGAGAGAATCCGCCTGACGCGCTAGCGAGCCGCCAGGCAGTTATCCAGCAGAGGAAGCCATTTTTGAACGGATTCATGATTGTGCGGGGCGTAAATGACGCCGAGACCCAGCGGCATCCGCTCTCCTTCATGCAGTTGGCAAAAAACCACGCCCTGACGCTGAATAGCAGAAAATGACGCCGGCAGCAGGATCATCCCCTCCCCACGCGCAATACGCGCCAGCAGGACATCATGCTCTGCCGGTTCCTCCACGTAGCCCGGCGTATAGCCTGCGCGGTCAAAAATGCGCCGCGTATAGTCAAAAAAGTCAGGATTACGCTCACGCTTAAACCAAAACAGCGGTCGATGATTAAGCATGCTTAACATGAGATTTGCTCGTTCGGACTCTGGCCAGGATGCAGGCAACGCCGCAATGAGCGGTTCGCGATACGGAAAAGGATGCAGACTCAGCCCCTCGGTATTCAGCGGCAGCGCCACCAGCGCCGCATCAAGCTTACCTTTTCGCACCAGTTGGGCCAGGGCCGGTGATGGTTGCCGGGTGATATGCAAAGCGCTCGAATAATCACTCAGTGCGGACTCTACTGCGGCAAAAATACCTTGCTCAAAGGCCGTCGTTAGCCCCAGACGCAGGGGCTGATGCGAATATTCAGAGAGCTGGCCCAGCGCGGCCAGAGTGCGATCCTGAAGATCCAGCAGCGGCTGAATAATGTCCAGCACCCGCCGCCCCTCATCGGTAAGAATCAGGCCTTTGGTGTGACGCAAAAACAACGCCACCCCCAGCTGCGTTTCCAGATGGCGGATATGACGGCTTAGCGGCGGCTGCGAAATAAATAGCCGCTGCGCCGCCCGACTGATGTTGTTCTCCTGTGCGACGACGGCAAAGTAGCGCAGCAGGCGAATATCCAGAGTGTATAAACGTGAATTTGTCATACTGAAAAGGTATCACGAAAAGGGTATTACTCAAGCCCGGCAAACTCCCCTAACCTTCCTCACAACGCATAATCACCATGAGGAAAAAGTTATGACCAGCGTTCGTTTTACCACCGGACTTGAGATGCTGCAGCGCGTGGATGGCAAAGGCGGCGATGCCGTCGTCAACAGCCTGAAAGATATCGCCCCCGATTTTGCCCGCTATCTGATCGAGTTTCCCTTCGGCGACATTTACGCCAGGCCGGGGCTTGATTTACGTAGCCGGGAAATCGCCACCATCGCCGCACTAACGGCCCTAGGCAATGCCGCACCGCAGCTAAAAGTGCATATCGCTGCCGGATTAAATGTCGGCCTGACGCAAGAAGAAATCACGGAAGTCATTATGCAGATGGCAGTCTATGCCGGGTTCCCGGCAGCCCTGAATGGCCTGTTTGCCGCCAAAGAGGTTTTCGCGACGCACTGATCGTTTCAGGCCGGGCTAACCGCCCGGCCTGAGGTTCTTATTTCTTCACATCGACGATGCGCATACCGTTAAGCTGTTCATCTGTTATCTTATTTCCGGCGTTGAAGTAATCCACGACCGCATTCGAAACGTAGTAGCCGCCGAAAGTGTTACGCACCTGCCCTTGGGTAAACGCAGCAAACCCATCTCCACCATCGGCAAGGAAGCTATTGGTAGCAATATGATAAACCGCCGCATCCTCAACCGGTTTGCCGTTTAACATGAATGATACAACGCGCTGACCCACTGGTTTGCTGCTGTCGTAGTGCATTTCCAGACCTTTAGAGACCTGCAGTACGCCGTTGCTCAGCCCTGCACCGTGCTCCATCAGGCTACGCAGTTGCTTCCCGGTCAGATTCATTGTCACCAGTTCATTAGGGAATGGGAAGGTGCTGATAACGGCCCCCATACTTACCGCTCCGGCAGGAATTTCATTACGAATACCGCCCGAGTTAGTTAACGCCAACTGCGTCTCCTTACCTGCCGCCTGCATCAATGCATCTGCGGCAAGATTGCCCAGCGGCGAAGAGACGCCATAAGCACGGGTCAGTTCGACGGGCGACTGAGTAATAACTTGCTGCACCACCTGATCCAGTTTCTTATTCCAGCCATCAATGACTTGCTTCGTCTGCGGGTCGGGCTGCCACTCATCGGCATAAATGGTTTTCAGCTCGAAGCTCTTCACCGCAAACTGATGCGGCTTTTCCTGATAATCCAGCACCAGCTTACCGACGTCGATGCCGCCGCTATCGGTGGAGAGGATCAGCGTATTGCCAACCTTGATCGGCTCTGGCGTCCCCACATGAGCGTGGCCGGTAATCAAAACGTCCAGCCCTTTTACCTGACCTGCGGTCTGAATATCTTTATCCAGCGCACGACGCACATCGGTGCCACCCTGGCTCGACTGACGCGCCGGAACGCCTTCATGAATCAGCGCAACGGTCAGATCCACTTTTCCCTTAAGTTCATCGATATAGTGTTGCAACCATTTAATCTCATCGCGCGCTTCAATACCGACCCGCGTCGCGGCGGACACCGTATCATCAAAGGCAAAAACGCCGTGCAGGCCAATCACACCGATTTTCACGCCATCTTTTTCGATAATGGTATACGGTTTATCCCAGAACGATTTTTGACTGTTTTGATAAAAAATATTGCCCTGCACAATCGGGAATTTGGCCTGGCTAAGTTGTAAAAGCGTATTGTCCCAGCCGTGATCGAATTCATGATTACCGATGGTTGCCGCATCATAGGGCATGGTATTCATAATATCGATAATCGCTTTGCCTTTGGTCAGGCTGCTGATATAGGGGCCGGTAAAATAATCTCCAGCATCAAAAAACCAGGTCGCGCTATTTTTTGCTTTTTCTTGTTTCACCATCGTCGTGATATTCGCCCAACCGCCAATATCCCGTTTACCGTCTGCAATCCACGGCACTTTATAGGGTTCAACATGGGCATGAAGGTCGTTGGTATAAATAATGGTGACATCTTTGGCGCATGCCCAGAAAGGCAAAGTCAGCAGGATGGCGGCGCTAATTGTTTTTAATTTCATCGGAGTTCCTTTCAGAAGTAAAGAACCGCTAAGTTACGTTCTGAAAGACTTTTTTATGTGAGTGCTCTCACATCTCAATACCCCACGAGCACGGCAGAATTAACGACCTGTAAAAATCGTTGGTATTCGCCTGCAAATGGATCATCTTTTTACCATTAACGCCTGCAAAACGTTCGGCTGCCGCAACTTGGGTCTGGCGAATTCCGCCGACTACCATTATCCGGACTATCGGCTGGGCTATCCGGCACTCTGCTGCGAAGCCTGCGGCAGCTACCCGCCTTTATTTAATGATGCGGAATTCGGATTCTGGTTATCGGCTTATTTGACGGCGTATGCCCATGATCGCGGCCTTTTCTGTCCGGTTTGTTACCAGCGGGATATTATTCGCTACGGCTATAACCCGCGCGGGACGCAGCGCCTCCAATGTCGTTGCTGCGAAAAAGTCTGGACGCCGAAGCATCAAGCGTTGAGCCCAATAAAACCGCCAGAACAAATTTGCAGCACTCCTTTAGTGGTCCCTTTTCAGGGAAATCACGCTGGGGAAAATCTCTATATTCTTTTAAGTTTCGATGCGCGTCGCGGCAACGTTTTACATCTTTCCAGCAATTTCACCCCTCACCCGGTAGGCACATCGTTGCATTATCGGTGGCGGGGCATAAAAGAGCCTCATGATGTCGGCGGAGATATCGCTAACCGTATCACCATGAAAGAGAATATCTTTTTACGCCGCAGTCAGTTCGATGAAATACAGTATGGCAGCGCGTTATCCAAACGTAATTGCCGCGGCGCGATGCTACGCCCGGTCATCGCCGCGCACGGCCACTTTAAGCTGCTCAGCCGCCTGTTCCCCGAAGTCAAAACGCACATAATCGCGCATGAGTGTTTTCTTCGCGGTGCGGTCATTACCGCCTGGGCGCGGCAGTTTCGTCAGCAGCAAAGTGAGCTCTGGTATGTGGAGGAGGAGATAACAAGTGACGATGGCGTTGAGCCATGGCAGCTACAAGGAAAAACCTGGCATGGTTGGTGGCAAAATCAGTGGCAGCTTTGGCAGCAAGGGGAAAATCGAAAGATGGTTTGCTCTCTGGCTCATTCCCGGGGAGAAAAGCAAACGATACCCGCGCTGACAGCCAGCCGACGTTTCACGAAATGGCTGGAAAAGAGACCAGAATTCACGCAAAGCGCCCTGTTTTCCGCAGGGCGGGTGACGCAAATACTGGCCTCACTGGCTCAGGAGTATAACGCGGCGCTTACAGCAGCTGCGCCAGACGATTAATATCGGACTGAATCGCCCCAGCGGTCACATCACGACCGGCGCCTGGCCCACGGATCACCAGCGGGTTATCGCGATACCAGCGGCTCTCGATAGCAAAGACGTTATCGCACGGCAGCAGCGCCGCCAGCGGATGCTCTTCGCGCACCGCTTCAACGCCGACACGGGCTTTACCATTAGCGTCGAAACGCGCGACATAACGCAGCACCAGGCCCATTTCACGAGCCGCTTCCAGACGCTGTAGCATCTGCTCGTTCAGCTCTTCGCCATTCTCAAAGAAGTGATCGACGGAGCCCTCTTCGCAGTGGGCTGGTACCAGCGACTCCACGCGCACCTGATCCGGCTCGATGTTGTAACCGGCTTCACGCGCCAGGATCACCAGCTTACGCATCACGTCTTTCCCTGAAAGGTCCACGCGCGGATCGGGCTCGGTCAGCCCCTGCTGCCAGGCCTGATCGACAAGATCGGTGAACGGCACGGTGCCGTCAAATTGCAGGAACAACCACGAAAGCGTGCCGGAGAAAATGCCGCTCAGCGCCAGGATATTATCGCCGCTATCAATCAGATCGCGCACCGTGTGGTTGACCGGCAGCCCGGCACCGACGGTGGCGTTGTACAACCAATGACGCCCGGTTTTCTCGAACGCGTCATGAATCTGCCGATATTTACTGCTGCTACTGGCACCCGCCAGCTTATTGGCGCTAATAACGTGGAAGCCATGGCTGGCGAAATCGAGGTACTGATCGGCCAGTTGCTCGCTGGCGGTCACGTCCAGCACCACTAAATCATCGTACGGATGCGCACGCATCCACAGGAACAGCGACTCTTCATCCTGTTCAACGGCCTCATCATTAAAGAAAGCCAGCGCGCGACTGGCGTCCAGACCTTCATAATTGAGCAAGCTGCGGCGGCTATCCACTACCCCAGCGAGAATAAACTCGAAACCGGTGCGAGCGGAGAGCGTAGTTTGCTCGCGCGCGAACAGCTCCAGCCAGCGGGAACCGATATTACCTTTACCAAACAGCACCAGACCAATGCGTTTTTCCGCGCGGAACAGCGACTGATGTAAGCCCTGAATCAGGCTTTCGGTTGGTCCGGCACGCAGCACCGCGACCAGGCTGATGCCCTCTTCAGATTGCCAGGTAAACTCCACTGGCTGGCCTTTGAGCTGCTGCCAGAAACGGTGGCAGTGCAGCGGATTACGAGTCACGCCAGCACCAACCATCGCTACCAGCGCCAGCTTCTGGCGCAGGCGCAGTTCGCCCGGCAGCCCCGCTTCATCGAGCAGTTTCAGCGCGCTGTCGGCCACTTCAGAGGTGTAGCAGAACTGCAGCAGCTTACGGTCGGCGTGTACACCCACCGCCAGCGGGCGCAGCTGGGCGCGTTTTAAAATCGCATCCAGATCTTTATGCGCCAATTTGAAATCCTGGCCGCCGGGTACCTGGAATTCAATCAGGCAGACATCATCATGACTGGTGACAATCCGCGCCCCGGTGCCGGAAGCCAGCACGCGTTCGATACGCGTAGAGCCTTGATCCGGCGTATAGCTACAGCGTAATTGCAAATCGATATCGCTGCCGGATACCGGCTGTAATGTACGGGCATGCAGTACCGGGGCCGCCAGACGGGCCAGTTCGCTGGCCTCATCAAGGCGCAGCAGCGGCAGCAGGCAGGCATCTTTCACCTTACGCGGGTCAGCGCTGTAGACCCCGGCCACGTCGCTCCAGATAGTGACGCGAGTCGCCCCGGCCAGCGCGCCGATTTGGGTAGCGGAGTAGTCGGATCCGTTACGCCCCAGCAGCACGGTTTCCCCGGCGTTGTTACGCGAGATAAAGCCGGTCACCACCAGACGTTTGTTCGGATGCTGCGCCATCAGCTGCTGTAAAAGCGGATAAGATAAACCTTCATCCACCTGCGGCTGCGCGGAGCGTTCGGCGCGTAAGAAACTGCGCGCGTCCAGCCATGCGGCTTCCACGCCGAGATGATTCAGCACCGCCGCCATCAGGCGAGCCGACCAGACTTCGCCATGGCCGACGACTTCGGCATATACCGCGTCCGTCACGCCGCTATCAAGCAGCCCGGCCAGGCGCTCAAGATCGTGAATAAACGTGGCGATCAGCGCGTCGGCAGCGTCTGCCGACAGCAGCCCGGAAATCAGCTCCGTCTGGTAACGACGAAGCGACTGTTGCACTTGATGCGCAGAGAGACGATCGGTTTGGCTGAGCTTCAGCCAGCTGATCAACTGGTTGGTGGTACTGCCGGCGGCGGACACGACCATCATATCGCCCGCCTGCGAATACTCCGTCATGATCCCCGCGACGCGCAGGTAACATTTCGCATCCGCTAAACTACTCCCACCAAATTTGTGCAGTTGACGACCCTTCGCCCCTGCCTGCGCAATCACACTCATGTTTATTCCTCGTTTGCTGCCCGGAAGCCATTTTCCAGGTCGGCAATTAAATCTTCACCATCTTCAATACCGGTCGAAATACGCAGAAGCGTTTCTGAGATCCCCGCCGCCGCACGCGCCTCAGGCGCCATGCCCGCGTGGGTCATCGTCGCCGCATGGGAAATCAGACTTTCTACGCCACCCAGCGATTCCGCCAGTGTAAACAGCGATAATCCGCTCAGGAAACGACGCAGCGTCTGCTCATCGCCATCCAGCTCGAAGCTTAGCATCGCGCCAAAACCTTTTTGCTGACGCGCCGCAATCTCATGCCCCTGGTTTTCCGGCAAGGACGGATGGTACAGTTTTTTCACCAGCGGTTGGGTTTGCAGATAATCGACAATCGCCTGCGCATTGCGCTGCGCCACTTCCATACGCGGAGAGAGCGTACGTAAACCGCGCAGCAGCAGGTAGCTATCAAATGCGCCGCCGGTGACGCCGATATTATTCGCCCACCATGCCAGTTCGGTGACAATCGCCGGATCTTTAGCGATAACCACCCCGGCCACCACATCAGAGTGGCCGTTCAAATATTTGGTGCATGAATGCAACACCAGATCGGCACCCAGCGCCAGCGGATTCTGCAATGCCGGGCTCAGGAAGGTGTTATCCACTACGCTTACCGCGCCAGCCTCACGCGCCAGCCCGCAGATTTTCGCAATATCCACAACTCTCAGCAATGGATTACTTGGGCTTTCGACCAGAACCAGCTTGGGTTTTTCCGCCAGCGCGGCGCTCAACGCCTGCTCGTCATTCTGATCGACAAACAGCACGCGGTAACAACCCCGTTTCGCCAGGCTATCAAACAGACGATAGCTGCCGCCGTAGCAGTCGTGCGGCGCCACCAGCACATCGCCTGGTTTCAGGAATACCGTGGTGACCAGCAGAATCGCCGACATCCCGGTATTGGTGAGAACCGCCCCCGCGCCGCCCTCTAGTTCTGCCAGCGCACGCTGCACCACATCACGGGTCGGGTTACCGCGACGAGAATAGTCGTGAGCGCGAGGTTCGTTAAATCCGGTGAAGTTATAGGTGCTGGAGAGGTGAATCGGCGGGACAACGCAACCGTACTGCTCGTCGTCATTTAAACCGCTACGCACTGCGATGGTGGCCTGTTTACGCGTCATGTTGGGGAGTTCCTGGCTGAATCGGTGAAAAGTCAGGCTTCAGAGTAAACATAGTTATAATAGACGTCAATACATCTGGACATCTAAACTTCTTTGCGTATAGATTGAGCAAATAGGAAATAGCCGTTAAAATTATATGCATTAGCGCACATCCGTAGCGGCTTGTTTGGTGCCAGACGCGCCCCTCTACGGTAAACTACGCGCAATTATGGCCTGAACTCGCGTTCCTGGCCCTTAACTAATGAATAGAGGATTAAAGGTAACTCATGGCTGAATGGAGCGGCGAATATATCAGCCCATACGCTGAGCACGGTAAGAAGAGTGAACAAGTAAAGAAAATTACGGTTTCCATTCCTCTGAAGGTGTTAAAAATCCTCACCGATGAACGCACGCGTCGTCAGGTGAATAACCTGCGTCACGCCACCAACAGCGAACTGCTGTGTGAAGCGTTCCTGCATGCCTTTACCGGTCAGCCGCTGCCTAACGATGAAGACCTGCGTAAAGAGCGCAGCGATGAAATCCCGGAAGCGGCGAAACAGATTATGCGTGAAATGGGTATCGACCCGGATACGTGGGAATACTAAATCACTGAGAGCGGCCAGGGAAACCAGCCGCTCTTTTTAGTTGTATTTACCCTAAATAATTCGAGTTGCAAGAAGGCGGCGACGCAGGGAATCCCCTGGAGCTTACTGAAGTAAGTGACTGGGGTGAGCGAGGAAAGCCAACGCACATGCAACTTGAAGTATGACGGGTATAACAAGGATGTTATGCCATGAAGTATTGTGTTCTGGCGCTTAGCCTGGCGTTGACCTTCTCCGCGCATGCCTGGGAACCGCAGACTGGCGATATCGTTTTTCAAATCTCCCGGTCATCACAAAGCAAAGCTATCCAGCTGGCGACTCATTCCGATTACAGCCACACCGGCATGGTCGTGATTCGCAATAAAAAACCCTATGTCTTTGAAGCCGTTGGGCCGGTGGTTTACACGCCGCTGCAAAAGTGGGTCGCGCAGGGTGAGGACGGCAAATACGTCGTCCGACGCGTGCGCGGTGGGCTTACCGCTACGCAGCAAAAACAGCTGGCGCAAACGGCAAAGCACTACCTCGGTCAACCTTACGATCTCTTCTTCTCATGGAGCGACGAGCGTCAGTACTGCTCCGAGGTCGTGTGGAAGGTGTATCACCGCGCCCTGGCGCTACAGGTGGGTAAACTGCAAAAGCTGAGTGAGTTCGATCTCAGCTCCCCGGCCGTTCGCGCCAAACTCAAAGAGCGTTATGGTCAGCATATCCCGCTGAACGAAACCGTGATCTCGCCGCAGGCGGTATTTGACGCCCCGCAGCTGGAAACCGTAGAAAAAAACTGGCCGCTGTTCTCCTGGTAACCGATCATGAAAAACCTGTTCATCGCATGGATGTGCTTTCTACTGTATGGCTGCACCACCTACCCGCAGGCCATCAAACCCACGGCAGAAAAACCGTCGCTCGGGCCAGAAATCTATATCGTCAATCACGGCTGGCATACAGGGATTATCCTGTCTGCTGACGATGTAAACACGATTCTGCCGCAGCTTAAAACGCGTTTCCCCCAAGAGGTACAATGGTATGAAATCGGCTGGGGCGATAAGGGCTTTTACCAGTCTCAGGAGATAACCAGCCGGCTTACGCTCCAGGCGATGTTCTGGTCATCCGGTGCGGTGATGCACGTTGTCGCCTTTACCGGGACGCCCGGACGCTATTTTTCCGGCAGCACGGTGGCTGAATTAAGCCTGAGCACAAGCCAGAACAGCAGTCTACTGCGCTACATTGGCCGCAGCTTTGCCCGCGATGAAACAGGCAAGCTGATACCGTTAAAAAAAGGGATCTACGGCGACAGCCAGTTTTACGCGGCAAATGGCCGTTATGGGATACTCAATACCTGTAATAAATGGACGGCAAAGGGGCTGGAAAGCGCGGGGATGACGATTAATCCCTCGCTAAAACTGACGGCGGGAAGCGTGATGAAGGCAGTGGAGAAGAATAAGGCTTGTCTGAATTTATACTGCTATCCTCTGTAAAACAGAGACAAAAAAGCCGCCCTGAGGCGGCTTCTTCTTCAGCAAATTACTTGCTGGTACCCGGCACGCTGAAGCGCTTGTTGAAGCGGTCAACACGGCCACCGGTAGCAACATCACGCTGTTTGCCGGTGTAGAACGGGTGGCATTTACCGCACACGTCGAGGTTCAGGTCGTGACCAACGGTAGAGCGGATTTTAATGACGTTACCGCAAGAGCAGTTTGCAGTAACTTCGTCGTATTTCGGATGAATATCTTTTTTCATGGGAGAACCTCAGTTAAGGCCGCGTCGCTCTTCCAGCCCTAACGCCAGACACCACGCGATGTTAATAATTTCCCGTCGCTATTCCGCTATGCGAAATCCCCGGGTAATAGATTTTGATGCTGCACAAAGCACATCAAAGGCGGCGAATCATACAGAATTTGACCAGCATATGCAAACTGATCCGCGAGCCCTTATCACAATGTGTATACTAACCCGCCAGATTTCAAGTCAGGAAGATTAAATGCCCGTCGCTCACGTTGCCCTGCCCGTTCCGCTGCCCCGCACTTTTGACTATTTGCTGCCTGACGGTATGCCGGTCAAAGCGGGCTGTCGCGTGCGCGTTCCGTTCGGCAAGCAGGAGCGCATCGGCATCGTAACGGCGATCAGCGAGCGGAGCGAATTACCGCTCAATGAGCTCAAACCGGTTGCTGAAGTCCTCGACGCCGAGCCCGTCTTCTCCTCTTCCGTCTGGCGACTACTGCTGTGGGCAGTGGATTACTATCATCATCCGATTGGCGATGTGTTATTCCACGCGCTACCGATCATGTTGCGCCAGGGGAAACCCGCCAGCGCGACGCCGATGTGGTACTGGTTTGCCACCGAGCAAGGGCAAGCGGTTGATATCAATAGTCTTAAACGCTCACCAAAACAACAGCAGGCGCTGGCGGCACTGCGTCAGGGGAAAATCTGGCGTCATCAGGTTGCCGAGCTGGAATTTAACGACGCCGCGCTACAGGCGCTGCGGGGTAAAGGTCTTACTGAGCTGGCCAGCGAAGCGCCTGGTATCACCGACTGGCGAACAAGCTTCTCGGTACCCGGAGAACGCCTGCGTCTCAATACTGAACAAGCGACCGCCGTTGGCGCGATTCACAGCGCCTCAGACAGCTTTTCCGCCTGGCTGCTGGCCGGGATCACCGGGTCCGGGAAAACGGAAGTTTATCTGAGCGTTCTGGAAAACGTGCTGGCGCAGGGTCGCCAGGCGCTGGTGATGGTACCGGAAATCGGCCTGACGCCGCAGACTATCGCCCGTTTCCGCCACCGTTTTAACGCTCCGGTAGAAGTGCTGCACTCAGGTCTTAACGACAGCGAGCGTCTTTCGGCGTGGCTAAAAGCCAAAAACGGCGAAGCGGCGATTGTGATCGGCACCCGTTCGTCGCTGTTCACCCCATTCAAAGACCTTGGGGTGATCGTTATCGACGAAGAGCACGACAGTTCTTACAAACAACAGGAAGGCTGGCGCTACCACGCTCGCGATCTGGCGGTCTGGCGCGCACATAGCGAGCAGATTCCGATTATTCTTGGTTCGGCGACCCCAGCGCTGGAAACGCTTTATAACGTTCGTCAGGGCAAGTATCACCAGTTGAAGCTAACCAAACGTGCGGGCAATGCGCGCCCGGCCCAACAACATGTTCTGGATTTAAAAGGGCAGCAGCTCCAGGCCGGGCTTTCTCCGGCGCTGATCGGCCGCATGCGTCAGCATCTGCAGGCCGATAACCAGGTGATTCTATTTTTAAATCGCCGCGGCTTCGCGCCTGCGCTACTGTGTCACGACTGCGGCTGGATTGCGGAATGCCCACGCTGCGACAGCTACTACACGCTGCATCAGGCCCAGCATCATCTGCGCTGTCACCACTGCGACAGCCAAAGGCCGATTCCACGCCAGTGCCCCTCCTGCGGCTCAACGCACCTGGTACCGGTGGGGCTTGGAACCGAGCAGCTTGAGCAAGCGCTGGCACCGATGTTTCCCGATGTGCCGATTTCCCGTATCGACAGGGATACCACCAGCCGTAAAGGCGCGCTTGAACAATACCTTGCCGACGTTAATCGCGGCGGCGCGCGCATTCTTATCGGTACCCAAATGCTGGCGAAGGGCCATCATTTCCCGGATGTCACCCTGGTCTCTCTATTGGACGTTGACGGGGCGCTGTTTTCCGCTGATTTCCGCTCAGCGGAGCGTTTTGCTCAGCTCTATACGCAGGTTTCGGGACGCGCAGGCCGCGCTGGTAAGCAGGGTGAAGTGATCCTTCAAACTCATCACCCGGAGCACCCGCTGCTGCAAACGCTGCTCTATAAAGGATACGACGCGTTTGCCGAGCAGGCGCTAGCGGAGCGGCAGAGTATGCAACTGCCGCCGTGGACCAGCCACGTTCTGATTCGCGCGGAAGATCATAATAATCAGCAAGCTCCGCTATTTTTACAGCAGTTGCGTAACCTACTACAGGCCAGCCCGCTGGCTGACGATAAGCTCTGGGTGCTCGGCCCGGTACCGGCGCTGGCACCGAAGCGTGGAGGCCGCTGGCGCTGGCAGATTCTGCTCCAGCATCCGTCACGCATTCGTCTGCAGCACATCGTCAGCGGGACCTTGGCGTTGATTAATACCTTACCGGAAGCGCGCAAAGTGAAGTGGGTCCTGGATGTCGATCCTATTGAAGGTTAAAGCTTCTCTTGCGAGGCGGATCGAAAAATTCAACCGCCATCACGTTTTTCATGAAAATTCTGTAACTCTCTGGATGTACTATCTGTTAAAAATGTTGCTGATGTCAGAACGCAAGGGATGTGTCTGCGCCAGTCAGCGAGGAGAAAACAGGTGAAGCCCAAAAAACAGGTGGTTGCCGCCACGATGAAAGACGTTGCCGAGAAGGCAAACGTCTCTACGGCAACTGTATCCCGAGCGTTAATGAACCCCGATAAGGTTTCGCAGAGCACCCGTAACCGGGTAGAACAGGCGGCGCTTGAAGTCGGCTATTTACCACAATCGCTCGGGCGCAACATGAAGCGCAATGAGTCGCGCACTATCCTGGTGATTGTGCCGGATATTTGCGATCCCTTCTTTAGCGAGATTATTCGCGGCATCGAAGTCACCGCTGCGGAACAAGAGTATCTGGTGCTGATTGGCGATTGTGCTCATCAGAACCGTCAGGAAAAAACCTTTATCGATCTGATTATTACCAAGCAGATCGACGGTATGCTGCTGCTGGGTTCGCGCCTGCCCTTCGATGCGGGCGTAGAAGAACAGCGTAATCTGCCGCCGATGGTGATGGCTAATGAGTTCGCGCCCGAGCTGGAGCTGCCGACGGTGCATATCGATAACCTCACCGCCGCATTCAACGCCGTTAACTATCTGCAAGAGCTAGGTCATCGCCGCATTGGCTGTATCGCTGGTCCGGAAGAGATGCCGCTTTGCCATTATCGCCTGCAAGGCTACGTTCAGGCGCTGCGCCGCAGTGGAATGACCGTCGATCCACACTATATCGCTCGCGGTAATTTCACCTACGAAGCCGGAGCCAATGCGCTGGAACAGCTTCTGTCATTACCTGTACCGCCAACGGCTGTTTTCTGTCATAGCGACATTATGGCGCTGGGCGCACTCTCGCTGGCGAAACGTCGCGGGCTGAAAGTTCCTGAAGATCTGTCTATTATTGGCTTTGATAACATCTCTTTGTCTGAATTTTGCGATCCGCCATTGACGACCGTCGCGCAACCGCGTTTTGATATTGGCCGCGAAGCGATGCTGCTTTTGCTGGATCAGTTGCACGGGCACAACGTCAGCAGCGGCTCTCGATTACTCGACTGCGAGCTCATCGTTCGCGGCAGTACGCGCAAAATCCGAACATAACCATCAGGCTTTCGGGCCTGCTCTTCTGGTCAAAGGCCCGCCGCTTAAGTAACATGGCGGGCTGAAAAACGAATAAGACAGCGAAACGATAGTGGCACAACGAGATTATGTACGCCGCAGCCAACCGGCTTCTTCGCGGCGCAAAAAGAGCAATACCCGAAGCTCAAGGAACAAGCAAAGCGGCCTTTCAGCGGTTTCGCCCACTATGGTTGCGATCGCGGCGGCAGTGCTGGTGGCTTTTATCGGTGGACTGTACTTCATCACGCACCACAAAAAAGAAGAAGCTGAAGCGCTGCAAAACCGCCAGGCGGCAGGTAACGGCTTACCGCCGAAGCCGGAAGAACGCTGGCGCTATATTAAAGAGCTGGAAAGTCGCCAGCCTGGCGTTCGTGCGCCTACTGAGCCGACAGCCGGTGGTGAAGTCATGAAGCCGGAACAGCTGACTAACGAACAGCGCCAGCTGCTAGCGCAAATGCAGGCCGATATGCGTCAGCAGCCCACGCAGCTGACCGAAGTGCCGTGGAATGAACAAACCCCGGCGCAGCGCCAGCAAACCCTACAGCGCCAGCGTTTAGCTCAGCAGCAGGTGCAGCAACAGCAGTTAGCACAGACCCAACAGCAAACTCAGGTTCAGCAGCCGCGAACTCAACCACGAGTTGTGGAGCAGCCCAAACAGGTACAGCAGCCGAAGCAAACCGCTTCAACCCAGCAGCCGTATCAGGATCTGCTGCAAACGCCAGCGCATACCAGTACTGCGCAGCCTAAAACGCAGGCCGCCGCACCGGTGACCCGCGTCGAGGAAGCACCGAAAACCGCCGCGACGGAGAAAAAAGACGATCGCAGCTGGATGATTCAGTGCGGGTCCTTTAAAGGCGCCGAGCAGGCGGAAACCGTTCGCGCACAGCTGGCATTTGAAGGCTTTTCCTCGCACATCACCACCAACAACGGCTGGAACCGGGTAGTGATCGGGCCACTGAAAGGCAAAGACAACGCCAGCAACATGATTGAACGCCTGAAGATGGCCGGACACGCAAACTGCATTCGTCTCGCCGCCAGGGGTTGAAACCCTCAAAATCCCCCCCATTTATAATTGCATTCTGCCCCGCGTAAACGCGGGGCCTCTATTCCGCTTTTGCAACCAAGGGGTCTGCTCGTGACTACAATTGTAAGTGTTCGCCGTAACGGCCATGTCGTTATTGCCGGTGATGGCCAGGCTACACTGGGCAACACCGTAATGAAGGGCAACGTGAAGAAAGTTCGCCGTCTGTACAACGACAAAGTGATTGCAGGCTTTGCTGGCGGTACCGCTGACGCCTTCACCCTGTTCGAACTGTTTGAACGTAAGCTCGAAATGCATCAAGGCCACCTGGTGAAAGCCGCCGTTGAACTGGCGAAAGACTGGCGTACCGATCGCATGCTGCGCAAGCTGGAGGCGCTTCTGGCCGTGGCTGACGAAAACTCATCGCTTATCATCACCGGTAACGGTGACGTGGTGCAGCCAGAAAACGACCTGATTGCTATCGGCTCCGGCGGTCCTTACGCCCAAGCCGCAGCCCGCGCCCTGCTGGAAAATACCGAACTGGGCGCACGCGATATCGCAGAGAAAGCGTTGAATATTGCAGGTGATATCTGCATATATACCAACCACTTCCATACCATCGAAGAATTGACCTCCAAAGCGTAAGGATCTCCCATGTCTGAAATGACCCCACGCGAAATTGTCAGCGAACTGGACAAACACATTATCGGCCAGGACGCAGCCAAGCGCTCCGTCGCCATCGCTCTGCGTAACCGCTGGCGTCGTATGCAGCTTAACGAAGAGCTGCGCCACGAAGTCACGCCGAAAAACATTCTGATGATCGGCCCAACCGGCGTCGGTAAAACCGAAATCGCCCGTCGTCTGGCAAAATTGGCCAACGCGCCGTTTATCAAGGTTGAAGCAACTAAATTCACCGAAGTAGGCTATGTTGGTAAAGAAGTGGATTCGATTATCCGCGATCTGACCGATGCAGCGATCAAAATGGTCCGCATGCAGTCCATCGACAAAAACCGCTACCGTGCAGAAGAGCTGGCGGAAGAGCGCATCCTTGATGTGCTGATCCCTCCGGCAAAAAATAACTGGGGCCAGGCTGAACAGCCTCAGGAACCTTCTGCCGCGCGCCAGTCTTTCCGCAAAAAACTGCGCGAGGGGCAGCTCGACGACAAAGAGATTGAAATCGATCTCGCGGCTGCGCCGATGGGCGTTGAAATCATGTCCCCTCCGGGCATGGAAGAGATGACCAGCCAGCTGCAATCAATGTTCCAGAATCTGGGCGGCCAGAAGCAAAAACCGCGTAAGCTGAAAATCAAAGATGCGATGAAGCTGTTGATTGAAGAAGAAGCGGCGAAGCTGGTCAACCCGGAAGAGCTGAAGCAGGATGCTATCGATGCGGTTGAGCAGCACGGTATCGTGTTTATCGACGAAATCGACAAAATCTGTAAACGTGGCGGCAACTCTTCAGGCCCTGACGTTTCACGCGAAGGCGTACAGCGCGACCTGCTGCCGCTGGTTGAAGGCTGCACCGTCTCCACCAAGCACGGGATGGTGAAAACTGACCACATTCTGTTTATCGCCTCCGGCGCGTTCCAGGTGGCCAGTCCGTCTGACCTGATCCCAGAGTTGCAGGGGCGTCTGCCGATTCGCGTTGAGCTGAAAGCACTGACCACCCATGACTTCGAGCGCATCCTGACTGAGCCGAACGCCTCTATCACCGTGCAGTATAAAGCGCTGATGGCGACTGAAGGCGTTAATATCGAGTTCACGGAAGATGGCATCAAACGCATTGCTCAGGCCGCCTGGCAGGTCAACGAAACCACTGAGAACATCGGTGCGCGTCGCCTGCATACCGTACTGGAGCGTCTGATCGAAGATATCTCCTACGACGCCAGCGAAATGAACGGTCAAAGCGTGACTATCGATGCAGAATATGTCGGTAAACATCTGGATGTTCTGGTGGCAGATGAAGATCTGAGTCGTTTTATCCTATAATCCGGTTCAATATATTTTCATCACTATAGATGGGGCTATAGATACCCAAAATAATTCGAGTTGCAGGCAGGCGGCAAAGGAATGAATCCCCAGGAGCGTACATAAGTACGTGACTGGGGTGAATGATTATAGCCAACGTACCTGCAGCTTGAAGTATGAAGGGTAGAGCCCCATTTTTATTGGCCGGAACCTATGACTGAACAACCGATAAACAAAACCCAGGCCTGGCTGGAAAGCCTGCGCCCCAAAACGTTACCTCTGGCCTTTGCCGCCATCATTGTCGGCTCCGCTCTTGCCTGGCATCAGGGCAGTTTCGATCCCTGGGTTGCCCTGCTGGCAATCATTACCGCCGGTTTACTGCAAATACTCTCCAACCTCGCCAATGACTATGGCGATGCGGTCAAAGGCAGCGACAAACCCGATCGCATCGGCCCCCTGCGCGGTATGCAGAAAGGGGCAATTACTCAGGCACAAATGAAACGCGCGTTAATTCTGACCGTGGTGCTGATTTGCCTCTCTGGCCTGGCGCTGCTGTTCTCAGCCTGGCAAACCATGGCCGACTTTATCGGCTTTATGGTGCTTGGCGTGCTGGCAATTATCGCAGCCATTACCTACACCGTCGGCACCCGACCTTACGGATACATTGGTCTCGGCGATATTTCCGTGCTGGTTTTCTTCGGCTGGCTTAGCGTTGTCGGAAGCTGGTACCTTCAGGCGCACAGCATTGAAGCGGTCATTTTCTTACCCGCGACCGCCTGCGGCCTGCTGGCTGCTGCGGTATTAAATATTAATAACCTGCGTGATATCGACAGCGATCGTGATAACGGCAAAAACACCCTCGCCGTACGTCTGGGGCCCGTTAACGCTCGTCGTTACCATGCCTGTCTCCTCATTGGCGCTCCGCTGTGCCTGGCGCTGTTTAATCTCATCTCGCTGCATAATCCCTGGGGCTGGCTGTTCCTGCTGGCTACGCCGCTGCTGGTTAAGCAGGCGCGTTTTGTGATGCGCGAGCGCGAGCCTGTGGCCATGCGCCCGATGCTGGAAAGAACGGTAAAAGGCGCGCTGCTGACCAACCTGCTGTTTGTTATCGGAATTATTCTCAGCAAGCTGGCAGGTTAACTGACAAATATCAATTAACAATTGATGATTTTGCCAACAACACGATTCCCGAGATATACTGAAAATTCTCGCAGCAACTGAACGTTAAGCCTATGAAATACGATACTTCCGAGCTTTGTGACATCTACCAGGAGGATGTCAACGTCGTGGAACCTCTGTTCTCCAACTTTGGGGGACGGTCGTCGTTTGGTGGACAAATCATCACGGTGAAATGTTTCGAGGATAACGGGTTGCTCTACGATATGCTTGAGCAGAACGGCCGTGGTCATATCCTGTTAATCGATGGCGGTGGTTCCGTTCGACGCGCATTAATCGACGCCGACCTGGCGCGTCTGGCCGTACAAAACGAATGGGAAGGGTTAGTGGTCTATGGCGCAGTGCGCCAGGTTGACGATCTGGAGGAGATGGATATCGGCATCCAGGCGCTGGCCGCCATTCCCGTGGGAGCCGCAGGTGAAGGTATCGGCGAAAGCGACGTTCGCGTCAACTTCGGCGGCGTCACCTTCTTCTCTGGTGACCATCTGTACGCTGATAATACCGGGATAATTCTCTCAGAGGATGCTCTGGATATTGAGTAACGCCCTCGTTCATAAAAAAGGCCTTCTCTCTGAGAAGGCCTTTTTATTTCACACAAGAGCTTAGTACAGCTTCTTAGCGCAATCCAGCCAGTCACTTTTGAACGGACGCTTCATGCTTTCGATGGCGTCGATGATATCGTGATGAACCAGCTTCTCATTCTGAATACCAACACAGCGGCCGCCAAAGCCCTGCAGCAGCAGGTCGATAGCATATGCGCCCATACGGGATGCCAGAATACGGTCATAAGGAACCGGGGAGCCACCGCGCTGGATGTGGCCCAGTACGGTTGCACGGGTTTCACGACCAGTCTCTTTCTCAATGTACTCAGCCAGTTCGTGGATATCGCACATATGTTCAGTAATGGCCACGATAGCGTGTTTTTTCCCTTTGGCGATACCGGCTTTAATTTCTGTCACCAGATCATCACGGGTGTAGTCAACTTCAGGAACCATGACGAATTCACAGCCGCCGGAGATTGCTGCTGCCAGGGTCAGGTCGCCGCAGTAACGGCCCATCACTTCAACAACGGAAATACGTTGGTGAGAGGAAGAAGTATCACGCAGGCGGTCAATCGCCTCAACAACGGTGCTCAGCGCAGTAAAGAAACCGATAGTGTAGTCAGTACCTTTAATATCGTTGTCGATAGTGCCCGGCAAACCGATGCACGGGAAGCCCATTTCAGTCAGGCGCACAGCCCCCATATAAGAACCGTCACCACCGATAACGACCAGCGCATCCAGGCCGCGTTTTTTCATATTCTCAAGAGCAACTGCGCGAATGTGTTCTTCGCGGAATTCCGGGAAGCGCGCCGATCCCAGGAAGGTGCCGCCACGGTTGATCATGTCGGAAACGCTATAGCGGTCGAGCTGAACCATACGATCTTCATACAGGCCGAGGTAACCGTCATAGATTCCAAAAACTTCCAGACCTTCCGTTAATGCCGCGCGCACAACGCCACGAATTGCTGCGTTCATGCCCGGCGCATCACCGCCACTTGTCAACACACCGATTTTCTTAATCATGACTACCTCTGAACTTAGGAAGCAAAAAATAATCCTGTTGCCTGAAGCGCCCCCTCACCAGGAGTGCCCATCGATAATTGCAATAGTATATCAAACGCTTCTGGCTGAATTGATTCAGGTCAGACCAAATGGCGGTAATTTATACAAATAATGCCGATCCGCCCCACATTTTTACATCGAGTTTACAGACTATAACCGAAAGCTCATAAAACACCCTGCTGTGCTAACGGCACTACAGAGCACGGATCCTGATGAATAATCACATCAGAACCCGGAAAACGGTGCAGAATCGCCTGCTCCACCTGGTCGGCAATCACATGAGCCTGAACCAGCGGGAGATTATCTTCCATTTCCAAATGTATCTGAATAAAGCGAGTCGGCCCTGACTGCCGTGTTCGTAGATCGTGCGCCCCGCTGACTCCGGGCCATGCGGTCACGATATTGATAATATCCTGGCGTTCCTCATCAGGAAGCGCGCGGTCTAATAACGACTGGACGGCGTCATAAGCCATGCGCAGCGCGCTATATAAAATATAGACGCCAATGCCCAATGCAAACAGCGCATCGGCACGGTGCCAGCCATACCAGGAGAGGCCGAGCGCCACCAGAATTGCGCCGTTCATCATAACATCAGACTGATAATGAAGCATATCCGCCCGTACTGCCTGACTTTGGGTTTTTCTCACCACCCAGCGCTGGAACGTCACCAAGACCAGAGTGCTTATCAGCGCAATGAGCGTCACAATCATCCCGACCCCCGCCGCCTGCATCGGTTCAGGGCGCACCAGGTGCTGAATACCGGTCAGGAACAGAAATAATGCCGAGCCGGAAATAAACATACTTTGTGCCAGCGCGGCCAGCGACTCCGCCTTACCATGGCCAAAAGTATGTTCTTCATCGGCAGGTTGTAGCGAATAACGCACGACTAACAGATTGGTTAACGAGGCTGCAATATCGACTAACGAATCAACCAACGCCGCCAGAATACTCACTGAGCCGGTATACCACCACGCAAAAATTTTGATCAAAAGTAACGCAGAGGCCATCACCGTTGCCGCAATAGCCGCACGGCTCACCAGCTGCCCATAGGATTGATTCATAAACGCTCCTTACTTCGCGATGCGCTTAGTATAACCCGATCTTTTGCCGGGACGGGGAGCAAGGGAGAGGCCATTTGGCCGAATGACAGGCAAAAAAAACCCCCACATCATGTGGGGGAAGACAGGGATGGTGTCTATGGCAAGGAAAACAGGGTTTGTTACTGGGGTTGCAGGGTATTGCTACTACTGGAAAGCATCATCGCTGAGCCTTTTTGCATCCTTGCAACCTCACGCAACTGATCCATTCGTTGCTGGTGCTTAGCATTTAAAACCGCTTGCTGCTCTGGCGTTAACAGGTGGTACATCTGGTTGCGAACTTTTGCCATTTCAACCTGGCGGGCAACCTGTTCCTGCGCCATCTTATCTGCCTGAGCGCGTACAGCGTTTTCATCAAAATTTTCTGCGGTGACAAGGCTATGCATTGTCTCCATTTCGCTAACATTAACGGGTAACCTGTCGTGGCGTGCCCGGTGCATAAGATCACGTAACTGCTGTCGTTGGTGTTCGGTTAAACTTATGCCGTCAAACATATGGCTCTGGCCGCTGCGCTGTGCCCCGACATCTCCGGGTAGCCAGTTAACGCTGGTGACGACTTCAGCAGCCTGGCTATATGCACTTAGCACCAGCGTTGAGGCCATGACGGCAGCGATAACATTGCGCATCACATACTCCCAAAACGTTTGTGTCGCGATTCAACGAGAGACAGTTTACGATGCAGGCTGCAAACATGCGTCAGGGGGTGTAAAACAACGTAAAGTCATGGATTAGCGGGCCTTGATGACGTAATTTCTGCCTCGGAGGTATTTAAACAATGAATAAAATCCTGTTAGTAGATGATGACCGGGAGCTCACCTCCCTGTTAAAAGAGCTGCTCGATATGGAAGGTTTTAATGTGCTTGTCGCCCATGACGGGGAACAGGCGCTGGCCCTTCTTGACGACAGCGTCGATTTACTTTTGCTTGATGTGATGATGCCGAAGAAAAACGGTATCGATACGCTCAAAGAGTTGCGTCAGACACACCAGACCCCGGTTATCATGCTAACGGCCCGCGGCAGCGAGCTGGATCGCGTTCTTGGCCTTGAGCTGGGCGCGGACGATTATTTGCCTAAGCCGTTCAACGATCGCGAGCTGGTGGCGCGTATACGCGCTATTCTGCGCCGTTCCCACTGGAGCGAGCAGCAGCAAGTGACCGAAGCTGGTTCGCCGACGCTGGAAGTGGATGCCCTAAGCCTTAACCCGGGTCGCCAGGAAGCCAGCTTCGATGGACAGACTCTGGAGCTGACCGGCACCGAGTTCACCCTGCTCTACCTGCTGGCGCAGCATCTCGGCCAGGTCGTGTCGCGTGAACACTTGAGCCAGGAAGTGCTGGGCAAACGTCTAACGCCGTTTGACCGCGCTATCGATATGCACATCTCCAACTTGCGGCGTAAGCTGCCAGAGCGCAAAGACGGCCATCCGTGGTTTAAAACTCTGCGCGGACGCGGCTATCTGATGGTATCGGCTTCATGATTGGAAGTTTAACCGCACGCATCTTCGCTATTTTCTGGCTCACGCTGGCATTGGTGTTGATGCTGGTTCTGATGCTGCCCAAGCTGGACTCGCGCCAGATGACCGAGCTGCTGGAGAGCGAGCAACGTCAGGGCATCATGATTGAACAGCACGTCGAGGCCGAACTGGCGACCGATCCGCCAAACGACCTGATGTGGTGGCGTCGTCTGTTTCGTGCCATCGATAAGTGGGCTCCGCCGGGCCAGCGCTTGCTGCTGGTGACCAGCGAAGGACGCGTTATCGGTGCTGAACGCAACGAGATGCAGATTATCCGCAACTTTATCGGCCAGGCGGATAACGCCGACCATCCGCAGAAAAAGCGCTATGGTCGTCTGGAAATGGTCGGGCCCTTTTCCGTGCGGGATGGCGAAGATAACTACCAGCTCTATCTGATCCGCCCTGCCAACACGTCGCAATCAGACTTTATCAATCTGCTCTTTGACCGGCCGTTATTGCTGCTGATCGTCACGATGTTAGTCAGCGCCCCGCTGCTGCTATGGCTCGCATGGAGTCTGGCTAAGCCCGCGCGTAAGCTGAAAAACGCCGCCGATGAAGTCGCTCAGGGCAACCTGCGTCAACATCCGGAACTGGAAGCCGGCCCGCAGGAGTTTTTAGCCGCCGGGACCAGCTTTAACCAAATGGTGACCGCGCTGGAACGCATGATGACCAGCCAGCATCGTCTGCTGTCCGACATCTCCCACGAGCTGCGCACGCCGTTGACGCGCCTGCAGTTAGGCACCGCATTGCTGCGCCGCCGCAGTGGGGAGAGCAAAGAACTGGAGCGCATCGAAATGGAAGCGCACCGGCTGGACAGCATGATCAACGATTTGCTGGTGATGTCGCGTAATCAGGCTAACAACGCGTTGGTCAGCGAGACGGTAAAAGCTAATCAGCTTTGGGGTGAAGTGCTGGATAACGCCGCATTTGAAGCCGAGCAGGTAGGGAAATCGTTCACTGTGGAGTATCCGCCAGGGCCATGGCCGCTGTACGGTAACCCCAACGCGCTGGAAAGCGCGCTGGAGAATATCGTGCGTAACGCGCTGCGCTACTCGCATACGAAGATTTCAGTGAGCTTCTCGGTGGATAAAGACGGAATTACGGTGAACGTCGATGACGACGGTCCGGGCGTCAGTCCGGAAGATCGCGAGCAAATTTTCCGTCCGTTCTACCGGACCGACGAGGCGCGCGATCGCGAGTCTGGCGGTACCGGCCTGGGGCTGGCGATTGTTGAAGCCGCCATTCAGCAGCACCGCGGTTGGGTGAAAGCCGACGACAGCCCGCTGGGCGGTTTGCGCTTAACCATCTGGCTGCCGCTGTACAAACGTTCATAACGGACTTCCCCGGAATACCATTTCCGGGGAAGCTCAGATCTTATGCTGCCGCAGTTGTTGCCGTGAGTTTTTGCTTCTTAATCCGCTTAACCAGCAGCGTCGAGCAGACAAACCCCATTAAGCTGAACGCAACCATCACGCTAAAAACGTAGTTGTAGCCGGTGATGCCGCTGTGGGTGTCCAGCAGCCAGCCATACAGCGTATAGGCAAACATCGCTGGCATATAACCAATAATGCAGCCAAAGGCCATGGCAGAACCAGCATACTCACGCGGTGTACCAATCTCATCCATTGGTGCGAAGAAAATGGCGCGCTGCGAGAAAATAATCGCCCCAAATCCTAACGTTGCCGCCATTCCCACGTACACATTCATAGACTGATGGGGCAGCTGCATAAAGATAATCATGGCGATAGCAGAGATCAGGAACGTCCACTTCAGATAAACCGTGGGTGATTTGGCAACCTTATCAGCCAGCAATCCCCCAATCGGTCCACCGACCATTTTCAACGCATACTGGTTAATAATGCCGTACGCCCCAACCAACGCGACCGGCAGCATATAGATATCTTTCAGGAACGGGATAAAGTACGTCAGCCCGCAATAAGCGGCGTACACGAAGAAGATACCAAAAGCAGCCAGCCAGACATTCGGGCAGGATAAAATATGTTTAATGCCTTTTAACACTTCGATGTTGGCGCTGGCTTTTTCGCCGCCTTTTACTTTGTCATCATCGACAATAAAGTAAGTAATAACGCCCGCCGCCAGCGTGATTATCGTATAGAACAGCAGACCAGCCTGCATGCCCGCTTTTCCTTCGCCGAAATGGACAAAAACAAATAGCGCACCGGAGGCAACAATAACATCCACCACACCGCGTCCGGCCTCTAAAAAGCCAAACATACGTCCCTGCTCTTCTTGCGTACCGAGCAAGCGAACCGCTTTCAGCAAGACCGGCCAATAAACTACATCAGCAAAAAAGGCCATGGCGGCAAAACAGACCAGATACCCGGTGAAGGATGGCAAAGTCGATAAATACAGACCGCATAAACCAACACCGATTAAACCAAAGGGTAATAGTATCTTTTTAGAGTAACGATCTGCGATATATAGCGAGAGAAAAAGCCCTGCGGTCTGAACGATTGTATATACCGTAAAGCTTAGACCAATTTGCGTATTTGTTAATCCCCAGTCATTTTGCATTGGTACATAAAATACATCCTTCATGCTGGAGAGCTTGAATATTGTGCCTCCCCCCAAAATCAAAAAGCACAGCCGTGCCCATTTATTCATGAACATAATTCACACCCTCATTGCTGGTTGAGAGAAAAGCTCGATTAATCAAATGAATAACAAACCATACAGCTAACCATAAATAATGGCGCAGCCTGCATAATTCTTCACTACTTAATTACAAATTATTGGATATTTATAAATTCACCGCATAGATCACGAATGTATTTAATTTGCGCAAGGGCATGTTCTTTTTCCTGTGCCAGGCGAGCATCAACCAAATGAGTATCAGGCAAAGGGGTATAGCTCGCTTCTCGCCACGGGATCCAGGGATTATCACCTTCATCATCGAAACGAAATGCGGGCGCATAATATTCCACTTCTTCTTCAAGACCAAAGGAGAGGACTTGCGGTTTATCCTCGCCTAAAAGCAACAATGCCCTGAGCATCTCTTTCATTGGTAAATCGCCATACCCGGAACGACAAGCTTCATGCCCCCAGCCCTTTCCTTCTTTAATAATTCGGGCATCCTTGATATGTACCTGAGTAATTAATGGTGACATCACCTCTAATGCCGCAAGGGGTTGCTCATTGGCATTAATCATATTGCCAAAATCGAACAAAATGGAGAGGTTCTGCATACCGCTATTTCTCACCAGCGCCACCAGTTCATGGCCCTGCAAATCTTCATGCTGTTCAATCGTAAAGCTCAACCCACAATCATCAAACTGTGACAACCAGGCGATATCACTGGCAATTTTCTCCAGTACATCCTTTAGATAGCCTTCGTATCGAGGGTAGAAGCGCACCGAGGTTGCGCCGGTTGCCTGCGCGATGCGGATGGCGTCAGCCAATGTCTCCCGATCCGATGCGCTCGTTTCTATATGAACATCCAGACCATAGTTTGCCGCTTTTTCCTTAAAGCACTGCAATTGCTGGCTATTCATATTCTGTAGTGCTTGAGATTCACCATCTTCGACATGGACTTTTACCCCTTTTAATTCTTGTTGATGAGCAATATCCAACAAATCGCCAGGGAGAATACGTTCATAACGCATATTTAAATGAAAAGCATAAGCATGGAGATAGAGCCGTATATTTTTTGCTCGTTCAACAAGACATTCTCTATTCATATTTTCCATAATCTTTCTCATTCATCACGAATAACAAGTTCCACGGACTCAAGGCGCCAGTATTCAAAGTCAATCTGAACCACCTTTTTATCATGAGTCGCACGATGTTTTTCTACCAAAATACCGTAGGTATTAGGCGCAACCCCCAATTCCTTACAAGCCATTTCCGGCATATTGACCGGTTTAAAGACCATTTCTTTAATATTTAACACGTAACCAAACTCCTCCTCCCAGACTCTGGCAAAAGATTTATCTTCCAGTTTCTGGATAAAACCCGGAGCAATTTCAGCGTTAATATAAGACTCATGATAAAATACTTTGTGCTCGTCAAGGCCACACCACCCAGTAATAAGGTATTGTTTACCCGAAGCCTGAAAAACCTGATCAACATGGTGCGGAACGGTCTCAACGGCCTCTTTTGATAAATACCCCCAAAATGGATTGCGTCCCTGAGCTCGTGCTTCAGCATTAAAGCTTGAAAGTGATTTAGGGTTATAAATGAATCGCTTCGACGAAATAAACCAACCACTACGGTTTTTTCTAAAAATACGTGAGTCAACTTCAAGTTCAATAAGAACCTGACGTAAGGTCATACGCTTCGCATCCAACAACTCACAAAGTTCCCTCTCAGAAGGTAACTTTGCGCCAGCCGGTAAATTTTTCTCATTCAGCCAGCTTTCGAAGCGCTCTCTGAGGACATCAACATAGTTTTTCTCTTTCATATCGCCCAATCTGGTTTAAACCAATTTCCACATAAGATATTTGAGTGCAGGGAATACTCAAGTTTTTTTTCGTAACCGAGGCTTTTTTTGTGGACCAGGTAACAAGAATGGCTCTGAAGTACGTGGCCACAAACCTGTTGCCACGCTAAATAGATGAGGCAAAGCGTAGAGGAAAAGCAGGGGCGATCGGCCCCTATATGAGAAGAGAGAAACTAACGAGCGGGCGAGCTATTTCCCCCACAATCTCCGGGAATTGTCTTCGATCTGCCCGCTTAAACGCCGTTTCTGCATGGTACGGCTCCAGCTCACTGACAGCCCCGCAGCCGATAGCAGGCGATGGTACTGTTCATCATCAAACGGCATAGACCAGGCGATCGCGCCAGCCTCGTGCACGCTAACATCGCTTAGCCGGGAGACCAGCACCAGCGGCGTATCGCTGGATACCTTCCCGCCCGCCACCACCCGATACAACCAGCCGGTTTTGCCGCTGTTCTGCATCAGCTGCGCCATATCGCTGACGGCAAAGTGATAGTTGAGCTTAAAGCACGGCGAACGTGGCTGCGTCACCTGAATCAGCGCCTCTCCCCAGCGGAAGATATCGCCAATAAAGACGTTTTGCTCCGTCAGTCCCTCGGTCGAGAGATTCTCGCCAAACGCCGGGGCGCAGAACAGGTCCGCCTGCTGAGGCAGCTCGCGAGCCCAGTGGGCATAATGTTCACGCGGATAGTGGCACAGCGCGCGGTCCGGCCCGCCGTGAATTTTCTTCTCCGCCTGCTCATCGCCCTCAAGGCCGAGATCGCCGAGGGTTAATTCACCATCGACCTGAATTTTGCTTATTGCGCTCGGGCGGCTGCCGGGATAGTCGCGAATGCGCCCAATGTAGACATTTAGCGGATAGTGCATCTGCTGCTCCTTGCTGCGGACATAAAAAAAGCGAGTCATCAGACTCGCTTCTCACTCAGCACAATGCAACCTTATTTTTTGGCGGCAAAACGCGCTGCAGCTTCGTCCCAGTTAACCACGTCCCAGAACGCTTTGATGTAGTCCGGGCGACGGTTCTGGAATTTCAGGTAGTAAGCGTGTTCCCACACGTCCAGACCCACAATTGGGAAACCGGAAGCGCCGGAGATAGCTTCGCCCATCAGCGGGGAATCCTGGTTCGCTGTAGAAACTACAGCCAGCTTATCGCCTTTCAGCACCAGCCACGCCCAGCCGGAGCCGAAACGGGTAGCAGCCGCTTTTTCAAATTCCGCTTTGAAGTTATCAACGGAACCGAAATCGCGCTCGATAGCCGCTTTCAGGTCGCCCTGCAGCGTGGTACCGGTTTTCAGGCCTTTCCAGAACAGGCTGTGGTTAGCATGGCCGCCAGCGTTGTTACGCAGAACGGTTTTTTTGTCAGCCGGCAGCTGATCCAGTTTGGTGATCAGTTCTTCAGCAGACAGGCTAGCGAATTCCGGCAGGCTTTCCAGCGCAGCGTTGGCATTGTTAACGTAGGCCTGGTGGTGTTTAGTGTGATGGATTTCCATCGTCTGCTTGTCAAAGTGCGGTTCCAGGGCGTCATAAGCGTACGGCAGGGCTGGCAGTGTATAACTCATAATCATCTCCATTATTGTCGAGCGGCGGAAGGTGTTAATGCCGCGTAAGCAGTTGGTTCATTATAGTTAATTAAATGATATTGAAAACGCTTATCAATGCCGTATTTTTAATAAGGTTATAACAGACGGTTATACACGTGGTTTTGTGATGTAGAACAACGAATTAAGCTTCTGGTTGCCAAAGAAGGATGTTACGTGGCAACAGGCTGAAGGCAGTAAAACTGACCGATTTTTACACTCATCGGGTCGGAAAATGATTTATCCGATAAAAAAATAGATGAGGATAGAATCAATGAATCACGCGATTACGATGGGTATTTTTTGGCATTTGATAGGTGCGGCCAGTGCAGCCTGTTTCTATGCCCCGTTCAAAAAAGTTAAACATTGGTCCTGGGAAACCATGTGGTCTATCGGCGGGATTGTCTCCTGGCTGATACTCCCCTGGGCCATCAGCGCCATGCTGCTCCCTGATTTTTGGGCCTACTACGGCTCCTTTAATGCCTCCACGCACCTGCCGGTATTCCTGTTCGGCGCAATGTGGGGTATCGGCAATATCAACTATGGCCTGACCATGCGCTATCTCGGCATGTCGATGGGGATCGGTATCGCCATTGGCATTACGTTGATTGTCGGCACGCTAATGACCCCAATCCTCAACGGTCAATTCGATGTCTTAATTAACACCAAAGGCGGCCAAATGACGCTGCTCGGCGTGCTGGTTGCGGTGATTGGCGTGGGGATAGTCACTCGCGCAGGCCAGCTCAAAGAGCGCAAAATGGGCATCAAAGCCGAAGACTTCAACCTGAAAAAGGGGCTGGTACTGGCGGTAATGTGCGGCATTTTCTCGGCCGGTATGTCCTTTGCGATGAACGCCGCAAAACCGATGCATGAAGCCGCCGCCGCGCTCGGCGTTGACCCGCTCTACACCGCGCTGCCAAGCTACGTGGTGATTATGGGCGGCGGTGCGCTGGTCAACCTCGGTTTCTGCTTTATCCGCCTGGCAAAAGTGAAGAATCTGTCGATAAAAGCCGACTTCTCTCTGGCAAAACCACTGATCATCAGCAATATCCTGCTTTCCGCATTGGGCGGCCTGATGTGGTACCTCCAGTTCTTCTTCTACGCCTGGGGCCACGCCAGCATTCCGGCACAGTACGACTACATGAGCTGGATGCTGCATATGAGCTTCTATGTCTTGTGCGGCGGGCTGGTTGGCCTGGTGCTGAAAGAGTGGAAAAACGCAGGACGCCGTCCGGTTGGCGTACTGAGCCTCGGCTGCGTGGTGATTATCATCGCTGCAAACATCGTCGGCCTGGGAATGGCGAACTAATTCTTGCCCCTGCCGCATCGGCAGGGGCAAGGTTTTAACGCGCGGAGATTTCCCCCGTTTCGCTATTCAGGTGGAAATTTCGTGAAGGGTTTCCCCGCAGGTATTTATCGATAACGCTAAAAATACTGCCAAAACGCAGGCGGAAAATGGACTCGAAATCGCTATCCGCCATCACCGCTGAAGCCTCAGCAGGTAAGGACTGCGCCAGCGTGCGGGTTAGCAACTGATATTCGCGTAAGCGTTGCGCGGAAATATCGCGTAGCGCCAGCTCATCGGCATTGCGCAGGCGATAAAAATCCACCGCCAAATCAAAGCCGTTCCAGGATGCAAACTGATCCAGCGTCATGCCAGCATCCCGAGCCAAAGCTTGCGCTTTTTGCTGCGCCAACTGCCATGCTCCAGCATTTTTTTGCAGATAGATTTGCCCGATAGCCCTGACAGGAGGCTCATCTCCTTTAGCGCACACGGCACGATCGCTGCTCATCGGTACGGTCAGAACATCTTGCCAGGAGGTATGACTGCTCAACTGACTCAGCGTCAGCATTTCCGCGCCGTTCAGGCTAAAAAGCATCTGCCGAATTTCACACGGCCACTCTTCAGGAATAAAGCGCAGCCGGGTAAGCTCGGTGATGTGCCAGTTAGTAAAGTCATAATAATCCTTCGCCCCCAGCACCGCTTTGTTCCATAAATGCGCAGATCCTGTCGCTTTCAGATGCTCCCACTCTTGCTGATAATGTTCAAAAAGCTCATTAAAGCGCGGTACGCTGTCCAGGATAACGGTCTGAACATCAATTTCGCTACGGTTAGCGAAATTGAGGATTTTATACGCTGGAACATAGGCCGCCATGGAAGGTGCCTGAATGTTAAATAGCAGGCTGCCGTCAGGATATTTACGCACGCCGGTATCGTTAAAGTGCATATGTCCGCCAACGTGAACGCCAATACCCGTTTTCGCTAACGCATGGCTGGTATCCTCCTTCGGGGCTCGCTTCAACTGAAATTTGCCTTCGCCAAAGATGGACTCCAGATCGCTGGCAGCGCCGTTATCAAACTCCACCATCGGGAAATGGCTAAAGGTGATCAGCGTCTTGTTCTGCTCCTTTGCTCGCCTGGCAACGGACGTCATCCACGCCACGACCTGCTGCTTGTGAGTGAGCATTTTGTTGTAACCAGCATCACCTGAACCCGCGAAGTTTTTAGCGGACTGCGGATTCGCCATATCCGCATCCTCGCGCGGCACATAGACATTCGCATCAACGGCCAACAGCCATAGACCCGGTATCGGCTCAACAAGATAGCTGCTGTCAGCGACGGTAAAACAAGGGCCATAACCTGGTTGTCGATATGAACCTCCGGTTCCCTGGGCGCAAATCTCATATTGCCGCTGGCGGAAGTCGCTGGCCTGTTTTGCTTTGTCAAACGTGTAATCCTGCTGCCCGTAGGATGAATAAGGCGTTTCCCAGTAAATATCTTCAGGCAGCGGATCGATACCAAACGGAGCCATCATGTTCATGATGTACTCATAACCGCGGCTCACCATCTCCTCGCTGCAGATGGTTGGCAGTTCCGCACCTGTCGGGATAAGCGCGGTTTTCCCTTGATAGCCCGTACACTCTTTGGCGCCAAAACTAAAAATACGCTGCGTTTTTCCTCCCTGCCCTAAGAAATCCTCTTCTCCATCGGGTAAATCAAAGGGCCGGTTAGGATCATGATTGCCCGGTGTTGCAAAGAATCGCATGGCATATTTTTGCTCATACTCCTTCAGCAAGGTCACCAATCCACGGATATGCACAGACTGCCCGTCATCGCTAAAATCACCAGGAAGCGCGATCAGTTTGATCCCCTTTTTCCCGGCATCGTCCAGCGCCGCGCGCAGGGCAAAGTAGTTTTCATTGAATAATCGCGTTGACGTAAGCTGCGCATACATGGTGCGAATCATCGCATTCTGCCCACTTTTGCTATTCTTCAGCCCGCTAAATGCACCATCCTGAAATTCGCCGTACACATCATGAAAATGGATATCCGGCATAAATGCGACACGGTATTGATAATTTTCTGTAGCCGAAGCGACATGGCTACAGAGCATAAATGCCGCTATTCCGGCAATGGAAATTACTCTCATTACATCTCCTTATTTTTATCAAAAAATAATTAGAAGTTGTAGGTAATACCTACGCGATAACGCATCTCCCAGGCATCACGATAAGTTTTGCCATCTTTTTCATAGGAGCCATCATCATATGAAACATACCCTAATTCGACATACGGCACCCAGGTTTTGTTTCCTCTCCAGGCTACCGTCACATTATGCACATAGTCTTTTTCTTTACCGCGCAATGCCGGGTAGTCGGTATCGAATTTATATTCAAAATCGTAATCAAAAGAGACATCATAAATCCGATAACCAAGATATAAGTTTGCCTGCCAGTAGTGCTGGCTGGCTCTATCCGGGTCATACTCACGCTCATAGTCGCGGACAGCGTAGCGCAGCCGAAGCCCGCTGGAGAATGCGTCAGTCCAGTTATAGACGCTCTTCACACTAAACTTATAAGCCGTATCACGCTCCCCTGAATCCAGCGCGAAGGAGGGAGTGATGGAGAGATTGCCCAGAAGCTTATATTTGTAGCCAAGCTCAAATTCATTGCCTTTAGAAGAGAGATTATCCAGAAAACCGCCTTGTTTACTTTCCCACTTCCCCTCAACGCTAAAGTAAATACCGTTATTTAAAGAATGGCCCATTTTAATACGATCTTCTTGTTTATGCTGATCGCCCAACCACTCATGCCGATAATCAATATAGGTTGCGTGCGAGGAAAAACTTGCTGCTAAAAATAGTCCACAGAGGTATTGTTTTTTCATAAGAATTATCCATTTTATTAATTTATTAAAATAAGAAAACCAACTAAAAATGATCCTCCTCTTGGCTGCGAAAAAATATTATTAACAAATAAAGGCAGCACGATGCCGCTGCCCTGAGAGCAGATAAAAACCAGTACATAAATAAATTATCGTTCAGCAACGGACAAAATAATTACATCGCAATCTCCCGTTGCAGTAATTCAGCAACCGCCTGCGGGTTATTACCCTCCAGCAATTGCTGGCGAAAATCAGCATGCATTAGTTTTCTTGCCAGCCGCGAAAATATCTTCATGTGATCGCCTTTCTCCTGTTCGCTCACCGTCAGCATGATCACCAACGAGACGGAAACCTCCTCATTCCACGCTAGCGGCGAAGCGAGATGCATAACCGACACGCTGCTGCTGGTAACGGCGGGCGATTTGCAGTGGGGGAGCGCGATAGCAAAACCCAACGCGGTAGAAAAAATAGCCTCACGCTGCCAGATGGCCGCTTCTACTTCCGCCCCGCAGCAGGCGCGCTGCTCAATTTCAAGGTTATCGGTCAGGCGCTTAATCACTTCGGCCTTGGAGTCCACGGCCCGATCGAGCAAGATCAGACGGGGATCGAACACCGGGAAGGTGGTTGTCGACTGTTTTTTCACAAGGGCCGCCACCTCTTGCGCACTCTCGCCCGTCACGGCCAGCTGCAGCCTCTGCTGGCATTCAACGGCGGAAAGCGTAGCCAGCTGCGCTTTCGCGCTACCGATACGACTGGCGGACATACTGACATGGCGCAGCCCGGCTCCTAGCAGCAGCGGCAGCGCCTGCGGATCGCCACCCATTTCACCGCACAGGCTAATCTCCAGGCCCGCACGATGCGCCCGCGCCACCATCTCTTGCAGCAGTTGCAAAAATGCCGGATCGAAATAGTTGTAAAGATGCCGCACGCTGGCATTACCCCGGTCGCAGGCCAGAAAGTACTGCGCCAGGTCATTGCTGCCAATAGAGATAAAATCAATCCAGGCGGCCGCTTTATCCAGTAAGTAAAGCACTGAGGGGACTTCAGCCATAATGCCCAGCGACCAGGTTCCGGTCGCCACGCCCTGGGTCGTCAGCTCAGCCTGAGTCTGCTGGAACTGCGTATGTAACCACTTAACTTCCTCCAGCGTCGCCACCATCGGGGCCATAATATGCAACGGCCCGGCGGCGCTGACGCGCAATAGCGCCCGCATCTGGGAGGTGAAAAGCGCCATAAACGCGGGATAAAGACGAATGCCGCGCCAGCCGAGGAACGGGTTCTCTTCCTCGGGTAAATTCAGGTAGTCGCAGGGTTTATCGCCGCCAATATCCAGCGTACGGATCACCACTTTGCGGCCCTGAGCTTGCTCCAGGACATGGCGATAAGCCTGATACTGCTCTTCTTCGTCAGGCGGTGAGCTACGCTCGCAGAACAGCATTTCCGTGCGGAACAACCCAATCCCCTGCGCTCCGGCAGCAAACGCCGCATCGGCTTCCGCGGCCAGCGCAATATTCGCCATCAGCGCTACGCGCTCGCCATCCTGCGTGACTCCTGGCTGGTCGATAAACGGCTGCAGCCGGTTAGCAATACGCTGATGTTTTTCCGTTTCCAGCTGATACCAGCGCTGCGCCAGCGCGTCCGGGGAGAGAATGGCTACGCCATGGCGAGCATCAAGCAGCAGCGCTTCACCCCTGGGGATCTGCCCTGAATCCGCCGTTACCACGCTGAGCAGCGGGATACCAAACGAACGCGCCAGAATCACCGTATGCGACGTTTCGCCGCCATCGCCCATAACAATCCCCTTCAGCCTCGGGCCGCGCAGCGCCAGAAGCTGGCCGGGGGTCATCGGCGTCGGGCTTATCACAATCGTATCCTGCTGCAGAGGCGCAAGCGTGATGAGCGGTTGCGCTGTCAGATGAGCCGCCAGGCGCAGCCCGAGGTCCTGCAGATCCAGCACCCGCTGGCGTAAATAGGCGCTTCGGCTTTCACGCAGCGGAGCGCAGAGTTCATCCAACGCCTGAGCCAACGCCGCCACGGCATTTCTCTGCTGGCGCGGCGCAAGTAATGTGCTTTCCAATAGTGCGTCATCAAGCAGTTTACTGTGCGCCAGCAATACCGCCGCCGCGTCGCCTTGCGCATGATGATGCTCCTGGCGCAGCTGCTGGCGAACCTGAGCCAACGCATGTTGCATTGCTTTATGCTGAATTGCGGGTTCTTCAGACTCTTGCTGCTGCGCCAACGCCTGCAGATCAACCGCCCCCAGCAGCAGCGTCCTGCCCTGAGCCAGCCCCGGACTCACGCCGTTGCCGCGCACAAACGGCGATGTCGTCTGTGCAAGGAACACCGGTAAAGGCTGCTCAGAGCGATCGGCGACCGCCGCAACGGGCGTATCGCATCCGGCAAATTCATCATGAATAAACCGGCTCAGCGCCTGGTACGCCGCGTCTTCGTCATGACCGTTAATCAACAGTTCACACGGGTCCTGATAGACCACATCCGCGCCAATCATCGCCAGTACGCTGCGCGCGTCTGCCCGTCGTTGGTTACGCAAATTACACAGCTCAATTCGGGCATCAAATGCGCTGACGCGTTGCTCCAGTTCACTGGCCGGCCGGGCATGGAGCCCGTTTTCCAGCGGGCAGATAAAAGGAATTTTCAACACAACGTTATCCTCTGGAATTCGACGCAATGCGCCAGGTTACAGGTGCACAGGCAGACGCCAGCGTACGAGGGAGGGCGCCAGGCTGCTCGGCAAGCGTGACCTCACGTAGCTCATCAACCGTTTCAGGCATCGGGCTGCTAACCGGTTGAGAACCGGGGTTCCAGCCGCGCAAAATTAGCGCCTCTTCGTACTGTGCCTTTTTCAGGGTGCTGAAATGCAGCGGCGTATCCCAGCTCAGCAGGCTGTACGTCGACGGGAAGGTCAGGTCGACCGGATTGGTTTTGAATCGCGCCCAGCCGGAATCCAGCCAGCCGATGGCGGGCGTACGCCAGGCCTCCACTGCGCGCCAGAAGTCCGGGCTTTCGCCATCATGCAGAGGAATCAGTGAAAATCGCGCGGTAAATTCCCCCGGAATTTGCGAATCCGGCGAGGGGAGAGCCATGCCAGAAGCCCGGCCCGGCCGCCAGGGCATGCCGGCTTTACCCAGCCATCCCACGCTGCGCAGCAAGGTGATTGCCAGTACAGAAGGGCGCTGTTCGGGGATCTCATATTCGCGTAGTCCCTCCGTCACCACGCTCATGCCCTGCTGACCATCGTGCATCATGACCAGACTTTGCATTGGCCAGAGCGAGGTCGGCGCTTCGCTCCAGTTTTCCTGCTGCCAGACATCCAGCGTTGAAGGCCGATTATCGCGGCGAATCAGACCGAACGGCTGATCGGCGAAATGGACGCTTTGCGCGACATCGGTGGGAATTTCAACCTGCAGGCGATGATCGCGCAGGGTATTGTTGACGTTGACCTGCACATCGAGCGCGGGCCGCTGATGCTCCAGCGTAATCAACATGCTCACGTCGAGCCGCGCATTACGCTGACGACGCTGGCGATCCTCCAGCGTTAGCGGCGCGGCAATAGACCACGTCAGCTCCAGCGTATCGGCCAGCGCGCCCTGCTGCCAGTCGACGGACACCAGCGCCCCTTCAGCACTTATTCGCCAGTCAGTTTCCGGCGGTGAATAGTTATAGGTATCGCCCGCGTCGCCGCCATCAACTAGCTGAATTAAGTCCGCCCAGCGCTTGCCGCTGCGTTTATCCAGCAAAACAACGCGCCCCTGCTCAAGCGTCAGGCGCAGCCAGGAATTCTCCAGCGCGCTGTCTGCCGATGACGGAGCGGCAAAACCGCACGCCAGCCCTTCCTGCAGATAAAACGTCGTATAGCCGCAGGCAGGCAGAGCGGAAGCCTCCAGTAAGATCTCGCATTTACGATAAAAAACCGCTTCGCTACCGTTCGACAGCTCCTGGACAATTACCGACATATCCTGCGAGGTTTCGCGCATGATTTGCCAGCGGCAGGGCTGCCCGTCGCCATCCACGATGCGGAAATCAGCGCCGGGAAGGTACAACGTCAGCGCCACCAGGCCATCACGTGTATAGGGCAATGCGTTAAAAATCAGGATTTTCTTGCCCTGCTGCTGAGCGCTAATGCCCTTCGCCAACATCTGCATATTCAGCTCATAGAGCTGGTTTGCTTTCTCCTGGCCGGACAGCAGACGGGCTTTTACCATCGCATTAACCCGGTCAGAGTTGCAGCCGCCGATGCTATCGTGAGCATGGGATTTCATCATCTCGCGCCAGATGGTTTCCACCGCCTGCTGCGGATACGGTAGCCCCAAACGCCAGGCGACGCTGAGCAGCGGCTCAAGTTGGCGACTGAGGAAGTCCTCCAGCCGGGCATTCGCCTGCTTGATATCCATCCGCGTAGAGAAGATCCCCCGATGGATACGCATATATTTCGGGCTGAGCAGCTCGCCTTCGAAGGTGTCCAGCGGCGTATCAGACTGCGCAAGCGCGGCAAAATAGCGCTTAAAATCACTACGGATAAACCGATAATGCGTTTGCTGCGCGTTCAGCGCCTCCAGCATCGCGGGTACGCCATATTCAAAAGGCGACTGATCGTTGCCGTTGGGCAGCAATAGTTGCGAGCTCCGGCTAAAGAGGCCCTGCTTTTCCAGGATCGCGGACAACCGCGGCCAGGCCTGCTCCGGCTCAGTTGGCAGCCATTTCGCACAGCCATATCCCTGAGGTAATACCGCCGTTGTGACGCTGCTGCCGTCCTGGCTACGCCAGCAAAACTCGCTGTTTGCGCTATCGTATTCACTCCAGCCTCGCCAGATCACGGCATGCTCGATGGCGAACTGATTGAGAAACATCGGCAACTGCGCGCTCTGGCCGAAGGAGTCCGGGACATAGCCCACGGCCATACGCGGCCCCATTTTTTCGCAGTCCAGCGCTCCCAGCAGCAGGTTGCGGGTGATGGACTCCGCTCCGACCACCAGAAAATCCGTCTGGGTATACCACGGGCCAATGAGCAACCGCCCTGCCGCCACCAGCGCCTGCACCCGCTCGCGATTTTCCGGCGCCAACTGAAAGTAATCTTCGAGGACCACCGTTTGCCCATCAAGCATAAATGGACCTAATGTTTCATCCGCTTCCAGACGAGCCAGCAGATCGGCCATAAAATAATAGAGCAGAACCTGAGAATCATTCTCCGTAAAATACCATTCGCGATCCCAGTGCGTATGCTGAATTAAATGAACGGTTTTCATTATTTATATTCCTGTGTTCAGACATGCGTATCCCGTGCAAATATTTATCCACACTGAATAGAGAAAATGTAAATTCAGATGCGCACAGCGCGCATCTATCGGCTGGCTTTAAATTTCGGCGCCGGTGAGTTTTTTTTCACGCTGTCTTTCTCTGCATTCTCTGCAACGCCGCGAAAAATAAGCAACGATCCGACCGCGATAATCGCTGAGCCGCAGGCGATAGACAGGACGTAAACGGGCCAGCTCTCGACGGCCAGCCAGCCGTAGAATCCAGAGATCGGCGCGTGGTTTACCGAACCCAACCCTACCGCCATCGCCGCCCCAACGGCGGAGCCAATAACGTTAACGATAATGATGCGCGGGTTAGCCAGCGCAAAAGGTATTGCCCCCTCTGACACGCCAATCAGTCCCATGAGCGTCGAGGCTTTCCCCGCTTCACGCAGCGATTCAGGAAAACGCGATGACCAGATCAGCGTCGCCACCCCCAGACCAATCGGCGGCACAATTATCGCGACCTGCGCAGCGGTATTGGGATCGTATATACCGGAAGCCAGCAGCGCCATCGCCGTCGTGACCGCCGCCTTGTTGACCGGCCCGCCGAGGTCGAACCCCACCATCCCGCCAATCACCGCCGCCAGCAGAACCTTATTCGTCCCCGACATCGACAGCAGCCAGCTTTCCATGCCGTGATTCAATGCCGCCAGCGGCGCACCGATCACGAAGGCCATAATGATGCAGGTCAGCAGCGTCCCGCCCACCGGCAGAATAAAAATCGGCCCGGCCGACGCCAGCGCCTTGGGTAGTTTTACGTAGCGATTTAGCGCCCGCACGATATAGCCCGCGACAAATCCCGCCGCCAGCGCCCCCAGGAAGCCGGTTCCCAGATTGCTGGCCAGCAGTCCACCGACCATACCCGGTGCCAGCCCCGGCTTGTTTGCCAGCGCAAAGCTGATGTATCCCGCCACCACCGGCAGCATCAGGGACAGCGCCAGACCACCAAAACCATCGAACTTATGCAAGGCCTGCACCACAATGCTGGCGGCCTGCTCATGGCTGGCGTCCCAGATATTATCGATACCCCAGGCAGAAGCGCCAATGCGGGCGATCCCCATTAACACCGCTCCGGCAATGACAAACGGCAGCATCCAGGAAACGCCGGTCATAATCGCATTTTTCACTTCCGCACCTGCCGAAGCCTTTCCTCCCCCCTGAAATTTAGCCATTCGCTACCTCCTGCTCCACCGCTTCAAACACGGCATCGCCAAATTTAATCGGATCGGAAACCGCGCACTCCAGCTTAATCATGCCGTCAAAACGCTCTTTACCATCGATAGCAACATCGGCGGCAATAATCACGGCGTCCGCCCGCTCCAAGTCGTCATCGGTAATGACATTCTCCGCACCGAGACTCCCCTGAGTCTCTACCTTCACTTCATGACCGCGGTTTTTACCCGTCATTTCAAGCGCTTCCGCAGCCATATAGGTATGGGCTACGCCCGTTGGGCAAGCGGCTACACAAACAATGTACATAACGCATCCTTCTGGTCGATTCAGGCAATAAAAAAAGCACAATGGCGAAAACGCGCATTGTGCTTTGAGGAAGATAAATCAGGTTATTCGCGACGCTGTCGCTATCGGCACCGCTGGCGTGGCGGCACACCACAAGCTGATGCAGGCTGGAAATACGGAAGCTGAACGCCAGCTCATCACGCTTACGCGAGCACAGTAAACCCTGCGGCAGCAAGCGGCGGGAATGGCCCTCTTTCTGGCCCGACTGGCTAAAGCCGGAACACAGCGCCTGACCCGCGCAATCCCAAAGCTGGGACCAATTTTGGGTTATTTGGCTTTCGGCACAAAGCACGGGAGCAATATCACTTTCAGCCAGGTCGTTGACGGAATTAAACCAGCATGAATCAGCAAGCATAACTTTAATTTTGCTATCGATTGATAGCAAAATTAAAGTTATGCTTTTTAATACTCGCGATATAACTGAGGTTAACATAAGGCCTCCATAAAATAGTACGGCAAGTGTAAGGTAAAAAAAGGGCAATAACTGTGATTTATTGCACAGAGCATTAAATATTTGTTCTATTTTTCATTAAATACAGAATAAAAATTTCAGATATTACATTAGAAAAACTAACCAATCATACCGCTATACGACTGCGCTGCCGCCACTGCCCCGGCGTCATGCCAATCTCACGGTTAAACACCACCGAAAAGTAGTTACTGTCCTCAAACCCGCACTGCATCGCCACTTCGCCAATCAGGCGTTCCGTATGCTGTAACAGATACTGAGCGTGGCAAATCCGCAGCTGGCGCAGATAGTGGTTGATGGTCATTCCCGTCTGCTGGCGAAACTGCTGGCGTAGCGCGCGTTCGCTGCATCCTTCCCGCTCACAAAATTTATCCAGAAAGAAAGGCCGGTTCAGGCTACCCGCCAGTTCGGTAAGCAGCTTATCGAGCAGCGCCTCGCTCTGGGTTGCCGCCAGATTATCGGTGGCATAGCGATAGCGCTGGAGGATAAGCACCAGTTGAGCAAACAGCAGCTCGGCCATGTCATTGGCCTGCGCATCGCTACGGCTACTCTCGTGTTCCAGCTGGGTTATCACCTGACGGACCTGAGCCATACCGCTGCTGCCAATCCGCCAGTGCGGGACCCACGGCGTACCGAACAGGCCGGGAATATGCGCCGCCCAGTCAAAATTAAGCCGTAACCGGTCCGGGCAATAAATCACGTTTTGCAGGACGAGATCGTTCACCGAGGCGTAGGAGTGTTTATCTTCGGCGCGGATATAGAACAAATCGCCGCGGGTTATGCGCCACGGGCGATCGTTGAGGACGTGCAGACCGTTTCCCCGCCACACCAGCACCAGTTCACAAAATTCATGAGTGTGTTCGGCAAAGACATTTTGCGGATAGCGATCCGCCACCGCCACCGCCTGGGCGGGGGAAGCAAAAAATTCATTTTTGCGAAGAATCAGCTGACCTGCCACTCATCAACTCCAGACACGAACAAACGCATCATTATTCGCGTTTATACCTGTTAATACGTTGACTGCTCTCGCGTTACTGAAGAATCGCGTCGCGCCCCTGGCGAATATCGCGCGGAGACCAGTCAAACTCCCTGCGAAAAAGCGTCGAAAAGTGGTTACTATCGCCAAAACCACAGCGATACGCGATATCGGTCACGCTGTCATCACTATGGCGCAGCAGATGGCGTGCCTTTATCAGCCGCACCCGGTTCAGATAGCGCTGCGGCGTCAGGCCAGTTTGCTGTTTTAACTGGCGATGCAGAGTGCGCAGCGATAGCGAAAACTGCGCCGCCACCTCTTCCCAGCAGACATCTTCGGCAAAATGATCTTCCAGCCAGGCCATCAGGTGATTCAATCGCGCATCGTTATCGGCGCTTCCTTCAGCAAGGCTGCTTTTACGCAGTAGCACCAGCAACTGCATAAAGAAAATCTCGCGGCTGGCGATGGAATGCATGTCCGAATCCGCACCAACATTTTCCATCTGGCCGACAATCTGGCGAACCTGCTGCAACGCGCTTTGGTTAACCCGCCAGTGTGAGAGGTAATTCCCCTCCTGCTCCTGCGGCAGCAGTTCATTCAGGCCGGACAAAAAGCGAAACGCGTCCGGCGCGCGATAAAGCACATTGGTCAGACATAAATTATCCGTGTGCTCGTAGAGATGGCGATCGTGATCGCGAATAAAACAGACCGACCCGCCGCTGATGGTATAGGGCTGACCGTTGAAAACATGAATTCCCGTACCGTGTTCGACGATAACAATTTCATGAAAATCATGATGATGCTCAGGAAAGGCCGATTGTGGGAGCCGCGGTTCAATGGCAAAAGCAGAAACGCCGGACTTAAAGAAATCCACACTGTGCAACATGGTCATAGCCGCTCCTCGAAATGAGAAAAATTATCAATCAGTGGTGCAAATAGTAATTAAGGGTCGGCAATCCGGCCTTCAATTTTTGACTACAAAGTTCGTAAAGCCTGCCGCTTTTTCAAGAAATGGCGGGAAAGATCGGGAACTGCGGACAACATCACATCCCTCAGTGAGCCACTGATCAAACGAAACTGTGACCTTCCTCACGGTCACCTTTGCTTTCTTGCCAGCGGCGAATTTTCCCTGTCAGTAACAAGAAGGTGAGTCAGGCGCGACTTTTTTAGACTGCTTGCAATGATTTTCACAAGGATCTTCCCATGAGTTTTCGTCATTGTGTCGCGGTTGATTTAGGCGCCTCCAGCGGGCGGGTGATGCTCGCCAGTTATGAACCCGGGCAGCAAACGCTGGCGCTGCGCGAAATTCACCGCTTTACCAATAGCTTAAAAAAGGTGGATGGCTTCGACTGCTGGGATATCGATAGCCTGGAAGCTGAAATTCGCTGCGGGCTGGTGAAAGTATGCGAACAGGGCATCCTGATCGATAGCATCGGTATTGATACCTGGGGCGTGGATTATGTCCTGCTGGATAAACAGGGTCAGCGCGTTGGTCCGCCGGTCTCTTATCGCGACGCTCGCACCCAGGGCTTGATGCGCCATGCTGAAGAGCAAATGGGTCGGGCGGAAATCTATCGCCGCAGCGGCATTCAGTTTCTGCCGTTTAACACCCTTTATCAGCTGCGCGCGCTGGTTGAACAGCAGCCGGAACTGGTCAGCCAGGCCGCGCACGCGCTGCTGATCCCGGACTACCTTAGCTTTCGCCTGACCGGCCAAATGAACTGGGAATACACCAACGCCACCACCACACAGCTGGTCAATATTAATAGCGATAACTGGGATGAAGAGCTGCTGAACTGGACCGGCGCGCCGCGCGAGTGGTTCGGTACGCCAACGCATCCGGGCAACGTTATCGGCCACTGGATTTGCCCGCAGGGAAATCATATTCCGGTCGTTGCCGTCGCCAGCCACGATACCGCCAGCGCGGTTATCGCCTCGCCGCTGGCCAGCAAAAATGCCGCCTACCTCTCTTCCGGCACCTGGTCGCTAATGGGCTTTGAAAGCAAAACCCCCTGCACCAGCGACGAAGCGTTGAAGGCCAATATCACCAACGAAGGCGGGGCTGAAGGCCGCTATCGGGTACTGAAAAATATCATGGGCCTGTGGCTGCTCCAGCGGGTGCTGAAAGAGCAAAACGTCGGAGATCTGTCGGCGCTGATCGCCCGCACGGCAGCGCTTCCAGCCTGCCGTTTCGTTATTGATTGCAACGACGACCGCTTTATCAACCCGGACAACATGAGCGCTGAAATTCAGGCCGCCTGCCGCGAATCCGGGCAGCCGGTTCCTGCCAGCGACGCCGAACTGGCGCGCTGCATTTTCGACAGCTTAGCGCTGCTCTACGCCCGGGTGCTCAACGAACTGTCGGCGCTTCGCGACCAGCCGTTCAGTCAGTTGCATGTCGTCGGCGGCGGCTGCCAGAACGAACTGCTTAACCAGCTGTGCGCCGACGCCTGCGGCATCACCGTGGTCGCGGGCCCCATTGAGGCCTCTACGCTGGGCAATATCGGCATCCAGTTAATGACCCTCGACGAAATGCATAACGTCGATGAATTCCGTCAAGTGGTGCGGCAAAACTACGCCCTCACCACCTTTACCCCTAATCCTGAAAGTGAAATTGCCCGCTTCGTCGCGCAGTTTCAGCCACAACAGACCAAGGAGCTTTGCGCATGACCACTCAACTTGAACAAGCCTGGGAAATTGCCAAACAGCGCTACGCCAGCATCGGCGTGGACGTCGAGGAGGCCTTGCGCCAGCTGGACCGCCTGCCTGTTTCCATGCACTGCTGGCAGGGCGATGACGTCGTCGGTTTTGAAAACCCGGAAGGGAACCTGACCGGCGGTATTCAGGCCACCGGTAACTATCCGGGCAAAGCGCGTAACGCCACCGAGCTGCGCGCTGACCTTGAGCAGGCGCTGAGCCTGATCCCTGGGCCAAAACGCCTGAACCTGCACGCGCTCTATCTGGAATCCGAAACGCCGGTACCGCGTAATGAAATCAAGCCGGAACACTTTAAAAACTGGGTTGAGTGGGCGAAAGCCAACAAGCTGGGGCTGGATTTTAACCCCTCCTGCTTCTCGCATCCGCTAAGCGCCGACGGCTTTACGCTATCGCACGCTAACGATGAGATCCGCCAGTTCTGGATCGACCACTGCAAGGCCAGCCGCCGCGTTTCCGCCTGGTTCGGCGAGCAGCTGGGCACGCCGTCGGTGATGAATATCTGGATCCCTGACGGCATGAAAGATATCACCGTTGACCGTTTCGCTCCGCGACAGCGTCTGCTGAATGCGCTTGATGAAGTGATCAGCGAAAAATTCAACCCGGCGCATCACATCGACGCCGTGGAGAGCAAGCTGTTCGGGATCGGCGCAGAGAGCTACACCGTCGGCTCCAATGAGTTCTATATGGGTTACGCCACCAGCCGCCAGACCGCCCTGTGCCTGGATGCCGGCCACTTCCACCCGACGGAAGTGATCTCCGACAAAATCTCCGCCGCGATGCTCTATATCCCACGCTTGCTGCTGCACGTAAGCCGCCCGGTACGCTGGGACAGCGACCACGTGGTGCTGCTGGATGACGAAACTCAGGCCATTGCCAGCGAAATTATCCGTCACGATCTGTTCGACCGCGTGCATATCGGCCTCGATTTCTTCGATGCCTCGATCAACCGCATCGCGGCATGGGTCATTGGTACCCGCAATATGAAGAAAGCGCTGCTGCGCGCCCTGCTGGAGCCGACCGAACAATTGCGTCAGCTGGAAATTGACGGCGATTACACCGCCCGCCTGGCGCTGTTGGAAGAACAGAAGTGTCTGCCGTGGCAGGCCATCTGGGAGATGTATTGCCAGCGTAACGATACTCCGGCGGGGAGCCAGTGGCTGGATAGCGTGCGGGCTTATGAGAATGCAGTTCTGAGCCAGCGCGGGTAAACCCTCACCCCGGCCCTCTCCCTGGAAGGGAGAGGGCGAAAATCTGGCCCTCTGCGCGATGTTGCCAGAGCGTACCGGACAGTTCCCTCGCCCCTTTGGGGAGGGGGAGAAAACCAGGCCTTCTGCGCGATGCTGCCAGAGCGCACCGAACAGTTCCCTCGCCCCTTTGGGGAGAGGGTTAGGGTGAGGGGACAACCCCGCACCGAATTAACAGGAAACACAAGACTATGCAGACCATTATCGACTCCTGGTTCGTCCAGGGCATGATTAAAGCCACTTCCGACGCCTGGCTGAAAGGCTGGGACGAGCGCAACGGCGGCAACCTGACGCTGCGCCTCGATGAGGCTGATATCGAACCTTATGCAGCGGATTTCCACGCGAAACCGCGCTATATCGCCCTGAGCCAGCCGATGCCGACGCTGGCCAACCAGCCGTTTATCGTGACCGGTTCCGGCAAATTCTTCCGCAATGTCCAGCTCGACCCGGCCGCTAACCTCGGCGTAGTAAAAGTCGACAGCGACGGCGCGGGATACCATATTCTGTGGGGCCTGACTCACGACGCGGTACCGACTTCCGAACTGCCAGCGCACTTCCTGTCGCACAGCGAGCGCATCAAGCTGACCAACGGCAAAGACCGTGTGATCATGCACTGCCACGCCACCAACCTGATCGCCCTGACCTACGTGCTGGAGAACAATAGCGAGTTGTTCACCCGCAAACTGTGGGAAGGCAGCACCGAATGCCTGGTGGTATTCCCGGACGGCGTCGGCATTTTGCCGTGGATGGTGCCGGGTACCGACGAAATCGGCCAGGCTACCGCTGAGGCCATGCAGAAACACTCGCTGGTGCTGTGGCCGTTCCACGGCGTCTTCGGCAGCGGCCCAAATCTGGACGAAACTTTCGGCCTGATCGATACCGCCGAGAAATCCGCTGAGGTACTGGTGAAAGTCTATTCAATGGGTGGCATGAAACAAACCATCACCCGTGAAGAGCTGGTCGCCCTTGGCAAACGCTTCAATGTTCAACCCATGCAGTCCGCGTTAGACCTTTATCAATAACAACATCGCGCCCCGCTCACTGAGACGGGGCGAAAAATCACCTGCAAACCCTACAAAACTGACTCATGTGGAGTAAAAGCAATGAAAATAAAGACAAGCTTGATCCTCACCGTTGCCGCCATGGCGTTGTCCGGTTCCGCTTTAGCTGAAGTTAAAATTGCCCTCGTGGCAAAATCATTGGGAAATGGATTCTTCGAAGCAGCGAACGTTGGCGCGCAGGAGGCGGCCAAAGAGTTAGGCGATGTAAAAGTTATCTATACCGGCCCGACCACCACCACAGCCGAAGCGCAGATCGAAGTGCTGAATGGATTGATCGCCCAGGGGGTGGATGCGATCGCGATTTCCGCTAACGATCCCGACGCCGTGGTGCCGGTGCTGAAAAAAGCAATGCAGCGCGGCATTAAGGTGGTCTCCTGGGACTCCGGCGTCGCGCCTGCGGGCCGCCAGATCCATCTGAATCCATCCAACAACGCGCTGATTGGCGAAACCAACGTCAAGCTCGCCGCCGATGCGCTGAAAGCGCTCAATGTGGAAAAAGGCGATGTGGCGATTTTAAGCGCCACGCCAACTTCCACTAACCAGAACATCTGGATTGAGGAGATGAAAAAGGTGCTGCCGCAGTACCCGTCCGTCAATCTGGTCACCGTCGCCTACGGTGACGATCTGTCCGATAAAAGCTACCGCGAAGCGGTGGGCCTGCTGAAATCATACCCTGACCTGAAAGTGATTGTTTCCCCGTCATCGGTGGGCATTGTTGCCGCCGCGCAGGCGGTGAAGGATCAGGGCAAAATCGGCAAGGTGTACGTGACCGGGCTGGGGCTGCCGTCGGAAATGGCCGGAGCGATTAAGTCCGGCGCCAGCAAAAGCTTTGCCATCTGGAACCCGATTGACCTCGGTTACGCCGCCACTTACCTGGCCGACGATTTAGTCAAAGGCACGGCGACCAAAACCGAAGCCAATATGGGCAAGCTGGGCAAAGTGAAGCTGGATGCCGACGGTAACGGCGCGATGGCCGAGCCGTTCGTCTACGATGCCAGCAACATCGATAAGTTCTCGAAGATTTTCTAATCCCTGTTCCCTCACCCCGGCCCTCTCCCAAAGGGAGAGGGGGAAAGTCCGGCCCTCTGCGCAATGCTGTCAGGGAGCGCCGAACAGTCCCCTCTCCCCTTTGGGGAGAGGGTTAGGGTGAGGGGCGATTTTACGGAGAACTATCATGTCAGCATCCACCCCACTGCTGTCGCTGAAGGGCATCACCAAGATTTTTCCCGGTGTGCGTGCCCTTGAGAACGTGCAGCTCGATCTCTGGCCCGGCAAAGTGACTGCCTTAATCGGCGAAAACGGCGCAGGAAAATCCACGCTGGTCAAAGTGATGACCGGTATTTATCAGCCCGAAGAGGGCGAGATTCTCTATAAAGCGATCCCTATCCAGCTGCCGAACCCGGAGTCGGCGCACAAGGTGGGGATCACCGCCATCCATCAGGAAACCGTGCTATTTGATGAGCTGTCGGTCACTGAAAATATTTTCGTCGGTCAGTATCTGCATACCGGCCTGCTGAAAAAACTCGATTGGCCCACGATGCACCGCAAAGCCAGCGAGATCCTCAACCGCCTTGAGGTGCAGATTGACCCGCGCGCGACGCTGAAAACCCTCAGCATCGCCCAGCGCCATATGGTGGCCATTGCCCGGGCGCTCTCCTTTGAGGCTCAGGTGGTGATCCTCGATGAACCGACAGCGGCACTCTCCCAGCATGAAATTCTGGAGTTTTATCAAATCGTTGAGCGCCTGAAACAGGACGGAAAAGCGATTCTGTTTATCTCGCATAAGTTCGATGAGATTTTCGAGCTGGCGGACTACTACACCATTCTGCGCGATGGCGTGTACGTCAGCTCCGGGGCGATTAACGACATCACCGAAGAACGGATGGTGGCGATGATGGTCGGTCGCGCCATTACGCAAACCTACCCGAAAGTCGACTGTACCCCAGGGGAAACGGTGCTGGAGGTGAAAGACCTCTGCCACCTTACCGAATTCGCCCATATCAACTTCAGCCTGCGCAAAGGGGAAATTCTCGGCTTTTACGGCCTGGTCGGTGCCGGACGTACCGAGCTGATGCAGGCACTTTCCGGTGTATCGCACCCCTCTTCCGGCGAGATCGTGCTGAAGGGCAAAACGATGCGTTTTCGCCAGCCTGCCGACGCCATCAACGCCGGTATCGTCTGCGTCCCGGAAGAGCGGCAGAAACAGGGGGCGATCATCGCCTTGCCAATCGCCCAGAACATCAGCCTGCCGCAGCTCAGCAAACTCAACACTAACGGCGTGCTGAACGACGCCCGCGAATGGCGGCTGGCGGATGAGTACGCCTCGCGCCTGCAGGTCAAAGCCTTTAGCTGGCGACAGCCGGTAGAGACCCTCTCCGGCGGCAATCAGCAAAAAGTGGTGATCGGCAAATGGCTGGCGACCCATCCGGAGGTGATTATCCTCGACGAGCCGACCAAAGGCATCGATATCGGCTCCAAAGCGGCGGTGCACCAGTTTATGTCTGAGCTGGTCAGCCAGGGGCTGGCAGTGATCATGGTCTCTTCGGAGCTGCCGGAAGTGATGGGTATGGCTGACCGGATTATCGTGATGCACGAAGGGCTGATGGTCGCCGAGTATCAGGCCGGTGAGGCCACGGCGGAAACCATAGTCAGCGCCGCCAGCGGCGTCAGTCAGGAGGCCGCGTAATGGGCAAACAACTGCTTAAACACCGCGAAGCGCTGCTGGCGGCGGTCATCATTTTGATGATCGGCGCGATAGGCAGTCGGGTGCCGTCGTTTATCGCCCCAGGCAATCTGGTGGAGATGTTTAACGACACCGCCATTCTGATCATTCTCGCCCTCGGTCAGATGATGGTGCTGCTCACCAAGGGCATCGATCTGTCGATGGCCGCCAACCTGGCGCTCACCGGGATGATCGTCGCCCTGCTCAACGCCCACTATCCGGAGATTCCCGTGGTGGCGCTGTTGGCGCTGGCAACCCTGCTTGGGTTGCTGATGGGGGTGATTAACGGCCTGCTGGTCTGGCGGCTCGGCATCCCGGCCATCGTGGTGACGCTCGGCACCATGAGCATTTACCGGGGGATTATTTTCCTGCTCTCCGACGGCGGTTGGGTTAACTCGCACCAGATGAGCGCTGACTTTCTCGGCCTGCCGCGCGCCTCGCTGTTGGGCCTGCCGCTGCTGAGCTGGTGCGCCATCGCCGCACTCTTGCTTGTCGGCTATTTCTTACGCTTCAGCCGCACCGGACGAGCGCTGTACACCGCAGGCGGCAACGCCACGGCGGCGTACTACACCGGGATTAATGCCGGGAAAATGCAGTTCATCAGCTTCTGTCTTTCCGGCGCGCTGGCCGGGTTCTGCGGCTACCTGTGGATCTCACGCTTTGCCGTCGCCTACGTCGATGTCGCCAACGGTTTCGAATTGCAGGTGGTCGCCGCCTGCGTGATCGGCGGTATCAGCACCATGGGCGGAACCGGTCGGGTGCTCGGCTGCCTGTGCGGTGCCTTGTTCCTCGGGGTTATCAATAACGCGCTGCCGGTGATCGGCATTTCGCCGTTCTGGCAAATGGCGATTTCCGGCGCGGTTATCGTGATTGCGGTGCTGCTTAACGAGCGCGGCAATAAAGGTCACGGGCGGTTAATCCTACGCAACGCGGCGCTAGCCCGACAGAAACAGGCGGTGAAATCATGAGTAAAATGATGATGTCTGAAGAGATGAAAAGTCCGCCGGTCGCGCCGTCACCGCTGCGCCGCCTGCTGTGCTGGGAGGGATTTCTGCTGGCGGTCACTCTGGCGGTATTCGTGGTTAACGACCTGGCGTCGCCCTATTTCCTTAATATCTGGAACCTGTCGGACGCCACGTTTAACTTCACCGAAAAAGCGATCATCGTGCTGCCAATGGCAATGCTGATTATCGCCCGCGAAATTGACCTTTCGGTGGCGTCAACGATGGCGCTGAGTTCAACGGTGATGGGCTTCTGCGCGGCGGCGGGCATGGACACGCCGCTGCTGGTGGTGGTCGGATTGGGCGTCGGGCTGCTGTGCGGTCTGTTCAACGGCATTCTGGTGACGCGCTTTAACCTGTCATCGATTGTGATCACCATCGGCACCATGAGCTTGTATCGCGGGATGACCTACATCCTGCTGGGCGACAAAGCGCTCAATCACTACCCGGACAGCTTCGCCTGGTTCGGTCAGGGTTACGTGTGGGGGGCGCTCTCTTTCGAGTTCGCGCTGTTTATCCTCCTCGCCGCCGCCTTTACCTTCCTGCTGCATAAAACCAACTTTGGCCGCCGAACCTACGCCATCGGTAATAATCCGACTGGGGCCTGGTTCTCCGGGATCAACGTTAAACGCCACAACCTGGTGCTGTTCGCGCTGGTCGGGCTAATGGCCGGGCTGGCGGCGGTCCTGCTGACCTCAAGGCTCGGCAGCACCCGCCCGACGCTGGCGATGGGCTGGGAGCTGGCGGTGGTCACCATGGCGGTGCTCGGCGGCGTCAATATTCTCGGCGGCTCCGGCAGCATGGTGGGGGTGATTATCGCCGCCTTCCTGATGGGGCTGGTGACCTTCGGGCTGAGCCTGCTCAACGTGCCGGGCATCGTGATGTCGATCATCATCGGCGCGATGCTGATTGTGGTTATCTCGCTGCCGATTATTACGCGACGGATGATGCAGCGAAGACGAATTTAATTTCCCCCTCACCCTAACCCTCTCCCCACAGGGGAGAGGGGACGGTGCAGTGCGCTTTGGCAGCCTGAACGCAACCCAGGGAATACCCCGGAGGCTACGGACCCGCCTTTCCCCCTCTCCCTTTGGGAGAGGGCCGGGGTGAGGGGAAACGGATTTCACAAAATAGATATCAAGGAGAATTATCATGAGTTTTATGTTGGCACTTCCTAAAATCAGCCTTCACGGCGCGGGCGCAATCGGCGATATGATCAAGCTGGTGGCGGGCAAACAGTGGGGTAAAGCGCTGATCGTCACCGACGGTCATCTGGTCAAAATGGGCCTGCTCGATAGCCTGTTTGCCGCGCTGGACGCTCAGCAGATGTCATATCATCTGTTTGACGAAGTATTCCCCAACCCGACCGAAGCACTGGTGCAAAAAGGCTACGCGGCGTATCAGGAAGCAAACTGCGACTTTATTATCGCCTTTGGCGGCGGCAGCCCAATTGATACCGCCAAAGCGGTGAAAATCCTCACTGCCAATCCGGGACCGTCCACCGCCTACTCCGGCGTCGGCAAGGTGAAAAACGCCGGCGTGCCGCTGGTGGCGATCAACACCACCGCCGGAACGGCAGCGGAGATGACCAGCAACGCGGTGATCATCGACTCCGAACGTCAGGTTAAAGAAGTGATTATCGACCCGAACATCATCCCGGATATCGCCGTTGATGACGCCAGCGTGATGCTGGACATTCCGGCCTCCATCACCGCCGCCACCGGCATGGATGCGCTGACTCACGCCATTGAAGCCTTCGTTTCCGTGGGCGCGCACCCGCTGACCGACGCCAACGCCCTGGAAGCGATTCGCCTGATCAACCTGTGGTTGCCGAAAGCCGTGGACGACGGACATAACCTCGAAGCCCGTGAGCAGATGGCCTTTGGTCAATATCTCGCGGGCATGGCGTTTAACAGCGCCGGTCTCGGCCTGGTTCACGCGCTGGCTCACCAGCCGGGGGCGACCCATAACCTGCCGCACGGCGTGTGCAACGCCATCCTGCTGCCGATCATCGAAAACTTTAACCGCCCGAACGCCGTCGCGCGCTTTGCTCGCGTGGCGCAGGCAATGGGCGTCGAGACCCGCGGCATGAGCGATGAAGCTGCCAGCATGGAAGCGATCAATGCCATCCGCGCCCTGAGCAAGCGCGTCGGTATTCCGCAGGGCTTCAGCCAGCTTGGCGTCAGCAAAGAGGACATTGAAGGCTGGCTGGACAAGGCGCTGGCCGACCCGTGCGCACCATGCAACCCGCGCACCGCCAGCCGTGACGAAGTTCGCGCGCTGTATCTGGAGGCATTATGATCCGCAAAGCTTTCGTTATGCAGGTAAACCCTGACGCCCATGAAGAGTATCAGCGCCGCCACACGCCGATCTGGCCGGAGCTGGAAGCGGTGCTGAAGGCCCACGGCGCGCACCACTACGCAATTTACCTCGATAAAGAGCGCAACCTGCTGTTCGCCACGGTAGAGATTGAATCGGAAGAACGTTGGAACGCCGTCGCCAGTACCGAAGTGTGCCAGCGCTGGTGGAAATATATGTGCGATGTGATGCCAGCGAACCCGGACAACAGCCCGGTGAGCGCAGAGCTGAAAGAAGTGTTTTATCTGGATTAAAGCCATGACTGCCCTGCTGCGTTTAGCGGGGCAATCTTTCAGGACGTTAGAAGAAATACTTAAAGCGCAACCGCGCGCCGTAGCGGTCGTCGTCGTCACCCTGACTCAGCTTATTGTCATTATCCAAGATAGAGTAATAAGCACCGAGATAAATATTAAAGTTCTGCATATTCATCACGTTCGGGATTTGATACGAGGCGTGGAAAGTATGAATATTGTAGGTGCCTTCGTCTTTAATCCAACAGTCGTTATCGCAAATCACTCCGGCATAATCGCTGATTTTGTTATGCGCGTAGATATATCCCAGCTCAAAGCGTTGCCACAGCGCATTCACCCCGGCGGTAAAATCTTTTTCGTTACTGGCGTCCATATAAGCGGTGTTCAGGTTTACCACCACGCCGTTGTCCGGGTCGCTCTTCAGACCGTTCCATGTCATGGTCAAGCCGTAGCCGGTACGATCGGACTGATCGACAAAGTTGCCCTGCGCATCGTGATAACCGTAGGCATTCTGCACTACGTTGGCCTCCATTGCCGCCGCAACGGAGAATTCATCCTTCGCCCATGACACGACAGGGCGCAGGTACGCAACGTTCTTTTTCTGCTCCATATCGCGGCCGTGGTAGCCGCCGTCGTTGTACAGCGAAGTACCGTCCTCCAGCAGAGTGTTAAGCTCAAAATACCAATTATCTATCTGCTTACTCAGCAGGAAGTTGCCGCCTGCGTCAGAGCGACCGCGCCCCTCTTTCATCATATAGATGTAGCCATGGCCGTCGCTGTACAGGTCGTTGGCGGTATTCCCCGAGTGCTCAACGAAGGTGTCCTGATTCAGCGGGAACATATCGTAAGCTTCAAAGCGCCCCACTTTGACCTTCCAGTCGTTCTCCTGACCAAAGAAGAAAACGGCATCATCAAGATTCATCGATCCTGTCATATCCGCCAGCGGCTGAATGGAGAACCCGGCAAAATAGCCTTTGTCCATTTTGCGAATACCGTCAAAACCCAGCAGAATGCGGCCATTTAAATCCCAGTTGTCGTAGGTTGGGTCGCTGCCGACATCAGCGTTGGTCATCGCCAGCAGGCCATGTTTACTTTCCGCATCCATATTAAATTCAACATCACCATAAATTTTCAGGTCGCCATAGCCGGATAATTTAAGCTCAGGGGCCGAAATATTCTTTTTACTCTCAGCGACAGGGGTCTGGCTTTTTACCGGTACCGTATTCTGTGCGACCTGCATAGAGGCATTCTGTTTATCCTGTAATTCTCGCACCTGGCTTTCCGCGATGGTCGCCCGGCTTTCGGCGGCGGCAAGCCGCGCTTCAAGCTGCTCCATTCGTTGTTCCAGCGTCAGTGAATTATTTTTCGCCACCGCCGAACCTGCTATCAGACATAAACCAATGGCTATCGATAATGCTTTTTTATTCATTTTTATTTTCCGGAGGTAAAAGAGGGCCAGGTGAGTAGAAAACTCACCTGTGTTTATTTCTATTTTTATATGATAAGGAAAGTTTAAATTTTTATTTTATATATTATCACTCCACAAATAGCTGATATTTATTTTTATCCTCATCGGTGATTTCTCTTAATACCCGGCAAGGTATCCCGGCGGCGACCACGTTTGCCGGTATTGAGCGATTAACCACGCTGCCGGCACCAATCACCGAGTTTTTGCCGATAGTGACACCGGGGTTGATAATCACCCCCGTGCCCAGCCAGACGCCATCTTCAATAACCACCGGCTGCGAGAAGAACTGTTGCGTGTGGCGCAGCGTCGGATGGACCGGGTGTCCGGCGGTGGAAATAGTCACGTTTGGCGCAAACATCACGTCATTGCCAATAGTAATATCAGCGTCATCGACCAGCGTCATATTGAAATTAGCGTAGAAGTTATCGCCAATAGTCGTGTGAATACCGTAGGCAATATACACCGGCGGTTCGATCCAGCATTTTTTACCCACGCTGGCAAACATCCGTTGGATAATATCGTTTCTTAATTCCTGGTCAAAAGGGTGCGAGTGATTATATTCATAGGCCCGAGCTTTTCCCATTAACCGCTGTTCGGGTAATCCATGACCCGCATCAGAATAGAGTTCTCCGCTATTCATGATTTTTCTCATATCCATCGTTTAACTATTCCCCATTTATTTAACACATCCCTGTGAAGCCATTAATTCATCGTTTTATCAAACCGTCATGGCGTTATCGCTAATCTTTTCCGACTTGGCCTTACCCGATAAGGTAAAGGCGGATATTAGCGTGACGGCCAGGGCAATTCCGCCGAGGATCATATAGGTGTCCTGGAAGCCGATGCGGTCATACATATTGCCAGCAAAAGCGGAGAGGAAAATCGCCGCCACCTGTTTGGAAAACTGGAAACCGACCAGGTAAATCGTCGCCGACAGCCGGACATCAAATACACCGGTAATATATTTAAACGCGCCCACCAGCAGGAACGGCACTTCCAGCGCGTGGAGCATTTTCAGGGCCACCACTTCCGCAGCAGTCGTGGCGAATGAGGAACCAATCATCCTTGCCGCCATCACCATCCCGGCAATCAGCAGCGTGTTCTTCGCCCCGATGCGGTTAATAATCCACGGCGAGCTGAACATAATTATCGCGTTACAAATTTCCCCGGCGGTGGTCGCAAAACCAAAGGCGCGGGTACCCGATTCCGGCGTGGAAAAGAAGGATTTAAAGAAGGTGGCAAACTGCTGATCGAAGACGTCATACACACAGGCTACGCCAATCACGTAGAGGATAAACATCCACATTTTGCGCTGGCGGAACATGCTCACGGCGGTTTTTAAATCCACCGCCGGGCGATTCGCGCCCAAAGAATCCATCACCTGGGCGCTCTGGCTGGCCTGCGGTTTAGCGATAGCCACCAGCACAACCAGCACCAGCGCGGCAGCCGATCCCATCCAGAACACCCACTCCGGGTTTACGCTGAACAGCATCCCCGCGGTGGTCGCGCACAGCGCCCAGCCGAGGCAGCCAAAGGTACGCGCCTTGCCGTACTCGAACCCGCTATTGCGGCTCACGCGTTCGATATAGGCTTCCATCGCCCCGGCACCGGCGGAGAAAACAAAGCCAATATAAGCACCGCCGCTTAGCGCGCCGAGCCAGATATTGGTTTTCAACAGCGGCGCAAAAACGTAGAGGAAAAAGGGCGCGATCAGCACCAGCAGCACGGTCACTATCCACATCAGATGCTTTTTCAGCCCGAGCTTGTCGGAAATCACGCCCAGGATGGGCTGGAAGCAGATAGCGAACAGCGACAAGCTTGAGAAAACGATACCGGTCTCGGTTTTATTCAGGCCAATGACATCCGATAGCCAGATCGGCAAAAACGGAAAGCAGGTGGCCATAATGAAGAAGTAGAGAAAAAAGAACAGCCCGAAAATCCAGAAATTGGGGTTGTTTTTATGGGTACAGACGGTCGGGTTCATTGTGTATTCCTCAAAAAGGGCCGACTCGCGGCCCGTCACCATCAAACGCGTTGCAGGCCAATCAAAATGGCGCTTTCCGGGTCAAGGATTGGCAGCGCCAGTCCCGCCTGTTGTAACCACTCGCCGCTTACGGTCTGCGGCGTCGTCATCCATTCCGGCAGCTTACGCATCGTATGGCCGCCCTCTCCGGTAATTTGAATGTCTGGATCATCGAGCAGCGTCACCTGATAGCGCGCGCCTGCGTCCAGTCCCGCCACGCGCAGCGGCGCCATCAGGGTGTAGTCCGGCATCGCCAGCTGGCTGACGAGGAAAATCGCCTGGCTCTTATCTTCACTGACCACGCCGTGCGCGAGCGTCGTGGCATCCGGCATATCAGCCCGCCACTGCACGCCGTGATGGATTAAATCGCGCCACTGCTTGTGCAACGCCGCATATTTGCGGTAGCCCGCGCGTTCTTGTTCATCGGCGCTCACCGGGTCCAGCTCAAGGCCCATATGACCGAACAGCGCCGTCAGGCCGCGAAAAGCGATACTGTGCTGGCGGAAGGTGGCGTGGCAATGGCGGTTGCCGATGTGCGCGCCCATCACTTCAGGCGGGAAGAAGTAGCTCATGCCGCGCTGGATGGTATTGCGCTCCAGGGCATCGTTATTGTCGGAAGCCCAGAAGCGATGGCTGCGCTTCAGCACTTCATAGTCAATACGTCCGCCGCCGGAGGAGCAGGATTCAAATTCGATATGCGGGAAACGAGCCACCAGCGTATCCAGCAGGCGGTAGAACTGGCGGGTCTGCGCATCGGCAGCGGCTTTGCCATTATGCCCGGGCTGCACCAGCTCGCGGTTCATATCCCACTTCACATAGTCCACGGCGTGCTCGCCCAGCAGCCAGCTCATCCGCTCCAGCAGATAGTCAAAGGCTTCAGGAATATTCAGGTTCAGCACAAACTGATGACGCCCAGGGATCAGCGTATAACCCGGCAGCGCCAGCACCCAATCCGGATGTGCGCGATACAAATCCGAATTCGGGTTAATCATTTCCGGCTCAACCCAGATACCAAACTCCATTCCCAGCGACTTAACGTGGTCGATAACCGGGGCCAGGCCGTTAGGGTATTTTTTCTCGTCGAGATACCAGTCGCCGAGCGCCGCCCAGTCGTCGTTGCGCCCTTTAAACCAGCCGTCATCGATGATAAAGCGCTCGACGCCCAGCTCCGCCGCCTCATCCGCCATGCGCATGATGTACTGCGGGTCGTGGTCGAAATAGATCCCTTCCCAGGTATTGAGGTGCACCGGGCGTGGTTTGTTATCCGGGAAGCGAATAATCTGTTCGCGCAGGTAGCGGTGGAACTGCTGGCTCATGCCATTCAGCCCTTGCGCGGAGTAGCTGGCGTAGAGGTTCGGGGTCCACAGCGTTTCGCCTTCCGCCAGCGCCATTTCGCCCGGCAGGTAGAGGGCTTCCGCCTGCAGATAGCGGCGACCATCGGTTTTGGCCTCTGCCCGCAGACGGTGGTTGCCGCTCCAGCCCAGATGCACGCCCCACACTTCGCCCTGCATCTCGCTAAAGGCTTTGCTACCGGTAATCAGCGCCGGAAAATGTTCATGAGAGGTGCGCCCACGGCGGTTTTCCAGCACGAAGCTGTCATGCTCCAGAATCAGACGATGGAGCTGGAATTCGCGGATCCAGCGGCCATGAAAGGCCATCACTTCGCGGGCACGCTCGGCGACTGGCAGCGTGACTGCCAGACGGTCCACCTGCCAGGGCTGCGCGCGCAGGTTGGTTAAACCATGACGAACGCTCAGTACGCCGCTGCTGTCGAGCTGGATTTCACTGCATAACCGCAGGCCTGCCTGCGAGTCTTCGCTGGTAATCGTTAAATTTTGCCCATCCTGCACCACATCGGTGGTGGTAAAAATCGGCGAGGCGTCCAGACCCTGGCGATGACCTTCAATACCCGGCGCGCCGAACAGACCGTGACCCAGCTCGGCCATTAAGGTCAGCGGTGAATCAACATCCACGCGGCTATTGGCGACCGGACGAGCCAGACTGACCGCATCCTGCGGCGAAAAGTGACTTAAATGCGGCCCCCAGTAGATAATTTCGGCGAACGGATGGGTTTTTATCACCACATCGGCGGCTGCGCTTTGCAGGCGTAAAATCGAATCAGACATCAGACATCTCCACAACAAGGAATGCCTTACTGTTGATCCGAAACGTTTCGGACGCCAACCAAAACGTTTCGGATCCGTGATCGAGTTCAGGAAATTAATCTGATGGGAAGGGAATCAGGCGGTTTCACCGGGGATAAATTCAGGCTGCCAGAGCACCTGGAGAGAGGCGAGATCGTCACCGGCAATCAGGCGACGAACCATGCTGGCTATCTGGCGCCCAACGCCCTGCCGGGTGGATTGAATCACCGCGCCAACCGGGGTTTCAATGATGCTGTCCTGCGGCAAGCCATCGTAAACGACTAACGCGACACGATTTTCGCCGATAAGACGTCCCAACTGAGCGAGGGCCATCGCCGCGCCATCGCCATGGCTATTACAATCGGTGACAATCGCCGTGGGCGGTTCAGGCAAACGCAACAACTCCATAGTTGCCTGAAACCCGCTACGCCGGGTTGGCGACACGCTGCGCAGCCAGTCCTCGGCTAATCCGGCTTCGCGTAGCGCTTGCAGGTAGCCGTTGCGACGCTGAGTGATAAACGCCTGATTATTATTTTCGCTCAATAACGCGATGCGCCGGTGCCCCTGGCTAATCAGGTGGCGAGTGGCGCGATAGGTTCCGGCCTGGTTGTCGAAATCAAACCAGGCGTAAGGCTGCGGCAGGCGGCTGCGGCCCAGGGCCAGAAAAGGAAAACCTGATGAGAGCAACTGCGCCAGACGCGGATCGTCATCGAGGGTATGCGCGACAATCAACGCATCGACGCGACGACTCTGCACCATACGCATATACCCGTGCTTGTCGGCTTGTTCATCATCGGCAATCAGCAGTAAATCAATCTCATAGCGCGCCAGCTCGTGGCTGATTTCACCGACCATATCGAGAAAAACGTTGTTATTCAGCGGCGCAGGACGCACGGGAAACACGAGGCCAACCGCGTCAATTTTGCCCATCTTCAGGCGACGGGCGAAGGTATTCGGGCGATATCCGCGACGCTGTGCTTCCGCTTCCACGCGAGCGCGCGTCTCCTGCGACACGTCGTCATAGCCGTTTAACGCACGACTGACGGTGGTCACCGAGATCCCAAGTTCTTTAGCAATGGCTTTCAACGACATAAGTATCCCTGTCCTCGCGGGAGAATGCAGCTAGTGTCCCGCAATACGGCCATGGCGTCCAGCCTGCCGCCGTGACTAGTTCTGCTCGGCTACCAGCAGCGCCTGGGTGTCCGGCTCCAGCGCCTGGAAAACGTGCTCCCGGTCTGCGGGATAGCAGATGTAATCCCCTTCGCCCAGTTCTTCCGGCGCTTCCGTCAGGCCAACCCGCGCGCGTCCCTGAGTGATAATAATATGCTCCACCGAACCCGGCGGATGCGGCTGTGAAATACGGTCCGCTCCCGGCTGGGTCAACAAGAGATAGATATCGCGCCGTGCGCCCGGCGGGCATGCAGCCAGGAGGATCGCCTGATAGTGTGCCTGCTCGGCGATAACTTTCGTCCCCTCGCCACGACGGATCACCTGGGTCGTATTGACCTGCGGCTCCAGCAGACGAGCGAAGGGAATATCGAGAGCCACGCAAAGCGCCCACAGGGTCTCCAGGCTCGGGTTGCCGTTGCCGGACTCCAACTGCGATAACGTCGATTTGGCAATTCCCGCCCGCCGCGCAACTTCGGCGAGGGAAAGCCCGGTGCGCGCACGTTCACGTACCAGACTTTTGGCAATCAGGCTGATTGGCTGGGTCATACACGGCTCCGTGTTTTTTATAACGAACGATTCGTTCGTCTTGAAATGCAATTCTGTTGCGTTCATTATAATGGAAATTCGTTCGATATGGCTAAAGAGTATGAAGCAGCACTTCGCCAGCCTCAAAGGCGACACCATCAAAGCAATTGTTTTAGTCTGCCTGGCGGTCGGCATCGTCGGCATGTCCTACGGCTCGCTGGCAATCGCCTATGGTTTTCCCATTTGGGTGCCTTTTGTCCTCTCGGTTTGCGTGCTGGCGGGTGCCTCTGAGTTTATGTTTATTGGGATTGTCGCCAGCGGCGGCAACCCGTTGGCAGCGGCAGCGGCCGGTTTACTGGTTAACGCCCGCCATATTCCTTTCGGCGTCACGGTACGCGATCTGGTCGGCCAGCGCGCCGCCAGCCTCCTCGGTTGCCACATCATGAACGACGAAAGCGTGGTGTTTGGTCTGTCGCAGAAAACACCCGAACAGCGCCGGGCTGCCTACTGGCTATGCGGTCTGGGCGTAGCGCTGATTTGGCCGCTGGGAGCACTCTTAGGTGCGGGCGTCGGCAAGCTGCTCCCGGCACCGGAGACCATCGGCCTCGATGCGGTATTCCCCGCGATTCTGCTGGCGCTGGTGGTTCCGGCATTTAAAAACCTCACTACGCTTATCCGCGCCTGCAGCGGAGCGGCGCTATCGCTGGCCGCGGTACCCTTTGCGCCGGTTGGCCTGCCGGTCCTGCTGTCGCTGTTTGGCCTGCTGACGAGGAAAAAATAATGGGCAATATGACGCTATTTATTGCCGGTATTGCCGTGCTATCTCTGGGAACCTATTTAATGCGTTTAGGTGGGGCAAAGCTCGGCAGCCGTTTAGCCTTTTCCGAACGTTCTCAGGCGCTGCTTTCCGATGCGGCGACGGTGCTGCTCTTTTCCGTCGCGCTGGCGACCACCTTTTATGAAGGCGAACATTTTGCCGGCATGGCGCGGGTGCTGGGCGTGGGCTTCGCGGTGTTTCTCGCCTGGCGCAAGATGCCGCTGATTGTGGTGATTATTGCCGCCGCCGTGGTAACGGCGCTGCTGCGGATGGCGGGGATACATTAAAAAGCGATTTTGCATTTAGATGATGCGCGTGCATTTCTGCCGGGTGGCGGCTAGCGCCTTACCCGGCCTAAAAAACCCGATATATCAACAAATTATACGTCTTACTGTATTTGCGCTTCGATCCAACAGGTAACGGATGTAATCTCCAGAGGCTGCTGCTGATCTATCGTGAACACCGGCCCCAGGCGCATCGGTTGCGCTCGTTCGGCAAGCGCGTGAAGCTCCGGGAGATACTCTTCACCCGGATGTCCCGGTTTGCGATCCTGCAACCGCGTGGCGTAGCGCGATACCGCAAGTTCTGGCGAGATGTGATTCCAGACCTCAAGGACCTTTTCAACACCAGCCTGCTGGAGCAGTTGCTGCAATGTTTCACGCGGCTGAAAACCAAACCAGGCGTCTACCAGCCAGACGCAGCCCGCCGGAGACTGACCGACAATCGACCAGATAACCTCATAGGCGGCGCAGCCCAGCTGCCGGTTGAAGGGTCGATCAATATCAGTAAAACGCGCCATAAAGGGCTCTTTAATACCGTCAATGGTCAGCAGCGGCAGATTAAATGTTGCCGAGAGCTGCCGGGTGACGGTGCTTTTACCCGATGCGGGAATGCCGTTAATTAAAATCACCGTTTTGCCGCCTGGAGTGAGATGTCTGTTCATAACAGCGCGACGACCTCCTCCCGGCTGCTGGCGGCCCGCAGCTTAGTCATCGTTTCGTTATTATCGAGCAACGCGATAATCGCGCGGATCCCCTCCTCGATATGAGCATTGCTGTCCTGGGCACCAAACATAATGACAATGTCAGCCTTCTCGCTGTCGGCAAACTGAATCGGTTTGTTCAGCACCACCAGACTAAAACAGTTACGCTTTACGCCGCATTCCGGTCTGGCGTGAGGGATTGCCACCCCTTCATCAAAAACGTAATACGCACCATGATGCAGAGTATTATCAATGACCGCCTGGCCGTAATCCGCCGAAATGTACCCTTTTGCTACCAGCGGACTGGCGGCCAGATGAATCACCTTCTGCCAGTCGGACTCCGTGACGCCGACCTGAATGGCATCGGCCTCAATAAGTAACTCTTTTATTGTCATTACGACTCCTTAAGAGCCTATATCAGTAGGCGTTATCGGTGCAGGCGGTTTGGACACGGACAGCGCGGAAAAACCGGAGCGTACACGTAGTACGTGAGGATTTTGAGCACTGCCCTGGTTCAAACTGGCAAACAAGATAGCCTAATGAACAGGTTCTAAATATTACGGCGAATAGTGTTACGCAACTCATCAATGCGAATAAAAAGCGCATCTATCTCTTGCCGATGTGTTTTGCTTTTGGCATACACCGACAGCGCACGGTTATAAATCAGCATTAATGCTTTCTGTACTTCGCCATTTCCGGGGTTGCCCTGTAATTCGCCTTCCAGCCGGGTTATTTCCTCCGCCAGCTGGCTGGCCTGTTGGTCATAATCCTGCGGCGGGTTATTTTCTTTTTTCCACAGCGTTTTTAAAGATTCAAACATAGCGAGCTCCTCCCTGACGGACTACAGGGCAACGGAATACCATTAAATAACGAAGGTTTTATTTAAACAGGGCGATTTTTTCCATTAATACATGCGTGACTGCATTATTCGCTGGAATTAAAAACTTGCGCACGCTGTCATTCACTTTGCCTTTTTCAAAGGTGGTTTTGCATTGATCGACCCACTGGACGTTCATTTCCGTGCCAACATTCACTTTATTGATGCCCTCAGTGACGGCCAGACGCATATCCTCATCGCTGACGCCGGTACCGCCATGGAGTACTAACGGCACGCCGGTAGCGGCGCTAATTTCTTGCAGCCGCTGATGCTGGATCTGCGCCTTGCCGGTATACAGGCCGTGTACCGTCCCCACGGAGACCGCCAGCATATCGACCTGCGTTTCATCCACAAAACGTTTCGCGTCTTCCACCGTGGTAAAGCAGATATCTTCCGCAGCAACGGCTTTACCATCTTCCGAGCCGCCGATAGCGCCAAGTTCGCCTTCAACGGTGATATTTCGCGGACGAGCCATCTCCACCACTATCCGCGTATTGCCGATGTTTTCTTCCAGCCCAAGGTGCGAGCCGTCATACATCACCGATGAAAAACCGGCGTCCATTGCCGTTTCAATCGCGCTAATATCGGAGCAGTGATCCAGATGCAGGCAGGTCGGCACATTTTCACTTTCCGCTAATGAACAAACGGCATCCACCAGTAAACGATAGCCAAGATATTCCGCCGTCCCGGTCGAGATTTGAATCATTAATGGGCTATTGCTTTTTTGCGCCGCTTTAAAAAAAGCGGGCAGCATTTCAATACAGTGCAAATTAAACGATCCAATCGCTTTAAATTTTCTTTCCTGCGCAATTTTCAGAATATCGTTGAAATTATACAGACTCATGAGCATTTTCCCCTTTCGGCTTCGCTGATTTACCGTTTACGAACCATGCCAGTGCGGCAACAAAAACAATGAATAAGGCGACAAACAACCAGTTATTCTGGAAAGCGTGGCCCAATACCAGACCGGAACTGATCACGTCAGAATCGCTGAAGGTGACGCCGGTAAAGCCGTAGCTTTCGAGCATCGGCACCAGAATCGCAGGCAGGAAGGTGATAAACAGGCCGTGAACCACGCCGCCAATCATCGCCCCACGGCGGCCGCCCAGCGCGTTACCAAACACGCCCGCCGTACCGCCAGCAAAGAAGTTGGTCAACAGACCGGGCAGAATCATCGCCAGGCCGAACATCGGGAACACCAGCATGCCGATGATGGAGCCGACGGTGGTCGCCAGGAACCCGACGATCACTGCGTTAGGCGCATAGGGAAACAGAACCGGGCAATCCAGCGCGGGCTTAGCGTCCGGGACAATGCGCATCGCGATACCGCGAAATGCCGGAACCAGTTCATTAAGCAGTAAGCGAACGCCGCTGTAGAGCACGAAGACACCCACCACAAACTGAATGGACTGCATAAAGGCGTACATCAGGTAATTAATACCGTTGGAGAACTGAGCAATATATTCCGGGCCCGCCGCGACCGCCGGGATGAGGTACATCGGCACCATCACCACCGCCATCGCGAGATAGGTATCCTGGAGGAACTTAAAGTTATCCGGCAGTTCAAGGTCTTCCGTGGAGCGAGAACCTTTACCCACCACTTTCGCCACGGCGGCTTGCACCAGGTAGCCGATGGTACAGAAGTGCCCCAGCGCTACGTCATCAGAACCGGTAATACGCCTGACTACCGGCTGCGCCAGCGCGGGCATCAGTACCGCCATAATGCCGCCAAAGATGCCGCCGGTCAGGATCAGCGGGAACCCGGTCAGTCCGGCTTTATAGCCAATCACCGCCCCGATGGTCGCCATCCACAGCAATGCCTGACCGGTCAGGAAGATATATTTCAGCGGCGTCAGGCGGGCGATAATAATATTGACGGCAAAGATCACCAGCAGCGTCAGCGCCACCTCAGAGCCTAATTCACGGTTGGCTAACCCGGCGATAGCAGCAACGTCGGTAATATAGCCTTTCATACCGAATCCCTGAGTGAAAATATCGTTCAGAAACGTGAGCGTGGCGACAATAATATTAATCCCGGCCATCATGATTAAAAAACCGAGCAGGGTTTTAAATGTCCCTTCCGCCGTTTTGCCCGGTGATTTTTTTTGCAGGATCAGGCCCAGCATCGCAATAAACGCGATTAATATCGATGCCTGACCGAGCAAATCTTTGACGATAAACTCTACAAAGCTATTCATAGTCCGCTACCTTCAGGTTACGTTCTTTTAAGAATGCGACGATCTTGGCCTCAACTTCGTCTTTATCCGTCAGTTTATGCAATACTACCACCCGTTTAATTTCCTCCTCACTGGCATCTGCCGTTAATATATCGGCAAAGGTTTTTTGCGTGAGTATCATATCGGATTTAAACGCGCCGGCTTCAGAAACGGTGGTATGTTCAATATGCGCCGGAATTTCCAGTTTCTTTAAAACTGCTTTCGCCGTCATTTCAATGGCAAAGCTTGAACCGAGGCCGCAGCCACATACGCAAAGAATTTTCAGCATGTAGGGTCTCCTCAAATTATATTGAGTTGTTTGGCAAGTTTATAATGGTGTCCTTCGGTATCTACCAGACGTTTTTTCATACTGACTAAGTCAATCGGAATAGGTTTGTTACTTGAATTAATAATAATGGCTTTATTTTTCATCCCTGACTGAATGCAGCGAACGACTTCACTGGCCATAATCGTACCCTGATAAATCTCTTCACAGGTCGGGTCACCGTTACGTAAACCGTAGCCCACAATGGTTTTACGAATACGCACGCCAATTTGCGGTTCAAGCTGCTTAATCATGGTATCAATAGCCCCCTGGAATCCGGGGGAATACTCCCTGGTGTAGCCTTCGGAGCACAGGATCACGACGCTGTTCTGCTTTGCCAGCTTCTGCTTCACGCGCTCGGCAAGCGCAGCCAGCGGCATCTGCGATTCCGGGATCAGGGCGATATCCGCGTTACATTTAATCGCCGATTGCAACGTTAACTCTCCACAATAACCTCCTAATATTTCGACCATAAATACCCGACCAGGCAATGCTCTGCCGGTATTTCTTAAGCGGGAAACTTCTTTAATAATCTGCTCACAGGCGGTAGAGAAACCAATGGTATAATCGCTGCCGTATACATCATTATCAATCGTCATCCCGACGCCAAAACAGTTAATATCAAACTCACTTAACGTATTGAGAAACTGCAGGCTACCGTCGCCGCCGGCCATAATCAGCACATCAACGCGCAGTGACTTAATTTTTTTAGCGATCGTTTCATATTCACTGCGCAGCAATTTACGACTGGTGCGTCCGGAGGTAATAATCGGAATAGCCGCAATCGAAAAATCAACCAGATCGCGCCAGGCAACTTCTTGATAATTTTTATCCAACAGCCCAGGTATTCCGCCATTAAAAATGGTGATCTCAGCATTCGCCATTTTGGCAATCTGGAATATAAAATTATTAATTCCAGAAACATCTCCACCACTGATAACAATGCCAATTTTCATTACCTGCCCCCGCTGTTTTCTCTGCCAACATTTTTCCCTGACTTCAAGGCTGCTATTTGCAATAGAGATCACAATATGCCGATAATTTTGCTCCAGCCTAATATTGACAACCGCTTTATCACGCTGTTTTTTGTGATCAATATCTCTTTTATAAAGTGAGATCGGCTTAACAGTTAACTTTTTATTTTGTTTAAGATCATTAAGTTACTTAGCCCGATAATTCCCTGCATGGGTTGCGTGTGTTTACCCGGTAATCCCACTTTTGCGGAAAGAGAGAAATGTGATAAATAGCGCATTTTTTTACGTCAGGAAGGTTCACAGCGCGTTTTTCCGCTAACACGCACGAACTAGAATTGTGTGCCTGCGCACAAAGCTCACTCGCGCTTACTGAGCAAAATGTCACTGCGCGCTGACATATTGCCGCTCATCTCTTCGCCGTCCCGACGTTAAAATCATATTAATTAGGTTTTAACGGAGTCTCATCATGGCAGCCCTTACAGCGAACTGTATTGACCTGAATATTCAGGGCAATAGCGTTTATTCCATCCTCAAGCAGCTGGCGGATATGGCCTTTCATAACGGCTACGTCAGCGACCGTAATCAGTTTTTGCAAACGCTGTTGCTGCGCGAAAAGCTGCACTCCACTGGTTTTGGTTCGGGCATCGCCGTTCCTCACGGCAAAAACGCCTGCGTGAAGCAGCCCTTCGTCCTGTTCGCGCGTAAATCCGCCAACGTCGACTGGAAAGCCAGCGACGGCGAAGACGTCAACTGCTGGATCTGCCTCGGCGTGCCGCAGGCCGGCGAGGACGACCAGGTCAAAATCATCGGCACCCTGTGCCGCAAAATTATCCATCAGGATTTTATCAACCAGCTGAAACAGGGCGACGCCGACCAGGTGCTGGCGCTGTTAAATCAGACCTTAACCTCATAAGGAAGCGGCTATGGAGTCATCCTTGCGTTTAGTGGCGGTCACCAACTGTCCCGCCGGTATCGCCCACACTTACATGGTGGCGGAAGCGCTGGAGCAAAAAGCGCGTTCGCTCGGCCATACGATAAAAGTTGAAACCCAGGGCTCAAGCGGCGTCGAAAACCGCCTGACCAATGAAGAGATTGCCGCTGCGGATTACGTGATTCTGGCGACAGGACGCGGCTTAAGCGCGGATGATCGCGCGCGCTTTGCCGGGAAAAAGGTTTATGAGATCGCCATTTCCCAGGCGTTGAAAAATATCGATCAGATCTTTACCCAGTTGCCCTCTCATTCGCAGCTTTTTGCCGCCGATAGCGGCGTCAAGCTGGGCAAACAGGATGTGCAGCAGGGTAGCGTGATGAGCCACCTGATGGCGGGGGTTTCTGCCGCGCTGCCGTTTGTTATCGGCGGTGGTATTCTGGTTGCCATTGCCAACATGCTGGTGCAGTTTGGTTTGCCCTATACCGACATGTCGAAAGGCGCGCCGTCGTTTACCTGGGTCGTCGAATCCATCGGCTATCTCGGCTTCACCTTTATGATCCCGATTATGGGCGCGTACATCGCCTGGTCGATTGGTGATAAACCCGCGTTCGCCCCGGCGTTTCTGGTGTGCTATCTGGCGAACGATAAAGGGCTGCTGGGTACGCAATCCGGCGCGGGATTTCTCGGCGCGGTAGTGCTGGGACTGGCAATCGGCTACTTCGTGTTATGGTTTCGCAAGGTACGTCTCGGCAAGGCGCTTCAGCCGCTGCTCGGCTCAATGCTGATCCCGTTCGTCACTCTGCTTGTATTTGGCGTGCTGACGTACTACGTCGTCGGCCCGGTGATGTCCGACATCATGGGTGGCCTGCTGCACTTCCTGAACACTATTCCGCCATCCATGAAAATGGGCGCAGCTTTCCTTGTTGGCGCGATGCTGGCGTTCGACATGGGCGGACCGATCAACAAAACCGCGTGGTTCTTCTGCTTCTCGCTGCTGGAAAAACATATCTATGACTGGTACGCCATCGTTGGCGTGGTGGCGCTGATGCCGCCCGTCGCCGCAGGTATCGCCACCTATATCGCACCGAAGCTGTTTACGCAGCAGGAGAAGGCCGCCGCCAGCAGCGCGATTGTGGTCGGTGCAACCGTCGCTACCGAACCGGCAATTCCTTACGCGCTGGCCGCGCCGCTGCCGATGATTACCGCCAATACGCTCTCCGGCGGCATTACCGGGATGCTGGTGATCGCCTTCGGAATCAAACGTCTGGCGCCGGGTTTAGGTATCTTTGACCCGCTGATCGGCCTGATGTCGCCTGTAGGGTCATTTTATCTGGTGCTGGCGATAGGCCTAGCACTAAACATTTCGCTAATCATCATTCTGAAAGGATTGTGGCTCAAACGTAAAGCCGCGCAGCAGGAGCTTGTCCATGAACATTGAGTTACTACAGCAGTTATGCGAAGCCAGCGCCGTCAGCGGTGATGAACAGGAAGTTCGCTCGATTTTGATCAATACGCTGGAACCGTGCGTGGATGAAATCACCTTTGACGGCCTCGGCAGCTTTGTCGCCCGCAAAGGAACGCGCGGGCCGAAAGTCGCCATCGTCGGGCATATGGATGAAGTGGGCTTTATGGTGACGCATATTGACGAGAGCGGTTTTATCCGTTTCACCACCATTGGCGGGTGGTGGAGTCAGTCGATGCTCAATCACCGGGTGACCGTGCGTAGCCGCGCGGGGGTAAAAATCCCCGGCGTGATTGGCTCCGTGGCACCGCACGCCCTGACGGAAAAGCAGAAACAGCAGCCGCTGTCGTTTGATGAGATGTTCATCGATATTGGCGCGAGCAGCCGCGAAGAGGTGGAAAAACGCGGCATTGCGATCGGCGATTTCATCAGTCCGGAAGCGAACTTTGCCCGCTGGGGCGACGATAAAGTCGTCGGCAAAGCGCTGGATAACCGCGTGGGTTGCGCCCTGATGGCAGAACTTTTACAGGCGGTAGATAACCCCGAAATCACCCTGTACGGCGTCGGCAGCGTTGAAGAAGAAGTGGGGCTGCGCGGGGCGCAAACCTCAGCGGAGCATATCAAACCCGACGTGGTTATCGTGCTGGATACTGCGGTGGCGGGCGACGTGCCCGGCATCGACAGCATCAAATATCCGTTGAAGCTCGGCGACGGGCCGGGGCTGATGCTGTTTGATAAGCGCTATTTCCCCAACCAGCAGCTGGTCGCCGCCTTAAAACAGAGCGCCGGAGACAGCGGAGCCCCATTGCAGTTCTGCACCATGAAAACCGGGGCAACGGACGGTGGACGCTACAATGTGATGGGCGGCGGTCGTCCGGTGGCGGCGCTGTGCCTGCCGACCCGCTATCTGCACGCCAACAGCGGCATGGTTTCGGCAAAAGATTATGACGCACTGTTTACCCTGGTGCGCGAGCTGCTGGCCTCGCTGACGGCGGATAAGGTCAAAGCCTTCACTGACTTTCGCCAGGTGAGATAATGCTATCGGAACGCCAGTTAAAGGTCGCGGAGATTCTCGAACAGCAGCCCTGCTTGCTGGGCGAACTGGCGCGACAAACTGGCGTGTCGAGCCGCACGATCCTGCGCGATATTGATTACCTCAACTTTACCTTCAGCGGTAAGGCCCGCATTCACCCCGGCGGCGGTGCGGGCTACCAGTTGGATATTGTCGACCGGCGCGGCTATTTCCAGCTTTTACAACGTCATGATAATGATGACCGGTTGCTGGCGATATTACTGCTTAACCCATTTACCACCCGCGTGCAGCTCGCCGCGACGCTGAATTTACCGGAGACCTGGGTCGCCGACAGGTTGCCGCGCCTGAAGCAGCGCTACGAACGCGCCTTCTGCATCGCAAGCCGTCCCGGCGTCGGGCACTTTATTGATGAGCCTGAAGATAAGCGCCTTATCCTGCTGGCGAATCTGCTAAAAAAAGATCCGCTGTTGATTCCCCTGCCGGGCATGACGCGCGAGAACATCGCTCAGCTTCAGCAGGCCTGTGAAAATCTGCATGCTTTTACGCTGGTTTCCGGAGAGTATCTCGCAAGCGTGGTGCTTGCCGTTTATGCCCTGCGCAACCAGCTCGCCACCGCCTGGCCTGAGTGTCAGCATAGTGCGCTTAATAATGCGGTGGAGCAGGCAGGAATTTATCTCGGCGACAAGGCGTTCAGCACGCTGGTTGGGCTGCTGGAAATGCAGCAACAGCATACCGCTGCGATTTCCGAAGAGGGCGTCGTGTCGCTGCTAAAATCGCTACCCGGCGTCACCCCGCTGAATATTATCGACGAACAGCTAGTCGAAAATATTACCGGTCACCTCCTGCGCTGCGTCGCCGCCCCGGTATGGATCCCGGAACATCGACAGGGCAGCATGAACAACCTGAAGGCCGCCTGGCCCGCCGCCTTCGACATGAGCCTGCGCTTTATCGCCCGGCTTCGCGAACAGTTGGATATTCCTCTGTTCGACAGCGACCTGATTGGGCTCTATTTTGCCTGTGCTCTGGAACGGCATCAGAACGAGCGCCAGCCGATTATTTTGCTCTCCGATCAGAACGCCATCGCCACTATTAATCAGCAGGCGATTGAGCGGGATGTGCTGAATTGCCGGGTGATTATTGCGCGCAGCGCGGGCGAATTAAGCGCCATCAGCGAAGAGGTCACTCCGCTATTAATCATCAACAATAGCCACTATCTGCTTGATGATGCTTTAAAAAATGTTCTTACCATCAAAAACATTATCACCGCAGCCGGTACCGAGCAGATTAAAAATTTCCTCGCCACGGCCTTTATCCGCCAGCAGCCTGAGCGTTTCTTTTCACAGCAGGGCAGCTTCCATTACGCCAATGCGGCGGGCGAAAGCTGGCAGGAGATTATCGGCCGAATTTGCGGACAGCTTGTCGCACAGGGTCATATCACCGAAGACGAGGCGCTGCGCATCTGCGCCAGGGAGCATGAGGGCGAAAACCTGATTGTGAATCGCCTGGCGATCCCCCACTGCTGGAGCGAGCAGGAGCGCCGCTTTCGCGGGTTCTTTATCACCCTCGCGCGCCCCATGCAGGTCAATAACGAGCCGGTCAGCCATGTGCTCATCGCCTGTGCCGCCGCCGACGCGCGCCACGAGTTAAAAATCTTTAGCTATTTATCCAGCGTGCTGTGCCGTCATCCGGCGGACACTATTGCGGGACTGGCGGGGTATGAAGCATTTATTGCGCTGCTCCGGGAGTAAAGCTCTTCAGAACTTTCAGATTGCTGACAAAGTGCGATTCTCTGGAATTGCCCGGCGGCGCTTCGCTTGCGCGGGCCTACGGAGTATGGGTTTGTAGGCCGGGTAAGGCGCTAGCCGCCACCCGGCAAAAAATGCGGGCACCCTATTGTCATCAATCTCAAAAGCTCTTCAAACCTTAACTATCGCCGCCCCCTGTTTTACCCCCCTGCAAAATGTGTGGCGATCTCCATCACATTCCAATCAAAACGTAGTTTCATTTTTAATTCGTGGCGTGGAAAGTATTCAGTGTCTAATGAAAACAGTAGTGTCTAGTGTCTAAATTAATTCGACGCTATTTTCTACTCTATGCGGAACACTGAAAAATGGCGCTGTCGGCGAAAGAAAAGTTATTTCACAAAATACTCACCCATTATGCGCAGAAACCCGCAGGTTTCACGGCTCAGGACTGCGCTGACTTTATGCAGGTTAACCGCAGCGTCATCAGTCATTACCTCAACAGGCTGTGCGATGACGGCCATCTGAGTAAAGAAAATACCCGCCCGGTTCGCTTCTTTGTGCAGCAAAATGGCGTAAAAAACGCGCAGGCGTCTCGCATAGTGTCGAAAAAGCACGACGCCTTTCAGCAGTTGATCGGCGTACAGGGGAGCCTGGCGGAAGCAATCGCGCTTTGCCGCTCGGCGGTGGATTATCCCGGCGACGGTCTGCCTGTCCTGCTCTCCGGGGAAAGCGGCGTCGGTAAGAGCCATCTGGCGGCGCTGATTTATCAATATGCCGTGGAGCGCAACGTCATTGCGGCGGATAAGCCGTTCGTTGAACTGAACTGTGCCGACTACGCCAATAACCCGGAGCTGCTTTCGGCAACGCTTTTCGGCTATACGCGCGGTGCGTTCACCGGGGCCGACCGCGAAAAGCGCGGAGCCTTTGATGATGCAGATGGCGGGTTTCTGTTTCTCGATGAGGTCCATCGGCTGTCGGCTGAGAACCAGGAGAAGCTGTTTCTGTTTATGGACAAAGGCTATTTCTATCGTCTCGGCGATAACCGCACGCGCCATCCGGCGTCGCTGCGCTTTATTTTCGCCACCACGGAGAATATCGACACCGTCCTGCTCAACACTTTTCGCCGCCGAATCCCGGTGCGCGTGACGCTGCCCAACTATATTTCGCGCCCGCTCACCGAGCGCGTCGCTCAGGTTAGCCATTTTTTGCATCAGGAAGCGCTCAGCCTGCGCCGGGATATTCATCTCGATAATCCGCTCATGCATCAACTGGTAACCTCGCCGGTGCGCGGCAATATCGGCGAGCTAAAAAATCAGATCAAAGTCATGTGCGCCAGCGCCTGGAGCGATAATCGCGAGGCCGCAGTGATTACGCTAGGCGGCCCCTCGTCCGGCGGCGAAATAATCAGAATTACCGCTAACCCTGATGATGCGCTTAATGTCAGCCAGCTGCTGCCAAAAGCGATGCACGATGCGGTTATTTTTCGCGACTTTTGCCATAGCGGTAACGTGCTGTTGCTGAATCGCAAAATGGAACAGCTGCTGACCACGGTCAGCGGCGCGGTTGCCGCCGAGTCGCTGTATAGCGGCTATATCTGGCAGAACACCGCTCATGCGTTGAACGAGCTGGAGAGCCTGACCGGCATCAGCTGTAGCCAGGAGATCCGCAAAGCCGTCTGGCTCTGCGTCAGCTATGCGCTGCATACTCCTCAGGAGGCGGTCAACGCGAGCGAGCTACAGACGATTTCCGACTATGTTTCCGCGAAGGCGCGCCTGCTGGCGGAAGAGTGCCTCGCCTTGCTGAACAAACACGTCACCCACCAGCCGCTGCCCCTCATGCTGCCGCTGTTAAGCTGCGCTTTTCATACCCTGGCCGGTGAAGACGACCCCATTCAGGGCATTATCGTTTCCCACGGTCGCGCCACCGCATCGAGCATTGCCGGTATCGCCAATCAGTTGACCGGCGGCTACTACTTTAAAGCCTTCGATATGGCCAACGCGACCTCCACCAGGGAAATCATCGACCTGCTGATTGCCCACGTCTCGCGCCTCAAACAAGGGGGCGGGCTGATTATCCTGGTGGATATGGGGTCGCTAAAAGAGATCTACGAAGAAATTAAGCTTCACCTGCATGGTGAACTGTTGGTTATCAACAACGTCAGCACCGCCATGGCGCTGGATATTGCCGCCAAAATTCAGGACAAACTGTCGATGGAGGCAATTATTGAGAGCGCCAAAGGGGCGTATGAGGTTGAAACTCGCTACTACGCCGGGATCTTGCCGGGGAATAAAATCATTATCTCCTGCATCTCCGGCGAAGGGATCTCCCGCAAGCTGAAAGATATCGTCCAGCGATTTCTGGCGCAGGAGGAGATCGACATCATTACGATGGAGTATGACGATCTGAAGTGGAAAATCGCCCACGCCGACCCGGCGCTAAACGGCACCCGGCTTATCATCACGACCACCGATCTGGAAGCGGGCTATATTCCGCTGCTAAGCGTAGAGCAGTTGATTAAAGAAAAGACGCTGGTGTTAAAGCGCGACTACTTCAACGGGCTGCTGATGGAAGGCGGTCTGGAGCCGATGATTGATGAAGTCGTGAAGCTGTTTACCGTCGAAGGCGTCGCCAGCCGTCTCAACTTCCTTAATCCGGTGGTGATTATTGATGAAGTCGAAGCGGTGATTAAACAGTATGAATCCTTCTACAAAATCCATTTTGAAAGCTACCTGCGCATCAATCTGTTTATGCATATCGCGCTGATGATTGAGCGGGTAATGGTCAATAACGGCGTGCGCCATCGAGAAGAGGCGGAGCTGACGCTGGATCAGCAGGCGTTTGTCGCCGTACACGACACCTTTTTCCAGGCGCTGAATCGTAAATACAATATCACCCTGCCGCTCACCGAAGTGCTGATGATCTATGAAATCATGGAGCCATGGATCGCCTTTGACCCCATCAATTAACCTCCCGCCGCCAGCTTCGGCTGGCCCCGTCGACACTGGTTACCCGCCCATTTCAACACTGAAATTAGCGTCCAAAAATTAATTTTTCACCTTTAAAAACAAACAAATATAAACATGGCACGCTGATTGCAAAATCCCTGGCAGATACCTGAAAAGATTAAGGAACGCGAAATGCGAGAGATGTACATCGCAACTCATGGCCGCTATGCCGAAGGGATTGTCTCAGCGTTAAATCTGCTGATTGGTGACGACCACGGCGTCACGCCCGTTTGCGCCTACTGCGGCGAAATTGGCTCAACGGCAGAGCTGGCAGCCCGCTTTGACGCCATCGCTCAACAGGCCGCCGGTCGTGGCAATGAACTGGTGCTGTTTACCGATATGCCCGGCGGCAGCGTCAACAATACCGCCGTGCAGATGATGGTCAAATACCCTCACGCCCACGTTATCAGCGGCGCCAACCTGATTATGTTGATGGAGTTTTGCATGTCGGAACACCCTGATACCGCGCAGCGGCTTCAGGAGGCAGTTGCCGCCGCCAGCGGGGCGATGCAGTACATGAACCGGTTGCCGGAAATCATCTCGGCGCGCCAGGCAACGCAGCAGCAGACCCAGGACGATATTGACGATTTTTTTGCCGGGGAGGAAAACCTGTGACTATCGCACTCGAAGCGCTTGATACCCGCTACTTCTCACCGCAGCCGGGGCTGGATAAGAGATGGCTCGACGAAGCCATCGCTGAAGTGCTGGGCCAACTCGATGCCATGCTGCCGCGCTTTACGGCAACGTTTCCCGCCGCCAGCGCTACCCATGGCTGTTACGCAAGCGTGGAGAAAGTCGACTGGACCGAGGGATTCTGGACCGGGATGCTATGGCTCGCCTGGGAGGTGACCGGCGATGAAAAATACCGCGCGGTGGCGGAAAGCCTGCTCGACAGCTTTGAAGAGCGGCTCGATAAGCAGATCAAAGTGGATACCCACGACCTCGGCTTTCTCTATCTGCTCTCCTGCGTTAATGCCTGGAAGCTCACCGGCAACCTGCGCGCCCGCGAACTCGCCCTGCGCGCCGCCGAGCAGCTGTATCGCCGCTTTAACGCCACGGCGGGCGTGATTCAGGCATGGGGGGATTTAAACGACCCGGCGCGTCAGGGGCGGATGATTATTGACTGCAACCTCAATGTCCCACTGCTGTTTTGGGCCGCCGACGAGACCGGTAACGCACAGTGGCGGGAAGCCGCCAGTCGCCATCTGGCGCAGGCTGCGCGCTATCTGGTGCGTGAAGACGCATCGACCTTTCATACGTTTTATATGGATGTGAATAGCGGCCAGCCGCTGCGCGGCGATACGCATCAGGGATTCAGCGACAGCTCCTGCTGGTCACGCGGTCAGGCGTGGGGAATTTACGGTTTCGCGCTGGGATATGCCCATACCGGCGATGCCTGGCAACCCGAGCTCTCTCGCCGCCTGGTGCACTATTTTCTTAACCGCTTACCGGACGATTTTGTCTGCTACTGGGATCTGATTTTTACCGCTGAAGATAACCAGTACCGGGACACGTCTGCGGCGGCGATCGCCGCCTGCGGTCTGGCGGAATTGCTGAAGCTGCTGCCGCTAACCGACCCGCTGCGTCCGGCCTACGCCAACGCTATCGACTTGATGATGCGCAATTTACGCGAGCATTACTTTGCCCACGCGCAGGACGGCCTGCTGCGCGAAGGCGTTTACAACTTTGGCCGCAATATGGGTATTAACGAACCAAACCTCTGGGGCGATTATTTTTATTTCGAAGCCCTGGTTCGCCTTTCCCGCGTCTGGACCCCCTACTTTTGCTAACTGGAGCTACACATGATTTCTTTAGTACGTATTGATGATCGTTTGATCCACGGACAGGTTGCCGTGGTCTGGACCAAGCATCTGGGCGTGAACCGCATTCTGGTCGCCAATGACCAGATCGTGAATAACGAAGTGCAAAAAATGTCGCTGCGCATGGCGGCTCCCGATACCGCCAAGTGCGCCATTATGGCGGTGAAAGACGCGGGCGATGTGCTTAACGACCCACGTTCGGAAGCGATGAAAATTATGGTGATCGTAAACAATGCTGCCGATGCCCGCCGTCTGGTCGAGCAGGTGTCGGGGATAAAAACTCTGAACGTCGCCAACTTCGGACGCATTACCGACAATCTGGCGGCGAAAAAGCGCATAAGTGACACCGTCTACGTGACGCCGGAAGATGTGGCGGATTTCCACGCCATCGCCGACCGCGGCGTGGCCGTTGAATATCAGGTCCTGCCTTCTCACCCGGTGAAAAACCTGATTGAGATGCTGGATAACGCCGCCAACTAAGCGAGGTCGCTATGTTAACGTCTGCATTACTTGTCGCGTTGGTGATGTATATCGCCAAGTTCGCCGACCATACCCTGGGCCAACCGTTAATCGAACGACCGCTGATCTGCGGCGCGATGGTCGGTTTGGTGCTGGGTGATGTCCAGCAGGGCATTATTATCGGCGCCACGCTGGAGCTGATTTTCCTTGGCACCATCACCATCGGCGGCTCCGTTCCCGCAGATCTGGCGGTGGGTTCGGTGCTGGCTACCGCGTTTACCATCCTTACCCACGCGGAACCGGCGGTGGCCGTTGCGCTGGCGCTGCCCATCAGCCTGCTGGCGGTGTTTGTCTACCAGGTGCTGAAGCTGGTTTATACCGCCCTGGTCGAGAAATATGACGCATTGCTTGAAGAGGGGCGCGACCGTGCCGCGCTCGGCATCACGTTCGGTATGACGATGTTTTACGGCGTGCCGTTCGCGGTGCTGGCGTTCTTCGGTATTTTGTTCGGCACCGATGTTATCCGCAGCCTGGTCGAGAGCATCCCGGATACCGTCATGCGCGGAATGACTGCGGTAGGCGGCATTTTGCCAGCGCTGGGATTCGCCATTCTGCTCAAGGCGCTATGGAACCGGAACATCGCGGCGTTCTTCTTTATCGGCTTTGCCATGGCGGCCTATCTGCAGTTGCCGATCATGGGCATTGCGATTATTGCCGCGTCCGTTGCCGTTTATCTGTGCTTTAACGAGTTCAACCAGCTTAAAGCGAACAAACAAGCGGCGACCGCCGCGACCCCGTCAGTTGACGATAAGGATGGGTTCTTCAATGACTGATATCCATAACAACGCAGTGAGCGCGTACAGCGACAGCAAGAGTGAGAAAAAGATGTTCCGCCAGCTGTTCTTCCGTCAGTTCCAGTTGCTGGGTTCGATGAACTTCACCCGCATGGAGGGATTGAGCTACGGCTGGGCCATCGCGCCGATGCTGAAAAAAATCTATGCTGGCGACCCGCATCGCTATACTGAGTCGCTCAAACGTAACAGCCAGTTCTTCAATACCAACCAGCATTTAGCGCCGTTTATTATGGGCCTGACGCTGTCGATGGAGAAAGAGAACGCAGCCAATCCGAACTTTGATACTTCCAGTATTAACGGCATCAAAGTGGCGCTAATGGGACCATTCGCAGGAGTCGGGGATTCCTTCTTCTACGGCGTGCTGCGCATTATCGCCACCGGGATCGCCATTGGTCTGGCGTCGCAGGGTAACCCGCTGGGGCCGCTGCTGTTCCTGCTGATTTACAATATTCCCAGCTATCTGCTGCGCTATTACGGCGGGGTAATGGGCTACCGTCTGGGATCAAAATACATTGCCGAAGCAACGCAGTCTAGGCTGCTGGGCTGTATAACGAAAGCCTCGGCGATGATGGGCTTGATGATGGTGGGGGCAATGAGCGCCAGCATGGTGAAGTTTACTACCACCTTCAAAACGACCATCGCCGGGCAGCCCTTTGTGCTGCAGGAGATCCTCGACAAAATTTGCGTCGGGCTGATACCTCTGCTTTTAGTTCTGGGCTGCCTGAAGCTGCTGAATAAAAAGGTTAGCCCAAATAAGGTATTAATTATGTTAATTGTCTTTGGCTTTGCGGCGGCTGGCGTTGGGATAATTTAATTTGTCATCAAGCTCCCTGCAATAAAGGGATAGAACAGGTAGCCCGGACAGAAGCACGCTGCTGGTTATTTCCCGGAGGCGGCGCGTTGCGCCTATCCGGGCTACAAAAGCCCTATAAATGATTAATGTTTAAGTAGAAAAATCGTCAGCATCGAATAACAACCAGAAATATTACAATCAATATATTTATTTAAGGATTTTATATTCTGACGCAGTAATTGTATTTATTCGAAAAATAATGACACTCAATAAATCCCACAGGAATAAAAATGAAAATATTACGCACGCTGTTGATAGGCATACCGCTGTCCTGCTTTACGCTAAACGTATTTGCCGCAGCCACCTGGGTTGATAATCGCTACGCACATACCACGGCCGCTGAGAAAAATCAGTACAAAATAGGTCTGGGCCATATATTTGATAACGGCGCAGGAGTACTGGCTTCTGCTATGTACGATCTCGGGCAAGACTTTAATCAAATGAAAAGCTCTTTTCAGGAGTTTGAAGGTTGGTATCCCATTCCGCTTAATGAAAAATGGACGCTGACGCCGGGGGGATTAACCGATATTGATAGTAATGGGACGAAGCTAGCTCCTTATATCAGCCTCGATTATAAAATCAGTAAAACATTAAGTTTTAGCAGCCGCTATCGCTATAACCATATGACCCATAAAGAGCGCGATTATAATGGCGAGATGGATTATAACGACAGCCATCAGTTCGACCTGTTCCTGAATTACCAGGCGACAGAGAAGCTGTGGCTCCAGCTCAACCCGGAATTTTTCGTTAACACTAACGACTTCAATGCTTCTAACGGGCAGAAAACCCACTGGGAACCGAGCATCGTGGCACGCTACCGTGTTGATAAGCACTGGCTTCCTTATGCGGAAGTCGCCTGGCTGGATCAAGACCAGAATCATGACAATCAAGTGCGATTCCGCCTCGGAATTCGCTATTACTTCGATTAAATGCAACCAGGACACAAGCTATTGTGCCCGCATTTCTGCCGGGCGGAGGCTAACGCCTTGCCCGGCCTACAATACCCATAATATCAACATATTATCTATTTCATAAAAACAAAAAAAAGCGCCCTGAGGCGCTCTTTCGACAGTAGCTTTAAGCTTATTTGTTCAGTTCCGCTGTCATGTGCACGCGGTTACCGGTAAATGCTTCGGTAATTTTGTAAGACGACGCGCCAGCAGCCTGGGCCTGAGCGGCGATTTGCGCTTCTGCGCCGTCGATAGTCATAGCGGTAGCGGTCACGGTTTCAGCAGCGAAGGAACCAAAAGAAGCGGCCAGAGCGATAACTGCGACAAAAGTTTTGATGCTTTTCATGATATAAACCCTTTACGTTAGTTGTTTAGATAAGGCGCTGTGCCTTGATGTGATAAATAATAGCCCTCACATCAGCAAACAAAAAGCGGAAGGATTTGTTGTCATCATTCAAAAAATTTGACTTAAATTTAACCCGCAATTAACCGCTGTGGATGAGTATAAATAGTCGCCCTGCCCGGCTTGCAGAATCCCACCAGCGTCAGGTTGCAGCGCTCGGCAACTTCTACTGCCAGCATCGTAGCGGCAGAAACCGCAAACAGGATTTCCACTCCGCACATAGCCGCCTTCTGCACCATTTCATAACTGGCGCGACTGGAGACTAACGCGGCGCCATTGTGCCAGGCATCCCCCAGTTCCGCGCGGCGTCCGAGGAGTTTATCCAGCGCCACATGACGACCCACGTCTTCATAGCCGCCCAAGAGATCGCCGGAAGGACGAACCCAGGCCGCGGCATGCGTACAGCCGGTCAGGCGACCTATCGGCTGGAAATCGTTCAGATGCGCCAGTGCGCGATCGAGATTCGCCAGGTCGAACGTCTGGGTAAACGGCAGCGGCTGCACCGGCTTATCGATATCGTTGAGCTGCTCAACGCCGCATACGCCACAGCCAGTGCGCCCGGCCAGCGCGCGACGGCGCTCTTTCAATCCCATAAAACGGCGGCTGGACAGCTCAATTTGTACTTCCAGGCCATTGCAAGCCTGTACGACATCCATCGCATAAATTTCACGTCGATTTTCTATAATCCCTTCGGATAAGGAAAATCCCACGGCGAATTGCTGCAGATCCTTCGGCGTCGCCATCATCACGACGTGCGAGATGCCGTTATAAACCAGAGCAACAGGTACTTCTTCAGCTAACTCGTCTGGATGAGGATGTTGCAGATCTTCGCGTTTCCAGAGCATAACCTGACGATAACCTGTGACATCTGTCACACTTTTGACTTGTTCGAGAGGGTTCTTATTCACTTTGTCTTAACCGTATTGGAACAGGCATACACACAATGTGGTATTCTGTTTATATCCCTCCAGGAACGAGGGAAATTACCCTAATTCTGAACCTTTGCGGCCCTTACCGCAAAGCAAATAACTATATGTGACAATGTCGAAACAAGGAGCGAACCATGCAGGTCAGCAGAAGGCAGTTCTTTAAGATCTGCGCTGGCGGTATGGCAGGAACCACGGCGGCTGCGCTGGGCTTTGCGCCCGGTTTAGCGCTCGCGGAAACACGGCAGTACAAGTTGCTGCGTACCCGCGAAACCCGTAACACCTGCACTTACTGTTCCGTCGGCTGCGGGCTGTTAATGTACAGTCTCGGCGACGGCGCAAAAAACGCCAAAGCGTCTATCTTCCATATCGAAGGTGACTCGGACCACCCAGTCAACCGTGGTGCGCTCTGTCCGAAAGGGGCCGGTCTGGTGGACTTTATCCACTCTGAAAGCCGCCTGAAATTCCCGGAATATCGCGCACCAGGCTCAGATAAATGGCAGCAAATCAGCTGGGATGATGCGTTCGATCGCATCGCTAAGCTGATGAAAGAAGACCGCGATGCCAACTATGTTGCACAAAACGCCGAAGGCGTCACCGTAAACCGCTGGCTTTCCACCGGGATGCTGTGCGCTTCCGCTTCAAGTAATGAAACCGGCTATTTAACCCAGAAATTCTCCCGCGCGCTCGGTATGCTCGCGGTCGACAACCAGGCGCGTGTCTGACACGGACCAACGGTAGCAAGTCTTGCTCCAACATTTGGTCGCGGTGCGATGACCAACCACTGGGTCGACATCAAGAACGCCAACCTTATCGTGGTGATGGGCGGCAACGCCGCTGAAGCACACCCGGTAGGATTCCGCTGGGCGATGGAAGCTAAAATTCACAACGGCGCCAAGCTGATTGTGATCGATCCGCGCTTTACGCGTACCGCGTCGGTGGCTGATTTCTATACCCCAATTCGTTCCGGTACTGACATTACCTTCTTGTCAGGCGTCATCCTGTACCTGTTGAACAATGAAAAAATCAACCGTGAATATACCGAAGCCTATACCAACGCCAGCCTGATCGTGCGTGAGGATTATAGCTTTGAAGACGGTCTGTTCAGCGGCTACGACGCCGAAGCCCGCAAGTACGATAAAACATCCTGGAACTATGAGCTGGATGAAAACGGCTTTGCCAAACGTGATACCACGCTGCAACACCCGCGCTGTGTCTGGAACCTGCTGAAGCAGCACGTTTCCCGCTATACGCCGGACGTTGTCGAAAATATCTGTGGGACACCGAAAGCCGACTTCCTGAAAGTCTGCGAGTACATCGCGGAAACCAGCGCCCATGATAAAACCGCGTCGTTCCTCTACGCGCTTGGCTGGACACAGCACTCCATTGGTTCGCAGAACATCCGCACCATGGCGATGATCCAGCTACTGCTCGGTAATATGGGGATGGCGGGTGGCGGCGTGAACGCCCTGCGCGGTCACTCCAACATCCAGGGACTGACCGACCTCGGCTTGCTGTCACAAAGCCTGCCAGGCTATCTGACGCTGCCGAACGAAAAACAGGCTGACCTGCAAACTTATCTGACCGCCAACACGCCAAAACCGCTGTTGAAGGATCAGGTCAACTACTGGGGCAACTACCCGAAATTCTTCGTTTCGTTGATGAAGTCCTTCTATGGCGATAAGGCAACAGCGGAAAACAGCTGGGGCTTTGACTGGCTGCCTAAGTGGGACAAAGGGTACGACGTTCTTCAGTACTTCGAGATGATGAAAGAGGGCAAAGTCAATGGTTACATCTGCCAGGGCTTCAACCCCGTCGCCTCATTCCCGAACAAAAACAAGACGATTGCTTCACTGTCTAAACTGAAGTTCCTGGTGACGATTGACCCGCTCAACACCGAAACGTCCACCTTCTGGCAAAACCACGGTGAGTCGAATGATGTTGATCCGTCGAAAATCCAGACCGAAGTATTCCGCCTGCCATCCACCTGCTTTGCCGAAGAGAACGGTTCGATCGTTAACTCCGGGCGCTGGCTGCAGTGGCACTGGAAGGGCGCGGATGCCCCAGGGATTGCCGTAACCGATGGCGAGATCCTGGCAGGTATCTTCCTGCGTCTGCGCAAGATGTATGCCGAACAAAGCGGTGCCAACCCGGAACAGGTGCTGAGCATGACCTGGAACTACTCCACACCACATGAACCCGCTTCGGAAGAAGTGGCAATGGAGAATAACGGGAAGGCGCTGGCGGACATTACCGACCCGGCTACCGGCGCGGTTATCGTCAAGAAAGGCCAGCAGCTCAGTTCGTTTGCACAGCTACGTGATGACGGCACCACCGCCAGCGGCTGTTGGATTTTCGCCGGTAGCTGGACGCCGGAAGGCAACCAGATGGCACGACGCGATAACGCCGACCCGTCAGGTCTCGGTAATACGCTGGGCTGGGCATGGGCGTGGCCACTTAACCGTCGCATCCTCTACAACCGTGCTTCTGCTGACCCACAGGGTAATCCGTGGGATCCGAAACGCCAGATCCTGAAATGGGACGGCGCGAAGTGGGGTGGGATGGATATTCCGGACTACAGCGCCGCGGCGCCGGGCAGCGATGTCGGGCCGTTTATCATGCAGCCGGAAGGGATGGGACGTCTGTTTGCCCTCGATAAGATGGCGGAAGGCCCGTTCCCGGAACACTACGAGCCGTTTGAAACGCCGTTAGGCACCAACCCGCTGCACCCGAACGTAATCTCTAACCCAGCCGCCCGCATCTTTAAGGGCGACAAAGAGGCTCTGGGTAAAGCAGATAAGTTCCCGTACGTCGGAACCACCTACCGCCTGACCGAGCACTTCCACTACTGGACCAAGCACGCGCTGCTTAACGCCATCGCGCAACCGGAACAGTTTGTGGAGATCGGCGAGAAGCTTGCAAATAAGCTCGGTATTGCTCACGGCGATACCGTTAAGGTCTCCTCTAACCGCGGTTTTATCAAAGCCAAAGCGGTGGTGACCAAGCGTATTCGCACGCTGAAAGCAGACGGTAAGGATATCGATACCATCGGTATTCCGATCCACTGGGGCTACGAAGGCGTGGCGAAGAAAGGGTTTATTGCTAATACCCTGACACCGTCCGTCGGCGATGCGAACTCACAGACACCGGAATTTAAATCCTTCCTCGTGAATGTGGAAAAGGTGTAACGGAGACGACTTATGGCTTATCAATCGCAAGATATTATTCGTCGTTCCGCCACTAACGGTTTCACTCCCGCGCCGCAGGCGCGGAATCATCAGGAAGAGGTGGCGAAGCTTATCGACGTCACCACCTGCATCGGCTGTAAAGCCTGTCAGGTGGCCTGTTCCGAGTGGAACGATATCCGCGACGAAATCGGTAGCAACGTCGGGGTGTACGACAACCCCGCCGACCTGACCGCCAAATCCTGGACGGTGATGCGCTTCTCGGAAGTGGAGCAAAACGACAAACTGGAATGGCTGATCCGCAAGGATGGCTGTATGCACTGCGCCGACCCGGGCTGCCTGAAGGCGTGTCCGGCGGAAGGGGCAATCATTCAGTACGCCAACGGTATCGTCGACTTCCAGTCTGAGCAGTGCATTGGCTGCGGCTACTGTATCGCCGGCTGTCCGTTCAACGTGCCGCGCCTGAACCCGGAAGATAACCGCGTTTACAAATGTACGCTGTGCGTCGACCGCGTAACCGTAGGCCAGGAACCGGCCTGCGTGAAAACCTGCCCGACCGGCGCTATCCACTTTGGCTCCAAAGAGGATATGAAGGTACTGGCAGGCGAGCGCGTGGCGGAGCTGAAAACCCGTGGTTACGACAACGCAGGACTGTACGATCCGGCCGGAGTTGGCGGCACGCACGTGATGTACGTGCTGCATCACGCCGACAAGCCGAATCTGTACCACGGCCTGCCGGAGAACCCGGAAATCAGCGCCACTGTGAAGTTCTGGAAAGGTATCTGGAAACCGCTGGCCGCCGTTGGTTTTGCGGCCACCTTTGCCGCCAGCATCTTCCACTACGTCGGTGTCGGTCCGAACCGTGCGCAAGAGGAAGAGGATAATCTGGATGAAGAGAAAGACGAGGTGCGCAAATGAAAAGACGTGACACCATCGTGCGCTACACGGCGCCGGAGCGAATCAACCACTGGGTCACCGCCTTCTGCTTCATTCTGGCGGCGGTGAGCGGGCTGGGGTTCTTTTTCCCATCCTTCAACTGGCTGATGCAAATCATGGGTACTCCGCAGCTGGCGCGTATTCTGCACCCGTTTGTCGGCGTTATCATGTTTGCTTCGTTCATCATTATGTTCTTCCGCTACTGGCACCATAACCTGATCAATCGGGACGATATTTTCTGGGCGAAGAATATTCGCAAGATCGTCGTCAACGAGGAGGTGGGGGATACCGGGCGCTATAACTTCGGCCAGAAATGCGTGTTCTGGGCGGCGATTATCTTCCTGGTATTGCTGCTGGTGAGCGGCGTCATCATCTGGCGTCCGTACTTTGCGCCAGCGTTCTCTATCCCGGTGATCCGGTTCGCGTTAATGCTGCACTCGTTTGCCGCCGTAGCGTTGATTGTGGTTATCATGGTGCATATTTACGCCGCTCTATGGGTGAAAGGCACCATTACCGCGATGGTGGAAGGCTGGGTCACGAAGACGTGGGCGAAGAAGCATCACCCGCGCTGGTACCGTGAAGTCCGCGAAAAGCAGGATAAGAGCCAGCCGTAAGCGGAAGTGCTTTGTGGTTTCAGATTGCTGACAAAGTGCGTTTTCCTGAGTTGCACGGGCCTACGGAAAACTCATAGCCTGATGATATTATAGGTTTTTTAGGCCGGGTAAGGCGTTAGCCGCCACCCGGCAAAAATGCCAGCACTGTGTCTAAAACGAGTTTCTCATCAGTCTCAAATGGCGTCGTATATCGACGCCATTTTTTTAGCGGTTCTTGTTCAGTTTTGACAACTTTTTGACATCTTTATACAGATAACAGACCAACCGAGGTTCAGGTTCCACAAGAATGGATTCGATTCTTTCACAAGGAGACGTATCGTGAATGTGACTGCTCCCCACCGTAAACGGCGAGGTTTCCCACGTCTCAGGCTGCAACTGGCATAACGCCAGACTGACGCAAGCCTCGATGGGCTTTGACGACAAGTCCTGCCGCCATTAATTCTGTTATGCCCTTGCGCTGGATGTTGATCGCCGCATTGATATCACGGTCATGGTCAGCATGACAGCCGGGGCAAATCCATTCGCGTACTTTCAGCGGCATTTCTGACATCCTGTGACCGCAACAATGGCACGTTTTCGAGCTGGCGAACCACTGATCCAGTCTGACCAGGTGAACCCCTGCCGACTCCGCTTTGTAGGCGAGTTTTGCCACAAACCCGGACCAGGCCGCATCCCCGATATGACGGGCAAACCGACGGTTTTTCATCATGTTTGCTGATTTCAGCGTTTCCACAATCACCGCTTGGTTTTCGTCGATAATTCGTCTGGAAAGTTTGTGCTGGAAATCCGCGCCCCGCTCATGCTGCGCGGCAAGGCGTAAGCGCGCCTTACGGCGGTTTGCGCTCCCCAATTTCTTACGGGATAGTGCCTTGCTGTCGCGGCGTAAACGGCGGTATGCGTTGACCAGGTGGCGAGGATTAGCCACCTTGCCGCCGTCATTGCCAATTAAATAGTGCGACAGCCCCAAATCATAGCCCACCACGGTGGTGATATAAGTCGGCTTTACTGCCGCTTCCTGCCCGTCGTCTGCGAGTATTGAGGCGTAGTATTTGCCCGCTGCGTTGCGGGTGATGGTGATGCTGGAAACCTTGCCAACAATCTCACGGTGAACCTTCGCCCGGACTGGTGAGATTTTCGGCAACTGGATAGCGTCAGTGAGTACCTTTCCGTTGGGATGGTAGCTGGATTGTTTGCCGTGCTTGCGTTTGAAGGCGGGGAATTTAGCCCGCTTCTGAAAGAAGTTAGAAAATGCCCTGTCCAGATTGATCACCGCTTGCTGTAGCGCCAGGGAGTCGTAATCTTTGAGCCAGCCATAGCGGCGGGATTTTTTCGCCACGGCCAGCAACGGCTTTATATCGCGCGTTGGTTTGAGAGAAATGCCGTGACGCTGGTACATGTGGCGGCATACATGCAGGGCTTTATTGTACGCGAACCGAACCGCGCCGAACTGCGCATTTAAGAATGCGGCCTGTTCGTCGGTCGGGTAAATACGTACTTTGGTCGCTCGCTTCATCTCAATACCGTCAGAAATGGAGTGGTTATTTATACAGTGTTTTTGTGGATGAATTTTGATGCAAAACAACGTTAGCGCCCCTTATATCCCCGCCCGCATTGGGCTAGGGTTTACGGGGCATTTGCTAAAGATGAGGAAATCGACCGCGTTGTGGGGCTGGAACTGGGAGCGGATGATTACATCAGCAAACCATTTGGCATTCACGAACTGCGGGCGCGAATCAAAACGATCGCCCGCCGCTGCTTAAGCCATAACGATTCACCGCCCAATCTCAGCTTTTCCTTTGGGGATTTAGCGGTTTTTCCCAACGAACTGTGCGCATGGCGTGGCGAGCAACGATTAGAACTTTCTCTGCGCGAAGTGCGAATTTTAAGCTGTCTGGAACGCCACAAAAATCAGGTGGTGACTCGAGATATGCTGTTTGACGCTGCATGGGGCTACGATTACATGCCCAACAGCCGCACTCTTGATCAGCATATTTCCCGGTTACGTAAGGTGATTGAGCAGGATGCTAATCACCCTCAGCTAATCCGAACGGTGCATGGTCTGGGGTATAGATATCAGGTATCGTAACGCACACATTGCGATTTCTTAGCTATATCCCGTATGCCGATTGCGGTTATCATTAATGACATTCACCAGAGCGGGCGCGTGATGCCCGCCAAATCACAGAGCGGACGCGACCATAGCCGAATCTGCTGAAACCAGGAAGTGACTAAATGAGCATTCGTATCATCCCGCAAGATGAGCTGGAAAAGAGCGAGAAACGCTCGACGGATATGATCCCACCGTTATTATTTCCTCGGCTCAAAAATCTGTATAACCGCCGCGCCGAACGCCTGCGCGAGCTGGCTGAAAATAACCCGCTGGGCGACTACCTGCGCTTCGCCGCACTGATCGCCCACGCGCAGGAAGTGGTGCTGTACGACCATCCGTTACAGATGGATCTCACCACGCGCATTAAAGAAGCAAACGACCAGGGCAAACCGCCGCTGGATATTCACGTGCTGCCGCGCGATAAGCACTGGCACAAGCTGCTGCATTCGCTGATTGCCGAGCTGAAGCCCGAGATGAGCGGCCCGGCGCTGGCAGTTATCGAGAATCTGGAAAAATCATCAGAGCAGGAGCTGGAACTGATGGCAAGCGCGCTGTTTGCCTCTGATTTCGCATCAGTCAGCAGTGATAAAGCCCCGTTTATCTGGGCTGCGCTATCTCTCTATTGGGCGCAAATGGCCAGCTTGATCCCCGGTAAAGCCCGCGCGGAATACGGCGAACAGCGCCAGTTCTGCCCGGTGTGCGGTTCAATGCCGGTCTCCAGCATGGTGCAAATTGGTACTACCCAAGGTCTGCGCTATCTGCACTGCAATCTGTGCGAAACCGAGTGGCACGTCGTGCGTGTGAAGTGCAGCAACTGCGAACAGACACGCGATCTGCATTACTGGTCGCTGGATAACGAGCAGTCGGCCATTAAAGCCGAGAGCTGTGGCGACTGCGGGACTTACCTGAAGATTTTGTATCAGGAAAAAGATCCGAAAGTGGAAGCCGTCGCCGACGACCTCGCCTCACTGGTGCTGGACGCGCGCATGGAACAAGAGGGCTTCGCCCGCAGTTCCATCAACCCGTTCCTGTTCCCTGGTGAAGGGGAGTAAATTTAGCATTATGTCGGGTAGCATTTGCTGCCCGGCTTACAAATGATAAGGCGTAATCACGCCTGGAATCCTGGCAAAATCTTTAGTGTTGCGCGTGACTAGCTCATAACGATGCATTTGTGCCGTCGCCAGAATAATGGCATCCGGCAACTTCATTCCATACTCCTGCCTGAGGTTGACGCTTCGTTCTGCAATATCCTGTGAGACACCAATGATATTAAAAGCGCTCAGTGCAATGCGCGTACGATGTTCCTGGTGATACTTTTTTGCTCCCACCATCACTTCGATCCAGGAGATTAGGCTAATCGCATTTTGTGGTGGATAAGCCTCCAGTGCCTGTTTCGCTTCAACGCGGCCGCTGAACAGATCAATGAGAATATTGGTATCAAACAGCGCCGGGCCTTTACTCATTGCCACTCCTCACGAAGCTTCCTTTCATATTCAACACCATCTTCCTCGCAGCCTTGCCAAAGCCCCAGCGCATCGGCGATAGTAGTTTCAGCCAGGCCTTGCCTTTCCAGGTACTGTTCTACCGCTTCACGTAACAGTTCTGCTCGCGGAAGATTGCGCTGCTGCTTGAGGTCTTCAAGACGTTTGATAACGTCATCTGATAAGTCGAGTAATATTCTGCCCATATCCATTCCTGCCATCATGCTCACATATACCTCCAGTATATCATTGGCGACTAATTTTCAAACAACATACACCTATGGCAGACAGGGGAAAAGTGTCGTCTGAAACGATTTTCACTTTTGCGAGCCGCTTTCCAGAAGATAGCAATCCGTCTGCTCGTTACAATCAACAGCGACAAAAAAACCCAGCCAACATCCAGAGTTGGCCGGGTAATATTTATATTAGTAGTAGTATTCGTCTGGGTAGTTATCCGGGCACCAGTTCATCCCTTCGGGATCGGTCCCTGATAATATAGCTCGCAGGTTTTGGTGATCGTTTGCACGACGATAAAGAGTGGTATACAGCCGTTTCCAGTCATGCGGACCCGGTGTGTTCCAGTTCATACGCGGCCAACTATCCCCCTCTGCTGGGTGATGCCATTTGCCGTTAAGACTGGCGCATTTAGTATGTTTATGCGGTTTCGCTTTACCATCGCGAGTTCTGTCTCTGCGGGTATTAAACGTCGACATTTTTAGTCTCCTGTTAAGGTTTCTAAAAATGCGCCTCCTTGAAATAGTTCATCTTCACTCCTTAATCCGTATATCGCGCTCTGGCACGTATTTCCTGCACCCGTGGACCATGATGAGCACGCTGATGACCACACATCCAGCAGGAACAACCACATGGCGAGTGAAAACAAATACCAATCTGCCTCCCGCTTCCATAACCCGCATTACGATATTTACTGCGGATTTTCTTTAGCCTCACACTATGATGCCGACGCTCGGCACGCGTTCTGGCCATTTCATCACTCCTGAGTTGGCGGCACTATGCCGCGTTCACATGAGTTCTGAGTACTGAAACTTCCGATTCATCATTATGTCTATCTTCCCTTAGCTAAGCGCCGGAATGACATGCAATGGATCATTGGCAATCGCCCGTAGCAGCGCTTTAGCTGGCCCCGTGGGGGAACGCCTTCCCTGCTCCCAGTTACGTAACGTATCTACACTTACCGATATTAACTCTGCAAATTTAGATTGTGATAATCCAGAGGACTGACGGATTTCTTTGATTTTCATAGCATCAATATGAAAGGTTCGCGAAGGCTGGCGATCTCCTTCGACTATCTCACCCATTTGGCTCATGCTTTTGGTCAATCGCTCAAACAGCGCCTTATCCATCTACCACCTCTCATTTAACATACGGAGTACCGCCTTTTCCTGCGGAGTCAGGTCATCCTTGATGCCTTTCTGATAGATCAGTAATAACCGAATCTCAGATTTCCGGCTTTGATAAAAATAGATAACTCGTGCACCACCTCGTTTCCCCTTTCCTCGAGCACCCCATCGAATTTTTCTCAGACCACCGGTTTCTGATATCAAATCGCCTCCCTCAGGTTGTATCGCGAGGAACACTTGAAATCGGTGGTATTCATCGTCATCGAGTAATTTTTTGACGTCTTCAGTAAAGATTTCCGTTTCGATAAATAGCATTTTCCCTACGCCATTGGCTTATAGTAATCGAAATCAACTATACGTCAATGGCGTATAGCTCATATCACTTAACATTACGACCCAGAATCAGGCAAAGCCACCAGTGCTCAATGAACATTTCACTTTTGCGAGCCGCTTTCCATAATCCTTCGGCAACCCAAATCCTCCATTTTCTTTTGCTAAGAACCAGGCTATAACGCTGTATATCCAAACAGTTAAAGGGAATGAAAATGGCGCTTGAAAAAGGTATTGCAGAGCTGGTTCGGGAGTTTATCGCTGCGGGTCGCCCCTCTTCGCGCGAACAGAATATTGATGACCGGAGAAACGGTTACGTCGCCAGCACCGTGTTAGCCGGGGAACAAGAAGAGCGCGTACAGGTAGAAGATATCGAGCTTGAAGGCATGATTTTTCGCGTCGTCTCACCCCTGAATGCTACTGGCGCACTGCCAGCCGTTATCTATTTTCACGGCGGCTGCTTTATCAGCGGTGGCTTCGCTACTCACGACAATCAGCTTCGCCAGCTGGCTTATCGCAGCGGTTGTCGGGTTATCGCCGTGCAATACCGACTGGCACCAGAACATACTTTTCCTGCCGCACATGACGATGCAGAAAAGGGAGCGCTGATTATTCATCGCCATGCAGAGCCGCTGGGCATTGACGCTTCGCGTATTACGCTTGCTGGCGACAGCGCCGGGGGACATCTGGCATTAGTGACCGCTCTGCGCCTGAAGACAGCACAGGTCTGGCAACCCGCACAGCTCATTTTGATTTACCCGATGCTGGATGCCACCGCCAGCATGAAGAGCTATCTCGATAACGGTAAAGATTACATCATCACCGAAGATACGCTGCTCAGCGGCTACGAAATGTACCTTTTATCGACGGAACTCCACCATCCGGAAGCCAGCCCGCTCTGGCGTAAAGACTTTAGCGGCCTGCCGCCGGTGCATATTCTGACGGCGGAATATGACCCTTTGCGTGATGAAGGCGAAACGCTATATCAGCGCATGGTTGAACAGGGCGTTGACTGTACCTGCCAGCGCTATCTTGGGGTGATTCACGGTTTCTTTCAGTTAGGTGGGGTGAGCCCAGCGGCGCGAAACGCCATGGGGGATATCGCCTGGCGGGTTAAATCACCAGGCCAATAGATAAGCACGAGGGAAATCTACTCTTCCTCGTTACCGCCCTCTTCATACGAGCCAAAAGGTTTCGCGGGCAGAACAATGTAGATACCTTCGAAGACAGCGCCCAGTTGATCATCGCCAAACAGTTCAACCTGCAGTTGAACGCGTGCTTTGCGCCCCCGCGCCAGGCGGTCAAGATCGCCGCTTAACGAGCCAAGATCGGCAACTGCGCTCGGGCGTCCGCTAATTGGCTGGCTGTAACGGATATGGGCATCGGCAAGAATAATCGTCCCGCCGAGATGCCGCTCGCGCAGCATCAGCCAGATAAGCCCCCAACCGGTTAACGTTGCCTGTGAAAACAGGCTACCGGCAAACAGCGTGTGGTGCGGATTCTGGTTACCGGCCTCCGGCATGGTAGTGATAAATTTTTGCCCGGTGTACTGCTGAATGCGCACACCCATTTTTTCGCTGAGCGGAATATGCTGATACCAGGCCTGTTGCAGCTGAGCGCACCAGTCGCCGCGATGCAAAATATCGTCCAACGAGGCTATCGGCTTAATCATCAAAAAATGGCGAATCGGCGTGGTGGTCGGCGTGGTGATTTCACCCTGGTTCACAAAACCAAGCTTGGCAAAGAAGTCCATCGCGTCTTCACGAGCGCTACAGGTCACGCGCTTGACGCCCTCCTGACGGGCAACCGACTCCAGCGTCATCGCCATCAGGGTACCCAGACCTTTATCCTGCACCGAGGGATGCACAGCCATAAAGCGAATTGAAGCTTCGTTCTCCGCATTCACATACAGCCGTCCGACAGCAACCAGATTACCCTCTTCATCAACAACCATCTGGTGGTGCGCCATCGCATCCCACGCGTCTCGTTCGGACCCTTTCGGCTGATGCAGCGGCTTACGCAGCATCTCCCAGCGAAACTGATAGTAGCTCTCTAACTCTTCTTCTGTTTGCGGTACACGAAGGTGATACATAGCTGTACTCTCTTTTGTTACCCGCAGCCTGCCCGGAAGCTGGCTCATACCTGCAACCAAAAGGTCACGGGGCCATCATTCACCAGAGAGACCTGCATATCGGCAGCGAATCTTCCGGTCTGTGTATTCATTTCCTGCTGTCGACAGCGCTCGACAAAATACTCATATAGCGCTTCTGCTCTGTCCGGCGCGGCCCCTTTAGAAAAACCTGGACGCATCCCGCGCTCGGTATCCGCCGCCAGCGTGAACTGTGAGACCACCAACACGCTGCCGCCAGCCTGCTGTACGTTAAGATTCATCTTTCCTTCAGCATCGCTGAAAATACGGTATCCCAGCACGCGCTCGCACAGGCGGTTCGCTTTTTGCTCATCGTCGTCTCTCTCGACGCCTAACAGCACCAAAAGTCCCGGGCCGATTTCGCCCGTCACTTCATCCTCCACGGTAACGCTAGCTCGGGATACGCGTTGAATTAATGCAATCATGATTGTTCTGTTTCTTCTTTTTTCAGTTTGCGGTATTCACCGAGAGTGACAGTAATTTCAGCGCCAAGCAAGACGATACACCACGTCCAGTACACCCAAACGAACAAAATGGGTACGACGGCGATCACACCGTAAATCAGCTGATACGACGGAAAAGCGGTGATATATAACGCAAAAGCCTTCTTCCCCGCTTCAAACAATAATGCGGCTACCAGCGAGCCAATCACCGCATCGCGATTGCGCACCTCCGCCGTTGGCACAATGCTGTAGAGCAGCCAAAATGCCACCCAGGAAAGAATTAACGGAAAAATGCGCAGTACATCGTCAATCACGCTATTCAGTTCGCTGGCCCAGCGTAATGACAGCAAGTAAGAGCTGATCGCCAGGCTCGCCCCCGCCAGAAGCGGCCCCAGTGTGAGGATCATCCAGTAGACCGCGAAGGAGTAGGTCTTTGGCCGCGTACGGGTACTGCGCCAGATCGTGTTCAACGCGCTATCAATGGAGTACATCAGCAGCAGCGATGTCACAATCAGGCCGAAAGCGCCCACGGCGGTCATCCGGCTGGAGTTAGCGACAAATTGCTCAATGTAACCCTGAATAACATCTCCGGTAGCCGGGATAAAATTCGCAAAGATAAAGTGGCGAATCTGGATGCTGACATCAGAAAACATCGGAAATGCCGCGAACAGCGCGAAAACAACGGCGATAAGCGGCACAAGGGAGAGTAACGACACGTAAGCAAGGTTGCCCGCCAGAGTCGTCATGTTATCTTCATCAATACGCCGCCAGAGCAACTTAAGCCAGGAAACCAGCGGCCGCGTACGGCGCGTTGTTTTTTGATGAAGATTTTTTAGCATAGCTGTTTCGCAAAGTAGTCGGGAATGGTCTTCTTCCCGGTCACCTGAATACTGGTAATCCCTAACCGCTCAGCGCCCGCGATATTTTCGGCGTTATCATCAAAAAAGACCGTATCCTCAGCAGAAAAACCTTCGGATTCGAGGACGCTCTGATAGATCCGCGCCTCAGGTTTGCGCATCCCCATCTCTTGCGAAAGATAAATATGGTCAGCGACGGCGCGTATCTCTGGATATTCATCCGGCCAAAAGGTGGTATGCAGACGGTTAGTATTCGACAGGACCACCACGCGATGCCCCTGCTCACGCAGCTTTTGCATAATGGAGGTGACTTCCGGGCGCAGGGCAACAAAAACAGCCTGCCAGCCATGGGCGAACTGTTCGTAGCTAAGCGGCATGCTCATTTCATGGCACATTGCCGCCGCAAAATCTTCATCGCTGATTTCACCGCGTTCATGCTGATGAAACGCCTCGCCCATAGCGAAATGCTGCTTCAGCGTCGCAAGCGGGATACGCGTTAAATCACTCCACGTCCCGAGCACACGGTTGAAGTCAATATCGACAATCACATTACCTAAATCAAAGATATAGAGCATGGTCCTCTCCTTTTGTACCGTGGAAAATTAACTGTAGCGGGAAAGGAGAGGTTTTACTATTCATGAGTAAAGGTTGAAGATCCCCAGCACATCAGGAACTGAGGAATAGCTAGCTAGCCCTCTTCCTGGGCAAGAATAATTTCTGTCTGATTTTCATCCAGCCACGACTTTAACCCGCCTGACGGATACTCATCGGTAAACAGCGCCGTCACCTGCGCGACGTTACCAATCTCCACGGCAGCAGAAGCGTGATATTTAGTATGATCGGCGGCGAGAAGAATTTGCCTCGAGTGCGCCATCATCGTTTTCACCACGCTGGCTTCGTTGACATCAAACTCCAGCAGTGCGCCATCGCTTTCAATGGCCCCGACGCTTGTCACCAGATAATCAGCCCGAAAGTCAGCCACAAACGCCGTCGCGGAAGGGCCGATGATTCCGCTATTGTGCGGACGCAGCGTACCGCCTGGCACCATGACTTCGAAGCGTGGGTTGTTATAAAGAATATGCGCCACCCGCAGGCTGTTGGTGATGATGCGCAAATGGTTATGGTTTAACAACGCCCGCGCCACCTGCTCAACGGTGGTGCCGATGGTAATAAACACCGTTGAACCATCCGGAATATAGTCAGCCACCGCTTCCGCGATGGCTTTTTTCTCTTCCGTCCAGGAGACTTCACGCTGTTCGAACGCCGTATTGACCACGCTCGACGCTCTGCCAGCCCCGCCGTGGTGACGCGTAATCAATCCCTGTTCGCTTAGTTTACGAATATCACGGCGCACGGTCTGCGTGGAAACATCCAGCAGGCTGGCCAGCTCGTCAATATTCATATAACCGCGCTCGCTAATCAGCATAAGCAGCTGATCGTGCCGCGGGTTACCGGTCAGTTCGGTAAGACTCATGAAATTTCCTCGAAAAACCATTGCCCTGGCATTTTATACAAAAAGTGACAGAAAAGATCGGGTTTGATCACAGTCAGGGATACCCGCACGCCCTCCCGGGCGCGTACACTTCAGTGCCGCAACCCCACTGGCAAACTTGACGGCATCTTCCTGGGCGCAGCCAGAAGCCAGACTGAAGGCCAGCGCACCATGGAAAACATCTCCTGCGCCGGTAGTATCAACCACATCCACGGCGAAGCCAGGTTGATGCTGTAACACATTATTTTTTATCCAGTCACAGCCTTCCCCGCCTCTTGTCACATAAACATGTCCATTTGTGAGCGCTTGTGCTTTTTTCAGACCAGCCTCCGATTCTTCTGTCCCGGTCAGACGCGCCAGACCCGGTTCAGAGAAAGCAGCATGATCGCTTAACGCCACCAGCTCGCTAATGTCCTGCGGCGTAACATCACCATCCAGCACGGTTATCACTCCAGCCCGATGCGCGAGGGTAAATGCCTGCTTTGCCCCTTCGTGCCAGCGAACATCTGCCAGCACCACGTCCCACTGGGAAAAATCAATCGCATTCAACCAGTCGGCATCCGGCAGTAAATCCGGACTAGGGTAGTTGACGATAATCCGCTCCCCTTTCGCATCAACCATTATTGCCGATTGTGAAGAGTTCGCTCCCGTATAGCGCCGGGTGTAGCGGGTATTTACCCCCAGGGACTCCAGCTCCGCCAGCAAGCTGTTTCCGGTGTCGTCATCACCAACCCGGCCAATAAAGTCCACCTGAGCGCCCAGTTTTGCCGCCGCCACAGCCGCCGTTGCGGCAGGCCCGCCGCCCACTTCCGTATAGCGCTTCGCCACATATTTCCCTCCTTCAAACGGTAAACCTTCTACGTAATAGATGCGATCCATCACGGTAATACCCACACAAGCAACGCGAATCATGGTCATTCCTTAAACGTTTCGAGATGGGATCATTTTAATTTCACAAAATGTTTAAAAAGTGACGGCTGTCAATTTTTTGACTATAAATTACAAATACGATCAAAAACAGACAATAAACACCCATTTTAAATGACAAAAAATGACACCACGTCTCAGGAGAACGTTATGGCAGCTATAGCATTTATCGGATTAGGTCAGATGGGTTCCCCCATGGCGAGCAACCTGTTGAAGCAGGGCCATCAGCTCAGCGTCTTTGACGTTAACCCGAATGCCATGCAGCAGCTGGTGGAAAAAGGGGCGCGTCCTGCCACCAGTCCAGCAGAGGCAGCGAAAGAGGCAGAGTTTGTCATCACGATGCTGCCAAACGGCGATCTGGTACGCGGCGTTTTATTCGGTGAATCAGGCGTCTGCGAAACCCTTTCGCCACAAGCGCTGGTGATTGATATGTCGACTATTCACCCGCTGCAAACCGACAAACTGATTACCGATATGCGCGCCAAAGGCTTCGACATGATGGATTGCCCGGTCGGGCGCACTTCAGAGCACGCCGTCGCGGGGACATTGCTGCTGCTGGCGGGTGGCACGGCAGAGCAGGTCGAACGCGCAACGCCGGTACTGATGGCGATGGGTAACGAACAGGTCAACGCAGGCGGTCCGGGTATGGGTATCCGCGTGAAGCTTATCAACAACTATATGAGCATTGCGCTGAATGCGCTGTCCGCCGAAGCCGCCGTGCTGTGCGAAGCGCTCGGCCTCTCCTTCGATGTGGCCTTAAAAGTGATGAGCGGAACGCCTGCCGGAAAAGGTCACTTCACCACCTCCTGGCCAAACAAAGTGCTGAAAGGCGATCTCTCTCCGGCCTTCATGATCGATCTGGCCCACAAAGATCTTGGCATCGCGCTGGATGTTGCCAATCAGCTGCATGTGCCGATGCCGCTCGGGGCCGCCTCCCGTGAAGTTTATAACCAGGCGCGCGCTGCAGGTCGTGGTCGGGAAGACTGGAGCGCCATTCTTGAGCAGGTTCGCGCATCTGCCGGACTGAACAATCAACATTGATAAGTAAAAGGACTGAGGACTGAACAATGACGAAGTACACCCTGAAAGATATCACCCGAGCTTCCGGCGGTTTTGCCATGCTGGCCGTCGATCAACGCGAAGCCATGCGCTTAATGTTTGCCGCAGCGGGGGCGAAATCCCCGGTCAGCGACAGCGTGCTGACCGATTTCAAAGTGAATGCGGCGAAGATTCTTTCTCCTTATGCCTCGGCCATTCTGGTCGATCAGCAATTCTGTTACCGCCAGGTGGTGGAGCAAAACGTGGTAGCCAAAAGCTGCGCCATGATTGTCGCCGCCGACGAGTTTATTCCCGGCAACGGCATCCCCGTTGATAGCGTGGTGATTGATAAAAATATCGATCCGCAGACAGTGAAACAGGACGGTGCCAAAGCATTAAAACTGTTGGTGCTGTGGCGCAGCGATGAAGATGCCCAGCAGCGCCTGGATATGGTGAAAGAGTTCAATAAGCTATGCCACTCCAGCGGCCTGCTGAGCATTATCGAACCGGTCGTTCGCCCGCCGCGTCGTGGCGATAAGTTCGATCGCGAGCAGGCCATTATCGATGCCGCTAAAGAGCTGGGCGACAGCGGTGCCGATCTCTACAAAGTCGAAATGCCGCTGTACGGCAAAGGCTCTGCGCAAGAGCTACTCACCGCCTCCCAACGCCTGAATGAAAACATCAACATGCCGTGGGTCATTCTCTCCTCAGGTGTCGATGAAAAACTGTTTCCTCGCGCGGTCAGCGTTGCAATGACCGCTGGCGCATCAGGCTTCCTGGCCGGGCGTGCGGTCTGGTCATCGGTTGTGGGGCTGCCGGATACCGAGCTAATGCTGCGCGATGTTTCTGCACCGAAGTTGCAGCGTCTGGGCGATATCGTCGATGAAATGATGGCTCGCCGCCGTTAATACGAGGATCGAAGAATGAAATGGTTTAACACCTTGAGCCACAACCGCTGGCTGGAGCAGGAAACCGACCGCATCTTTAACTTTGGCAAGAACGCGGCGGTACCGACCGGATTTGGCTGGCTGGGAAATAGTGGTCAGGTCAGAACGGATATGGGAACGCATCTGTGGATCACTGCCCGAATGCTGCACGTCTATTCCGTTGCCGCATCCATGGGTCGCCCCGGTGCGTATCAGTTAGTCAGTCACGGGATCAATGCTCTGAACGGCGCATTGCGCGACAAACGCTACGGCGGCTGGTACGCCTGCGTCAATGACGAAGGCGTGATGGATGCCTCCAAGCAGGGCTATCAGCATTTCTTTGTGTTGCTTGGCGCGGCAAGCGCGGTCACGACCGGTCATCCACAGGCCAGGCAACTGCTCGATGACGCCATCGAAGTGATTGAAAAATACTTCTGGAGTGAAGATGAGCAGATGTGCCTGGAGTCCTGGGACGAAGCCTTCAGCCAGACGGAAGATTATCGCGGCGGCAACGCCAACATGCACGCAGTTGAAGCCTTCCTGATCGTTTACGACGTCACTCATGATCGTAAATGGCTGGATCGGGCGCTACGCATCGCGTCGGTGATTATTCACGACGTGGCCCGCAGCGGTGAGTATCGCGTTAACGAGCACTTCGATTCGCAGTGGAACCCTATTCGCGATTACAACAAAGACAACCCAGCGCATCGCTTCCGTGCCTACGGCGGCACCCCGGGTCACTGGATCGAGTGGGGCAGATTGATGCTGCATCTGCACGCCGCGCTGGAAGCTCGCTTCGAAACGCCACCAGCCTGGCTGCTGGAAGATGCTAAAGGTCTGTTCCACGCCACCATCCGCGATGCCTGGGCACCGGACGGCGCGGACGGCTTTGTCTACTCGGTGGACTGGGACGGTAAACCGATCGTTCGCGAAAGAGTGCGCTGGCCGATCGTCGAAGCGATGGGCACCGCCTACGCCCTGCACACCCTCACCGGCGACAGCCAGTACGAAGCCTGGTACCAGACGTGGTGGGATTACTGCATCACTTATCTGATGGACTACGAGACCGGTTCATGGTGGCAGGAGCTGGATACCGATAACAAGGTGACCACCAAAGTCTGGGACGGCAAGCAGGATATTTACCACCTGCTGCACTGCCTGGTGATCCCGCGCCTGCCCCTGGCACCTGGGCTGGCTCCGGCGGTTGCTGCTGGTCTTCTGGATATCAACGCAAAATAGGTCATAAGGATAGCAGCCATGCACAGCGGCGGAAAAACCGTTCAACTTCAGGCCGGACACTATCAGGCAAAAATCGTCACGGTTGGCGCGGGACTGGCGGAACTGACGCACCATGGGCGTCACGTCGTTATTCCACACAAACCTGAAGAGATGCCGCTGGCACATTTGGGGAAAATATTGGTTCCCTGGCCAAATCGCATAGCAAACGGCTGCTATCAGCATAACGGCAAGGCATTTCAGCTTGCCGTTAATGACCTTGCTTCGCAGAGCGCGATTCATGGTCTTTTAGCCTGGGGGGATTGGCAGATTAACCAGCAGTCGGTATCGGAAGCGTCGCTGATGATTTTTCTGCCACCTTCTTACGGCTATCCCTTTTCGCTGCTTGTCGAAGTCATATACCGCCTGGACGCCATAGGCGGTCTGCATGTTTCTATCAGCACGCTCAATATCGGCGATCAACCAGCCCCTTACGGTTCCGGCGCGCATCCCTATTTAACCTGCGATCTTGAGAAAATAGATAGCTGTACGCTAACCCTTCCGGCAGACGAGGTATTGAGCATTGATACCCAGGAATTGCATCGCGTTGAGCACACAGAGCTAAATTTCACCACACCACGCCCTATCGCGGCGACGCAGATCGATCACACCTTTAAAACGACAGCGCCGGACGATGAGTGGGAAGTCAGGATGTTCAGCGCAGCAAAAAATATGACGACATTTCTGCGCTGCGACCAGCCCTGGCTGCAGGTTTACAGCGGCGAGAAGTTACATCGACAAGGACTCGCCGTCGAGCCCATGACCTGTCCGCCTGATGCCTTTAATTCCGGAATTGGCCTTATTTCTCTTGCCCCAGGCGAGATGCACCGGATGCGCTTTTTGATCGGCGCTGAATAGCCCCATTCCGACGCAAAAATTACCGAATTACCCTATATCTACGGAGACGAAAATGAATTCGTTACAACAACGGTCAAGCGCATTAGAACTCACAACCCTACAGGATGGCTTTGCGCTAACGTATCAACAGCGCCTGATTCTGCGCCATACCTCGCAAACCCCTTGCCTGTGGATTGGCGCCGGCGTCGCGGATATTGATATGTTTCGCGGCAACTTCAGTATTAAAGACAAACTGAATGAAAAAATTGCTCTCACGAGTGCCACGGTCAGTGAATCGTCTGACGGCTGGCGGGTCGATTTCAGCCGCGGCACCACCATCAACGCGACCCTGAAAATCTCCACTGATGAACAGGGCCGCCTGAAGCTGGATCTGCAAAACGACGATCTGAGCCACAATCGTATCTGGCTGCGGCTGGCCGCTAACCCGGCCGATCATATCTACGGCTGCGGCGAACAGTTCTCTTACTTTGATTTACGCGGCAAGCCGTTCCCACTGTGGACCAGCGAACAGGGCGTGGGTCGTAATAAAAATAGTTATGTCACCTGGCAGGCGGACTGCAAAGAGAACGCGGGCGGCGACTATTACTGGACCTTCTTCCCGCAACCAACCTTTGTCAGCACGCAAAAATACTACTGCCACGTTGATAACAGCTGCTACATGAATTTCGACTTTAGCGCACCGGAGTATCACGAACTGGCGCTGTGGGAAGACAAAACCACCCTGCGCTTTGAGTGCGCCGACACCTATATTTCCCTGCTGGAAAAACTGACCGCGCTGTTAGGCCGCCAGTCAGAGCTGCCGGACTGGATTTACGACGGCGTCACGCTGGGTATTCAGGGCGGCACCGAGGTTTGCCAGAACAAACTGGACACCATGCGCAACGCGGGCGTGAAGGTGAACGGCATCTGGGCGCAGGACTGGTCCGGGATCCGTATGACCTCCTTTGGCAAGCGCGTGATGTGGAACTGGAAGTGGAACAGCGACAACTACCCACAGCTGGATAGCCGTATTAAGCAGTGGAAAGAAGAAGGCGTGCAGTTCCTCTCGTATATCAACCCGTACGTTGCCAGCGATAAAGATCTCTGCGCCGAAGCGGCAGAACGCGGCTATCTGGCAAAAGATGCCGCTGGCGGTGACTACCTGGTTGAGTTCGGCGAGTTTTACGGCGGCGTGGTCGATCTGACTAACCCGGAAGCCTACGACTGGTTCAAAGAAGTCATCAAAAAGAACATGATTGAGCTCGGTTGCGGCGGCTGGATGGCAGATTTTGGCGAATACCTGCCGACCGATACGTATCTGCACAACGGCGTCAGCGCCGAGATCATGCACAACGCCTGGCCTGCGCTGTGGGCGAAATGTAACTACGAGGCGCTACAGGAGACCGGCAAGCTCGGCGAGATCCTGTTCTTTATGCGTGCGGGTTACACCGGCAGCCAGAAGTACTCCACCATGATGTGGGCGGGCGACCAAAACGTGGACTGGAGTCTCGACGATGGCCTGGCTTCGGTCGTCCCTGCGGCGCTGTCGCTGGCGATGACCGGCCACGGCCTGCACCACAGCGATATCGGCGGCTACACGACCCTGTTTGACATGAAACGCACGAAAGAGCTGCTGCTGCGCTGGTGTGACTTCAGCGCCTTCACCCCGATGATGCGCACCCACGAAGGTAACCGCCCAGGCGATAACTGGCAGTTTGATGGCGATGAAGAGACTATCGCCCACTTTGCCCGTATGACCACCGTCTTCACCACCCTGAAACCGTATCTCAAACAGGCCGTTGCGCAGAACGCCGCCTCCGGCCTGCCGGTGATGCGCCCGCTGTTCCTGCATTACGAAGACGATGCAGCCACCTATACCCTGAAATATCAGTATCTGCTGGGTCAGGATCTGTTGGTTGCGCCGGTTCACGAACAGGATAAATGCGACTGGACGCTGTATCTGCCAGAAGACAGCTGGGTCAACGTCTGGACCGGTGAAACTCACCAGGGCGGCGAAATTACCGTCGATGCGCCAATTGGCCAGCCACCCGTCTTCTATCGCGCGAAGAGTGAGTGGGCATCGCTGTTTGCCACTTTACGCCACATCTAATACGGCTCGCCCGCGGGGAGACTCGCGGGCAAACGGAGAATAACAATGAGTCAAAATTCAGCTAATCCGGCAACCCTACGCTTGCCTTTTAAAGAAAAACTCGCCTATGGGCTGGGTGATTTAGGTTCCAATATCCTGCTGGACATTGGCACGCTCTATTTACTCAAATTTTATACCGATGTCCTTGGTTTACCGGGAACTTACGGCGGTATTATTTTCCTTATCGCCAAGTTTTTTACCGCATTTACCGATATGGGCACCGGGATTATGCTCGATTCGCGGCGTAAAATCGGTCCAAAAGGTAAATTCCGTCCATTCCTGATTTACGCAGCTTTCCCGGTTACGCTTCTGGCTATCGCTAACTTTGTCGGCACGCCGTTTGAAATCACCGGCAAAACGGTGATGGCGACGGTGCTGTTTATGCTGTACGGACTGTTCTTCAGCATGATGAACTGCTCTTATGGCGCGATGGTACCCGCGATAACGAAAAACCCGGATGAGCGCGCTTCGCTTGCCGCCTGGCGTCAGGGCGGCGCGACGCTCGGCCTGCTGCTGTGCACCGTCGGCTTTGTGCCAGTGATGAACCTGATCGAAGGCAACTCGCAACTGGGTTATATCTTCGCCGCCACGCTGTTCTCCCTGTTCGGCCTGCTGTTTATGTGGCTATGCTATGCGGGAGTTAAAGAGCGCTACGTCGAAGTTAAGCCCGTTGATGCGGCGCAAAAGCCGGGGTTACTGCAATCCTTCCGCGCCATCGCTGGCAACCGCCCGCTGTTTATTCTGTGCATTGCCAACCTCTGTACGCTCGGCGCGTTTAACGTCAAGCTAGCGATTCAGGTCTATTACACCCAGTACGTACTGAATGACCCCATCCTCCTCTCCTGGATGGGATTTTTCAGCATGGGCTGTATCTTTATTGGCGTCTTTTTAATGCCCATGATGGTCAGACGCTTTGGTAAGAAGAAGGTTTATATCGGCGGCCTGCTGATTTGGATTGCGGGCGATCTGCTCAACTACTTCTTTGGCGGCGGGTCGGTCAGTTTTGTTGCTTTCTCCTGTCTGGCCTTCTTTGGTTCGGCGTTCGTCAACAGCCTGAACTGGGCGCTGGTCTCCGACACGGTGGAATATGGCGAATGGCGCACCGGCGTGCGTTCTGAAGGTACGGTGTACACCGGATTTACCTTCTTCCGTAAAGTGTCGCAGGCGCTGGCTGGCTTCTTCCCCGGCTGGATGCTGACCCAGATTGGCTACGTGCCCAACGTGGTGCAATCGGCGGGTACCGTCGAAGGCTTACGCCAGCTGATTTTTATTTATCCGTGCGCGCTAGCGGTGATCACCATCGTGGCGATGGGCTGTTTCTACAACCTTAACGAGAAGATGTATGTCCGCATCGTTGAAGAGATAGAAGCCCGTAAACAACCTGTCTGATAATAATAATGAATAGCGCCCTACGGGGCGTTATTGAGGAGCGATTATGTCTGACCATGATCCGCTAACGCTAAAACTGAGCCTACGGGAAAAATGCGCCTATGGCGTGGGTGACTTCGGCTCAAATTTGATGCTGTGTATCGGCACGCTGTATCTGCTTAAATTTTATACCGATGAACTAGGGATGCCTGCATATTACGGCGGGATCATCTTTCTGGTAGCGAAGTTCTTCACCGCCTTCACCGATATGCTGACCGGCGTATTACTGGACTCGCGGCGTAATATCGGCGCAAAGGGGAAATTCAGGCCTTTTATTCTGTATGCCTCATTCCCCGTCGCGCTGGTCGCCACAGCGCAGTTTTTAGCGACAGATTTTACGCTAACGGTGAAAACGGGGCTGGCGACGGTGCTGTTTATGTTGTTCGGTCTGTTCTATAGCCTGATGAACTGCTCTTACGGGGCGATGGTTCCCGCCATCACTAAAAACCCGCACCAGCGCGCAGAACTCGCCGCGTGGCGACAGGGCGGCGCAACCCTGGGCCTGTTGCTGTGTACCGTTGGCTTTATGCCCATTCAGGCGCTTTTTACAAGTTCACCTTCACTTGGCTATCTGATTGCTGCGCTGATCTTCTCCGTTTGCGGGTTATTCAGCATGTGGTGGTGCTTTAGCGGGGTGAAAGAGCGCTATATTGAAATCGTACCGGATCATCATAAACCCAGTATTCTCAAGTCGTTCTGCGCGATTTTCCGTAACCCCCCTCTGCTGGTGCTGTGTATTGCTAACCTGTGTACGCTGGCGGCATTTAACATCAAGCTGGCGATTCAGGTCTATTACACCCAGTACGTACTGAACGATATCCATCTGCTGTCATGGATGGGCTTTTTCAGTATGGGTTGTATCCTGGTGGGCGTTTTTCTTGTCCCCACAACGGTGAAGCGCTTCGGTAAAAAGCAGGTTTACCTGGGTGGGCTGGCATTGTGGGCCATAGGCGATGTGCTGAACTTTTTCTGGGGAAGTACATCATTTTTATTTGTGACGTTCTCCTGCATGGCCTTCTTTGGCACCGCCTTCGTTAACAGTCTGAACTGGGCGCTGGTTCCGGATACGGTTGATTATGGTGAGTGGAAAACGGGTATTCGTGCGGAAGGGTCGGTTTATACCGGTTATACCTTTTCACGAAAAATTTCCGCAGCGCTTGCTGGGTTCTTGCCAGGAATTATGCTGACGCAAATTGGTTATATCCCCAATGTTGCGCAAAGTGAAACTACGCTACTCGGTTTACGCCAGCTTATTTTCCTCTGGCCCTGCAGTCTGGCGATTATCGCGGCATTCACTATGGGCTTATTTTATAAGCTCAATGAAAGCCGTTTTGCTTTTATTATCGAGGAAATTGGCCAACGAAAAAAACAACACAACCCGGTATTGTGAATAACTAAAAGACCTCTTTTTTAATTATTGCCGCTCTATCCATTTTAATGGATAGCGGCTCCCCTACGTTAAAAAATGGATTTATTATGAAAAAAATAAACGCGATACTTCTGTTAACCTCTGTTATCTCTACCTCTGCGTTTGCTGGTGCTTATGTGGAAAATCGCGAGGCGTATAACCTTGCATCCGATCAGATGGAGGTCATGCTGCGCGTTGGCTATAACTTTGATATGGGCGCTGGCCTGATGCTCACCAACACCTATACTCTGCAACGCAAGGATGAGTTAAAGCATGGCTATAACGAAATCGAAGGCTGGTATCCGCTATTCAGACCAACGGATAAATTAACGATTCAGCCGGGAGGGTTAATTACCGACAAGAGCATTGGCTCCAGCGGTGCGGTTTATCTGGATGTGAATTACAAATTTACCCCGTGGTTTAATCTGACCGTGCGTAACCGCTATAATCACAATAACTACAGCTCAACTGACTTAAACGGTGAGCAAGATAATAATGATACCTACGAAGTAGGTACCTATTGGAATTTTATTATCACCGATAAATTCTCTTATACTTTTGAACCACACTATTTTACGCGGGTGAATGACTTTAATAGTAGCAACGGTAAAGACCATCACTGGGAAATTACCAATACCTTCAGGTATCGGATCAATCAAAACTGGCTGCCTTACTTTGAACTACGCTGGCTGGATCGCAATGTGGAGCCGTACCACCGGGAGCAAAACCAGATTCGCGCTGGGGTGAAGTATTTCTTTTAAGTTTTTTAGGCAAAAAAAAGCCGCTGATAATCAGCGGCTTTTTCATAGCAAGAAGCGTTAATTAATCTTCTTTAGAACCACGCATCGCGCGTTTACGATCGTTCTCGGTCAGATGACGCTTACGGATACGGACAGAAGTCGGAGTGACTTCTACCAGTTCGTCGTCATCGATGAACTCAAGAGCTTGCTCCAGCGTCATTTTCAGTGCCGGAACCAGGGTCGTCGCTTCGTCAGTACCGGAAGCACGCATGTTGGTCAGTTTCTTACCGGTCAGGCAGTTTACAGTCAGGTCGTTAGAACGACTGTGAATACCGATGATCTGGCCTTCGTAAACTTCTGCACCGTGACCCAGGAACAGCTTACCGCGGTCCTGCAGGCTGAACAGTGCGAACGCAACCGCTTTACCCTGGCCGTTGGAGATCAGAACGCCGTTCTGACGCTGACCCACATCACCCGCACGAACGTCGTCGTAATGGCTGAAGGTGGAGTACAGCAGACCGGTACCGGAGGTCATGGTCATGAATTCTGAACGGAAGCCGATCAGGCCACGGCTTGGGATCACGTAGTCAAGACGTACGCGGCCTTTGCCATCTGGATTCATGTTTTTCAGATCGCCTTTACGCTCACCCAGTGCCTGCATCACAGAACCCTGGTGCTGCTCTTCGACGTCCAGCGTGACGTTTTCGAATGGCTCTTGTTTACGGCCATCGATTTCGCGGAAGATTACTTTCGGACGGGAAACCGCCATCTCGAAACCTTCACGACGCATGTTCTCAATAAGAACAGACAGGTGCAGTTCACCACGGCCAGAAACGCGGAATGCGTCTGCATCCGGAGTTTCTTCAACGCGCAGCGCCACGTTGTGCACCAGCTCTTTGTTCAGGCGGTCAAGGATCTGACGAGAGGTAACGTACTTACCTTCTTTGCCACAGAACGGAGAGGTGTTAACGCAGAAGAACATGGTTACGGTCGGCTCATCAACAGACAGCGCCGGCAGCGCTTCAACATTCTGCGTATCGCAGATGGTGTCAGAGATGTTCAGCTCGCCCAGACCGGTGATTGCAATGATATCGCCAGCTTCTGCAACGTCGCTCTCGATACGCTCAAGACCCAGATGGGTCAGAACTTTACCGACTTTACCGTTACGGGTTTTGCCTTCGCTATCAACGATAGTAACCTGCTGGTTCGGCTTCACTTTACCGCGTTTGATGCGGCCGATGCCGATGACGCCAACGTAGTTGTTGTAGTCCAACTGGGAGATTTGCATCTGCAGCGGGCCATCAAGGTCAACGTTCGGAGCCGGTACGCGATCGACGATAGTCTGATACAGCGGAGTCATATCGTCAGCCATATCTTCGTGATCCAGACCCGCGATACCGTTCAGCGCAGAAGCGTAAACGATAGGGAAGTCCAGCTGTTCGTCGGTAGCGTCGAGGTTTACGAACAGGTCGAATACCTGATCGACAACCCAGTCAGGGCGTGCGCCCGGACGGTCAACTTTGTTGATAACAACAATTGGCTTCAGGCCATGAGCAAAGGCTTTTTTGGTCACGAAGCGCGTCTGCGGCATCGGACCATCCATTGCATCAACGACCAGCAGAACGGAATCGACCATGGACATGACACGTTCAACTTCACCACCGAAGTCGGCGTGCCCCGGGGTATCAACGATGTTGATACGGTAATCATTCCATTTGATAGCGGTGTTTTTAGCCAGGATGGTAATCCCACGCTCTTTCTCCAAATCGTTGGAGTCCATCACACGCTCTTGAGTTTCGGCACGCGCATCGAACGTACCGGATTGCTGCAGCAGCTTATCAACCAGGGTAGTTTTACCATGGTCAACGTGCGCGATGATGGCGATGTTACGCAAATTTTCGATCACAACTTTGCCTCAGGCATTTAGAAATAGCGCGTTATTGTACACGGATTAATCGCACTACAAAACAGGATCACAAACATCCCCCGCAAACAAGTATTGCAGAGTTTCTTTGTGACCGCTTTCACGGAGCGTTAAAAGGGTTATTAAAGGTCAATTGCACCAAATAAGTGCCCAATGTTCACACAATTGCACTATTATAGTGCAATGCATTCATAATGGTGCAGCCCTTTTGCACGATGGTGTGCATGATAACGCCTTTTGGGGGCAATTTAAAAGTTGGCACAGATTTCGCTTTATATTTTTTAAGGCAACAACGCCACCTTAAGCAGTTAGAAAGTTTTCGTTACCACGACGACAATGACCAATCCGGGAGAGTTTAAGTATGTCCGCTGAACACGTTTTGACGATGCTGAACGAGCACGAAGTGAAGTTTGTCGATCTGCGCTTCACCGATACCAAAGGTAAAGAACAGCACGTTACTATTCCTTCTCATCAGGTAAATGCCGAATTCTTCGAAGAAGGCAAAATGTTTGATGGCTCCTCGATTGGCGGTTGGAAAGGTATTAACGAATCCGACATGGTTCTGATGCCGGACGCAACTACCGCGCTGATCGACCCGTTCTACGAAGAACCGACGCTGATCATCCGTTGCGATATCCTGGAACCAGGCACCCTGCAGGGCTATGACCGTGACCCGCGCTCCATCGCCAAACGTGCGGAAGAATACCTGCGCGCAACCGGCATTGCGGATACCGTGCTGTTCGGGCCAGAACCTGAATTCTTCCTGTTCGATGACATCCGTTTTGGTGCGTCTATCTCCGGTTCTCACGTTGCTATCGATGATATCGAAGGCGCATGGAACTCTTCCACCAAATATGAAGGCGGCAACAAAGGCCACCGTCCGGGCGTGAAAGGCGGTTATTTCCCGGTTCCGCCGGTAGACTCTTCTCAGGATATCCGTTCTACCATGTGTATGATCATGGAAGAGATGGGTCTGGTTGTGGAAGCTCACCACCACGAAGTGGCGACTGCCGGTCAGAACGAAATCGCTACCCGCTTTAACACCATGACCAAAAAAGCGGACGAAATTCAGATCTACAAATACGTCGTGCACAACGTCGCACACCGCTTCGGTAAAACGGCGACCTTTATGCCAAAACCGATGTTCGGCGATAACGGTTCCGGTATGCACTGCCACATGTCCCTGTCCAAGAACGGCGTAAATCTGTTCTCTGGCGACAAATACGCAGGCCTGTCTGAACAAGCGCTGTTCTACATCGGCGGCGTAATCAAGCACGCTAAAGCCATTAACGCCCTGGCGAACCCGACCACCAACTCTTATAAGCGTCTGGTCCCGGGTTACGAAGCACCGGTCATGCTGGCTTACTCTGCCCGTAACCGCTCCGCTTCCATCCGTATTCCGGTAGTGACCTCTCCGAAAGCGCGTCGTATCGAAGTCCGCTTCCCGGATCCGGCTGCTAACCCGTACCTGTGCTTTGCTGCACTGCTGATGGCTGGCCTTGACGGTATCAAGAACAAAATCCATCCGGGCGAAGCGATGGACAAAAACCTGTACGATCTGCCGCCGGAAGAAGCGAAAGAGATCCCACAGGTTGCAGGTTCTCTGGAAGAAGCATTGAACGAACTGGATGCTGACCGTGAATTCCTGACCGCTGGTGGCGTATTCACCAACGACGCAATCGATGCTTACATCGCCCTGCGTATTGAAGAGAACGACCGTGTACGCATGACTCCGCACCCGGTTGAGTTCGAGCTGTACTACAGCGTTTAATTTTGCTGTAAATCCGCGGTATTCCGTGTTGTGGCGTGGGGTACCGAGGATGTTTTGTTGCCGTGGAAACTTTCAGCCCATCTCAGGATGGGCTTTTTTCTCCACCAACGCGCTGATCTCATGAACTTTTTACTCATAAAAAGCTATACTGCACTAAAATGGTGCACTCTAATTCAGGAGACTGTCAGATGGCAACAGGCACACTGCCCGATGCTGGGCAGATCCTTAACTCTTTAATCAACAGTATCTTACTGGTCGATGACGACCTGGCGGTGCATTACGCGAACCCGGCTGCACAGCAGTTGCTGGCGCAAAGCTCACGTAAGCTATTTGGTACCCCACTCCCGGAGCTGTTGAGCTATTTCTCGCTGAATATTGGTCTTATGCAGGAGAGCCTGCAGGCGGGCCAGGGCTTTACCGATAACGAAGTGACGCTGGTCATCGATGGTCGGTCACATATCCTGTCTCTGACGGCACAGCGCCTTCCTGAGGGCTACATTTTGCTGGAAATGGCACCGATGGATAATCAGCGTCGTCTGAGCCAGGAACAGCTTCAGCACGCACAGCAGATTGCCGCGCGTGACTTAGTGCGCGGTTTGGCCCACGAGATTAAAAACCCGTTGGGTGGCCTGCGCGGTGCAGCGCAGTTGCTGAGCAAAGCGCTGCCCGATCCTTCGTTGACGGAATACACCAAAGTCATCATTGAACAGGCCGATCGGTTAAGAAATCTGGTCGACCGCCTGCTGGGACCGCAGCATCCTGGAATGCACGTCACAGAGAGCATTCACAAGGTTGCAGAGCGAGTGGTGAAGCTGGTGTCTATGGAGTTGCCGGATAACGTCAAACTGGTTCGTGATTACGACCCAAGCCTGCCGGAACTCCCACACGACCCGGATCAAATTGAACAAGTGCTGCTGAATATCGTCCGCAATGCGCTGCAAGCGCTGGGGCCTGATGGCGGAGAGATAGTCCTGCGTACCCGTACGGCGTTCCAGCTGACCCTACACGGGGTTCGCTACCGCCTTGCAGCACGTATTGACGTTGAAGATAACGGCCCGGGGATACCGTCTCACTTACAGGATACGCTGTTTTATCCGATGGTGAGCGGGCGCGAAGGCGGTACTGGCCTCGGGCTGTCTATCGCCCGCAGCCTTATCGATCAGCACTCCGGCAAAATTGAATTTACCAGTTGGCCAGGGCATACCGAATTCTCGGTGTACCTGCCTATTCGGAAGTAGAGGTGTTTATGCAACGAGGGATAGCATGGATCGTTGATGACGATAGCTCCATCCGTTGGGTGCTTGAACGCGCGCTCACCGGGGCTGGCTTGAGTTGTACAACGTTTGAGAGCGGCAGCGAGGTGCTTGATGCCCTCACCACCAAAACCCCGGATGTCCTGCTGTCTGATATCCGTATGCCGGGAATGGATGGGCTGGCGCTGCTGAAACAAATTAAACAGCGTCACCCGATGCTCCCGGTCATCATAATGACGGCGCATTCAGATCTGGACGCGGCGGTCAGCGCTTATCAGCAAGGTGCCTTTGATTATCTACCAAAACCGTTTGATATTGATGAAGCGGTGGCGCTGGTCGACCGCGCAATCAGCCATTATCAGGAACAGCAGCAGCCGCGAAATGCGCCAATAAATAGCCCAGCGGCCGATATTATCGGCGAAGCGCCAGCAATGCAGGACGTTTTTCGCATTATAGGCCGCCTGTCGCGTTCCTCCATCAGCGTGCTGATCAACGGCGAGTCCGGTACCGGTAAAGAGCTAGTTGCCCATGCTCTGCACCGCCATAGCCCGCGAGCTAAGGCACCGTTTATCGCGCTGAATATGGCGGCAATCCCCAAAGACTTGATTGAATCAGAACTGTTCGGCCACGAGAAAGGGGCCTTTACGGGCGCGAATACCGTACGCCAGGGGCGTTTTGAACAGGCAGACGGCGGCACGTTGTTCCTCGATGAAATCGGCGATATGCCGCTGGACGTACAAACTCGGTTGCTGCGCGTGCTGGCTGATGGCCAGTTTTATCGCGTAGGCGGCTATGCTCCGGTGAAAGTGGATGTGCGCATTATCGCCGCCACCCACCAGAATCTTGAGCTGCGCGTACAGGAAGGAAAATTCCGCGAGGACTTATTCCACCGCCTGAACGTGATTCGCGTCCATCTCCCGCCGCTACGCGAGCGTCGGGAAGATATTCCGCGGCTGGCGCGCCACTTCCTGCAAGTTGCTGCTCGTGAACTCGGCGTTGAAGCCAAGCTGCTGCACCCGGAAACGGAGATGGCGCTAACCCGGCTGGCCTGGCCGGGTAACGTGCGTCAACTGGAGAACACCTGTCGTTGGCTGACGGTGATGGCGGCAGGCCAGGAGGTTCTGACCCAGGATCTTCCCAGTGAGCTGTTTGAAACCGCGATACCGGATAATCCGACGCAAATGCTGCCGGATAGCTGGGCCACGCTGTTGGGGCAATGGGCCGACCGCGCTTTACGTTCCGGTCATCAAAACCTGCTGTCAGAAGCACAGCCGGAGATGGAGCGCACGCTATTGACCACCGCGCTACGCCACACTCAGGGGCATAAACAAGAAGCAGCACGCCTGCTGGGATGGGGCCGTAATACGTTGACACGTAAGCTAAAAGAACTGGGAATGGAGTAGTAGAATAGTGTCGTGTAAAAAATAGTCTGCCAGCGCAAACTGCTGCTATTTTGTACTTTACTGTTCAAATGCGTTGAGTATGATCGTGCCCGGAAAGACAGGGGGAAATCATGCTTGAATCACTCATAAATATTATATCGAGCGGTGTCGCAGCCGGTCATACCCCGCAGACGGCAATAGCTGCTGTTTTGTGTGCGGCGATGGTTGGATTGTTTAGCTGATAATTCACCCTCTCCCGGCAAGGAGAGGGTGAATAGATTAAATCACGCGTGAAAACTGCTGCATCCGTGCTTTCTGGCGCAAATATGCGTCAAAGCACATGCATATGTTGCGAATCAGCAACCGGCCTTTCGGCGTCACCTGAATCCCTTTCTCATCCACATCCACCAGCCCGTCTTTGGCCAGCGGCGCCAGCAGTTTCATATCTTCAGTGAAGTAGTCATTGAAGTCTAAGTCCCACTGCGTTTCTACAGCGGAGAAATCGAGACGGAAATTGCAGATCAGCGCTTTAATGACATCGCGACGAATACAGTCATCGCGAGTCAACGCAATGCCACGCCATAAGGCCGTTCCGGTTTCATCAATCTGCTGATAATACTGCTTCAGCTCTTTTTGGTTCTGCGCATAGCAGTCGCCAATCATACTGATCGCCGAAACACCCAGCCCCAGCAGATCGGAATCCCCTTGGGTGGTATAGCCCTGGAAGTTGCGATGCAAAATACCTTCACGTTGGGCTATCGCCAGTTCATCGTCCGGACGAGCAAAGTGGTCCATACCGATAAACTGATATCCCGCAGCGGTCAGCGAATCAATCGTTTCCTGCAGGATATCCAGCTTCTGCTCTGCTGAAGGTAAATCGGCATCTTTGATTTTGCGCTGTGCGGCGAAGAGCGTCGGCAAATGCGCATAGTTAAATACGCTCAGACGATCGGGATTTAGCTCAGCCACGCGCTGGAGCGTAAAAGCGAAGCTCTCTGGCGTTTGCTTCGGCAGTCCGTAAATCAGATCGATATTGGTAGAAGTAAAGCCAATCTCTCGGGCATGGTTGAGCAGGGCGAAGATAAACTCTTCATCCTGCTCGCGGTTCACCAGGCGCTGCACCTCTTTGTTGAAGTCCTGCACGCCCATGCTCAAGCGGTTGAATCCTTCAGCGCGTAAATGATCCAGTACATCAAGCTCAATTTCACGCGGATCGACTTCAATGGAAATCTCAGCCTCGGCATTAAAATTGAAATGCGTACGCAGCAGGCTCATCAGGCGGCTAATTTGCGCCTTATTTAAATATGTCGGCGTACCGCCGCCCCAATGCAGTTGGTTAACCAGGCGACCCGCAAAAAGCGGCGCGCGATGGATAATCTCCTGCTCAAGGACGTCCAGATACTGATCGGCTTTATGCTGCTGGCGGGTGACAATTTTATTGCAGCCACAAAAATAGCAGAGCTTATGGCAAAACGGGATATGCACATACAGCGATAGAGGTCGCTGCGGATAACGGGCTACCGCTGCGTCAAATTCAGCAGCGCCAAATTCCGGAGAAAACTCCAGCGCGGTAGGGTACGAAGTATAACGCGGCCCGGAATAGTTATATTTTTGGATCAGGGCCAGATCCCAGTCGATTAACTGCACAGACATGCTCACTCCTTCCGATGGTGCCGTCGGCGGGTACGCCGCTCCGGCCCAACCACACCTGGGGTAATGAGCCGGTTGCGCAGCCATTTCTGACGCCGCGACAACCGTCGTAGTTTAACGAATAACCACAGCAGATAACATATAACCAAAAGGGTTATAAGCAGGACCGGGAATCCGATGGGGTGCAAATGTTAGTTTCCGCCCTTCAGCAAACGCATCATATCTTCTTTGCGTTCTTCCTCTTCCTCATCTTCGTCATCATCGTAGGAGAGGCCGAGCTGTTGCATCAGTTCATCAATACGGTCCAGTTTGGCATCAACCCAGGTCTGCTCTTCAGCATTCAAGGTTCCGCCCTCTTCCAGACGTTCCAGCAGCGCGTCCAGGCGCTCATCGTTCTCCAGCAAATCCAGCTCAGCCTGCGGTGAAAGCATAGGTTTCTCGCTCTTCGGTTTGTGCTGCTTAATCACTGGGGCATTCTCTGTCACACCCAGCGGGATCGGTTTTTTGCTGCCAATGCGCGGATCTTGCTGTTGGCCTTGTTTTTTACCCGCAGAGGCGGCATCACCACCGGTCGCACGACTTCCTGCCGCATGACCGCGATGTTTCTTCTGCTGCTTACGATCGCGAGCTTCCTGGTTCAATTCTTCACGCGTTTTGCGACTTTTTTTGCCACGAGGTACAGATGTCGGTTTTTTCATGGTGTTAATCTTCAGGCCGTTTTCTTCAGTATAGAATTGAGGCGGAATCTAGCAGAAAGCAAGCAAAGAAAAAAGGCGACAGATTACTCTGTCGCCTTTTTCCGCACTGACAACCCTTAATGGGTTTCTACTTTCCATGTTATCTAACGACAACCCCTGTCTTTCCTTTAGCTACCAACAGTCCCTGTTACATCCATTTCCTTTTAAAACGTCTCCAGACGCCTGTCATCCTGACAATCCGTAGTCCTCGCCTCCTGGCGCTTCCTGACACCTCGTCCTGAGTCTTAATCCTGTTAGCTTCCTTCGCCCTTGCCCGCTACTTTACTGGTTTAAGAAAAACCTACAACCAGCAACGGTATAAAAAATGCTAATTTCAGAATCTTCTCTTCATTTAATTGTATGATTTATAGAGTGTTAGTGATTTTTTAATCAGGCTTTTCTCACAAATGTCTTATATCAACAATGGCCAATATCTCACAAAGCATGTGGCTTTTACTCACACCTGTGGATTGCGGTAAAAACAGCCTTTTTCTATTGTTCAGGTATAATCCCCGTCATAGCCTGATTAACGGAGACGACCGTCTTGACCAACTGGAATTATCAACTGACGCATTTTGTCACTAGCGCACCAGATATCCGCCATCTTCCTTCTGATACCGGTATCGAAGTGGCATTCGCTGGCCGCTCTAACGCAGGGAAATCCAGCGCCCTGAATACGCTGACTAACCAGAAAAGCCTTGCTCGTACATCAAAGACGCCTGGTCGTACGCAGCTCATTAACCTGTTTGAAGTTGCTGAGGGAAAACGTCTGGTCGACCTGCCAGGCTATGGTTACGCTCAAGTTCCTGAAGAGATGAAAATCAAATGGCAGCGGGCGCTGGGTGAATACCTGGAAAAACGCCTGTGTCTGAAAGGACTGGTCATACTGATGGATATCCGGCATCCGCTTAAAGATCTCGATCAGCAGATGATCCTATGGGCCGTTGAAAGCGATATCCCGGTTCTGGTGCTGCTGACTAAAGCCGATAAGCTGGCCAGTGGCGCGCGCAAAGCCCAGCTCAACCAGGTCCGTGAAGCAGTAATCGCATTTAATGGTGATGTGCAAGTGGAAGCATTTTCTTCCCTGAAGAAGCAGGGCGTAGATAAACTGCGTCAGAAGCTGGATAGCTGGTATAACGACATTCCTCCTCAGGAAGAGCCTGAAGACGGCGAGTAATTATCGTCAATTTTCCCGGGTATAGGCATACAGAGCCTTATCCGGGCAGCCTGCCTTGCCGATATCAATACGCAAAAAATTTTCTTTCACGCAATAAAAAACGCCCCGGTCATAAATGACCGGGGCGGCTAAAATATTCAGCCAAATCCGATTACGTGAAGTAAAAGGTCTGAAAGATAGAACATCTTACCTCTGTACCCTACGTCTTTAACTCTACTCTTGTTTCCGTTATGGATAAAGCATTTTTGTAGTTTATTTTCAGTCTTTACATAGCAAATTCAAATGATCATCACAAAAAGGTATAAGTTATGTTACTCACTTACAAAAAATGGCCTTATGTACTGAACACTTAGTGCGCTTGATCCCAATTTTCCCCACTACCCACTTCTACCAGCAGCGGAACAGCCAGCGTCGTGCTGCTTTCCATCAGTTCGTGGATCTTTTTCGCGACCGTATCTAAATCGTCTTTATGAACTTCGAAGACTAATTCATCGTGTACCTGCATGATCATACGCACTCGCGGTTTTTCACTTAACAACCAATCATCTACAGCGATCATTGCACGTTTAATGATATCCGCAGCAGTTCCCTGCATCGGCGCGTTGATTGCCGCACGCTCAGCGCCAGCGCGACGTGCTCCGTTGCTGGATTTAATGTCCGGCAAATAGAGTCGGCGGCCATCGAGCGTTTCAACATACCCCTGCTCTTTTGCCTGCGCACGGGTACGCTCCATATAGTCCAGCACACCTGGATAGCGCTCAAAGTAGAGGTCCATATATTTCTGCGCTTCTTTACGCGGAATATTGAGCTGTCGTGCAAGGCCAAATGCGCTCATCCCGTAAATCAGGCCAAAGTTGATAGCCTTTGCGCTGCGTCGCTGTTCGCTGCTCACGCTTTCAAGCGGCAAACCAAAAACCTCTGCCGCAGTAGCACGGTGGATATCTTTCCCCTCCGCAAACGCGGTTAGCAGACCGTTATCGCGCGACAGATGCGCCATAATGCGCAATTCAATTTGCGAGTAGTCGGCAGAGACAATGAGGTAATCTTCCGGAGCAATAAACGCCTGACGAATACGACGTCCTTCTTCGTTACGTACCGGAATATTCTGCAGGTTCGGATCGGTAGATGACAGGCGTCCCGTTGCAGTGACCGCCTGGTGATAAGATGTATGCACGCGACCCGTTTTCGCGCTGATCATCAGCGGCAGCTTATCGGTATAAGTAGATTTGAGTTTTGCCAGGCCACGATATTCAAGGATAACTTTTGGCAGCGGATAATCCAGAGCCAGCTCTTCCAGCACCTCCTCCGACGTAGACGGAGCGCCGCCCGGCGTCTTCTTCAGTGGTTTAATCCCTTGTTTTTCAAACAGGATGGTTTGCAGCTGCTTAGGCGAAGAGAGGTTAAACTCTTCACCTGCAATATCATATGCCTTCTTCTCCAGCTCAATCAGGCGCTTGGCGATTTCCTGAGAATGCGCATGCAGCACGGCTGGGTCAATTTTCACGCCGTTGCGCTCAACGCGGGATAACACTGGCACTAACGGCATTTCTATATTTTTAAAGATGTTCAGCGGGCCTTCATTCTGCTGAAGCTTTGGCCACATTTTCAAATGCAGTTGCAGAGTCACGTCAGCATCTTCCGCCGCGTAACGACCAGCTTCTTCCAGTGCGATTTGATTAAAGGTGAGCTGATTTTTACCCTTGCCGGCAATCTCTTCAAAGGTAATGGTTTTGTGCTTCAACCAGCGATCGGAAAGGCTATCCATATCATGGCGGCCCGCTACGCTGTCAAGAATGTAGGACTCCAGCATGGTATCAAAGGCAATACCGCGCAGCTCAATGTCATAGTTAGCCAGAATACCGCGATCATACTTGAGGTTCTGTCCAACCTTCAGAGCCTTATCATCTTCCAGTAAGGGCTTCAGCAGTTCCAGCACGCGGTCGCGTGGGATCTGATCCGGCGCATCCAGATAGTCATGAGCAACCGGTACATAAGCTGCGATGCCTGGCTCAACGGCGAATGACAGGCCGACCATATTGGCGGATACATTATCAAGGCTGTCAGTTTCTGTATCAAAAGCAAAAAGCGGCGCTTTCTTCAGTTTTTCGATCCACGCCGTCAGCGTTTCTTCATCAAGAATCGTGACATAGTTTTCAGAGGAGAGCATTGCCGCCGTCTCTTCTTCAGCATCTGCAGCATCTGCCGCCACTTCGACTGGTTTCGCGGTAGGTTTAGCGCCTTTCGCCTGCATCCATTTACCGGACTCAACATCGGTTATCCAGCGTTTGAATTCATACTTTTTAAACAGCGTCAGCAGTTCATCCGCTGCAGGTTGCTCAACGAGCAGTTCTTCACAGCTCAAATCCAGTTCAACATCCGTTTTAATCGTTGCCAGCTGATAAGAGAGATACGCGACCTCTTTATTCTGCTCTAGCTTCGCTGCCATCGTTTTAGATCCGCGGAAGCTCAGGCCGGCGATTTTCTCAGACTCCGCATACAGCGTATCAAGCCCACCCAACCCCTGTAGCAACGCCTGTGCGGTCTTCTCGCCGACCCCAGGGACGCCAGGAATGTTGTCCGACGAGTCACCCATGAGAGCAAGGAAATCAATGATCAGTTCAGGTGGAACGCCGTATTTTGTGACGACTTCATCCGGACCAAGAATAGTGTTAGTCATCGTGTTAATCAGGGTAATACCCGGCGTAACTAACTGAGCCATATCTTTATCACCCGTGCTAATCAGCACTGGACGACCTGCCTTTTCAGCTTCACGCGCTAGTGTACCGATCACATCATCAGCTTCAACGCCCGGAACAGCCATCAGAGGTAAGCCCATCGCCTTAACCATGGTATGCAGCGGCTCGATCTGCGCACGCAGATCGTCCGGCATCGGTGGACGATGAGATTTATAGTGCTCAAACAATTCATCACGGAAAGTCTTCCCTTTGGCATCAAAAACCACGACTGCATGAGTCGGTTGATACTGTAGGATCAGGCTTCGCAGCATATTCAGTACGCCGTACATTGCGCCAGTCGGTTCACCGGCGCTGTTAGTCAGCGGGGGAAAAGCGTGATATGCCCGGTAAAGGTAAGAGGAGCCGTCAACGAGGATGAGAGGGTTTTCTGGGATCTGAACCATAATTTCCGTGCCTGTTTATCAGATTATGGGTAAAGGATGCCACAGACGGGCATTAAATCCTGAATTTTTCCCCTATTTCATCGAAAAGATTCATTGATCTCCACGATCATTGTACAACTTCATCTGTGGATAACTTTGTGTATAGTTTTAAAATGATAGCTGGCTAACTCTTAATAAAATAGCTCTTCAAATAATTAATTCATATTTATCATTTAGTTAACGTTATATTTTTTATCGTAATGTCGTTTTGATGACTCAATGCTCCATGTGGATATAAGATCCGGAAATTTTTCTGCTCTGGTAAGACCCGTTATTTGCTGTATTTTCTGATAAAATCAGTCCCTTGCGCTGTTTAAATGCGTTTTTTGTCAGCCTAACTTTCTGAATAAACTAACTATGTCGAGATTACTCGCTGCGATAATCCTTCCGCTGAGTATCGCCCTTACTATCTTAGTCACTATAATCTGCTCGGTGCCGATAATCATCGCCGGACTGATTAAACTTCTTGTGCCGATTCCTGCGGTCTGGCGCTCGATATCTGTTTTCTGCAACTTCATGATGTATTGCTGGTGTGAAGGGTTGGCACTACTGCTACATCTTAATCCGTGGTTAAAATGGGATGTTCAAGGTATTGAAGGCCTGAACAAGAGAAACTGGTATTTACTTATCAGCAACCATCACAGTTGGGCTGATATCGTGGTGCTCTGTGTGCTGTTTCGCAAACATATCCCAATGAATAAATACTTTCTCAAACAGCAGCTAGCTTGGGTACCGTTCATTGGTCTTGCTTGCTGGGCCCTGGACATGCCGTTTATGCGCCGTTACTCACGTGGTTATTTAATTCGTCATCCAGAACGTCGCGGTAAAGATGTTGAAACCACCCGTCGTTCCTGCGAGAAATTCCGCGTCCACCCAACGACTATCGTTAACTTTGTTGAAGGCTCACGTTTTACTGAAGAAAAACAGCGTCAGACTCGCTCACCTTACAATAACTTATTACCCCCAAAAGCTGCGGGTATTACTATGGCATTGGGCGTGCTGGGATCGCAGTTTGATAAGCTGCTCAACGTGACGTTATGTTACCCAGAGAACAACCACAGGCCATTTTACGACATGCTAAGTGGTCGATTGACGCGGATTGTGGTGCGAATAAATCTGGAGCCTGTAGCTGAAGATCTACATGGCGACTATGTGAATGATAAAAACTTTAAGCGCCACTTCCAGCGTTGGTTAAATATGCTGTGGGAAGAAAAGGATCGTCAACTGACGGAAATAATGCGGCAGAAAAAATGATTTTAGTCGCTGAAAAGAACAACGCCGGTCAATGACCGGCGTTTGTTTTTTTATTTCTTCTCAACTAACTGCTTAACAGTATCGGCATACTGAGCAACAAATGCGTCCATGTTGCTGGTATCCATCCCTTGCGGGTTAATCTGATATTTTCCGTTAACGTACATCGCGGGTACGCCCTGCAGTTGGAAATCAGCAGCGGCTTTTTCTTGCTGAGCAACCAGAGATTTCACCACGAAGCTGTTCCACGCCGCATCGTACTCTTCGCCTTTCACACCGGAATCAACAAAGATTTTACGGATATCGGCCACGGTCTGGACGGACTGAGTTTTCTGTACCGCTTCAAACATTGGAACAGTAATCTTGTCTTCCACGCCCAGCGCCATCGCCACAGCCCACGCCTGAGTCAGATCCTTGCCCAATGGGCCCAGGAACTCAACGTGGTATTTAGTCATCTTGACGCCTTCAGGCAGCTTTTTCTTCACGTTATCTGACACATGAAGTACTTCTTCAAACTGATAGCAATGGGGGCAGTAGAACGAGAAGAACTCGAGCACCTGAGGCTCGCCAGCAACTGGCTTGTCGAGGGTGATGTACTGCTTACCGTCGGTGATCTGGGCAGCGGATGCACTAAAAGCCAGAATCATACCAGCCAGCGCCAGCCAAATTTTGTTCATGATTAATTCTCTCCTGGATATTTCACATTAATACATTGGCGTTAACTGAAGAGGGGGTTCCTGCAGAACCTTCACCTGCTCAAGAAAAGTTGTTGTCTGCCCGCGCCAGTAATCTTCCCCGGTTAACCATGGGAAATTTATAGGGAAAGCAGGATCATTCCAGCGTCTGAGCAACCACGCCAGATAATAAACTAACCGCATCGCACGTAAAGGTTCGATGAGAGCGATTTCATCCGTATTAAAAGAGCTGAACTCTTCATAGGCTTCAATGATCATCTCAAGCTGCATCCGCTGCTCGGCTTTATCTCCATTTAACAGCATCCAGAGATCCTGGATAGCAGGACCATTACGCGCATCGTCTAAATCAACAAACAAAGGGCCATCACGCCAGAGGATATTTCCGGCATGGCAGTCACCGTGCAAACGTAAGATATTAGCGTTCCCGTGCCATTGTGCCATTACAGCATCAATCAGTTTATCGGTAGCGCTGAGAAAGGCCTCTTTCAAACCAGCAGGAATCAACGGGGAGAGCTCGAAGACCTGGCGTGGCTCAAGGAGATATTCATTAGTACCAATCTCCGGGCGAGCGACAAAACGCTGCTTGCGACCTGTCTGGTGCATACGGCCAAGATAGCGCCCAACCCATTCCATCTGATCGAGGTTATCCGCCTCAAACTGACGTCCACCCAAGCTTGGGAAAACGGCAAAGAAGAATCCCTGATGCTGGTGAAGCGTACTTTCATGGAAAGATAATGGCGCCGCAACGGGAACATCATCCTGCACGAGTTGAAGGGTAAACTGATGTTCTTCGAGGATTTGTTCTGCAGACCAGCGTTCAGGACGATAGAACTTCACCACATAGCGGTGGCGATCTTCGTCCTGAAACTGGTAAACGCGGTTCTCATAGCTGTTAAGCGGGGTGAGCCCAGAGTCCAGCCGCATACCCAGATCAAACAAACCATCAATGATGGTATCCGGGTGAAGCGTCTGAAAATTAAAAGCCTTATCGTGCATCCTGACATCCGATAATCGTGCGAATGATTCAGGATATCATCTCATTGCCTGTTCCGTGGCAGCGCTTACAACCTTTTACTCTTTAATGACTCCGCGAGCGCGAAGCAATGCGGTTTTGAAGTCTTCTTCATAATCTTTCTGAATACCGGGAATAACGGCCTCTTTTGTCGAGTCGCGCATTTTCAGATGATAAATCAGAATATCGTCGGAAAGATCGCTTAATTCCCCCGTATAACCGGCCTCTTTGGCCAGTTTTTGCAAGAATTGAATCAAATTTAGTTCAGGTTCTTTCTGCCAGGCTGGCTGGAGGAGTTCAATGACTTCATTCAGACGTTTACATTTCATAGTAATGCTCCTTACTCTAGATAAAGACACGTTAGCAGGGACAATCCCACAATGAAAGAGGCGATATTGATATGCAACGCGAGGTAATAACCGGTGTCGTGTTGGCTGGAGGAAGGGCGACGCGCATGGGGGGAGTGGATAAAGGATTGCAGACGTTAAAGGGTAAGCCATTGTGGTGCTACGTCGCCGATACGCTGGAACCACAGGTGGATAAAATGGTTATTAGCGCCAATCGGAACCTTGATAGCTGGCAAACCAGCGGTTATCCGATTATTACCGATAGTATGAATGATTTTCCAGGCCCTCTGGCCGGGATGCTATCTGTTATGCAGCATGTTGAAAGCGAGTGGTTCCTGTTTTGTCCATGTGATACTCCTTTTATCCCCGCCTTTCTGGTCGAGCGCTTAATAAAGAATAAGAAATTATCTCCAGTAGTTTGGGTACATGATGGTGAACGCGATCATCCGGCTATCGCTTTGGTGAATCATAAGGTCACAGCAGAACTTGAAACCTATTTGGCCGCAGGTGAACGGCGAGTCATGGTATTTATGCGCAAAGTTGGTGGGCATAATGTTGATTTTAGCGATGTGAAATCAGCATTCATGAACGTAAATACCCTCGATGACTTACAGAATATGCAGGTGTCATCATGATTCCCCTTCTGGCTATCGCGGCCTGGAGCGGTACGGGTAAAACAACATTACTGAAGGAACTGATCCCGGAATTATGTGCGAAAGGCTTACGACCTGGGCTTATCAAACATACTCATCATGACATGGACGTGGATAAACCAGGTAAAGATAGCTATGAGCTACGCAAAGCCGGAGCTGCACAGACTATTGTCGCCAGTTCACAGCGCTGGGCCTTAATCACAGAAACACCAAATAAAAACGAACTGGATCTTAGCTGGCTAGTAAGCAGAATGGACCCTTCAACGTTGGATTTAGTGTTAGTCGAAGGTTTTAAGCATGAGCCAGTACCAAAGATCCTACTTTACAGGCACAACAGTGGGCACCATGTAGATGAACTGGTATTTGATGAATACGTCATTGCCGTGGCTAGCGATATTCCTGTCGAGACTTCACTTCCGCAGTTAGATTTAAATAACATCCCGCAAATCGTGGATTTTATTTTACAGTGGTTACACAAGCCCTAATCAGATCTCAATAGAAAAGAAAATTTTTGCTGTATGAGAAATGCATGCTCGGATAAAGCTTCATCGCGCTTTGTCTGATTTTTTATGATGTACAAAAACGCAAAAAGCCCATCCGTCAGGATGGGCTCTTCACTTAATTGATGCCTGGCAGTTCCCTACTCTCACATGGGGAGACCCCACACTACCATCGGCGCTACGGCGTTTCACTTCTGAGTTCGGCATGGGGTCAGGTGGGACCACCGCGCTGTCGCCGCCAGGCAAATTCTGTTTAATCTGTATCAAGCTGAATCTCTCTCAAATCCGCCAAAACATCTTCGGCGTTGTAAGGTTAAGCCTCACGGTTCATTAGTACCGGTTAGCTCAACGTATCGCTACGCTTACACACCCGGCCTATCAACGTCGTCGTCTTCAACGTTCCTTCAGGACTCTCAAGGAGTCAGGGAGAACTCATCTCGGGGCAAGTTTCGTGCTTAGATGCTTTCAGCACTTATCTCTTCCGCATTTAGCTACCGGGCAATGCCATTGGCATGACAACCCGAACACCAGTGATGCGTCCACTCCGGTCCTCTCGTACTAGGAGCAGCCCCCCTCAATTCTCCAGCGCCCACGGCAGATAGGGACCGAACTGTCTCACGACGTTCTAAACCCAGCTCGCGTACCACTTTAAATGGCGAACAGCCATACCCTTGGGACCTACTTCAGCCCCAGGATGTGATGAGCCGACATCGAGGTGCCAAACACCGCCGTCGATATGAACTCTTGGGCGGTATCAGCCTGTTATCCCCGGAGTACCTTTTATCCGTTGAGCGATGGCCCTTCCATTCAGAACCACCGGATCACTATGACCTGCTTTCGCACCTGCTCGCGCCGTCACGCTCGCAGTCAAGCTAGCTTATGCCATTGCACTAACCTCCTGATGTCCGACCAGGATTAGCTAACCTTCGTGCTCCTCCGTTACTCTTTAGGAGGAGACCGCCCCAGTCAAACTACCCACCAGACACTGTCCGCAACCCGGATTACGGGTCCACGTTAGAACACCAGCCATTAAAGGGTGGTATTTCAAGGATGGCTCCATGCAGACTGGCGTCCACACTTCAAAGCCTCCCACCTATCCTACACATCAAGGACCAGTGTTCAGTGTCAAGCTATAGTAAAGGTTCACGGGGTCTTTCCGTCTTGCCGCGGGTACACTGCATCTTCACAGCGAGTTCAATTTCACTGAGTCTCGGGTGGAGACAGCCTGGCCATCATTACGCCATTCGTGCAGGTCGGAACTTACCCGACAAGGAATTTCGCTACCTTAGGACCGTTATAGTTACGGCCGCCGTTTACCGGGGCTTCGATCAAGAGCTTCTCCTTACGGATAACCCCATCAATTAACCTTCCGGCACCGGGCAGGCGTCACACCGTATACGTCCACTTTCGTGTTTGCACAGTGCTGTGTTTTTAATAAACAGTTGCAGCCAGCTGGTATCTTCGACTGATTTCAGCTCCGTGAGCAAGTCACTTCACCTACCATCAGCGTGCCTTCTCCCGAAGTTACGGCACCATTTTGCCTAGTTCCTTCACCCGAGTTCTCTCAAGCGCCTTGGTATTCTCTACCTGACCACCTGTGTCGGTTTGGGGTACGATTTGATGTTACCTGATGCTTAGAGGCTTTTCCTGGAAGCAGGGCATTTGTTACTTCAGCACCGTAGTGCCTCGTCATCACACCTCAGCGTTGAATGACGTTCCGGATTTACCTGGAACATCCGCCTACATGCTTAAACCGGGACAACCGTCGCCCGGCTAACATAGCCTTCTCCGTCCCCCCTTCGCAGTAACACCGAGTACAGGAATATTAACCTGTTTCCCATCGACTACGCCTTTCGGCCTCGCCTTAGGGGTCGACTCACCCTGCCCCGATTAACGTTGGACAGGAACCCTTGGTCTTCCGGCGAGCGGGCTTTTCACCCGCTTTATCGTTACTTATGTCAGCATTCGCACTTCTGATACCTCCAGCAACCCTCACAGGCCACCTTCAACGGCTTACAGAACGCTCCCCTACCCAACAACGCATAAGCGTCGCTGCCGCAGCTTCGGTGCATGGTTTAGCCCCGTTACATCTTCCGCGCAGGCCGACTCGACCAGTGAGCTATTACGCTTTCTTTAAATGATGGCTGCTTCTAAGCCAACATCCTGGCTGTCTGTGCCTTCCCACATCGTTTCCCACTTAACCATGACTTTGGGACCTTAGCTGGCGGTCTGGGTTGTTTCCCTCTTCACGACGGACGTTAGCACCCGCCGTGTGTCTCCCGTGATAACATTCTTCGGTATTCGTAGTTTGCATCGGGTTGGTAAGTCGGGATGACCCCCTAGCCGAAACAGTGCTCTACCCCCGAAGATGAGTTCACGAGGCGCTACCTAAATAGCTTTCGGGGAGAACCAGCTATCTCCCGGTTTGATTGGCCTTTCACCCCCAGCCACAAGTCATCCGCTAATTTTTCAACATTAGTCGGTTCGGTCCTCCAGTTAGTGTTACCCAACCTTCAACCTGCCCATGGCTAGATCACCGGGTTTCGGGTCTATACCCTGCAACTTAACGCCCAGTTAAGACTCGGTTTCCCTGCGGCTCCCCTATACGGTTAACCTTGCTACAGAATATAAGTCGCTGACCCATTATACAAAAGGTACGCAGTCACCCAACAAGTGGGCTCCTACTGCTTGTACGTACACGGTTTCAGGTTCTGTTTCACTCCCCTCGCCGGGGTTCTTTTCGCCTTTCCCTCACGGTACTGGTTCACTATCGGTCAGTCAGGAGTATTTAGCCTTGGAGGATGGTCCCCCCATATTCAGACAGGATACCACGTGTCCCGCCCTACTCTTCGAGTTCACAGCCTGTGCGTTTTTGTGTACGGGAGTATCACCCTGTACCCTGCGTCTTTCCAGACGCTTCCACTAACACACAAACTGATTCAGACTCTGGGCTCCTCCCCGTTCGCTCGCCGCTACTGGGGGAATCTCGGTTGATTTCTTTTCCTCGGGGTACTTAGATGTTTCAGTTCCCCCGGTTCGCTTCGTTAAGCTATGTATTCACTTAACGATAGTGTGACGGATCACACTGGGTTTCCCCATTCGGAAATCGTCGGTTATAACGGTTCATATCACCTTACCGACGCTTATCGCAGATTAGCACGTCCTTCATCGCCTCTGACTGCCAGGGCATCCACCGTGTACGCTTAGTCGCTTAACCTCACAACCCGAAGATGTTTCGTAAAACACTTCGTGCTGCAAAAATTTGAGAGACTCGAACACACCGTCATGCTGTTCTTATTTACGGAGAACAGACGCAGCGTGTCGTTTCAATTTTCAGCTTGATCCAGATTTTTAAAGAGCAAATATCTCAAACATAACTCACTGAGTTAGTTTTGAGATATCGGTGGGTTGTGTCTTTCACTCACAGCCAGCAAGTGGCGTCCCCTAGGGGATTCGAACCCCTGTTGCCGCCGTGAAAGGGCGGAGTCCTAACCGCTAGACGAAGGGGACACGAGGTGTCGCGACTTCGCAGCCGTCTTGCTTCTTTACATTCATCAGACAATCTGTGTGGACACTACAAAGGCAGGTTCTTTAAGGTAAGGAGGTGATCCAACCGCAGGTTCCCCTACGGTTACCTTGTTACGACTTCACCCCAGTCATGAATCACAAAGTGGTAAGCGCCCTCCCGAAGGTTAAGCTACCTACTTCTTTTGCAACCCACTCCCATGGTGTGACGGGCGGTGTGTACAAGGCCCGGGAACGTATTCACCGTGGCATTCTGATCCACGATTACTAGCGATTCCGACTTCACGGAGTCGAGTTGCAGACTCCGATCCGGACTACGACATACTTTATGAGGTCCGCTTGCTCTCGCGAGGTCGCTTCTCTTTGTATATGCCATTGTAGCACGTGTGTAGCCCTACTCGTAAGGGCCATGATGACTTGACGTCATCCCCACCTTCCTCCAGTTTATCACTGGCAGTCTCCTTTGAGTTCCCGGCCGGACCGCTGGCAACAAAGGATAAGGGTTGCGCTCGTTGCGGGACTTAACCCAACATTTCACAACACGAGCTGACGACAGCCATGCAGCACCTGTCTCAGAGTTCCCGAAGGCACCAAAGCATCTCTGCTAAGTTCTCTGGATGTCAAGAGTAGGTAAGGTTCTTCGCGTTGCATCGAATTAAACCACATGCTCCACCGCTTGTGCGGGCCCCCGTCAATTCATTTGAGTTTTAACCTTGCGGCCGTACTCCCCAGGCGGTCGACTTAACGCGTTAGCTCCGGAAGCCACTCCTCAAGGGAACAACCTCCAAGTCGACATCGTTTACAGCGTGGACTACCAGGGTATCTAATCCTGTTTGCTCCCCACGCTTTCGCACCTGAGCGTCAGTCTTTGTCCAGGGGGCCGCCTTCGCCACCGGTATTCCTCCAGATCTCTACGCATTTCACCGCTACACCTGGAATTCTACCCCCCTCTACAAGACTCTAGCCTGCCAGTTTCGAATGCAGTTCCCAGGTTGAGCCCGGGGATTTCACATCCGACTTGACAAACCGCCTGCGTGCGCTTTACGCCCAGTAATTCCGATTAACGCTTGCACCCTCCGTATTACCGCGGCTGCTGGCACGGAGTTAGCCGGTGCTTCTTCTGCGAGTAACGTCAATCACTAAGGTTATTAACCTCAATGCCTTCCTCCTCGCTGAAAGTACTTTACAACCCGAAGGCCTTCTTCATACACGCGGCATGGCTGCATCAGGCTTGCGCCCATTGTGCAATATTCCCCACTGCTGCCTCCCGTAGGAGTCTGGACCGTGTCTCAGTTCCAGTGTGGCTGGTCATCCTCTCAGACCAGCTAGGGATCGTCGCCTTGGTGAGCCGTTACCTCACCAACAAGCTAATCCCATCTGGGCACATCTGATGGCATGAGGCCCGAAGGTCCCCCACTTTGGTCTCGCGACGTTATGCGGTATTAGCTACCGTTTCCAGTAGTTATCCCCCTCCATCAGGCAGTTTCCCAGACATTACTCACCCGTCCGCCGCTCGTCACCCGAGAGCAAGCTCTCTGTGCTACCGCTCGACTTGCATGTGTTAGGCCTGCCGCCAGCGTTCAATCTGAGCCATGATCAAACTCTTCAATTTAAGTTTGATGCTCGTGAATTAAACTTCGTAATGAATTACGTATGTTCACTCAGAGACTTGGTATTCATTTTTCGTCTTGCGACGTTAAGAATCCATGTCACTTTGAGTGCCCACACAGATTGTCTGATAAATTGTTAAAGAGCAGTGCAACGCGGCTTTCGCTCACCGTTGCGAGGTCCCGTATAATACGTTTTCCTCATTCAGAGTCAAGCGTTTAATTTCGCTTTTCTCTGCCGGCGTTCATCGCTGAACCCCGCTAACCCGGCGGCCTGTAAGCCGTTGTTCCGTGTCAGTGGTGGCGCATTATAGGGAGTTATTCCGACGTGACAAGAGGAAACTTCAAAAAACTTTTCAACCGTCTCTTTTTTCACCACAACAACGTGTAATGTGGCAAAAAACCGGCGTTTTGCCGTTTTAACAAACGAAGTAAGTCGCCTGATGGCATACTGATAGAGTAAAAAAGAGAAAGGAACGGCATTTATGTCTTTAAGCACACAGCAGCTGGCGGCACAAAAGAATATCTCTTGGGTATTAGCGGAGAAACTGGCGCAAAAAATTCTGACCGGCGAATATCAGCCAGAAAGCATTCTTCCTGGAGAGATAGAGCTGGGTGAGCAATTCGGCGTAAGCCGCACGGCGGTTCGTGAGGCAGTCAAAACGTTGACAGCAAAAGGGATGCTTTTGCCTCGCCCACGCATCGGCACCCGCGTTATGCCACGCAGTAGCTGGAACTTTCTCGACAAAGAGCTGCTAGCCTGGTGGTTAACGGAAGATAACTTTGAAGAGGTTGTTAGCCATTTCCTCGTGATGCGCAGCAGTCTTGAACCGCAAGCCTGTTTTCTGGCGGCGAATTCAGGTAGCTCAGAACAAAGAGCACAACTCAATGCTCTAATGGCGGAGATGATTGAGTTGAAGAGAAACTTTCAGCGCGAGCGCTGGATTGAAGTCGATATGGCCTGGCATGAACATATATATGAGATGAGTGGAAATCCCTTTCTGATCTCTTTCGCTTCTCTATTCCATTCGGTCTACCACACCTATTTCACTTCTATAACCCAGAATGAAGTGATGAAGCTGGATCTCCATCAGGCAATAGTTGATGCCATCCTCGATAATGACGGTTCACGAGCGCTGAACGCCTGTCAGGCTTTGTTGAGTGCTCCAAATCATTCAAAGGGCACCGAATGAGCGAGAAGAAAGGGCGTAGTATGGCCGGGCTGCCGTGGATTGCTGCGATGGCCTTTTTTATGCAGGCGCTGGATGCCACCATTCTGAATACCGCCCTTCCTGCTATAGCACAGAGTCTCAACCGTTCACCGCTGGCCATGCAATCCGCTATCATCAGCTATACGCTTACCGTGGCCATGTTAATTCCAGTCAGCGGTTGGCTGGCTGACCGTTTCGGCACACGGAAAGTGTTTATCATCGCCGTTAGTCTATTCACCCTGGGTTCTCTCGCCTGCGCCCTCTCAGGTTCTCTAACAGAGCTGGTTACCTTCCGCGTTATTCAAGGTATAGGTGGGGCGATGATGATGCCGGTGGCGAGGCTGGCATTACTACGCGCCTATCCGCGCAGTGAATTACTACCAGTGCTAAATTTCGTCACGATGCCCGGGCTGGTCGGCCCCATTCTCGGACCCGTACTCGGCGGTGTACTGGTCACCTGGGCCAGCTGGCACTGGATTTTTCTGATTAATATTCCCATCGGCATTATCGGGATTGTGTACGCCCGTAAATATATGCCGGACTTCACTACGCCCCGGCGCCGTTTTGACGCGCTCGGCTTTCTGCTGTTCGGATTAAGTCTGGTACTGTTTTCCAGCGGAATCGAACTGTTTGGTGAGAAGATCGTCGCGACATGGATTGCTCTATCCATCATTGCTCTGAGCGTTGTTATGCTGTTGGCGTATATTCGCCACGCTCGCCGCCATCCTACGCCGCTCATTTCGCTTTCTTTATTTAAGACGCATACTTTTTCAGTGGGGATCGCGGGAAATCTGGCAACTCGCCTGGGCACCGGCTGCGTCCCGTTCCTGATGCCTCTGATGCTACAAGTGGGCTTTGGTTATCCGGCGATTATCGCAGGCTGCATAATTGCACCAACAGCTATCGGTTCGATTATTGCCAAATCGACCGTTACCCAAATTCTACGCTGGTTTGGCTATCGAAAAACGCTGGTTGGGGTCACGATATTTATCGGTCTGATGATCGCCCAATTTTCACTGCAGTCCCCGGATATGTCGATTTGGGTACTGCTGTTGCCACTATTTGTATTGGGGATGGCGATGTCCACCCAGTTCACATCAATGAACACCATCACGCTCGCAGATTTGACCGATGAAAATGCCAGTAGCGGCAACAGCATGCTGGCCGTCACCCAGCAGCTATCTATCAGCCTCGGGGTCGCCATTAGTGCGGCAGTGCTGCGCTTTTATGAAGGGTTCGATAGTGTAAATACCATCGAGCAGTTCCACTACACCTTTATAACCATGGGAGCAATCACCGTGGTATCAGCGCTAGTATTTGCTTTATTGAAAGCGAAAGATGGCCGCAACCTGATTAAGGAGCGGCACAAGCATTAAGCAGAGCCACGCACGACCAGTTCTGGAGTCAGCTGAACGCGTTGTTGTTTTTGTCCTGGGTCAGCCATTCGGTGGATGAGTACATCGATAGCCAGCTCGCCCAGTTCATCTTTCGGCTGATGGATGGTCGTCAGCGGCGGCGTCATATAGCGAGCCAGCTCAATGTCGTCATAACCCACCAGCGCCATATCCTGCGGAATGCGCAATCCACTCTGATAAAGCGCCTGATAAGCACCAACCGCCATCGCGTCGTTACCGACAAACACCGCCTGCGGCAGCTTGGGGAGTACTAACAGCTTTTCCATTGCGCTAAATCCGCCGCCAAACTCAAAATCGCTGCTAATAACGTATCCTTCAGGTACTGCCAGCCCGGCACGAGCCATTGCAGCATGATATCCCTCAAGACGCAGTCGCGAAGGGGTTTTATCCAGCGGGCCTGCGATGCAGGCAATCCGCGTATGGCCTTGATCGATGAGGTACTGCGTCGCTATATCGCCACCCAGCAAAGAGTTATCCTGGATCAGGTCACTATCGCCATCGAACGGTGCCCAGTCCATCATCACCGTCGGTACGGAAGGGTAGCGCTGCATGATCTCCGGCGAAGGCTGGTGAGTTTCAGTACACAGCAGCAGCAAACCGTCGACGCGCTTTTGCATCAGCGTCTCCAGATTACGGTTCATTCGCTGTTCATCGCCTTCGGTGTTACAAAGCACCAGGCTATAGCCGCGTTCAAAACAGCTACGCTCCACGCCGCGTACCAGCTCCGAGTAAAACGGATTGGTACTGGCGGTAATGAGCATGCCAATAGTACGGGTTTGGTTTAATTTAAGGCTACGCGCCAGTGCAGATGGCGCGTAATTCAGGCTCTTAATCGCGGCGTCGACTTTAGCGGTAATGGCTTCGCTAACGAAGCGATCCTTGTTGATGACATGAGAAACCGTCGAAGTGGAAACGCCCGCTATGCGGGCTACATCCTTCATGGTGGCCAAGCGTTACCCCTGTTGACGTAAAAATTCGTCTATTTCTTTTCGCCATGGCACGGAGGGCTGGGCACCTTTACGCGTAACGGCAATAGCCGCGGCGGCATGGGCAAAACGAATAGCCTCAGCCAGTACCATACCTTCAAGGAGCGCAGTCACCAGCGCACCATTAAAGGTATCGCCAGCGGCAATGGTGTCAACAGCCTGGACTTTAAAGCCGGGAACACGATGACCGTTGCCTTTGAGACTAGCCCATACACCACGGCTACCGAGGGTAATAATCACCGCATCAATACCTTTATCATGGAGCACGTTAGCTGCTTTTGCCGCATCATCGTCATTTTCCACTCGAACGCCGGTCAGTTTTTCCGCTTCGGTTTCGTTCGGAGTAATGATATCCACCAGCGCTAACAGTTCATCTGGCAACTCTCGTGCTGGAGCAGGATTGAGTATCACTGCAGTTTGACTCTGGTGAGCAATTTTCGCCGCCGCCAGTACGCTTTCCAACGGCGATTCCAGCTGCATTAGTAGCGCCTGCGCGCTGGCGATACGCTCTTTTTCAGCTTCAACCTGCGTAACGGAAAGGGCGGCGTTAGCTCCAGCATGAATACCAATAGTATTCTCACCTTCAGCGTTCACAAAAATCAGCGCCACGCCGGTTGATTCCCCGGCAACAGCCCTTACCGGCGCAACGTCGATATTATCGCTTTCCAACTGGCGACGAACCCGTTCACCAATATCGTCATCACCGGTACAGGCGATAAAAGAGATATTTGCCCCGCTGCGCCCGGCAGCAACGGCCTGATTTGCGCCCTTACCGCCGAAAGCGACCTGATAGTGATGACCGGTGACGGTTTCACCAGGCGTAGGGAAGGAGTCGAGGTTAAGGATGTGATCGGCATTGATACTACCAAGGACGACAAGTTTGCCTGCGGTTTTCATAATCAATATTCCCGGAAAGCGCGCCACCGGCACCCGGTGGCGCATGCCCTGCTTTTCTTTATTATGTTGTCCCTCGGACCGTTACCAGCCCGAATCACACATTATTGCTTAATGACCAGTTTCAACTCAACCGGATAGCTGGTATCCACTTTTTCGCCCTTCAGCACTTTATCAGCGGTCTCAACGCCTTTCACACCGATCTGCTCCGGAAGCTGGGCGACGGTCGCAGCCAGTTTGCCACTGTTTACTGCTTTTTCGCCATCCGGAGTGCCGTCAAATCCAACCACCATCACATCAGATTTACCAGCAGTTTGCAGAGCGCGCAGCGCACCCAGCGCCATTTCATCGTTCTGGGCAAATACAGCCTGTACATCAGGATGCGCCGTCAGCAGGTTCTGCATGACGTTCAAGCCCTTAGTGCGGTCGAAATCTGCCGGCTGGCTAGCCAGTACGTTAAATTTATGCGCCGTAACGGCTTGTTGAAAACCTTCGCCACGCTCACGTGCCGCGGACGTCCCTGCAATTCCCTGTAGTTCAATAATCTTCGCGCTTTCGCCGACTTTCTTGGCAATATAGTCACCGGCCATCTTGCCGCCCAGAACGTTATCAGAAGCAATATGGCTTACCACTTCGCCTTTTGAGGCCTGGCGGTCAAGGGTAATAACCGGAATTTTCGCCTGATTCGCCAGCTTCACAGCATTACCTACTGCGTCAGAGTCGGTTGGGTTGATCAGCAGCAGTTTGGCTCCGCGAACGGTTAAGTCCTGAACGTTAGCCAGTTCTTTCGCCGGATTGTTCTGTGAATCCAGCACCACCAGGTTATAGCCGAGTTTGTCCGCTTCTTTTTGTGCCCCATCCTTCAGAGAGACAAAGAACGGGTTGTTAAGCGTAGAGATAACCAAGGCGATAGTATCTTTTGCCATCGCGTTTGCGCTTACGGTTGCGCTTAAAGCTACAGCAGAGATCAGGGTCGCCAGTTTTTTCATATTCATAGTTAAGATGTCCTGTAGAGTTCTCAGTTACTGCTTCTTGTTATCTACCAGTACCGCCAGCAAAATAACCACCGCTTTAACGATCATCTGGTAATAGGATGAAACACCTAATAAATTCAAACCGTTGTTCAGGAAGCCAAGGATTAAAGCACCAATCAACGTACCGACAATACGACCTTTACCACCTGCCAGGCTGGTGCCACCAAGCACTACCGCAGCAATCGCATCCAGTTCATAACCGGTGCCCGCTGTCGGTTGCGCGGAAGAGAGACGCGCGACCTCAATAATCCCGGCCAGCGAAGCCAGCATGCCGCACAAAGAATAGACGATGATTTTAACTTTATTGACGCTGATGCCGGATAGACGCGTTGCCGCTTCATTTCCCCCCAGCGCATAGATATAACGACCCAGACGGGTATGATGCAGCATGTACCAGGCCGCCAGAAAAACGATCGCCATAATCCATACCGGCGTTGGGATCCCGAGAGGGCGACCAATCCCAAACCAACCAAACAGATCGGCATTGTCGGTAAAGCCAGTATTTACCGGGCTACCGTTGGTATAAACCATGGTCACACCGCGTAGCAGCAGCATCATTACCAGGGTAGCGATAAATGCCTGCACGCGCCCTTTCGCCACAATTACGCCTGTAACAGCGCCGATTGCCGCACCTAATGCCAGCGCAGCGGCAACGGCCACCAGCGCGTTAACCTCAATTCCGACAATTGAAGCGGCGACCGCGCCAGTCAGCGCCAGAAGGGAACCTACGGACAGGTCGATACCCGACGTTAGGATAACCAGCGTCATCCCTACCGCCATGATGGCGTTAACTGAAGTCTGTTGCAGAATATTGAACAGGTTATTCACGGTAAAAAAGTTGGGGCTCATGGTAGAGACAACCGCAATCAGCACTAGTAGGGCAATCAGCGATTTTTGCTCCATCAACCACGCTTTGGTGAAGTAGCGGCGACCAGAAACAGTCGGGTTATTCATCTTTTTTACTCCTGATTCACGCGGTTAAGCTTGCCCACAGCGGCAGCCATCAATACTTCCTGGGTGGCCTGCTCGCGTGTGAATTCACCGCCGAGATGCCCTTCATGCATCACCATGATGCGATCGCTCATGCCCAACACTTCTGGCATCTCAGAAGAGACCAGAATGATGCTCAGACCATCGGCTTTAAATTGGTTGATCAGTTGGTAGATTTCTTTCTTCGCCCCAACGTCCACGCCGCGGGTTGGTTCATCAAGGATCAGCACTTTTGGCCGAGTCATCAGCCCGCGGGCAATCGCCACCTTCTGTTGGTTACCGCCGGAAAGTAGCCCAATGGCCTGCTCCATAGACGGCGTCTTCACATTAAACAGGCGGATAAAATCGCTGACCGCCTGCTGTTCATCTTTATGCTTGAGGCTACCGCCGCTGCGGCTGAAATAGCGCAGCGCAGTCAGCGACATATTTTCTTTGACCGACATACCGAGCACTAAACCATCACGTTTACGGTCTTCAGAGATATAAACGATGCCGTTTGCCAGGCCATCCTGCGGAGAACGCGTCACCACTTCATGGCCATCAAGGGTGACGTAGCCGCTGGTGCGCGGCAGCGCACCGTATAGCACTTTCATGAGTTCCGTACGCCCTGCGCCCATCAGCCCAGCGACGCCAAGAATTTCGCCTTTACGCAGGGTAAAAGAGACGTTCTCCACGCCCGGCCCACACAGCGCATCCACTTTCAGACGGATATCGCCCGGCGCTTTATCAATGCGCGGGTACTGATCTTCGAGCTTACGTCCCACCATCATTTCAATCAGCAGATCTTCATCAAGGCTGGCGACTTCACGCTCGGCAATGAACTGACCGTCACGGAAGACCGTCACGTCATCGCAAATTTCGAAGATCTCTTTCATACGGTGGGAGATATAAACAATGCCGCGCCCTTGCGATTTCAGCTCGCGGATGACGCGGAACAGGGATTCGGTTTCGGTATCGGTCAGCGCATCGGTCGGTTCGTCCATAATGATGACTTTCGACTCGAAGCTCAGCACTTTGGCGATTTCCACCATCTGCTGATCGCCGATAGACAGATCGCCTACCAGACGATCGCTCTTAAAGCGCAGATTCAGCTTCGCCAGCAAAACATCGGCTTCTGCATACATCTTCTTCCAGTCGATTTTGCCAAAGCGATTCACAAACTCACGGCCGAGAAAGATGTTCTCTGCAATCGTCAGCTGCGGGATCAGGTTCAGCTCCTGGTGAATGATGCCGATACCCGCTTCCTGGGAGGATTTCGGGCCGGTGAAGGTGGTTTCTTTACCCAGCCATAATAGCGAACCAGCGTCACGGGCATAAATCCCGGTCAGCACCTTCATCATGGTGGATTTGCCTGCGCCGTTTTCGCCCACCAGCGCCATGACGCGCCCAGAGTAGACATTTAACGCAGCACCGGAGAGCGCCTTCACGCCCGGGAACGATTTATCGATCCCTTTGAGTTGTAAGAGTGCGTCCATGACCGCCTCAGAACGTGACGCCAGCACAGAGAATAATGTTCGCATACGGGGAACACTCCCCGCTGCGAATCACCGCCTGACTATCTGCAGTTTCTTTTTTGAACTGCTCATGATTGGTATAACGAATTTCAATGGTGTTTCCCTGGTGTTGCTGCAGCAGCTCAAGATGTCTGAGCAACGTCGCGTGGAGCTGCGGGTTAAGGGTTTTAATCTCTTGCGCGAGGATGGCCGCTTCAACCTGCATTTCGCTCGTCACCACCTCCAGAACCTGCATAAAGGAGGGAACTCCGTGGGTTAACGCCATGTCGATACGCGTGCTGTTGCGAGGTACTGGTAATCCAGCATCGCAAACTACCAGCGTATCGGTATGACCCAGGCGGGAGATGACCGACGAAATATCAGCGTTAAGTACGGTACCTTTTTTCATTTTCTCTTTTGCTCCACTAGCGAAACGTTTCGCTGACATAAGTATTATAAATACTCGAGCAAAAAACCATCATCAGAAGTGAGAATTGTGATCGCTATCGAAACGTTTCGCAAAACTGAGGTAAAGGAAGGAAGTCAGAATAACAAACAGCAAAAAGCCCTTCACGAGGAAGGGCTTTAGAGGATCAAATTTCGACCTGAGTGCCGAGTTCAATAACCCGGTTTGGCGGGATTTCGAACTGGTCCGGCGCTCGCAGGGCATTGCGCTGCAGCAGAAGATACAGCTTACCGCGCAGGCGCAGATACCATGGCCGCTTGCCGATGATTAACGACTCATGCGACATAAAGAAGGAGGTCTCCATCATCCGGCAGCTCAGGCCTTCCAGCCCGCAGCGGTGGAAGACTTCTTCAACATTCGGCGTTTCACGCCAGCCGTAGCTGGCAACCACGCGCCAGAACGACGGTGAAATCTGCTCAATCTGCACGCGACGAACATTATGCACGTATGGCGCATCTTCTGTACGCAGCGTTAGCAAGATCACCCGCTCATGCAGCACCTTGTTGTGCTTCAGGTTATGTAACAGAGCGAAAGGAATCACATTCAGCGCTCGGGACATATATACGGCGGTCCCAGGAACGCGAACCGGCGGCGATTTTTCAAGGGAAGAGATCATCGCTTCCAAAGAATTACCGTGTTCATGCATCCGACGTAGCAAGCGGAAACGCTCGCTTTTCCAGGTGGTCATGATGGTAAACATCACCAAACCCAGCGTCAGCGGCAGCCAGCCACCGGAGACGATTTTGTCGAGGTTAGCTGAGAACAGCGGAATGTCGATGCACATAAAGGCCACCAGCAGCAGTGCCACAACAAACTTATTCCAGTGCCAGTTTTTACGCGCTACCGTCGAGAACAAAATGGTGGTCAGCACCATGGTTCCCGTCACCGCAATCCCATATGCCGCCGCCAGGTTCGAGGAGTGCTCAAAGCTGACAATCACAATGACCACCGAGATATAGAGCAGCCAGTTAATGAACGGGATATAAATCTGGCCGGACTCCATTTCCGAGGTATGGATAATGCGCATCGGCGAAAGATATCCCAGACGCACCGCCTGGCGGGTCAACGAGAAGACACCGGAAATCACCGCCTGAGAGGCGATAACCGTCGCCAGGGCGGCGATAATCAGCATCGGAATCAATGCCCACTCGGGCGCCAGCAGGAAGAACGGGTTCTTAATCGCTTCTGGATGTTTTAGCAGTAGCGCTCCCTGACCAAAGTAGTTCAGCACCAGAGAAGGCAGAACCACCGAGAACCAGGCCAGACGAATAGGCAATTTACCGAAGTGCCCCATGTCGGCATACAGCGCTTCCACGCCGGTAATCGACAGTACCACCGCGCCCAGAGCGACAAAAGAAACGGTTTTATATTCAAGGAAAAAGTGAACCGCCCAGTATGGGTTCAACGCCTGCAACACTTCCGGGTTAGCAAAAATGCTACGCGCCCCTAGCACTGCCAGCAGCAGGAACCAGATCAGCATAATTGGCGCGAACAGCTTGCCCACCATACTGGTACCGTGCTTTTGGATAGCAAACAGCAGCGTCAGAACAATAATGGATATGGGGACAACCCAAGTATCCAGGTCAGGAGCGATAATTTCCAGCCCCTCGATTGCTGACATGACCGAGATTGCCGGCGTAATGACCACCTCTCCGTAGAAGAAGCTACCGCCGATAAGGCCAAGGATCACCAGTACGGATGTTGCTCGCGCGGACGTGTTACGTCCTGCCAGCGACATCAGCGTCAGGATCCCACCTTCACCGGCATTATCCGCCCGCATAACGAAGGTAATATATTTGAGTGATACGGTAAAAATCAGCAGCCAAAAAATGAGCGACAGGAAGCCAAAAACAGCATCACGCTCAACGCCAAAGCCAAACTGGCCAGACAGGCATTCACGAAGTGTATATAGCGGGCTGGTACCGATATCGCCGTATACCACACCGATTGCCGCCAGCGTTATTGCTGGCAACGATTGCTTATTATCAGAGCTCATAGACTAGTCTTTTCGTTTATAAAACAAATGTGTGCCTAGTCCCTTGGCCCACAAAAAGCGCACAGTATGCACGATTATTTGCTAAATCGTACCCCTAACTGACATCATCTTAACCTGACTCAAAGAAAATAAATCGATTCTTCAGGCTATTACCACCCCTAATCAAACATCTATACTCGACTTAACAACGACATCCTAAAAAGCACGCAACTCAATTATGGCTCAATCACATTTACTGGCAGAAAGAATTTCCCGGCTCAGCGCAGCACTGGAAAAAGGACTCTTTGAACGCAGCCACGCAATACGCCTTTGTCTACTTGCGGCACTCAGCGGCGAGAGCGTTTTTTTGCTGGGCCCACCGGGTATCGCCAAAAGCTTAATTGCCCGCCGTCTCAAGTTCGCCTTCCAGCGAGCCCGCGCATTTGAATATCTGATGACCCGCTTTTCAACGCCGGAAGAAGTCTTTGGCCCACTTTCCATCCAGGCACTGAAAGACGAAGGTCGTTACGAACGCCTGACAGCCGGCTACCTTCCGGAAGCCGAAATTGTTTTTCTCGATGAAATCTGGAAAGCAGGTCCGGCGATCCTCAATACGCTGCTGACGGCGATAAACGAGCGCCATTTTCGCAACGGGGCAACCGAAGAGAAAATCCCTATGCGCCTGCTGGTGGCAGCATCGAACGAATTGCCTGAAGCGGATAACAGCCTGGAAGCCTTATACGATCGCATGCTCATCCGTTTATGGCTGGATAAGGTACAAGATAAAACCAATTTCCGCTCAATGTTGATAAGCCAGCAGGATGAGAACAGCAACCCAGTTCCAACTAATTTGCAGGTCAGCGACGAGGAATTCATACAATGGCAGCAAGATATCGGTGCCGTTAAGCTGCCGGACAGCGTGTTTGAACTGATTTTCCAGTTGCGCCAGCAACTGGATGCTCTACCCAACGCGCCCTACGTTTCAGATCGTCGCTGGAAAAAAGCCATCCGCCTGTTGCAAGCCAGCGCCTTCTTCAGCGGTCGAGATACCATTGCCCCTATCGACCTGATCCTGCTGAAAGATTGCCTGTGGCACAACATTGAGACCATGAACCTGATGTCCGTGCAGTTGGAAACCTTAATGACCAGCCACGCCTGGCAGCAACAGGCAATGCTCACCCGCCTGGGGACGATTATCCAGAGGCGCATTCAGCTTCAGCAACAGCAAAGCGATAAGACCGCGCTGAAAGTGACGCGCCTGGGCGGTATGTTTAGCCGGAAACCTCATTATGAATTGCCTGCTGAAGTGCAGGCACCCACGCTAACTCTGCTACTCCAGCAGCCGCTCAAACTGCACGATCTGGAAGTCATTCATATTACGTTTGTCCGTGAAGAGCTAGCGCATTGGCTGGAAAAAGGCGGTGAGATCCGCGGTAAACTCAACGGTATAGGCTTTGCCCAGCAGTTGAATATGGATGTCGATACCAGCCAGCACCTGGTTGTGCGCGATGTCAGTCTGCAGGGGTCGCGTCTCTCCCTACCCGGCAGTGAATCGCAGGAAAATATGCCGGCCGAAATCAGGCAACAGCTGGAAGCGCTGGACGACGAATGGCATCAACAACACAACCGCTTCAGCGAACAGCAAAAATGCCTGTTTATTCCCGGAGAGTGGCTGGGACGCATCGAAGCCAGCCTGCAGGACGTTGGGACGCAGATTAAACAGGCCCGACAGTCATGACTCTGGATATGCTGAATGTCATGCTGGCAGTCGGCGAAGAGGGAATGATCGACGAGATGCTGTTAGCACTTCTGGCCGCACCTCAGTTAGCCATTTTCTTTGAAAAATTTCCGCGGCTAAAAAACATCATCGCCGCAGACATTCCTCGCTGGCGTGAGGCGGTCAGATCGCGGCTAAAAGAGACCCATGTTCCTCCCGAGCTGGATGCGGAAGTTCAGTGCTATCAACAGTCACAGCGGCTTTCCACTTCGCAGTTTATCGTCCAGCTCCCGCAAATCCTGAGTCAGCTACACAAGCTTCACTCCCCTTTTGCCGCCCAGGCACAGCAGTTAGTGGATAACAATCATACTTTTACCCCCGCTCTGCATACGCTATTTCTCCAGCGCTGGCGTTTGAGTCTGGTGGTGCAGGCAACGTCCCTCAATCAGCAACTGCTGGATGAGGAGCGTGATCAGTTGCTTAGCGAAGTCCAGGAACGAATGACTCTCAGCGGCCAATTGGAGCCGGTGCTGGTGGAAAATGATAACGCAGCAGGGCACCTGTGGGATATGAGCGCAGGAGAGCTGAGGCGCGGTGATTATCAGTTGATCGTTCGCTACGGGGATTTTTTGACTCAGCAGCCTGAACTTATGCAGCTTGCTGAGCAGTTGGGTCGTTCCAGAGAGGCGAAGGCGGTACCAAAAAAGGATGCGCCGATGGAAACCTTCCGCAGCCTGGTGCGAGAACCGGCAACCGTGCCGGAGCAGGTCGATGGGCTACAGCAGAGCGACGATATTCTGCGCCTGCTGCCGCCGGAGCTGGCCACACTCGGCATCACCGAGCTGGAGTTTGAGTTCTATCGTAAGCTGGTAGAGAAACAGCTGCTGACCTACCGACTTCACGGTGATGCCTGGAAGGAAAAGGTAACCGAGCGTCCAGTCACCCGCCAGGATTTTGATGAACAGCCGCGAGGGCCGTTTATCGTCTGCGTCGATACGTCGGGATCAATGGGCGGATTTAATGAGCAGTGCGCCAAGGCTTTTTGTCTGGCGCTGATGCGGGTCGCACTGGCAGATAATCGCCGCTGCTTCATTATGCTGTTTTCCAGCGAGGTGGTGCATTACGAACTCACCGGACCACAGGGGCTTGAACAGGCAATCCGTTTCTTAAGCCAGCGCTTTCGCGGCGGTACGGATTTGGCCAGCTGCTTCCGGGCTGTTATTGAGCGAATGCAGAACCCTCAGTGGGTAGATGCTGATGCGGTGGTGATTTCCGATTTTATCGCCCAGCGCCTGCCAGATGAGGTGATCAATAAGGTGGGGGAGCTACAGCATAAACATCAGCACCGTTTTCATGCGGTGGCAATGTCGGTACACGGTAAGCCCGGCATCATGCGCATTTTCGATCATATCTGGCGCTTTGATACCGGGTTACGTAGCCGCCTGCTGCGTCGCTGGCGGCGTTAGTTGATCTATTAAAGAAGGGCAGCGACGCTTTCACGAACCTGCGTTGGCCATACGCCGCACTGAACCTGCCCGATATGGTCAAGCTGCAGAAGTAGCATCGTCAGACGAGACTGGCCGATACCGCCGCCGATAGTCTGCGGCATTTCCCCACGCAGCAGCGCCTGGTGCCATTCTAGCTTCAGGCGATCTTCATCACCAGTGATCGCGAGCTGGCGTTTCAGCGCCTCTGAATCCACGCGGATGCCCATCGAAGAGAGCTCAAAAGCATCTTCCAGGATCGGGTTCCACACAAGGATATCGCCGTTCAGACCGGCAAAACCTTCAGCTGCTGGCGTGCTCCAGTCATCATAATCCGGGGCTCGAACATCGTGACGCTGACCATCAGATAATTTGCCGCCGATACCAATCAGGAATACCGCGCCCAGATCTTTGGCTATCGCCCGCTCGCGGCCTTTAGCATCAAGATCCGGATAACGACTTAATAATTCCTGACTATGAACAAACTGGATCGTCTCCGGCAAGAACGGCGTCAGGCCAAATTCTTTGCTCACCGCAGCTTCGGTCGCTTTGATCCCGGCATAAATTGCTTCAACAGTCGATTTCAGCGTCCCACAATGGCGTTCTGCGTCACCCATTACGCGCTCCCAGTCCCACTGGTCAACGTAAACGGAATGGATGGCGGTTAATCTGTCTTCATCGGGGCGAAGGGCCTTCATGTGCGTGTACAGCCCTTCGCCCGCGCTGAAGTCGTGTTGTCCCAGGGTTTGACGCTTCCACTTCGCCAGTGAATGAACCACTTCGAATTGGGCGTCAGGCAGTGTTTTCACTTTCACCTGAACCGCTTTTTCGCAACCAGACAGGTTATCCTGCGTCCCATCTCCCACGCGGCTTAAGATGGGGGCCTGGACTTCAATCAGACCAAGCTTCTCTTCAAGCTGGCGGGAAAAGTGAGACTTAACGAAACTAATCTGGCGTTGTTTTGCGATGTATGCGGTTTTCATTTTTATGACTCCTGCGTCCTGTTGCCATTGATTAAGCAACAAAACCGCGATGCAATTCAATAATCCAACAACAAAAAGCCTGCTTCGGTTTTAATTCATCAAAATATGACGCTAAAATAGAGCGATTCATCAAACTTCATAAGAAAAACCTATGGAAAATTATCAGATCGACAATCTGGATCGCGGCATCCTTGAAGCTCTCATGGCTAATGCACGTACCGCCTATGCCGAACTGGCGAAACAATTTGGCGTCAGCCCCGGGACAATTCACGTTCGCGTCGAGAAAATGAAGCAAGCGGGAATTATTACCGGCGCGCGCATTGACGTCAGTCCAAAACAGCTGGGTTACGATGTGGGCTGTTTTATCGGCATCATTCTGAAGAGCGCAAAGGATTACCCTTCCGCACTGGCCAGATTAAACAGTCTGGATGAAGTTACCGAAGCGTATTACACCACCGGCCACTACAGCATCTTTATAAAAGTGATGTGCCGATCGATTGATGCCCTTCAACATGTACTTATCAACAAGATCCAAACAATCGATGAAATTCAGTCCACTGAAACATTGATCGTCCTGCAGAACCCGATTATGCGTACCATTCGCCCGTGATCGGACTTTTTAATCCCACATTTTTCCACAGGTAGATCCCAACTCGCTCACAGCGTACAATACGCTACTCTAAATAGTGGGGCGGGCGATCATGGCAGACATAACTCTTATCAGCGGCAGTACTCTGGGTAGCGCAGAATATGTATCAGAACATCTGGCGGAAAAGCTGGAAGAAGCTGGTCACGGCACCACTATCCAGCACGGTCCGTTGATTGAGGATCTGCAGGCCGAAGGAATCTGGCTGGTTATCTCTTCTACTCATGGTGCTGGCGATATTCCCGATAACTTACTGCCTTTCTATGAAGCGCTTCAGGGGAAGCAAGTCGATCTTTCTGCTGTCCACTTTGGCGCAATCGGCATCGGTAGTCGTGAATATGACACCTTCTGTGGAGCTATTGATAAAATCGAGGCGGCGCTCATAGCATGTGGGGCAAAACAGATTGGCGAAACGCTGAAGATTAATGTCCTCGAACATGAGATTCCTGAAGATCCAGCAGAGATTTGGCTTGGATCCTGGAAAAATTTGCTCTGAGAATTGTAAAGATCCTCGTTTCTTCTGTGGGTAACTATGCTTAAAAGCTTGGATCAACCGGTAGTTATCCAAAGTATAACCCTTGACTGATTTTTGTGCTGTGTATAACCCTTCATTTTGATCCCAGCTTATACTGAACAGGATCACCGATCATTCACAGATAGTGATCCTTCTTAAGCTTTTGATCTTAAATCGTGGATCTGACTTATCCACAGATATCGTCGATCCTAATAAGAGATCACAATAAAACAGATCTCTAAATAAAAGATCTTCTTTTTAATACTCAAGATCCCGGTGCTTTCTCGAAAGCCGAAAGTTGAGTAGAATCCACGGCCCGGGCTTCAATCCATTTTCAAACCGCTTTACGCGAGGCAAACCACCATGTTTTATCAGGATCCTTTTGACGTCATCATCATTGGCGGGGGTCATGCAGGCACTGAGGCCGCGATGGCCGCAGCGCGAATGGGTCAACAGACTCTGCTTTTGACACACAATATCGACACGTTGGGGCAGATGAGTTGCAACCCGGCGATTGGCGGCATTGGGAAAGGACACCTGGTAAAAGAAGTGGATGCCCTTGGCGGCCTGATGGCAACGGCGATCGATCATGCTGGTATCCAGTTTAGGATACTAAACGCCAGTAAGGGGCCGGCGGTCCGCGCCACCCGAGCTCAGGCAGACCGCGTGCTCTATCGACAGGCAGTTCGCACAGCGCTGGAAAATCAGCCGAACTTGATGATCTTCCAGCAGGCCGTTGAAGATCTGATTGTTGAGAACGATCGTGTCGTCGGTGCCGTGACCCAGATGGGTCTCAAATTCCGCGCGAAGGCGGTTGTTCTGACCGTTGGTACGTTCCTGGATGGCAAGATCCATATCGGTCTGGATAACTACAGCGGTGGCCGTGCTGGCGATCCGCCATCGATCCCCCTGTCTCGCCGCCTACGCGAGCTTCCGTTGCGCGTAAGCCGCCTGAAAACCGGTACTCCACCGCGTATTGACGCAAGAACCATTGATTTCAGCGTGTTGGCGCAGCAGCACGGCGATGATCCAATGCCGGTCTTCTCGTTTATGGGCAATGCTTCCCAGCACCCACGTCAGGTACCGTGCTATGTCACTCATACCAATGAGAAAACCCACGATGTTATCCGCAATAACCTCGATCGCAGCCCTATGTATGCTGGGGTGATTGAAGGGATCGGCCCGCGTTACTGTCCGTCGATCGAAGACAAAGTCATGCGCTTTGCCGATCGCAATCAGCACCAGATCTTCCTGGAGCCGGAAGGACTGACGTCCAATGAAATTTATCCAAACGGCATCTCTACCAGCCTGCCGTTTGATGTCCAGATGCAAATCGTTCGCTCAATGCAGGGGATGGAAAATGCAAAAATCGTCCGTCCTGGCTACGCTATTGAGTACGATTTCTTCGACCCGCGCGATCTTAAGCCGACGCTGGAAAGTAAATTTATCCATGGCTTGTTCTTCGCTGGGCAGATTAACGGCACCACCGGCTACGAAGAAGCCGCAGCGCAGGGCCTGCTCGCTGGCCTGAACGCCGCCCGTTTCTCTGCTGAGAAAGAGGGCTGGGCGCCGGGCCGCTCTCAGGCCTATCTCGGCGTGCTGGTGGACGACCTGTGCACTCTTGGGACCAAAGAACCGTACCGTATGTTTACCTCGCGGGCGGAATATCGTCTGATGCTGCGTGAAGACAATGCCGACCTGCGTCTGACCGAACAGGGTCGTGTGCTGGGTCTGGTGGATGACGAACGCTGGGCGCGTTTCAACGAGAAGCTGGAAAGCATTGAGCGTGAACGCCAGCGTCTAAAATCCAGCTGGGTTAATCCGCTGGCAGAAAGCGCTGCGGAAGTGAACACTCATCTGACTGCGCCACTTTCTCGTGAAGCAAGCGGGGAAGACTTACTTCGTCGTCCTGAAATGACCTACGAGCAGTTGGTGCAGATGTCACCATTCTCACCAGGTCTTGCAGATAAGCAAGCAGCTGAGCAGGTGGAGATTCAGGTTAAGTATGAAGGCTACATCGCTCGTCAGCAGGATGAGATCGAAAAGCAGCAGCGCAATGAAAATACCTTGCTGCCTGCGACACTCGATTACCGGCTGGTGAATGGATTGTCGAACGAGGTGATTGCTAAGCTCAACGATCACAAACCGTCCTCAATAGGACAGGCATCGCGTATTTCTGGTATTACGCCGGCGGCAATCTCTATTCTGCTGGTGTGGCTGAAAAAACAGGGAATGCTGCGTCGTAGCGCCTGATCTTTCCCTGATAGAGATATTTGGCGGATAACGCATTCGTATCCGCCCTTTTAATTCATCAGCCCGGTAAGCGTTATCGCCTCCGGGCTCATTGTTTTTAGACAGGTATTGACCGTGCTTAACAAACTTTCTCGTCTGCTGGCTGAAGCAGGGATTTCGCTCACCGATCACCAGAAAAATCAGCTGGTAGCCTATGTGGGTATGCTGGATAAGTGGAATAAGGCTTATAACCTGACCTCCGTTCGCGATCCGAACGAGATGCTGGTACGCCACATTCTCGATAGCATTATTGTTGCGCCGCACCTTAAAGGAACTCGTTTTATTGATGTGGGCACCGGTCCTGGGCTACCGGGTATTCCGCTGGCGATAGTGCGCCCTGAGTCCAATTTCATCTTGTTGGACAGCCTTGGTAAGCGTATTCGGTTCCTTCGTCAGGTTCAGCATGAGTTAAAACTGGACAATGTGACGCCGGTACAAAGTCGCGTAGAGGCGTTTTCTGGTGAGCCGCTGTTTGATGGCGTCATTAGCCGCGCCTTTGCTTCGTTAAGCGACATGGTGAGCTGGTGCCACCACTTGCCTGCGAAGAACGGTCATTTCTATGCGCTCAAAGGTTTAGTCCAGGAAGATGAAATGGCAAATCTTCCGCAAGGGTATGTGGTTAATGAGATTATTGAGCTGCATGTACCTCAGTTGGAAGGGGAGCGTCACCTGGTGGTGATTCAACCAAAAATGATTTAATTTTTATCAAAAAATGTGAAAAAAAGATGGCTCAAGCATGTTACAAAAATAAAAGTCACTGCAGGGTATTATCGGGTCATTGTTAACCTTGTTTTTACCATGGATTTTCTTTCAGTTAACTTTGACTTGTTGCTTTCTCCGATGAATAGTCAACGTTGAAAATATCAGTGTGCTAAAAATCGAGCTGCTGATGCTTCATACTGATGTTAAATATTTATTATAAATGTCAATAAAAGGTTTTCATTGTATATAGGGTTGTTTTAGAAAGAATGCCCATTTTTTATGTTGGATATCAAAAGGATGAAAACTTACGTTTTATGTACAGAATTAATTCAATTACGGTAAAAATGTCTATTATGTGATCTAATGCACGCTTTAATTGCCGTGTTTTCTCGCTATTTGCAGTTTTGCATGACCGCTCACAGATTGGTGAAAAGCATGAAAAGTTGTCACTTTGAAAATAATTAAACATTTATTCACTATTTTGCTACTTATTGTTTGAAATCACGGGGCGTCACCGTATAATTTGTCCGCTTTTTGATGCTTGACTCTTCGTCTTAAAGGACGTTTTATACGACACGCGACATACCTCAAAGGGAGCAGGAGTTAAAACGTGATGTCTGTGTCGCTCTTGAGTCGAAACGTTGCTCGTAAGCTTCTGTTTATTCAGTTACTGGCAGTAATAGCAAGTGGACTGCTGTTCAGCCTCAAAGACCCCTTCTGGGGCATCTCTGCCGTTTGCGGAGGTTTGGCGGTTGTGTTGCCAAACATGATATTTATGATTTTTGCCTGGCGTCATCAGGCGCATACACCAGCTAAAGGCCGAGTGGCCTGGACCTTCGCCTTCGGTGAAGCCTTCAAGGTGTTGCTGACCTTCGCTCTTCTGGCGGTGGCGCTAGCGGTTTTAAAGGTGGTGTTTTTGCCGCTGATAGTGACGTGGGTTTTGGTGCTGGTGGTACAAATTCTGGCGCCAGCTGTAATTAACAACAAAGGGTAAAAGGCATCATGGCTTCAGAAAATATGACGCCGCAGGAATACATAGGACACCATCTGAACAACCTTCAGTTGGACCTGCGTACTTTCTCGCTGGTGGATCCGCACAACCCCCCAGCCACCTTCTGGACGCTCAATATTGACTCCATGTTTTTCTCGGTGGTTCTCGGTCTGCTGTTCCTTACCATTTTCCGTAGCGTTGCTAAGAAAGCGACCAGCGGTGTGCCAGGGAAACTCCAGACTGCTATCGAAATGACCATCGGCTTCGTCCATGGCAGCGTCAAAGACATGTATCACGGCAAGAGCAAGCTGATTGCTCCGCTGGCCCTGACCGTGTTCGTCTGGGTATTCCTGATGAACCTGATGGACCTGCTGCCAATCGACCTGATTCCTTACATCGGCGAACACATTTTCGGCCTGCCTGCACTGCGCGTGGTTCCGTCTGCTGACGTGAACATCACCCTGTCGATGGCGCTTGGCGTGTTTATCCTGATTCTTTTCTACAGCATCAAAATGAAAGGCGTGGGCGGGTTCGTTAAAGAACTGACCCTGCAGCCGTTCAATCACTGGGCGTTCATTCCTGTCAACTTAATCCTTGAAGGGGTAAGCCTGCTGTCCAAACCGGTATCACTCGGTCTGCGACTGTTCGGCAACATGTATGCCGGTGAGCTGATTTTCATTCTGATTGCTGGTCTGTTGCCGTGGTGGTCACAGTGGATTCTGAATGTGCCATGGGCCATTTTCCACATCCTGATTATTACGCTGCAAGCCTTCATCTTCATGGTTCTGACGATTGTCTATCTGTCGATGGCATCCGAAGAGCATTGATTTTTACCAACATACTACGTTTTAACTGAAACAAACTGGAGACTGTCATGGAAAACCTGAATATGGATCTGCTGTACATGGCTGCCGCTGTGATGATGGGTCTGGCGGCAATCGGTGCTGCGATCGGTATCGGCATCCTCGGGGGTAAATTCCTGGAAGGCGCAGCGCGTCAACCGGATCTGATTCCTCTGCTGCGTACTCAGTTCTTTATCGTTATGGGTCTGGTGGATGCTATCCCGATGATCGCTGTAGGTCTGGGTCTGTACGTGATGTTCGCCGTCGCGTAGTAAGTTGTTCGAAAGAAACCTAAGCCACAGAGTTAATTTTTAAGAGGTATTGTGCTGTGAACATGAACGCAACAATCCTCGGCCAGGCCATCGCGTTTGTTCTCTTCGTATGGTTCTGCATGAAGTACGTATGGCCGCCTTTAATGGCTGCCATCGAAAAGCGCCAGAAAGAAATTTCTGACGGTTTAGCTTCTGCAGAACGCGCTAAGAAAGATTTGGACCTTGCACAGGCCAACGCGACCGACCAGCTGAAAAAAGCGAAAGCGGAAGCCCAGGTAATCATCGAGCAAGCGAACAAGCGTCGCTCTCAGATTCTGGATGAAGCTAAAGCGGAAGCAGAACAGGAACGCACCAAAATCGTCGCACAGGCGCAGGCTGAAATCGATGCCGAACGTAAACGTGCTCGTGAGGAGCTGCGTAAGCAGGTCGCTATCCTGGCTGTTGCTGGCGCCGAGAAGATCATCGAACGTTCCGTGGATGAAGCTGCTAACAGCGACATCGTGGATAAACTTGTCGCTGAACTGTAAGGAGGGAGGGGCTGATGTCTGAATTTGTAACGGTAGCTCGCCCCTACGCCAAAGCAGCTTTTGACTTTGCCGTCGAGCACAACAGTGTTGAACGCTGGCAGGATATGCTGGCGTTTGTCGCTGAAGTGACCAAGAACGAACAAATGGCAGAGCTACTCTCCGGTGCATTGGCTCCGGAAACGCTCTCAGATGCGTTTATCGCGGTATGTGGTGAGCAACTGGACGAAAATGGCCAAAACCTGATTCGGGTAATGGCTGAGAATAGTCGTCTGAAGGCGCTCCCTGATGTTCTCGAGCAGTTCATTCACCTGCGCGCTGCCAGTGAGGCAACCGCAGAGGTAGAAGTTATTTCTGCCACCCAGATGAGTGACGTACAGCTTGCGAAGATTAGCACTGCGATGGAAAAACGTCTGTCACGCAAAGTTAAGCTGAATTGCAAAATCGATAAGTCTGTAATGGCAGGTGTTATCATCCGTGCGGGTGATATGGTCATTGATGGTAGCGTACGCGGCCGTCTTGATCGCCTTGCAGACGTCTTGCAGTCTTAAGGGGACTGGAGCATGCAACTGAATTCCACCGAAATCAGCGAACTGATCAAGCAGCGCATTGCTCAGTTCAATGTTGTGAGCGAGGCTCATAACGAAGGTACTATCGTTTCTGTCAGTGACGGTGTTATCCGCATTCACGGCCTTGCCGATTGTATGCAGGGTGAGATGATCGCTCTGCCGGGTAACCGTTACGCTATCGCACTGAACCTGGAGCGCGACTCCGTAGGTGCCGTTGTGATGGGTCCGTACGCTGACCTTGCCGAAGGCATGAAGGTTAAATGTACTGGCCGTATCCTGGAAGTTCCGGTTGGCCGTGGCCTGCTGGGCCGCGTGGTTAACACCCTGGGTGCGCCAATCGACGGTAAAGGTCCGCTGGAGCACGACGGCTTCTCCGCTGTTGAAGCTATCGCTCCGGGCGTAATCGAACGTCAATCCGTCGATCAGCCGGTTCAAACCGGTTATAAGTCCGTCGATGCCATGATCCCAATCGGTCGTGGTCAGCGTGAACTGATCATCGGCGACCGTCAGACCGGTAAAACCGCTCTGGCAATCGACGCCATTATCAACCAGCGTGACTCCGGCATTAAGTGCGTCTATGTTGCTATCGGCCAGAAAGCGTCCACCATTTCTAACGTGGTACGTAAACTGGAAGAGCACGGCGCGCTGGCCAACACCATCGTTGTGGTTGCAACCGCATCTGAATCCGCTGCACTGCAATACCTGGCTCCGTATGCCGGTTGCGCAATGGGCGAATACTTCCGCGACCGCGGTGAAGACGCGCTGATCATTTATGATGACCTGTCTAAACAGGCCGTTGCTTACCGTCAGATCTCCCTGCTGCTCCGCCGTCCGCCAGGACGTGAAGCGTTCCCGGGCGACGTATTCTACCTCCACTCTCGTCTGCTGGAGCGTGCTGCACGTGTTAACGTTGAATACGTTGAAGCTTTCACCAAAGGTGAAGTGAAAGGTCAAACCGGTTCTCTGACTGCGCTGCCGATTATCGAAACCCAGGCGGGTGACGTTTCTGCGTTCGTTCCGACCAACGTAATTTCCATTACCGATGGTCAGATCTTCCTGGAAACCAACCTGTTTAACTCCGGTATTCGTCCTGCGGTTAACCCGGGTATCTCCGTATCCCGTGTTGGTGGTGCTGCTCAGACCAAGATCATGAAGAAACTGTCCGGTGGTATTCGTACCGCGCTGGCGCAGTATCGCGAACTGGCGGCGTTCTCCCAGTTTGCCTCTGACCTTGATGATGCAACCCGTAAGCAGCTGGACCACGGTCAGAAAGTAACTGAACTGCTGAAACAGAAACAGTATGCGCCGATGTCCGTTGCGCAGCAGTCTCTGGTTCTGTACGCAGCAGAACGTGGTTATCTGGCAGATGTAGAGCTGGCGAAAATCGGTAGTTTCGAAGCTGCTCTGCTGGCTTACGTCGACCGTGATCACGCTCCGTTGATGCAAGAGATCAACCAGTCCGGTGGCTATAACGACGAAATCGAAGGCAAGCTGAAAGGCATCCTCGATTCCTTCAAAGCAACCCAGTCCTGGTAAAGTCTGGCGGCTTGCTTTAGGGCAGGCCGCAAGGCATTGAGGAGAAGCTCATGGCCGGCGCAAAAGAGATACGTAGTAAGATCGCAAGCGTCCAGAACACGCAAAAGATCACTAAAGCGATGGAAATGGTCGCCGCTTCCAAAATGCGTAAATCGCAGGAGCGCATGGCGGCCAGCCGTCCTTACGCAGATACCATGCGCAAAGTGATTGGTCACCTTGCGAACGGTAATCTGGAATATAAGCACCCGTACCTGGAAGAACGCGACGTTAAGCGCGTGGGCTACCTGGTGGTGTCTACCGACCGTGGTCTGTGTGGTGGCTTGAACATTAACCTGTTCAAAAAACTGCTGGCGGATATGAAAGCATGGTCCGATAAAGGCGTTCAGAGCGAACTCGCAATGATCGGCTCGAAGGGCGTGTCGTTCTTTAATTCCGTAAGCGGCAATGTTGTCGCTCAGGTGACCGGCATGGGTGACAACCCATCCCTGTCCGAACTGATCGGTCCGGTAAAAGTGATGTTGCAGGCCTACGATGAAGGTCGTCTGGACAAGCTGTACGTTGTCAGCAACAAATTTATTAACACCATGTCTCAGGTTCCAACCATCACCCAACTGCTGCCGTTACCGGCGTCAGAAGATGATGACTTGAAGCGTAAATCCTGGGATTACCTGTATGAACCCGATCCGAAAGCGCTGCTGGATACCCTGCTGCGCCGCTATGTGGAATCTCAGGTTTATCAGGGCGTGGTAGAAAACCTGGCCAGCGAGCAGGCCGCACGTATGGTGGCGATGAAAGCCGCGACCGACAATGGCGGCAGCCTGATTAAAGAGCTGCAGTTGGTATACAACAAAGCTCGTCAGGCCAGCATTACTCAGGAACTCACCGAGATCGTCGGTGGAGCATCCGCGGTATAACCAGGTTAATTCGTAGAGGATTCAAGATGGCTACTGGAAAAATTGTCCAGGTAATCGGCGCCGTGGTCGACGTCGAATTCCCTCAGGATGCCGTACCGCGCGTGTACGAGGCTCTTGAGGTACAAAATGGTAATGAGCAACTGGTGCTGGAAGTTCAGCAGCAGCTCGGCGGCGGTATTGTACGTACCATCGCCATGGGTTCTTCCGACGGCCTGCGTCGTGGTCTGGATGTTAAAGACCTTGAGCACCCGATCGAAGTCCCGGTAGGTAAAGCAACACTGGGTCGTATCATGAATGTACTGGGTCAGCCAGTTGACATGAAAGGCGACATCGGTGAAGAAGAGCGTTGGGCTATCCATCGTGCAGCACCGTCCTATGAAGAGTTGTCAAACTCTCAGGAACTGCTGGAAACCGGCATCAAAGTTATCGACCTGATGTGTCCGTTTGCGAAGGGCGGTAAAGTTGGTCTGTTCGGTGGTGCGGGTGTAGGTAAAACCGTAAACATGATGGAGCTTATTCGTAACATCGCGATTGAGCACTCCGGTTACTCCGTGTTTGCGGGCGTAGGTGAACGTACTCGTGAGGGTAACGACTTCTACCACGAAATGACCGACTCCAACGTTATCGATAAAGTATCCCTGGTGTATGGCCAGATGAACGAGCCGCCGGGAAACCGTCTGCGCGTTGCTCTGACCGGTCTGACCATGGCTGAGAAGTTCCGTGACGAAGGTCGCGACGTACTGCTGTTCGTCGATAACATCTATCGTTACACCCTGGCCGGTACTGAAGTATCAGCACTGCTGGGTCGTATGCCTTCAGCGGTAGGTTACCAGCCGACTCTGGCGGAAGAGATGGGCGTTCTGCAGGAACGTATCACCTCCACCAAAACCGGTTCTATCACCTCCGTACAGGCGGTATACGTACCTGCGGATGACTTGACTGACCCATCCCCAGCAACCACCTTTGCTCACTTAGATGCAACCGTGGTACTGAGCCGTCAGATCGCATCCCTGGGTATCTACCCGGCCGTTGACCCGCTGGACTCCACCAGCCGTCAGTTGGATCCGCTGGTTGTTGGTCAGGAACACTACGACACCGCGCGTGGCGTTCAGTCTATCCTGCAGCGTTATCAGGAACTGAAAGACATCATCGCCATCCTGGGTATGGATGAACTGTCTGAAGAAGACAAACTGGTGGTAGCACGCGCTCGTAAGATCCAGCGCTTCCTGTCCCAGCCGTTCTTCGTGGCGGAAGTATTTACCGGTTCTCCGGGCAAATACGTCTCCCTGAAAGACACCATCCGTGGCTTTAAAGGCATCATGGACGGCGAATACGATCACCTGCCAGAGCAGGCGTTCTACATGGTCGGTTCCATCGACGAAGCCGTGGAAAAAGCCAAAAAACTTTAACGCCTTAATCGGAGGGTGATATGGCAATGACTTACCACCTGGACGTCGTCAGCGCAGAGAAACAAATGTTCTCTGGTCTGGTCGAGAAAATCCAGGTAACGGGTAGTGAAGGTGAGCTGGGTATTTACCCGGGTCACGCACCGCTGCTCACCGCCATTAAGCCTGGTATGATTCGCATCGTTAAGCAGCACGGTCATGAAGAGTTTATCTACCTGTCAGGCGGCATTCTTGAAGTGCAGCCTGGTAGCACGACCGTTCTGGCTGATACGGCAATTCGTGGCCAGGATCTCGACGAAGCGCGAGCTCTGGAAGCGAAACGTAAGGCTGAAGAGCATATCAAAAGCTCTCACGGCGACGTGGATTACGCTCAGGCGTCCGCAGAACTGGCCAAAGCGATCGCTCAGCTTCGCGTTATCGAGTTGACCAAAAAAGCGATGTAACACCGGCTTGAAAGTTAAAAAGCCAGTCTGGTTTCCAGGCTGGCTTTTTTTATTGTTTCGTTTCATAAATAGTAAAACTAAAAAGCGAGTTCAATATTTTTGTGATGAATGTCTCATTTTTATTGATCGATCAAAAAATGAAGTGTAGACTTGTTTTTGTGATGTAAATCACAAAATAATCCATCAAAACATAATCGCTATCCAGGAAGTTATCATGAAACTGATCAACAAAATCGTCGCTTTCTTCAGTGCTATGAACGTTACCTTTGGTACTTTCAACAACTAAGAATCAAACTATCCGAACTGCATTTGCGCTGTACCGCTAACTAAAACGACAACACATGCGGTGTGAAGCAGGAAAGAAAGTTAGAGGGTCGCCCGAGGGCGACCTTTGTGTTTTTATAGGGTCTTAATTTCGACTGAGGAAGTTACCGGTATTGAAACTCCCATCCTCATTACGCAGCAGAGGGTCCGGTAACGCCAGCGTTTGGTAATCGTTACTACTAATGCTCTTTCCCTGCGCGTTGATGCTTCGACCGCCGTGAATGAAGTAGTTGCTATCGTCGATGTTGCCGACCACGGCGTCGTCATATTCCCCTGCTTGAGTGCGCAAGGATATATTATCGCTGAAAGCGCCTTGCGTTTCCGGTGCGCCGTATGGGCTTGGGCGGAAGATATAGTTAAATCGCTGATTGTCTACCGCAACGTTATTGACCACCACCAGCTTACCGGGGTTGAAGTTGTCGGTAAAACCGTCCAGGTGATTGCCAATAGCGATGCTGTTACGTACCTCATGTGCGACCGGCTGCCCTTCCCCACCGAGCTTAAAGCCGTTGCTGGTATTATTGCGGGCAATTGAATTCTCGATCACCACAACACCATTCGCCCCGTCCTCAATCTTGTTAAACAGATCGAATCCGTCATCGATATTATCGTGCGAGTAGCAACCTTCCAGCCGGTTACCCTCCCCTACGCGCATTTTCACCGCGAAGCCATCGGCGTTAATTTTCCCCGGATCTTCATTACTAAAGGATTCAGAATTCACCACCCGGTTATAGCTGGCCCACAGCGGGCGTCCAACATCTGCCGGAGAGGAAATTTGAATCCCGGTATCATCGTTGCGATAAGCGATAACGTTTTCAATCAGGTTATAGCTACCCTGCACGCGCAGGCTTTTATCCGTAACTTCAATGCCGTTGATATGCCAGTAGCTGGCGTCCAGTAGCAATCCGTGAATGATCGCTTTGCCGTCGGCTTGCAGGGTTTTGGTTTTGCCTTTCAGGCCGCTTGCGCTCAGAGGAATTGCCGTTTGCGGATAATCTCCAGCGGCTAATACTATTTTTCCGCCTGCCGGGACGAATTCAATGGCGGAGGATAAATCGAGCGGTGAATCAGCGGTCCCTTTAGCCTGCGGTAGCCCATCTGGTGCGGCATAGAGCGTATTGCCTGTCACGCTGGCGCTGTGCTCAACTGTCAGCGTTTGGCTAACCGGTTTTGCGCTGGTGGCTGGGGTAAAGCTGATTTCAAAAGTGTCTTTATCTTTCAGGACGGCAGGCTGGGTAAACATCTCTCCGGCTTTTACTTCTTTATCCTGCCCGATCACCACTTCATCCTGACGAACGGTTATGCGCCCGTCGCTATTAGTGCGCGCCTGCAATATGTAATCTTTGCTTTGGCTTTTTGCGCTTGAGCTAATTTGCATCACAGGAGGCCAGCCTTTGGCGACGTACGGTGCTGAGGGGGCCGTATTTGCTGCTGAAGTAGTGAGTGAAGCATTGCTGACGGTGATTTTTGCGTTACGTGAGGCGAAGAAACCGACGTAGTAATGCTCTTTATCCTGCTGCGTAATCAGGTCAGCGTGAGGAACCTGCTGGCTAACCCATTCATTGCTGCCCGTTGCTGCCCATGAGGTAATAAACCTGTCGTTGGTACGCTCCAGCTTGAGCTGGAAAGTCGGGGTTTGCTCCAGGTTTATCTTCTCTTTATAGCTCTGGCGCTTTATTGATGCGCCCGCATTACCCCACGGCTGAGTTATCCCTTCCCGGCTGATAGCCTGTAGCTTGATATGCGAGTGATCTTTTTTATCCTGAGTCATAATGGCGTTCATCACCATATTGGATGCCGCCGGGAACTCTTCGTAACCGACTTTCAGCGGCTGCTGACGCGCATTACCAATTATATCGCGGACCAGCAAACCAGCGCCTTCCTGCGCGGCCGGACGAGCGCCATTTTCCGGGCCAAACTGATTGACGGTCACCGTTGCCTGCAGGATAAAATTCTGGTTAGTCGGCAGTTCGGTATAAAAGAAGGTCAGCCCGTCATGGGAGTTGGCAATTTTGCCGCCGCGACTCTCAATAGTAATGGGCTGGCTGAGATCGGCCGGGTCTTGCGGCGTAAGTTTTTTGCCGGCGATCGTGACATTGTTAACGCCAATCTTTTCCGGCAGGACGTTAGAGGAAAAATTGCTATCTGTGGATTGTCCAAAGGCGATAGCCCGCCACTGATGGGCTTCATTAGCCTGCAGCGGTAGCGCGATCATCGAACTGCAAAGGGTTAATGCCAAAGGTATTTTGTTATTCATTCTTTTCTCCTGGGTAATTATTAAGCGGCATTATCAGGAAAATGAAATGCTGTTTCTATTTATCGCGTCACAATTAATGAATATTAAAACTGTGTTTTATTTTGTTGTTTTTCTTTATTTAGGTGTCAAAAAAACAGTAAAAGCAGAGGGATAGCCGGTTTAGCCGTTAGCTAAAATGATTTTTTTGTACTAAACGGGTTTGCGCTGGTTAAAAATAGCGCCCTAAAATGGTGTATAGCGTTGAGCCTGAACGTTTTATCTTCGACTCGTTTCATGATGAAAAATATGTAGATATTTCAACGTGAAAGGCTTTTACTTTTCGTTCCAACAGCAGTCAGGATGCGTATGTCAAACAGTCCTATGAGCGTGGTTATTCTTGCCGCAGGCAAAGGTACCCGCATGTATTCCGATCTTCCCAAGGTGTTGCATTCGCTGGCTGGAAAGCCAATGGTGCAGCATGTCATTGATGCAGCTAAAGAATTAGGTGCATCAGCCGTGCATCTGGTTTACGGGCACGGCGGCGACCTGCTGCGCCAGACGCTGCATGAAGATAATCTTAACTGGGTCTTACAGGCCGAACAGCTTGGTACCGGTCATGCCATGCAGCAGGCAGCGCCGTTCTTCAGCGATGATGAAGATATCCTGATGCTGTACGGCGATGTGCCATTGATTTCCGTTGAAACATTAAAACGCCTGCGAGAAGCGAAACCGCAAGGCGGTATCGGTCTGTTGACGGTTAAGCTCGACGATCCGACCGGCTATGGCCGCATTACACGTGATAACGGTGAGGTGACGGGGATTGTTGAGCACAAAGATGCCAGCGAAGAGCAGCGACAGATTAAGGAAATTAATACCGGGATCCTGGTCGCTAACGGCGCGGACCTGAAACGCTGGTTGGCGAAGCTGACCAATAATAACGTTCAGGGCGAATACTACATCACCGATATCATTGCTATGGCCTACGAAGAAGGCCATGAAATTGCGGCTGTTCACCCTCAGCGTTTAAGCGAGGTAGAAGGCGTGAATAACCGTCTACAATTATCCCGCCTTGAACGCGTTTTTCAGTCTGAACAGGCAGAAAAACTGCTGCTGGCGGGCGTCATGCTGCTTGATCCGGCGCGTTTTGATTTACGCGGCACGCTGAAACACGGGCGCGATGTTGAAATTGATACTAACGTTATTCTCGAGGGTAACGTGGTGCTGGGCGATCGCGTGAAGATTGGTACCGGCTGCGTTATCAAGAACAGCACCATTGGCGATGATTGCGAGATCAGTCCCTATACGGTGGTGGAAGATGCTCATCTGGAAGCTGCCTGTACTATCGGGCCGTTCGCACGTCTGCGCCCGGGCGCAGAGTTGCTGGAAGGCGCGCACGTCGGCAACTTTGTCGAAATTAAAAAGGCGCGTCTGGGTAAAGGCTCTAAGGCCGGTCATCTGTCCTACCTTGGCGATGCTGAGATTGGCGATAACGTTAATATCGGCGCGGGCACCATCACCTGTAACTATGATGGCGCGAATAAGCACAAAACGGTGATTGGCGATGACGTGTTCGTTGGCTCTGATAGCCAACTAGTGGCTCCGGTGACCGTAGGTAAGGGCGTGACCATTGCTGCAGGAACAACGGTAACGCGAAACGTTGCCGATAACGAACTCGTTTTAAGCCGCGTGCCGCAGGTCCATAAACAGGGCTGGCAGCGTCCGGTGAAGAAAAAATAACACTATTTCTCTTTCGCCCTTATTGGGGGTGAAGGAACGGGGTGAGGGGATAATATAATCCTCCCCCCACGGCAGTACCCATAAAAATAACCCCACTCTCTACAAGGCTCGGGGCGCCCGAAATACGGGCAAACAGGTTGACCGACAACGCATGGCATACAGCCAAAATCGGAATTAAAAACTATGTGTGGAATTGTTGGCGCAGTCGCGCAGCGTGATATTGCTGAAATCCTTCTTGAAGGTTTACGTCGTCTGGAATACCGCGGTTATGACTCCGCCGGTCTGGCGGTCGTTGACAACGAAGGTCATATGAACCGCGTTCGCCGCCTCGGTAAAGTACAGATGCTGGCTCAGGCGTTAGATGAACGTCCCTTACACGGTGGTACCGGGATTGCTCATACCCGCTGGGCGACTCATGGCGAACCGTCTGAGGGTAATGCGCATCCGCATGTTTCTGACCATATTGTGGTGGTGCATAACGGGATCATCGAAAACCATGAACCGCTGCGCGAGCTGCTGCAGTCCCGGGGCTATGTTTTTGCCTCCGAGACGGACACTGAAGTGATTGCGCACCTGGTGCATTGGGAGCTGGAGCAAGGCGGTACCCTACGCGATGCCGTACTGCGTACCATTCCTCAACTGCGTGGCGCTTACGGCACCGTGATTATGGATACCCGCGATCCGGGTACGCTGCTGGCCGCCCGTTCAGGCAGCCCGCTGGTCATCGGTCTGGGGATGGGGGAAAACTTCATTGCTTCCGACCAGCTGGCGCTGCTGCCGGTTACCCGCCGTTTTATTTTCCTTGAAGAGGGCGATATTGCGGAAGTGACCCGCCGCTCGGTCACTGTTTTTGATAAATCTGGCGTGGAGGTTCAGCGCCCGGATATTGAATCCAATCTGCAATATGACGCGGGTGATAAAGGTATCTATCGCCACTACATGCAGAAAGAGATCTACGAGCAGCCGAATGCTATCAAAAACACACTTTCCGGGCGTATCAGCCACGGTGAGGTTGATTTGAGCGAGCTGGGTCCGCAGGCCAACGAACTGCTGTCTCAGGTTGAGCATATTCAGATTATCGCCTGTGGAACCTCCTATAACTCAGGGATGGTATCCCGCTACTGGTTTGAATCACTGGCAGGGGTTCCGTGCGACGTCGAAATCGCCTCTGAGTTCCGCTATCGCAAATCTGCCGTACGTCGTAACAGCCTGATGATCACCCTCTCCCAGTCCGGCGAGACTGCGGATACGCTGGCTGGCCTGCGCCTGTCGAAAGAGCTGGGTTATCTGGGTTCTCTGGCGATTTGTAACGTTCCTGGCTCATCTCTGGTGCGCGAATCCGATCTGGCGATGATGACCAATGCCGGAACGGAAATCGGCGTTGCCTCGACTAAAGCATTTACTACGCAATTGACCGTTCTGCTGATGCTGGTGGCTAAACTGGCTCGCCTGAAAGGTCAGGATGCCGCTATCGAACACGATATCGTTCATGGCCTGCAGACACTGCCGAGCCGCATTGAGCAGGTGCTTTCACAGGATAAACGCATTGAAGCTCTGGCCGAGAATTTCTCTGACAAGCATCACGCGTTGTTCCTTGGTCGTGGCGATCAGTATCCGATTGCCCTGGAAGGGGCGCTGAAGCTGAAAGAGATCTCCTACATTCACGCTGAAGCCTACGCCGCTGGAGAGCTGAAGCACGGCCCGCTGGCGTTGATTGATGCTGAAATGCCAGTAGTGGTGGTGGCACCGAACAACGAGCTGCTGGAGAAGCTAAAATCCAATATTGAAGAGGTTCGTGCCCGAGGCGGCCAGCTATATGTCTTCGCAGACGGCGATGCGGGTTTTAACAGTAGCGACAATATGCACATCATCGAGATGCCGCATGTCGAAGAGGTGATTGCGCCTATCTTCTACACCGTACCGCTGCAGCTGCTGGCGTATCACGTCGCACTGATCAAAGGGACTGACGTCGACCAGCCGCGTAACCTGGCGAAATCAGTTACCGTGGAATAATTTTTTGAGTGTAGGAAGGCTGCTGTTGTGGGCGGACAATAAAGTCTTAAACTGAACAAAATAGATCTAAACTATGACAATAAAGTCTTAAACTAGACAGAATAGTTGTAAACTGAAATCAGTCCAGTTATGCTGTGAAAAAGCATACTGGACTTTTGTTATGGCTAAAGCAAACTCTTCATTTTCTGAAGTGCAAATTGCCCGTCGTATTAAAGAGGGGCGTGGCCAAGGGCATGGTAAAGACTATATTCCATGGCTAACAGTACAAGAAGTTCCTTCTTCAGGTCGTTCCCACCGTATTTATTCTCATAAGACGGGACGAGTCCATCATTTGCTATCTGACTTAGAGCTTGCTGTTTTTCTCAGTCTTGAGTGGGAGAGCAGCGTGCTAGATATACGCGAGCAGTTCCCCTTATTACCTAGTGATACCAGGCAGATTGCAATAGATAGTGGTATTAAGCATCCTGTTATTCGTGGTGTAGATCAGGTTATGTCTACTGATTTTTTAGTGGACTGCAAAGATGGTCCTTTTGAGCAGTTTGCTATTCAAGTCAAACCTGCAGCAGCCTTACAAGACGAGCGTACCTTAGAAAAACTAGAACTAGAGCGTCGCTATTGGCAGCAAAAGCAAATTCCTTGGTTCATTTTTACTGATAAAGAAATAAATCCCGTAGTAAAAGAAAATATTGAATGGCTTTATTCAGTGAAAACAGAAGAAGTTTCTGCGGAGCTTTTAGCACAACTATCCCCATTGGCCCATATCCTGCAAGAAAAAGGAGATGAAAACATTATCAATGTCTGTAAGCAGGTTGATATTGCTTATGATTTGGAGTTAGGCAAAACATTGAGTGAGATACGAGCCTTAACCGCAAATGGTTTTATTAAGTTCAATATTTATAAGTCTTTCAGGGCAAATAAGTGTGCAGATCTCTGTATTAGCCAAGTAGTGAATATGGAGGAGTTGCGCTATGTGGCAAATTAATGAGGTTGTGCTATTTGATAATGATCCGTATCGCATTTTGGCTATAGAGGATGGCCAAGTTGTCTGGATGCAAATAAGCGCTGATAAAGGAGTTCCACAAGCTAGGGCTGAGTTGTTGCTAATGCAGTATTTAGATGAAGGCCGCTTAGTTAGAACTGATGACCCTTATGTACATCTTGATTTAGAAGAGCCGTCTGTAGATTCTGTCAGCTTCCAGAAGCGCGAGGAGGATTATCGAAAAATTCTTCCTATTATTAATAGTAAGGATCGTTTCGACCCTAAAGTCAGAAGCGAACTCGTTGAGCATGTGGTCCAAGAACATAAGGTTACTAAGGCTACAGTTTATAAGTTGTTACGCCGTTACTGGCAGCGTGGTCAAACGCCTAATGCATTAATTCCTGACTACAAAAACAGCGGTGCACCAGGGGAAAGACGTTCAGCGACAGGAACAGCAAAGATTGGCCGAGCCAGAGAATATGGTAAGGGTGAAGGAACCAAGGTAACGCCCGAGATTGAACGCCTTTTTAGGTTGACCATAGAAAAGCACCTGTTAAATCAAAAAGGTACAAAGACCACCGTTGCCTATAGACGATTTGTGGACTTGTTTGCTCAGTATTTTCCTCGCATTCCCCAAGAGGATTACCCAACACTACGTCAGTTTCGTTATTTTTATGATCGAGAATACCCTAAAGCTCAGCGCTTAAAGTCTAGAGTTAAAGCAGGGGTATATAAAAAAGACGTACGACCCTTAAGTAGTACAGCCACTTCTCAGGCGTTAGGCCCTGGGAGTCGTTATGAGATTGATGCCACGATTGCTGATATTTATTTAGTGGATCATCATGATCGCCAAAAAATCATAGGAAGACCAACGCTTTACATTGTGATTGATGTGTTTAGTCGGATGATCACGGGCTTTTATATCGGCTTTGAAAATCCGTCTTATGTGGTGGCGATGCAGGCTTTTGTAAATGCTTGCTCTGACAAAACGGCCATTTGTGCCCAGCATGATATTGAGATTAGTAGCTCAGACTGGCCGTGTGTAGGTTTGCCAGATGTGTTGCTAGCGGACCGTGGCGAATTAATGAGTCATCAGGTCGAAGCCTTAGTTTCTAGTTTTAATGTGCGAGTGGAAAGTGCTCCACCTAGACGTGGCGATGCTAAAGGCATAGTGGAAAGCACTTTTAGAACACTACAAGCCGAGTTTAAGTCCTTTGCACCTGGCATTGTAGAGGGCAGTCGGATCAAAAGCCATGGTGAAACAGACTATAGGTTAGATGCATCTCTGTCGGTATTTGAGTTCACACAAATTATTTTGCGTACGATCTTATTCAGAAATAACCATCTGGTGATGGATAAATACGATCGAGATGCTGATTTTCCTACAGATTTACCGTCTATTCCTGTCCAGCTATGGCAATGGGGTATGCAGCATCGTACAGGTAGTTTAAGGGCTGTGGAGCAAGAGCAGTTGCGAGTAGCGTTACTGCCTCGCCGAAAGGTCTCTATTTCTTCATTTGGCGTTAATTTGTGGGGTTTGTATTACTCGGGGTCAGAGATTCTGCGTGAGGGTTGGTTGCAGCGGAGCACTGATATAGCTAGACCTCAACATTTAGAAGCGGCTTATGACCCAGTGCTGGTTGATACGATTTATTTGTTTCCGCAAGTTGGCAGCCGTGTATTTTGGCGCTGTAATCTGACGGAACGTAGTCGGCAGTTTAAAGGTCTCTCATTTTGGGAGGTTTGGGATATACAAGCACAAGAAAAACACAATAAAGCCAATGCGAAGCAGGATGAGTTAACTAAACGCAGGGAGCTTGAGGCGTTTATTCAGCAAACCATTCAGAAAGCGAATAAGTTAACGCCCAGTACTACTGAGCCCAAATCAACACGCATTAAGCAGATTAAAACTAATAAAAAAGAAGCCGTGACCTCGGAGCGTAAAAAACGTGCGGAGCATTTGAAGCCAAGCTCTTCAGGTGATGAGGCTAAAGTTATTCCTTTCAACGCAGTGGAAGCGGATGATCAAGAAGATTACAGCCTACCCACATACGTGCCTGAATTATTTCAGGATCCACCAGAAAAGGATGAGTCATGAGTGCTACCCGGATTCAAGCAGTTTATCGTGATACGGGGGTAGAGGCTTATCGTGATAATCCTTTTATCGAGGCCTTACCACCATTACAAGAGTCAGTGAATAGTGCTGCATCACTGAAATCCTCTTTACAGCTTACTTCCTCTGACTTGCAAAAGTCCCGTGTTATCAGAGCTCATACCATTTGTCGTATTCCAGATGACTATTTTCAGCCATTAGGTACGCATTTGCTACTAAGTGAGCGTATTTCGGTCATGATTCGAGGTGGCTACGTAGGCAGAAATCCTAAAACAGGAGATTTACAAAAGCATTTACAAAATGGTTATGAGCGTGTTCAAACGGGAGAGTTGGAGACATTTCGCTTTGAGGAGGCACGATCTACGGCACAAAGCTTATTGTTAATTGGTTGTTCTGGTAGTGGGAAGACGACCTCTCTTCATCGTATTCTAGCCACGTATCCTCAGGTGATTTACCATCGTGAACTCAATGTAGAGCAGGTGGTGTATTTGAAAATAGACTGCTCGCATAATGGTTCGCTAAAAGAAATCTGCTTGAATTTTTTCAGAGCGTTGGATCGAGCCTTGGGCTCGAACTATGAGCGTCGTTATGGCTTAAAACGTCATGGTATAGAAACCATGTTGGCTTTGATGTCGCAAATAGCCAATGCACATGCTTTAGGGTTGTTGGTTATTGATGAAATTCAGCATTTAAGCCGCTCTCGTTCGGGTGGATCTCAAGAGATGCTGAACTTTTTTGTGACGATGGTGAATATTATTGGCGTACCAGTGATGTTGATTGGTACCCCTAAAGCACGAGAGATTTTTGAGGCTGATTTGCGGTCTGCACGTAGAGGGGCAGGGTTTGGAGCTATATTCTGGGATCCTATACAACAAACGCAACGTGGAAAGCCCAATCAAGAGTGGATCGCTTTTACGGATAATCTTTGGCAATTACAGCTTTTACAACGCAAAGATGCGCTGTTATCGGATGAGGTCCGTGATGTGTGGTATGAGCTAAGCCAAGGAGTGATGGACATTGTAGTAAAACTTTTTGTACTCGCTCAGCTCCGTGCGCTAGCTTTAGGCAATGAGCGTATTACCGCTGGTTTATTGCGGCAAGTGTATCAAGATGAGTTAAAGCCTGTGCACCCCATGCTAGAGGCATTACGCTCGGGTATCCCAGAACGCATTGCTCGTTATTCTGATCTAGTCGTTCCCGAGATTGATAAACGGTTAATCCAACTTCAGCTAGATATCGCAGCGATACAAGAACAAACACCAGAAGAAAAAGCCCTTCAAGAGTTAGATACCGAAGATCAGCGTCATTTATATCTGATGCTGAAAGAGGATTACGATTCAAGCCTGTTAATTCCCACTATTAAAAAAGCGTTTAGCCAGAATCCAACGATGACAAGACAAAAGTTACTGCCTCTTGTTTTGCAGTGGTTGATGGAAGGCGAAACGGTAGTGTCAGAACTAGAAAAGCCCTCCAAGAGTAAAAAGGTTTCGGCTATAAAGGTAGTCAAGCCCAGCGACTGGGATAGCTTGCCTGATACGGATTTACGTTATATCTATTCACAACGCCAACCTGAAAAAACCATGCATGAACGGTTAAAAGGGAAAGGGGTAATAGTGGATATGGCGAGCTTATTTAAACAAGCAGGTTAGCCATGAGAAACTTTCCTGTTCCGTACTCGAATGAGCTGATTTATAGCACTATTGCACGGGCAGGCGTTTATCAAGGGATTGTTAGTCCTAAGCAGCTGTTGGATGAGGTGTATGGCAACCGCAAGGTGGTCGCTACCTTAGGTCTGCCCTCGCATTTAGGTGTGATAGCAAGACATCTACATCAAACAGGACGTTACGCTGTTCAGCAGCTTATTTATGAGCATACCTTATTCCCTTTATATGCTCCGTTTGTAGGCAAGGAGCGCCGAGACGAAGCTATTCGGTTAATGGAGTACCAAGCGCAAGGTGCGGTGCATTTAATGCTAGGAGTCGCTGCTTCTAGAGTTAAGAGCGATAACCGCTTTAGATACTGCCCTGATTGCGTTGCTCTTCAGCTAAATAGGTATGGGGAAGCCTTTTGGCAACGAGATTGGTATTTGCCCGCTTTGCCATATTGTCCAAAACACGGTGCTTTAGTCTTCTTTGATAGAGCTGTAGATGATCACCGACATCAATTTTGGGCTTTGGGTCATACTGAGCTGCTTTCAGACTACCCCAAAGACTCCCTATCTCAATTAACAGCACTAGCTGCTTATATAGCCCCTCTGTTAGATGCTCCACGAGCGCAAGAGCTTTCCCCAAGCCTTGAGCAGTGGACGCTGTTTTATCAGCGCTTAGCGCAGGATCTAGGGCTAACCAAAAGCAAGCACATTCGTCATGACTTGGTGGCGGAGAGAGTGAGGCAGACTTTTAGTGATGAGGCACTAGAGAAACTGGATTTAAAGTTGGCAGAGAACAAGGACACGTGTTGGCTGAAAAGTATATTCCGTAAGCATAGAAAAGCCTTTAGTTATTTACAGCATAGTATTGTGTGGCAAGCCTTATTGCCAAAACTAACGGTTATAGAAGCGCTACAGCAGGCAAGTGCTCTTACTGAGCACTCTATAACGACAAGACCTGTTAGCCAGTCTGTGCAACCTAACTCTGAAGATTTATCTGTTAAGCATAAAGACTGGCAGCAACTAGTGCATAAATACCAAGGAATTAAGGCGGCAAGACAGTCTTTAGAGGGTGGGGTGCTATACGCTTGGCTTTACCGACATGACAGGGATTGGCTAGTTCACTGGAATCAACAGCATCAACAAGAGCGTCTGGCACCCGCCCCTAGAGTTGATTGGAACCAAAGAGATCGAATTGCTGTACGACAACTATTAAGAATCATAAAGCGTCTAGATAGTAGCCTTGATCACCCAAGAGCGACATCGAGCTGGCTGTTAAAGCAAACTCCTAACGGAACCTCTCTTGCAAAAAATCTACAGAAACTGCCTTTGGTAGCGCTTTGCTTAAAGCGTTACTCAGAGAGTGTGGAAGATTATCAAATTAGACGGATTAGCCAAGCTTTTATTAAGCTTAAACAGGAAGATGTTGAGCTTAGGCGCTGGCGATTATTAAGAAGTGCAACGTTATCTAAAGAGCGGATAACTGAGGAAGCACAAAGATTCTTGGAAATGGTTTATGGGGAAGAGTGAGTGGTTAGGCTAGCTACATTTAATGACAATGTGCAGGTTGTACATATTGGTCATTTATTCCGTAACTCGGGTCATAAGGAGTGGCGTATTTTTGTTTGGTTTAATCCAATGCAAGAACGGAAATGGACTCGATTTACTCATTTGCCTTTATTAAGTCGAGCTAAGGTGGTTAACAGTACAACAAAGCAAATAAATAAGGCGGATCGTGTGATTGAGTTTGAAGCATCGGATCTTCAACGAGCCAAAATAATCGATTTTCCTAATCTCTCGTCCTTTGCTTCCGTACGCAACAAGGATGGAGCGCAGAGTTCATTTATTTACGAAGCTGAAACACCATATAGCAAGACTCGTTATCACATCCCACAGTTAGAGCTAGCTCGGTCATTATTTTTAATTAACTCCTATTTCTGTCGAAGCTGTTTGAGCAGTACCGCTTTACAGCAAGAGTTCGACGTTCAGTATGAGGTTGAGCGAGATCATTTAGAGATAAGGATCTTACCCAGTTCATCGTTTCCTAAAGGGGCGTTAGAGCAGTCGGCCGTAGTGCAGCTTTTGGTTTGGTTGTTTTCGGATCAAGATGTTATGGATTCGTATGAAAGTATTTTTAGGCACTATCAACAAAATAGAGAAATTAAGAACGGCGTTGAAAGCTGGTGCTTTAGCTTTGACCCTCCGCCCATGCAGGGTTGGAAATTACATGTAAAAGGACGTTCTTCTAACGAGGATAAGGATTATTTAGTTGAGGAAATAGTAGGTTTAGAAATCAACGCTATGCTTCCTAGCACAACAGCTATTAGCCATGCCTCTTTTCAGGAAAAGGAGGCAGGTGATGGTAGTACGCAGCACATAGCGGTTTCAACAGAGTCAGTTGTTGATGATGAGCATCTACAGTTGGACGATGAGGAAACAGCCAATATAGACACAGACACACGAGTCATAGAGGCTGAGCCGACATGGATAAGTTTTAGTAGACCTAGTCGAATTGAAAAATCTCGCAGGGCAAGAAAAAGTAGCCAAACTATTTTAGAAAAAGAAGAAGCAACAACAAGTGAAAATAGTAATTTGGTTAGTACTGATGAGCCACACTTAGGTGGTGTCCTAGCAGCGGCAGATGTGGGTGGGAAGCAGGATGCAACCAATTACAACTCTATTTTTGCTAATCGATTTGCTGCTTTTGATGAGCTACTTTCAATTCTAAAAACTAAATTTGCATGTCGGGTGCTTTTTGAAGAAACCTTGGTTTTGCCAAAAGTTGGGCGTAGCCGATTACATCTGTGTAAAGATGGCTCACCAAGAGTGATTAAAGCCGTTGGGGTGCAACGTAATGGCAGTGAATTTGTATTGCTAGAGGTGGATGCATCGGATGGGGTGAAAATGCTTTCTACCAAAGTGTTGAGTGGCGTTGATAGCGAAACATGGCGGAATGATTTTGAAAAGATACGGCGTGGAGTGGTGAAGAGCTCATTGAATTGGCCAAATAGTTTGTTTGATCAATTATATGGACAAGACGGGCATAGAGGGGTGAATCATCCAAAGGGGTTGGGGGAGCTGCAAGTATCGAGAGAGGATATGGAAGGGTGGGCTGAGAGAGTGGTTAGAGAGCAATTTACGCATTAAAGGAATGACTGAAAGAGCCTGTAAACCCGAGCCTTTCCTAAAAAGTGTGTAACTGCTTATAATCCCCTAACAGGAGAATAAGCAATGACTAAGCAAACTGACATTAAGAAACTAGCCGAGCAAATGGCTGGTAGTATGAAAAGCTTCGATGACATCAAAGACTTTCAGAAGCAGCTCATGCAATCCTTTATCGATACTGCCCTAGAAGCTGAGATGGAAGAGCATCTTGGCTATCCTAAGCATGAGAAAGCAGACAAGCCTAATAAGCGCAATGGACACACTAAAAAGACTGTCCGCAGTGATAGCGGCGATCTTGAGATCTCTACCCCAAGAGACCGTGATAGCAGCTTTGAGCCTGTACTCGTCAGTAAGCATCAAACCCGTATTAGTGGCCTTGATGATAAAATCATATTCTTTTATGCCAAAGGTCAAACCACCACCGAGATTGTAGAGAGCATTAAAGAGCTCTACGACGTAGATATCTCAAGCTCTCTTGTCTCAAGAGTCACTGACAATATCTTAGACGACATCACCGCTTGGCAGAACCGGCCGTTAAGCAGTGTTTATCCTATTGTCTATCTAGACTGCATTGTCGTCAAAGTACGCCAAGACAAGCAGATTATCAACAAAGCTATCTATCTGGCGCTAGGTGTGGGACTTGATGGTAAAAAAGAGCTGCTGGGTATGTGGTTATCAGAGAATGAAGGCGCTAAGTTCTGGCTAGGCGTTCTCACTGAACTACAAAACCGCGGGGTACAAGACATCCTCATTGCCTGTGTTGATGGCTTAAAGGGCTTTCCTGATGCCATCAATACGGTTTATCCCAATGCTCAGGTTCAGCTGTGTATCGTACACATGGTGCGCTACTCGATGAAATTTGTACCCTGGACGGATAAAAAAGCAGTAGCCGCCGATTTAAAGGCCATCTACGGCGCTGATACGCTTGAGATAGCAGAGGCTAACCTTGAGCACTTTGATGAGACTTGGGGCAAAGAGTACCCACATGTGGTCAAGTCTTGGCGTAATAACTGGGAGGGCTTAACGGTATTCTTCGAGTACCCTAAAGACATCAGAAAAGTCATATATACCACCAATGCTATTGAGTCGCTAAACAGTGTGATTCGGACAGCGGTGAATAAGCGTAAGGTGTTCCCGTCTGATCAGGCTGCATTTAAAGTGGTGTACTTAGCCACCCAGCAGGCATCCAAAAAATGGTCGATGCCAATCCGTAACTGGACGTCTGCTTTGAATCGCTTTATGATTATGTTTGATGACCGTATTAGTAAGCATTTAATCTAAATGGCAGTTACACAGAATTCGGGATGGGCTCGGCGTCAGCGAATTTAGATTTATTTAGCGCTCTTTAATACTGTTTCAAGTCCAGAGATCATCACATCAAGGACAAACAAAAATGCAGCATCACCATTATCACTATCCATAATTGCAACGGCTTGGGTTAATAATGGCGGATAGGCAACAGTATCCGTCTCTACTTTTTCACGCTCTTTTTGGCTTTCTTGATGCTCTTGAGTTTCCAGTACGGAGCCTAATGTAAAATGCGCAATAGAGCTTAATGCATACACGGCTTGAGATAGACTAAACCCAGCATCACACAAAAACTGTAGTTGCTGTTCTGATGTCTCAAATTGACTTTCAGAGGGGCGTGTTCCCGCATGAATTTTGCCACCATCACGATACATTAATAAGGCTTGGCGGAAGCTTTTCGCGTTATTTCGCAAAAAGTCCTGCCATGTTTCATTCGGCAATGGCAAAACATGATGATGGTGCTTTTGCAAAATAGTTTCTGCTAATGCATCTAACAAAGCGCGTTTATTTTTTACATGCCAATACAATGTGGGTTGTTCCACACCTATTTTTTGCGCCAGCTTACGCGTTGTTAATCCTTCAATACCAACTTCATTAAGTAAAATCAACGCATTATCAATAACTTGTTCTTTATCTAGCTTTGCCATTACCTACCTCAAAATAAAATAGCCTTGACAATCTATCACTGATAGAGATATTTTACACCCACTCTATCACTGATAGATTTTTAGGATCTCAATGAATAAATCAATTATTATTATACTGCTGATCACCGTATTAGATGCCATTGGTATCGGGCTTATCATGCCAGTACTCCCTACTCTATTAAATGAATTTGTCAGTGAAAATTCACTGGCAACCCATTACGGTGTGCTATTAGCGCTCTATGCTACCATGCAGGTTATTTTTGCTCCTATTCTAGGACGACTGTCTGATAAATACGGCAGAAAACCCATCTTGCTGTTTTCCCTTTTAGGCGCGGCACTCGACTATCTTTTAATGGCATTCTCAACCACACTTTGGATGCTCTATATTGGGCGCATCATTGCGGGGATCACAGGCGCAACAGGTGCCGTATGTGCATCAGCGATGAGTGATGTGACTCCCGCTAAAAATCGAACTCGCTATTTTGGTTTCTTAGGTGGTGCTTTTGGTGTTGGCCTTATTATCGGCCCAATGCTAGGGGGATTATTAGGTGATATCAGTGCTCATATGCCATTTATTTTTGCCGCTATTTCACACTCGATATTATTAATACTCTCTTTGCTCTTTTTCCGAGAAACACAAAAAAGAGAAGCGCTTGTTGCCAATAGGACACCTGAAAACCAAACTGCCTCAAATACAGTCACTGTTTTTTTTAAGAAAAGCCTCTACTTTTGGTTAGCAACCTATTTTATTATCCAGCTTATCGGGCAAATTCCTGCCACCATCTGGGTGCTGTTTACACAATATCGTTTTGATTGGAACACAACTTCTATCGGTATGTCTTTGGCGGTTCTGGGTGTATTACATATTTTCTTTCAGGCGATTGTCGCTGGGAAATTGGCACAAAAATGGGGCGAAAAAACCACCATTATGATCAGTATGTCTATTGATATGATGGGCTGTTTATTATTAGCGTGGATAGGCCACGTTTGGGTCATCTTACCAGCATTAATTTGCTTAGCGGCAGGAGGTATGGGGCAACCCGCATTACAAGGTTATTTATCAAAATCTGTCGATGATAATGCGCAAGGGAAATTACAAGGTACTCTGGTGAGCCTAACCAATATTACCGGGATCATTGGTCCCCTTTTATTTGCCTTTATTTATAGTTATAGCGTCGCTTATTGGGATGGTCTGTTATGGCTGATGGGGGCAATACTTTATGCTATGTTGCTTATTACCGCTTATTTTCACCAAAGAAAAACCACACCTAAAGCTGTTATTTCAACCCCTTAATACTAGAAATTATAAAGATCATAAAAGTCCTGTCCGCTCTTAATAACGTTGATAGGACTTTATTTTTATCGCAATTAATAAGCCTCTTTTACCCAAGGCTTACTGGCTGCAATCATAAACATCGGCGTTGAACGATAAAGCAGGTAAGGGAGTCGTTTAGTTACATAGTTATTTTATGATAGTTATTTTCAATCATATTCACCCTGAGTAAAAAAAACAAATATTTCATTATTAATTTACTTTTTATTTACATTGTGAAATTATTATCCAACTAAAAATAAAAATAGAATTTCTATTAGTTTTAGCTCTATTTAATTAAGAATTATTTGTAGTAATAGCCATATATTAATTTAGATCAATACTCACTAATCATTTTTAGATACTCCCAATAATAAAGTTTATCTGTTAATTCTAAATCCATCACAAAACAAATAAAACACCAAGGTAAGTCCAAAAAAGACCAAGTTATTGAACTTATATTTCTAAAAATTACCTTACAAAATAAAAAAAAACAAAAAGAGAGTAAATAAAAATTTTTATATAGTGATAACTAATCATAAATACTTAAGTTATCTTTATTTAATAACGATAAAAACTCGATTTACGCGTATGAAAATCAATACAAAGTTTAAAAACACTAATATTTTTACTTTCCAGCATAAAATCCTATGGGATTAATCCTATCCACATAAAAAATTTAAATTGTAGAATTGACCTCATGACAAATTAGTAAATAAAACCAATAATCCAAAAAAGAATAAATGCACTTATTTTAGCTTTATTACTTTTTTTGCGCATTTGAATATATTGATTTAAATCATAAAGAGAATCGACACTCACAAATTCAAAAAATCAGTTTTCTATTTCAAAAATATATTTTATTTAAAATGAATCTATTTAAAAGTTCATTTTAAATAAGTATTTTTACTAAAACCTAAATAACTGAATAACTGAATAACTGATTATTTTTAAATAATATCTGTTATTTAAAAACATTATGTAATAAGAATTAATCTACGAAGGATATTTTATGAAAAAGCTGACATTAGCCGTTCTTGCAGTTGCTATTATGGGTACAACAACTCTTGCTCAAGCTGATACTCGTACAGCAAGTGCTGTTGCTTCATGGGATGCGAAAGCATACAAAGATACTAAAAGTATGTTAGTTGTTACACCATTAAAATCTTTAACTTTCAATTATGCGGAAGGTATTAAAGCATTTAATTCTCAAGATGGTGCGTTCGATATCACTATCCAAGGTCAAGAAAAAGCGACTGATTTTAAACTGACTTCAAAAATCATCACCGATAAATTAGTACGTGCTTCTGATAACAGTGAATTAACTGTTGGTGTTAAATGGAATGGTACAGACTTAACTAGCTCAACAGAAACTACCATGGTTGACGTTGCTGCAGGTACAACGGCGAGCCTTTCCTAAAAAGTGTGTAACTGCTTATAATCCCCTAACAGGAGAATAAGCAATGACTAAGCAAACTGACATTAAGAAACTAGCCGAGCAAATGGCTGGTAGTATGAAAAGCTTCGATGACATCAAAGACTTTCAGAAGCAGCTCATGCAATCCTTTATCGATACTGCCCTAGAAGCTGAGATGGAAGAGCATCTTGGCTATCCTAAGCATGAGAAAGCAGACAAGCCTAATAAGCGCAATGGACACACTAAAAAGACTGTCCGCAGTGATAGCGGCGATCTTGAGATCTCTACCCCAAGAGACCGTGATAGCAGCTTTGAGCCTGTACTCGTCAGTAAGCATCAAACCCGTATTAGTGGCCTTGATGATAAAATCATATTCTTTTATGCCAAAGGTCAAACCACCACCGAGATTGTAGAGAGCATTAAAGAGCTCTACGACGTAGATATCTCAAGCTCTCTTGTCTCAAGAGTCACTGACAATATCTTAGACGACATCACCGCTTGGCAGAACCGGCCGTTAAGCAGTGTTTATCCTATTGTCTATCTAGACTGCATTGTCGTCAAAGTACGCCAAGACAAGCAGATTATCAACAAAGCTATCTATCTGGCGCTAGGTGTGGGACTTGATGGTAAAAAAGAGCTGCTGGGTATGTGGTTATCAGAGAATGAAGGCGCTAAGTTCTGGCTAGGCGTTCTCACTGAACTACAAAACCGCGGGGTACAAGACATCCTCATTGCCTGTGTTGATGGCTTAAAGGGCTTTCCTGATGCCATCAATACGGTTTATCCCAATGCTCAGGTTCAGCTGTGTATCGTACACATGGTGCGCTACTCGATGAAATTTGTACCCTGGACGGATAAAAAAGCAGTAGCCGCCGATTTAAAGGCCATCTACGGCGCTGATACGCTTGAGATAGCAGAGGCTAACCTTGAGCACTTTGATGAGACTTGGGGCAAAGAGTACCCACATGTGGTCAAGTCTTGGCGTAATAACTGGGAGGGCTTAACGGTATTCTTCGAGTACCCTAAAGACATCAGAAAAGTCATATATACCACCAATGCTATTGAGTCGCTAAACAGTGTGATTCGGACAGCGGTGAATAAGCGTAAGGTGTTCCCGTCTGATCAGGCTGCATTTAAAGTGGTGTACTTAGCCACCCAGCAGGCATCCAAAAAATGGTCGATGCCAATCCGTAACTGGACGTCTGCTTTGAATCGCTTTATGATTATGTTTGATGACCGTATTAGTAAGCATTTAATCTAAATGGCAGTTACACAGAATTCGGGATGGGCTCGTAAACCCTTTTGTGTAAGTGCTTTTGCCGGTCAGTTAAAGGTGGCCATTTAAACGGTCACCAAATTCGATCATAAAACGGTTCATGGCCGGCTTCCAGTTGCGGATCGGCATCGTCCATTTCTTGGTCGCCGCCTGGATAGCCAGGTACACCACCTTCATCGCTGATTCGTCCGTAGGGAACACCTTGAGTTCATATTAATGGAATTTTCTACAAATAGCCTCCGTGGTTTTGAGGGGGGATTACAGACGATCCATAGTAGTAATCCAATGAGTTCTTGAGCGCGGCGACATGTTTGGACGCCTTGGCAAAAATTAGAGCCTGCTTGAAGTGCAGGCGAGCACGTGCTTGGACGATTGATCCATTCGCGGTCAAAAACTCAATCTTGGATGACAGCGTGTCAGGAAATCCAATATCGAAGTCCCGCCCCGTGTCAAAGTAGGGCATTTCATGATCAAAGGACGAAGCTTCCCAGGCCACTTCCCTAATATTCCAGCCGCTAGAAACAAGATTTCGTACGACTTCATCAACTTTTTTGCTTTCCAACTTGTCACAAAGTGCATAGGCAAGAGCTTTGGCGGCAGACACGTGCGTTTCCTCTTAAACATAGGTCGAACGGATACCCGAGGCAAAGCGGAGCATTAGTCCCAAAGCATCTCCGGTAGATCCGGAGGCTCCATACTGAAGGCATGGCATCTTGGGCATTGATATTTGAAACTTCTCTCTAGATAGCAGGGATTTCTTGGCCTTGCCTCATGCTGATAGCTTGTAAATATCACACGATCCTTAGCCCCACAAAGTGAGCATACTCCGTAGCTTTCATTTATAGAAATCGTCGTTAGATTGTCGCAGCATGTGCACGTTCCGACTATTTGCTCAGGAAGCATCGCCATACCTTGGCCTAGGTAAAGAAGATCAGACTCGTAGCCACATCGGTGGCAACTGAGCTTGTACGCAATGCCCATCTGGTTGTCTCACCTGAATCGTAACGTCAGAGCTATTCATCCATCCATTCGGCATCAATGTATGCCACTAAGCCGACCAGCTGACCGTTTGGACTGAAGTATGTTGCCTGCACCCCACTTGACATCTCATCAATACCACCGCACTGCGCTAGGCGCCGGTCCCACTTGCCCACAGAAGCGTCAGGATCGGCTGAGTTCCCCAAGACCCTTGTGAGCCATGCCTCCTTTAACTCAACCTCTCGAATGATTGCGTCGGCCAGCTCCTCCGCGTTATCTAGTTCGACATAGTCTGGAATTCGGACGTACGTTCTGAACACAGCTGGATACTTACTTGGGCGATTGTCATACATGACATCAACAATGTACCCGTTTGTGTAACCGTCTCTTGGAGGTTCGTATGACACTAGTGGTTCCCCTCAGCTTGCGACTAGATGTTGAGGCCTAACATTTTATTAGAGAGCAGGCTAGTTGCTTAGATACATGATCTTCAGGCCGTTATCTGTCAGGGCAAGCGAAAATTGGCCATTTATGACGACCAATGCCCCGCAGAAGCTCCCATCTTTGCCGCCATAGACGCCGCGCCCCCCTTTTGGGGTGTAGAACATCCTTTTGCCAGATGTGGAAAAGAAGTTCGTTGTCCCATTGTTGGCAATGACGTAGTAGCCGGCGAAAGTGCGAGACCCATTTGCGCTATATATAAGCCTACGATTTCCGTTGCGACTATTGTCGTAATTGGATGAACTATTATCGTAGTTGCTCTCAGAGTTGTCGTAATTTGATGGACTATTGTCGTAATTGCTTATGGAGTTGTCGTAGTTGCTTGGAGAAATGTCGTAGTTGGATGGGGAGTAGTCATAGGGAAGACGAGCTTCATCCACTAAAACAATTGGCAGGTCAGCAAGTGCCTGCCCCGATGCCATCGCAAGTACGAGGCTTAGAACCACCTTCAACAGATCGCGCATAGTCTTCCCCAGCTCTCTAACGCTTGAGTTAAGCCGCGCCGCGAAGCGGCGTCGGCTTGAACGAATTGTTAGACATTATTTGCCGACTACCTTGGTGATCTCGCCTTTCACGTAGTGAACAAATTCTTCCAACTGATCTGCGCGCGAGGCCAAGCGATCTTCTTGTCCAAGATAAGCCTGCCTAGCTTCAAGTATGACGGGCTGATACTGGGCCGGCAGGCGCTCCATTGCCCAGTCGGCAGCGACATCCTTCGGCGCGATTTTGCCGGTTACTGCGCTGTACCAAATGCGGGACAACGTAAGCACTACATTTCGCTCATCGCCAGCCCAGTCGGGCGGCGAGTTCCATAGCGTTAAGGTTTCATTTAGCGCCTCAAATAGATCCTGTTCAGGAACCGGATCAAAGAGTTCCTCCGCCGCTGGACCTACCAAGGCAACGCTATGTTCTCTTGCTTTTGTCAGCAAGATAGCCAGATCAATGTCGATCGTGGCTGGCTCGAAGATACCTGCAAGAATGTCATTGCGCTGCCATTCTCCAAATTGCAGTTCGCGCTTAGCTGGATAACGCCACGGAATGATGTCGTCGTGCACAACAATGGTGACTTCTACAGCGCGGAGAATCTCGCTCTCTCCAGGGGAAGCCGAAGTTTCCAAAAGGTCGTTGATCAAAGCTCGCCGCGTTGTTTCATCAAGCCTTACGGTCACCGTAACCAGCAAATCAATATCACTGTGTGGCTTCAGGCCGCCATCCACTGCGGAGCCGTACAAATGTACGGCCAGCAACGTCGGTTCGAGATGGCGCTCGATGACGCCAACTACCTCTGATAGTTGAGTCGATACTTCGGCGATCACCGCTTCCCTCATGATGTTTAACTCCTGAATTAAGCCGCGCCGCGAAGCGGTGTCGGCTTGAATGAATTGTTAGGCGTCATCCTGTGCTCCCGAGAACCAGTACCAGTACATCGCTGTTTCGTTCGAGACTTGAGGTCTAGTTTTATACGTGAACAGGTCAATGCCGCCGAGAGTAAAGCCACATTTTGCGTACAAATTGCAGGCAGGTACATTGTTCGTTTGTGTCTCTAATCGTATGCCAAGGAGCTGTCTGCTTAGTGCCCACTTTTTCGCAAATTCGATGAGACTGTGCGCGACTCCTTTGCCTCGGTGCGTGTGCGACACAACAATGTGTTCGATAGAGGCTAGATCGTTCCATGTTGAGTTGAGTTCAATCTTCCCGACAAGCTCTTGGTCGATGAATGCGCCATAGCAAGCAGAGTCTTCATCAGAGTCATCATCCGAGATGTAATCCTTCCGGTAGGGGCTCACACTTCTGGTAGATAGTTCAAAGCCTTGGTCGGATAGGTGCACATCGAACACTTCACGAACAATGAAATGGTTCTCAGCATCCAATGTTTCCGCCACCTGCTCAGGGATCACCGAAATCTTCATATGACGCCTAACGCTTAGATAATCAGCGAAGGTCCACTCAGCATTTTCTACTCTTCGTCGAGTGTGGAGACCTTTGACTGATTCATCGTATTGTTGAACTTCCGGACCCACTGGGGAAAAGCCTCGTGATTATCAGTCGCCAAACTCATGATTTATAATCGGATAGTAACAACCACTCACTATTATCACCACGCTTATTGTCATGAGTTGAGTCCTTTACCCACACTATATTGCTCCGCGTCGAGTACGGATTTTAAGTACCAGCCCAGTTATCATTTAAGCGGGGCCGCCGCTATTCGTTCTGTGACACCACATATTGGGCAAATTAATCTTATGCCTAGCTTATTTAGCATTGCTTGCCATGTTGGCAACTGGGCTGTAATAAACTGCGCTTGTTTACATTGTGCTCTTGCCACATTTAACTTTTCAACCACAGTTGGATGATATATCCCGTAGTAGCGAATAGTGGGTTTGCCTTTTAAGGGCAAGTGCTTCAATACCATACGCGTAAAATTTGGCAGGCTAACTTGCTGTCGTTCAGTCTTTTTGGTTTGGTGTGATTTATATTTAAACGTGATCATATTATTTTTCACGGCAATGAGCTGTTTGTTATTGATCGCACCGCCGCGCATATACCGAGCTAAATATTTAGCGACGCCCACACCGTGAGCATAAGGAGCACAGGCATAAACCTGCCAGTCTATTCGTCCTAGCTTATTGCTCAAGTTCATCAGTTCCGTTGTTTGCTGATCTGGTGGGAACGTCAGTGCGTTATTGGCTAACGCTTGTTTTGTAGCAGCCAAAAATTTGCCCCGGAATAGACGCCGCATGACTTTTACCGGAAACATTATCGCTCGCTTAGGACTGAGCCATTTTCCCGAATCGCTCACACCACCGTGGGTGATCAGGCAGTGAATATGCGGGTGTTCACTCAGATTTCTGCCCCATGTATGCAGGGCTAATAAGTAGCCAGGTTGGGCTCCTAAATGACCACCAGCACGACTGAGCTGCTTAAGCGTCTTCGACACCGCAAGATACATTTGATCCTGAAACCATTCACGATTATATCGCCATAAACCCAGCAGTTCGTGCGGTACGGTGAAGATCCAATGGTGATGCTGCACATTCAATAGTCGCGCTGACCACTGCGCTAACCACCGCTCTTTCGCCGTATATTGGCACTGCGGACAGCCCCGATGCCGGCAGGAGTTATAAAAGACTCCGCAGAGATGACCGTTACTACAATATTGCCCATGGCTACCCATCGCTTCGGTACGACAACCGCTGATCGCCTGTGCCGCCTTGAGTTGATACAAGGGGATGTTAAGTGCGGGGGCTGCCTCAGCCAATTGCGCTCGAAACAGCTTTTGTAGTGTCAGTTTGTCCATCTAAAAAATATAGAACACCACTGTATATTTATCCAGCTACACTTGATGGTGAATTCACTTCCCCGAGCCTGCGAGGCAAGTTCAACGCCTGGCACAGCGGATCGCAAACCTGGCGCGGCTTTTGGTACAAAAGGCGTGACAGGTTTGCGAATCCGTTGCTGCCACTTGTTAACCCTTTTGCCAGATTTGGTAACTATAATTTATGTTAGAGGCGAAGTCTTGGGTAAAAACTGGCCTAAAATTGCTGGGGATTTCAGGAAAGTAAACATCACCTTCCGGCTCGATGTCTATTGTAGATATATGTAGTGTATCTACTTGATCGATCAGGCTTTTGTATATCTCCCCACCACCTGAAACAATGACATGATCCGTTATTTTCTTTAGGTTGGTTAAAGCATCTTTAATTGATGGAAAGATCAATACGTTCTCATTGTCAGATGTAAAACTTGAACGTGTTACGACCGCATACTTTCGGTTGGGTAATGCTCCCATTGATTCAAAAGTCTTGCGTCCAACCAACAGCCATTGGTTATAGGTAATAGCTTTAAACAGGAGCTGTTCACCTTTGGCACTCCATGGAATATCAGGGCCATTCCCGATAACTCCATTCTTCGATATAGCTACCATTAGTGATAGTTTCACAATTCTTCCTCAGAGGTTAACATTTTATTAGTAAGCATGCTCGTTTTGTCACCCGCTGATGCTTACCGTTAATTAATATAATCACTTGTATTAAATAGACTTTCTTTAAAAATACAAGACACTCTGTTATTACAAATCGTGCATGCCGTCTATCCTGCTTGCACGATGCACATTATCTCACCCAAAGAACTCATAACATTTTAATTTATTTAGCATTAAATTAAAACTCTACCGGTAAACAAGCATCTCTAGGCGTAAAAAACAGGCACTTTTTTAAATCCCAGCTAGAATAGGCTGTATAGGCAGACAGTTGCAAGACAAGGAGCGTTTTATGTCTAACAGTCCATTTTTAAATTCTATACGCACGGATATGCGACAAAAAGGTTATGCGCTGAAAACTGAAAAAACTTACCTGCACTGGATTAAGCGTTTTATTCTGTTTCACAAAAAACGTCATCCTCAGACCATGGGCAGTGAAGAGGTCAGGCTGTTTTTATCCAGCTTAGCAAACAGCAGACATGTAGCCATAAACACGCAGAAAATCGCTTTAAATGCCCTAGCTTTTTTGTACAACAGGTTTTTACAACAGCCGTTGGGCGATATTGATTATATCCCTGCAAGCAAGCCTAGACGGCTACCCTCTGTTATCTCTGCAAATGAAGTGCAACGCATTTTGCAGGTTATGGATACTCGCAACCAAGTTATTTTTACGCTGCTGTATGGTGCAGGTTTGCGCATTAATGAATGCTTGCGTTTGCGGGTTAAAGATTTTGATTTTGATAATGGCTGCATCACTGTGCATGACGGTAAGGGTGGGAAAAGCAGAAACAGCCTACTGCCCACGCGCCTAATCCCAGCAATAAAATAACTCATTGAGCAAGCGCGGCTTATTCAGCAAGACGACAACTTACAAGGCGTAGGGCCATCGCTGCCTTTTGCTTTAGATCACAAATACCCTTCTGCTTATCGACAAGCGGCGTGGATGTTTGTCTTTCCCTCCAGCACGCTCTGCAACCACCCGTATAACGGCAAATTATGCCGCCATCATCTGCATGACTCCGTTGCGCGAAAGGCATTGAAGGCAGCCGTACAAAAAGCAGGCATCGTTAGCAAGCGTGTCACTTGTCATACATTTCGTCACTCGTTTGCTACGCATCTATTACAAGCGGGGCGTGATATTCGCACTGTGCAAGAACTCTTAGGGCATAACGATGTTAAGACCACGCAAATCTATACGCATGTGTTGGGTCAGCATTTTGCCGGCACCACCAGTCCTGCGGATGGACTGATGCTACTTATCAATCAGTAAAAGTAGATAAATATCTTTATGTAGCCCTGAGTAGCCCCTGATACTTTTTATGGTGAAAAAGATAAACAATCATAGAGGGGATAAATATGAGCCAGTTCTACCATTGTTCAGATAAGTTTAAGCAAGATACTGTCAATCACAGTGACCATTCATGGTCATTACACTTCCTCCAGTTGCCAGACAATGCCTAACATAAAAACGCAAAAGCCCAAAAGTCAGAGCTTAGGTGTTCTAGGCGTTTTCTAAGCGCTGAAGAAATACGTCTTACCGTAGATTGCGTGCGTTTCTGAAGCACATTTTCCTTATACATGGCTTTATCCCAGGCAGCTTCATCAAGCTCTTGGAGTAACAAGCCAGTAATAATGCGACACTCTCGGGTTTGTAGCGAGCCGCTGGTGAGATCGGAGTTATAGCGGAAAGGGGTCATTTGTAATTATTTGTGGGTGGAGGATAGTTAACTTATTATTGTAGTTGGAAGAGGCTGCTTTCCAAACATTAGCACCTCGTAATGCTTGTTACTGTATATTAATTTATGCTCTTAGCGCATGTTAATGGGCTATTACAATGCATAATGTCCACATCAAGATAACTGTGGCTTAACACCTGTACAAGCGAAAAAAATCAATCACCTGTCCGGAAATACGGGATCACTGTAAAGTGTTGGTGAGGCAGTCTAGGAGGGGGATTTAATTTGGGATACTGATGAAAGGATTATGATCAGTTGGATATAGGATCGTACTAAGCTGAGCGGCAGGTTAGCTAGATTAGTTAACCAGATAAGTGAAATCTAGTTCCAAACTATTTTGTCATTTTTAATTTTCGTATTAGCTTACGACGCTACACCCAGTTCCCATCTATTTTGTCACTCTTCCCTAAATAATCCTTAAAAACTCCATTTCCACCCCTCCCAGTTCCCAACTATTTTGTCCGCCCACAGCTGTTAATCTGGCAGCCTTCTTTTTTTCTATTTTCTTCTTCACTCCTCCTTAATTCCTCCATCTTTTTTCAACTTTGAAATAAAATGTTACACAATATGCGGTTTTTAGCGTGATTGATATATTTATGCGATTAAACATATATCTAAACACATTTATCATAGCAATGAGTAAAATGTTTTTTTTGATTAAAAAATACGCTCTTTTTAATATTGTTGAATAATAATATTGATGTATTCCTAAAAATAAATGAATAGCATTCAAGATGGCTTTTTTTGTCTATAATGAAAAATAATATATTAAAGAGGTTGTATTTCTTTCTGTCATTTATTTATATTTAGTTAATTCGAATTAAAGTTTTAATTATTGTCTGTTCGTTAATTCAGAGTAGTATTTCGCTGTCTTAAGGATGGTGTGTTTTATTATTTATTTATACGTAAAACACGGGAATATAATATATTAATGGAGTCATAATGAAACTGAAAATTATTGCTAGCGCATTGGTTTTATCTTCTACAGTGCTGGCTGGTCATGCTCTGGCATCTGATGGTACTGTTCACTTCCGTGGTGAAGTTATTGATAGTACCTGTGAGGTGACTGCGGATACTGCCGATCAAAACGTTGATCTGGGCAAAGTTAACCGTACAACATTTACTGGTGTTGGTAGTACTGCTGCACCAGCTAATTTCGAGATTGATCTGGAAAAATGCCCTGCAACATACAGTAAAGCAGCTGTTCGTTTTGACGGTGTTGAAGCCTCCGATGGCAACGGTGACCTGGCTGTTGGCGACCCGGCAACAACGAGTGCCCCCGGTGATTATACCGGTGACGGCTCAGCAACAACGGCAACCGGTGTAGCGATTCGTATTTATAACCGTGCTGACAGCTCCCAGGTAAAACTGCGTGATGATTCCGCTTACAGTGATATTGATACGGTGGGTGGTACGGCGACGATGCAGTTTATTGCTCGTTATATTGCAACCAGCGCTACAGTCACCCCAGGTACTGCTAACGCAGATTCACAGTTCACCATCGAATACGTTAAATAATATAAATATCAATTCTATTGATTCTTTTTATTAATTATATGACGTCGGTCATTAAGGCTTTGTGCCGATCGAACGGCGTCATTTTTAATTTTACAGGGATAGTAAATATATGATTACACGGCTAGCTAAATTCATTTTTACTATGATGGTGTTTTTTTATACCATGTCATCTTTTGCCGGGATTGTGGTGGGTGGTACTCGTGTCATTTTCCCAGGCAATGCTCCGGACACAACTATCTCTGTTTATAATAAAGAAACTACACTTCCTTATCTCATCCAGGTCTGGGTTGACCCTTTTAATAAAGATGATAAAAGTAAGCCGCCTTTTACGGCTATCCCCCCAGTCTCTCGCCTTGAACCCGGGCAGGAAAAAATATTACGCATTGTCAAGGTTGCTGGTGAACTCCCAAAAGATCGGGAGTCTGTTTTTTGGCTGAATGTGAAAAACATTCCGCCATCAAGTAATAAAAAAGATGTTAGTACGCTGGAAATAGCCATTAAAACAAGAATTAAAATGTTCTGGCGTCCAGCCTCTATCAAGCTTACGCCGGAAAAAGCCGTGGCGAAGGTAAAGTGGCATAAAAAAGGGAATCAGTTAGTTGTAGAAAACTCAAACCCTATCCATATGAATATTATGGACGTTACTATTGATGGGAAAGATGTTCCTCTTAATATGATTCGACCTTTTGAAACATTAACACTGGCATTGCCTGCTGGTGTTTCGGGTCATTCGCTTGTCTGGCGTTTTATCAATGATTATGGTGCGATTAGTGAACCTGTAAAGCAGGCACTTTAATTCCCCGATAAGGATATCTCAATGATTCGCTTGCATCTTTATCTCGCGATGGCGTCAGGCGCTTGTCTGGGAATGACTACTCACGCCATAGCCAGAGATAGCCTGTTTAACCCCAATTTATTGGAAATTGATCATCCTGTTGATGTTGATATCCATCAATTCAACCGCTCGAATGCGCTGCCGCCCGGTGACTATAAGGTAGATGTGTTGATTAACGGTAAACTATTTGAGCGGCGGGATGTTAAATTTATTCAGGATAAACCGGACGCCGATCTACATCCCTGCTTTGTTGCTGTTAAGGAGATATTGTCCTCCTATGGCGTGAAGGTTGATGCCGTAAAGTCATTACAAAATGTTGACGATAAAACCTGTGTAAACCCCGTACCGTTAATTGATGGTTCGACCTGGTTGCTTGATGCCAATAAACTGGCGTTAAATATTACCATCCCGCAGATTTATTTGAATACCGCCGCCTACGATTATATCAGCCCGTCCCGTTGGGATGAGGGCATAAATGCGATAATGGTCAACTATGACTTTTCTGGATCGCATACAGTTAAATCAAACTACGATTCAGGAAATGACGATACTTATTACCTTAACCTACGAAACGGTATTAACCTTGGGGCGTGGCGGCTACGTAACTATAGCACGTTGAACGCAACGGGCAGCGATGCGGAATATCACTCAATCAGCAGCTATGTTCAACGGGATATAGCTGCATTGCGTAGCCAGATTATGGTCGGAGATACCTGGACTGCGAGCGATGTGTTTGATAGCTCTCAAATCCGCGGAGTCAGGCTGTATACCGATAATGACATGCTGCCGTCGAGTCAGAATGGGTTTGCACCCGTAGTTCGTGGGGTGGCAAAAAGTAACGCGACGGTCACTATTAGGCAAAATAGATATGTGATTTATCAGTCTGCCGTACCGCAGGGCGCTTTTGAGATCACTGATCTGAATACTGCCAGCGGCGGCGGTGATCTTGATGTCACCATTAAAGAAGAAGACGGCAGCGAACAGCACTTTACCCAACCTTATGCGTCGCTGGCTATATTGAAACGCGAAGGCCAGACCGATTTTGATATCAGCGTTGGGGAGATGCGTGATGAAAGTGGCTTTACTCCCAATGTCATCCAGGCGCAGGCTCTACATGGTTTACCTTGGGGTTTAACATTATACGGTGGGACGCAGATTGCTGAAGATTATGCTGCTGCTGCCTTTGGGATGGGGAAAGATATGGGCGCGATCGGCGCCATATCGTTTGACGTCACCCATGCGCGCTCACATTTCGATGATGGCGAAGACGAAAGCGGTCAGTCCTACCGTTTTCTCTATTCCAAACGCTTCGATGAGACAGATACCAATTTCCGCCTGGTGGGCTACCGCTATTCAACCAAGGGTTACTATACCCTCGATGAGTGGGCGTCACGACAAGATGATGGTGCCGATTTTTGGGTTATGGGTAACCGCCGCAGTCGTGTTGAGGGTAGCTGGTCTCAATCGTTTGGTCGAGGTCGGGGAAATATTTACCTGACGCTCAGTCGCCAGGAATATTGGCAGACAGATGAAGTGGAGCGTCTGGTGCAACTGGGCTATAGCAATAACTGGCGGCAAATATCATGGAACGTGTCGTGGAACTATACCGATTCCATCAATCGTTATACGGGCAACCAGCATTATAGCGATGATAATAATAACGATGACAATGGACATGAACAAATCTTCATGTTCTCGGTTTCCATTCCGCTTTCTGGCTGGTTGAATAGCAGCTACGTCAACTATTCAATGACGCAGAATAACCAAAATGACAGCACCATGCAGGCTGGGATTGGCGGGACGCTGTTGGAAGGGCATAACCTTTCCTATAACGTCCAGGAATCGTGGACCAGTACGCCGGAAGATACCTACAGCAGCAACGCAAGCCTTAACTATAGCGGAACCTATGGTGCGGTGAACGGTAGCTATGCTTATAGCCGCGATTCGCAGACGCTTAACTACGGTGCCCGCGGTGGAATTCTGCTTCATGGCGGCGGCGTCACATTCTCTCAGGAACTGGGGGAAACGGTCGCGTTGGTAGAAGCGCCTGGCGCGGATGGACTATCGGTTGAAAACGCCACTGGTGTAGCGACGGACTGGCGCGGCTATACGGTGAAAACTCAGCTCAATCCGTATGATGAGAACCGGGTAGCGATTAATAGTGATTATTTCGCTAAAGCGAACGTTGAACTGGATAATACCGTTGTAAACCTGGTTCCAACACGAGGGGCGGTAGTAAAAGCCGCATTTGTCACCCATGTTGGATATCGAGTGCTGTTTAGCGTGACGCAGATTGATAGAAAACCTGCGCCATTCGGTGCAATGGCGACTGCAGACCTCGAATCAGGGACCGTGACAGGTATCGTTGGGGATAATGGTGAACTTTATCTATCAGGCATGCCATTGGAAGGGCATTTCAGCGTTATGGGACAAAAAACATGTTCAGTGGATTATCATATCGCGGAGCCGAGGGATAATGCGCTTATACAAATACCCGTGATTTGTAAATGAGATAGGGATGCTAAATTGAAAATCATAAAATACTTACCTTTGTTGCTAGTTTGTCTTTGTACTCATACAATTGCTGCGGATACGTACTGTGAAGCCGATGGTGGCACTCATCATAGTGTATTGGTTTTTTCCGGGACAAAAATTAGTGCGGCACAAAACAAAACTGGGCAAACTGTTAACAAAAATGTCAATAATGGTGAGCAATATAGCGGTGTTTGCCATTGCAACAGAAACTATAATTATGCTTACTACACTGCTGAGAGTAACCCAGCCTTAGAAAAAATGTCATCTCGAAATAATGTTCAATACTATAATTTGAATGAGTATCTTGATGTCGGGCTATCCATTGAAATTTTTGGTCGTGGGTATATTAATGTACCATTCGCTGATCAGCCTAATAACCCAGATGGTTCTTATACTTGCACCAATAACAAAAAGATAACGACTTTTACAAGCGGATCGGATGCCATTATTTATTTTTATATAAAAGAGCCTTTTATTGGTACAGTGACAATACCAGCAACCTTACTAGCATCTTTATATGCAACAACATCATCTATAAGCTCGGGGAATACCCACATACTTTCTGATGTGTATATTCAAGGTGATATCACAGCGCCTCAGGAGTGTATTGTTAACGGTGGACAAACTATCGAAGTTAATTTCGGTAAGATCCCTGCATCGGAGTTTTCGGCGACGCCAGGTACTGCAATAACCGACAGAAAAATACCGATAAGTGCATCGGTAAAATGTACGGGAATGTCTGCGGGCCAGGATGTTGAAGTATCGTTGCATGCCACGCAAGCGGGATCGCTGCCAACGGTGATTGAGACGACAAACGCAGATGTCGGCATCAAGATGTACGATGAGTACAATAATGAAGTGGACGTGAACGGCGGGCGTATGGAAACCGATATGGGGACTCGTTCTCGTCTGGGCGAGGAGAATGGCGAGTTTAATTTTTCTGCTGCGCCTGCCAGCGCGACGGGAACCCGTCCGCAGCCGAGCACGTTTGATGCGAATGTTACTATTACTATGGAAATTAAAAACTAATACTGTTGTGGCCGTATTCGCGGCCACTAAAATTTCACTTCTATTACACCTGATTATTCTGTGTCATCAAACTGTCATAAACCTTACATATAACTGTCACCTGTTTGTCCTATTTTGCTCACCATAGCTTCGAAACAATGATTTACGAATCCAGCAGGAGACATTATGAAAGTTATGCGTACCACCGTCGCAACAGTTGTCGCCGCGACCTTATCGATGAGCGCTTTCTCTGTTTTTGCAGCAGCAAGCCTGACTGGCGCAGGTGCAACTTTCCCCGCGCCGGTGTATGCCAAATGGGCAGATACCTATAACAAAGAAACTGGTAACAAAGTTAACTACCAGGGTATCGGCTCCTCTGGCGGCGTAAAACAAATCACTGCCAACACCGTAGATTTCGGTGCTTCTGATGCTCCTCTGGCTGACGACAAACTGGCTCAGGAAGGCCTGTTCCAGTTCCCGACCGTTATCGGCGGCGTGGTGCTGGCGGTGAACATCCCGGGTCTCAAATCAGGTGAACTGGTGCTTGACGGTAAAACGCTGGGTGACATCTACCTGGGTAAAATCAAGAAGTGGGATGATGAAGCCATCACCAAACTGAACCCTGGTTTGAAGCTGCCTTCTCAGAACATCGCCGTTGTGCGTCGTGCTGATGGTTCCGGTACTTCCTTCGTCTTCACCAGCTACCTGGCGAAAGTGAACGAAGAGTGGAAATCTAAAATTGGCGCAGGTTCTACCGTAAACTGGCCGACCGGTCTGGGTGGTAAAGGCAACGACGGCATCGCCGCTTTCGTTCAGCGTCTGCCGGGTTCTATCGGCTACGTCGAATATGCTTACGCTAAACAGAACAATCTGGCTTATACCAAGCTGCTGTCAGCAGACGGTAAGCCGGTTAGCCCGACTGAAGATAACTTCGCTAACGCAGCGAAAGGTATCGACTGGAGCAAATCCTTCGCACAGGATTTGACTAACCAGAAAGGTGAAAATGCATGGCCGATCACCTCTACAACCTTCATCTTGGTTCACAAGGCTTCCACTAAGCCAGAGCAGACTGCTGAAGTGCTGAAGTTCTTCGACTGGGCGTATAAAAACGGCGGTAAAGAAGCAAACGCACTGGACTACGCATCCCTGCCGGATAGCGTGGTTGAGCAGGTTCGCGCTGCATGGAAGACCAACGTGAAAGACAGCAGCGGTAAAGCGCTGTACTAATACCCGCGGAATATCGAGCTGCCGGCCATGTTCCAGCAGCTCGAATTATTTAGGGTATGGTATTACCTTTGCCAGAAAGATCAGTAAACTACGGTTTTTTCTGGCCCGAAACTGAAGAGTAATTTATGGCTGCAACCAAGCCGGCATTCAACCCTCCGGGGAAAAAGGGTGACATAATTTTCAGCGTGCTGGTAAAACTGGCGGCGCTGATTGTGCTATTGATGCTGGGCGGCATCATCGTCTCCCTCATTATCTCTTCCTGGCCAAGCATTGAAAAATTCGGCTTTGCCTTCTTATGGACCAAAGAGTGGGATGCGCCGAACCAGATTTTCGGTGCTCTGGTGCCGATTTACGGCACGCTGGTCACCTCATTTATCGCGCTGCTGATCGCCGTACCGGTGAGCTTTGGTATCGCACTGTTCCTGACGGAACTGTCGCCAGCCTGGCTGAAGCGTCCTCTGGGCATCGCCATTGAGCTGCTGGCGGCAATTCCCAGTATTGTATACGGCATGTGGGGCCTGTTCATTTTTGCCCCGCTGTTTGCGACTTACTTCCAGGAACCCGTTGGCAACGTCTTGTCCAACATTCCTTTCGTCGGCGCTTTGTTCGCTGGCCCGGCATTTGGTATCGGTATTCTCGCCGCAGGCGTCATCCTGGCGATCATGATCATTCCTTATATCGCTGCCGTTATGCGTGACGTTTTTGAACAGACGCCGGTGATGATGAAAGAGTCCGCTTACGGTATCGGCTGTACGACGTGGGAAGTTATCTGGCGTATCGTTCTGCCCTTTACCAAAAACGGTGTTATCGGTGGGGTAATGCTCGGGTTGGGACGTGCGCTGGGGGAAACCATGGCGGTGACCTTTATTATCGGCAACACCTACCAGCTCGATAGCGCCTCGCTGTTTATGCCGGGCAACAGTATCACCTCTGCGTTGGCTAATGAGTTTGCCGAAGCGGAAACCGGCCTGCACGTTGCAGCATTGATGGAGCTGGGTCTGATTCTGTTTGTGATCACCTTTATTGTACTGGCTGCCTCGAAGTTCATGATTATGCGCCTGGCTAAGAATGAGGGGGCTCGCTAATGGCGACGATCGAATTGCAAACCACTGCAGAACTGGCGGAATCTCGCCGTAAAATGCAGGCAAAACGCCGCATGAAAAACCGCCTCGCCCTGACGCTATCGATGGCGACCATGGCGTTTGGTCTGTTCTGGCTTGTCTGGATCCTGATGTCTACCGTAACCCGCGGTATTGATGGCATGAGCCTGGCGCTGTTTACCGAAATGACACCGCCGCCAAATACGGCGGGTGGTGGTCTGGCAAACGCCCTGGCGGGCAGCGGCCTGTTGATCCTGTGGTCGACGGTTATCGGCACACCTCTGGGCATTATGGCGGGGATTTATCTGGCGGAATATGGACGTAAATCCTGGCTGGCCGAAGTTATCCGCTTTATTAACGATATCCTGCTTTCTGCACCTTCGATTGTTGTCGGCCTGTTTGTCTATACCATCGTGGTGGCGCAAATGCAGCACTTCTCCGGCTGGGCAGGCGTGATTGCGCTGGCTCTACTGCAGGTGCCTATCGTTATTCGTACCACGGAAAACATGCTGAAACTGGTGCCAGACAGCCTGCGAGAAGCGGCTTATGCGCTGGGAACGCCGAAGTGGCGCATGATTTCTGCTATCACCCTGAAAGCATCGGTATCCGGCATCATGACCGGTATCCTGCTGGCTATCGCCCGTATCGCCGGGGAAACGGCACCGCTGCTGTTTACCGCGCTCTCCAACCAGTTCTGGAGCACCGATATGATGCAGCCGATTGCTAACCTGCCGGTGACCATTTTCAAATTTGCCATGAGTCCGTTTGCGGAGTGGCAGCAACTGGCATGGGCCGGGGTATTGATTATCACCCTGTGCGTATTGCTGCTGAACATTCTGGCGCGCGTTATTTTCGCGAAGAATAAACACGGTTAATTTTTACGGCGCGGCGAAATGCGGCGTCGAATGAGGAAGAGAACGAGATGAGTATGGTGAATGCAACCCCGGGTAAGCTTTCAGTTCGTAACCTGAACTTCTACTACGGAAAATTCCATGCCCTGAAAAACATCAACCTGGATATCACCAAAAACCAGGTTACGGCGTTTATCGGTCCGTCAGGCTGCGGTAAATCCACGCTGTTGCGTACGTTCAACAAGATGTTTGAGCTGTACCCGGAGCAGCGCGCGGAAGGCGAAATTCTGCTGGATGGCGATAATATTCTGACCAACACCCAGGATATCGCTCTGCTGCGTGCGAAAGTGGGCATGGTATTCCAGAAGCCGACGCCGTTCCCGATGTCTATCTATGACAACATCGCTTTTGGCGTGCGTCTATTTGAGAAACTTTCCCGAGCGGATATGGACGAGCGCGTCCAGTGGGCTTTGACCAAGGCCGCATTGTGGAATGAAACCAAAGATAAATTGCATCAGAGCGGATACTCTCTCTCCGGTGGTCAGCAGCAGCGTCTGTGTATTGCGCGCGGTATCGCGATTCGTCCGGAAGTCCTGCTGCTGGATGAGCCTTGCTCAGCGCTGGACCCGATATCTACCGGGCGCATTGAAGAGCTGATCACCGAACTGAAACAGGATTACACCGTCGTTATCGTGACCCACAACATGCAGCAGGCTGCGCGTTGCTCCGACCATACGGCATTTATGTATCTTGGCGAGCTGATTGAATTCAGCAACACGGACGACCTGTTTACCAAGCCCGCTAAGAAGCAAACTGAAGATTATATTACTGGCCGCTACGGTTGATTGCCCTTCTGCTTTCAGGCTCTAACCCATTGGGCAATCAGGAGATACTATGGACAACCTAAATCTTAACAAACATATTTCCGGCCAGTTCAATGCTGAGCTGGAGTACATCCGCACTCAGGTCATGACCATGGGTGGGCTGGTGGAGCAGCAGCTTTCTGATGCGATCACCGCGATGCACAACCAGGACAGCGAACTGGCGAAGCGCGTTATCGATGGCGATAAACAGGTCAATATGATGGAAGTGGCGATCGATGAAGCCTGCGTGCGCATCATTGCCAAACGTCAGCCGACCGCCAGCGACCTGCGTCTGGTGATGGCGATCATCAAAACCATCGCAGAGCTGGAGCGTATCGGCGACGTGGCGGATAAAATCTGTAGCACTGCGCTGGAGAAATTCTCTCATCAGCACCAACCGCTGCTGGTGAGCCTGGAATCGCTGGGGCGGCATACCGTGCAGATGCTGCATGATGTGCTGGACGCCTTCGCGCGTATGGATCTGGACGAAGCGGTGCGTATCTACCGTGAAGACAAGAAAGTCGACCAGGAATATGAAGGCATTGTGCGTCAGCTAATGACCTATATGATGGAAGACCCGCGTACTATTCCAAGCGTGTTGACCGCGTTGTTCTGTGCTCGTTCGATTGAGCGTATCGGTGACCGTTGCCAGAACATCTGTGAGTATATTTTCTACTTCGTTAAAGGTCAGGATTTCCGTCATGTTGGCGGCGATGAACTGGATAAGCTGCTGGCGGGGAAAGACCCTAAAGAGTGATAAATCACAAAAACTAATCTTGATAAATGGAATTATCAGGTTAACTTATGATTTGTGATTCTCTTGTTTTAATGAAGTAAAATCGGTGAGATTTTCGTCACAAATAATAATTTCATTAATTGTGATCTGATTTTTATAGCGCAACAATACGGACCATTAATCGGGTAACTTGTCATTACAAGGCTCGAATTAAAAACTCTGGATTGTTACTGCGTAAGCAGGCAAAACCTGATGTCGCCATTCACATGGTGATGTCAGGTTTTTTTTTGCCAAATAATCCACTATCAGCAAGATACTGGGGTTGTTACCGCGGTGCGGGCAAAACCTGAAGCAAATTACCTCTGTTTTAGACAGGTGATTTGCTTCAGGTTTTTTTTGATTCTAAGCAAGGATGTTTGAGGGTAAACCATGAAGGCATTAGCCGAAAAAATAATCGCTGGCGTCGGCGGGCGAGAGAACATCATTAGTCTGATGCACTGTGCGACACGTTTACGCTTTAAGCTTCACGATCGGAGTAAAGCTCAGGCTGAGAGACTTAAAAATACCACCGGCATTATTATGGTTGTCGAAAGCGGCGGCCAGTTTCAGGTTGTTATTGGCAATCACGTTGCTGATATGTTCAATACTATTAATGGGTTGATTGGGGTAATAAATAACGCTGATAGTGTAAAAAAAGAAGAGGATAAGGATAATATATTCAATAAGCTTATCTATATCATCTCCGGGATATTTACGCCTTTTATAGGGTTGATGGCAGCTACCGGTATTTTAAAAGGTGTTCTGGCATTATCGCTCGTTTGCGGATGGACAACCGAGCAGAGCGGTACTTATTTACTGATGTTCAGCGTCAGTGATTCCCTGTTTTATTTCTTCCCCATTATTCTGGGCTACACGGCGGGGCAACGATTTGGTTGTAACCCGTTTACTACGATGGTGATTGGTGGGGCGCTAACTCACCCATTGATTTTGCAGGCATTTGAAAAAGCGCAAAACCCGGATAACCCGATCCTGCATTTTCTGGGTATGCCGATTACCTTTATCAATTATACCTCTTCCGTGATCCCGATTATTTTTTCTGCCTGGCTCTGTAGCCTGTTGGAGAAAAGATTGAACCGCTGGCTGCCTTCAGCCATCAAAAACTTCTTTTCTCCTCTGATTTGCCTGGTCGTTATTACGCCGCTCACCTTTTTAGCGGTAGGTCCGGTGTCTACATGGCTGAGTGAAATGCTGGCGCTGGCCTATCAGTTTCTCTATCAAACAGCGCCCTGGTTAGCTGGTGCAGTGATGGGCGGATTGTGGCAGGTGTTCGTAATGTTTGGCCTGCATTGGGGGTTGGTGCCGTTATGTATCAATAACTTTACCGTGCTCGGTTATGACACGATGCTGCCGCTAATGACGCCAGCCATTCTGGCTCAGGTGGGCGCTGCGCTGGCTATTTTTATCAGCGAACGCGATGCACAGAAAAAAGTGGTGGCGGGGTCAGCTTCGTTAACCGGACTTTTTGGTATCACTGAACCTGCTGTTTATGGTGTTAACTTACCGCGTCGTTATCCGTTTATTGTGGCCTGCGTGAGCGGCGGTATTGGTGCTGCAATAGTGGGTTTCGCGCAGACGAAAGTTTACTCTTTTGGTGTTCCGAGTATTTTTACCTTTATGCAAACCATTCCACCGACGGGGGTTGATTACACGGTTTGGGCCTGCATTATCGGTAGCTTCCTGGCAATGGGATTCGCTTTCCTTGGTACCCTGTTGTTCGGCATTTTTGGCAAGAAAAATAGTCAACCGCAACCAGAAGAATCCACCGTTGAACTGAGCAATCAACCGTTGCAGAAATTTGAAACGATCGCCTCTCCCATGAACGGAACTATCGTTCCCCTGGAGCTGGTACCTGATAACACTTTCGCCAGCGGTTTATTAGGTAAAGGCATCGCGATTCTACCTAATAGCGGTACGGTCTATTCTCCCGTTTCGGGCGAGGTTATCTCTTTATTTGAGTCATTACACGCCATTGGTATTAAGTCTAATGATGGCGCGGAGATCCTTATTCATGTTGGCCTTGATACCGTTAAATTGAAGGGACAGCATTTTACTTCTCATATTGATGTCGGTGATAAAATTTCTACGGGCGATCTCTTATTATCTTTTGACCTCCCCGCGATATCTGCCGCTGGTTTTAATCTCGTGACGCCAATACTAATAACCAATAGTGATGATTATATGGATGTTCTGGTTTTAGGGAAGGAGCAGGTTCTTTCCGGGAGTGAGCTTCTGTCAATCATTAAATAAGCATAAATGACAGGTTTTTCTTTCCTGTAACCATGAGTTTAAAGGAGGCATCTTTAATCTTTGCGTTTGAATGATAACGTTTTTATATAGCGTCAGAGCCGGAGTGTTATCTGGCGCATTTATTTTCTAACGGTATTCCGTTTTATGCCAATACTTAGATAAAGGGATATTATGTTTAAAAGAAATCTGATTACATCTGCAATGATTCTTATGGCCCCGCTTGCTTATACCGCTAATGCCATGGCGGAATCGCTGACGGTTGAGCAACGTCTTGAACTTCTGGAACAGGCGCTTAAGGATACGCAGAAAGAGCTTAAAAAATACAAAGATGAAGAAAAGACCCGGAATCAGATATGGGTCTCAAATACTCAGTCTGGCGGTAATAAAGGAAATGCAGTTCAACAGGTAGTGAGCGCTCCGGCACCTGCGGGCAGTGCGCAAAAACCGGCCGCCGTACTGGTAAGAAATGATCAAACCGCGGCTAATGGAGAATCTATTTATAGCTCCATGACGATGAAAGATTTCAGTAAGTTTGTGAAGGATGAAATCGGCTTTAGCTACAACGGTTACTACCGCTCTGGCTGGGGAACCGCATCGCATGGATCGCCAAAGTCCTGGGCAATCGGTTCGCTTGGCCGCTTTGGTAACGAATATTCCGGCTGGTTTGATTTGCAGCTCAAGCAGCGGGTTTATCAGGAAGGCAATAAGCGTGTTGATGCGATAGTTATGCTTGACGGTAACGTTGGCCAGCAATATTCCACTGGCTGGTTCGGCGATAACGCTGGTGGTGAGAACTATATGCAGTTCTCTGATATGTACGTGAATACCAAAGGTTTCCTGCCGTTCGCGCCGGAAGAGGATTTCTGGGTCGGTAAGCACGGTGCGCCGAAAATTGAAATCCAGATGCTGGACTGGAAAACCCAGAGAACGGATGCAGCGGCCGGTGTTGGCCTTGAAAACTGGAAGGTGGGCGCGGGTAAATTTGATATCGCTCTGGTACGCGAAGACGTTGATGATTACAACCGCTCGTTGACCAAAAGCCAGCAAATTAACACCAATACCATTGATATTCGTTATAAAGAAATTCCTCTCTGGGATAAAGCTTCGCTGATGGTTTCAGGGCGTTATGTGGCGGCGAATCAGAGCTCATCAGAGAAATATAATGAAGGAAATAATGGATATTATGAGTGGAAAGATACCTGGATGGCAGGAACGTCGTTAACGCAGAAATTTGATAACGGCGGGTTTAACGAATTTTCATTCCTGTTGGCAAATAACTCGATTGCCAGCAGCTTCTCACGCTATGCGGGGTCCAGTCCGTACACAACCTTTAACGGCAGATACTATGGCGATCATACCAACGGTACCGCCGTCCGTTTAACCTCGCAGGGTGAAACCTACCTGCGTGATGACGTGATTCTGGCCAACGCGATTGTTTACTCCTTCGGTAATGACGTTTATAGCTATGAAACGGGCGCACATTCAGACTTTGAATCCATTCGCGCCGTCGTCCGCCCTGCCTATATCTGGGATAAATACAACCAGACCGGCGTTGAGCTGGGGTACTTCAAGCAGCAGAACAAAGATCTAACTGGCAAGAAATATAACGAGTCTGGCTATAAGACCACGCTGTTCCATACCTTCAAAGTGAATACCAGTATGCTGACCTCCCGCCCGGAAATCCGTTTCTATGCGACTTATATTAAAGCGAAGGACATCGACCTGGATAAGGCAGCGAACAGCAATACCAGCAGCATTTTTGAAGATGGTAAAAACGATCAATTTGCCGTTGGCGCCCAGGCTGAAATCTGGTGGTAAAGCTGGCAACGGTCAGGACAAAATTTTCAAGAGGAATCACGATGAAACGACATGCTATTTATTTCGCTCTGGCGCTGGCGGGTGCCGCGTTTACCGCCCATGCCGCGCCGTTTCCGGCAACGCCAAACGGGTCGATCCCAGTCAGCCAGTATATTACGCAGGTTAACGCTGATAAGAGCATAACCTTCCGCCTGTTTGCGCCGGGCGCAAAACGCGTCTCCGTGGTGACGGGCGCAACGCCGGATACCTTTTTTTCTCACGATATGACTAAAGACGAGCAGGGGATCTGGACGTGGAAAGGCGAAGCTCTGGCCCCTAACCTCTACGAATACTATTTTGATGTTGATGGATTCCGCTCTGTTGATACCGGCAGCCGCTATCAGAAGCCGCAGCGCCAGGTGAATACCAGCCTGATTCTGGTGCCGGGCAGCATTCTTGACGATCGGGCGGTTGCTCACGGTGAGTTACGGACGTTGACCTATCACTCAAAGGCGCTGAATTCTGAACGTCGTGCCTATGTCTGGACGCCGCCGGGTTATACCGGTACCGGCGAACCGCTGCCGGTACTCTATTTCTATCACGGTTTTGGCGACAGCGGCTTGTCGGCCATCGATCAGGGACGCATCCCGCAAATCATGGATAACCTGTTGGCTGAAGGCAAAATTAAGCCGATGTTAGTTGTGGTACCGGATACTGAGACCGATGTTCCTGAAGCGATCGCAGAGAACTTCCCGCCGCAGGAGCGGCGCAAAACGTTCTATCCGTTAAATGCCAAAGCGGCCGATAAAGAGTTGATGAACGACATCATTCCGCTGATTGATGAGCGCTTCAATGTGCGTAAAGACGCGGATGGCCGGGCGCTCGCCGGGCTGTCGCAGGGCGGCTATCAGGCGCTGGTTTCAGGAATGAACCACCTTGAAAGCTTTGGTTGGCTGGCAACGTTTAGTGGCGTAACGACAACAACGGTGCCGGATGCAGGCGTGGAAGCACAACTAAACCAGCCGCAGGCGATCAATAAGCAACTGCGTAACTTTACCGTGGTTGTCGGTGAGAAAGATGTTGTCACCGGGAAGGATATTGCGGGTCTGAAAACTGAGCTGGAAAAGCAGAAAATCAAGTTTGATTACCATGAATATCCCGGTCTGAACCATGAAATGGATGTCTGGCGTCCGGCTTACGCTGAGTTTGTGCAGAAGCTATTTAAGTAAAAATAAGGGGCCAGGATTCAGGCCCCTTATCTTCAATATTTACAGGGAGATAAAATGAAATTAATCGTGACGGAAGATTATGAAGAGATGAGTCTGGTCGCCAGCCATCATGTTCTGGGCTACATCACCGCACCGCGGAGGATGAATTTGGCGGTGACGGCAGGCAGCACGCCGAAGAAAATGTATGAACATTTGACTGCTGCCATCAAAGGGAAATCCTTTTATTCTCAGGTTCATTATTACAATTTTGATGAGATTCCTTTCCGCGGCCAGGATCGTGAGGGCATCACCATCAGTAATCTGCGTAATCTGTTTTTCACTCCCGCGCAGATTCAGGAACAGAACATCCACAAGCTCAGCCATGAAAACTTTATGCACCATGACCGTCAGTTGCAGGAAGACGGTGGCCTTGACCTGATCGTCATGGGGCTGGGTGCTGACGGCCATTTTTGCGGTAACTTGCCGAATACCACGCGTTTCCATGATGCGACTGTTGAATTTCCTATTACCGGGGATATGGTTGGTATCGTTGCCCATGGCGAAATGGGCGGGGATTTCTCAGTGGTGCCGGATAGCTACGTTACCATGGGGCCGAAAAGCGTGATGGCGGCGAAAAATCTGCTGCTTATCGTCAGCGGTGCGGCGAAAGCTCAGGCGCTGAAACAGGTAATTGAGGGTGAAGTGAGCGAGCAGGTTCCGGCCTCGGTGCTGAAACTGCATCCTTCATTGGTGATTATTGCCGATAAAGCTGCGGTTGCTGAGCTGAGCCGTTGATATCGCTCACCTGAAGCCATGTGTTTGGGTTTGCTTGGTATTACCTCCCAAAATTCCCGGTGGCGCTGCGCTGACCGGGCTACAGGTTCACCATCGTCTGCGGACCGGTAGCCCGGACAGATGCACAGCATCGCCTCCGGGGATTTCCTGCAATTCTGGTCTCCAATCAGCATTAGCATTCAGACTTTGCCAGCAGTTTCTGCGTTAGCCCAGTAATCGCAGCGGTGGTATCTGCATCATCACCAAGGCTAGCCGGGATCAGAATATCCTTCCTATGAGAAATCTGCCCATAAGCGTAATTTACCGCAGCTCAGGCAGCGGAACAGGTAGCCCTGACAATCGCCGTTATTGCGAAGATATCTGGAGAGATCGTCTGAATCGATGCCAAAGTCGGCACAGTCACCGGCGAGATCGGCAAATTCATCTAAACGATCTTTAATTTCATCCCATCCGACGTAGCCGATAAAGGCGCAGAAATCGCCGCAGTGAGCAAGCCAGAACTCCTGTTGCCAGCCCCGATATCCCGGCGTTCGAGTTACCAGTTCAAGTTCCTGTTCTTTGCTATATGGACTGATGAAATGGCCGTCAAATTCACCTTCTTCATCAAATTGCCCCTGCAGTCCTTCCACGCTGCATTCGTCCTGAAAGCTGCCGTTGAATTTTTCCGCAGCGGAGCCATCGGCGATACACCACGGGCAGAGCTGCTCGACGTCATCAACGCAGTAGAACGGGGAAGTATAGTAAACCGATGTCTGCTGTTCACAGCATTGGCAGACAACGGTTTTATCATCGACAAATGCCCCTGTTGCCAGGGGATCGGGATGATATTTAAAGGCGGGTAACGGTTTTGTCTGGCGCATTAAAATCCCTCTTATGATGTTATATCCCACCCGCGCGCTTTCCACAGTTTCGGCAGTTCGTCCAGGTGGGTAAACGTCGTCACTTTCGGATGCACGATCGGCTTGTTGTGCGGATCGGCGCAGAAGTAGAACACCTCCATTCCGGCAGCGATCCCTGACTGCGCACCTGCGCTGGAATCATCGACCAGTATGCAGTTCTCGACGTTCACGTTCATCGCTTTTGCGGCATGGAGCATCAGGGCCGGATCGGGCTTCCAGCGCTGGATGTCGTACCCGCTGTAAAGACGCTCAGGAAAATGGTGCAGCATTCCGGTTTTGCCGAGAGAGTGCTGCATTTTGCTCACCGGGCCGTTGGAGACCACGCACATCGGCACCTTGACCGCATCCAGCAGCGCCTGTGCGCCAGGGATGACTTCCAGTTCAGTATCAAACAGACGTGCAACTTCATCGCGGTAAACCGGCTCAAGAGTCGCTTTTTGCAGGTCAACGCCGTACTCCGCGTTAATGGTGTCGATAATCTCGTAAAGTTTGACGCCCTTGAAGCGCTTAAAAATTTCTTCTAAATCCAGCGTAATGCCAAATTCCCTGAACATATGGACGTAGGCGCGGGAGCAGATCACCTCGCTGTCGACCAGCGTGCCGTCACAGTCGAAAAATACTGATTCTGGTTGGGTCATGTCGTTTCCATTTTAGTAAGTTAACGTTTTCGTCATGCTGATTCGTGAGACGCAATCGTTGCCGTATAAGTAAAATCAATGAAAAAAAGTATCTCACAACTGCCCTTATTGTCGCATTTTGGTATAGGATAGCGACGAATTTTCCCTCCTTTGTTCGGAAACCGATAATGAGTCAACAACAAACCAGCCAGTCTTCTGGCCAGGGTCTGCTGGAGCGCGTGTTCAAACTCCGCGAACATGGCACGACGGCACGTACCGAAGCGATTGCAGGTTTCACCACCTTCCTGACGATGGTGTACATCGTTTTCGTTAACCCACAGATTCTCGGCGTGGCGGGTATGGATACCAGCGCCGTTTTCGTCACCACCTGTCTGATCGCTGCATTCGGCAGCATCATGATGGGGCTGTTTGCTAACCTGCCGGTGGCGCTGGCGCCAGCAATGGGCCTTAACGCCTTCTTTGCGTTTGTCGTGGTCCAGGCGATGGGGCTGCCGTGGCAGGTCGGGATGGGCGCGATTTTCTGGGGCGCTGTTGGCCTGCTGCTGTTGACGATTTTCCGCGTACGTTACTGGATGATTGCTAATATCCCGGTTAGCCTGCGCGTCGGTATCACCAGCGGTATCGGTCTGTTTATCGGGATGATGGGCCTGAAAAACGCAGGTGTGATTGTCGCAAACAAAGACACCCTGGTGAGTATTGGCAACCTGACGTCCCACAGCGTACTGCTGGGTATTCTCGGCTTCTTTATTATCGCGATTCTGGCTTCCCGCAATATTCACGCGGCGGTACTGGTTTCAATCGTGGTCACCACGCTGCTGGGCTGGATGTTGGGTGATGTTCACTATACCGGCATCGTTTCTGCGCCGCCGAGCGTCACCACGGTGATTGGTCATGTTGATCTGGCGGGTTCGCTGAATCTCGGTCTGGCGGGAGTTATCTTCTCGTTTATGCTGGTGAACCTGTTCGACTCTTCCGGTACCTTGATCGGCGTGACTGATAAAGCCGGTCTGGCCGATGAGAAGGGTAAGTTCCCGCGCATGAAGCAGGCGCTGTTTGTCGATAGCGTTTCGTCCGTTGCGGGTTCCTTTATTGGCACCTCTTCCGTGACTGCCTATATCGAATCGTCTTCAGGGGTTTCCGTTGGCGGCCGCACTGGCTTAACCGCCGTAGTGGTTGGTCTTCTGTTCCTGCTGGTTATCTTCCTGTCGCCGCTGGCAGGCATGGTTCCGGCCTATGCCGCAGCCGGTGCGCTGATTTACGTTGGCGTCCTGATGACGTCCAGCCTGGCGCGCGTGAAGTGGGATGATCTGACCGAATCGGTTCCGGCGTTTATTACTGCCGTGATGATGCCGTTTAGCTTCTCCATCACCGAAGGTATTGCCTTAGGCTTTATCTCTTACTGCGTGATGAAGATTGGTACCGGCCGTCTGCGTGACCTCAGCCCATGCGTGATTGTGGTTTCGCTGCTGTTCGTGCTGAAGATTGTGTTTATCGACGCTCATTAATGCGCGTTCCCCTCACACTCGGCATGCTGGCGAGTGTGAGGGAACAATACTACGCTTTAACCCGCTGAATATACTCAGCAAAGGCGCTTAGCTGCCCGCTGAGATGATCGAGCGTACTCTGATCGACCACCTTCCCCTCCTGCGGATCGACCTTATTCTGAATCACACCGCCCATAAACTCTGGCTTGTTCATCACCATCGCATCGAGGAAGACCAGAATCTGGCGCAGATGATACTGGCAGCGCGCGCCGCCAATCGCGCCCATTGAGCTGGTTTGAATCAATACTGGTTTGCCGGATAGGGGCTGTTCTGGCAGACGAGACAGCCAGTCGATGGCATTTTTCAGGCCACCAGGAACCGAGTAGTTATATTCTGGAGTTACGATAACCACACCATCCGCTTCGCGAATTTGCTGAGCAATATCCTGCACGCTTTGCGGGAATCCCTCTTCCTGTTGGGCGTCGGCATCGTACAGCGGAATCGCGCCAATGGATGGTAACGCGGAGATTTCCATTCCCGCAGGCGCAATGCCGGGCAGGGTGCGCGCTACCATGGCATTAAAAGAGCCCTTGCGCAGGCTTCCGAGTAACGTAACAACTTTCAACGTATCAGACATGATTGCTCCTTTGCATCATGATGGCCGGACGGGCCGGTCAGTTGAGGGAGAAGGCTTTTTCGGTTGGTAAGCTGGTAAAGCGCATGAGTCGAGTGGATAACTCTTTTGCACGAACTTGCGCGTCAGGCAGGCTGTGCCACCCCGCTTTGCCGCCATATTCCCAGATTTTTAGTTGGCCAATATCCGGGCTTGCGGCGATGGACCAGACCAGCACTGTTTCGGCGTCACAGACGGCTTCTATTGGCTGCATTCTGCCCGTTCGTAATCGGCCCGATCCCGGGAGAAGCTGTAGGTGAACTGGGGATTCCCCGGTCAGTTTCAGGGTACTTTTTCGTAGTGCAGCCAGTTGAGCGCGTGCTTCATCGGGGTCGTGCTGGTTGCTAATCCATAAACGCTCATTGCTATTAAAAGTGTAGCGGTCAGCATCATGTAATGAATGTAAAACCTGGGAGGTGTGCCGTAGCTCCATATCCAGACCGCAATCCCCTTCGGTGGTGAGTGCTACGCCAACGATATTACCAGCATAGGAGATGGAGAAACGCGGGAGATGTTCGTCGCGAAAAGCCGGTTTTCCATTCTCTTCGTCAATAATTTCTGGAAGTTCGCTAATGCCATACAACATAAAGAGTAGTTCTGCGAGTAGCGATCGTGATGCACGATAGCGGCTTTGTCGGTACTCGGGCAGGCGTCTTGCTGATTGATGACAGGCCGCCGACAGGCGTGTTGATTGTGGTTCTCTGGTGTTGAGTATCCCTCTTGCAAAATGCGTTGCCATTCGTCGCTCCGTGATTAATGGTCAATGATAAAAACTGCGAATAATATTATCGCTCAGAATAGTCAGGTTTTAATGCGGAAATGACCTCTTGAAAAGGGAAATTGTGTGAATTTTACAATTTATTGCGCAAACGAGGCAAACCAGGGCTATAACGGGTCGATATAGAGCTGTCTTAGGGTTTCTCGCAGCCAGACGATCTTCGGGTTGTAGCTATTGCGCTTATGCCACAACAGCGTGAAGGGTACGCGCACTTTCTCCAGAAGCGATGGCTCAAGCGGTAGTGGAAGCGAGACCAGCGGTAGATGATGCTGCTGATTATAACGTTGACAATAGCGTGGCGCAGTTGCCAGCATCGTATGATTCGGCTGTGCGGCCATAAACAGCGACTGCTCAAAACCTGGCACAGTCAACGCCACGGTGCGTTTATGCCCCAAATCGTGCAGCACGTCATCCAGCGCCCAGGTATCGCTCTGTTCCCAGCATATATTGATGTGCGGATAACGTAAGAAGGTGTCAAGATTCCATTCCTCGCTGAGCGCGGGGTGATCGGCGCGTAGCCACACCTGCGGCAGGTCGGTAAACAGAACCTCAAAATCAATATACCAGGGCAGCATACTTAGCTGTTCCCGGGATCGCGGATGGGTTTCACGCCCGCAAAAACCGATATCAACTTCGCCACGAATAATGGCATCCAGTGAATCGTAATCCCAATTACGCAGGCGGATCAGCGCCTGAGGATAGTGCTGGTAGATCCGCTGAGAAAGCGAATTTAGCAGGATCATCAGCAGCGGCGACTCCGCTGCCAGCTCAAACTTCAGACCGCTTGGCATCGTGTGATGAGGCTTATCGAGGATCTGATTGCCCATCTGCATCCAGTCCGCTAAATCCTGCTCCATGCTGCTCATCAGCGGCGTGGGCGACAGTCCCAGAGGGGTTTTAACAAACAAGGGATCGTCAAACCAGGCGCGCAGCTTGGCCAGCGACTTACTCACCGCTGACGGCGAGACGTTCATTCGTTTCGCCGTGCGGGTGACGCTGAGCTCCTGTGTTAAAAGCTGCAGGCACAAGAGTAAGTTAAGATCGAGACTCGACAGGGGTTTCTTCATAGCGCTGCGCGGCCCGCGACGGGGAAGCGACCATAATCAGAACAATGCTTACTATGCTACAGGCAATGAGTATCCCGATCAGCATATTCATTGCGCTGAGGCCGACGATCGCCGCCAGCCAAATCCACAGCGAAGAGCCGCAGACCTGAGCAATCCCTAAAACTGAGCTTGCGACGCCCGCGCGCAGGGTAAATGGCCCTAAAGCCTGACTCATCGCCACGCCAAAGCCGACGGAGAATCCGGCGCAAATAAGCCCCAGTCCCAGCATCGTCATGGTCTGGCTGGTGGAGAGGCAAAGTAGCAGGCCAGCGATAAAGAACAGAACCTGCGAGGTCAACATCAGCGTGCGCGGCTTAAACAGCGTCAGGGCAAACGGCGTCGAGAACGAAACCACCATACTGACCAGCGCCATCAGCGCCATCGCCATGGAATAGGTACCGCGATCGAAGCCCATCTCTTCCATCATCAGCACCGGGGAGACGTTAACGTAGGTCAGGATAGTCGTCACGCTCAGGGTGGTAATGACAATTCGGCTGAGGAAAAAGCGGTTAAGTAGCGACTCGGGGGCGATGTTTTGCTGCGTTTCCGTGTGCGGCACGGAGGTTGGGCGCGTTTCCCGCAAAGCAAAAATCGAAAGCAGGCCTACCAGAACGCCCATACCGGTCATGGTATAGAACAGGCTCTGCCAGGGGTATTTCAGCATAATCAGATGGCCCAGTACCGGAGCCAGTACCGGAATAATGCAGGTGATACCGTTTAGCAACGACAGGACTTTGGCACGGCGGCGATCGTCGAGGGTATCGCGCAGCACCGCAAAGGCGACGACGTAGCAGCTGCCCGCGCCAATCCCCTGAATAAAACGCCCAACCAGGAAGTGGATACTGACCTGCGCTTGAGAACAGAGCAGGGACGCCAGAACAAAGACTATGGCTCCGAATATGGCAACCGGCTTACGTCCTGATTTATCCGCTATACGGCCAGCAAACAGCATCGCGGCGGCCATTCCCGCGAGATAAACCGAGAAGGCGATGTGCAGCTGCGCTTCGCTGGCCCCCAGGTCCTGCGCGATGCGCGGCAGGCCGACCAGATACATATCGATGCCGGATGGATAAAGCAAAACCAGCGCAAAACTACAGATAAGAAAGCGTGCCATAGAACCCCTCACAGATGAATGTCGTACAGGATAGTGGGGTTCGTACGGTAGTACGAGTTGCCATTTGGACAACAATGATTTCCTGGAAGGAAAAACACTTCGAAGATAGATGGTTACAGATTAATCGTTTGATTTTATGCTGTTTTTTACTGTCTCGATAAATTGATCGCGTAAATGATTCTTTATCTGCGAATTCCAGACGAGACCAATATCCCAGCCAGCCTGGTTTCCTTCAAGATTGTGCAGACTCACTCCGGCAGGGAGGAAGTTACGCACGCTTTCTGGTAGCAACGCGACGCCGTTTCCCCCGGCGATCAGGGCCAATAAAGCATGTATATCATCCGTAACGGACGCGGGTTCGGCTATGATGTCGCTTTGCAGAAGATATTGTCTTGTTTGTTCCGCCAGGCAGGGGCTTTGATCCGGATTAATTTGTAATATTATGCTCGACATTAAAATATCCCGCTCGCTTTTTTGCTGCCAGGTTTTAGCTGATGGCACCACCAGAATAAGCTTTTCATGTTTAATGAATATTGAACTTAGCGGTTCGGTCATCGGAAGGCGAACAAAACCGACATGCAGAGATCCATCCATTAATAATTTGCATTGCACGCTTGATGGAATATGACTCACGGATATGTCTATGCCTGGATGCATATTTTGAAATGTGTTAATCCATGCCGGAACGGTATTGAATGATGAAATGCCAAACCCAATTAATAAGATATCGCTATTCTTTTTCTGTATTTCTCGTGTGTAGCTTAAAAAACTATGGTGTTGTTTAACCAGATCGTGAGCTTTCGAAAACAACTGCTGCCCAAGCTCAGTGAGTATCGCACCGTGGCGTCCGCGCTGGAAAAGTGCGCCACCGACCTGCTGCTCTAATGCCTGGATTTGTTTGGATAAGGCTGGCTGCGTGAGGTGCAGGGCCATAGCGGCCTTGTGGTAGCTACCCTGTTCTGCAACGGTAACAAATGCGCGTATGAGTCTTATATCCATTCCTGACATTTATCGAACTCTGAAAAAATGGAATTATACACTCTATCATAAGTCAGAGCATACTTGCTAAGAGGTCTTTCATTATAAATAAGGACGATATTAATGTATCAAAATAAGTCGACAAAGTTAGCGGTTCTTTTCGATATGGACGGTGTATTAATTGATTCTAATGCTGTTATCGAGCGTGCATGGTGTGAAGCCGCGAAAATGTACGGCCGTGAAATTGGCGACGAAGATATTATTAAACATATTCATGGTCAGCCGGGACCACACACGATTCGCGCGCTATTTAATGACCTGCCTCTTTTCGATCGGCAGAAAGTTCAGGAACATATTATTTATGTCGAAAACACAGCCAGTTATGAGGCTATCCCTGGCGTGGCGGAACTTATTACTTCCCTTACGGAAGTGGGGATCACCGTCGGTATTGTTACCAGCGGCTGGCGTGAGAAAATCGATCGGGTGATTGAAATGCTTGATGTTCAGTCCTGCATTTCAGTTATCGTTGAGCGTGATGATGTCGCCAGAGGTAAGCCTCATCCTGACCCCTATCTATTGGCGGCGGCGCGGCTAGGGATCCCAGCGAATCAGACTGTGGTTTTTGAGGATTCCCGCAGCGGAGTCACTTCCGCCGTTGCTGCTGGAGCATACTGTGTTGGGATCGGCGGTGATGATTTACTGCCTTACGGTGCAATGCTTACTATCCCTGACTTTCGTGGGGTTCGCGTTGTGGCAGAAGGCGATAGCGCTCGGGTGCTTTTATTCACACCTGAACATTGTGTACAGATGGAAATGTACCGTGACGGTGATAAAGAAAAATAATAAAAAACCCGCTTTAACAGAAAGTTAATGCGGGTTAGTCAATGCTCACAAACGAAACTTATTTACCGATACAGAAACTCGAGAAAATCCGTCCCAGCAGGTCGTCAGAAGTAAACTCGCCGGTAATCTCGCTTAAACATTGCTGAGAGAGCCTCAGCTCTTCCGCCAGCAGCTCACCTGCCCATGCACCCAATAGCTGCGCTTTACCCTGTTGCAGATGCTCTGCAGCGTCTGACAGCGCCTGCAGGTGACGACGGCGTGCGAGGAAGCCGCCTTCCATGTTAGTTTCAAAACCCATACTCTGCTTGAGATGGTCGCGCAATACATCTATGCCTTCGCCAGTACGCGCAGAGAGGCGCACAAGTGAGTGGCCGTTCACTTCACTCAGGCCCAGCGTTTCGCCGGTAATATCCGCTTTGTTGCGCACCACGGTAATCGGTAATTTTGCCGGTAAACGTTCAATAAAGTCCGGCCAGATATCGGCGGGATCAACGGCGTCCGTGGTGGTGCCATCGACCATAAACAGCACGCGGTCGGCCTGTTCAATCTCCTGCCAGGCGCGTTCGATACCGATACGTTCAACTTCATCGTTGGCATCGCGCAGACCGGCGGTATCGATGATATGCAGCGGCATACCGTCGATATGGATATGCTCGCGCAGCACGTCGCGAGTGGTTCCGGCGATATCGGTAACAATCGCCGCCTCACGGCCTGCCAGAGCGTTAAGCAGGCTTGATTTCCCGGCGTTCGGGCGTCCGGCTATCACCACTTTCATCCCTTCGCGCAGCAGGCTGCCCTGGCGCGCTTCGGCGCGTACGGCGTCGAGGTCGGCAATCACCTCGTTAAGCTGGGCTTCGATTTTGCCATCGGAGAGGAAGTCGATCTCCTCGTCCGGGAAGTCGATGGCCGCTTCCACGTAGATTCGCAGGTGAGTAAGTGCTTCCACAAGGTGGTTAACGCGGGTGGAGAAGGCACCTTGCAGAGAGTTCAATGCAGAACGCGCTGCCTGCTCGGAGCTGGCGTCGATCAGATCGGCAATCGCTTCGGCCTGAGCCAAATCGAGCTTATCGTTCAAAAACGCACGCTCGGAAAATTCGCCGGGTTTGGCGATACGCAGGCCCGGCAGCGTCAGAATACGTTTGAGCAGTAAATCGAGAATCACCGGGCCGCCGTGCCCTTGAAGCTCTAACACGTCTTCACCGGTAAAGGAGTTCGGGCCAGGGAACCACAGCGCAATCCCCTGATCCAGCGCGCTGCCGTCGCTGTCTTTAAACGGCAGGTAGTCCGCATAGCGCGGCTTCGGTAGCTTGCCTAATATCGCCTGTGCGACGTCGCGCGCCTTCAGGCCAGAGATACGCAAAATGCCCACGCCACCGCGTCCCGGTGGGGTTGCCTGGGCGACGATAGTGTCGTTATGGCTCATGGTTAGTCTCAACTTTATGGCAATAAAAAAGGCGGTCATTCGACCGCCTTTCATTTTAGCGCTTAACGATACCGAATCAGGATTTTTTCTTCTCGCGGCTATGTAGGCCACGCTTCTCCAGACCACGGTAAATCAGCTGCTGCTGAATGATGGTTACCAGGTTGCTGACGATGTAGTACACCACCAGACCAGACGGGAACCACAGGAAGAACACCGTGAAGATGACCGGCATAAAGGTCATGATCTTCTGCTGCATCGGGTCGGTCACGGTTGTCGGAGACATCTTCTGAATGAAGAACATCGTCGCGCCCATGATGATCGGCAGGATGTAGTACGGGTCTTGTGCTGACAGGTCGTGGATCCACAGGATAAACGGCGCATGACGCAGTTCAACCGAAGCGCTCAGCATGTAATACAGCGCAAGGAAGATTGGCATCTGGATAATCAGCGGGAAGCAGCCACCCAGCGGGTTAACCTTCTCAGCTTTATACAGAGCCATCATTTCCTGGCTTTGACGCTGTTTGTCATCGCCCAGACGCTCACGCATTGCCTGAATCTTCGGCTGCAGCATACGCATCTTCGCCATGGAGGTGTACTGCGCTTTGGTCAGCGGGTACATGATGCCACGAACGATAAAGGTGATAACGATGATGGAGAAGCCCCAGTTACCCAGGAAGCTATGGATCCATTTCAGCAGTTTGAACAACGGCTGAGAGATAAACCACAGCCAACCGTAGTCAACGGTCAGGTCAAGATGCGGCGCAACGGCAGCCATTTTGTCCTGAATTGCCGGGCCGACCCACAGGGTGCTTTCCAGCTTATCGGTTTGACCAGGCTGCACCAGAACCGGCTGAGACTTGTAGCCGATAGCTACAATACCGTTACCAAGATTCGCGGTGTAGAAGTTGTTAGTGCCGTTGTTCTGCGGAACCCATGCGGTAGTAAAGTACTGCTGCAGCATGGCAACCCAACCGTTTTTGGTGCTGACGTTCAGGTTTTCGTTATCAACGATAGTGTCGAATTTATACTTTTCGTACTTCGTTTCGGATGTTGAATACGCTGCACCACGGAAAGTGTGCATTGTCGTCAGACCACCTGTCTGGGTATCGCGATGCGTCGGCAGATTGGCAGACTGCTTCAACTGGCCAAAGGTCGACACTTCCAGTGGTTTTTCGCTGGCGTTCTGTACGCTATAGGCGACATTTACCGCATACTCACCGCGTTTCAGGGTGAAAGTTTTGGTGAAAACGTTGCCTGCTTTATCGGTGTATGCCAGCGGAATGACGATTTCGTTCTGGCCATCAGCCAGCACAAACGCATCTTTATCGACGTTATACAGCGGACGCGGGCCATTAGCCGGGTTATCCGGACCATCGCGACCGGTTAAACCGCTCTGCGCCTGATAGGTAAATTGCGGCGTAGTTTCCAGTAACTGGAACGGTTCAGTCGACTTCAGCTCTTTCGGGTAAGCCAAAAGCAGCGCTTGCTCAACATCACCACCACTGGTGTTGATGGTCAGGTCAAGCACATCGGTTTTTACCGTAATCAGTTTTCCCTGGCCACTGGCCGGTACGCCCTGGTCGGCGGCGCTACCCGCTGCTGTGGTCGTTGTCTGCGTGGTCTGCTGCTGAGGCTGAGGATTGTTATCCTGCTCCCAGGCTTGCCAGATCATGAAAGACACGAACAACAAAGCGATGATAAGAAGATTGCGTTGCGAATCCATCGTTAGTGTTCTCTGGTATCAAATGGTCCAGGCGGGACGGGATCGTCACCACCAGGGTGTAAAGGGTGGCATTTTAATACGCGTTTCACCGTCAACCAACTGCCTTTTATCAGTCCAAACCTGCGCAATGCCTCAATTCCGTATTGAGAGCAGGTTGGTGTGAAACGACAGTGCGGCCCGAGTAGCGGACTAATCAGGCGTTGATAGACCCGAATCAGGCCTATCAGGACCCGCGAGCCAGGCGACAGTGGCGGCGCCATAATTTTTCCAACGCTTCCGAGAGAGCACGGTTATCGAGGTCGGCAACCCCCTTCTTCGCCACCACCACGAAATCCATTGGCGGGAGTTCATGTTGACGTAAACGGAAGCTTTCACGCGTCAGACGTTTAATCCGATTGCGTTCATGTGCGCGTTTAACGTTTTTCTTGGCGACAGTAAGACCGATGCGGGGATGCCCCAGCGAATTTTGGCGGCCGAGGATGGTGATTTGCGGCGTGCCAGCCCGTAATGGCTGCTGGAAGACGAAAGTGAAATGACTGGGAGTTAACAAACGTAACTCCCTGGGAAATGCGAGCTTAACCACTCAGGGTTAGCTTTATTACTTGGAAACGGTCAGACGAGAACGGCTTTTAGCACGACGACGTGCCAGAACCTGACGACCATTTTTAGTAGCCATACGAGCACGGAAGCCGTGAGAACGGTTGCGCTTCAGTACAGACGGTTGAAAAGTGCGTTTCATGGCGGTTTCTACCTAAACTTGAATAATTTCACTGACTTTCGCGTATACCCGAACGAATTTCGAACGGCCTACGCCTCAGCGTGGGTGATTAAAGAGGCCGGATTGTAATAATTGTACACTCCGGAGTCAATTCTCTTTCCTTATTTCTCGCACCTTGCCGCACAAAAAATAAGCGATGGCACGTTGCGGAAAACGGGCATTACGCGCCGGGTGGGGGATTATACGACCTGGTGGATAAAGCGCAAGGATCGCAAAGGATCTTTGTTAGATCGATTAAGCCCAAAACCAGCATAGCTCATTAATTTTTCCAATATGCGGCTGAAATCGTGCTTCACTCTCCCCGGGATCGTTTACACTTACCCGGCTTCGATCCTTCCTGTGGATAAATCGGGAAGAATCTGTTGAGAAATACAAGATCTCTTTCTCACTTTAGGCTATGATCCGCGGTCCCGATCGTGATCCAATGATCCACATCGGGTAATAACCGCAGATAGCGGTTCGCACGTCACCCCTTTTGTGCAGGGGCTTTTCGGCTAATGCAGGGTCTTGTCGACGTGTGCCAACAATCACGATTGTTTCAGTTTCTCTTTTATATCGATTTTTGTTCGAGTGGAGTCCGCC
>NZ_JBWLAE010000002.1:0-5634 GCF_056490265.1 Klebsiella sp. GFKo11
TTTTACCTGGTGGTTTTCAAGAAGGAGCATCGCCTGTTTCAGGCTCTCAATGTGAGAATCCTTGGACAAAAGCAAGGTGTTCAGGTGTTCAATCTCCTGTTTCAGGTGACGAATGACCTGTTCACCCTGGTCAGCAGAGGCTGTATCACGCTGCTCAGAGACCTGTCCAGAATGGTGTTCACCCTTCGGTTGCTCAAATGGTCCAAAAACGCGTAAAAGCTCTGATGTATCGACCATTTTTGCATTTCGTTCACCGCTACAGGTGGACAGCTCACCTGTTTTAATTAACCTGTGCAGTGTTGTCCGGCTCTTACCCGTCAGCCGGGCAGCCTCACTAATAGACACTCTGGCCATCAGTTATCATCCTGTAATGCATTCAGCCTCGAGGACAGTGTACGAAAAAGATGCTCCGCGTCATCGTGGAGTTTCTCGCAAAGATCGGCCTCAGTATCGAGAGCAAGCTCGTTAAGCTTCTCCAACAGGGTCAAGGACTGATTCTGGATGAACTTAGCCATGTTCAGCGCCGTTTTCTGTGGTTTCGACATAAAGGACCTCCGAGCGTCAGTGCTCAGTATAAAACTAGTATCTCTTCCGCTTCCTCGCTCACTCAGTCGCTATGCTCCTGCCGTTCGGCTGCGGCGAGCGGTCGCAACTCACGTAAAGGGCATAACACGACAGCACAAACAGCCAGAGAGAACAAAAGAAGGCAGCGCCGTTGCCGTTTTTCCATAGGCTCCGCCCCCCTGACAAGCATCACAGAAATAGACGCTCAAATCAGTGGCGGCGAAACCCGACAGGACTATAAAGATCCCAAGGGTTTCCCCCCGGTAGCTCCCTCGTGCGCTCTCCTGTTCCTGCCTTTCGGTTTACCGGTGTCATTCCGCTGTTATGGCCGCGTTTATCTCATTCCACGCCTGACACTCAGTTCCGGGTAGGCAGTTCGCTCCAAGCTGGACTGTATGCACGAACCCCCCGTTCAGTCCGACTGCTGCGCCTTTATCCGGTAACTATCATCTTGAGTCCAACCCGGTAAGACATGCAAAAGCACCACTGGCAGCAGCCACTGGTAACTGATTTAGAGGAGTTAGTCTTGAAGTTATGCGCCGGTTAAGGCTAAACTGAAAGAACAAGTTTTGGTTACTGTGCTCCTCATAAGCCAGTTACCTCGGTTCAAAGAGCGCCAACTCTTGGAACCTTCGAAAAAACCGCCCGCCAAGGCGGTTTTTTCGTTTACAGAGCAAGAGATTACGACGAGAAGAAAATGATCTCAAGAAGAATAACCGGAACCGAATGAAGTTTATCAGTTAACAACCGACGACTCACTTCACTGGAAGAATGATTGCTTTTCTTGATTTATCAGTGATCATTCTAATATTTCCCTTCTTGATAATTTGGTTAAGATTTCTTTTTAAATGAGTCTTAGTTAATTCATACTCAGATGAATATGAGCAAAGAAAACTATTTACACCTTTATCAGAGCAAACATAGAAAAAACGGTCATTCCACCATGAACTTTTAAAGCTCCTTGCAACATCCTTATCCAACCACAATAGATACTCCAACATCATTCTATAGTAATCAGTTAAATGTTCAAAAACCTCTTTTTTATTTGATGGTTTAAATTTTAAAACATTAACATTATTCGCATTACCTGGGACCGGAGTAATTTTTTCTTCCTTCATATCTTTTAACTTCCAAACAGGCTCATGATGCGATATTCTATTCCTAAATAAATGAATCATCGCCACTCTAGAATCAATTTTAAAATCAAGAGATTGAGTCACTGTTTGTTTGTAGAAAGGTGAGTGAACGAACACATCAGATATTATAGATTGATAGGAAACGCCTGCATTCCCTAGATTCTTAAAAATCAACCGCCAAAAACCAAAAGTCAAACCAGAAATAACATCATCTGGTGTGACCGTATACGATTTCTTATAATACTTGTTATTTGGCTTTTTATAATGAGTCCTCTTTGTTATATTTGTCAAAGCTTCGCCATTAAAATTTATAGCATGATACCAATTACAAGAATCAGCATCTCCTATTGTCGCAGTTGGCACTTTGTTATTCACAAAATTATTTACATAAACACCATTTGAAACAATCTCTTTTGGAGAATTGAAATATAGCCGACTTAACTCTTTATGAATTTTATTTCGCATCGTTATTTCTATTATGGAGATTAACCTCCATAATATTTCACTAATTTCATTATTCCATTGATACATATAAACCAAATCGCTTTCATTTGGCTGAACCACTCCAGGGTAAAAAAAGTTGCTGTATGATTTGACTCTCGGCTTCGACAAGCAGTCTAAAAAAGCAGCTGAGTTTAGAACTTGCATTCTATCTTTCCATGTTAGATACTTAACCTTGTAAGCACACTAGCATTAACTCTTTCAGGCGACAAATGTGCGGTTGAGAGGGGTTAGGAAGTGCCAAAAAATTTATCTGATTATTCAGAGCACAGAGGGCCGCTAAAAAATTAGCGGCCCTCTGTGCTTCAGTGCTTCCCCAAACATCCACAATCAATCTATATGGTTATTCACCCCAGGGAACGCACCATTAACTCCTTCAATAACACTATGATTACGTAAGTGGAGCTGAAAAGCCTTATCAGTCATCTTGGCTGTTGCTGAACAGTCAACACACCACCGGCGCAACCAATACTGGGCCAACGATTTTCTGACTTGAACGATTTTCACCCCTTCAATCATTTGCATATCACTTTCAATAGCTTGCTTATGCTCAATACGAGGATGAACAACCAGCTCTAAAGAAAGGTATGTGTTCCAATCATCATCAAATTCTCTCAGGAATTCAGCTGGCGCAGCCCCATCTTCCCCCTTAACTTCAAGGATTCGCCCTACAACCAGATCTAAAAATCTGTTTCGCCCAAGATCGTAACAACGTACGTATGTTTTAAGATCATTATGGAACATTGAATGGGGAACAATTTTCTTCTCAGAAGCCCCCGAAGTCATGGAGCAATAGGCAATCTTCAGCACATTCATATTCAGAATCGCACGGGTAATGCCTGTTATATCTTTCGGGTTTATTTCCGACAAACTTGGGATAGTTTCAATCAGCGGATACCCTACCCCTAGAGACCTAGACTCATCCGGATCTGTAAGTTTCGAAAAGATGAGGTCCTCCGAAGTTTCGTAAATAGGCTTAAATTTATCTAGATCAGCAACATACCTCTTAACCCTATGATCTAAAAATAAATTTTCATCCCCCTGTTCCTTATACCTCTTAATGTCACGACTAGCTGCTGCTCCTTTAATCCCAAATTTTTCCATTAAATCTGTACGGGATAGCCAACCTCGCATCATCAAAAGCCATTCTATATACCAGAGCCTATCATCTATAAAATTTTGATTTCTAACACTTTTCATAAGATAACAATCCTAGAAATTATCACTCAGATCAAAAGTTGTACTTATCCTTAAGATCACTTATCATGAGGATAACAGTAACACACTTCACGATAGGAGAAAGACGAAAATGGCAACAAACAAACCATATGACGATGGCCATCGCATTGGCGCAGTAAAACAACGCTCTCAGTTCCAAACGCCTACGGGACTATGGGCAAAGCGAGATTCAACGACAGGAAGAATCATGGACGTAAAACAGGACGGAACCCCGTTTAAGGGGGTAAGGAAGGAAAAGTGATTGGGTTAGCCTGTACCACCAGAACTAACCCTAACAAATCGTACGCAAACGCAGCGCTTGAGTACCACCTCAAGTGCTTTTACAAGCAAGCCACTAGATTTGTTGGTTGCTACAGTACAATTTTGATAGCAAAAATCAACATTCATGTGGCGAAAAACAGGAAATGCACCATGCAGACAGACGAGTCTCAGGCATACATTTTTCGCCCTTACATAACAGTCAAGGGTAAGCGGATCACCCGTCCAAACGGTGGGATGTTTAAGATACCAGTAAAACGTGATCCTAAAAAATAACAAACGCCGCAGCCGTAAAAGGCTGCGAACCCTGATTTTATCTATGTAAGGGAACAGAATGGCATTCTATGAAAACAAGCGTTCAGTTCTTGAAACTGACAAGCCTGATCAATACCGGGTCCTACGTGAAATCGGCGATGTACCTCCCAGTCCCGGCATTTATGAGTGCCAGACTTGTAAATACGAAGACGTCGTGAACCGGGAATGCATCAAGCTTCCACCTTGCTCTAACTGTAAGAAAAAAGGGCATAGCAATAAGTGGAAGCTATTGGTTAAAGCCACTGATAAGTAAAAAAAGCCCCTCGGGGCTTTTTTTATGCTCTCAGCACAAGAATAGCGCCAACTATTAACCATAAAATTGAAGTGTCTATACTTTGAAAATCCAACACTATCCCCAAGGTCAAAAAAGACACAAATTAATAAGGTGGAAGTATGTCCAGAGCGGAATTACTACGCGATATTGAGGCAGTTGTCTCGGGGGCAGGCTTTGAACTAAGCAGCTCAGAAGCACCAATGACTTTCAAAAAAAATGTAAGCTATTCAGGTCTAATCGCAGGCAAAAACGAAACAGCCCATTTCCTGCTATTCACTAACACAGGCACCATTCAAATAACCGCCAAATGGCAAGAAGTGAGCGGTACCGCAATAGAGAAACTAGGCCATACAGCACTCGACGCTCAGCACACTAAGCATCAGAACTACTTCGTTGTTTGTGGTGGTGGCAAACTGGTTACAAGAGCTATTGATTACTTAAATAGCCATCAATCATTAGCTCCGCGCCTAAGGGCAATGCAGGTAAGAGAACTAGAACCTGCTCTGGAAGCCATAATTTAAGGCCCTACGGGGCTTTTTTTTACGCCTGTAGCCGACGGCTATTTACCATAACACCCTAATTGTACGCACCGCCAAAACGGTCTCAGGGCGTTTCTGACGGGAAACCGGTAAAACAGGCAACAAACCACCCGAAAACCCGCCAGAAACGCGCTGGCTCTGTTTTTACGGCATGCATGAGTATGCGCGCAAGTGCATAGCGCGGAAATTCACGGCGTGCAGCCAAGGTAAGTCCTGTTTCCGACGCTCTTCTGATCCGAAAACGGTGAACGGGGACGCAATTTATTGCGTGGCCGTGAGGCGTTGCCGGCGCAGCCGGAAAACCCGTTTTCAGCACGTTCCGGAATCCGGTTCATCAACAACGGCACTGACGTCATGGCAAGTCGCCGGACGACTTACCACACGATTCTAGGTACGACTCTGCACTAGAGTCGTACCTAGAATCGCCGCGACTAAAAAACAACCAAATGGGGAGTCGGGTCTAGAGTCGAGTCGTTGTTAACTCATTGTTTTTATAGTCCTGAGTCGTTACCGACTCTATGACGACTCACCGGGGACTCTATGACGACTCGTTATAGAGTCGGATCTATGTAAATAAAATTTAAAAAACGAAATTTCCGAAATGTAAATAACTGATATTAAATACAAATCTGCAAAATTATAATTTTGCGTGGGGTGTGGGTATTTTTAGTGGTGAGGAGCGTTCAGAGATCTGGCGATTTTTGGGAAGGTTCAGGAACTCCCCGGAATGGCCGGAGAGCAAAATGGAAGCATAGCGGGGTCAGGATTTTTTCCAGAATCTCCACCACGGTGCCGGGGGTTCAGTTAA
>NZ_JBWLAE010000003.1:0-4544 GCF_056490265.1 Klebsiella sp. GFKo11
TGGCTATGTCAGCATTACCACTAACCGCGATATCCCAAGTAACCTTAGCATCTGATGGATCGTACGTTAGTGGTTCGGAAGCAACCTTAGCACCTGATGGCTCATACGTTGGTGGTTCGGAAGTAACCTTAGCACCTGATGGCTCATACGTTGGTGGTTCGGAAGTAACCTTAGCACCTGATGGCTCATACGTTGGTGGTTCGGAAGTAACCTTAGCACCTGATGGCTCATACGTTGGTGGTTCGGAAGCAACCTTAGCACCTGATGGCTCATACGTTGGAAATTAACCCCCCATTATTATGCTGCGTACCGATATACTGAATTCCGAATGCCAGCATTTTTGGATTTATCATAACGTCTTCTTACGTGTACTGAACAATGCGTCCTCAGGAACCATTAGCTCAAAGCAATAAGTGTAATGAAAAAAGAATGAAAACCACTTACAATAACTAATCATAACAGGTTGTTTTTATTAGATTAATAAAGTACTTATGGACTTTTTTTTACTTGCTATCGCCATTGCTCTACTTGTTGTAGCTGTCTACTCAGGAATCTCATACTACAAAGAAAAAAAAACAATCAGTCGTACATTTAGGCGATAGCGCCCTATTTACCATAATCCCTTCTTGTACGCACCGCAAAAACGGCCTCAAGGCGTTTCTGACGGGAAACCGGTAAAACAGGCAACAAACCACCCGAAAACCCGCCAGAAACGCGCAGGCTCTGTTTTTACGGCATGCATGAGTATGCACGCAAGTGCATAGCGCGAAAATTCACGCCATTCAGCCAGGGTAAGTCCTGTTTCCGGCGTTCTTCCTATCCGAAAACGGTGAACGGGGACGCAATTTATTGCGTGGCCGTGAAGCGTTGCCGGCGCAGCCGGAAAACCGGTTTTCAGCACGTTCAGGAATCGGGTTCGTCGACGGCCGGCAATCACGTTATGGCAAGTCGCCGGACGACTCACCACACGATTCACCGGCGATTCGAATCGTGAATTGAATCAAGAGTCACCATGAACAAAAAAAACCCAGAGTGATGAATTGAATCAAGAGTCGATTCATCATAACAATATGATAATAAAGCGTGATTCACATATGAATCGTGGGCAATTCGTCAGCGATTCGCCATAGAGTTGTCCACGACTTGGATCTGCACTTTGTAACACATCACCGCACATTTATTTTTCATTAACCCATTGTTGTAAATAAGGAATCTGCAAAATTTTAATTTTGCGTGGGGTGTGGGTATTTTTAGTGGTGAGGAGCGTTCAGAGATCTGACGATTTTTGGGAAGGTTCAGGAACTCCCCGGGATGGCCGGAGAGGAAAACTGAAGCATGACGGGGTCAGGATTTTTTCCAGAATTTCCACCATGGCGTCGGGGATTCAGTTAATTTTGCCTGGTGATTTTCAAGAAGGAGCATGGCCTGTTTCAGGCTGTCAATGTGCGAATCCTTGGACAAAAGTAAGGTGTTCAGGTGTTCAATCTCCTGTTTCAGATGACGAATCACCTGTTCACTCTGGTCAGCAGAGGCTGTATCACGCTGTTCAGAGACCTGTCCAGAATGGTGTTCACCCTTCGGTTGCTCAAAGGGACCAAAGACACGTAAAAGCTCTGAAGTATCTACCATTTTTGCATTGCGCTCACCACTACAGGTGGACAGGTCACCTGTTTTAATTAACCTGTGCAGTGTTGTTCTACTCTTACCCGTCAGTCGGGCAGCCTCACTAATAGACACTCTGGCCATCAGTTACCATCCTGTAATGCATCCAGTCTCGAGGACAGTGTACGGAAAAGATGCTCCGCATCATCGTGGAGTTTCTCACAAAGGTCGGCCTCGACATCGAGATCAAGCTCGTTAAGCTTCTCCAGCAGGAGCAGAGACTGATTCTGGATGAATTTAGCCATGTTCAGCGCTGTTTTCTGTTGTTTCGTCATAAGAGGCCTCAGAGCGTCAGTGCTCAGTGTAGGGATGTTCTCTTTTCCGCTTCCTCGCTCACTCAGTCGCTATGCTCCTGCCGTTCGGCTGCGGCGAGCGGCAGGAGCATGCACATAAAAGCTCGAGAAAACCGAACAGTCGCGTGATGGTGAAAAGGAAAGGCCGCATGGTGGCCTTTTTTCCATAGGCTCCGCCCCCCTGACAAGCATCACAGAATCTGACGCTCAAATCAGTGGTGGCGAAACCCGACAGGACTATAAAGATACCAGGCGTTTCCCCCTGATGGCTCCCTCGTGCGCTCTCCTGTTCCTGCCTTTCGGTTTACCGGTGTCATTCCGCTGTTATGGCCGCGTTTGTCTCATTCCACGCCTGACACTCAGTTCCGGGAAGGCAGTTCGCTCCAAGCTGGACTGTATGCACGAACCCCCCGTTCAGTCCGACTGCTGCGCCTAATCCGGTAACTATCGTCTTGAGTCCAACCCGGAAAGACACGACAAAGCGCCACTGGCAGCAGCCACTGGTAACTGATTTAGGGAGTTAGTCTTGAAGTTATACGCCAGTTAGGGCTAAACTAAACGAACAGTTTTGGTGACTGCGCTCCCTTTAAGCCAGTTACCTCGGTTCAAAGAGTTGCTGCTCTGAGAACCTTCGAGAAAACCGCCTTGCTGGGCGGTTTTTTCGTTTACTGAGCAAGAGATTACGATGCTAAAGAAAGGATCTCAAGAGGATCCTGTTCCATATGCCTACCCCTGAAGTGAAACCAGCACCACTCCGCGACACCAACCATCAAAATAAAACTATTTAACCCATTGTTTCTGATAAGAAAAAAACATATATAATCATGATCCACAATCATCCAACGCGGTTGACCTGCCCCCCCAGGATTAGATACAACCTTCAGTTAGTAATGTCGGTTCGTTTTTCTTCATATTTCCCGTTTCGCCAGCCCGCCGCAAATTCAGCCGGAGTCTGGTAGTTCAGCGATGAATGTGGACGACACTCGCTCTAATCCTGCCGCCAGTCATTAATCGTTTTCCTGGCGTGAACGATATCGCTGAACCAGTGCTCATTGAGGCACTCATCCCTGAATCGTCCGTTAAAACTTTCAATAAATCCGTTCTGTGTTGGCCTGCCCGGCTGGATAAGCCGTAGCTCCACCCCATGCTCATAAGCCCACTGGTCGAGTGCTCTGCAGGTAAACTCCGGCCCCTGGTCAGTTCTTATCGTCGCCGGATAGCCGCGAAACAGTGCAATGCTGTCCAGAATTCGCGTGACCTGAACGCCTGAAATCCCGAAGACGGCGGTAATTGTCAGACACTCCTTCGTGAAGTCGTCCACGCAGGTCAGGCACTTGATCCTGCGACCGGTGGCCAGCGCGTCCATGACAAAATCCATCGGCCAGGTCAGGTTGGGCGCCTCCGGGCGGAGCAGCGGCAGACGTTCTGTTGCCAGACCTTTACGACGTCGTCTGCGTTTTACACCCAGCCCGTTAAGGTGGTAAAGACGGTACACGCGCTTGTGATTAACATGAAGGCCTTCACGGCGCAGTAACTGCCAGATGCGTCGGTAGCCAAAACGCCTGCGCTCCAGTGCCAGCTCAGTGATAAATGCGCATCAGCCGCCGAACGCTGAGCCTCATAGCGGCAGGTCGACAGGGGCAAACCTGTAAGCCTGCAGGCACTACGTTGCGACAGACCGGTCGCATCACACATAAACTCAACGGCTTCCTGCTTCTGGTCTGTCGTCAGTACTTTCGCCCCAGAGCCACCTGAAGCGCCTGCTTATCCAGCATGGCTTCGGCAAGCAGTTTCTTGAGTCTGGCGTTCTCTTCCTCAAGCGACTTAAGGCGCTTAACCTCGGGCACCTCCATACCGCCATACTTCTTACGCCAGGTGTAAAAGATGGCGTCGGAAATGGCGTGCTTACGGCAGAGCTCACGGGCAGAAACCCCGGCTTCGGCCTCGCGGAGAATACTGATGATCTGTTCGTCGGAAAAACGCTTCTTCATGAGGATGTCCTCATGTGGCTTATGAAGACATTACTAACATCGCGGTGTATTAATCAACGGGGAGCAGGTCAGCTCCGCTCCCCGTGATTTGTTATATACCCACCACGGGGGCATTAGTTTTTTTATTTTTTTTGATGATATGTACAAAATCAGTGGTTAGGAATAATCTTAACAGCCTTAACAAAAACACACAAAAACAGTGGCTATGCTTTATCTCACTACACTAAGTAACGACAGTATCATGCTAAAAAAAGATGATATTATCTTTATGAAATCATGTGGTAATGCAAAAACAATAATATTTTTACGTGGCGTGGATGAGAAGCTCATGATTAACGCGAGCTTTGAAGAGATAAAGTTTGCTATCAATAATAATCTTCAGGAGCTTCCGGGGGTACAAGCAGTAGCCGCGACACTGAAAATAGCAACCTGATTTCGAGTAAGGGCACTCAAAATCAAGAGATCAATTTACTATAACATCCCGATCACGAATCCCGCGGCTGGAACCGGCGTTCGGCACCGCTGAACGATTCAATTCTATTTTTGATATTAACAGGAGTAATAGTGATGAGAGTATTATCTCTTGGTGCCATTTTAA